>CAVXVN010000009.1:0-34634 GCA_963765265.1 uncultured Bacillaceae bacterium
TGGAGGGCATATACATACTAATCAGCAAACAACGTCTATAGAAAAACGTATAGAAGCTCTGGCTAAATTCCAGGCTCTTTTTTATGCTTTTTTTCTAATTACTGTCATAAAAAATATACAAGTTTGCACACTATTTGGGTATCCTAACAAAAGACCAATGAATGGTCGTCCAAAATGACTTTAGGATGAAAGGGGCAATAATCGATGAAGAAAAGCTATTTGCATTAATGGGGTGCTCTCTATTATCGATCCTGGTACTAGCTGGTTGTAACAAGAAGGTTCAAAATCCTCCTCCGCCAGCAGATAACAATGGAGTTATCCATAATAATGACGGCAATGGGGTCAATAACAAAAATGGTGTAGGTGCTGGTCACAATGATATTAATACTCACAATGATGGCAATCCGGCGGTGGACCAAAACACGCGCGAGAAGATGTTATCGAAGAAAGGTTGACGTGAACGGTAAGAATCTTAGAGTCCAATAGGCAATCTTCTGTTTTGTTAAGGGGGTTTGTTAAGAGAAATGCACAAGAGCGTTTATCTTCTTTCCCTCTTGTGCATTTTTATAGTTAGAGAAAGGGGATAATTTGGCAGGGTATCAGGAAAATGGATGGGAACGAAGGGATTATGGATTTAACTTCATGTCTTTTTTGAACTGTATTAAGAGCTCTTGTCCGGTTAATCCTTTTTCAATAAGATTGGTTAAGACTTGCTCGGCATAGTTGCTACGTGAACGGTTAAGGCTGCCTTTAAAGAGCACGCTAAGTGAATCGCTGTCTAATTTTCTTATGTGGAATAGTTTGGAGTAATAGTAGGCGGGTTCGTTCTCTTTACGTGAAATGACGATCTGTAATGTCAGGTCCTTTTCATCCTCCAGCAGGGATTGAAAATAATCTTCATACGAAGCTGAAACAGAAGCCTCCAATAACCAGGTGCGATTCTCATCTTCTTTGTTAATGATCAGTCCATCTTCCAGATGAATCTCAATGAGTCCATGGTCACCTGTAACGTGTAACGAGATTAGTTTGAATGTTTTCATTCATCTCCTCCAATTCCAAGATTTAAGATTTCTTCTGTAAAATTATAACATAACAACAATGGAAAACGGATTTACATTTCATTTTAAAAATAAGACTAGGAGGTAAAAACTCGTTATTATTTTGAAAAATAGGAGAAGAAAATGAAAATATTCTCTAGAGAAAAAATGAATTTTTATCCATTTCATCCTTTTAAAAGTATTTTTTGCTGATTTTACTTCAGCAGATTCAAGCGGTATGATGGGTGCGTAACTAGGAGAGGAGCGAAAAGCATGATCAATCAAGTCACCCTAGTAGGGAGATTAACACGAGATCCAGAATTACGACTGACAACGGAAGGGACTTCTGTGACCAGTGTAACGCTTGCAGTCAATCGTCCATTTCGAAATCAACAAGGTGAATTAGGAGCAGATTTTGTCCAATGTACGTTATGGAAAAAAGTGGCCGAGAATACGGTTCAATATTGCCGGAAAGGCTCTTTAGTCGGGGTAACTGGTAGAATTCACACGCGGAGCTATGAGAATCAGGAGGGGAAGCGGATTTATGTAACAGAAGTGATCGCGGAAAGCGTTCGTTTCCTTGAAACAAAGCGCTCCGGGGATCAGGTTCACCATATGGAAAAGGAAGAACAACATCCTGTACCGATCTCAAATTAAGGAGAACTCCAATGACCACAACAAGGAACAATGACCAAAGCCTAGAACTTCTTCTTGAAAATCTAATTAGAATGCAAGGCAAACTAAATGAAAAAGTCGATCATTTACATAGCCGCATCAACCAATTAGAATATGTCCTCCAACAATCACCACAACAAGAGCAACGCACACCAAAAGCCTTTTTTGTCTAATCTCTTATTACTTTCTTAAATCCTCCGTTAGAGAAATTCAATAACCACCTTCGATAGTCCCCTCAAATTAGAAGCCGACGGATCAAGCCCCGTCGGCTATTTTTTTGGGAAACAGGGGGACGGTTCTTCTGTCACCAAAATCACCGAAAAGGGACCTGGCCGGGTGATTTGGGGCCTGTCCCCATGTCCCCGGAGACACAAGAACCGTCCCTCTGTAACCTAGACAGGCTTCACTTCTTCTCCATTTAAAATCACATGGAACGTAATATCAGCTTTTAGTGAATCCGAAACAGAACAATACTTTTCTTTACCCAGAGTAATGGCTCTCCAAATATGTTTGCTCGCAATATCGCCTTCGATGTTGAAGGTTACCTCAATGGAGGTAAAACCTTTTGGTGCTTCTTCCTTCCGGGTACCATTTGTTTCAATTTCAAGTTTTGTCACTTTATCTAAGTATGATCTTAGAATCATCGAAACGTCAATGCCAATACAGCCGGCTAAAGAGGCGAGCAGCATTTCTGTTGGAGTCACACCTTTTCCTTCGCCAAAGTAAGCTGGGGTTGCATCCATTTTGATCTCATAACCGGAATCACCGACAGCTGTAAAGGCGCGATTTCCAGTCCACGTTGTTTTAACTTTCATCCTTTTACTCTCCTCTAGCAGGTATTCGTGTTTACATTTTGTTTAAAAACTTTCTTGCCCGTTCAGTTTTCGTATTTGTGAAAAATTCCTCAGGTGTTCCTTGCTCGATGATGTTTCCATCCGCCATAAAAATAATCCGATCGGCCGCGTTGCGGGCAAATTCCATTTCATGCGTCACGACTACCATGGTCATCCCCTCTTTGGCCAGCTCTTTCATAACGGCTAATACTTCACCGACTAATTCAGGGTCTAAGGCAGATGTGGGTTCGTCAAAAAGCATCACAGCGGGTTCCATTGCTAAAGCACGGGCGATGGCGACACGTTGCTGCTGACCCCCTGACAATTTGGAAGGAAAGGCGTCTTTTTTTTCCAACAAACCGACTCGTTCAAGCAAGGCTTCTCCTTTTTTGACAGTCTGATCCTTTGGCATTTTTTTCACCACAAGCAGGGCCTCAATTACATTTTGCAGAGCCGTTTTATGTGGATAGAGGTTAAATTGTTGGAACACCATTCCGGTACGTAAACGAATCTGACGAATATTCTTCTTTTGTTCTTTTTTACTTTGTTTAGAATTAAGGACAATTCCAGCCAATTCGAGCGATCCGCTTGTCATTTCCTCTAATCCGTTCATGCAGCGAAGAAGTGTGCTTTTCCCCGATCCACTTGGTCCAAGAATTGCCACCACTTCTCCACTGTTAACCTGCAAATTAATTTCTTTCAACACTTCAAGATTCTCAAATTTCTTTGATAATTTATTTATCGTAATCATCATATTCTCCAACTATCAATAAATTGTTTTGATGCATAAAATCGTTTTTGTGTTTCTTTTTTAACTATCAGCGAGCCATCGGGAGAGAATGCCGCTATCTCGGGGGTCCAAACCTGCTGATGAATAAGCCCGGCGAATTAAAAGAAGTATAGCGAGTCGACGCGATGCTTTATGCACGTTCTGAAAAAAATGAACCACTAGAATCGCCATTCTCTTACACTTTAACGCTAGAAACTGTCACGCTCTTATAGATATACAGATAGGCGCTTTTCCCATCTTTCGAGGATATAGGAGAAACCTGTGCTCATGATCCAGTACATGAGAGCAATGGCCACATAGAACGGCATATAGATGTAGTATTGGGCAATTAATAAATCGGCTGATCTCAGTAATTCTGTAACGGTAATAACGGAAACAAGAGAAGTTTCTTTTAGCATTCCAATAAAAGTATTCCCCGCTGGAGGGATCGCAATTCTTAAAGCCTGTGGGATGATAATTCTACGCATCGTTTGGCTTGGTGTCATACCGGAGGCGTAAGCTGCTTCCATTTGTCCGTTAGGAATCGATAATAAAGCCCCTCGTAATGTTTCTGATAAATAGGCGCCTATGCTGATACTTAATGAAATATAAGCGGCCATCAACGGTTGGAGCTTAATACCGTAATCGGCTAGACCATAATATATGATAATAATTTGTACTAATGTCGGTGTTCCCCTGATGATCGATACATAGGCACGGGCAATCCATCTTATCAACCTATTCCCCTTTAGCCTGGCAATAGCTGTAATAATCGCAATGATGGAACCGAAGAACATCGATACAATTGTGATAAGGAGCGTATAATACGCTCCTTCTAATAAAAAGGGTAAGTTTTCTAATACAATCCCCATTTTTTTATGAAGTCCTTTCCTCTTAAATCACACACATGGGAGTCCTCTGATTAAGTTGAGGCTTTTCCTATAATTAAATATTTCTATGAGAGTTAAAAATTATTCCTGTGGCTCTTCTCCAAACCACTTTTTGTGAATTTCAGCATGGGTGCCATCTTCTTTCATTTCGCTTAAAATTCGGTTCAACTCTTGTATAAGTTCTTCGTTTCCTTTACGAGTGGCGATTCCAGCTTTATCTGATTTAATGGGGTCACCAACTGCTTTAATTTTAAAACCTTGCTTTTCGACAACTGGTTTTAGAGCATACATGTTATTGATCGTTGCATCAATACGGCCAACATCCAAATCTTTAAGGGTTGTAATCACGTCATCATATGTCATAATGTTGAATTCGCCCACTTCTGGAAGAACTTTAGTGCGTAAATACGTTTCATCGTTCGTTCCTAAACCCACACCAATATTTTTACCTTTAAAATCTTCTAATTTCGTGATGGTATTATTACCTTCTTGAACAATTATTTTTACATTATTCGTTATATAAGGATCTGAAAAATCCATTTGTTTTTTACGTTCATCTGTAATTGTCATTTGACTAATGACCACGTCAAATTTTTCTGCTTTTAAGCCGGCAATCATTCCAGAGAATTCTTGGGCAACAAACTCAACTTTTACGCCAAGACGTTTAGCGACTTCCTTTGCAATATCAACATCGAATCCGTCCATTTCTTTATTTTTATTTAGGAAATTATATGGCTGATACGTTCCCATAACACCGACCTTCATTACGCCACGGTCTTTAATTTCCTGTAATAAACTGGCTTTTTTCTCATTGTCTTGATTGGCATTGTTAACTCCATTTTTAGCTGCTCCTCCACCGCATGCACTTAGCACTAAAGCCATAATGGTAATTAAGACGAATGTAAAAAATGACTTTTTCTTCATGTAAATCATCTCCTTATTATTTTCCAAGTAGACCAAAGAACTCAAATTGTACAACCTCTTGAGCCAATTCTTTGGCTGATTTATGTTGTAGGTTTGAATGAATGGATATTGAACTGAATAACCACCTTATTAGCATTCCCTCAATTAAACTCATTAACATCGCTGATTCTAAATTCGGCTCTTTTTTTGGCAGTATTCCGAGCTCAATGTAAAAGACAGGGGGACGGTTCTCTTGTCTCCTTTTTTTGAATAACAAGATTAACGCACTAGAGTCTCGTACTAATCTATTATTTGGTGGGACGAGGTACCTGTCACCAAAATCACCGACAAGGGACAACCTGTCCCATGTCCCGCTTGACATCCACCCACTCATACATTATTATCTTATAGTGTAAGATAAATGAAGAGGTGATCACCATAGATTATAAAAAGTTAGCAGAGGATTTATTTGAATGCATGGCGAGATGCCCTAAAATACCGATGCAGGAACCGCAGGAATTTACTCGTGGGGAAATGGGGATTCTTGTTTATTTACATTTTAATAGTGACAGTGTAACCTCTGGAGATTTAAGTGAAAGTTTATCGGTTAGTACTGGCCGGGTGGCAACAGCCCTAAAAGGTCTTGAAAAAAAAGGGTTCATTATTCGCCGGACTGATCCATCCGATAAACGGAGGGTGATTGTATTGATTACCGAAGCAGGTAGAAAGCTTGTGCTTGACAAACATCAGCATGGAATTGAAAGAATGGTGAAGGCTCTTCAGAAGCTGGATGAGGAAGAGGCAATAGAATTTGTTCGCCTTGTGAAAAAGATCATCGCCTAAATATAAATGAACATGGAGCCCAGGGAAACTCCAACTATTTTGCTCAAATTCCTTACACTATAAGATAAATTAGATTGAAGAAGATAGGCTGAAATCTTTTTAGTATAGGTTGGCTGTCAACAGCCTTAAAAGTAAAATTCGGGCCGCAAGTGACTCGATTAAAAAGGGGAGAAATTATGCTAAAAATCTTCAAATATTTAAAAAGGAATGAATGGCTACTCATATTAGTTAGTATTGTCTTCATCGTCACCCAAGTATGGCTTGATTTAAAGCTGCCAGATTATATGGCTGAAATTACGACATTGATTCAAACAGAAGGCACGGGGACTTCGGAGCTGGTGGTTCCGGGTTTATACATGCTGCTATGTGCAATTGGGAGTATGGTGGCCGCCGTTATCGTTGGTTTCTTTGCTGCAAAAGTTGCAGCTGGATTGTCCATGCGCCTTCGTGGAATGGTATTTGATAAAACATTATCATTTTCAATGGAAGAAATTAATGGATTTTCAACAGCCAGTTTAATTACGCGCTCCACAAACGATATTACCCAAATTCAACTCATTGTAGCAATGGGGCTGCAGTTAATCATCAAGGCTCCTATTTTAGCTGTTTGGGCCGTCATCAAAATTTCAGGAAAAAGCTGGCAGTGGACGGCTGCAACAGGCGGGGCAGTCGGTGCCTTGATTGTCATGCTTGCTGTCATCATTATTCTGGTCATGCCAAAATTTCAAAGCATCCAGCGTCTGACCGATAATTTAAACCGTGTCACACGTGAAAATTTAACCGGGCTTCGTGTTGTTCGCGCTTATAATTCTGAAAGATATCAAGAAGGGAAATTTGAAAAAGCCAATGATGACTTAACGAACACGAATCTTTTTGCCAATCGATTATTAGCCCTTTTTAGTCCAGGAATGATGTTTATTATGTCGGGTTTAAGTGTCGCCATCTATTGGATTGGTGCACATTTAATTAATGCCGCCGATATTCCCAACCGCATTGAGGTGTTTTCGAATATGGTCGTTTTCTCATCCTACGCTGTACAAGTGGTCATGGCGTTTATGATGGTCAGTATGATCTTCATTATGATGCCTCGTGCCGCCGTCTCTGCTAAGCGGGTGATGGAAGTATTAGAAACAGAGTCAAAAATTATGGACGGAAATGTAACCGAAGTTCAAAGTGGCATAGTCGGAGAAGTAGAATTCCGAAATGTAAGCTTTAAATATCCGGATGCAGAGGCACCAATCTTGCAAAATGTTACTTTTAAAGCTCAAAAAGGGGAAACGGTTGCTTTCATCGGTTCAACTGGAAGCGGAAAAACAAGTGTGATCAATTTAATTCCCAGGTTCTATGATGCGACCGATGGGGAAGTGTTGGTCGATGGTGTCAATGTAAAAAACTATACGCAAGAAGCTCTTCATAACAAAATTGGTTATGTACCGCAGCGTGCCGTTTTATTCAGCGGAACGGTAGCATCCAACGTAGCGTTTGGAGATAATGGAAAAACGAAATCAACAGAGGATAGGCTTAAAAAGGCGGTAGAGATTGCACAGGGTAAGGAATTTGTTGAAAAAATGGAAGGACAATATGAAGGACATATTTCGCAAGGCGGCGGGAACGTATCAGGTGGACAAAAGCAAAGATTGTCGATTGCCCGTGCCATTTATCGCGAACCGGAAATCTATATATTCGATGATTCCTTTTCAGCTCTTGACTATAAAACCGATCGCATCTTACGCTCTGCACTCAAAAAAGGAACAAAAGATACCACTACCCTAATTGTGGCACAGAGAATCGGCACCATTAAAAATGCGGACCGAATTATCGTACTGGAAGAGGGAAAAGTGGTCGGAAATGGTACCCATGAGGAATTACTGGAAAGCTGTAAAACCTATCAGGAAATCGCGTATTCACAGCTTTCGAAGGAGGAACTATCACATGGCTAAACAAGAATATACCATTGGGGACCATAATCAAAAGTCTCACCATGCACCTGGACCTGGACCTGGAGGACATGGGATGGGGACCGGTGAAAAAGCGAATAATTTTGGTCAAACGATGAAAAAGCTTGTAGCTTACTGCAACAGCTATATACCAGTGATCTTAATTGCCTTAGTGCTAGCCTTTGCCGGCGCAGCTTTAAATGTCATTGGTCCTGATCAGTTAAGTAAAATTACAGACATCATTCAAGAAGGCATGATGGCGAAAATTGATTTGAATGCTGTGAGTAAGGTCGGAATGATATTAGCGATTCTATATGGATCAGGCCTTTTATTTAACTACATTCAAGGCTTTATGATGGCTACGGTCACACAACGTATTACGAAGAAAATGCGCACAGATATTTCATTGAAGATTAATAAAGTTCCATTAAAATATTTCGATTCTACGAGCTACGGAAATGTCTTAAGCCGTGTAACAAACGACGTCGATACCATAGGTCAAACATTAAATAACAGCCTCGGAATGTTAGTCAGCTCTGTTGCGACATTTATTGGAGCAATTATTATGATGTTTTATACGAATTGGATTATGGCCATAACAGGGATTATGGCAACCATGATTGGGTTTTTATTAATGACATTGATTATGAAGTATTCGCAAAAATACTTTGGCGCTCAGCAAAAAGAATTGGGTCTTATCAACGGACATATTGAAGAAGTTTATGCTGGTCATAATGTGGTGAAGGTTTATAACGGTGAAAAAGAAGCCAAGGAAGTTTTCCACGGCAGTAATAAAAGACTTTACGAAAATGCATGGAAATCTCAGTTTATGTCAGGTTTGATGATGCCTGTGATGCAGTTTATTGGGAATTTTGGCTATGTGGCCATCTGTGTAGTTGGTGCTGTACTTGTGACAAACGATGTGATTACGTTCGGTACCATTGTTGCTTTTATGGTCTACATTCGTCTGTTCACTCAGCCACTTGCGCAATTAGCGCAGGCAGCCACCAATTTACAATCAACAGCAGCTGCAAGTGAACGGGTATTTGAATTTTTAGCAGAAGAAGAATTAGAAGATGAAAGTGAAAAATCAGTGAAGCTTCAAGATGTAAAAGGCGATGTGGAATTTAAAAATGTCCAATTTGGCTATAATGAAGATCAATTAATTATTAGAAACTTCAATGCAAAAGCAAAGGCGGGCCAGAAAGTTGCGATTGTCGGTCCAACCGGGGCGGGTAAAACCACACTTGTAAATTTACTGATGAGATTCTACGAACTAAACAGTGGAGAAATCTACATTGATGGCACACCAATTAGTCAGTTAACACGTAAAAATGTTCATGATTTATTCTGTATGGTGCTGCAGGATACATGGCTGTTCGAAGGGACGATTCGTGAAAATATTATTTTTTCAAAAGAAAACGTCACAGATAAAGAAGTGGAGAATGCCTGTAGAGCAGTGGGACTGCACCACTTTATTCAAACATTACCGCATGGATATGATACCGTGTTAAATGACAAAGCAAATCTTTCAGCAGGTCAAAAGCAATTAATTACTATTGCCCGTGCGATGATTGATAATGCTTCGCTTTTGATTTTGGACGAAGCAACGAGCTCGGTAGATACTCGTACGGAATTATTGATTCAACAAGCAATGGATAAATTGACCGTTGGCAAAACATCCTTTGTGATTGCCCATCGTTTATCGACCATTAAGAATGCCGATTTAATACTCGTGATGAAAGACGGCGACATTATTGAAACGGGTAATCACGAGGAGCTATTAGCAAAAGGCGGCTTCTATGCAGACCTTTACAACAGTCAGTTTGAGGAAGTTTCTTAAACCTGTCCCCATGTCACGTAGCCGACGGATCAAGCCCCGTCGGCTATTTTTTAACATATATTTTCTTTACTAGCAATATCCTTCACAACATCTTCTAGAGTAAGACTACTTAAAACCTTCTCCATTGCTAATTGGGCTGCTGTGAATAAGGGTTCAATGGTATTCTGGATGTTCCTACCTACGAGACATTCAGGATTTGGATGATCATGTACAGTAAATAACTCCTTTTCCTGTACAACATTCACTGCCTTATAAACGTCAAAGAGTGTAATATCAGATGATGCCTTTGCGAGTTGAGCTCCTGCAACGCCAGGTCGAACATTTACCAATTCTGCCTTTTTAAGCATTCCCATAATTTTTCTGATGACAACAGGATTTGTATTTACACTTCCAGCTAAAAAGTCTGAAGTGCTTATTCCACTTTTATTGATCTCAATAAGAGCTAATATATGAATGCCTACAGAAAATCGACTACTAATTGACATTTTTCTCACCTTTCATATGGAGATGTATCATAATCATACACCTGTAATTTATTTTATTACAAGTAGATTCGAACTTAATAATAATGAATTATATACTAACGGAATAGAAAGGATTAATTAAAGTGTTGACAAATACTTTAAGTTGTAATTATACTTGTTACAAGTAATCAAGAAGGTTACATCTAATATTCATAGGAGGATTATAAAATGAAAATTGCTATTATAGGAGCAAGTGGTAAAGCAGGAAGTCTTATTTTGAAAGAAGCAGTTAGTCGTGGACATGAAGTAACAGCGATTGTAAGAGATGCTTCAAAACTTGAAGATCAAAACGTTGCGGTGATTGAGAAAACGATACTTGACCTTACATCGGATGATGTGAAAAACTTTGACGTAGTGGTTAACGCTTTCGGTGCGCCTCTTGGTGAAGAGCAAGCACACGTTGATGCTGGTCATGCTTTAATTGAGGCGCTAAAAGGAACAAATACAAGAGGCGTTATTGTAGGTGGAGCGGGAAGCCTTTATGTAGACGAAAACAAAACAGTTACGGTAATGGAAACACCTGATTTTCCAGATATATTTATCCCGACTGCTACAGGACAAGGACGTAACTTACAAGAATTACAGGAAACTTCTGATATTACATGGACATTTATTAGTCCTTCTGCGCTGTTTGATGCTGAAGGAAAAAGAACGGGTTCCTATCAATCTGGAAAAGACCATCTTTTGGTTAATTCAAAAGGTGAAAGTTATATCAGCTATGCAGACTATGCGATTGCTGTAGTGGATGAAATTGAAAATCCACAACATATAAATGAACGTTTCACAGTTGTCGGGGAAGCAGAATAAGTATTTGAAAAAGAAAAAAATACAAAATGCCATTAGTGTAAATGCTAATGGCATTTTGCTATCTGGTAATAGGATAGCTGAAAGATCTACCTGAATTTCTTACTCTGTATATTTTTTGAAACTATCTAGAATCGCCTGCCATCCTTGTTGTTGAAACTCAATTGGATTCTCAGTTTCAGCATCAAAAGTTACAATGACTTCGGTTTCGTTTTCTTGACCCTGAAAAGTGATTTTAGCTTTTCTTCCATCACCTAGTGTATAAGCAATAACCTCATGTAATACCACATCATCATAAATTCCACCAAAGTCGAAACCAAAACTGCCATCCTTGGCTTCCATTCTTGATAGGAATTTCCCACCGACTCTTAAATCATTCTCTGCATAGGGTGTGTGCCAATCATCTGAAGCACTGTTCCATTTTGTTATATGAGTTGGCTCTGTCCAATATGTCCATACCTTTTCTACAGGTGCTTGAACGGTCGTTTCTACTGTAATTTTTTTAGAGGTTTCCATTTCACTTTACCTTCTTTCCAATGCAAATATTTTTAAGCGCTTAGTCCACAATTGATGCCTAATCATATTGTACATTATTTCCAAATATACTTGGGCTAATTCTTCATGGGTTCCTATTACCACCTTTGTAATCCATTTAAGTACATGAGAACCCGACTGCTGTAGCAGTAGTCAGATCCCAAGGGAGGCACCGACTTATTGAAAAGGAAGAATTGAAACACTTATGAACTCAAACGTGTTAATGGTTAAATTGAATTGGATTAGTTGGAGCACCGTATGCATGAAAGTTGCACGTAATTTGCGAGCAGGGGAAAAGAGGGACGATAACTTCAATAACTTTTGATCTGTCATAAGAGGAATTGTGCCTTTTTCAGTAATTGGACCATTATACACATTGGAAAATGATACGCTCCTTTAGGGTATGTTTAAGCTTAAACATAATGGTATTGAAAGCATCATTTCTGTATGCCTGCAGTAAAGCCTTCTTGATTGTAAATCTTTTGAAAAAGTGATCAATTTCTTGGCTGATGTATCGGATAATTTGTTCTTTGTAAAACAACTTCTTCTCTGATATTTTTTCCTTTATTTCATCGGTCGTTGAAAAAATGAATTGGAGAATTGAAAACTCCGTATTGCCGCAAAATTCAACTAGATTCATTGGGAAAACCTCCTATAAGATAGTTAAAACAGTTTAAAATGATCGAAAATGTCATCGGTTTCTTGGGCTTCAATGCCAATATAACGTAAGGTTGTTGCTTGGGACGAATGATTTAATATTTTTTGTAGCCTGGTTAGGAGGGTTGGATTAGCGGCTATATGATCGTTATAAATGTGATAGGCGCCTGTTTTCCTTAAAGTGTGAGTGCCGAAATTCCCTTTTATATTCAGTTCCTTACATGTATCCTTAATAATTTTGTGTAGAGCTTTCACATCGAGCTTCTTTTCACCATTCTTGTTTGCTTTGCGTGATGTAAAAATATAATCATTTACGTGAAATGGATTTAAAGAATCCTTATAAAGGGTCAAGGCATCAATGGAATCATGATTGAATCGTATTTCCCTTTGTTTATTTGTTTTTTCTTCTGTAATCCATAATTTGCGTTTAAAAGTCATGTCCTCTTCTAAAACATCACTCCATTTTAGTTCTAGTAAATCTCCTGCTCGTAATAAAACGTTCATTCCAACAACGACAGTGGCGTAATTTCGTAGATTAGTTGCTTTTAAATAGGTAACGAGCTTCATTAAGTCCTTTTTGTTCTTGATGGGCTCCACTTGTTTTGCTTTTTTTACTCCATTTGTCTTTAAATTCTCCATTTTTATCCTCTCCCTTTAAGTGAACTATATATGTCTTTATTATAATAGTTCGTATTCAAATAGTCAATAAATAAGAATTTCTATATAAAAAGTGACTTAAACGCTGGTACAAAAGCATTTGTAGGGGTCTATCCAATGCGAACTTTTTACTTTAGTTCGTATTCACTATTGATGTGATGCTGGCTAAAAGGAAAATGAGCGTAACAGAACTTTCAGAGAGGGTTGGAATCACGATGGCTAACCTTTCTATATTGAAAAACGGTAAGGCAAAAGCGATTCGATTATCAACTTTAGAGGCGATTTGCAAGGCTTTGGACTGTCAGCCTGGAGATCTTTTAGAATACACAAGTGACAAAGACACGCAAGGATTATGAAGTAGGGATATTAAAGAACGATCTTCAACAATTAGGTGCTCTCTTGAGTAAAGAAGAGTGCCTTTTTGTTATTGGATCATTTGGTTGAAGAAGAACTTAAACTAAAATGGATACTTATGTTAAAATTATTACAAATCGTTATAAAGGATTGGAGAGGAAATCGTGATATATGCTCATTGGAATGAAACAGAAATATGAAAGCGCTTTATTAGGCGAATGACAAAGCTACTGTTTGAAGAATGATCAAATCTCTTAAGAAAATTGCAAGCTATAGTGGAATAAGTGAGGTGCAAAATGAAAATCGAATTTTATACAGATACAGTAAAGAAAAGCAATGAAGATATATACGGAATAACAAGGAGTGGAGCATTTGTAATAGATGGTGCATCAGCCCTTACAGACAAAAACTACACACCATCTGGAAACGATGTAAGCTGGATGGTTCATTTGTGGAAGGACTATCTTGAAGAGAACCTTGACAATACACTCTATTCTATTCAAGAGATTTTAGAGGAAGGAATAGACCATTTTAACAAGGAGTACGGAAAATTTGTAGATCTTTCAACACTTAAGCCCTATGAGCAACTGTCAGCAGGAATTTCCATAGTCAGAAAAAACGGAGAGTTTCTTGAGGCCTATGTGTTGGGGGATGTTGAGATTACAATTGAGGACAAAGATAGAGAGTTTATTGTTATTACAGACAGCTCACTTGAGAACCTTGATGGTGAGGTCAAACAGATTATGGGCAGGAACAAAAAAAGAAAGGACCAGATTGTCTTCAAGGAATTTACTCAGGAGGAACTTGATATTCTCATATTAAACAGATCTAAAATGAACGAGCCCGGAGGCTATTTTATATTGAGTCACAGCAAAGAAGCTGTTGACATGGGTATATACAAAACAATACCCGTTGAATCGATTGAAAGATGCCTTCTTGCCACAGATGGACTGGTGCCCTTAAGTTATAGGTATTCAAAAAAGAGCCTTCTTGATCGGATTAGAGAAAAAGGTGCCAAGGAGCTTATTAAAGAACTGAGAAATCTTGAGGAGGCAGACAGAGACAAAAGAAACATAGGTAGACTGAAAACCCACGATGATGCAACACTTATTTATCTGGATTTCGGTTTGTAACAGGAGACAAGGGGACGGTTCTTCTGTCACCCAAATTACCAAAAAGGTACTGCCCGAAGGCACTGAGAAAGTCCATTTAAAGAGAAAAAGAAGCAGATTACCTACTATATGTAGATTTTCTGCTTCTGTTATTTTCTGTATGTTGATGAAAATGCTTGTTAACAATTCAAAGTGAACACTTTTTCAGTGGTCTCGTACTGTCCCTATCTGTCCACCAGTCCTACTCTGTCTCGTGGAGACACAAGAACCGTCCCCCTGTAACCTATTTCTTAATCGTTCATTTTTATATTTCTTTGAGCAAAAACTTTTTTAACTATCTTTAAAGCATTCAAGACACGTGGGAAGCCTGTATAAGGAATCAAGTGCACGATCGTTCCAACAATTTCTTTTGGAGTTAATCCAATTGTAATTCCTACGTTGATATGCAATTCCAATTGTGGCTCCGTACCTAGAGTGACAAGAGAAGCGATTGTGGCCATCGTTTGTTGTTGTTTCGTTAAGCCCTCTCGTGAATAAATATCTCCAAAAGCAAATTCAACAATAAAACTTTCTAAATCAGGTGCAATTTCTTTAAATGCTTCTACAATATCCATGTGTGTTCCAATTTCCTTGTTATCTGTTACAGTAATCTCATTCATAATATCTAAACCTCTTTGGTAACGATTTGTTTCCATGTTATTTCCCCCTAAAACGATATTCGTATTTGACAGAAATAACTATAACGCAGTTTTTGTTATTCGTAAAATGCATATAACTCATGAAATATATTCGTTTTATTCATGATATGGAAGGCAAGTCAGCTGTAATATACTGGATAAATTCACGAACTGCAGGCGAAGCATGTTTCTTCTTTTTTGAAATAATTCCCAAATTCCAAGGGAAGCTTGGATTAAAATGGGAATCGCCTTGATTAAATCTTGATCAACTTTTTCTACAACGGGTTTTGGAAAAATCGAAATTCCTAAATTTTCAACAATCATTCCACTAATAAACCCCCACTCAGAGATCTCATAAGCAATTTCCGGACGAAAACCAGCTCGCAGGCATTCTTGAATAATGAGGTCATGAATATAAGGATGCTTAAATAGAATAAAGGTTTCGTTTTGTAACTCTTTCATTTCAACTTTTTCCCTCTGTGCTAATGGATGGGAATGATGGACGAAGAGCGATAGTTCTCCATAAACAAAGGGAACAACATCAAACTCCTTTTCATCCACCGGTAGCATAACCACACCAAGATCTAATATTCCGTCACCGACTTCCTGTATAACCTTTTGTGAATCATCTTCAGAAGATTTTTATTTTGATATCGGGGTACAGATTATTGAATCCCTTAATAATTTTAGGGAAAAATATAAAACCGATTATTGGGGGTATGCCGATTTTTATTTTTCCTTTTTTTAAGTTCATTAAATCATATAGGTGAATAGATAAATCGTTTAGAGATTCCATAATCATTTCCCCTTCCGCCAAAACGATTTCGCCTGCTTCTGTTAATTCAATTTTCTTTGCGGAACGGTCTATCAGTTCTACTTTTAATTCTTCTTCCAAACTTTTGACAACTTTACTTAGTGTAGACTGTGACAAGTGGAGGGATTCGGAAGCTTTTGTAAAACTTTTGTATTTGGCTACTTCTATAAAGTACGTGAGGTGACGAATGTCCATGAATTTTAATCTCCAATCTATGAAATATACGAATATGTTTTATTCCTATTATTCATTTTACTCATATAAAAATGTATTGTATACTAATTTTAAACAAAATGTAAGCGAAAGGAGTGAGATTATAAAGAAACATGGGGAGGTTCCTGTATTCTCCCAGTTTATTACTAACAGCAACTGATGGTGCCGGCCTCACCTGAAGCTTCCTACGATGATGGCGGATTATAATATGAACAGCATGCACTAGTTGTTCATAATTATAGTGTCGAAATAAGGATAGGCACTTTAGCATGGTATAAAGAAAAGTCCTTGATCATAATTGAGTTCAAATTATTTGACAGAATTCAATATAATTAATTATCTCGAATTCGAGAGTTATCTATTTTATATTACTTAATTAAAAGTATATTCAGCCGGCTAGTTTTAAAATTTATAACTTGGATTTAAAAAATAGTTTTTCACTTAATAGTTAGAGAGAGAACAAAGGGGAATCCTTAGAATGGATATATTAGGTATATTGGGGATATTGTTAGGTATATTAACAATCATTCTCCTTATCATTAAAAAGTTCAACATCATCATTGCTGCACCGATCGCGACGATTGTCGTGTTGTTGTTTAACAACGCACCTATACTAGACACCGTATTTGGCAAAGAAAATTCTTACATGACGGCACTTGCTGGGTTTGTTGCATCAAATTTCGCTATATTCTTATTAGGTTCAATACTCGCGAAATACATGGATAAAAGTGGGGCAACGATTTCAATTGCCAATAAAATATTGTCGGTGGTAGGAACCAAGAACCCGTACAACGCATTAGTAGCACTATTTATTATTTCTGCCATTCTTACTTACGGCGGTATTAATGTATTCGTTATCATATTCGCATTAATCCCAATGGCTAAACCGATCTTCAGAGAACTTAATATTTCGTGGAAATTAGTTGCCATTCCTGTGTTTGGTGGGACTTCAACGTTCACGATGACGATGTTGCCTGGGGCACCTTCCTTACACAATATTGTGCCTTCAACGGCTTTAGGAACCACATTAACGGCTGCTCCGCTGATCGGAATCGTGACGTCCATCGTAGCAATTGTCTTCATGCTAGTATTTATGAAATTCTCGTTGTCCAAAAGCTTGCGTAAAAACGAGACATTTAAAGTGGATGAAAAGGTTGAAAGTAGTGATGTGACTTCTGAACGTAAACTCCCATCATTTATTACCAGTTTACTGCCAATCATCGTGTTATTAGGCATCATATTACTATTTAGTTCCGTGAGTAACATCATTATTGTCGCTTTAATTGTTGCGATACTATTGAGTGCTCTATTATTCCGTAAACAAATCTGCTCAGCAAAAAGAGGTATTAACTCAAGGTGCTAACGAATCGTTATCATCAACGATCACAACGGGTAGTACCATTGCATTTGGTAGCATTGCAACAAGTGTTCCGGCGTTTAAGGGTGTATTTCAATTGATCCAATCCATTCCTGGACCTCCCGTACTCTCATTAATGATCGGTACAGGTCTTATAAGCGGTATTACTGCTTCAGCTGTTGGCGCAATTGGAATTGCTGTTGCGAATTTTGCTCCTATCTATTTGGAAATGGGATTAGATCCGGAAACGATTCACCGCTCAATCGCAATCGGATCTGGAGCTCTAGCAATCGTTCCTTACTCTGGATTCTTGATTATCTTTAACAATCTAACAGGATTAACGATGAAAGACACCTTCAAAAATGGATTTATCAGTATAAGTGTTACCTCTTGGATCGCAATGGCCGTTATCGTTGTCATGGTCCTCTTAGGTTTAGCTTAACTATGTAACTGTAGTAAGTTTTCATACTTGTTACGAATGATTCAACCACAACGAAACATTAAGAACTTTATGCTAAAGTTTTTTATGTGATAGATTTAATTACTATAATTTAAAAGTATAACAATTAGGAGGAATTATATTATGAGTAAAAAAATTGGATTTATCGGATTAGGAACAATGGGCTTCCCAATGGCAGTTAACTTAAAAAAAGCTGGTTTTGAAGTAATCGGTTATGATGCTTTTAAAGGTGTTTACGAAAAAGCAGCAGCTGCTGGTTTTACAATGGTAGAAACGTTAAAAGAAGTGGCTGAACAAGCCGACGAAGCAATTATCTCAATGGTTCGTGACTATGCACAAACAGTAGACGTTATTTTTGGTGAAGGTGGTCTATTAACTGCTCAGCCTAAAAATAAAACAGTTATTGTTATGAGTACACTTGACCCAGATACAATGAATGAATTAGGCAAAAAAGTCGAAGAAGAAAGTGATTTGAGATTAATTAGCGCTGCGGTAAGCGGGGGTGCTTCAGGTGCTCAAGCTGGAACATTATCGATTATGACATCAGGTGCAGAGACAATCGTGAAATCTTTTGAGGCCATACTTTGATGCGATTGGATCAACACATTCTACTATGGCGAGGAACCAGGCAACAGCCAAGTAGCAAAATTAGTTAATAATATGATTCTAGGTGTTAACATGAATGCGGTAGCTGAAGGACTTAAATTAGGGAACCACTATAACTTACCTCAAGAAGAAATATTAAACTTATTAAAAGTGAGTACAGGGGATAGCTGGGTAGTTAGAAACTGGAGCGACGTTTCTGAATGGACAGCAGCAACTGCCTTATCTGTTCTATTAAAAGACTTAATCGCAACTTACAACCAAGGAATTAAACATAATGTATCTATGCCATTTAATGCCTTATCATCTACACAATTATTTGACTCTATGGGAAAAGAGAAACCAAAAGCCTAATAACTGAATAAAGTTTATGCAATCTCTCTAATAGGAAAGCATTCTGTGCCTGAACAGAATGCTTTCCTTATTTGTTTTGCGTGAACATTTAAATAGGGGGTGCAGTCCAGTCCTCTTGTTCCGTCATATGAATCCGTTTTCAAAAAATTTACAAAAATAAATCTTGATTTATAGGAAAAATTTTTGATATAGTTTAAAACAGACCGGTTGGTATGGAGGAGGTGTACGACTACGGGAATGGATACTAAATCACTGATAATCGACATCGCGACATCTCTTTTTCAGCAAAAAGGATATTTGGGTGTAGGATTAAACGAAATCTTAAAAGCATGTAACATTTCAAAAGGTTCGCTTTATCACCATTTTCCAAATGGAAAAGAAGAGTTACTCATCGCTTGTCTTCATTCCATGGATGAAGCGATTACTACGGACATCGTGGATATTTTCTCAACGATATCAAACGACTGGGGAAGCCACAAAGGCGATGATTGAAAAATTAGTAGCCGACTTTGATCGCGAAGGTACAATTACTGGTCATACATTTAGCAGCATTGTTAGCGAAATGGCATCACTAAGTGAACCAGTTCGAAATGCCTGCTCTGATCTATACACCAAGATTCAAGGAATTTATTTCAACAAGTTAGTAGCCGATGGGTTTTCGAAAGAAAGTGCTCATTCCATTGCTCTCATGATGACGGCTTCCATTGAAGGTGGAATGATGCTTTGTTTAACCCAAAAAACAAGTGATCCACTTAAAGTTATTTCACAGGTATTACCAAATTTATTGAAGGAGATTTAATACATATGACAGTAAACAATTCAAAACAGGTCCAATTATGGCTGCTCTTTTAGTGGCAGGCTTTGTCGGACTTTTTAGTGAAACGGCATTAAATGTTGCCTTAGGACAATTAAGTGAAATATTTAATGTTGGTCCCACAACGATCCAATGGTTAGCAACAGGTTATTTCTTAACATTAGGTATTTTAATACCAGTAACAGGTATTTTGATGCAAAAATTCACAACAAGACAAATGTTTCTGACTTCTATCATACTAAGTCTTGTCGGTACCATTTTAGCAGCATCTGCACCCGCATTTGGTGTACTTCTTACGGGACGTGTTATTCAAGCAGCAGGATTAGCGATTAGTTTACCGTTAACACAAAATGTTATTTTTACGATCTTCCCTCCAAATAAACGAGGCGGAGCTATGGGACTTATGGGCTTAGTTATGTTAGCTGGTCCAGCATTAGGTCCAACATTAGCAGGTCTTATTTTAGATACATTATCATGGAATTGGATTTTCTGGTTAACTGTACCTTTCTTACTATTTTCTCTTATTTTCGGGATCAAGTTTTTACCGAATGTTAATGAAGTACGTAACGTTTCAATTGATGCCGTATCTGTTATTCTTTCAACCATTGGATTTGGTGGTGTTGTTTACGGATTTAGTGTTTCTGGAGAATTCGGATGGAGCAGTCCACTCGTTCTTGGATCCATTATTATCGGATTAGTAGCACTAATTATTTTTGCGATTCGTCAAACGAAAATGGAGACTCCGATGATGAATCTAAAAGCATTCAAAACGCCACTTTTCACTCTTGGGGTCATTATGAGTTTCATCACGTTCTTTAATATGTTGTCCATGCTTGTTATTTTACCAATGTATATGCAAATGGCTTTATTAATGGCTGCATTTACAACAGGTCTTGTCCTTCTGCCAGGTAGCTTACTGAACTGTGTATTAGCTCCAACTATTGGTAAATTATTTGACAGATATGGTCCGAAAGCCATTATTACACCTGGAACGATTTTAGTAGCGATTGGTTATGTATTATTTTCACAATTTGGAACAGGAACGGCTGTATGGCTGATTGTGTTAACTCATATTATTATGATGTTAGGAATTGGAGCGGTGCTTGCTTCTGTACAAACAAACACGCTAAACTCTCTTCCAAAACAATACTATCCAGATGGAATTGCGATCACTCAAACGATCCAACAAGTAGCCGGTGCTGTTGGTATTGCCGTATTGGTATCTATTTTCTCAGCAAAACAAGGTAGTCACTGTAGCAACTGGAATGGAATTTGCAGAAGCAACAGCATCAGGATCATCAACGGTATTTTATATCAGTTTACTATTAGCGGCGGTTAATATTGTACTTTCATTCTTCATTAAGGCTCCAAGCACAGCTAGTGTAAAGGAAAAATCTGCTATCAAGGCAGCTAAAACTGTACAAGAATAAGAGACAAGGGGACGGTTCTCCTGTCTCCTTTTTCCAATGCGTTGGTGGATGGTCACAGTGCATTGTGATCTAAAAAGTATACAAAATACATTCAGATTTTACTAAGGATCCAGAGCTATAAGACTCTAGATCTTTTTTTCTTGCCTTTGTTTTTTTAGGACATGGGGAGTAGTATTATTTAGTAAGTAAGTTGTATAGTTAGGTTGGAGTATATGGTCAATTGGGCATAACCACTTCGATTAAGACCATTTCGTCTAAAGTTTGCAGAGCCTCTTTTAAAACCGTTTCAAATTCATCTAGGTTACTTGCCTTCGTTCCCTTAATGCCAAAGCTTTCTGCTAATTGAACAAAATCAGGGTTCTGAAAGGTTACACCATAACTTTCTCCGAACAACTTCATCATTTGCTGGACCTCAAGTTTTAACTTCGAATCATTTAAAACAATGATGATGAAGGAAAGACCAAGACGTTTTGCCGTCTCGATTTCAGCAAAATTCATTAAGGCTCCACCATCACCGGTTATACAAATGACAGGGTCATGGGGGCAAGCCAGTTTAGCTCCGATCGATCCTGGAATGGAGATTCCCATCGAGGCCAGTCCGTTTGAGATGATCAGTCGGTTTGGTTTTTTTGGCTGATATGTGCGAGCGATTGAGACTTTATGAGCCCCGACATCTGAAATGACAATTGTGTTCTCAGATGTTAAATTTTCAATACAATGTAGGATTTGTTCAATTGTAAACGGCCTATTTATCGTTTTGGCCTGACTATGGTTTATTTGATAAGCAGTCATGATTTTTTCCTTGAGATTTCCGAATGGAGCCCATGCTTTGGCAGGGAGCCCCGATTGATTAAGCAATTGGAGTGTTTTCTTTATGTTCCCGACACATTCAATTTGGACTGGATAATTTTCATTGATTTCTGCGGGTAAAGAATCAATATGTAAAACAGGGATTTTCTTTTCGTTCCAATTTCTTCGGAAGTTTTTCCACAAAGTCAAAACCGATTGTGATGATCAAATCAGCTTCTTCGATACCAGGTAAAACTTCATCATTTTCATTAAATCCAAACGTAAAATAATTAGAAGGGTGTTCTTTCTCTAAAACACCTTTTGCCATAAAGCTATGTGTAACAGGTACTTGAAGGGTGTTGATAAAGGTCTGAAGCTCAAGGATTGCATCTTGTCTCACAACACCGTTTCCAACCAAAATAAATGGTTTCATCCGGTTTTGTATAAGGGTAATGGCAGCCATGATGGTCTCCGTAACAGGGACAGTCTCAGGTAAAGGATGAATGGGCAAAGGTTTGTTGGTGATCTTTTGAGTTAAAAAGTTCTCAGGTACCACAATGGCTACAGAACCTGGTTTCTCCATTTTAGCCAATCTGAACGCTTTTCGAATGATAGTAGGGACAGTCAGTGAGTCCATGATTTGTGTGCTCCACTTTGTTGCTGGTTCGAATATTTTAACGATGTCTAAATATTGGTGTGATTCTTGATGGTGCCGCTCCACACCAGCTTGCCCAATTAAGGCTACCACAGGTGAATGATCGAGTTGTGCGCTTGCGATACCCGTCAAAAGGTTTGTAGCCCCAGGGCCTAACGTTGATAAACAAACACCCACTTTCTTTGACAATCTCCCATACACATCCGCCATAAAAGCAGCACCTTGTTCATGTCTTACATTCACAAATTGAATTTGGTCTGATTTTGATAACGAATCAGCGAGATCAAGCGTCTCCTTGCCAACAATCCCAAAAACATATTCCACACCTTCGGCTTCTAAACAATTGATGATACAATCGGATACTTTCATATGTCCTCCTTTAAGACTTATTCATGACCAATTCACCGGGTTTGTTCTGTATGATTCATCATTAAAAAATATGGCAATAAACGATCATGCGAACATCAGAATCAAATGGATGTGTTTCCTATATGTTCAAAGATCAAGTGGAATATTATATTTCTTGATTAGTTTGGTGTAATACGAGGTACTTATTCTATCTATCGAGGTAGATTTTCTTATTCAAATAAGGCAGAAAAAATGATCAACTTTCTTGTCTTTTAATTTTTCTACAAAAATTAGAAATTTACTTTGACAGATGGAATACATCTCGTTATGATTACTCTATGAGATAGAACTCTATGTGATGGAATAGTTTACAGGCAAGGAAGTGAAAATTTGATCAGAAGTGATATGATTCGCGGACATTTGGATGCGGTTATCCTGCGCTTAATTCTGGAAAAGGACCGCTATGGTTATGAAATATCGAAGGAGATTGGTATACGCACTGATAATCGCTTCCAAATCAAAGAGGCAACGTTATATGCCGTATTTCAAAGACTGGAGAAAAAGGAATTAATTGAGTCGTATTACGGGAGTGTGTCAAAGGGAGGAAAAAGAAAGTATTACCGAATCACCACGCTTGGAAAGGCATTCTTTAAAGAAACAGTTGAAGAATGGAAAGAAACAAAGGAAATTATTGATCTATTTATGGGGGGATTCAATTGAATCGATTAACGAAGCATGTGAACGAGTTATTTAAAGACGTTCCGGAAAGTGAACAAAAAGCAACGATTATACAGGAAGTGTTGCAAAACCTCGAGGAAAAAGTGTGGGACTTAATGGAGCAGGGGAAAGCCGAAGAAGATGCGATTAATAAGGCAATTGTTGAATTTGGCGATGCCGAGGATTTAAAAAAAGAGCTCGGGGTCAAACAGCCAGGTAAGGCAAACAAGAAAAATAAAAATAATACGAAATTAAACCTAGAGTATTCGATTTGGAGCAGTGTGTTAATTATTGCCTTGTTTGTCTTCATCAATTTCTATTATTCACCTCATGTGATTTGGTTTGTTTATCCTACCTTTGCCGTGCTTTGGTGGCCGTTATCGCTGTATTTCAGATGGATGAAAGTGAAAAGGGGAGAGTAACTTGAAGAAATATGAAATGGGTTTTGTTGTTACAGGCAGTGTCATGACGATTGTCTTTTTAGTCCTGATCAATTTTTTAACAAGCGCTCAATATCCTTGGTTTATTTATCCAACCTTAGCTATATTACTGTTTCCTTTGGGATTATACTGCGTACGCGAAAAGAAATACACACTATTCTCCGTGTTGGGAAGTTTCCTGCTTTTGCTTTATCTTATCATCGTGAACTATATCAATACACCTAGTTATCCATGGTTTTCCTATGCGGCTGCCCCTATCGTAATGTGGCCGGCTCTTGTGATGCTGGGTAAGAGGGCCAAATCCATGGCTACAGCTCTCATTGGAAGTATCGCTTTTATTTTATACTATATCCTCTTAAATATCTTTTTAGCACCTCAGGTTCCATGGGCTATTTTTCCGGCTTTCGTTATTCTTTGGTGGCCGCTTTCACTTTACCACATAAAACAAAAATCCAATTTTGGATTCTCAATCACCGCATCATTGTTTATCAGTGTCTTTTTTATTAGCGTCAATGCGATCTTCTCACCGCAGGATATTTGGGCTGTCTATCCGATCTTTGCCGTTCTTTGGTGGCCGTTAAGTATGTATTATTTTGTCCACAAGCGAAAAGTTTAAATCATTTTATGTGTTTAAAAGTCCCAATATTCAGAAATATAAAAAACAAGTACCAGGCAGAGCGACCGAGCCTATGTCGTAACATATAGCGGGTGGGATGCCCGGCAGTAGATTCAGTAGATTAGGGTCAGTCTCCCGGTGCAGTAAGCAATACTGTACTGAGGGACTGACCCTTTTACATCATGGTCATATTTTTTTCTTAATAAGCATATGTTTTCCCGACAACAAAATAGGAAGGTGATCCAAAATATGGAGATACCAGTAACGGGTTTTATCATTGAGTCATCTGGTTTAAATAAAGACGGTGAACATTCGCACGTTTTATATCTTACTTCATGGGACGGTAGACCCGTTCATAGACATCATTTTTCGGGAGTTACCTCTGTTAATGACGGTCATGAGCATCGTTATGCTGGCACAACTGAACCAGCACCTACTGGAGTGCCACATAAACATCAATATATGACGATTACTTCTATCAGTGATGGACATAGACATGAAATTCGCGGTGTTACAGGGCCTGCCATTCCCATACCTGAAGGAGGACATTATCATAAATTTCAAGGAGTAACGACTGTAAACGGCACACATCCTCATGCACATAGATATGGTGGCAATACTAGTCCTAGTGAGTGAACTACCCGCCACTTATCGCTCTTACGAGCTGATTGAAGTGGGGGCTTCTCGACTTATCGTTACTTTTACTAGCTAACGAAGAATGACCGAGCTAACCCTCTTGTTCCAAGAGTTTTTATTTCTATGCTAGAGCTAATAAGCGTAATCCTTCATTTTTGATATTGATGGCTGAATTATAGTCTCGATCAGCCTCATAACCGCACGAACATTGATAGGTACGTTCAGATAGTGTCATAGGTTTTTCTGCACCACAGCAAGAACATGTTTTAGTGGAAGGAAACCATTTATCAATTTTCACAAGCTGTTTTCCTTGTTCTTTTAGTTTGTACTCTAAAAAAGTAGTGAACATTCCCCAACCATTGTCAGGAACGCTTTTTCCAAAGTGAAGAGCTTGAGACATACCTTTCATGTTCAAGTCCTCAATCACCACAGCATCAAAACTGAACGCCAATTCTTTTAGACTTGTGGTGAAGAAAATTCATGCGTTGGTTCGCTACTTTTTCATGTAACTTAGCAACTACTAAACGTTGTTTATTCCAACGTGCAGAACCCTTCTTTCGTTTAGAAAGAATACGTTGTGCTTTTGCTAATTTTTCTGACATTACACGATAATAACGAGGATAATTGGCTTTCTCATTCTCGCTACTAACATATAATCCAGCCATAGCAAAATCTAACCCAACAACATGTTCTATCGCTTTGAGCTTTATATCTTTCTCGTATTCTGTTAGGACAGACACATAGTATTTTCCTGACGTTGTTATGGAAATCGTACAAGATTTGATCTTGTAATTTTCAGGGATTTCTCTATGTTGTTTGATTTTCACTAATTTTAGTTTAGGTAATTTGATATGACCGTTTTGCAATTCGATATTTCCGTTCACCCGATTAGTTGTGTAAGATTGTTTATGATTTACGGCTTTTGAATTTTGGAAATTCAGCATCGCCCTTCAAAGAAGTTTTTATAAGCCTTTTGCAGATTTAGTTGTGCGTTTGCTAAAGCTAATGAATCCACTTCTTTTAGCAATGGAAATTCATCTTTATATTTTGCAGGAGTCGGAAACTTTTGTTCTTTTAGTTTTTCTTTGTCATCTTTGAACTTTTCATAAGTTTCTTTGCGTTCTGCTAACATTTTGTTGTAAACAAAACGAACACAACCGAAAGTTTTAGCTACTAAGACTTCTTGTTTCTTGCTTGGTAGCAAACGGAATTTAAAGGCTTTATTTTGCTTAGTCATATCAAATCACCTCCTACATATGTCATAATTTTATTATAGAACAAACGTTCGTGTTATACAATCTTTTTTTTGGCTAAAGCCAACCGAAATTCATCTCCCACCTACTCTTTGGGCTACGCCTCTCGCATTCCTTGAGGGTGGGAGACTTCTTTCGGAAATCCGTTAAATCATTTTATAGATTGACAACGGTTTTGCTCCATTACTTTTGTAAATTGGAGCATTTTTTATTATTTAACAAAATAGAGATAAGGTGATGACCAGATTCTTCTCTTTTAAATACAATTAAAAGCACAATTTAGACATAAAGTGAGGAATGACTATGACAGCTACCAATATGGAAATGAACTCCAACCATAGAGACTTTTACCGCCGTGCCATCTATTCTGCTTTAGAGAAAGGAATGGCTGCTAAAGAAGTCGTATGCTCCATTACCACGGGATTTCGATCCATTCCTTACTTACGTATCTGCATCCTGGTCTGAATCCATATCATGCTTCTGTAGCTGATATAGGATATGGATTCGATGCAGCCCAAGGAACCATTTATCGTCTGCTTAGTGGAGAGCGGATTCCTCTTGCAAAAGAGATGCTGGTGTTTGACCTTGATACATTAAGGATTAGTGAAAAACAATTAAGTCCTAATTTTGAACTAGCTGTTAAAGAAGCATCTCCAGATGTGTTATACCTGGTCGAGCAAAGTCGATATTTTAATAATCAAATTTCCAATAGGATTAAAGAAGCCATCAGACTTGGTCAAATGCTTCTTGGTCCTGAATGGGAAATGGTTCGTGCAAGGATAAAGAATGTTCAAGCGATCCCGCGACTTTAAGAAGATTAACAATGGAGGGGAGAATCATGCCATATACACAAACGCTAAGTATGAGTGCAGATGATCAACATCGTTTGTTAGAGTGGTGGAACGCAACAGAGTCAGCTAAGATGGTTGTACGACATTTAGTCTCATTAGTTAGTGAGCTGCGCTTACATCCGGAATCAAGTCATGCAGATGGAATCGTTCTTTTTTATCGAGCAGTCTCTGAAATATCATACGGTCACGCTGGAATCTGGGGATGTATTCGCCGAGCTTTTTCAGGAGATACTCTGTTGCCCTTAGGAATGAGACAAGGGGACGGTTCTCGTGTCTCCTTTTTCTAATGCGTTAAGGTTCGATTTACTGGTACGGGACAGCGGGACAGGTCCGTTGACCGTGCGGCTGAGCAATGTCGCAGGTACCTTGTCCCTATGTCCCACGATTACTTGATAAACAAAACTTTTCGAAAAAATGGATAAATAAAATAACCAAGGCAAACACCTAAGACGTTTAGCATAAGGTCATCAATATCCAAACTTCCTCTTTTTGTAAAAAGTTGCAACCATTCAATCGTACTTATGGAAAAAATGGTGATGATAAGCAATTGTTTCATAGAAGGAGTCTTTTTTATATATCGATAATACAGTCCAAATGGTATAAATAAACCAATATTTGCGCCCAAATTATAAAAAGTAATTAAATAACCAACGTTCCCAGAAAGATAAAAATGGATGGTATTAAAAGGAATAAGATTAATGGTCCCGTAATTTTGTCCTTTTGGTCTGAAAAATAATAAGATAAGCAACCCTATGGAATATAGAAATGTTAAAGCATGGAGGATATGTTTGGAAAATCGAATTTGCTCATTTTTTACTAGGCATACAACAAATAACACCAGGAAAAAAATTAAAAACCAAACAACTCCTATGACAATCGGATGCAGATATTTTGTTAATTCAACCCATACCGGTAAAAGAATAATGAATACACTTTGAGAAAATACAAAACTCATTATTATGCTTTTTTTCATGTTTCCCCCCGTACTCCGTCATTTCAAATATAGATTTTTAAAGAATAACCTAAAAAAATAGGCCAACCAGAAATATCTGATTGACCTTATCATACGATAGGTTGGCACCGGGATGGGACAAGAAACCTGTCCCCAAGTCCCGCCCCCCTGTCCCACCTAAAAAACAAATAGGATCACAAAGAACACAGCCATGATCGCTAAACCTACTGGCAGTCCGAAAACGGCCCATTCTTTGCTGGTAATCTTCAATTTACCTGCAGCAATAATATTCGGGATATTCCCTGGAATGAGCATACCACCTGCGATGAGAAGACCAAGCAAGATCGCACGAACGGTTTCTCCGTCCATGGCAGGGCTCACTTCCGCAGCGGCAAGGGTCGCATTATCCAATATAGCTGAAATCATATTGATCCAATACAAGAGTTCAGGACTAAGACCGATGACATATTCCGTAATGAGCGGCTCAAATCCATGTCCAAGGAATGTTAAGGCCATAACAAATAAGTAAATTTTGGCAGCACGAATGATAATCTCTTTATAGGATTCTGCTGGTTGTTTGGACCCTAGAGTGTCCGAGCTTTCCTTCGACTGAACAAAAAACATGGAAATCAGACCTAACAAAATAACCGCAGGAATGACTTCAGGACCAATTAAGCCCATTAAATAGCCGAAATCCGCATCCATTTTACTCACCACAATCGTTGAAAGAGGTTCCCCAATCGGTGTTAGTGCGGCTCCCAAACCAATGGAGAAACAAGCAATAACGGTAAAACGGATTTCAGATTTACGTTCGAGCGGAAGTACATTGACAATCAATACAAGAATAATCGCCGCAATAATCGCAGTGATGATACTAGAAGCGAGCCCTAGAACAATGACCATGATGGCAAGGAAGATCCGCGGTGTTAAGGCCTTGCTTGCCCCGAGTATGGCCTTTTCCAAAGGATTTTGCGCCCATTTCGTAATTAAACCAGCAATTAACACAGCCAGTGTAATATTAATGGGATCGATCAGAGCCTTTCCAATTAAATGGAGATTCATCATGCCGCTGACCAAAGCTGCCGCGACCCCCATAATAAAGAGGAAAATTTCTAAATTGTGTTCAACTTTTTTTACTGAAAAAGGTAAGAATAGTACGAAAATTAAAATAATAAATAATCCAATCATTTCCCCAAATCCCTTTCTCTTAATTATTCCATTCTTAACATGCGGGATCACCCATACGAACGGAAATATTATTAATATGCAAAAAAATATAAAATCATTATAACATTATTTCAAAAAAATAATAGTAATATTCTGTGAAAGTAGGGTTCAGGTCGACCATGAACGTTCAGGGTGACGATCGGATCTCCAAAAATAGAGAGGTCCTGAACATGAATGAAAATAGAAAGGAAACACACGATTTGTGCACAGTTTTCCACAATCCGTCCATACTTTATCCACAATCATTTGAAAATTATCCACAATTCAAACAAAATAATCCACAAATGTGTGTAACATCTGTGGATTATACCTATTCAAACCCCTAAAACCCAAAATATCACCTCAGAAAAGACAACTGTATATAACGGGTTGTCAGGCGCCACGTATGGACATTTGTCTTTCCTGAGATGCCTGACACCCGCGATTATTAGATGTCCACAACTGTATAGAATAGCTGTGGACAATTGAATAGGCTCAGCACGTATCTTTCAACAGAGCAGTCCTTTTTATGTGGACAACTGTCTTTTTTCAGTGCCTGACACCGAAAAAAGACAGAGTTATTAACGTAAATGGACTAAATCCCGTAGTTCGTCTGTGGATAGTTCTGTGATCCAGTTGTCACTTTGGATGACTTCATCATTTAACGCCTGCTTTTTATCAAGCATGAGGTCGATTTTTTCTTCCAACGTTCCGGTGCAGATAAACTTATGCACATGAACAAAGCGTTTCTGTCCAATGCGGTACGCGCGGTCGGTGGCTTGGTTTTCCACAGCTGGATTCCACCAACGGTCATAATGAATGACGTGATTGGCTGCGGTTAAGTTGAGCCCGGTGCCGCCTGCTTTTAAGGAAAGCAGGAAAATCGGGAATTCACGATCCTGGAATTTGGTGATCATCGCATCACGCTGGTTCTTTGGCACACTTCCATTTAAAAACGGAACTTCCAAGCCAAACTCTTCCTTGATCATCCTTTGAATCATTTGCCCCATGCCAATATATTGCGTGAAAATAAGGCAGCTCTCGCCTTGATCGACAACCGATCCGACAAGCTCTTGAAGCTTCTCTAGCTTGGTAGAGCGTTCCAGCAAGTTCGTTGGCTTCTCTTCTTTTAAATAAAGCGCAGGGTGGTTACAGAGCTGTTTCAAGCGGCTCAGCATTTGTAAAATAAGACCCTTCCGCTCAAAAGAAGATAATTTGTCTATATCGGCCAACGTATCGCGAACAAGTTGCTCATAAAGGGAAGCTTGTTCCGCTGTCAGTGGGCAATATTCCTTTTGCTCCAGCTTATCCGGCAAATTCAAGGCCACTTCTTCATCCTTTTTCGTTCTCCGTAGTAAAAACGGCCGAATCAGCGTTTGGAGCTGATGAATCCGATCCTTTTCGTTGTCTCGTTCAATCGGCAAGACAAATCGCTTTTGAAACTGACCGAGACTTCCGAGGTAACCATGGTTAATGAAATCAAAAATCGACCACAGTTCACTCAAACGATTCTCCATCGGTGTTCCAGTCAGGGAAATATGATGACGACCTTTTAGTTTTCGAACCGCCCGTGATTGCTTCGTAGCGGAATTTTTAATATTCTGCGCTTCATCAATCGAAACGGAACTCCAGGTAAGCGTCTCAAATTCCTCTAAATCAAGATGGGTCAAACCGTACGACGTTAAGACCACATCGACCTCTTCTGCTTTTTTCGTAAAATCCTCTGCTTTTAAACGATTCGAGCCGTAATGAAGATGAACCGAAAGATCTGGTGAGAAGCGTTCCAATTCTTTTTGCCAGTTGCCCAGAACAGAGGTCGGACAAATAATGAGAGCGGGTCCGGCTGATTCCGTTTCTTTTACTTTTAAAAGATAAGAAATCAATTGCACCGTTTTTCCAAGTCCCATATCATCGGCAAGACAGCCGCCAAAGCCATATTTACGCAAGAACAAAAGCCAACTCATTCCGAGCTGTTGATAGGGACGAAGCTCACCTTGTAAGGTGTCCGGTACGGTTTCAAGTGGAAGCTCCTTCAGGTCACGAAGGCCCTTCACCATTTGCCTCCAATTGCGATTTAACTCAATTTGAATTTTGGCAAAAGCTTTCGGATTATCCAGTTCATCAGATTCCACGTTATCAGCCGCAAAAAGCTCCTGCTCAATGACATCACGAACAGACAAGCCTTCCGCATCCGCTTTTTTCATAAGATCTTGAATTTGATGGATAAAGGCCGGGTCCAATTTAATCCAACGGCCGCGAATAAAGACAAGGCGCCGTTTCTCCTCGACAAGCTGACTGAATTCCTCTTCCGACAAATCCACCCCGTTCATTGAAAAGCGCCAATCATAGTCAAGCATCGCCTGCAAGCCAACAAAGGACGGGCGGTGACTGCTTGAATTGCCTTTCACCTTTGCTTTCACCCTTAAGCTGGCACTCTTCATCGCCTGCCACCAAGATGGAAGTAAAATATCGACACCAAGCGCTAACAGGGTTTCGCTGGCCTCTGTTAAAAAGAGCCAGGCTTCATCCTCTGTCAGCTTATCCGTCAGCCCTTTATCACCCTTCAGCCAAGGAAAGATTCCGATCCAGCGCAGGGGTTCTTGTTCCATCACCTCTAAATACGGTTTCCATTTAGATGGATAATTGCCCGTATCCCCATGATCCACGATAAGATCTGGATTTTTTTTATCACGTAAAAAGAGTTCCAATACCCAAAAGTCATCGGGACCTGTGGGTTCCTCAAGCTTGAGTCCAAGCGTAAAGGGCACCTTATTTTCTTTAATGCCGATCCACTCACGGAAGGTATCCTCATCGAAAAAGGCCGCAAGCTGATGAGGCGGAATCGCTCCGCCCCGCAGCGTGTTCAATTTTTCACCAAAAGCCGCCTTCAATTCTTGATTTTTACCTAGATAGCCATCAAGGGAATCATTAAACCACTTCTGCATAAAAGGTTTGACTTCATCCTGTTCCCAAAAGGAAGGGGCAAATTCACTTAATAAACGGTCGGGTAACGCCCAACGGAACTCATCATGCTCCCATGCGGTAAAGTCGGGTATCCATTCTTTTTCCATAATCGAATCCTGAACAGCAGGGGCAGCGGCCAGACAAAGCTGGGCCGTATCATCCCAATCCCAATCAATCATTCGATTGTATTGCTCGCGGGAGAAGAGGGTCGCTAACTGCCAACCATTTAACACAACGCCTTCGACTCCATCGATATTTTCTACATCGACCATCGTGCCAAAGAAACTTTCTTCATGATGGTTAAAAAGAAGATACTGCCACGTCGAGGGAAAGAAGAATTGACCCTCTTCGTTGTCTGCAGAAATGAAATAACGGTCACTGTCTAATTGAGTCACTTTTATCTTAATATATCTTGTTTTAAGCATCGATCAGTTTTCCCCTTTTACATTCTTCCTGAAAAGCACGAAGCCGCTTTGTACGGGTTAAAAGTAGTTCTAAAAATACATTCCAGTCGTCGAGACGCTTCATTTTTTTATAAAGCGTGCGAAGCTTCTTCAACTTCCGGACGGCCTGCCGGTAATGATCTCGATTCTTTAGCGCAATATCGGCTTGAATCGCTTGATGATAGAGAGGGAGCAGGACGTGCGGTTGTTCAGACTGTAAAGTTTTAATCCGGTCACTGGTAATCGATGCAAAGTCAAAGCCGACATACGTTTGTAGCTCCATCCATTTTTCATATTCTTTTTGCCCAAAAAGATGAAGCTCATAGTCATGAAAACTATATGGAAGCATTTGTGCTAGGGCTTTTTCATATAAGTCCAAACGATTGTTATCGTTACAAAAGGGAGCAATCGTCCGTGAAGTGAGTTTCATGAACTCTCTGCATGTATAAAAGTCATTCTGCCAGTTCAAATAAGACTTGATGCGAGAAACAAATTCCACTACATAGGCTTCCATTCGTCGCCAATCCTTTTGAAAAGACAATTGCTCCAGCCAATAGAAAAAATAGGGCGTGATGTTTTCATCATATGGGTGAAGGAGGGAAAGTGCTTCTTCATCCTCGCGAAGGAGGAAATGGATATGAATGATTCCCACTTCGATGGAAAGGTTCTTGTTTGGTAGGGCCATAAGCTGCTGCAGGATCTCCACGCGCCAGCCTTTTCGCTTAAATAGTCCGGTCCACAACACGCGAAATAGGTGAATCCGTTCAAATTCAATGAAAGAATCGACCTCAAGCAAAGAGCGGGAATCCTCCTTTAATGGTTCGATAAAGGAATCAAAGGCAAAGGGCAGCGACTGAACGGAAAGTCTTACAGCCAGATCCTCGATATCTTCCAGTAAATCTTGAAATAAATGACGATAATATCGATTCACGGTGTCTTCATCATGACCTAACTCGACACTTAATTGAAGGAGCTTATTAAAAGAAACGAGAGACCCAATGAGAAGATAGAGATTTTTCCGATTCTTGTTCAAACGGCGCTCCCGCTTTCAAACGTCGAATATAGACGGAAAATAGATCGCTGATCACATAATGCCGTGGCTCCCCGTTGCCCCTCATAATCGAGTCAAAGCTCTCATGAAAGGCTTCCGACCAGGCTTTGTAATCGGGCTTTAATTGTCCAGTGTCCGCGAGCAAATCCTTGGCCCGCCCGATCCCCAAACTCTTCGCGGTTTTCTGTTCGCGAAGTGTCTTACGCCCAATCATCCACCCATGTAGAGACAGAGCTATGCTGGGAAAGAATTTCTAAGAATACGGCCATTTGATGGCGACAAAGACCTTCAGCCGGACAGGAACATTCACTTAAATACAGTAGATTTAAATCCAATCTTACATTCGCTTTAATGACATCTTGAACAACAGCTGAAATTCCGTCCTTTTCAAGCTTCAGCTGTGACACGCCTCCCTGACGATAGAGGATTAGCCCCTTTTGTACAACCTGCGCGTCCGCCCCTGAATCAGGAACAAGCGTACTTTGCAATTGCTCAGCGAGCCACTGCAACGGTTCCAAATAACTCTCTGGAATCAGACTCATCATCATCCCTCCCGAAAAAACATATTCTTTTATTATACATGGATTCAGGGTCGATAGTAAATTCCTTCCACCGATTT
>CAVXVN010000010.1:0-38698 GCA_963765265.1 uncultured Bacillaceae bacterium
AAGAGATGCAGAGGATTCTTTACTGTATCTGCAGTACATATTGTATAGGAGCTTTTTGCTCAATAAGGGAGAAAAAATCTCGATATCATAATGAATATTGTAAAAAGAGGTAATCATCTATAATGTGATTACCTCTTTTTATTTGGGTTGTCAGCCAGTATCCTTTGTAAATCAAATATTAATTTATATTAAGAACTTAAATAAAAAAGATGGGTAATATTGGTAAAATCCAGGGCTCATTTTCACGTTTTAGGAAATATAATTGTGATTGATGTAGCTTGATAAAATACAAAAGGGGATTTTAGATTCATATTTTATAGTTACAAAGATTCATAGTGGATGGTGAACTTCAATCCTTATCCACTATGGAAATATTTATAATATTTTACACATCCTTCATGTTTATTCCACTCATTTTTATCATTGACAAATTATATTAAAGAGGACATGTTATATTTTGAAAATGGAGGATGGTAGAATGAGCAATTTTGATGAAAAAAATGGGTTTGACAGAAGAAAATTTCTTAAAATTGGTGGGGTTAGTACTCTAGCTATAACTCTTGGTGCAACGGGGATTCCAGGGGAACTATTCGGTCAGGCAACTCCAACTGCCTCTGCAAAAGCAAACTATGACAAAAATTTAAAGTTTAATGAGGATGGGAAATTCAAAATTGTACAATTCAACGACACGCAGGACGATGAAAGAATTGACCGCAGAACGGTTGAGTTAATGGAAAAAGTGCTTGATGCAGAAAAACCAGACCTTGTTGTTCTGAATGGTGATAATATCACGGGTGGGGTGGATTCACCTTTAGAAAACAAACAAGCACTTAATAATTTAGCACAGCCGATGGAAAAAAGAGGGATTAAGTGGGCCATTACGTTTGGAAATCATGATGAGGATTCTACATCAAAAAGCGGGATTAATGAAGAAGGCATGCTTCAATTCTATATGTCATACCCGAACAACTTGAATAAACCAAGTGAAGAGGGCATAACAGGAACTGGTAATTCCAATATTCTAATTCATAATTCACAAGGGAATAAACCGGCATTCAATATTTGGTTATTAGACAGCGGCAGATATGCTCCAGAAACGATTGCAGGGCAAAATTTTGATGGTTATCCAGATTGGGATTGGCTTCGCGGGAATCAGATCAATTGGTACTTTGAAACGTCTCAAGAAATTGAAAAGAAATACAAGAGTAAAATTCCTTCCTTGATGTTTATGCATATTCCACTATGGGAACATCGCTTTATGTGGTTTTCAAGTGTGGATGATCGATCAACTGCTGCACATGAGCGCGCAGTCCAAAAACACAATATTGTCGGTGAAAGAAATGAAGATGAATGTCCGGGGCCGTTTAATAGTGGATTGTTTTCCGCTATATTAGATCGCGGTGATGTAAAAGGAGTATTCTGCGGACATGATCATATTAATACGTATCATGGAAATTACTATGGTGTTTTACTTGGATATGCTGGTAGTACAGGATTTGGTACGTATGGTCTTTCAGGTGCAGAGAAGAACAAACTTCGTGGTGCCAGAGTATTCAATTTAGATGCAAAAACGGAAGATGTATCAGTAGAAACACATATGGTATTCGCAAAAGATTATGGTATCGATTTAACAGCAAACGATCAAAGTATGGATCCATTACCATTAGGAACAACTAAGAAATAAAAGACAAGGGACGGTTCTCCGTGGAAACAGGAGAACCGTCCCTTTGTTTTTAAAAATTGATTTTGGTCAAGGATTTGTGTTTCGGAATGAACTAGAATGAAAGCATAAAGAGAAGGACAACAAGAAGCTAGCCAATAAAAGTTAGACAAATAATGAGGAGGAATTCTAATGAAACAAATCATTTCTATCAATAGTCAAACACAACTTGGGGAACTTGTAACGTATTTCCCTGCCATTACTTCACGCTTGAATGACCTGCATATCGACTACTGTTGTCAAGGAGATCGAACTCTTGAAGAAGCTATACAAGAAGCGGGTCTTACAGCAGATTTCATTACAGAGATACAGACTAAATACAATAACTATTTAGCTAGACCGGACAAGGAATTACCTGTGACAGAGCTATCAGATGCAGAGCTTATTGACCTTATTATGGAAATTCATCACAAACCAGAGCGGGCTCTATTGAAGGAATTGGATCAGCTCGTGAATAAGATTTTGCTTGCGCACTATGATCATGACAAAGAATTGGTTTTGATGCTGCACCGAAACTTCAATGAGTTAAAGATGGAGTTGGAGGAACACTTCGCCAAAGAGGAAAAGGAACTTTTTCCGGCCATGCGCAAACCTGATAAAACGCTAGAAGAAAGAACAGCGATACGGTCAAATATCGTTGAATTGGAGGGTGAACACGATGGCGCTGGAGAGATAATTAAGCACCTAATGAAAGAGACTAACGATTTCACGACTCCGGAGTTTGCTTGCCCTACTATGAAGGCTGCTTATGCGAAACTTCATGAATTGGCTGATGATATTTACCTTCATATTGCAAAGGAAAACAGCGTTCTTTTCAAACGCTACCTGTAAAAAGAGACGTAGGGGCGGTTCTCCTGTTTGAAAAATGATTTAGAAATGTTAAAAAGACCGCTTGTAAAGAATCTATAAGCGGTCTTTAACATTGAAGAAAGTATGAACAAAGAAAAATGGGGATGAATTCTGTGAATGTTATTAAAAAGCACCAGACCCACCACCACCGCCGCCAGTGCCTCCGCCACCACCACTACTACTGCTTGAATTCGTTGAACTGCTATTTAAACTACTTGCTGTTCTTTGTTGGGCAGAGTAAAAATAGGTGGAAGCCATTGGACCCAAATAGGCGATCGTTGCAAAATCTACGGCAGAATAAGCTCCGTGTGAATAGGATGATTGATTTGGCGGTACTTCAAAGGAATTTACGATTTTCTCACTATTCTTCATGAAATCCTTATGCTTGATGCCTAATCCATAAATATAGGCACGCATTTTATCATCCTCCGGTAGATCCTTCCATTCGTTAACGTTCCATTCCTTTAAATGCTCTTTGAGTAAATTCCACTCATAGGAGATGGTTAAGCCTTTCCAGGTTTTTGGTCTATAGAAACAGGCATAAATGATGACAACGAATAAGAATATAAGAGTAAAAGCAAACCATGCAAAAAATTCATAAATTAGGAAAAGGACAATCAATGGAAGTAAAAGGATACTGGTCAATCCGATCGTCCACCGATAACCTAGTCTTCTTTCATAAAGTTTATTTTCCTTTATTTCCTCTTGAACAGCATGACCCCAATTAAATTGGTTTGTTTGGTATTTTGCGTGATTGGTTACCTGTTTTGTATATTTGGATAAATCATCAAAGCTAAATTTACCGTTTGCACCAACCCTTTTAAACAAGAAATCCAGCAAAATTCTTTCGTGTTTCAAAGGTTTTTCCAGATGATTTTCCATTTTAAAATGATTCTCTTCTGTTTTCTTGATATAGCCTTTTCTCACGAGATCCATTAATCCCGCTGCCATTCTTTCTGCCGGAAGATAGGTGCCATTCGTATAAAGAATCGTTGCAGGCAAGCTCATGATTTGTTTGGGGATGAAAAAAGTATTGGGCATTTCTCTTTGTATAGCAGCTTTATTCACTCGATATTTTATCCATGTGCTGATCATTAGGAATAACAAAATAATCGTGTAGACCGAAATGCCAACTTTTGCTATATTGGAAAGTTTTTCTTTCCTTTCTGCTGCTGCTTGCGCTTGATTTAATAAATCCTGTTTGGCACGCAATATCTCATCTTTCATGGGTTCATTAGATTTTAAAGTGGCTCCTGAAAAAAGCGTTGGTTCATAGCCGACACGAATATCCCCATTCTTTTCGTATGGAACCTCGCCAAATTGAAAAAGAACTGAACCATCTGGCTGAATTTTCTCCGTTTTAAACGCTTCATCATAGCCAAATGCAATGAAGGGAACGGTTTCCTTTGGCGGGTGGACAGTTACTTGAAGATTTTCGTAGGTAGATTCATTCCTTTCATCAAAAAAGGGCCAATAAAAATCAGCGATATCCGAATAGAGATCTACTCCATTTTTAATGGAATACCTAAGCTGGATGGTGATCGTTTCATCTGTCCCTTTTCGGTGAATCAAATAAAGATCGTTCTTTTTTTCCAATCTTAAAGGGGTTTCGTTTTCAGTTGCCTTGAATCCAGTAATACTCGTCCCGTTTTTAGGGATGATTTCACGCGTAATGCCATTAAATTCTCCAATGAAATCATATGTATGGGTTTCTTTCACATCAACATTTCCGTTTTCCTTTAAATATGCATCAATTTTTACATCTGTTATGGAATAGTCCACAGCAAGACTTTGACTTGGAAATAAAAATAAGATGCTAATGATGGCAAAACAAAGCATTACTAATTTTCGACGTAGTTGATTCATTTTAGACACCTGCCTTCTTATCCTAATTATACGGAGAAGTAGGTTAAAAGTTTCATAGTGAATATTCACGACCAATTAAAATATAAGAATTTGTGTAAAAAGCTATGACCGGATCACTCTCCATGGGTCCTACATGTACCCATTTTTTATATTTTCAAAATTCACTTGTATTTTAGATAACAGAATGATACTATCAGTAACAATAAATAAAAATAAATAGCGATAACTTCTTATCCAGAGTGGTAGAGGGACAGGCCCTATGAAACCCGGCAACCATCAAGGCAAACAATTGTCTTGAACGGTGCTAATTCCTGCAAAGGTGTTAACCTTTGAAAGATGAGAGAAACGTATGTAATTATACGAGCCTCTCTTTAAACAAAGAGAGGTTTTTTCAATGGATGGTAAGAGGCTTATCGCTCAAGAGGAGCGAATAGGAAATGGAAAAAGCAGTGTTTGGTGCAAGCGGTTTTTTTAGTTTGAAAGTGTTTACTTCAGGCTTTCGCGGGATTGAAAATGTTCGAATAGGGCATTTAAAAGACTTGAATTTAGATATAGTAGAAATATGGTTTAATCCCTGGAAATTATCTTATAAAGAATTACTCGAATTGTTTTTTGACTTGCATGACCCCACATCTAGAGAAGGTCAGAAATGTAATAATCAATCATTGATTTTCTTCTCTGATAAAAATCAATTTTCATTAGCTAAACAAAAGAAAAGCGAGATCAAACAGATTTTTCAAGATAAAATCATTACAAAAATTACTCCTGCATATGAACATCTGCGTGGGCTAAAGTGGGATTGATGGCTGACACCATGTTGTTTCCTATTATTTATATATATGAACAACCAGCCCTTTGTATCCCCTGAGGAGAAATTTTCCAATGATTATGCTAGTATAGTTATTGAAAATAATGATGGGAGGTAAAAATAATGTTACCAAATTTTAATGAGAATTTACAAAAATACGCCAAACTTTTAGTGGCAAAAGGAATCAATGTTCAACAAGGTGATTGGGTAAAAATGACGATTACCGTTGATCAAGCCCCGTTAGCTCGTTTAATTACGAAAGAAGCTTATGCATTAGGAGCAGAAAAAGTAATCGTAAAGTGGTCTGATGACGAAATAAACAAGCTACATTACCTACATCAACCAGTCGAAGTGCTAACCAATATTCCTGAATACGAAATTCAAGAATCGGAGGATCATGTATTAAATCATCGTGTGAGTCGTCTTTCTATTTTATCAAGTGATCCAGGCTTACTAAATGAAATCGATCCGGCAAAAATTGCTACCTATCAAAATGTTGCAGGAAAAGCGTTTAAAGCACAGCGCATTGCGACTCAAAATGATGATTTGAAATGGACGGTTGCCGCAGCTAGCGGAACTGGTTGGGCTGCAAAAGTGTTCCCTGACTTGGCTACTTCTGAAGAACAAGTGGATGCTTTATGGGATCAAATTTTTAAGACTTGTCGTGTGTATGAAGAGGATCCAATCGCTGCTTGGGATGAACATAAAAAAACATTGAATGAAAAAGCAGCAAAATTAAATGAAATCCAGTTTGATGCTTTGCACTACACAGCACCTGGTACGGATTTAACGTTAGGGATGCCAAAAAACCATATTTGGATGAGCGCAGAAAGCCATGATCCAAAAGGGATAGAATTTATTGCCAACATGCCAACGGAGGAAGTGTATTCGGCTCCCGATACCCATCGTATGGATGGGGTGGTTCGTAGCACAAAGCCGTTAAGCTATGCTGGAACCTTAATTGAAGGAATTGAAGTGACTTTTAAAGAGGGTAAAATTGTTGATATCTCTGCTGAAAAAGGGGATGAAACCATTAAGAAGTTGGTTTTTGACAACGAAGGCGGTACAGGTTTGGGTGAAGTGGCCCTAGTGCCAGATCCATCACCCATTTCTCAATCGGGCATTACCTTTTTTACCACTTTATTTGATGAAAATGCCTCAAATCACCTAGCAATCGGTGCTGCATATCCGACCACGATTCAGGGTGGTACGAAAATGAGTGAAGAAGAATTACTTGAACATGGCATGAATACTTCAACTGTCCATGTTGACTTCATGATTGGTTCTGGGAAAATGAATATTGACGGCATCAAACAAGATGGCACCATTGTTCCAATCTTCCGTAATGGGGATTGGGCAATTTAGAAAGGTGTAACAAATAGATGACAAACACCATCCAAATGAAGGAGGGTGGTTGTCATCTATTTTTAACTAAAAAACAAGAATTTAACAGTGTTTTATACCGTTTATAATAAGCCAGTTTGATATAATAAATGAAGATTGATAAATGGAGGAATGTACAATGTTCAAGAGTGGAAGTGTGACAATCGTAGTAGATGATTTAAAAAAAGCAGAACAATTTTACGTGGAAACCCTTGGATTAAAGGTGCAATTCCAGGTAGAAGGACATTTGGTACAGATCGATGCACCAGGATTGACCATTGGGCTTGTACATCCTCGTGAAGGACAGGAATCAAATCCTGGAAAATCAGGAAGTGTTCATATTGGATTGGAAGTAGAAGAATTAGATTCAGCAATCAAGTTGCTGAAATCCCGTGGTGTTGAATTCCAGCCTATCATGGATGAAGAAGCGACTCGAATCGCATACTTCAGTGATCCTGAAGGGAATCCCCTATACTTGATTGAGTTAAAAATCTGAACCCAAAATATAATAATAAAACTGAGACAAGAAAAAAGAGACCGCTCGTGCATGAGCAAAGCCGGATATTCCTTTCTAAATGTTAGGAGTCCGGCTTTGTTTTGTGAAAAATGGAATGAGCTTCTGAAATTCGAATCTTGTTGGGAAGAACCCATATTTGGTAAGTAAATGGATTGTTTAACAATTTATTTATAAAAGTTTGAACATAAAATGTCATGCAATAACTTAAAATAGTACAAAACTATAAAAATATGGTTTTTAATCATGTTTTAACAGTTTTATATTTAAATTTTTAACCAATCATATTAACTATCTAAACTAATTAATATGGTAACTAAACTGGGCTACGATTTATTGATTTCTGATTAGATATTTTAAGATCTGATAATACATACCCTTGCTGTTTATAAAAATAATAAACTGCCAAAATTTTTGTTTAAAAAACTCTTTAAACATTTTCCTTTTACAATTATTGATCAATAAAATAAGAACACATTGCACTTCCGAAGATATTCTGAACGTTCAATAACGCTAGCGTTATTGTTATGGTTAGGAGTGTGAAGAGATCTTAACATATACTTTTTGAATGAAATTGTATAATTATTACATAACATTTAGGAGAAGGGGTCTGCATTTCAAAAATTTGATACCTAATGTAGGGTGTTAATCTTAATTAACTTGCGTATAGATGAAATTGTCTAAAAAACACAGAATATTCAGGAGGTTCAAATAATGCCGATTATCACAGGATTACAAGCGTTTTTACAGGATTTACAAGGGTGGATGTTGATTTTGGCAATTCCGTTCGTAGCAATTCAGGCGATCACACTAGGTTACTCTCTAGTGAATAGTGAAGATCCAAATGAAGAAAGGCGTATAAAATCGCGATTTTTCAGAGTTGTGCTAGGAGCTGCTATTGTTGCATGTGCCCCTTGGTTAGCAAACCAAATATTAAACTACTTCATGTAAGGGGGAGGGATCGGTGGCAGAATTTAATTTTTGGAATGTAGATGAAACGGTAAGCGACTGGATTCGAAAAGAATTAAATCAATGGGCTACAGATATGGTAAACGGTGGAATTGACTTGATAAGTGATGTAATTACATCACCTATTGATTTATCTGAAAAAGTTCCTAATTTTGAACCAATCATGGCCGGCACTCAAGTCATTGCCGGCATGATGTTAGTTTTATTTCTTTATCAACGAGTTTTAGGTGCTATGTATAACCAAACGATAGACGCTGAAGAGGTGAACTATGCAAGGATTATAGGAGAAATAGCGATAGCAGCCGGGCTGATTTATAGCTTTCCAATATTAGCAAACAGGTTTGCTGTGATCGCTGCTGAATTAACAACCTGGGTTGCAGGATTTGAACTAGAATTTATAGCTGGTGACAAATTATTTAATTTGTTTTCACTGGATGCAGCAGCAGAAACAGGAGTACACCTACTCTTGCTTTTTCTTTTATGGGGAGTTGCTTTTATTGGCCTAGCAATTGCAGGAGGGATAAGGGTTGCCATGTTTGCCCTTGGTATTATTATTTCTCCTATGGTAATGGCTGCATATCCTGTCAATCCTGGACTGGTTAAACAATTTTGTATGAGTATGTTAGCGGTTGTCATTACACAACCTTATCAAATGCTTTGTTTATCATTAGGAATGGGGGTTGCTGCAATGGGTGGATTTTGGGGATTGTTAGGATCATTAGCCTTCTTATGTTTAGGAATATACCCCGTATTTATCAAAAGTATATTTAATGCCACTGGTGTAGGTTCCATGGCAGGTGACACGTTAAAAATGTATATATATAAAATCGTTAGGAAGTGAAGCCATGTTTAAGTTTGAAATCCCTAGAAACGTTCACGCTGTAAGATCTTTTCTAGGGTTAACTCTTAAAGGATGGTTATGGACCATAGCCAGTTCAAGCATTTCAGGCTCAATCGTTTTTATTTTTACTTTTAATCCTGTTATTACGATCATCACCATTGTATTTGCCTATTACTTCATAAGAACAACTTTCGAAATCGACGAAAGAACTGGCGAACCCAAAATAAGCGTTCTTATGCGTAACTATGGAAGCTCAAAAAAGAAAAAAACATTTTCTATAAGGTGGGGTAAGGATGAAAATCACGAAAAAACGCCCGTTCGAACTTTTATCAAAGGCAAGTAAAAAGGCACGATTCAAAAGGGATTTTTTAAAAGTTCCGATCGAAGAATTTAGTCATGAAATTATACGGACAGTAGATGGGAAATTTAAAACAGTTTTAAAAGTGATTGACCCTTTAAACGTGTCGATCATGGATAAAAAAGGCATTGGAAAAGCAATTAAACATACACAATCAGCGTTAAACGCTCTTAATCCTGGTGAACGATGTCAAATGCTTATCATCTCGGATGAAGTGGACATATCACAATACATTCGAGAATTAGAAGAAAAAATACAAAAAAACGGCAATCTATCATTTTCTGCAAACTATAAAAATTCCATGCTACAAAGTGAAATCGAGTATTTACAGGACTACTCCATTAAAGCAAGAAACGCTCATAATTTTTATTTAATCCTAGAATCAAACGAAAAAAAATATTCTGATGCTGAATCCTCTTTATTAGACCTCATGAGCAACATGATTGAACACTTAGAAAAAGCAGGCTTAAAAATTGGTCGTCTTTCTGAAGAAAAAGTAAAAGCCATTATTTACAACAGATTATCCCCTAACAGTCGTATTCTTCAGCCATATGAAAAAGAAACAGACCTCACAGCATGGCAACCACCAGACGTTACAACAGGAAATACAATAGAGATTGACGGATTACATTATGCGTTTTATTCCATTTCATATTTCCCTAAGGAAATTGGCGAAGCTTGGTTGGACCCTATTATAACAACAAGGGTAAACGTTGATGTTTCTGTCTCGTTAGAAGTTGTTTCCAAAAATGAACAAATCGACAAGATCAATAGTCAAATTCAAGAACTAGAAAAAAGACTCGTAGAAAAAGGCGTAACTTCAATAAAACAGCGATATGAACAAGAAATAGATAGTTCAAAACGATTGTTAGAAAAAATAAGCGACGATAGCGAAAACCTTTTCAAAGTAACTTTTCTTTTTGGCGTGAAAGACAATGACCCGGATCATTTAATTTCTCAGTGCAGCCGTTTTGAAACAAATATCAAGAGTAATCAAATGAAAGCCAACAGAATTAAAAATAACCCGAATTGTCTATGGTATATGTTGCCTATTGGCTATAAAAGCGACGATATAGAAAGACGTTATGGTTGGCCAATGTACTCTCAATTAGTTGGTGCCATGCTTCCGTTTAATGCTTCAGAACTTAATTATAATACTGGTTCACTACAAGGGATTAATGTTAAATCTGAATCACCGGTCATTTACGATCCATGGGATAAACAATTATTTAATAACAGGAATGAGGCGTTATTAGGAGAATCTGGATCTGGGAAGAGCTTTGCCGTTAAATTAAAGATCTTTCGAGAGTATTACTCAGGAAAAGCAAAAAGACAATTTATTATAGATGTAGAGCGCGAATATGACACGATACCGGGAGCTAATCAAATTATTTTTAAACCTGGTAGTACATTTATAACAAATCCATTTCATATTAGAAGTACAGTTGTAGACGCTGATGGCGGAGACGAATCAACAGATATAGCTGCTTATTTACCTAAAAAAATAAGTGAAGTTATTGACTTTTTCAAATGGATTATTCCGGATATGACAGCTGAAGAATTAGCTTTATTATCTCTATCCGTTGAAACTATTTATAAAAATGCCGGTTTAGATCATAAGAAACATGTCACAACTTTACCTACTCAATTCCCGACACTAACTGATTTAAACGTTGAAATGTTACAACATGAAGAATTGAAGCGTGTCAGAGTTATTTTAAGGGCATATATTGACGGAGTTTATTCTGGTATGTTTAACGGTCAAACGAACTGGGATCTAAATAAAGCTATTAATGTATTAGATATACACGAATTAAGTGAAGGTGTTCAAAAACCTATGATGGACCTACTTTTAAAGGATCTATGGGAAGAAGTAAAGCGAGATCGACACGAACCAGTAGGATTAATTGTGGATGAATTATGGAAACTTGCAGATAAAAAATACCCTCAAACAATGGAATTCGTAAGGAACATGGGTAAACGTATTCGGAAATACGAAGGCTTTCTCCTGGTTGCTACTCAAAATGTAAGTGACTTTATTGCAGCCGGGGAATATGGAACGGCTGTTATTAATAACTGTCAATTTAAAACGATTATGAGACTATCAGAAAATGATGTAAGAGAAATGAAAAACACTCAATTAATTACACTGTCAGAATATGAAGAAGAGATCGTATCAGGCGATAAGCCACAGGGGTATTGCTTGCATATCATCAAGAAAAAACGCGTTGAAATGAGAACCGTAGCAAGTGAAACGGAATTAAAAGAATTAAATCTCGAAATCTCTTATGGAAATGGTATAAGGGAAGCGATGTGATGGATAAAAAATTGATTATTGCCCTGATATTAGGTGCAGGGCTCGTTGTTTCTGCCGTTGTTTTGGCAGGAAATAAAGACGAAAAAGTAACAGAAAACAAACTAGTAATTACAGACATTAAAACAAATTCTGATCCAGTGCTCCAACATATGGACAATGAAGAAGATAAAGATCCTGACGTAATCGAACATACAAAAGGATTAGCAGAAAAGTTTATTTTACAGCTTGCAACCATGGACCCTGAAAATCCAAATGCCTATTTAGAACATGTCAAAGGCATTACAGAAGAAAATCTATATTTAAAACTAGAACATGCACCCAGAAGGCCCACAGCAGCAAGTTATAAGCGCGTTATAAAAGAAGTTACAACCTATCCAGTGGATGATGTGTTGCCTGATCATAAAAAGTGGAACGTTATTGCTGTAGAGGATGTTTACGACTCAACCGGAAAAATGTCATCAGAAGAAATTTCTTATTGGGTCAGTGTTGCTGTGGTGGACGAAGAGTGGAAAGTCATAGGCTTTGAGGTGGGGCATTAATGGAAGCAGTAGAAGGAAAAATATTAAAAAAGGGTGGCTCTTTAGTCGCCCTTTTATTTAAAGTAGGGCTACCCGGTTTATTAATATCGCTGTTATTGCTTTTCTTATTGTTGACAGGTTTAATTTATTCGTTTTTCTCAAGCGAAAGCGAATCTAGAGGAATTACAGGAGGAGAACCAACAGAATTAGCTTTAAATATGATCCCTAGTGAATTTTTCCCCATTTATCAAGCTGCTGAAAAATTGTATGGGGTTCCATGGAATCTATTAGCTGCACAGCATAAAGTAGAAACTGATTTTTCAAGAATTGCAGACATGACCTCATATGTTGGGGCAATTGGACACATGCAATTTATGCCTCTAACTTGGATTGGGTGGAACTATCCGGGTGGGGATCGTTTAGGAAATGCCTCAATCCCTAAAGAAATCCTTACAGATCCTGCAATGATACAAAAATATGGTGGCTTTGGAACTGATGGTAACGGGGATGGAATAGCAGATCCTTATAATTTAGAAGATGCTATTTTTTCAGCTGCTAATTATTTAGCTGCAAATGGAGCAGCAGATGGAAATATCGAAAAAGCTGTTTTTGCTTATAATCATGCTGATTGGTATGTGACAGAGATTTTAGATTATGCTAATACCTTTGCTAGTATGAGTAATGTTGCGGTTGGTGTAGATGGTTTAACGTGGCCTGTTCCCTTTACTCAAAATATCACTTCTAATTTTGGTATGAGAATAGATCCTTTTACTAGATCGAGTGATTATCATAACGGAACAGATATAGCAGCCGGAGGGATTAGCGGAAAGCCAGTAGTATCAATGTCAGATGGTAAAGTCATTCATAGTGGCTTTCTAGGAAGCTATGGGAATGCTGTTATTGTCGCTCATGCTAATGGATATGAATCTCTTTACGGTCATTTAAGTTCATTAGCTGTTCAGACAGGGCAGGACGTGAAAGCTGGTCAAGAGGTAGGGAAAGTTGGTTCAACCGGGAGAAGTTCAGGACCACATTTACACTTTGTTGTTAAGATAAACGGAAAAGAAATAGATCCTATGAGCCTGTTTAATAAGTAAACTCTTTTCTTGATTAATGTACTGCATATGGCTTATGTCAATGGTAAATTTCTGACCGAAGGGAATTTGGTACAGGTCGATGCACCGGGATTGACCATTGGGCTGCTGCATCCTCGAGAAGGACAATATTCACATCCAGGAAAATCAGGAAGCGTACATATTGGATTGGAAGTAGAAGAATTAGAGTCAGCAATTAAGTTGCTAAAATCGCGTGGTGTTGAATTTCAGCCTATCATGGAGGAAGAAGCAATCCGAATCGCATAGGAAAAAGATAGCAACTTTTGGATTTAGGATGTTGGTAAGGAAACCTTGTTTAAAGCAAGACTTGTTTTTATACTTACTTTCAGGAATTATTTTAGCGGCGGATGCTTCGCCTTTATTTTTTATTGCCCATAACGTCTTGATACCCAAATAAAATAGATACACTGCACCTATGTATTTGAAGACAGAAAATAAAATAGCCGATTTCACAATAATTGCTGAAAGTCCAATAATAGCGGCCAATGTATGAATGAACAATGCACAACAAGTACCAAACATCGTTTTAAAACCGCCTGTTTTTCCGAAAGTAAGGGTATTCTTTGTAGCAATGGCAGTATCAGGGCCAGGTAAAATAATGAGCAGAATACTCATTATCACAAACAAATAAAAGTTCTCCATTTAACATAATCACCTTTCTAAATTGCTTCTACTTTATTAAATACAGTGTTAATTTACCATATGTATTTTAAGAAATGGGCTATTTTCACGAAAAACTCTTCTTCAGTTTTTGTTAATGGCCACTACTTATTATGGGTTTGTTACCATTGGCGACAAAATAAAAGACATTAAATAATAATAGATTCAACTTTTGCACATCGAATCAGCTTTACCACTTGATTTTCCTAAAAAATAATAAAAAGTCAACATAGTTGTTGACTTTTCTATCACACCTATACCTATTATTCTCCATTGCTTCCTTCTGCAGAAACTGGATGAACGACATAATAGAATCCTAAAACATTTTCTATTTCTTCTATGTCGAAATTCTCACCAGTTGAATCTCTAAGCACGATTTGTGCATCTTGAAAATCTAATTCCTTTAGTTTTTCAATGAGTTCAGAAACGATCATTTTTTAATTCCTCCTATTTATTTTATAAAATAACAATACCATAAATTCTATTTATTGGATAATTCCCTTTAGCAATGAAATATTTCCAAATTGGTTATTTATCATTTATACTTGAAAAATGTGTATGAATTTGAACATATGATTTATTAATCCTAAAACGATAAATTTTTACATTTATATAGAGGATTTAGAGTTATTTTTAAGGAGGAACCTGAATTGACCAGTGGAGAAACAATGGTTGCTGAAATAAATGATTTGGACGTAAAGGGTTCAGGACAGGCTGTTATTTGGCGTGAAAATGAACATGGGATTCTGAAAAAGTTAAGACTCACGATCCCGCAAACACTGCCTGGTGAAAAAGTAAGAGTAACGGTGGATCAGCCTGAACGAAGAAAAAGAAGGGCAATGGCAGAAGAAATTTTAGAGTCTCATCCAGAAAGAATCGGTACTGCATGTCAGCATTTTGAAAAATGTGGTGGTTGTGTGTGGCAGCATTGGGACTACAAAGGGCAGCTGAAACAAAAGACGAACCATGTGAAACAGGCCATTGAATCACAAGGATTTGATCCAAGTCTCGTACAAGATACGATTGGGATGGATGAGCCTTGGCATTATCGTAACAAAATGGAGTTTACTTTTTCTCCAGATGGTTCGATGGGGCTGCATGAACAAGGGAATTTCCGAAAAATCATATCACTTGAAACATGTTTAATTGCAGGGAAAGAAATGGTAGAGGCTTCGATGGAAGTAGCAGATTGGGCGAAGCACCACCAATTGGCAGGATATAACAAAGATGCTCACGAGGGTTTGCTTCGTCATTTGATGGTTAGACAATCTTTTGCAACAGGAGAAATGATGCTTGCTTTGTTTGCAACAGAGGGACCGGTGGCACATCTTGAAAAGATAGCTGACGATTTGGTGCAACGTATTTCTAGTAAGTTCCCACAAGTAAAAAGTTTATTATGGCTTGAAAATACTCAATGGGCGGACCGTACTCAATCAGAAAGAAGTCATATTCTAGCTGGACGAGACTTTATTTATGATGAAATGGATGGTTATCGTTTCCGACTTTGGTTTGATACCTTTTTTCAAACGAATCCAACCCAAGCGCAAAAATTGGTTGATTTAGCGATTGAGATGGGGCAGCCGAAGAAAACAGAAAAGATGATTGACCTATTCTGTGGGGTCGGGACGTTTTCACTACCGTTCGCCAATGCAGTAGGGGAACTAGTAGGAATTGAAATTGTTGAAACATCGATTGAATCAGCTAAACGCAATGCGAAGGATAATGGCATTGAAAACACTTCATTTTTGGCAAAAGATGCAAGAACAGGCATTGATCAAGTGTTGGAGGAGTTTGGGAGTCCTAACCTATTACTGCTTGATCCACCGCGATCTGGTGCAGGTGGGAAAGTAATGAGAAGAATCGGTCGTGCCAAACCAGAACGAATTGTCTATGTGTCCTGTAATCCAGATACATTTGCCTCTGATATTAAAGAACTAGAACAGTTTGGCTATTGTTTAAATAGTGTTCAACCAGTGGACTTATTTCCTCACACGGTCCATGTGGAATGCGTGGCACATCTAAGTTTAAAGGTGTAACCCTAACATAAACATTTGCTAAATCGACCCTGATTTCGTAAAAAAATCTTTTGCGAATTTGGGGTCTTTCTTATGTTGAACTCCTTAATAATCCAGTCTTTTCACAATTTTTATAGAGAACAAGATGGTGAATGAAGGTGATTGTTACTTTTCTGAGGAATATAGGGGAGAGTAAAATGAAATGAAAAGGAGCAATAACGATGACAAAACAATTTTGGATTAATTTGCCAGTTGTAGATACAAATAAATCAAAAGAGTTTTATACCAAAGTTGGGTTTTCGACTCATATACCTCTTGGCAATAGTGATCAAGTGCAAATAGTAATCGGAGATCATCAAGCTACCGTAATGCTTTTTCCGATCTCCACTTTCAAAAATTTCACCAAACATGAAATAGTCGATACAAAGCAAGCTACTGAAGTATTATTTTCCATTGATGCAGAGAGCAAAGAAGAAGTAGACGAAATAGCAAAGAAGGTAGTCAATGCTGGAGGGACAATTTTCGGTGAGCCTTCAGAGAATCAAGGCTGGATGTACGGCTGCGGTTTTGCTGATTTAGATGGACATCGCTGGAATGTGCTTTATATGGATATGAGTAAGATGCCGAAGGAGTAAGTAAGAGATATTTAGATTTAGCTAGCTAGCAATGTGCAATCCTTCAATAGGGGATATTTTTACGTATTGAGAAGAAGATAATCAATTCAAGGAAAAGAGAAAAGGCATTAGCAACAGTGTTATACCGCTGTTAATGTCTTTTTTGATGTATTTAATATGTTTAAATTTGTATCTTGCTATCTAATCAATTAGGTTTTCTGGCTTAACCCATACCTGAGACCAGTTCTCGATTGTTCTTAATATAGGTTCTATTGAATGTCCTTTTTCTGTTAATGAATACTCAATAATAACGGGTGTTTCGGGTATAACCTCACGTTTCACGATCTCTTGATGCTCTAATTCTTTTAAACGTTCAGATAATACTTTTCCACTAATGCCTATAGATGATTGAATTTCACCGAACCGCCCTGGACCAGATAATAATTGATAGATGACTAAAGCAGTCCATCTTTGACTTAATAGAGAAATAGCCTTTTCGAATTTCGGACAAATCGTTGGTTGTTTCATAGTTTAATACACCTCGCTAGAATCAATTATACCATATAAAAGTAATTTAATTACAAAAGTAAATGAAGTTACTTGACAAAATATAATTACATTAATAAACTTACTTACATAAAGTAACTAAAAGAATAAAGCAAAATGAAACAATAAATAAAAAAAGTTAACTTCAATCATAATAAAATTAATTCAAGGAGGATTATCATGGGATTTCACACTAAACCAACTACATTCGTAGGACATGTAAAAATCAAAGTAGGAAATTTAGAGCGGTCAATAAAATTTTATCAAGATGTTCTTGGTTTCAAAATCTTAGAACAAACACAGTCAACGGCAAAACTGACAACAGATGGGAAAACAAGTATTTTATCAATCGAACAACCTGAAAATGTCCTACCGAAACAAGGCAGAACAGCAGGTTTATATCATTTCGCCATCCTATTACCGAATGAATCGGATTTGGCCAATATTGTGGTTCATTTTCTTGAAAATGGGATCCGATTTGCAGCTTCAGATCATTTAGTAAGTGAGGCTTTGTATTTGAATGATCCAGATGGAAATGGGATTGAGATCTACTCTGATCGGGATCCGTCATTATGGCGTTGGGAAGGTACGGAAGTCGCAATGACAACGATTCCGCTTGATATGAAGAATCTTCAAACAAGTAGGATACCAGGAAAATCGTGGGAAGGTATGCCAGAAGAAACGGTAATGGGACATATCCATTTACATGTTTCTGAATTAGAAAAGACGGAAGAATTTTATGTGAAGGGTCTTGGATTTGATGTGGTAAATCAGTATGGTGGGCAGGCGTTGTTCCTTTCAACTGGCAAATACCATCATCATATTGGTGTCAATGTATGGAATGGGATAGGAGCATCACAACCACCGGAAAATAGTGTTGGACTCGATTCTTTTACACTTGTTTTTGCAAATGAGGAAGTACGTCAAGAAACGATAAACGATCTAAGAAATATCGGGGCTACGGTCACTGAAGAAAATAATAAATTTAGTACTCATGATCCTTCTGGAAATTGGATCGAGTTATCTATATAAAGGGGGCATTTAGTTGTTAACTAATGGAAAGAAAAACGGGATTGAAATTGGTATTTACACACTTGCGGATATAGGACCAGACCCTTTTACGGGTAAAGCCATTACGGCTAAGCAAAGATTGAATGAAATCATCAAAGCTGCACAGCTTGCTGATGAAGCTGGATTAGATGTTTTTGGAGTGGGTGAGCACCATCGACTAGATTATGTTGTCTCATCCCCAGCCGTTGTATTGGCTTCAATTGCACAAGTAACAAAAAATATAAAATTAACAAGTACGACAAGTGTATTAAGTACACTTGATCCAGTGCGCCTATTCGAAGATTTTGCTACATTAGATCTCCTTTCAGACGGACGTGCGGAAATCTTGGCAGGACGTGGAGCTTTTATCGAATCTTTTCCTCTATTCGGATATAGTACAGATGATTATAATGAGCTCTTTGAAGAACATATGGATTTGCTTTTACAATTAAATAAACATGAAACGATTACTTGGTCGGGGAAATCTCGTTCTCCATTAAGGAATGCTGAAATTTCACCACGACCTTTATATGATCAAATTCCAATTTGGATCGGAGTTGGAGGTACACCTGAGAGTGCAGAGCGTGCTGGGAGATTTGGGGTTGGAATGGCTTTAGCTATTTTGGGAGGAGATCCAAGACGTTTCAAACCGCTCGTTGATCTCTATCGTCAAGCTGGAATAGAGGCTGGTCATTCACCAGAACACTTAAAAGTTGGTGTCACTGGACATGCCTATATCGCTGAGACCAGTCAACGTGCCAAGGATGAGTTTTACCCTTATTACTCCAATTATTGGTACTATGTGAACCGTCAGCGCGGAATGGGAACGAGAATGTCAAGGGATGACTTCGAACAAATGGCGAGCCCGAATACAGCACTTTTTGTAGGAAGTCCAGAGCAGATTGTTGAAAAAGTTCTCAGGCAACATGAACTGTTTGGTCATACTCGTTTCCTTGCTCAAGTAGATATTGGTGGATTGCCTTTTGATCAAGTGGCAAGAAATATTGAACTTTTAGCGACAGAAGTCGCTCCACAAATTCGAAAAGCAATCAATAAGAATCAAAAGGAGATGCTTTCAAAGGAATAGCTTATCACGAGCGGATTTAACGATACGAGCAAAATGGGTTTAATCTAATCAGGAACTTAACAAGAAGGAAATGATGTCCTTCTTGTTAAATTTGTTTATTCATATAAACGTTTTAACATGGAATAAATTTACCTAATTGTTACCATAATGAAGTAGGAGTACCAAGACAATTGGTCGAATACATACTAATGATCGTGTAAAACAAAATTTTTATAAAAATTAGGAGGCAATGATGGGAAGATTAATTCATTTTGAAATTCATGTAGATGACATGGAAAGGGCTAAAAAGTTTTATGGAGAAGTTTTTAGTTGGACCTTTGAAGACTGGAGCAATTATGCAGGCATGCCTTATTTTGGAGCTGTTACAGGTGATAATAATGAGATGGGAATTAATGGTGCTTTGATGCAACGTCAAGGTCCTCCACCAGAACCAAACCAGGCTTTGAATGGCTATGCTTGTACAATGGGGGTAGAGGATTACGATTCTACTGAAGCAAAAATTCTTCATAATGGTGGTACGGTAGCAATGCCAAAATATGCACTACCTGGAATGGCGTGGCAAGGTTATTTTCAGGATACAGAAGGAAATATATTTGGCATTCATCAACCTGATGAGAATGCCAAATAGAATGTTTTCATTATAATATTTGTTGAAAAGTTAAACCTTTTATTTTATCAGGATTATGATAGGGAAATGGAGACAATTGCTTCATATCTGCCAAAATAAAATTTCATTCAAAAGAGAATCTACTTTTACAATGATTCTCTTTTGAATGTGAATATTAGCTAATTAAATACAATTATGTTTAACCCTTTAGGAGACGAGCTTTAATCCAATGGCTGCACCTAAAACCATTGCGATACAAACAATTCTTCTCCAGTCTTTGGATTCACCGTAAAATATCATTCCTAATATTGCGCCACCAGAAGCACCAATTCCTGTCCAAATTGCATAGGCTGTACCCATAGGTAGAAATTTCATTGCATAAGAAAGAAATAAAAAACTTGCTCCGAATCCGAGTACTAATAGAACTAAGGATTGCCAATTACGGCTATTATTCAGTTTATTTATCATAACAACACCAAACATTTCACATAATCCTGCTAAGATTAAAGAGGTCCATGCCATCAGGATTCAGCTCCATTCTGAATTTCATCTTTTGTAACTAATTTCAAACCCATTACGCCCGCTAATAAAAGTAGGGTCAAAATGATTTTTTCTACTTTAAAGGGCTCTCCAAAGAATAGGATTCCTGATAAAACAGTTCCTGCTGTACCCAATCCTACAAAAACTGCATATACAGTTCCAACGGGAAGTTTTCGTCCAGCTGAAATGATTGCATAGAAGCTGATCATGATAGCAACAACCGTTCCAGTCCAAGTCCAAAAGTCATTTGCGTGTTTTAAACCTATCACCCAAAAAACTTCAAAAAAAGCACCAATAAATACTTTAATCCAGTTCGTATTCATTTAAATACACCTCCAATTATTTACTAAAACGAAAAGCCTGGGAGATAACTGTTAAACAGTTTCTCCCAGGCTTTTATCCTTCCGTGACACAGCATAGCTGTGAGTTTTCTCTCGGACCAGACCAACTCTCATTGCTGCGGAACCCTAGAAAACATTTAACTTATATAATTACTCTTATAGTATACACAAAATTAAATTCGATTCAAGAGTAAATATGGTGTATACGCTAGGGGATGGATCTGCGCTATTTTTACACCAAAGAGCCATTATCTTGGGAATGAAAGAAATCGCAGTAAAGTAATTCCATTAATGAATAGTGGGGTGAAGGAGGTTTTTATCTTAGTAATCAAGAATTAAAAGATAAATATCTACAACTGCTTACATTAACAATAGTAATTCTTTTTTCTAAATGAAGTTTTTATTTACGAACTCATGTTCCCTATGTATAATTAAATTATGGGTAATAATGTAAGTGTGGTTAGTTACTGCCACAGACAAGTCCAAGCGTAAGTTTGGAAGTTACTCACATATAGTAAAAAAATAGAACCAAGGAGCTGTTTGATTATGACTTTGAGATTGTCCCCCTATTTAATGATGAATGGAAATGCTAAGGAAGCGATCCGATTTTACGAAAATGCCTTGAATGCGAAAGTCCTCTTTAACCAAACTTTTGGAGAAATGCCAGAAAATCCAGAATTTCCTTTACCAGAAGAGGCAAAAGAACTTGTGTCACACGCCATGCTAAAGGTTGGCGAAACGGAACTCATGTTTTCAGATCATTTTCCAGGTCAAACTAGTCAAATTGGAGATCAAGTTACGATTTGTATTTCAACTAACGACATCAAAAAATCAAAACAAATGTTTGAATCATTGCAGCAAGACGGCCAAGTAAAAATGCCACTGCAGGAAGCTTTTTTTAGCCCTGCATATGGGATTGTAACGGATAAGTTCGGTGTAACCTTTCAAATTTACACAGAGGGTCAACAATAAATGACTTTTATTAATTAAGTTGAAAGTGAGTTGATATCATATGAAAAACGTTACGAAAATGAAAATATTAAAGCCAGCATATGAAGTATTTGAGGCATTTGTAGACCCTTCAAAAATCGGGAATTTTTGGTTCTCATCGAGTTCTGAAAAATGGGAACAAGGCAAAACAATTACATTGAGGTATGATGAATACGATGCACAAGGGGATATAGATGTATTGGAAGTCGAGATAAACAAGAAAATCGTGTTCCAGTGGGGGGACGGGCATATTGTTACGATTAAACTAGAAGAGTTGGATACTTCGAGTACGATTATTGAAATTACCGAAGATGGTTTTAAAGAGAATGATGATGATTTAATCAATCAATTGTTAGATAATAAAGAAGGCTGGGTTTATATGTTGACCTGTTTAAAGGGCTATTTGGAATATGGTGACAATTTAAGAGCAGCATTAGTTAAATAATTTTATGAATTAAGAGAGCCATTGGGCTCTTTTTTGAAAAAGTTTTTACTTTGTAAATCCGCATTTTCTTGACGCCATCTCTTATATAGTTGCTTCCATAATGTTCTATTCTCAACTAAGAAGAATGTAACTCTTAGTTTTTGCTCTTCAATCGAATGTGTAAATAAAGTGCAAACACAAGACCGGTCCTTTATTTGGTGCTGCATATTAGGCCAATACCTTCTATTATAAATATTCGCCTGAAATACTATTAAAATTTTTCCGAATAATTGTTATACTTATATATAGTATGATTTGAATAGTAGAGAGGAGTTTAGTTGAGATATGACAAGTACTGAGTTGAACAAAGCAAATGGCTTTTTTGGAGAATTTGGTGGCAGCTATATACCAGAAGAACTCCAACGTGCCATGGATCAAATTGAAGAAGCCTTTTTACGTTATAAAGATGATCCTGAATTTCTAAAAGAATATGATTATTATTTAAAAGAATATGTGGGCAGGGAAAATCCTTTAACCTATGCTGAAAATTTAACGAATCAAATGGGTGGGGCAAAAATCTACTTAAAACGTGAGGATTTAAACCATACAGGTGCTCATAAGATTAACAATGTGTTGGGGCAGATTTTATTAGCCAAAAAAATGGGTATCAAAAGAATTATCGCTGAAACTGGGGCAGGACAGCATGGAGTCGCAACAGCAACGGCTTGTGCATTGTTTGGTATGGAATGTGTTATTTATATGGGTAAAAAGGATACAGAAAGACAAGCTCTTAATGTGTTCCGGATGGAATTGCTCGGAGCCAAGGTAGTAGCAGTCGACAAAGGTGAAGGACACTTGAAAGAGGCTGTAGATGAAGCGTTAATGGATTTAATGCAAAACTATAAAAATACGTTTTATCTTATCGGTTCTGCGGTTGGGCCGCATCCGTATCCGCAGATGATTAAAGAATTCCAATCGATTATTAGTAAGGAATCGAAAAAGCAAATTCTTGAAAAAGAAGGAAAACTGCCAACTGCGGTTGTTGCGTGTGTTGGAGGCGGAAGTAACGCAATTGGCGCTTTCGCTCATTATATCGAAGAACCGAATGTACGCTTAATTGGTGTTGAACCAGAAGAAGCAGCATCTCTATCAAAAGGTGTACCAGCCGTACTTCATGGTTATAAAAGCTATGTATTATTAGATGAGGAAGGGAATCCAGAGCCTACTCATTCCATAGCAGCAGGACTTGATTACCAGAGTGTAGGACCTGAACATAGCTATTTAAGAGACAGCGGCAGAGGGGAATATGTTGCGGTCAGCGGAACAGAGGCACTGGAAGCTTTTCAAATATTGTCCAAAGTAGAAGGGATCATCCCAGCTCTTGAAAGTTCGCATGCCGTAGCCTATGCGATGAAACTGGCAAAAGAATTATCCAAAGAGGATATTATTATTGTGAACTTATCTGGACGAGGAGACAAAGATGTTGAACAAGTCTTTGAAATGCTAAGAGGAGAATAATGATAGGAATGACTCTGAGTTTTTAAATTTGAAACTGAACGGTCATCCTATAAATTAATATTAAACTGGCATCTACATAAAAAATGTAGATGCCAGTTTTAATATTAATTGGAGAAAGGCGCCCTCCTGCTTGTCTTTTTATTCAACCATCTGGCCCATATAATTGAACAATAGCTTTAAACTATAACTGGATATTTATTTTAAAGTATAGATGAAATTGTGAAAAATATACTTAAAGTAACGGGCGCAGTTAAGTGGAATAATAAGGTTAATTTCCCCCAATGAATTGTGTTAATACTTATTTAATTTCTTATAACAGAGGTGAGTTTAGTGAGTAGAGTTGAGCAGAGTACAAAGTTAGAGTTAGAAAGAATTATTTTTATTGGGAGAACCTTTGAAGAATATTTGGATATGTTTTCACTTTCGGTAGAAGAACTAAAAGGAAAGAGAATACTCGATTGTCCAGCAGGAGCTTGCTCATTTACCGCTGTTGGCAACAACGAATTTGGTTTAGCTGTAACAGCTTGTGATATTGCTTATTATCATTCAAGTGAAGACCTAAAAAATAAAGGTCTTCAAGATATTGAACATGTGATGAAGAGTATGGAAAAAGCTAAAAATAATTATAAATGGGATTATTTCAACGATATTGAGGGTCTTAGAAGACATCGTTTAAGTGCTTTACATGATTGTGCCAACGATATGGTTAAATCGAGTAAACGGTACATCCCTGTTACTTTACCTACTTTGCCATTTAAGAATGAAGAATTTGATCTTCTTCTATCTGCACATTTTCTATTTATGTATGCAGATAGATTAGATTATCAATTTCACATAGAAACGCTAAATGAATTATTGAGAGTTACGAAAGAAGAAATTCGTATTTTTCCTTTAGTTGATTTGGAAGGAAAACGTTATGAACATTTAGATAAATTAATAAGTTGTCTCACTGATGATAGATATACTGTAGAAGAAGTTAAAGTGCCATATGAATTTCAAACAAATGCTAACTCAATGCTAAAAATAAAAAAAATGTAAGTTAAAGAAAGGGACAACGATTTGGTGTTGTCCCTTTAAAAAATATATCTTGTTGAACTACCATGAAAGAACGAAATAACCTTTCGTATTCTGTGGTGAAGCAAGGGCTTCATGGATAGATAATGGGTAACGATTTTTCAATAAGGCAGTCGCTTCTTGTGCAAAGGCAGCAGTTTAGGGTAATAAAACATTTAGTATTAATTTAATAGAAATAAATGTAAAATTAGAAGTAATATTCTTATTATTTTGAATTTTAGAGGAGTGATTGGTTTGAAGGCACAAGTGATCCGTTCTTTTGGGGAGGCATCTGTTTTTCAATTAGCTGATATTCCTGTTCCAGAATTGAAACCCATGCATGTTTTGATTCAGGTAAAGGCTACAAGTTTGAATCCCCTTGATACAAAAATACGCAGTGGAGTTTTTTCTAGGATTAGCTCCTGAATTTCCAGCTGTTTTACATGGAGATGTGGCTGGTATTGTCACCGAAGTGGGAGAAGGGGTTACTGATTTTAAACCAGGTGATGAGGTATACGGTCTTGCAGGCGGTATTAAAGGTTCTGGAGGTGCTTTAGCCGAATATATGCTGGCAGATGCTAGATTGCTAGCCCATAAACCGAAAAATTTGTCATTTGCAGAAGCAGCTGCCCTACCAGTTGTGGCGATCACAGCTTGGGAAGCTCTAATTAATCGTGCCAAAATTCAAGCTGGAGATGAGATTCTAATTCATGGTGGCACAGGCGGAGTGGGACATATTGCCGTTCAGTTGGCAAAATGGGTCGGCGCAAAGGTATATACAACAGTTTCTACACCAGAAAAAGCTCACATTGCGAAAGAACTTGGAGCCGATGTAGTGATTAATTATAAAGAAACGTCGGTACGAGACTATGTGAATATGTATACGGATGGAAAAGGGTTTAAATATATTTTTGATACTGTGGATCGTGAAAATTTAGAGCGTTCAATTGAGGCAGCTTCCTTATATGGAACCATTGTGGCTATTGCTGTAAGTCAAAACTATAACTTAAGTCCATTTCTTTTAAAATCATTGAATTTCCATGTCGTTTTCATAGAGTTACCTATTCTGCATGAAGAATTCCGTCACATAAATGGAGAGATATTGAAGAAAGTTACACCTATTATTGAGGAAGGAAAGACTTCAACCATTAATTGATCAAAGACGATTTACCTTTGACGAAATTTCTGAAGCACATGAATATTATGAAGCCAAACAAGCAGTTGGTAAAATTGTTTTAGAAAACAATTGGTGAAATTAAAGTGACACTAAGAATATGTAACAAAGGCTGTCTTTCCTCAGACTTTTAATTAGTGTGTAATTAGAAGAGACTGTGAAGGTTTCTACTTAAACATATGGGTGCAATTGTCGAATGGAGCAACGTCGATTATGTTGCCATATTCATTGTAGGCTAAAAGGTATATGAGCTACTTTCGAGGGGATGAACCGGGTTATCAGGTTACTGTATGGTAAGATCTAGCTATTTTTTGAAAATTGAACTCTAACTCTTCCTAATTTAATTGTAGCATATAAAAAATGGTCAATATAGACTGTTTATTCATATTTGCTACTGCTAAAATACAATAGAACTTTAATTGGATTTGTTGAGAGATGATAAATATATCAAAGAAACCAAAAGAAATGTAATGGTTAGGAGAGATATAGAATGAGTTCTTTGGTTCTCGGTTTTCAGGAAATGGAAAAAACACAGCTTTTGCTCGTTGGCGGAAAAGGGTTAAATTTAGGGGAATTATCAAAAATTGAAGGAATACAAGTACCAGAAGGATTTTGTGTGACAACAGTGGGATATCAAAAAGCCATCGAACAAAACGAAACGTATCATGCTTTGTTGGATCGACTAACAATGCTAAAAGTAGAAGATCGAGATCAAATTGGTGAAATCAGCAGGAAGATTCGACAAATCCTTATGGAAGTAGAAATTCCTTCCGATGTTGTGAAAGCAGTTACTCACTATCTCTCCCAGTTTGGTGAGAACTGCGCTTATGCCGTGCGTTCTAGTGCGACTGCTGAAGATTTACCACATGCCTCTTTTGCTGGTCAACACGACACCTATTTAAATATCATCGGCGTCGATGCCATCATGCAGCATATCAGCCTATGTTGGGCTTCCCTTTTTACGGATCGTGCGGTAATCTATCGTATGCAAAATGGATTTGACCACAGTCAAGTTTATTTATCCGTTATCGTTCAAAGGATGGTTTTCCCACAGGCTTCAGGGATTTTATTTACCGCTGATCCGATTACTTCTAACCGAAAGCTGCTATCAATCGATGCCAGTTTTGGACTTGGAGAAGCACTGGTCTCTGGCTTGGTATCTGCCGATTGTTATAAGGTTAAAGAGAATAAAATTGTCGATAAGATGATAGCAGCTAAAAAATTGGCTATCTATGGACGAAAAGAAGGCGGGACAGAGACACACGCAGATCGCTCCTGATCAGCAAAAGACCCAAACACTTACTGACCCACAAATTTTACAACTAGCACGCATCGGAAGACAGATCGAAGCTCATTTTGGCTGTCCACAAGATATCGAATGGTGTTTGGTTGATGATACTTTTTATATTGTCCAGAGTCGGCCAATCACGACTCTTTTCCCCATCCCTGAAGCGAATGATGAAGAAAATCACGTTTACGTATCTGTCGGTCATCAACAAATGATGACCGCACCCCTAAAACCATTGGGAATGTCTTTATTCCAGTTAACATCTTTTGGACCCAGGTTTAAAGCTGGTGGAAGGTTGTTTGTTGATGTCACACTTCAACTGGCTTCACCTGTCAGTAGAAACATTTTATTAAATGCTATGGGACAACACGATCCGCTCATGAAAGACGCACTTATGAACATCATTGAGCGTGGAGATTTTATAAAATCGTTACCAAATGATACTAAAGCGCCGAGTCCCAACAGAGGCAATATAGATATGCTGTCACACAAATCGAAAACAATCCAACAATCGTTTCTGAATTGATAAAGCGTAGTCAAACATCGATAGCAGAGTTAAAACAAAACATCCAAACGAAATCAGGAATCAGATTTACTTGATTTTATTCTCGAAGATATCCAGGAATTAAAGAGGATTTTATTTGACCCACAAAGTACAGCTGTATTTATGGCTGCTATAAATGCTTCAACATGGGTCAATGAAAAAATGAACGAGTGGTTAGGTGAAAAAAACGCAGCAGACATGCTTTCTCAATCTGTACCAAACAATATTACTTCGGAAATGGGATCTAGCACTATTGGATGTCGCAGATGTGATTCGTCCATATCCAGAAGTAATTGATTATTTACAACATGTAAAAGATGATCACTTTTTGGAGGAACTGGTTAATTTTGATGGTGGACAGGAAACCAGAGACGCTTTCAATGCTTTTCTCAACAAATACGGAATGCGATGTGCCGGAGAAATCGATATTACGAAAACTCGTTGGAGTGAAAAACCAATTACACTTGTCCCCATGATTCTTGGTAACATCAAAAACTTTGAACCCAATGCCGGCAAGCGCAAATTCGAACAAGGGCGACGTGTTGCTTTGGAAAAGGAACAAGAGTTATTCGACCGATTGAAGCAATTACCGGATGGTGAACAAAAGGCCAAAGAAACAAAACGAATGATCGATCGAATCCGAAATTTCATCGGTTATCGTGAATATCCAAAATACGGCATGATTAATCGCTACTTCGTTTATAAGCAGGCTTTACTGAAAGAAGCCGTACAAACTCGTACAGACAGGCGTTATTCATGAAAAAGAAGATATATACGATCTCACTTTTGAAGAACTTCGCGAAGTCGTACGCACAAATAAACTGGATTACCAGATCATCAGCAAGCGAAAAGACGAGTACAAATACTATGAAAAACTAACTCCTCCGCGTGTGATCACGTCTGATGGTGAAATCATTGCAGGTGAGTACAAACGAGAAAATCTCCCAGCAGAAGCGATTGTAGGTCTACCGGTTTCTTCCGGAGTTATAGAGGGACGAGCACGTGTCATCTTAAACATGGAAGAGGCTGATCTAGAAGATGGAGATATCTTAGTTACCACCTTTACTGACCCTAGCTGGACACCATTGTTTGTATCCATAAAAGGACTAGTCACTGAAGTTGGTGGACTGATGACCCATGGAGCCGTTATCGCACGTGAATATGGCTTACCAGCAGTTGTCGGGGTGGAAAATGCCACCAAACTGATAAGAGACGGGCAACGAATTCTTGTCAATGGAACAGAAGGGTATATCGAAATATTGTAATTGCTGAATACACAATAATTTTCCAAATGAAATAGTACAAGCACTCCTTCCTATTCAGGAGTGCTTATACTATTTCATTAATCTCAACTTGATTATTTAGTTAGATCGTTCCTATCCTGCATGGAAGGTGGTTCTTCCAACCAACCATTTTTCGCCATGATTTTTCCACCGTCACGCCCATAAGTTAATACGTCTTTTGCTGTATTAGCCATTATTAGTGGGAGGTCACTTCGTAAACTAAACGCTGTTCCTAATGCATTGGCACCTAAACCAAAGCCACAAAATATGGTGGTACAATACATCATGAGTTTATCAGAAAAAGGAGCTACCTTTGAATCTGTTGCATTTGCTCCCCATGTTGAAGGTGGCTGAATATCACTTTGAAGAAATATTTGTGTATAGTCCGTTACAATTTTTTTTGCTAATTCTTTTCCCTTTACGAAATATTTTTTTACTTCAGGTTCATTTGCCACTTGTGCGAATCCTGTTATCATTTGCATTCCAATAATATTGGATTCAATTGCATTATATAAATGTGCGACTTCAACTGTATTCAATGCACGCTTTTCAGAAAATAAGTTAAAACCACTCATATAATTAGTTCCATCAGCAAACTCCACAGACTTTGGCATAGATACAGCAGGAGGACGTGGTAAAACATCTTTCTTTTGCAAATAGTCTACACATTCATCGTAAACACTTTGAGTAAAGGCAGTTAATTCCTTGTAAAGAAGTACAATATCTTTGCGATATGCCATACTCATGTGGAGTGTATGCAATCCCATGCTTATTGAACTAATAAGACGAAAAAACATAATATCAAACATATTGTCATACAGCTTAGGTACGCCAATATTAACATCTTCCTCTTTGAATCCGATTGGAATAACTGCCCCTTCATTTTTGAGGATGGCTTTTATATCCTCAAGATAGTTAATCACTTTCATATGTGCATCTTGCATGATTTCTTTGGCTTGATTGTCATCCGCTTGTTCTATAAAATATTCAAGCATTCTTTGTACCATTGTTTTTTGTTGATAGGTCAACCACAAAGTTCCTAATTCACTTGAACTTAGAGCCTGTTTTTGAGTCATAATATAAGCCTCCATTTTTTATTTACTGAATAATAATCGCTTTTATTGAATCTTCATTCGCATTAACATATACTTTATGAAATTTCCAATCAATAAACCTGGGAACAGAAACAAAATAGGAAGCCATACTGGACCAAATAATATGGGTCCTAATTTTAGTGAAGAAGAATACATAAGCCCAATTGTTACAAAATAAGCTCCAAATACAAAAGGAAGATAGGAATAAGGTGGAGTTTTTCCTTTAGCATCTTTATAGGCATCCCACATAGAAAACATATATAGACAGGGATAGAACATTAACCATTGATAATTTGTTGCTTCGATGGCTTCTCTAATGTTTCCTTGAAAGCTATACAAAATCGCCATGTTAAAATGACTATTAATATTAATGAGGAACTCTAAAAAAATAAAAACGATTCCTTTAACAAATTTTCTGTTTAATAACTGAGCAAAGCCTGGGAGGGCTATACTCCACAGAATAGCTTCTAACTTATCAGTCATAATTATATTGTCCTTATGATTTGTTATTATTTTAATATTTACTACAAGTGAAATAATATGTAGTAAATAGATTTATTCTTCAGTCCTTCTCCAACTAAAGGCTAGCTTCAGTCAAGTAGGGGTTGTCCCAAAAGTCAATGTTGACAATGGTACAGCCCCAGTTTGTTATGGTTTTACCGTTCGTAGGCTAGTATGTTTCGTTCTGGATGATTTTTCCTTATTAGCTTCTAATGTTACCGTTTTCTTGCTCCCAATTAGATACAATATCAAAATAACAATCATAAAAGCTGCAGAAAAACTAAAAGTCATGCCGTACCCAACATGTTTTGCTAAGAATCCAAGTCCTACTGATCCAATGGCCAGACCAGAATCGATAAAAATAAGAAGCATAGAATTGGCTGTTGCTTTTTTCTCGGGTGGAACAAGAGTTAATGCCCAAGCTTGGATAATTGGATGGATTATGGCAAAAGCGATTCCGAATAATACACCTGAAACCAAAACCATCCCCATACTAGTAGAGAATCCTAAAAGAATCAAACCTGCAGCCCCTGAAATAGCGCCTGGAATAATAAGGATTCTGTGACCGAATTTATCGAAAATTTTACCGGAGAAAGCACGAACTAATACCATTGCAATCCCTTGTGCGATAAAAAACTGTGAAATACGTCCGCCAACGTTGATCTCTTTACCAAACGCCCCCATAAAGTTGACAATTCCTGCAATTGCCATATAATTGAACGCTACCAAAATACTTGGAAGAAGGACACGCTTATCGAACATGTACTTATAGAAAGGTTCTTTATTGGTCGCCTGTGGACTTTCCCTTTCTTTTTTAACCGTATTTTTTGTGAAAAAACTGCACACAAATGAAAAAGCCATAAGACCTAGTGTTAACATCATCATCGACCGGAATGAATAATGTGCAAGATAAGAAATAGCGATTAGTGGCCCCATTGTCGTCCCAACGCTTGTAGACATTGCGAAAAAAACTATGCCCTCACCTAACCGAGATTTGGGAACAATATTACTTGAAATCGTAAAGACTAAAATCGTAAGCATACTAAATCCAATACCTTGTAGTGCTCTAATGAATATTAAAAATCCAATGGAGTCGTTTACAAAAGTAAGAGCGATTGTGCCCAAAAAATAAAGAAGGGAAATAATGAGGAGCAATTTCATATTCACTTTTTGGATAATGACACTTGCAAAGAAACGTGTAATTAGTGATGCTAACATTAAGGTAGTGGTCATGGTTCCTGCAATCGTAGGATTATCACTAATGGTTGATACAAAAATTGGGAAACCTGCTGTAATCATATAAAAAGAAGAGAACATGACTAAAGACAATATGACAATAATTAAATATTGGTTTGTCCATAGTTTAACTTTTTCTTTACCCATGGTATATAAGACCGCCTTTTTCTAAAAATAGTGATGATTTATACGTGAAAATTGTTTTTTAAATCATGACAAATGTATCCTTCCCTTATTTTCATAAAATATTTAGAGTTGTTTTCAAAAAAGGCAACTAATTAATATAATCTAAATCGTATTAAGAATTATAGTTCAAGGGAGAGGATAAAAAATGTTTAAAATAAAGCCTAAATGCTCTAGATGTGACAAAGAAATTAAAGGAAACGATATAGTGTTTGTAAAGATTCGATACCCAGAAGGTAGAGGTATGACTGAAATAAAAGCATATCTACAAAATGAGGGAAAACTAATTTGCGAAGATTGTATTGATAACAAATGAATCGATTCAGCTAACGAGTAGCATCTATACAATAAGTGGAGACGCTTTTTCACTAACGTCGCAGTTTAACGGAGAAAATAACATTTAGGTTCTAAATTACTTTTAAAAGCTGTCATTGCGACAGCTTTTTGTTGTTCTATAAACGTTGCAGGTTAGTGAAATATTTAATAATAATAGAATGGATTATTTCGAGGAAATGTGTATTTAATTTATGCCAATTATTAAGGAGAAAGCCTTGTGGTTTTTAATTACCACAAGGCTTTTTGGATTTTAGTAAAGGGTAGGAGTAGGATAACAGGCAACAGCATCTATAAGTCCTGGGTCAATTCCGTAGAATTGCCAGTAAGCACCGTTCCATCTATATCCAGATACTTCACCATATTCCACTCGAGTAGGGTAAAACCAAAATTGTCTGCCATTTATAAGCCATACATAAGTGTTTTGATATAGACAGTCGACGATATAGGACACAGCAGGTTTTGGTGGAATGAATGTTGGTGGAGGGGATTGGGGGCTCATTGTCCTCTGGGGAGGGAAGTATCCCATGTAATTTCACTCCTTTTAGTTAGGTTCTCAACACTATATGTTGAGAAGCAGTAAAAGGATTATTTAACTTGAAATACTAAAGATTGTGAAGTGAATCACTTAAACTAACGGGTAGCGTTAATTTAAGATCCAGCTGCTTTTCCTGGGTAGCTTTTCTTGTTGAACGAAAAAAGTTTAGTTGAATATAGGTATAAAAAGAATGCCATCGTTTTCATTTTACTGAAAAACTTTAAGCTTTAAAAACTAAGCATTTTTATTTTATCAACAACGACATGAATGATTGAAGGCTTTTTTTCATACTATATTTTGGAGGTGGAAAAATGGCAAGAGTAGCTTACCGAACTGCAGACGTTGACTTAATGGCAAGGATGATGAGAGCAGAAGCTGAAGGCGAAGGAAAACAAGGAATGCTATATGTTGGAAATGTAATTGTTAACCGTGTTGTAGCAGATTGTCCTGACTTTAAAGATTTGAGAACAATTGAACAAGTCATTTTTCAAGTACAAGGAGGAAATTTCTCTTTTGAAGCTGTTCAAAAAGGCAATGTATTTTATCAAAGAGCAAGAGATTTTGAAAGAAGATTAGCAAGACAGAATTTGGAAAGTTGGAGAGATCACCCAGCTAAATATGCTCTTTGGTACTTCAATCCATCTGGTCCGTGTCCTCCAACATGGTACGACCAACCTTTTACTGGTCAATTTAAACAACATTGTTTTTATGAACCAAAGCCTGCAACATGTGATAGTGTTTATAGAGGATGACAAGTTTGCTCTTTGAGGCAAGATCCGAATATTTATAATAACTAAAATAAAACGTTTAGTAATAGTATTTACCCAAGAAAGATTGTAAAATATTACACTTAAACGTTCGGGTGCAAGAGTGGAAGAACAAAGCTGTCATTGCGACAGCTTTTTGTTGTTCCACGAACGGGGCAGGTTAATAAAACAAGAAAGGTTAACATCCACTTCACTCTTATATCGGACCCACAGTGCGATAACAAAAAACATGGACTTGCCATTCAGATAGTCAATTTCATCCTTCATCTCCTATTTTGCAGATACTGGTGATTGTAAGGAATTTGTTGGTTGTATTGTTGCTGTTGGTTTAAATTTGGATGGGACATACTTTCTGGTCCTCTATTGCAATCCTTGTAAGGACCTATATAGGTGTTGGGTTTAACTGATGCAGTTACTTGTTTCCACTGATTTTCATTCATACAATAGGCATGAGACATGATATTTGGAGGCGTAAATTTTAAGATGTTAGAACCCAAAATTACTTGTGGAGTGCGTGCATTAAAAATCGCCAACAGATGAGTGTTATCAACAGCAGCTACTTCATAATGCCACCAACCTTGTGGAACGTTTGCCACTTGTCCAGGTGTAATATAGTAACTGAGAACTTGGTTTGTAAAGGGGTTTAACATGGATACAGTAGCAGCACCAGAAATGCAATAGACGAGTTCGGCTGCATTTTGGTGATAGTGAGGTTCTACAACATTATTTGCACTAAGGAAAATGTCTAACAGAGATACATTTTCCAGTGTATTCAACTGATTTACACCTAATATGTTAATATAGTTTTGGTTATCTTTTTTGAACAAAGGACTTTTATTTACGTCAAAAGTGAATTGAGCTGATGGAGATGTATAATCCATATATTTAACCAAAATTTTCATCACCTCTTTTAGTATAAAAAAACGAACGATCCATGTATTTTATGACCTTACAATTAGTTTAATGTTAGATTTGTTTTACCTACGACAAGGAGATGTACTTATGAAGACAGAAAAAGATAAGATGCTGGCTGGAGAAATGTACAACCCTGCTGACCAAGTATTATTAAAAGAACGTGAGGAAGCAAGACGAAAAGTTAGAATATATAACCAAACATTAGAAACGGAAGGAGAAAAACGTTCAAAATTATTAAAGGAATTACTCGGTTCAACTGGAGAAAACATATATATGGAGCCAAATATACGATTTGATTATGGTTATAACACACACGTAGGAGAAAACTTTTATGCAAACTTCGACTGCACTATTTTAGATGTTTGTGAAGTGCGATTTGGGGATCATTGTATGCTTGGACCTGGCGTACAAATCTATACTGCAATACATCCACTTAATCCAACTGAACGTAATTCTGGTAAAGAATACGCAAAACCGATTACTTTTGGAAACAATGTATGGATTGGCGGAAGTGCAATCGTAAACCCAGGTGTAAGGGTAGGAAATAATGTTGTAATCGCTTCAGGTGCAGTAGTTACTAAAGATGTACCAGATAATGTTGTAGTTGGCGGTAATCCAGCCAAAGTAATTAAACAGGTTGAAATTTAAGCAAATTCTTTTTGTTCTAAAGGGCGTTTTCCTGAAATCAAGGAACAGCGCTTATTTCCATTTTAGGAACAAATTCTTGAATAAAAGAAAGAAGTATTGTTAGTTTTCTGAAAATTTACAAATTATGATTGACTTCATGTTCATGATTATAAGATAATACTAACGAGTAATATAGGGTATATCCTATTTTGAGGGAGATTTCAAATGAGTAATAGGGGCAGAAAAAAAGGGGCTAGTGGTGAACAGAGTAGAGCTCTATTGCTTACGATCGCTGCAGAAGAGTTTGCGCAAAAGGGTTATTATGAAACAAAAATTAGCACACTCGTTCAGAGGGCTGGCCTAACGCAACCAACATTTTACCTTTACTTTAAAAGCAAAGAGGCTATATTTCAGGAATTAATAGATTCGTTTATCAAAGGGCTATCTGATCTTACTACTGTGAGTCGATTAGAACCTGGAATTGATTTCAACTCTTTACCCTTGAGGATCACAAAAGGATTATCGGGAATCTTTACTTTTTTTTCTGAGAATCAAAATTTAACTCGCGTTGGATTCTTTAATTCTTTAGAGTCTGAAGAGATTAAAAAACAGTTAGCGCTACAAATAAGAGATAATTTAATTTCTGAAGTGAATAATGGTTATTTTCAAACTGAAATGGACATGAGCTTGGTAGCTGAGATTTTAATTGGCGCCATTGAGCGTCTCACACTTACCAAATTATTTACAGGTATAAAAGAACCCGAAGAAATTGCATCTGAGATTGTTCATCTTTTTCTAAAAGGAATGTTATCAAAAAAATAAATAGTTATATACTGCTTTTGGACTTGATCCTCATTGTAGTCTTAGTCCATGGCTTGTTCAATAACGACCACAAACTATTATTCAGCTAGTACGAGGGGATTTAAATTAACTGAATCTTCTCACTAAAATTAACGTGATATAGTCAATTTTTATTATGAGATAAGGAGAAATGGGATGGAGAGAAATTTAGAAAAAGAATGGGTGTACTTGATGATGCAAGCAAAACAAATGGGGATTACAATAGAGGAGATTCGTACATTTCTTCGACAGAGATCTTTAGCAGAGGTTTCACCTAGTGAAAACAAAAATGAGGTTTCTTTTCCACCTGCCCTTGATCCATTAAAACATTAACAACTAGGTACGTGGATTCCCCTTTGGTATTCGTAACTTAGGATAAACGAGATTATTATTAACTTCATTCAGCAGAAGTCTCCCACTTTTATTTAGGGAAGGATGTCTATGAATAAACGGTTATTGATATTGGTAATTTTTATTGCGCTTATCCTGATCGGCTGTTCAAATGAAGGGTTGTCAGGAGGAAAGCCGCCAAAAGCCTTCATAGAGATTGATAATGAAAGGTTTGAAACAACACTTGGTACTTATTGTTGGCAAGGGGGAGGGAAAGGTACCTGCATTGATACTGCTGGGCCAATTGAACTCTTAGAAGGTAAAAAGCCAATAAAAGTTAAATCAGGTGAAAATTTAACTTTCGTAATGAACTATGAACCAAAACCAAATGAATTTCATGTTGTACAAATGAATGAGAGCAAGGAAACTGAAGTCGTAGTTAAAGATAATCATTTTACCGCACCAGCACAAAAAGGAGTTTATTATTATTCTTATGGAGTATGGTGGATGGATGACAAGGAAGAGAACTTATCTCATGGTGATGCCTTCTATGCGTTCGTTTTAGAAGTAAATTAGTTATGCCATTAAAGGGAGCAATAAATGGGTAAAGGCTCAATTGCTTATCATCATTCTAAGCAATTGAGCCCATCTTTATAAATTGAAGTACTTTTTTGGCTTCATAGCTTTTCTGTATATTACTTTTAATCTTCTTCTTTTACTTCACGTTCATTTAAAGATTGAATAGGTCGATGGTTATCAGGGAAAATGTTGCGGAACTTATCGATTTGTTCTTTAGACATTTCAATAGGCTCCTCCAATACAATCCATTTAACAGCTTCTGAACACGGAGGAGTTGTTAACGAACCATTATATCGGAACGAATCTTTATCTTTTGGCAATAAGCTCATTAAGTCAATGGGTTCTGTCAATTTAACGGCTTCTGTTATTTCTTCAGGAGGAATGACGTTCCAAGCTTTTTCTAGATAAGGATTTGACGCTCCCTCTTTAATCATTAAACCAAGAACTGCAAATTGGTTATTCGTATTTTGATTTACAAAATGTAATTCCATATCAAAATTCTTCCCATTAAATTGGTGTTCACTCGGCGTATGGAAATGGAATTGCGCTAACTTATATTCCTTATTATCAACGATAAAAGAGTTATCGTTGGTTAAAGCGTTGCCCTGAATCGTATGTCCGTTGTTAGTTAAGGAGAACTCAGTAGGTTTATAGTTAATAACCAGATCCGTTATTTTTTCATCTTCTATAACTCGTGAAGTTTCGATGTTGATAGGGGACTGCTCTTTCCCGTTTGTACATGCTGCGAAATCAGGATTTAGGTCACCCCAATGTTCTGGTCCTTTTTCGCCTTCGTAAGTCCAATGGGCTGTATGTACTTCATTTGACTCTTTTTGCTCTTCTTTCGCAATGTCTTCCTTTGCAGCCTCATTTTTAGTTACATTGGGTGTAGCAGAAGAACAAGCTGCTAAGGACAAAATGGAAAAAGACACGAGAAATGAATAGAATGTTTTTTTTGCTGGCATCATTTATTACCTCTTCTATATTGATTGATGTAATAAATGTATTTTACCTCGATTATTGAATTTTAATCGGTGTTCTTTCACATTTATTGAAAAAGTGATAAAAAACGAATGCTAGTAAGAATGGACCCCTTACGAATAAATTTTTAGATAAGCTGATAATATAAACCGAATTGAGTATCATACCAAAACAGTTTACCGTGTTTCCGTTTCGGGAGACGTGTTTGAAAACTCCATTCAGGATATTGTTTAATAATCTGAACTTGATCACCTGTAGCAAAAGCAATGAATGATATATAATGATCTTTTGTCATAGAATGGTCGCTTGAAATAAACCATTCATGATCAATTTCTTCAATTGATAGCTTTTCCTCGTCTGTTGCTTTCTGCGCTTCTAATGGTTCTAACTTTCTCCCACAACATGATAGGGCAATATCTCCAGTTGCTAAGACAAAATTATTACATGACGGACAAACGAAATAATTCGACTTTTTCATATTTCCTCCTACAAAATCGTTCGACGATAATTCACCATCTAAAATATTTTCTATATTTACTCCCAATAGGGTAGATAAACTTGGTAATAGCGTGACATCTGGGCAGCCATACCCACGCTCCCATTTTGAAATCGTTCGATCAGAAATGTTCATTTGATCCGCTAATTGTTTCTGTGTTAGCCCCTTTTCCTTCCGCAAATGATAAATTAACTCTCCAACTTTACGATTATCCATTCATTTCTCCTCCTACTCTTTTTTTATCTTAGAGTTTTATAGGGTGTGTTGCAACAAACGTTCCGTAGAG
>CAVXVN010000011.1:0-298725 GCA_963765265.1 uncultured Bacillaceae bacterium
GAAATTGTCTTCTGTCGGTAAGGAAAGTTTAAACATGACTTTTACGTCTTTGCCAAGGGTATATAATTGATCTATAATCGCCTCTTTTAATAGTCTTTCCGACTCTGCCTTATCTGCACTGTGAATATCCACTTCCGGTTCGATAATGGGTACCAGCCCAGCCTCTGCAATTTGGTTTGCGATGTCAAACTGTTGCTTAACCACTTTCTTGATTCCAGAAGGATTGGCTTCCTTAATAAAGGAGCGCATTTTCGTACCGAAGATGTTACGTTCATTTGCCCGACTTAGAAGTTCGTCCAAACCGTTAATAGGTTTCATGAGCTGAACTCCATCCTCTAGTCCGGCAAGCCCTTTATCAACTTTCAGAAAAGGCACAATGCCTTCTTCTCCCATAGAAAATCTGCAGTATATTGCCCGTCAATAAAACGATCCATCGTGTTCTCAAACAAGATTGCGCCCAAAACATACTGGGATTCAAACGCCGGACTCTTGATAATACGCGTCCTCATCTCGTGAACTAGACTATACATCTCTTCATTGGAATAGCTGTTTTCGTTAATGCCATACGTCAACAGTGCCTTGGGTGTACTACCGCCGCTTTGGTCTAGAGCTGCTATAAAACCTTTCCTTGTTCGGATTATTTCAAATTGTTTGTTATTCATGAATGCTTCTCCCTTTGCTAAATGAAATTTTCGCACCTGATTGATTAGAACCTTTTTGAAAAATGGATGAATCCTGTTATTTATTTAAACGTTTTAACAAAGCTTCTTTTTCCGCTTCGTAGCCTGGCTTACCAAGTAAAGCAAACATGTTTTTCTTGTAAGCCTCAACACCAGGTTGATTAAATGGGTTAACACCCATGAGTAAGCCGCTTATTCCACAGGCCTTTTCAAAGAAATAGACCATTTCACCAAATGTATATTCATTTAGTTCATCCAGTTCAACGACCATATTTGGTACGCCACCATCTACATGTGCCAATACTGTTCCCTGGAAGGCATTTTTGTTGACTTCATCCATGGTTTTACCGGCTAAGAAGTTTAATCCATCCAGATTCGCTGCATCTTCTTGAATCGTTAATTCTACTTTTGGTTTTGCCACTTGGATAACTGTTTCGATTAAATCACGACGGCCTTCTTGAACATATTGTCCCATTGAATGCAAGTCAGTTGAAAAATCAACAGATGCTGGGAATAACCCTTTATGATCTTTTCCTTCACTTTCGCCGAACAGCTGTTTCCACCATTCAGAAACATAGTGGAGAGCAGGTTCATAGTTCACGAGCAGTTCAATGGCTTTTCCTTTACGGTATAAGGAATTACGAACCGCTGCGTATTGATAGCTTTGATTTGTTGCAAGATCAGCATTATTGTATTTGTCCGCTGCAGCTGAGCACCTTCCATCATTTGGTCAATATTAAGTCCTGCAGCGGCGATTGGTAGTAACCCAACAGCTGTTAAGACGGAGTATCTTCCTCCGACATCATCAGGAATGACAAATGTTTCAAACCCTTCTTCAGTGGCAAGTTGTTTTAATGCCCCTTTTTCTTTGTCGGTTGTGATATAAATCCGTTTTTTTGCTTCTTCTTTTCCATATTTCTTTTCCAAATAATCGCGGAAAATCCGGAAAGCAACAGCAGGTTCTGTTGTGGTACCTGATTTTGAAATCACGTTTATGGAGATATCTTTGCCTTCTAACATTTCTAATAAATGAGAAATGTAGGTTGAACTGATATTTTGTCCAGCAAAATAGATTTGCGTATTGACCGCTCATTTGGTTATGGAAGGAATGAGAAAGAGCTTCAATCGCTGCTCTTGCACCTAAATAAGATCCCCCAATTCCAATGACGATTAACGCATCAGAAGAATTTCGAATTCTTTCAGCCGCATTTTTAATTCTTGAAAACTCTTCTTTGTCATAGTCATGCGGCAGTGTAACCCATCCTAAATAATCAGACCCTGGACCTTTTTGATTATGAAGCATGTCGTGTGCTACTTTTACGAATTCAGATAGGTTATCCACTTCACTTTGTTGCATAAATGGTAGTACATTTTCATAGTTAAAAGATATTGTCATTTTAATAGCTCCTTACCCTCAATTTGAATTTTTAATTGAATACTAGTATACAAATTTATTCGCAAGTAATCCTCTTAGTGTTTAGGCTCTACCCAATCCGCAGCGAATTTTTCAATTCCTTGATCTGTTAGTGGATGTTTCGCAAGTTGTTCGATCACTTTGTAAGGAATGGTCGCAATATGGGCCCCAGCCATGGCTACACGTGTGACATGGTCTGGATGGCGAACAGATGCAGCAATGATTTGGGCATCAAAGTGATGAATACGGAATAATTCTGCAATTTTTGTGACCAATTGAACACCATCTTCAGAAATATCATCTAAACGACCTAAGAATGGAGAAACATAAGTTGCCCCTGCACGAGCTGCTAAAAGTGCTTGGTTCACTGTGAAAATAAGGGTAACATTTACTTTTACCCCTTTTTTCGCAAGGTAACGAGTTGTTTCTAAACCAGCTAATGTCATTGGTACTTTAATGGTAATGTTTTTATCTCCACCATTTATTTTAATTAATTCATCTGCTTCAGCAATCATTTCTTCAGCTGTCACAGCATGTGGAGTTACTTCGGCAGATACGGATTCTACTTCTGGCACTGCTTGTAAAATTTCTGCGATACGATCTTCAAATTTAACGCCTTCTTTAGCTACTAAAGATGGATTCGTTGTCACTCCAGATAAGATACCAATTTTGTATGCTTTTTTAATTTCCTCAAGATTTGCTGTATCAATAAAAAATTTCATGATTGTTTTCCTCCAATTAAGTTATGTGTTGATTTTCGTTATATTAATAGACACTAGAATGAATGAGATTTAGGCTTTTTCTACTGCATGTCCACCAAATTCATTACGTAAAGCGGCTACCACTTTTCCATTAAAGGTATCATTATCTAATGAACGATAACGGGATAATAATGACAAAGCAATGACTGGTGTTGCTGTTTGTAGATCTAATGCTGTTTCAAGTGTCCATTTCGCCTTCACCTGATGAATGCATGACCCCTTTAATTTCTTCAAGTTTAGCATCTTTAGAGAAGGCATTTTCAGTAAGCTCCATTAACCATGAACGAATAACGGATCCATTGTTCCAAACCTTTGCGACTTTCTCATAATCGAAGTCGAATTCGCTTTTTTCTAATACTTCAAAACCTTCGCCAATGGCAGCCATCATGCCGTATTCAATGCCATTATGAATCATTTTTAAGAAATGTCCGCTACCAATTTTCCCTGCATATAAATAGCCATTTTCTACTGATGTATCACGGAAAAGCGGTTCAACGACTTCCCAAGCCTCTTGATCGCCACCAATCATATAACAAGCTCCATGACGAGCACCTTCCATTCCACCTGAAGTTCCGGCATCCATATAGCGTATTCCGTCTTCTTTTAATTCTTATAACGGCGAATGGATTCTTTATAATGGGAATTACCTGCTTCAATGATAATATCTCCTTCTTCTAATAAAGGTTTCAGTTCACTAAGTACAGAATCAACAACAGTATGTGGAACCATGATCCATAACACTCTAGGTGTTTCTAAAGTTTACTAATTCTCTAAGATTGGATGTTGCTTTAGCTCCTAAATTTTTCATTTCTTCTACTGCCGTTGGATTCAAATCATAAGCTACGACCGAATGATTGTGATCCAATAAATTTTGACCTAAGTTAAAACCCATTTTTCCTAAACCAATTAATCCGACTTGCATGATCATTCATCCTCTAATAAATATTGTTGTTTCTCTCAGTATCTTTTCTTACTAATAAAAGTTTAATTCCTTTTTAATTAACAGCTTTAACTTAAGCTTTTAATAAACTTTCACCGTTTTAACGACATTTTCAGTAGTGAATCCAAATAATTCCATAACAGCTGTACCGGTTCCTGAAGCTCCAAATGTCTCAATGGACATCTTTTTCCCTTTAGGTCCAACATAGCGTTCCCAGCCGAGGGAGATCCCCATTTCGATCGACACACGATTAGTTACTGAAGCTGGAAGAATAGATTCCTTATAGCTCTCAGTTTGTTGATCGAACAGTTCCCAGCTTGGCATTGCCACAACTCGTACCGATATATTATCTTTTTCAAGTTCAGCTTTTGCTGAAACCGCTAAGGACACTTCAGAGCCAGTAGCGATTAAAATAACATCAGGATTTTCATTCGTTTCTGTTAAAACATAAGCCCCTTTAGATAGGTTCTCTATATTTGCTTTTGTCTCTTCGAATACTGGTAAATTTTGACGGCTTAACACTAGTGCAATTGGTCCGTCGGTGTTTTGTAGTGCATATGCCCAAGCATTTGCTGTTTCGTTGGCGTCGGATGGACGAATCACGGTAAGACCAGGTATTGCACGTAGTGCAGCTAATTGTTCAACTGGCTCGTGCGTCGGTCCATCTTCACCGACTGCAATTGAATCATGCGTAAATACATATGTTACAGGCAGTTTTTGTAGATGCTGCTAAACGAATCGACGGACGTAAATAATCATTAAATACAAAGAATGTACTGACAAATGGTTTTACACCGCCATGTTGCGCCATTCCATTAGCTGCCGCTCCCATCGCATGTTCACGAACCCCAAAATAAATATTGCGTCCTGCATACGATTCAATCGCAAACGCTGCTTCCCCGGTCATATCTGTCATGGTGGAGTTAGAAAGATCGGCACTTCCACCAAAGATCGAAGGAACGATTTTCACAAAATGGTTGATCGCATTTCCACTTGCTACCCGAGTTGAAACAGCTTTTTCAGGATCAAAGGTTAAAATATCTTTCACATCAATCAATACTTTTCCTTCAGTAGCCTCAGCAAGTTCTTTAGCTAAATGTGGATAAGCACTCCAATAGTCTGCAATCAATTCATTCCATTGATGTTCGGCTCCATACCCAATTGTTTTAGCGTTTCAAAATGGGCTTTCACTTCTTCAGGTACGTAAAAATCTTCCTCGTAATCCCACCCATAGGCCTTCTTCGTTGCTTTTGCTTCTTCTACACCAAGAGGTGCACCATGTGCTTTATTTGTACCAGCTACTTTTGGACTGCCATACCCGATAATCGTTCTTACTTCGATCAAAGTTGGTTGCTCGGTATTTAATTTAGCTTCTCCAATGGCTTTTGTAATGTCTTCCACATTGTTTCCATCTTCGACACGCAGATACTGCCAATGAACGGATTCTGCTCTTTTCTTGATATCTTCTGAGAATGATAGATTTAACTCTCCATCTAATGAAATATCATTTGAATCATATAAAACAATCAATTTACCAAGTTTCATATGACCAGCCATGGACATAGCCTCATACGAAATACCTTCTGATAAATCACCATCGCCTACCAATGCGTACGTATAGTGATCAATCACAGGAAATTTCTCTTTATTGAATTTGGCCGCTAGATGCGCTTCTGCCATCGCCATCCCTACTGCATTGGCAATTCCTTGTCCCAATGGTCCTGTCGTAGCATCAACCCCATCTGTATGACCAAATTCAGGATGACCTGGAGTTTTACTGTTTAGTTGGCGGAAGCCTTTCAAGTCATCAATGGTCACATCATATCCAGCAAGATGAAGTAAGCTGTAAAGCATGCTAGAACCATGTCCAGCAGATAAAACAAAGCGATCTCGATTAAACCATTTAGCATTTTGGGGATTATGGTTTAGATGATTTGCCCACAAAGCATAGACACTCGGTGCAGCCCCCATTGGTAGTCCAGGATGTCCGGAGTTTGCTCTATTAATTGCATCAATCGATAACGTACGAATCGTATTAACAGCTAAATTTTCTAATGTTGTATTCATATGTGAATCTCCTTTATATCTCATCAATTTTTATTTAACCTCAGAATGTTCCTCTTTTGAGCAGTTGCATTTTGGTGTATACACGACTGTGACTTTCTCGGCTTCGAAATAATCAATAATTTCATTATTTTCCTGACAAACGATAATGCCCATCATATTCTCCCTCTCCCGTATAAAACAAAATTAAATAAAGTAAACCGTTAAGCATAGTATGATTTATGTGTATAAGCATCATGTATACTTGTATACCTTATTAGTTAGAACTCATCACAAGAATGGAATCTAACAAGTATCAATAGATGAAATTCGAATCACATTTACAGCTAAAGTTTTTATTTTGATAGAAAAAACGTTTTTAAACATTTTGTTATTGTGCTACTGATTCATTACCTAACTCATCTAAATTTACTTCTGCCTCATTCTCATCCAACCACCATTTGAAGCCATTTTCTCGAAGCAAGCGATTAGCCGCCTCAGGACCATTGGAACCTGCTTCGTATCCATAAAGTGGTATGAGATTTTCTTTAAATGCCTCGAGAATAGGTTGTACCCATTCCCATGACAATTCAACTTCTTTCCAATGAGCAAAGAAAGTGGAATTCCCACGAATGGCATCATAAATTAAACGTTCATAAGCCTCAGGTATATCAGCTTGTTGTGTTGAGAAACTAATCTTTACCGGTTCAATTTTTCCATTTACCGGATTTTTACTATTTAATTGAAAAGATACATTTTCATTTGGATTGATTTCGATGATCAAAAGATTAGGAGACATTTCATTTTTACTTTTAGTATGAAATGAATTTTTGAATTCAACGACAATCCGCGTTGACTTTTCGGCCATTCTTTTTCCTGTTCGAATATAAAAGGGTACTCCCCTCCAATATGGATTATCAACCCAAAGCCGTGCAGCTACATAGGTGTCATTTTCTGAAGTTGCCTTAATGCCTGGCTCATTTTTATATCCAGCAACTGAGGTACCATCTATTTGGCCAGAACTATATTGAGCTCGAATGACATTTTTGCGAACGTCCTCTTTCTTTAACGGACGAAGAGCTTCGATCACCTTTCGCTTTTCATGACGGATTTCATCAGGACTAATGCTTTTTGGCAAATGCATGGCTGTCATCATCAAGATTTGCATCATATGATTTTGGAACATGTCACGGATTGCTCCGGATTTGTCATAATACCCCGCACGTTCTTCTACCCCAACCGTCTCGCTTGCCGTAATTTGTACATTGGCAATATGTTTATTGTTCAATAAAGTTTGCAGAATAGGGTTGGAAAATTCCAACGACTCCAAATTTTGGATCATGGACTTACCAAGATAATGATCAATTCGATAGATTTCATCTTCTTCAAAGGCTTTACTTAAGGTTGTATTTAATTCACGCGCTGACTCTAAATCGCGTCCAAATGGTTTTTCGATAATCAGTCTTTTCCAACCTTTTGTAGTACCTAAACCGCTTTCTTTAATATTTAAAGCAATTGGGCCAAAAAATTCAGGTGCGACAGATAGGTAAAACATTCGATTTTCCGGGATATTTAGTTCATTTTCTCGTTTCTTTACGAGATTTAGTAGTTTTCCAAAGTCTTCTACCTTTGTAGCGTCAAGGTCACTGTATCGAAAGACATCAAGGAATGCACTCATGTGACCATTATCATTTTCAATCCGTCTAGAAAAGGTTCTTACTGATTGCATCAACATGATTTTGAAATTCCTTATGGGACATTTCATGTCTGCCTAGTCCAATAATTGAAAGGGGGTTAGGCAGTTTTTTCTCAAGATATAAATTATATAAAGCCGGGAATATTTTTCTCTTTGCTAAATCCCCGGTTGCTCCAAATAATACAAAGGTCATTGCTCCCATTTACTTTCCTCCTCTTTTTAAGAAAATGGGCTGATTTTTCCCATCTAATGAAATGACCAAATCAGCCATTCCAATAAATAAACCATTTTCGACCACACCTGGAATTTTATTAAGGCTTATTTCTAATTCACAGGGCTGTGTTAAATTCGGGAATATACAGTCAAAAATGTAGTTACCATTATCAGTCCGATAAGGCTTCCCATTTATTTGACGTAGACTAGGTTTTCCTCTTAGTTCTTCGAGATGTTTGGCAGTCCATTCGGCACCAAAAGGAACAACTTCCACTGGAAGGGGAAATGATCCTAATTTCTCCGACAATTTGGCAGGAGTAGCCACCACGATAAATTCCTGAGCAGCTTTAGCAATGATTTTTTCTCTTAAAAGCGCTCCTCCTCCACCTTTAATCAGATTAAAATGAAAATCTACTTCATCCGCACCATCAATGGCAACATCAATTTGTTCAATCTCCTGAAAACTTGCCAGTGGAATCCCTAATTTTTTTGCCAATTCTGCTGTTCGAATCGAAGTAGGAATGCCTTGAATGGAAAGTCCTTCTTTGACAAGTTGTCCAAGTTTGAGAATCGTGTAATAGACGGTTGACCCTGTACCAAGCCCCACTACCATCCCATCTTTAACGAAATCAGCCGCTTTTTCACCAACTAGTTTCTTTTCATTCAAATCTCTTCCTCCTCTTACCACTTTCAGGAAAAAAGCAATTATTTATCTTATGAAAGTTACAAACATTGGTTTAATAGTTAATCTGCGACTACTTTAGCCAATGACCATTTCACTAAAAATGTAGATTTTCCATGTGATATTGTCCTTCAATATAACGAATGGACCGTGATTTTCCATGGATGACAATCGAATGAGTGATACCCATATCCCCTTTATACTGGACACCACGTAGAAGCTCGCCATCTGTTACACCTGTTGCAACAAAATAGGCGTCATCGCCTTTCACGATATCTTCCATGTATAAGGTTTTATTAAAATCGTTCACGCCCATTTCCTTCAAGCGGTTTTTTTCTTCTTCAGTTTGTGGAAGCAGCTTTCCTTGAAAATCTCCTCCTAAACTTTTCAACGCAACGGCAGCTAATACCCCTTCAGGAGCTCCTCCTGATCCAAGCATTATATCTACACCAGAGTGTTCAAACGCTGTATGGATGGCAGCTAATACATCACCCGCTTCGATTAGCTTAACCTTTGCTCCAGCATCTCGAATCTCTTGAATTATTTTTTCATGTCTTTCACGATCTAAGATGGTGACAACCAAGTCCTCGATCTTTTTATTTTTTGCTTTTGCTACAGCTTTTAGATTTTCAATCACAGGAGCATCGATATCAATTTTCCCAGCGGATTCAGGACCTACAGCAATTTTTTCCATATACATATCTGGAGCATGTAATAGATTCCCATGCTCTGCTACCGCAAGAGTCGTGAGCGCATTTCCTGTTCCCGCAGCAACAATGCTAGTGCCCTCAATTGGGTCTACAGCAATATCAATTTCAGGTCCATCACCTGTTCCTAATTTTTCACCGATATATAACATCGGCGCCTCATCCATTTCACCTTCTCCAATAACGACTGTCCCTGACATCTGGATGTTATTAAACATATTCCTCATTGCTGAGGTTGCTGCTCCATCCGCTTCATCTTTATTCCCTTTTCCTGTCCATCTTCCAGCAGCTAGAGCTGCGGCCTCAGTTACTTTAACCAATTCAATCGATAAATTGCTGTTCATTTTAATCTCATCCTTCCTACTCATTTCAAATTCTTATTTACCCCATTGTTTTAAAACTTGTTTTTCAGCTAAATATTTGATCGTTTCATCTGACATTTCTTTATTCGCAATGACATTTGTCTGATATTTTTTTTCATTTAATTCAACTGTTACGGTAACTTCGCACATAAAACTCACCATTCTTCCGTTATTTGGTCTTATAATATTTATTTCCTATCACCATTTAACTTTAAGTCATACATCTCGAATTCGAGATATATGATAAAAAAATACTTATTAATCTGATTATTCATATTTTCTAAAAGTTGAAATCAAGTTTGTTTTTATAACCTGTTAACTTTATGTAACCATAATAATCCCTTTTATTATATTCGTCAATACATTTGTGTCTAATTTGTGACATTTTATTTTTATCCATATAAATAATAGCTTGATAATAGTATTATTAATGATAAATATTATATTTATCATTCTAGAATCCAAACATTTTTTTATTGACTTATTAGATATTATTAATAACAAGGTTACTATTATCACATTATTTCACTTAAATAACCAATGGAATTGGGGGTGTGTTCTAAATGAGCGAAGGAATCGAGCAAAATAAATTATGTGTACAAGTAGAAGAGTGTTACCACCTTATCGGAAAAAAGTGGATGGGACTTATCATCCATACGTTAATGGAAGAACCAAAAAGATTTAGTGAAATCCAAGCTTTTATACCTGATTTAAGTAAAAGAGTGTTAAATGAACGGATCAAAGAGCTTGAAGAATGTGGAATCGTTCTTAGAAATGTCATTACAGACCGTCCTGTACGAACAGAATATTCATTAACTAAAAAAGGAACGGAACTAGGAAGATCTCTTAGAGCCGTAGAGACATGGGCGGAAAAATGGTTATAACAACTTAAAAATCCTCTTCATTCTAAAAAATGGAGAGGATTTTCGTCTATATGCGGATCGATTCAACTCTTTTGTTTGGTTAACAATATTGTTGCTCTATTTTGATCAAGCCTCTTGATATTAGACACCCGAATAGGCACTGAATGCTCCATCAACAGGAATTACAACTCCATTTACAAAACCAGATGCTTCATGACTAACTAAATACAATAAAGTACCGATTAGATCTTCTGCCTCACCAAAACGATCCATAGGTGTGTTGCGAAGAATTTTTTCAGAACGTTCTGTGTATGAACCATCTTCATTTTTTAATAATTTGTCATTTTGTCCTGTTAGGAAGAAACCAGGTGCAATCGCATTTACACGAATACCTACTTTTGACATATGCACAGCAAGCCACTGAGTGAAATTACTCACTGCCGCTTTTGCCCCGCTATACGCAGGAACTTTTGTTAAAGGGGTAAAAGCATTCATAGATGATATATTTATAATGGTAGCTCCAGGACGATTAATCATATCTGAAGCAAATTCTTGTGAAGGTAGCAATGTACCTAAGAAATTCAGGTTAAAAACAAATTGAACTCCTTCAGGGTCCAAATCAAAAAATGTAATCGTGTCATCATGCTTTTCCTTTACATCTTCTGCAAATAGATATTCTTTTGTTGTTGTACCTTTTGGATGATTACCACCGGCAGCATTGATTAAGATATCAACAGGACCTAGTTTTTCACGAATGACATCATGCGCTGCTTTTAAGCTTTCTTTATTCACGACATCACCTTTAACACCAATGGCAATACCGCCATTTCTTTCTACTTCTGCTGCTTTTTCCTCAGCAATTTCAAGTCTTCGGGCCAAAATAGCCACTTTCGCTCCACAAGCCGCTAATGCATCTACGAACTGTCCCGCAAGTACACCTGTTCCTCCTGTTACCACAACAACTTTATCCGATAGGTCAATGTGAAACGGCAATTTTGTCATTATAATCATGTCTCCTTTTTTTGTTTCTAGCAATGATCTTTTAAATATTATAGGTATCGACAAGTACTAAGGATAAATATAACTAGTCCATTAAGAAAATATCCTACATACGAAAAAATATTAAATCAAAAATCAATTTATAATATCTCGAATTAATATATTTTTAATTCAAGGTAATAATAATTCATTAATCTATTTCTGTCAATAATGAAGTTTCTTCATAGAAATTAATTTTTCACGTACAGATTGACAGAATGCAACTCCCCCCTATCACTGTGTATTTCACGAATTCTTCAGTAAAAGCTCGTGGCATTATACTGAGAGCTCTTAGAGAACATCCAAAAGAATTAAGTCTCTCACAAATTGCAAAAGAAGTGGGCCTACCTAGATCTACGGTTCAAAGAATCATTAGCTCAGCTAGAACAAGAGGAGTTTGTCATTACAGCTTCTTCTCATAATGGACTAGATAAAAAAATACCAGACACTTTATTTTTAGCGTCTGGTATTCGGATCACATTCCACTATCAATTATCACTATTTTCTCAAGGCTTTTAATGCACCACTCCATGCAATAACTTGGTCAAGCATTAAATTAACATTATTAAGATGTAATTCAGCTGGTTTAAAAGTAGTGAAGTTTTCAAAATCTGTAAATAAAGATAATGTTGGGTGAGCCTTCACATCCGCAATTAGTAATTCTCCACAGATTCCACGTAAATGTTCAGCTGCACGAGCTCCACCAGTAGAACCGTAGCTTACAATACCGGCAGCTTGTTGTTCCATGCTTCACGAGCAAAGTCAATTGCATTTTTTAAAACCCCTGATATACTGTGATTGTATTCTTGAACGATAAATACAAATCCATCCAAGCTGGCAAGTTTTTCATTCCAAGCTGCAATGCCTGATTCTGTTCCATCAGTTGTTCCCAAAAACGGTAATTGAAAATCGGCGATATCCACAATTTCATATTTTGCATCGCCTCGTTTGTCAGCAATTCCTTCTACCCATTCTCCTACTTGTGGACTTACCCGTCCTTGTCGTGTGCTTCCTAAGATAATACCTATATTCAATTTCTCATTTGTCATTATTTCTTCCTCCTTAGTTGGTTTTCCAAATATTTTTTTAATAAACCCATTCCATGCACCACCATTTTTTTCTCATAAGCCTATGATTAGATATATAAATCGCGTAAGATTCCGAATTTTTTAAGGATCAGTGTCTACGCAAATCTCAATTCCATTTCCATCAGGTTCAGCTAAATAGAACGCTGTACTAAACCTACTATAAGTAAAACCTTGTAAGGGATTCTGTATTTCCAAAAGATACCTACTTTGTTCCTTTCTAAAAACTCTGATTAGAGTGTGTCCTGTTCTGCAATTTAGTCTTAATTTAACTAATTGCCATTCAACTGATCAAAGATCAAAAAAAATAGACTGCTGGAACAGTCTATCATTGTTTAATTCTTGCGCCCTTTACTTTAAGTACAAAGATTCACATATTATCGTTCTGTTTTATTAACTTGAGAATAATGCTGCTTTATTCTATTTTAATTTGGTAACACCTTCAAAATAAATTGAAGTAGTCACTATTTTAGTCTAGCTTCTAACCAATCCATATAACGATAGGTTACGAAAATAAGTAACTTTAAATACTAGCTCGCCTGTAGGATATTGTTTTCTGTACGTTTCTTTTTTCCATGGAGTACATAGTACAAAAAAATGCTCGCAAATACGACGACTGCCAAGGTAAAATACAACCCTCGAAAACCAACTATAGGAATGATAAATCCTAATAGAAGAGGGCCAACTCCTACTCCTGAATCCATAAATACGAAAAAGGTTGAGGTTGCAAGTCCCACTCGGTGCCGCGGTGATTCCTTTATGGCAATTGCTTGACAGCAAGAATTCATTGTTCCAAATCCAAGACCAATTAGCGCTCCTGCTAAAAGGAGAATGAATCCTTGGTTGGCTTGACTAAGAGTGACTAATCCGATCACAAATAATAGTAACGCGGGATACATCACAATGTTATCCCCTTTTTTATCTAATAGCCGTCCAGTAAATGGTCTTGAAATCAAGATGAAGACAGCATATACAAGAAAGAAGAAACTTGCGGCCTCCATTAAATTAATTTCTTTTGCATAAGAAGTCATAAATGACAGGATACCTGAGTAAGCAAAACCCATAATTGCAATAATGATAGCGATAGGAACAGCCTTTATTTCGAAAAAATCTTTCAACTTAAAACCTTTCATCGCATCAAGCTGTTCTTTTGTGATGTGTCCTTCAGGAATCTGCACAAATAATAGGATAATAGTACTTATGAGAGAGAAAAGTGTACAAGCTACAAATATTATCGTAAAACTTCCTTGTTCGCTGATATAAAGACCTAGGAAGGGGCCAACTGCCATTGCAAGGGTTATACTTAATGAAAAATAGCTTATTCCTTCTCCTCGACGTTCCTTCGGAATAATATCCGTGATAACTGTTGCTATAACTGTGGTAAACAACCCAAACGCTGCTCCATGAATAAAACGAACGAACAATAATACGTTCATGTTTGCTACAATAAAATAGAACAACATCATAATCAAAAATAAAAATAATCCGCCATAAAGCATCTTCTTACGTCCAATGATCTCAATATATTTTCCAGCAAAAATACGTGAAACTAGTGCACCCAATACAAATATACTAGACGCAAGACCCGCCATGCTTTGTGAAGCGTTAAATTCTTCAATCGCATAAACGGTTAAAGTCGTTATTAATAAATAAAAGGTCAAACTCCCAAAAAAAGTGGATAGGGACATGATGATAAAGTCTTTTGTCCATAATTTCGATGTATTCACCTCTATACCTCCTATTTCCAAAACAATAAAGTAGATTGTCCAATATTTTTCTAAACTAATTATTTTGTACTTGAAAAAACCTCGTTTCCGATTCTAATAAACCAATCATTTAAAATATTAATGAGTCCCTTTTACATCTAATATTGTGTTTGTTACATTCTTTTTCTCAAATGTAGAAGTACTGATTTTTTCTTGTAATTTTTCAAAATAATCGTTTGGGTCGACGGGTAATTCTACTATTTCATTTAACCAAGAAGATAAGTACATGGCATTTGCAATGTCTAATGCCTTTACCCCGTCTTCGCCTGGTGCAAGTAAAGATTCACCTTTACTGATCGAATCAATCCAGTTTTGAATAATCTTTGCATGATTCGCATTTTCACTTTTTACAGGAATATCAATTTTCTTCCATTCAGGCATACCGAAACCACCTTTGTACGTCTTATTAAATTCACGTTCTGATTGTGTTAATTGGTAGAAGGTAAGTTCTTCATTTTCAACAACGATTTTCCCGCGATCTCCAACGATCTCAAAGCGATTCGTTCCTGGAACTTCCCCTGTTGAAGTAATAAATACACCTGTCGCCCCATTTTCATATTCGACATAGGCGGTTACCTCATCTTCAACCTCAATATCATGGTACTTTCCTACGCTAGACACTGCTCGAATCCGTTTTGGCATATCCCCTATCGTCCACAGCCAAATATCTAATTGGTGAAGAGCCTGATTTAATAGAACACCGCCACCTTCACCTTTCCATGTGGCTCTCCATTTACTTGAATCATAATAACTTTGTGAACGGTAAGTATCAGTCACAATCAAATTGGTTCGTTTAATCTCACCAAGTTCTCCTGAATGAATAAGGTCCCGCAATTTTTGATAAAGTGGATTCGCTCTCTGGTTATACATGATACCAAATACTTTACCACTTGCTTTAGCTGCTTCATTCATTTCCAACACATTTTTTGTATAAACCCCTGCTGGTTTCTCAATAAGGACATGTATCCCATTCGCAAAGGCTTTTTTCGCTAGTTCCGGATGACTGTAATGGGGTGTCGCAATTAGAATAGCATCAATTCCTGATTCACTAAAAAAGGCCTCTTCATCCCGGAAAATTTGCACATCTCCTTGTGTATTATTTTTCACCCATTCAATTCGACTTTCGTTACGGCTACAAATGGCCGTTAATGTTGCCCCTTCGATTTGTCCTTTATCCAGTAATTGAACATGTGAACTGCCCATATTTCCTACTCCTATTATACCAACTTTTACTAAACTCATATCTATCCACCTCTAATTTTTAAATGTTTTTAAAATCTTGATAACGAATTAATAGTATGCAACAATCTAAATGAAACGTTAACCACTATGCGGTACATGTGTATTGTAATTCGGTTAACATGAGTATAATGAATTTATAACACCTTTGTCAATCATATTGTTTTTCCTCATACATTCATCAGTTATGAAAGAAAATAATGAGAAAAACGTTGGTGCAATTAGGTACTTTTTTCTGACAAAAAACTTGAAAATTAACTTCTACCTATTTGATCAATGACAGAAATGCTATATGAAAGATCAAAATTTCAGATATAATTGAATTGGTATAGAAGGTGGAAGGAGCACATACTTTTGAATAACAATAAACAAGATCAAAATAAGACATCTAACGTTCAAGTTATTTCTCGAGCGGCTAACATACTGAGGACTCTTAGGGATCATCCAAAGGGTTTAAGCCTGTCACAGATTGCAAAAGAAGTGGGATTAGCAAGATCAACGGTACAAAGAATTGTTTCTACACTAGAACAAGAAAATTTTGTCGCACAAGCCTCTACTTCGGGCGGTATCCGTCTTGGTCCTGAAATTGCGATGCTTGCTGCTGCTATCCATAGTGACCTTAGAGAAGAAATTAGGCCATTTTTAATACAACTATCTAAGGAAGTAAATGAAACCGTCGACCTCTCGGTTTTAGATAACGGAAAGGTGCTTTTTGTGGATCAAATTATCGCTCCACATCCTTTACAAGCGACTTCACAACCCGGAGCAGCTTTTCCATTACACTGTACGGCAAATGGAAAGGCTATCCTCGCCTCCTTACCTATAACTGAGGTTGAAAATCTGTTACCAGAGCAATTAACAAAGTATACTGATACGACGATTACAAATCGAAATGAACTTTTAAAGGAGTTAGAAGTAGCTCGTAAAGAAGGTGTTACTTATGTCAGAGAAGAGCACATTCATGGAATTTGCGCGGTAGGCACAGTTGTTTTTGATCGTATGAAAAATTTAAGTGCTATCTCAATACCACTCCCAGCAACTCGCTTTTATGGGAATGAGGAAAAGCTAGCAACTGCCCTTCGCAAAACTTGTCAACAGATCAACCAACACTTTGAAATAGAAAAATAAAATGCCCTCAATACATTATTTTTTCCGAAATGATGGATTACACACTCAATATTTACCTTTGCAACTATCCAAAAAAGCCCTTGCTGTGTGCAAAGGCTTTTCTTTTGACAAATTTCCCAAATTATTTAAAAAGTATGAGTTAAGTCTTTGGCACGAGCAAGACACTTAAGCACCTACAAAAGAGAAACTCCCAAATTGAACCACTAGGTTTCGATATGGGAGTTATATGTCTTTATAAAAAGTATTAAATCTTTTAATCTCGATCCTATTTTTCAGAAAAGTGGTCTCTTCCAAAAAATAATAAAAAGTGGATAAAACCATTCATTATTATAATCTCTTTTTAATCTTCAATTGGAAACCATCCAGGTGTGTTAACAATCACTTGCCAAAGAGGATCTGGCACGACAAGACGAGATTGAGCGTCTTTCTTTAGTTTTATTTCAATTTCAGACTCTTTTCCTTGCTTAACCTTTTCAACCCAATCAGGGTCAATAATGAGCTCTCGTCCGATTGCAATCATTGAAACACCACTTTGAATAGCTTTTAAAGCATCGTCTGCTGTGTAGATTGAGCCTACACCAATCACTGGAACACTTTCCCCAACTCTCTCCTGAATAATTTCAAGGCGAGAACGGGAATCTTCAACACCGCGTCTTGGAGTTGACCAGAACTCCATTAAGGAAACATGAAGGTAATCAAGCTCTTTACTTGCCAAAACATCTACTAATGCAAGAGTATCTGCCATTGTAATTCCAGGTGTTTCAGGTTCCTCTGGTGAGAATCTATATCCAACGAGGAATGGTTGTTTTGCATGTTTAGCTACTACCTTTTTCACTTCATCTACAACGGCAATTGGAAATGATAGTCTTTTTTCCAAACTGCCACCATATTGATCTTCACGTCGGTTGGAATGTGGTGAAAAGAACTGCTGAATTAAATATCCATTAGCTCCATGTAGTTCAACCCCATCAAATCCAGCTTCGATCGCTCTTCGGGTAGATTCGCCAAAATCACGAATAATGGATTGAATTTCTGTCTCAGTCAAAGCGCGAGGAACTTGATCCGATACTACGCCTTGTTCTGCCGGAACAGCACTAGCACTTACAATTTCTCCATTTGGAACTAACTCTGGCGGACACATCCTGCCGCCATGGAAAATTTGCAGGACTGCTTTTGCTCCTTGTTCTTTAATGGCAGATGCTAGTCTGCGTAAGCTTGGAATCAAGTTATCACGATCGCTTCCAAATTCACCTTGAAATCCTTTTCCATTAGGTGTGACATACGCACAAGCTGTTACAACCATTCCGACTCCATTTGAACGGCGACTATAATAGGCTACTTCCTCATCTGAAACTGTACCGTCTGGATTTGAAGAAAAATTGGTCATCGGTGCCATTACGATACGATTATCTAATTGAATTCCGCTCCGCAAGATAATTGGCTGGAATAGTGGTATATACTTTGAATTCATAATTCTTGACCTCCGTATTTTAGTGAACCTCTTTATCATACTTTTACGATATAAAAGATGCATTAAATATGCTTGATAATGGTAGATTCTCAGTATAATTTGTTAAATATTAAAGGTAATTGGTATTGTTGAATTTTCTAAAATTACTAAAGATAAAGAGGCTAATTCAAATTTAAACACTTTGAATTTGAATTAGCCTCTCATTATTAACATAAAGTTATACTAACCTTTAATTAAAATGAAGTAAACCGGCTAATTTTCCATGTGAAGGTAGCTGGTTTTAAAGTTGGATGTGCAAAACAACACTTAAAATAAGCGCAAAATATCTCCTGAAATGACATAGTACCAATGGTCTTTAGTATAAAACATACTAAATAGTGTGGAAAATAGTTTGAAAGTTAGTATTATCGATCGTATATTCTGAAAATTTTAAATAATATAATAAATACATACCGAAACAAGATAAGGAGTGAATGAAAATGGCCATTATGCGAATTGGAAGAGCCGAATTAAGAGTGCTAGATCTTGAAGAATCTATAAACTATTATACAAATATTATTGGATTAGAATTAGTTGGAAGAAGTGAAGGAAGAGCCTATCTGAAGGCTTGGGATGAATATGATCATCATAGCCTTGTCCTGCAAGAGGCGGATTCACCGGGTCTCGATCATTTTGCTTTTAAAGTACAGAATGAAGTGGATCTCGAATTTTACGAAAGACAGGTCGAGCAATTCGGCTGTACGACAAAAAGGATTTCCAAGGGAACCCGACTTGCTGAAGGAGAAGCCGTTCGTGTTACGCTGCCAACAGGGCACCAAATGGAACTTTATCACGACATTCAACAAGTGGGCAAGCAGACAGGTATCTTAAATCCGCATCCTTTTCCGGATGAAGCTAGAGGGATGGCTCCACATCGTTTGGATCATGTTCTACTAACTGGCGAGGATGTAAAATCGGTTACAAGGCTATTTACAGAAGCACTAGGCATGTTCCAAAGTGAAAGAATCGAGACTTTGGATGGAGAAGACATGGTTGGCAGCTTTATGTATGCACAAAATGGAAAGCCTCATGATATTGCCTTTATTAAAGGGCCAGATAATAAATTACATCATGCAGCCTTCAAGGTTGATAATTGGTACGACGTGTTAAAGGCCGCGGATTTATTAGCAAGATATGATGTACCAATTGAAGTATCACCAACTCGACATGCGATAACGAGAGCAGAAACAACTTATTTCTTTGATCCATCTGGAAACCGAAACGAGGCTTATTCGGGAGGATATATTACCTATCCAGATTTCCCTACGATCACTTGGACAGAGGACAAAATCGCTCAAGGAATCTTCTATCATAGAAGAGAAATGGTTGAATCTTTTATGAAGGCGCTTACTTAATTAGTTTATATCCTATGAATCATTTAATAAATTGAAAACGGTTACTATGAACCTATGATTTTCATAACCCTAAAAATACCCATTTACAAGAGGAGGAATTTTAAATGACGAATACAGGCCAATTAACAAAAGAGAAAGTAGATATGGAGCACTGGTTAGCGGTAGCTGAGAAAATAGGTCAAATTGCGGAGGCAGAAGCAAGAGAAGCCGATCAAAATGGTCATTTTTCTCCAAAGATTGCGGAGGCGATTGTTGAAGGTGGAATTAATAAATTAATGCGCTCGGAACAATATGGCGGTACATTTATCGGTGTAGAACCATTTACAAAAATTGTGAGAAAGGTTGCCAGTCATAGTATGGCCGCAGCGTGGTTAACAAACTTCTATGCGATCCATGATATTTGGCCTGGTTATCTTCCTCCAAAAGGTAGAGAAGAAGTTCTTGGTGCTCATGAATTGATTGCGGATGTTTTTGCGCCACTTGGCCGTATGGAAAAGGATGGAGATGGATACCGCCTTTATGGGGAATGGAACTTTGCCAGCGGTGTTTTATGGAGTGAATGGATTGGTCTTGGTGCGATGGCTGATCTTGGGAATGGTCTTGAGTATGTTATGCCTGTACTAAGAACTTCAGATCCAAACCTTAAACTGATTGAAAACTGGGATACACTCGGGTTACGCAGTACAGGAAGTAATGGGGTTCATGTGGACGGTGCTTATATACCTGAACATCTCATCTTAAAAGGTAAAGATATATTTGGTCTCGGAAAACCGGCGGGCGGAGAGTATGATTCAGAAGACCCTGTTTACCGTATGCCATTTATGCAGATGTTCTTGGCCGCTTTCCCTGCTACGTCATTAGGTGCCATGGATCGTTTAATTGAGATTTTCCAAGAACGTACCGAAAAACGTGTTCGGGTATTTAATGGAGGTAAGAACGAGAAGAACGGATCAGGTAGTCAACGTGTGCTCGCTGAAATGAAAATTCAATTACGTGCAAGTAGAGGGGTTAATGGATCGTTATATTGAAGTTCTTGAACAATGGCAAGAGGAAGGGAAAACAGTCGCGACTGAAGAGGAACGTATGGAGTTGTTTGCGTTCAGATCACAGGCTGCTAAAATGGCAGCAGAAATGGCTTTAAAAGTGATATTGACACTAGGCGGAACTTCTATTTTTAAAGGAGATCCAGTGGAGTTATTTGTAAGGGATGTAATCGCATTTGCTTCACATCCAACTCAACTTTGGGAAGATGCGATGGGTTCATACGGAAGTACGCAATTTGGAGGACCAGGACATCCTACTTGGTAATTGTATCCGCCATCATAGAACCATGAAGTAAATGAAAAATAGATATGTAAGATTCTTGGCTCAGTGATCATATAACTGGGCCAAGAATCAACAGAGCAGAATAACTGTTCCAGTAAAAAGGAGCTGAAGGTGTGCAAACTTTTTATCTTAACGATGGTCAGGATGCTTCTTTGCCGAAGTCAGAGCCTTGTGTCATGGCCATGGGCTTTTTCGATGGAGTTCATATTGCCCATCAACAAGTGATTCAAGAGGCCAAAAACATCGCTAAGAAAAGAAAGGTAAAATTGGCCGTTATGACCTTTTTTCCTCATCCTAGAGAGGTTCTTTGCGGTGGAAAAGAAAAGATGAATTATTTAACACCATTAGAAGTCAAAATAAATAAGTTCGCTCAACTTGGGGTGGATAAACTCTATGTTATTAAATTTGATCAGGCCTTTGCCGAGCTTTCCCCAAAGGACTATATCGAAAAATATGTAACGGGATTGGGCGCAAAACATGTGGTAGCAGGTTTTGATTTTACGTACGGACACAAGGGAAAAGGTACGATGCAAACGATGAGCATTGACGGTGATGGAAGATTTCTTGTGACCGTCATTTCCAAACTTGATTATAAGGGTCAAAAGATCGGTTCTACTTTCATTCGGAACTTGTTATCAAATGGTGAAGTGAGTGAAATTGCTTCGTATCTTGGAGATTTTTATGAAACAAGGGGAGAAGTGATTGTCTCATCATCAAAGCTTATGGGAAAACGTTCTTATATGGAAGTAGCTACTTATCCCTATTATACATTGCCATCAAATGGTTTATATGAAGTAGAGATGTATGCAGGGGATCATGTTTATCAAGGAAGTGCACTCGTTTATTCAAATAAAATAAAGCTTCGTTCAATGGTTATCTTAAACAATATAAAAAACCAGACCATTAAATTAAAATGGATTAGAGGTTTAGAGATAGAGAATGTTCAATTGAAGCAAATATAAAGTAATGGTGAACTAAAAAAGAACTGTCGGAAAATATAGAACATTATTTTTATTTGATTTATGATGATAATAGAAATCCCTTTCGATTGATTTTACTTATATGGAGGGAATACTCATGTTTAGGATCGAAGTAACCGATAATAATGATCAATGGATAGGCAGTGGAACTGAAAGTGTACTCGATGGAGCACAAAGGAACGGAGTAAAAATACCGTATGCTTGTAAAGGCGGAGGCTGCGGAATGTGTAAAGTGAGAGTAGAAGATGGCGAATTTGAACGAGGACGTAGTTCATTGGCTGTACTGCCGAACGATGAAAGAGAGCTTAATTATACGCTCGCCTGTAAGACCTATCCAAAAAGTAATCTGAAGATTCAATTAGATCTATCTAGACAAAATGAAAAGATTAGTAGCTGAGTTGAGAACATTGGAGGAGATTTTCACATGGTAGAACAAGGGAAATTTATTGATGTTAAAGGAATTCAAACACATTATCATGAAGCAGGGTCAAGGGGAACCACTTCTATTAATCCATGGTTCTGGACCAGGGGTAACTGCATGGGCCAACTGGCGTTTAGCTTTTCCAACTCTTTCAGAACAATACCATCTTTATGCACCAGATGTCGTTGGATTCGGGGATACAGAAAGACGTGAGGGACAGGAATATTCAATAGATGTATGGGTCAATCATATGATTGATTTTATTGAGGCAATTGGTGAACCTAAAGTTTCAGTGCTTGGGAATTCTTTTGGAGGGGCTATCGCTCTTCATTTAGTCAATCGTCGCCCAGATCTTGTCAATAGAGTCATTCTAATGGGAAGTGTAGGTAATAAGTCTACTCTTTCAGATGGTTTGGATGCGGTTTGGGGCTATACACCAAGCTTTGAAAATATGAAAAATCTAATTGAGACTTTTGCATATGATCAAAGTAATGCGGCAAATAGTGATTTAGTAGAGATGCGTTATCAGGCTAGTATCCAAGAGGGATTTCAAGAAGCCTTTTCAAGTATGTTCCCTGCGCCTAGACAGCGACATTTAGATGCGATGGCTTTGTCAGAGGATGAATTAAGAAACATTCAGGCTCCTGTCTTATTAATTCATGGACGAGAGGATAAAGTGATTCCTCTAGCAGAAACAAGCTGGAAAATAGCTCAATTAATCCCGAATGCCCAACTTCATGTATTCCCACACTGTGGTCACTGGGTACAAATCGAAAAAACTCAAGAATTTATTGCTCAAGTAATTGAGTTTTTAAATCAATCAAAAACAGCTAATCTTGTATAAGATCAAACAAATACAAATCCCATATATAATCTGATAAAAGATGGATTGGTATTTTAATAGGAAATTTTAAAAAATAAGCAGGATAACAGGAGGAATTATATAATGGATGATCGTCAATTTCGTACAGCAATGGGGAAATTTGCTACAGGAATAACAGTAATTGCTACAGAGGTAGAAGGAGAGGTACATGGGATGACGGCTAATGCCTTCATGTCTGTGTCACTTGATCCGAAATTGGTTGTGATTTCGGTTCGTGATCAAGGTCGAATTCTTTCTAAATTACAGGAAAGTAAAATATTCTCAGTGAATATTTTAGCTGAGGATCAACAGGAAGTATCCATGATATTTGCAGGTCAGTTAAAGGATAAACAAGTAGAATTTGACCATCTTGATGGGAAGCCAGTTATTCCAGGAGCTATTGCACAGATTGCCTGTGAAGTAAGTGCAGAATACGTAGAAGGAGATCATACGTTATTCATTGGAAAAGTAACAGATATTCATTTAGAAGATAAGGAACCGCTTCTTTTCTATAGTGGAAAGTATCGTTCACTGAAAGAAGAGAAAACAGTTACGCTATAGGTTTTGATTAAAAGGGCTCAACACTGAAATCCAGGGTTGAGCCTATAAATTAATAATATATATAAAGTTAATTTTCCTAGAAGTCTTTATTCAGTTGATCTATGCAACCTAAAAAGGAGATGAACGGCTATGGATCAAGACTTTAATCAAACAAAAGTGATCAATCAAGCAATGGAACTATTTTGGAACAAAGGATATGAAGACACCACAATAGAAGATATTTTAAAAGTGACAGAACTTAATATGAATAAATTTAATGAGGCCTTCGGTAGCAAAGAGCAACTATACTTAGTAAGCTTTAACTACTACAGTTTTTAAAGTCTATTTAATAGATGATTAAAAAATATGAAGTAAGTTCCTTAGCGTATGAAGAAACCCAATAACCCAGCTAATCTTCCATGTGAAGGTAGCTGGGTTTTTTAGTTGGATGTGTAAAATAACACTTAACATAAGCGCAAAATATCTCCTGAAATGACATAGTACTAATGGTATTTAGTATAAAACATACTAAATAGTGTGGAAAATAGTCTGAAAGTTAGTATTATCAATCGTATATTCTGAAAATTTTAAATAATATAATAAACACATACCGAAACAAGATAAGGAGTGAATGAAAATGGCCATTATGCGAATTGGAAGAGCCGAATTAAGAGTGCTAGATCTTGAAGAATCTATAAACTATTATACAAATATTATTGGATTAGAATTAGTCGGAAGAAGTGAAGGAAGAGCTTATCTTAAGGCTTGGGATGAATATGATCATCATAGTCTTGTCCTTCAAGAGGCGGATTCACCGGGTCTCGACCATTTTGCTTTTAAAGTACGGAATGAAACGGACCTCGAGTATTACGAAAGAAAAGTCGAGCAATTCGGTTGTACAACCAAACGGATTTCTAAGGGAACTAGACTTGCTGAAGGAGAAGCCATTCGTGTTACGCTGCCAACAGGGCACCAAATGGAACTTTATCACGACATTCAACAAGTGGGCAAGCAGACAGGTATCTTAAATCCGCATCCTTTTCCGGATGAAGCCAGAGGGATGGCTCCACATCGTTTGGATCATGTTCTACTAACTGGCGAGGATGTAAAATCGGTTACAAGGCTATTTACAGAAGCACTAGGCATGTTCCAGAGTGAAAGAATCGAGACTTTGGATGGAGAAGACATGGTTGGTAGCTTTATGTATGCACAAAATGGAAAGCCTCATGATATTGCCTTTATTAAAGGGCCAGATAATAAATTGCATCATGCAGCCTTCAAGGTTGATAATTGGTACGACGTGTTAAAGGCCGCGGATTTATTAGCAAGATATGATGTACCAATTGAAGTATCACCAACTCGACATGCGATAACGAGAGCAGAAACAACTTATTTCTTTGATCCATCTGGAAACCGAAACGAAGCTTATTCAGGAGGATATATTACCTATCCAGATTTCCCTACGATCACTTGGACAGAGGACAAAATCGCTCAAGGAATCTTCTATCATAGAAGAGAAATGGTTGAATCTTTTATGAAGGCGCTTACTTAATAATTTTATATTCTATCAATCTTTTTATAAATTGAAAACGTTTACTATATAGATCACATTTAATTTTTCAACATGGAATGCCGATCCGCTTCCTTGAACAAGCCTTTTATTACGCAGTAATGAACAGCGTAGTGAAAGGAGAGCGGATCGGTATTCTCATCCAATCTTATGTCGGAAGATCAATTGGGACCTATAGATGATTCGCTGATTTTCATATTGCTTAATACAAGAGGAGGAATTTTAAATGACGAAGACAAGCCAATTAACACAAGAGAAAGTAGATATGGAGCACTGGTTAGCTGTAGCGGAAAGAATTGGTCAAACTGCGGAGGCAGAAGCAAGAGAAGCTGATAAAAATGGTCATTTTTCTCCAAAGATTGCGGAGGTAATTGTTGAAGGCGGAATTAATAAATTAATGCGCTCGAAACAATATGGCGGTACATTTATCGGTGTAGAACCATTTACAAAAATTGTGAGAAAGGTTGCCAGTCATAGTATGGCCGCAGCATGGCTAACAAACTTCTATGCGATCCATGATATTTGGCCTGGTTATCTTCCTCCAAAAGGCAGAGAAGAAGTTCTTGGTAAACATGAACTGATTGCGGATGTTTTTGCGCCACTTGGCCGTATGGAAAAGGATGGAGATGGATACCGCCTTTATGGGGAATGGAACTTTGCCAGCGGTGTTTTATGGAGTGAATGGATTGGTCTTGGTGCGATGGCTGATCTTGGGAATGGTCTTGAGTATGTCATGCCTGTACTAAAAACTTCAGATCCAAACCTTAAACTGATTGAAAACTGGGATACACTCGGGTTACGCAGTACAGGAAGTAATGGGGTTCATGTGGACGGTGCTTATATACCTGAACATCTCATATTACGTGGTAAAGATATATTTGGTCTCGGAAAACCGGCGGGCGGAGAGTATGATCTACAAGACCCTGTTTACCGTATGCCATTTATGCAGATGTTTTTGGCCGCCTTCCCTGCTACGTCATTAGGCGCCATGGATCGTTTAATTGAGATTTTCCAAGAACGTACCGAAAAACGTGTTCGGGTATTTAATGGAGGCAAGAACGAGAAAAACGGATCAGGTAGTCAACGTGTGCTCGCTGAAATGAAAATTCAATTACGCCAAGTAGAGGGGTTAATGGCTCGTTACATTGAAGTAAGTTCTTGAACAATTTCAAGAGGAAGGTAGAACCATTGCAACTGAAGAAGAACGCATGGAATTGTTTGCGATTAGATCACAGGCTGCTAAAATGGCAGCAGAAATGGCCTTGAAAACCATTTTAACACTAGGCGGAACTTCTATTTTCAAAGGAGATCCAGTGGAGTTATTTGTAAGGGACGTCATCGCATTCGCTTCACATCCAACTCAACTCTGGGAAGATGCGATGAGTTCATACGGAAGTACGCAATTTGGTGGCCCAGGACATCCTACTTGGTAAATGAATTTTACCTTTAAATCTTTCAGTTAAACGTTTCGTATATCGATCACATTTTGTTTTTTAATAGGGAATGCTGATCCGCTTCCTTGAACAAGCCTTTTATGACGCCGTAATGAACAGCGCAGTGAAAGGAGGGTGGAACGGCATTCCTATTCAACCTTATGTCGAAAGATTAAGTTGGATTTATCTAGAACAAAGAGGTTAATGAAAAGTAGATGTAAATAAACAGAAATACCGATGAATTAATAGTGAAGAATAAAAGGGTTTTGGTCGAAAAACATCGAATACTTAAACTTGTATGGGTTTATCTATTTTTACCAAAAATCCCTTTTCATTCATTCAACTAAATGGAGGGAATACGTATGTTTACAATAAAGATAACCGATACGAATGATCCGAATGGTCAATGGATAGGCAGTGATACGGAAAGTATACTTGATGGAGCACAAAGGAACGGAGTAAAAATACCGTATGCTTGTAAAGGCGGAGGCTGCGGACTTTGTAAAGTTAGAGTAGAAGAAGGTGAATTTGAACGAGGGCGTAGTTCAATGGCTGTACTGCCTAACGATGAAAGAAGCCTTAATTATACGCTCGCTTGTAAAACATATCCAAAAGGGAATATGAAGATTCAATTAGATATGTATAGAACAAAAGAATATATGGGAAATTAACATAAGAACTAGGGTCTAGCTCTAAAGGCTTTTTCAGCTCAAGTAGGCAGATAGATTTTAATAGCGGTGGTGGAAATATGAAAGCTGATGAACTGAAGCTAGAACAATTTTATAAAATATCTAGTCCATTTAATCAAAAGGAACCTCAGGAAAGAATGGTTTCAATCCCAGCAGCTGCAATAGGTTTGTTACGGAATGAGCTTCTTGAAACGATTGGTCTAGAACGAACAAAAGGTTTCCTCCTAAGGTATGGATGGCATACCGGAGCGTATGATGCCGAAAAGGTGAAGGAGTTAACTTGGGAGGATCCACGTGAGATGTTGTTAGCGGGTCCTAAAATGCATACATTGCACGGTTATGCTGAAGAAGTACAAAATGTTAAAGCAGAAGCAAATTTTAAAAATGGATCCATTTATCACGAAGCCATTTGGAAACATTCATATGAAGCGGAGGAACATATCAAGAGGTACGGCTATAGTGATGAACCTGTTTGTCACACATTGATAGGATATGCGAGCGGTTACCTATCTAACATTTTAGGAAAAAAGGTCATTGCCAAAGAAGTAAAATGTAAAGCAATGGGCCATGAACATTGTCAGGTTCTTTGTCGTACGGTCGAAGAATGGAATGGAGCCATTGAACAAGAGTTAAAATATTATGAAGAAGAATCCATTATTGATGAGCTGAACGAGACGTTTAGAAAACTAAAAATAGAACGAGACAATTTAAGTAAAGCATATGATGTGCATCAAAAGCTGGTTGAAGAATTACTAAAAGAAAATGACTTGTACGGAGTTGCCAATGCTCTTTATCAACATACCCAATTACCTGTTCTCATTGAAAGCGAAAACGTAGAACTTTTAGCAGTGGCGGGAATGTCAGAAGAAGATGGGCGCACTTTTTCCAGGCAATTAAGTCAACTCATGAATAACAAGAGAAAAAGGGATATAAATCAACTAACTCGAACGAAAGTATTGGATGATTTTAACGATGATTACAAAAGACTGATTACGCCTATTTACTTTCAAAAGGAAGTGGTGGCGTACTGTTCCTTTTTATATAAAGATGTGAAGTTACAGGAAGTAGATAAATTAATATTAGAACAAGGAGCCTTGGCTTGTTCCCTCTATTTGTTTAACGAGCGTACACGTATTCAAACAGAATTGCGTATGCAAGGAAACCTTTTAGACGACATTCTATCAAATCGAATCAATTTTGAAGAAATTTCGAAAAAGTCTTACTACGTTGGATTTCAATTAAATGCCCCTTATTTTATGATGGCAATCTGTCTTAATCACCAAGAGTTAACCATAAGAGATGAACTGGAGTTTAATGATCGTCTCATCAAGGGAATTTCCCAATTCCTCAAAGATCGAAAGATAAATGCCTTGTTGGGTCAAAAGTCAGGGAAAATATTGATCTTTTTATCCGAAGGTATGCTGTTAAAAAGTGAAAATAGTAAGAAAAAGTTCTGTCAGGCCTTGCATGATTATTGTTCAAGTAAATACCCTTCTCATGATTTTAACTTTGGTATTAGTTCAAGCTCTGCCAGAATAGAAGAGGCTTCTCAATTATATGATGAGAGCACCTCTGCCTTACAAATTGCTAATCATTATCAAAAGGTTGTTTTCTTTGAATTTTTAGGGATTGAAGGAATTATATTTCAAATGAAAAATGATCCTTTGCAAAAATTTATTAAAAAGAAATTAGGAAATTTAATAGAGGAAGATAAGAAAAAGGACATAGGATTGACCAAAACTCTTTTTCATTATTTAAATAATGGTTGTCATATTAATAAAACAGCACGAGCCATGAATTTTTCAATCAGTGGTTTAAGGTATCGTCTTCAAAAAATTAATGAATTGTTAGAAACAGATATTAATGTTCCTGATGTGGGTTATCAAATTTACTTATCTCTTAAACTTTTGATTTATTGGGGAGAATTAGATATTGATATAAGAAATTCAATTGATTTAAACAAGGAAGATCGTTTTAATGATTTTGGTAATGATTAGGAAAATGACCGCTCGATTAAAAGATACAAATGAAATGCTTCCCCACCTACATAGGAGGAATCTATCTTGAAAAATTCATATCCGTATCATATTACATTACCTATACAGATGGAGAAGGATAAAAAATATCCTGTGATTTTTGCCTTACATGGAATTGGTTACAACGAACAATATATGTTGGATTTAGTAGAGGATTTAAAAGAGGATTATATTTTAATTGGTATTCAAGGCGATCTTACGTATGAGGATGGATATGCTTATTACTATTTAAAAGGTTACGGCAATCCAGAACGTGAATTATTTGATAGCAGTGTCGAGAAACTGAGGAGTTTTATCGATTTTGCTTCCAATCATTATCCAATCGATCCTGACAGAAAGTATTTAATTGGCTTTAGTCAAGGAGCGATTCTTAGCATGACACTAGCCTTAAGTCTAGGAGATTCCATCAAGGGGATCGTTCCGATGAATGGGTATATCCCGCAATTTGTAAAAGAAGAATATCCGTTAAAACCGATCGATCATCTGTCTGTCTTTCTATGCCAAGGAGTAGCAGATCCGATTTTCCCGTTACACATCGGGCAGGAAAATTATGATTACTTACGTGAACAGGTAGAGTCTGTTAAATATACGATTTATCCAACGGCACATGAAATTTCAGACAATAATAAGCAGGACGTTGTCGCATGGTTTCGTCAAGAATTGGAAAAAGATATTCAAAAAGAATCAAATCAACTCGTTACAAAAGATAATTAAAAAAATGGAATGACGGCTAATGCATTCATGTCTGTGTCACTTGATCCAAAATTGAGTGTTATTTCGGTTCGTGAGCAAGCTCAAATTCTTTCTAAATTGCAGGAAAGTAAAACATTTTCAGTAAATATTTTAGCTGAGGATCAACAGGAAGTATCCATTGGAGGATAAGGAAGCACTTATTTTCTATAGTGGAAAGTATCGTTCGCTGAAAGAAGAGAAAACAGTTACGATATAGATTTTGATGTAAGGAGAGGCTAAAGAGCACTATAGTTGAACAAAAGATAAAAACAAAAAGAGCAAATCTAATTTTGCTCTTTTTTTAGTTCCCGATATATTGTAGCAGTCGAAACAGAAGTAGCCTCTTGGGGACTTCGTAGTGTAGATGGAGAATGGAAAGTAGAGGATGTGAGAGTAAATGTCCCCAATTGATCCTGATGACTATCAAACAGAAGAAAGTTCAGCTTTACAAGATCTGGTCAATAAAGCTGGAAAAACAGCATCTAAGAAACTAGCAAAAAAGGCGTTACAAGGTGTTGCCACTAAAGTTGCAGCGCTTGCTGGTTCATCCATCGGACTTCCAGTCATTTTAGGGACTGTTGCCATGATATTGATTCTAGGGATGATTGTTATTTCCTCATTTTTCCTTCTGGTGGAGAAGAAGCAAAACCAGAAGGAGAAGGAGTATTAGATAGTATTAGTTAAGGATAAAAAGACAGAATGTCAATGTCTTTGAAATGATTCTTCCACAAAGCATGGAGCAATAGAGAAAGAGCGTTATTAATGTCTTTTAAGATTATCATGAAATCAAGTCTTCTGTGAAAGGGACCTTTAGTTTAAGAACGTAGCACAAAAATGATCAAACTTTTATATAAAAGCCACATTCGAAATAATAAAGAAACAATCCAATTTGACCAAACTTTTTCAAAATGGATTGTTTTGATTTGCCGTAAAATGCAGGTTCGTATGATATTTTTGATCAAACTTTATTTCAAATCTACACCTTATTCGGAAGACCCTCTTATAAAGATCCAGGTTGTTTATTTATTTGACGACCACTCTTTTTTTGGCTTTGTGAACCTGAGTTTCCAATTTGGAACTCACTCCCTAATTCAACATCATTTTTTTTATCCTGTTTCTCAATTTGCGCTCTTGTTTGATCTTTGTTTTGCATTCCTTGATGTGTCATTATGTATCTCATCTCCATTCAATATGATTGTTATTAATATGCTCAATTATCGGGAAAATACAAATGATTATTTTTAAAAATTCTTGGTGCTCACAAATCTTAGAATTTACATATTAAAAAAGTCATTAGTGCAGCTATTGAAAAAGGTTTGATCATTTTATATAAGATCGATCATTTTAAAAAAGATTGATAGTTATAATAAGGTTTGCTAACAATCACCTCTTTATAAAGCTAAAGCTTAGAGGTGATTTCCTATTGGATATTTATGCTAAAGTTGCGTTAAAAATTGTGAATATATTTACTTAAAGTAAATGGTAGGTTAATTTAACAAACAGTAATAACTTTATTGTAAAATAATACATATTGGATTAATTAGTTTAAAGGAGAAAATAGTGGATATTATAATTTTAAATTCATTTGAAGATGCAGAAAAATATCGTAGTATTAGACTTGAATCTCTAAGAAATACACCTGGAGCATTCGCTTCGAGTTATGGAGAAGAAAAAGACTTATCAATTGAAGAATTGAAGAACAAGTTTCAATCAAAGTCCTCTTTTACCTACGGAGCCTTTGATAAGGGAGAACTAGTTGGAATCATAACTATATATCAAGAAAACTTAAATAAACTACGACATAGAGCACATATTGGAGCAATGTATGTTTCTCCCTCCAAAAGGGGTTTAGGAATTGGGAAGGCTTTAATGGAAGAAGCAATAAAGAAAGCAAAAAGTATAGAAGGTTTGGAACAGGTATATTTAGCCGTTGTTTCAACAAATGAATCAGCGAAAAAACTGTATTCATTATTGGGATTTGAAGTTTTTGGTACAGAGAAGAAAGGTTTAAAGTTAGAAAATAATATTTATTTTGATGTAGACTTTATGATTCTATATTTATAAGTGTTATTAAACAAACGAGTGCATTGCTTGTGCAACGGTAATGCTCCCTTCTTTGGTATGAAGAAGAACTGCTATAATTTGTAGATAGATAGTGCATAACATATAAAAAAATAAAGGAGATTTCTTAATTTTGTTAGAATTTTATAAAGCTATATTTTTTAGTGTTTTATTATTTGTCTCCGCATCAATAGGGTTATGGTATGTTATCAAATATAATTGGCATTTCAAACCACCAGTTTCACCGAGATGGAAGATTTATTTGTATGTACCTCTTGCAATAGTTCTCCCTATTATATTTGGAATAGGTGTTTTATTAAGCGTCATTTAACAAATTTTCTGATACAGATTTCGAATATTAAACGATTTTCTTATCCTTCAACAAATAAGGGTATCGCTGTTTCTTACCTGACCTAACGGGTGCGCGCGACAAGTTCTGCTATAAGCGCTCTGCAGCGTGAAATACAGGAAGTTTACTAGATTAACTTCAGCTTTACAACGGAGGATAGGAATGACGGAACCAGGTTTCCTGAAACTATCCCATCAATACTCCTGCTTGCGTCATGATGGACAGGTTATGGGGTACGAAGCACAGGTGGATTCGGTTGAACGAAGGCTGAAGCCATTCCTATGGAAAAGGTATGCTGACGGATAATTTAGACAATGATAAATAATGAACGTGAGCGAGCTATAATTAGCAATACAAATAGGGTATAGAATCGCAAAGGTTCAATACCCTCTGTATTTGAAAAAAATATTCAGTTGAAATCAATTTCAAGCAAAAGGGAGGTGTCAAGTTTTTCTTGTGAATGAACAGAGTAATGCCATTATCACTTAGAATAAAATACCTGCTAAATAAATAACTAAAGAAACAGTAAAAGCACTAATAATCGTTGAAAATAAAACCACCTGTGCAGCAAATTCAGGGTAGTTCTTGTACTCCTCTGCAATTACAGCACTATTTACAGAAGTCGGCATAGCGGACGCAATCAGTAAGGCTTGGGCAGTAATTCCATCTACTCGAAATAGCCAAATAATTAACAGCGCAATGATTGGACTAATGATTAGCCTAACCGTGAGGCTTGAGTAAACAGCAGAAAGTGCTGCTTTAAATTGGATACGTGCTACTTGGGCACCTAGTGTAAGTAATGCAAGACCAATCATCGCATCCGCAATCATATTAGCTGGTACCAAAATAAACGATGGAATGGAAATATTTAATGCATTACATAGTAATCCAGCCATCATCGCATACAAGACTGGCATCTTAAAATAACCAATCATCGCTTTCCACTTACTCGTATTCACCGATTGTAATGCAAAAATCCCATATGAAAAGGTGAGTATATTTTGTAACGTTAGTACAATCACCTGAATAGACATTGCAAAAGGATCACCTTTAAATACCAATTCATTAACGGGCACCCCATAATTGCCAGAATTAAAGAAAATGGTACTATTTGAAAAAGCAGTTTTCTTCCCTCGATTTAACCCTAAAATTTTAGCAAAAAGAGCAGAAAAAACATATAAAATGAGGACCAATAATATAAAAAACAATAGCACATGCCCAAATAAGCTAGCGGAAAACTGTGTACTATATAATTTCACAAATATAAAAGCGGGAACAACAAAATAAATATTTAACTTGGATAAAGTAGAGATGTCCATCGTAAACTTTTTCTGCAAGATAAAGCCAATGAACATCACGATAAAAATAGGTAAAATAATATCTTTAAAAATCGTAAGTAGTTCTAACAAAAGTTGACCTCCGTATAGATAGATTTCATAATAACAAGCATTTCCAGTGATTCTATTTCATATTACTACTTTCTTGGCATCTAAATCAAAGCCCCACTCTAATTGCTTCATAAACACCTGTTACGTTGCTAAGGCAGTCCTTTTATAAAAAATTCAGCAGGGGATGGAAATCATTGGAAGGCAAGGAGAAATATACATGGAATGCATTCAAAAGTAAAAGGAAGAAAACCAAGCGTTTTCAGCTCAGTCTCATAAGAACAATTATGTAAATGGTCTTAAGGCATTCTTTTAAATTTATAAAAATAACTATAATCATACAGTCATTACTTTTAGGAGTTTTCCGAAGTGGATGAAGGGAATGAATAGAGCTTGAAATTTCATGAGGAATAGTCCTCCAGCGAATAGGGAAACCTACTACCAACAAAATACAAAATGATGGATTTTCAATGATAAAGGGTGACAGTACAGGAATGGCCTTTTCGCACCAGCCTAAGTCTACAGACTTCATCAATCTGCTAAAGTTTACTTGTCTAGACAAAAGTATTGTACAAGGGAGAGAAAGATGAGACGAAAATATATTGGATACTTTATATTACTTTCAAGTATGCTAGTGTTAACGTTAGTATTCTCTACTAACTCATATAGTGCAATGTCTCCTGGCTCCAATGTTAGGGGTGGCATCACAAATCCGCCAGAAATTAACAAAGATGATCTTTATAGAAAAATTCAAGCTTATAGTGACCAGCATGAATTTAAGCCGCTTGATGCAAAAGTCGACAGAGTATGGAAGGCAATACCCGGATACAATGGGCTGAGTGTTAATATTAAAGACAGTTATCAAAAAATGAAAGCAGATGGTGAGTTTGATAAAAACAAGGTTGTTTATAAGGAAATACCACCAAATGTCCATTTGGAGGATTTAGCTCCTGAACCGATCTATAGAGGTAATCCACAAAAACCTATGGTCGCTTTCTTAATCAATGTCGCCTGGGGTAACGAATACATTCCAGAAATCCTCGAAGTTTTAAATAACCATCAAACCAAGGCAACATTTTTCTTTGACGGAAGTTGGGTTAAAAAGAACCCTGATCTAGCTAAGAAGATTAAGGAAGGTGGCCATGAAATTGGAAACCACGCTTATAGTCATCCTGATCTCAAACAACGGTCTATGACCGAGACAACGGAGGAATTGCAAAAGACAAATGATGTCATTGAAGAAACCCTTGGTATAACGCCAAAGTGGTTTGCCCCACCAAGTGGAAGTTTTAATCAGGTAACGATTCAAGTCGCTAACCGACTTGATATGAAAACCATTCTATGGACAGTCGATACGGTTGATTGGAGAAAACCTGCAACTTCGGAAATGGTTAGACGAGTTGTATCAGAAGTGGAGAATGGCTCGATGGTTCTTATGCATCCCACAAAGCCTACGGCTGAAGGGATGGATACCATGATAACGGATATTAAAGCAAAAGGATACAAACTCGGTACCGTCAGCGAACTTATGAGTGAAAAGCGCGTTAATTAATTCGTTAGCCGGAAGGCAATACACGGATATCGAAAAATGGTTCAAATAAGGGTGAAACTATCTATATGAGCGAAAAAACCTTAAGCGAACAAGAGTGGGTTTACAATTATCTAAAAAGTAGGAAAAACCCTGTGCCTCTTGTATTAGGCACTAGAGGTACTTGGGGTGTAAATGGGGAAAGGGCCATTATCTTAGTTGCCTTTACAATGCCGGATATCATGGTCTTTAGAGAAATGCATAACGCTGTAAAAAATCCAATTAGAAAAATGAAATATAAGGATATCGTTTATTTTGCTGTAAATATAGTGGATAAAAAACAAGTTGAGTACCTGATTGATTATTGGAAAGAATAGTTATAACTTTCACCTTTAACAATAATAATGACAAAAAACATATTTTAAAAGAATCAGGCTGAAAGGATCTTCCAATCGAAGCCCTTTTTTCAGTGCCGATAACATCGCTTATGTTGACTAGATATGTATAACGCATTCATATAATCGTTAAAATAATATAGAAAGATTGCTTAAATTTCCTCAAATACTAACTGTTGCTAGATGGTACAAATGTAGTTGCTGAAATACCTCTAAAAAAATAGCGCTTTCTCATTTATTTCAAAAAAAGGATGGGTATTTAAAAGTAACGGATTCTCTTTTGGGAGAGAAAAGTAAGAAATAAATGTTAAAAGAACGGACTAAATAACAATATTTTAGTCTGTTCTTTTTGTTGTTAATTAAGGGCTTTTATTAAAATTACATTTAAAATAGCACAAAAACAGCATATAAATTTTAGGTGGATAATAGCTATTATCTTTGTTGATTATTATGCTAACTCTATGGTTTTTTTCAACATCGACTAGGTGTTAAAAAATATAAATTTAAATTCAATTATATAAATTACTTGAGATAGTTAAAGGGTTTATATGGAAAATGTTGTATAATAATGAAAACTTAGATATATATTCAACTAGCGGGGGTGTTGAAAAAGAAAAGGGGGAAAAAGTTGAAATTAAACGAGGTTAGAAATGAACTATCAGTAAGAGGGAAAAACGGGATAGGATTTTTATTTTCAGCTATTGTAATTTGGTCAATAATTACAATAATATTTTTACAGTCAATAGAAATTTATCAGAAAAACACCTATATGTTGTATTCAACAGGTTTAATGTTCCCATTATCTGTAGGAATTTCTACTTTAATAAAGGCTGATTGGAAACTTAAAAATAATCCATTAGGTAATCTAGGTTTATACTTAAATCTGGCTCAGCTTATCTATTTCCCTATACTTTTTTGGGGAATAATAAAAAGTCCGAATGATGCGATCGTATTTGTTGCAATTATAACAGGAGCCCACTTTTTTCCTTATGGCTGGTTTTATAATGCTAAACCCTTTTATGTAATGGCACCAGTGATTTCGGTCTCAATTATGTTTTTGGGCTTGTATCTAAACGGAGATAATCTATGGTTGATACCAATTTCTATTATCACTTTTTTGTTCTTTTTAATTTTTTGGCTTTACTTAGATTATAAGAGGAAAATAAAAGGGATTGATAATTAAACTAATGTATAACTTTAGTTGAGGAAGACCATCGAAATGATGATCTGTTTTTATGTCCAATATCTCAACATTATTGTTTAACACAGGCTATTCAATAAATAAAAGAGCGGAAAATTCCTGCTCTTTTATTTATGATTTGAAGTGTTATTATAAATGCTAATTTTAATACGATTTGACCTTAAAATATGAGATTTCCCTCCCAAAGAGAACCCGTTACTCTAAAAGGTACCCATCAAAAAAGACCCCTTATTAGCGGAATTAGGGGGAAACAAGATATGCGTCTAAAAAAAAGAAATTTATAACATAGGGTTCAGTTTAATAAGAATCTTTTATTTGTCCCTAATTAATGGAGTAATATGGTAAATTCAAGTGGGAGGGAAATTGATTTATTAAAGGGGAAATCCGATTTGAAAATTTAATCATTGGTGGTGTTATTCATATTGAAAACGATCCAAAAGATGTATGAGCATTTAAATTGGGCTAATCAACGTATTCTCGAAACATTGCAAAGTATTGAAGATGAAAATCAAGAGGTGTGCCGTTTATTTTCCCATATCCTTTTTGCAGAAAAAGTATGGATAACTAGATTACGAGGATTGGACAGTTCACGACTGCCCATCTGGTCAGAGGTCGATATAGAAGTATGTGCAGAACTTGTTATACAAAACGAAGAGAGTTTAACAACATTTTTTACTAATTTAGCAAATACAGACCTAGATAAATTAATATCCTACACAAATAGTAAAGGAAAAGAGTTTAGGAGTTCTGTACGGGATATTTTATCTCATGTAGCATTGCATGGTCACTATCATCGAGGACAGATCAACTCACGACTTCGAGAAGATGGTATTGAACCAGTTAATATTGACTTTATTACATTTGTGAGATAGATGTATTCGCTTTATGATATGCGTCTATGTTCCAATAATAGGTGCGATACTTCAATAAGAGGTATTGCTTTTTCTTTTTGAGCTAACGTCACAGTTTATAGGTGCTCCAGAATGGCTCATTGTTTTGATGATCTTGCTCGTAACCGTTACAAGCCATTTGTATATTGCATCACACACAACACGTGCAATCGTCTTTATTCCAGGTTTATTACTATTTAGTGAAACAATAGGGGTTAATCCTTCAACAGTTGTTTTTAAAGGTTTAATAGGCATGAACTATTGTGTTACAGTTCCTGTTAGCTCCAAAGCATTACTTCTCTTTTATGAGGAAGGGGAAATTTTATATGATTCTAGTAATCTCTTAAAGATTAGTGCCATCTTAATGCCTCTTTATATACTAGTCATCATGTTATTCTATTTTTCTTATTGGCAGTGGACGGGGATGCATTTATAAATCTTGAGATGAAATGATACCTATTGGAGAGGAGAATGTAGAATTATCATAAAGTCTGATCAAAATTTCACATTGGTTGTTTGTCCCCTGCAAGACACAGTGCATTCTTTAGGGTACAATAGCCATATGATAGAAGAATCTTTTATTCCTTTTAGTACACAACTCCATATTAGTTAAACCCCAAATTTAATAAATCGGAGGTATGAATGTGTGGAAAAACAAATTAAAAAAATTAATAAGTGATCCAAAAGTACAAAAAGCAGTAAAAGAAAAGGTAATTCCTTTTGTGAAAAAAGAAATTGAAAAGAGAAAAACAAATAAATCGTAATCCTTAAAAAAGTCAATGCGACATAAACAGTCATTTTGACTTTTTTTATTTGCTGGATGTTAAAATTTATCCTAAACATTCGTTCTTATAGACAAAAAGTATCCCCGTTTTTAGTAGATATATAAGGTATCAATAAGGAAATGAATTACTTTTAATCCCTAAGGAGCTATAACGATATGGAATACGTAGATCGTAAAGTGCTGGCTTATGAGATATTTCTGAACAAACTTTATTTCAAAGCAACAGAAGTTAGCAAGTAATCAAAATGTAAATAGTTTGTCACTGTAATACCATTGATGTTTGGACTCTGAGAGTATAGACTTTATTTACTATCTGAGGAGTGATTAATCTGAAAACAGTAACAGTAGATAAGCTTATATTTAAAGAAAAATTATCGACGATCGAGCAACTCTCACTCAAAGCTATCCTGTTTAAGTGGGTTGGTGAACCAACAGAAGGATTAGATGATTTTCTTCCGCTTGAATACAATGAACATGACTTTGCGAAGATGAAAGCAAAAGAGGAAACAGATATACTCATTCAAGGTGATCAACCATTCAGATATGTGACACTAACAGAAAATAATCAAATTGTTATAGCGGTTTTAGATTCAAATAAAGGGTTAAAGCATAGAATCATTTCCTTGGATGAGGTTTGAAGAAGTAAGCACTTGTATGGTGCTTTTTTTCAATTTCAATTGTTTTTTATATACTACTCATGTTGTATGGGTTAACTTTTATATATTTCTACAAAAATAGAGTGTGATTAGTATTTTGAGGGAATGGATCAAAAAGAAATAGAACTTTTTTAAGAAAGGAAAAACGTCTTTCTGACATTCTCTAAGTGTCGCTTCAGTATTAAATGGTCCTTATTAGATAAACTAGAAAATAAGAAACTCTTGTTGTGGAATTTATCGAGTTTCATCTTAATACAACTACTCATATGACATTTAAGACGTAACAGAGATTTAGAAATTTAAAGGATTAGTAAATGTAGCTTTTGAATTTAATAAGTTTGATAATTTTAAAAAGGTCTGATCATTTATATAGATTGATCAAAAATCCTGTGTTGATATGCAGGATTTTTTCTTTTTCAGCAATCAGGTCATTTAATGGAGGAAGAATCTCAGGAAAAATTGAATACTTATGGTAATGCTATTAATAAGAAATTATCAAATATTTTTTTGTTAGAAACCGAATTAAATAGGCATCAAAACGTTGGAGTTTCTCAAGTACCCATTGGAAATTTTAATTATAGGGTGGGAGTGAAATATGTTAGTTAAAGTAATGTCAGTATTCAACTGTGATTCAGATGAATTATTTCGTGAAGTTAAAAAAACTGAATCTCTTTTTTATATAGCAAAGCCACTTATAAAGTTTGTACAATTACCAGAACATCTACTGCCTGAATTATGGGAGGAAGGGAAGTATCCTATTAAAATGTACATCTTAGGATTTATACCATTCGGTAAGCAATGGATAGTTATTTCTATTGATAATAACTATCTACATATTAGAGACAACGGTTATAGTAAATTAATAAAAAAATGGGACCACAATATATACTTAAAGGGTGTAGAAGAAAATAAGACTCTTTATACGGATACAATAGATATAAATGCGGGTATATTAACAATATTTATTGCGATGTTTGCTAACATATTTTATAAATGGAGACAAAAAAGATGGAGAAGACTTATTAATAATCATTTTAATTATACTGATTAATAGTTTCGCAAGGACATAATTAACTCCCTTTATAATAATCGATGAATAGGCGTTTGTTGAGGTGAATTTTATTGAGCAGCTTGCTTGTTTGTTTGAAGAATCATTAAAAGAAGTCGATTTTTAATCCGTTCTTCTTCAACTGATTTAAATAATGATTTTTAACAATCGGCGCGATTCTTGTACAGAGAGTTGTGTCTTTTTAGTTTTTAAGGTGAAATTATAGGAGCTTTATTAATTTTAAATTGAACCATATTGCGAAATGTAAGGAAGATAAGAACTTGTTTGAATAAAAAACAGAGCCACAAAGAATGGTCAATTTATTAAGACCAGTAAAAGCGTTAAATATGCGATGCAATAAAAAGTATCATATAGGCAACTCTAACCGTATAAAAAGTATGGGGTGAATGTTATGAAAAAAATAACGTTAATGTTAGTTATGGCATTTTTCTTTATTGTTGGAAATGCATCAAAGCTTCTGAATTAATAGAGACAGGAAAAGAAGTAGAAGTAAAAGAGTACGCACCAAAAATGTTTATATATCAAGCACTACACACATGGATGACACATGATGTATCAGATTATTATCACAAAAAATACAATGCCAAATCAGTAGAATGGGAAGGTCCTAAGCCAGAAAAAATCCGAATCTGGATAAAAGATATTAAACCAAACTCTGGCGATAGAACACACACTCATGTTGTAAGAGTATTCTTGCCCTATGAAAAAGTAATTATTGACGATAAAAGGGAAATAAAGGCAGCGTGATACATTTATTTATGCGATTAATGCAGATTTGCTTTCACTTTGCCCTGAATCAGGTAAATCTGAAAAAGAAATTAAATTAATCGATTCTTACCATAAGGTACGTCCTTAAATAAGAGTAAAAGTATTTAGTGTCATCTTTACTTATTAAATTTATTGACAAAAGTTAATGAAACAATACGAAAATACTGTTCATTAAAATATAATCCTTTTATTACATAATCGAGCGCGAGAATTGAAAGACAATGGACTGCTGCACAGCAGTCCATTTTTGATTATTTACGATGTATAAGCGCAAATCATTGGAATAGGACGTTGTACCATATGGTTTCGACTCTCATATTATCCCTGTGAATTCCTAACAATGTTTTGGTAAATCTATTAGTAGGAGAGATTGAAAGTGAGGATTCGGATTGTATTACTTCAAGCTCTCATCTGTTTTCATATTTCAATGTTAGCAAATGCGGAAGCACCACTAATAGCTGCATTTGTTCGTGATCATCAGTTGTGGCTCAAGGATGTTGTGAAGAAGTATACTTAAACGAAATCTAGTTTAATAAAAAACAAAATTTTTGAAGTATGGGTTAATTTACAAATACAATACTAGTGATTAGTTTCTAGTGACTTTACATATAAGAAGTTTTTTAAGGGAAACTATGCGTACGTATAAAGATTGTATACTCTTGGAGGGGAAAAATTTGAATAAGGGTAACATTAGATTGACTTCTACAGAAATTACAAATTTACTCACACAATACGAGCAGGAAACGATGTCCATTTGTATTAATAAATATGTATTAGCAACCGTTCAGGATTCTGAAGTTCGTTCGCTTTTTGAATTCGCTATGAAATTATCTGAAAAACACGTGAAAAAACTGAAGGAATTTTTCAATAAAGAAAATTTTCCTGTACCAAACGGTTTTACAGAAAAAGATGTAAACCTAAAGGCGCCTCCTTTATTTACCGATTCCTTTTGGTTACAGTATCTACACTCTGTAATCCATTTTGGATTATCTGGATATGGTCTTGCCCTTGGTGTTTCAGTACGTCGAGATATTCGAGATTATTATTCTCAATGTAATATTGAGGTTATAGAAATATACAACCAAACAGTCGATATTCTTTTATCAAAGGGTCTTTATGAGCCAGCCCCTTCTTTTTCTACTCCCAAAAGGGCTGAATACATAACAAACTTAGGATATACATTAGATGTGATTGGTAAGAAAAGACCTTTGAATTCAGCGGAGGCTGGAAATATTTATTTTAATTTAACAATGACATGTGTGGCAAAGGCAATCTGTCTTGGATTTTCTCAAGTAACGAGGAATAAAGAAGTTCGTCAATTTTTGGAAAAGGTCTTAAAAATAATAAATAGAAATTTTGGCATTTTTTCTTCCTTATTACGCGAAGAAAATCTTCGTGTTCCACAACTTTTAGATACACAAGTTACAAATTCCACAGTCGCACCTTTCTCGGATAAACTTATGATGCATAAAGTGGGATTTCTTTTGGGAACATCACTTTCATATTATGGTACTGCCATGGTTGCAAGTTTGAGAGCTGATTTAGTAGGGCATTGCGAGACAGCCATTCTAAGGGGATTAAAACTTTTACCAAATTGGGGAACTATTATCATTAAAAATGAATGGCTTGAAAAACTGCCAGAGGCAAATGACCGTAAAGAATTACCTAAATAAAGGTTTAAAAAAGAAGAGGAAACTCTAAGAAAAAGGAGTTTAAATTAATATGTCACTGAAAAATCAATATATTAAGACGTATTTTTGATCAAACTTTTTTATAACCCAACACTTTTAAAGTGAATTTAGGTTGTTGGGGAAATAGATTGCATGCAAACGGTACTTTTAATCAAACTGCAAATGGTGAAAACCAACTGAAAGATTACGTGATGAAAGAAAAGATATACAACAATCAACTTTCTGAAAGAGAAAAGCAACGAAAGGAAAATAAGTTGGAGAAGTTCCTTGAAAAAGAGAACAAACTCCAGAGATTCCCTACAAAATATGGTCCAAAAGTAAAAGTTAAACCATTATTGGCTACGGCTTTAATTCCACCTTTTGCTTTCCATCAATTACGAGGACCACCCAATAAATATTCAATTAAAATAATTATAGATGAAAAAAGTGTGACAGGAAGATATTTAAAAAATATCTTTTTAGGTAGGAAAATTACAGTTGTCCATGATATTAGAATTAATCCAATACGAAAAAAGTTTAACATTATAAGACCCCTTTACTTTTCACTTATTTTTACCGGTGAAATAAATGATTATTCAAGGAGTGGTTTATTCCATTATCGGGAGCTTTTCTGGGACAAGGGAAAGCTCTTATTTTCATTATAGAGCCATTAAAATTGAAGAACTAGCTTATCGAAGAACTTTTCTTTAAGTGTCAAATAGGCTCGTATCCCTTTCTCGACAATCAGACAGACTCTCCAAGGAGTCTGTTTTTCACTTTAACTTATAGGATCAATAAATTAATTTATTTAATGTTAAAGTTAATTTATTGAATAAAAATATAAATTTTTATAAATAATTTTAATTATTTATTTTAAAATTAAAAGATATGGTGTATGATATGATTAGATTAAATGAAAAAAAGAAAGGAGAACAGTATGGCGTATCCTTTACTCACTAATTGTCCTGTTTGCAGGAAGGCGCTTAAAATTACTAAGCTACAGTGTAACCATTGCCAGACAACGGTAGAAAATGAATTTGAAGTTTCAAGACTGGCGGCTCTCGGTCAGGAACAGCTGCATTTTATTGAGATTTTTCTTAAATGCCGTGGAAATATCAAAGAGGTCGAGAAGGAGCTCGGAATTTCCTATCCGACTGTCAGAGGAAAATTAGATGAAATTATCTCTACTCTGGGATATTCCTCTCAAAAGAAACCGGAAGTGGATAAGAAAAAAATTGTATCGTTATTGGAAAAAGGCGAAATTACGGCAGAGAAAGCCATTCAGTTATTAAAAGAGGGGGAAGTATAATGAAGGACGAAATTTCGAGAGTCTTAACGCTGGTGGAGGAAGGAAAGATTGATAAGGAAAAAGCAAGTGAATTAATTAATATTTTACAAGGTAAAGATCAGCCAGAGCTAGTGACAATAAAAAAAGAAGTCCCACATATGGAAATAAAATGTTAAAGATTCGTGTGACCTCCGAAGAAGGTGATAATGTAAATGTGAATTTACCGATTAACCTGGTAAAGGCTGTTTTAAAAGTAGGTACAAATATTGCTGAAAAAATACCTGAGGCAGAAAAATATGTAAAAGATATTAACGTTGACCTGCTCATCGAAGCAATTGAAAACGAATTGGACGGAGAGATTGTTGACATCACCTCGGCCAATGGTGATAAAGTTTTTGTGGTGATTGAGTAGATTATGTTAAAAGTCAAGGTGAAAGTAAAGGATAAACGATTCTCCATTCCCGTTCCCTATGCGGTTTTAAATTTGGTTAGTTTGATTATTACATCAAAAAGGATTATTCGCTTAATAAATAAAGCAATTGAAAAGGATGGCAGCAAATTCATCTTCCCGGAAATTGAAAGAAAAGATTTGAAGCCGTTGCTGCAGGGATTTTCTAAGCACAGTGGAGTTATCCTTGTTGAAACGAAATTGAAGGATGGAACTGAGGTAGAAGTAAAGCTTTAAATAAAACTTCTAAATCGCATTTTTTAATGGAAACAGCTTCTCTTTTTGGTCATTTTGTGTCTAATCTATAGGATGAGAAATAGCAGAAAGCTAATATAAGAGAATAACAGTGTTTTCTGATTTTCTGTTCAGTACCAATGCTGTTATTGAACCCATTCTCCACTAAAGGACGCGTTTGTGGAAGATTATAAGCCTAATTCCTCGCTATAAATATGGAGGGATTAGGCTTATAATCTTCCAAAATCATTACGTTGTAAATCTGCACTTTCCTGACGATACCCATTGGTAAATGCATTGGCGATAAGTGGTAAATCGATTGGTGGCAATCGTTGGTAAAAAACATGACAGAAGTGGTACATTCTTATGGCCGTAATCAATTAAATTAATCTCTAAATCAAATACGCCGAGGCGAATTTGATTAACGTACCCGTTTCGTTGAAATGCAAATGATTATCAACTTATCATTCCTGAAGTTTATTGACAGTTACAAACTTATATCCTTCATTTGATAGTGCTTGTAAGACTCCTTCGATTGCTTGAAGTTCGTTACTAGTATCATCATACATGGGGTGCATTAAGATAATTGAACCTGGTTTTATATTTTCCGTAACGTAATTTACTTTGTCAGAAGCATTTGTGTAATAGCTATCTGGTTCAATATTCCACGTTATCGTGTCTCTATTATGTTTATTTAGGTAATAGGGTAAGCCTACAAGTTTTTTTCCGTTTGGTGGTCGAAAATCAATTTCACCCTTATAGCCTGCCTTTTGAATTAATTGGTCTGTTTTTTGGATTTCTTCTTTAATATAGGAAGGTGTTTTAAAAACCATTCGATTATGAGAATATGTGTGATTTCCAATTTGATGTCCTGCATCTACAATTTTTTTGGCTTCCTCTGGGTGCTTCTCTATTTCTTCACCAATTAGAAAAAAGGTAGCCTTTGCATTGTATTTATCCAATAATGGTAGAATCTGACTTACGTTCTTTGTTGGTCCATCATCAAAAGTCAAAGCAACCAGTTTTTGATTTGTCTCTATCTGTTCGGTTAAACCTCCAAATAACTGGTATGTTCTAGAATTCATTAATTTATAAGTACCAAGTAATAAAAGGAAAACGAACAGCATCCCTAATCCAATAAATATTAATTTTCTTTTCATAAATACGACCTTTCTTTTCTGAAAAAAAATAGCATGTCAATTGCTAATAAAATGAGGGAAACACCAATTGAAATAGTTGTGTTTGCGGTATTATTTAAATTTAATATAATGCCAATGATGTAGAATGCTGCCATCCTTGTTGGTGCTAATGATAAAATAGCATATGGATTTTCCCCTAATAAATATTCAAACAACATTTCAAGGATGTTATCAACGGTAAACCAATAAATAAGAAAAGAAATGCCAATGGTTATTAGTTGATTCGTATTTATATGTAAAGAAAATAATGTATCAATGACAGTGGTGGAACCCATTATAAGGAATAGAAAAAATACAAAGACGACTGTGAGAATCACTGAGAACAAAGTGGCAGCAAGGAGCAATATTTGTAAGCTATCTTTCTCTTTCTCTTTTTTGTTTTCATGGTGAAAGAACCAAAATAATAAAATAAAGATAAGAATAAAAACAACAGATGAAAATATGACTATTTTGATTTATATCCTCCCCTTAAAATCAATACTACGCTAGTATGGAATAAATTGCTTCTTACACTAAACATCTTCGTTCGTTTGAGTAAAATCTTTCATAATCTTTAAACCTACTTTAACATAAAATTCCAATTTCCTTCATAAATAAGATCGCTTCGTATTAAGTGAACTTTTTGTAACCGTTTTATCATTTGTTTTAACATCACCGCAAAAATTTTTGCAGTGTCTTGAATCTGTATGCGTATTAGTGAGCTAATTAGTTTGTCAAATCGACCTCAATAAGAAATCTTAATAAAGATGACATTCTAGATTGTCCATTTGTAGAAGTCCTTTGGCTTTGCTGAAATAGTAAATACACTTATTTGAAAATGGTTGGTTCGTTGGATTTTGAATGAATGGTGAAAATATTTTTTCTGTTATTCAAACAAATATTTGAATGTTAGAAAGTGTTTTGATATTATATAATCAAATGAACATTTGAATAAGAGAGAGGGATATGTAATGAGTCAGAAAGATACATGTGATATTTATTGCTATGACGAAGCCAAAGTCAATCGAATACAAGGAAACATGCAAAATGAGGATCTATCGAGTGTAGCTCAATTATTTAAAGCACTTGCGGATGAAAATCGGGCGAAAATTTCCTATGCATTATGCCAGGATGAAGAATTGTGCGTATGTGATGTTGCCAATATCATTGGATCGACTGTCGCAACAGCATCTCACCACCTAAGAACTCTTCATAAACAAGGGCTTGTAAAGTATCGAAAAGAAGGCAAATTAGCGTTTTATTCGCTGGATGATGACCATGTTAAGCAATTAATTATGATCGCATTAGCACATAAGAAAGAGGTGAAAGTCGATGTCTGAACAAAAAGCTGAAATGAATGAACAAGAAACAAAAACATACCGAGTTCAAGGACTCACCTGAGCAGGTTGTTCAAAAACGTTCGAAGAGAACGTGAAACACCTGGATGGTGTGTTAGATGCGCAAATGAATTTTGGTGCTGCTAAAATAACGGTTGTAGGGAATGCAAGCATTGAGGCAATTGAAAAGGCAGGGGCATTTGATCACTTGAAATTACGAAATGAAAGAGAACAAAAAGTAGAAAGTGAACCATTTTGGAAACAAAAAGAAAACCGTAAAGTGTATATTTCTGCTCTTTTATTAATCATCAGTTGGATTTTGGGCGAGCAGTATGGTGAGGGGCATATTGCATCAACAATAGGTTATGCAGCATCGATTATCATTGGCGGGTACTCCTTGTTTATTAAAGGGTTTAAAAACTTAAGCAAATTTAAGTTTGATATGAGTACACTTATGACTATTGCCATCATCGGAGCAGTGTTGATTGGTGAATGGGGAGAAGGTGCAACGGTTGTTATTCTCTTTGCCATTAGTGAGGTTTTAGAGCGTTATTCAATGGATAAAGCTCGTCAATCGATTGAATCATTGATGGATATTGCTCCAAAAGAAGCATTAATACGACGCGGCAAACAAGAGCTAATGATTAGCGTTGATGATATTCAAGTTGAAGACATCATGATTGTAAAACCTGGTCAAAAATTAGCGATGGATGGAGTCGTTGTGAAAGGTACATCGACCTTAAATCAGGCTGCAATTACTGGAGAAAGCGTTCCAGTAACCAAAACGATCGATGATGAAGTATTTGCCGGTACGTTAAACGAAGAAGGATTAATAGAAGTCAGAGTAACCAAATTAGTGGATGATACCACATTGTCAAAAATCATTCATTTAGTTGAGGAGGCACAAGCAGAGCGTGCACCTTCTCAAGCATTTGTTGATAAATTCGCGAAATATTATACACCAGCTATTGTAGCTTTAGCTGTTTTAATCGCGATTCTTCCACCATTATTTGGCGGAGATTGGAGCGTATGGATCTATCAAGGGTTATCGGTATTAGTGGTTGGGTGTCCTTGCGCCTTAGTCGTTTCGACTCCTGTTTCTGTCGTGACGGCAATAGGAAATGCAGCGAAAAATGGTGTATTGATTAAAGGTGGTATTCATTTAGAAGAAGCAGGACACTTAAAAGTCATTGCTTTTGATAAAACAGGAACACTTACGAAAGGTGTTCCCGCGGTGACAGATATCGTTACATTTAGTGGGAATGAAAATGAATTACTGATGCTAACAGCTGCATTGGAAAAAGGCTCGCAACACCCACTTGCATCTGCGATTACGAAAAAAGCAGAAGCTGCAGGATTACAGTTTAATGAAGTATCAGTGGAAGATTTTCAATCCATAACAGGTAAAGGGATAAAGGCAACGATCCAAAACGAAATGTATTATGTAGGAAGTCCTAACTTATTTGAAGAAATTCTACCGAATCACATCGACCAAACGATTTCTGTACAAATTTCTAGGCTTCAAACACAAGGGAAAACGGTTATGGTCCTTGGAACGGCTTATGAGATTCTTGGTTTAGTCGCTGTGGCCGACCAAGTGAGAACAACATCCAAAGAGGTTATTGAGAAATTGCATCAACTTGGTATTGAAAAAACGGTTATGTTGACAGGAGATAATCAAAGGACAGCGGAAGCGATTGGACAAGAAGTTGGTGTAACGGATATTAGAGCTGATTTATTACCAGAGGATAAATTAAACTTTATAAAAGAACTTCGCGAACGGTATTCTAGTGTAGCCATGGTGGGGGATGGTGTGAATGATGCTCCAGCACTTGCCACTTCGACGGTTGGAGTAGCAATGGGTGGCGCTGGAACGGACACGGCACTTGAAACAGCCGACATTGCCTTAATGTCTGATGACTTAAGTAAATTGCCGTTTACGATCAAATTAAGTCGGAGAGCATTAAGGACAATTAAACAAAATATCACGTTCTCTTTAGTAGTGAAAGCCATTGCTTTACTCTTGGTTATACCAGGTTGGTTAACGCTTTGGATTGCCATTTTTGCCGATATGGGAGCCACTCTTATTGTCACACTCAATAGTTTAAGATTATTGAAAGTAAAAGAATAAGGATTTTAGAAGAATGAACGATCCTTAGAATCAATGGGGAGATCACATGTAAAACAGGCTACCTTTTCTAATAGTTATTGGAGAAAGGTAGCTTGTACTATAAAATCTAAAGTACTCATTTTAGGAGGGAGAAATTGAATAACTCTTGGAACAAAGTAATCTATAGGATGTGGTCGCCGGTTTATGATACGTTTTTTAATTCTGGAATATTCCTCCATTCCCGAAAAAAAGTATTTCAAGAAACACACTTACATACACAAACAAAAAATTCTTTTTGTTGGTGTTGGAACAGGTGCGGATTTTGAACAAATCAATCATTCTGACTTAGATATCACTGCGATTGATTTTTCCCCTAATATGCTAAAAAAAGCAAAAGATAAATATAAAGAATCCACTATTCAATTTTTAGAAATGGATGCGCAAAATATGAGCTTTGAAAATCATTCATTTGATGTGGTGATTGCTAGTTTACTTCTTTCAGTGGTACCTGATGCAGAAAAATGTTTTCAGGAAATGGCACGGGTATTAAAACCAGAAGGGATGATTATTCTTTTCGATAAATTTACAAATGAAAAAAGGCTCTCATGGCCTAAAAGACTTCTTAGACCACTTATTAAAGTTTTTGGAACAGATATTGGATTAAGTTTTGAAGGATTGTTCAATGGTCATCATAAAGAATTCAGAATAGAAGAAGATAAAGCTGTAATGCTAGGTGGAATGTATAGAAAGATAACCATTCGAAAGGGCAATTAAGATGAAAATAAAACGAAAGGATATCAGGATTTAGCCTATAACACATTCAGTCATTTGATCGATGCATTTTTATGCTATTCCATATTTTATTCGTTTATGGCATTTTGCTAAATTAAAGGAGTCTATTAGTATCTTTTTATATACTATTTAACTTAATAGTGCATACTTACAAAGATGAAATGAATGGTTTATGATGATTTTAACTTCATTCAGCAGAAGTCCTCCACTTCTAAAGTTAAGGGATGAATGCAAAATTATCTCTTTGATTCAGTGGGGGTTCAAACCCCGGCTGAAAAGCCTGAGCCTCCGGCGAGCCTTGCGATTTTTTAATGGGAATTTTTCGAGCGAGCTCAGGTATTATCCGGGCGAATTTGATTATTCAAAAGGGGATGTTAAAATGGAAAACGAAAAAATTGAACGTCGTGAAATAAAAAAAGTATGGACGGTAAACGAACAAAAAGTTAGTCCTATTCATTCTGTAGGTCCGGTACTTGCACCTGGGAATTGGAAAGAATATGATCCTTTTCTATTATTAATGGAAGATAAATTTGAAAAAGGGGCATTTGACGTACATCCACATCGTGGAATCGAAACCGTCACATATATTATTGACGGAAGTATTAATCATTATGATAATGCGACTGGAGCAGGGGGAACATTGGAAAAAGGGGACCTTCAATTTATGACTGCAGGTAGAGGCGTCATTCATAATGAGTCGCCTGACGAAGGTGAGAAGGTACATCTACTACAACTTTGGGTGAACCTGCCACGTCAAAATAAAATGACTGAACCTCGTTACCAGAACATGCACGCAAAAGACATGCCAACACGCCAAGAAGAAGGGGCTATCATTCGCGTGTATTCCGGTTCATCAGCGGATGTTGTTTCGAATACCTTGAATTACGTTCCTGTCACATTTGTAGAAATGATCGTAGAAAAAGGAGCTTCCATTACTCAAGATCTTCCTGGTAGCTATAACGGGTATATCTATGTGTTAGAAGGCAGCGGGGTATTCGGTGAAAATAAAATCGATGCGAAAAAGGGCCAAGCCATGTGGTTAGGTTCAGCAGATAAAGCAAAAATGAGTAGTATTCATGTTTCAGCAAACGAAAAACTAAGAGTCGTTCTTTTTGCAGGAGAGCCACTTAATGAACCTGTTGTTGCACATGGACCTTTTGTCATGAATACAGAAGAAGAAATACAACAAGCATATCGCGATTATCAAGAGGGGAAATTTGGAACGGCCAATTAGATTGCCTATTGAAATCTTACATTTAATCAGATCCAAATATCATAGAAAAAAGTAGGTTTGAGATCACTTAACTTTTGTAAGTTAGAATTATGAAGTTTAACTTTACTTCTTTTAACTGTAAGATTTAATTTGGAGTAAATGAATAGCGTAAAAGGGAGTTGGAACAAGATAAAGTCATTCCTTATTGAAATTGGGATTTAATAATCGTAAATGGACTCTGATAGGTACGTATCGTATATTTGGTTCAAAATATTTTTAAATAGAGGGTGGGAAAAGAATATGAATCTAGAACTTTCTGGCAAAAACGCAATTATCACTGGTGGGAGTGCAGGGATTGGCTTAGCGTGTGCGAAAGCTTTATTAACAGAGGGAGCAAATGTGGTTATCGTTGGTAGAGATGAAGAGAGATTGGAGAATGCAGTAAATGTTTTACGTAAATTAGCAAATCATCAATCTATTTTATCCATTAGTGCCGATTTAACAGATTCAACGGCCGCCGAAAGAATCATAACAGAGGCTGAGGCTCACTTTGGATCTATTGATATATTGATTAACAATGCAGGTTCCGCAAGGGCAGGCTCGTTTTGGAGTTTAAGTGATCAGGATTTTATCAATGCATGGAACTTAAAACTATTAGGTTATATACGTATGGTAAAAGCAGTGGCAGAACACATGAAGAAACAGCAGAAAGGTCGGATTCTAAATATTATCGGAACAGGTGGAAAAAATCCGAGCGCAACCTTTCTTCCAGGTGGTACGGCAAATGCAGCTCTCCTTAATTTTACAAAAGGGGTTTCGAAAGAATTAGCACAATACGGGATCCGGATCAATGCCATTTCACCAGCCATGACGGTTACAGAGCGTGCGGTTCGTCTTGCGGAACAACAGGCTGAAGTAAAAGGCATTAGTACGGAGGAACAAATGGCAGAGGAACAAGCAAATATGCCTCTCGGACATATGATCCAACCGGAAGAAATAGCGAAAATGGCTCTGATACTTGTATCGGATTTGATTCCTTCCATGACAGGATCCGAGGTTATTATTGATGGTGGAGTAACACAGGGTATTTAAAATTAAAAGATTATATAAAGTCATTAGGTTTGAATCTCTGAATTTTATGTTTAATAAGATATCAGCAGGAGGCTGATATCTTGCTGTATTTATGTCGTAAAAATGGGGAGATACACGAAATGGGATTTCGGTGAGGTTTGGGACAACCATTAGCACCATTATGAATAGGAATATTTTTTCATTCTAATCTTATTTTCCCAGGACGGTAGCATTCCGCAAGCTAGATTCTCTTAAAAGGGACTTTCTAAACTCAAAGATTCTTTAAATATTCACAATTTTACTAGTAAGCGCTTTCAAAATGAGGTATACTTAAAATGTAAACATTTGGGAGGTGCTCTAATTGTATAAACTGCAAATTATTAATGCTCTAACAAATGAATTGCTTCGCGAAAAGACATATAAAAAACCTGATCTTATTTTAGATTTAATTGAAACAGGGGTAAAAGGGAAAGAATGTTTTCTATTTGATAACGATTGTAAAACTTATAAAGGAGCTTATGTTTCACATACCAGTAATTTGGTAGATGAGACAAAGGTGTTTAAAGTATTGTTCCAGTTGGAATTATCTGATATACAGGCAAAAGTGGCAGTAGCAAATTAATAATGAAAAGGAGTAGCAATTGCTACTCCTTTTCATTTGTGAAATAGATGATATTTAAATAGATTCTCTAAACCAAGTAAGGGCAATTGTGCCTGCTCCAGCATGTACACCAATGGCAGAGCCTAATGGTCCACTTACCATTTCAATTTCAGGATATAAGGAACGTATTTGTTCTTGAATGTTAAGGGATTCAAGTTTCGCCATTCCGTCTAAAACAAATACTTTTTTGATGTGGTTTCCCTGTTCAATATCACTTTGTAAGCGAGAAACTATGTAGGATAATGCCTTTTTTTCTGAACGTACTTTTTCATGAGGGACAATTTTTCCTTCTTGAAAGGTAAGAATTGGCTTTATCTTAAGAAGACTGCCCATCATCAATTGAATGGCACTCACACGTCCACCCTTATGTAATTGTTCTAAGGAACCAATCATCACAAATAGTTGATTGGACTTGTACATCATTCTTAGCTTGTTCGCTACATCTGCAGGGGACCATCCTTGATGAATCATTTCTTGGCCTTTTGTGATCATATCACTCATAGGCAAAGAAATGAGTTTTGAATCAACCAACTCTAGCGGGAAACCAGCAATTTCAGCTGCTTGCTTTGAAGCACTTGCAGTTCCACTTAGTTCAGATGACACATGTATCGCAATTCCTAATTCATATTCTTTTTTAAGTTCTTCATAAAGTGTGACTAACTCGCCAATGGCAGGTTGAGAACTTTTGGGCAGAGAACGAGAAGAGGAAAGCCTCTGATAAAATTCTTCTTCTGTAATATCTACTCCATCTCTATACGTTTCGTTATCGAAAGAAACACTCATTGGGACAATAAAAATATTATTTTGTTTCGCATATTCAGGCTCTATATAACACGTGCTATCCGTGATCCAAGCAATTTTTTTCATTTGAAATTCCCCTTTTTCTTTATTGGCATGTTTTCATCCTGATTTCAAACATTTTACATAATAGTTTTATTCTAACCTTTTAAGAAAATACCTGCTTAAAAAGTTTGTTCTTGTCTTAATACTTAGTGCTAATTGTATTATTACTGTTTAAAAAATGCGGAAACATTCATTCTCAATTCATTCATAAAAGTATAAAAAGGAAACACAAGAACCGTCCCTCTGTTTCCAAAAAAAATTTGACAGTAAAATAATAATATTATATAGTTGCGTATGCAACTATATTTTAAGGAGTTTACTTTACATGTCCTCTAATGGTTTTGTCCATCAATTTTTCCAAGTTTCGAGAGCGATGACGAACAATCTTGATCAACGTATGGCTGAGTATAAGCTTACACATGCACAATTAGCCATTATAGAGTATTTAGTAAAGAAGGATGATTCTTCTTCACTAGTCGATATTGCTAAATATTTAAATGTTGAAAAGTCTACGATTACTCGAACTGTCAATCGTTTAGAAAAAAACAACTTTATCTGTCAAGTTCCTTCTAATGACAACCGAGAAAGAAGAATTGCTTTAAGCGATTTTAGTAATGAGATTCAGTCTAAAGTTCAAAAAACAAAAGAAGCGTTTGAAAGTAAGGTCTTTAAAAACATTTCAAATGAGGAGTTAGACGTTACTTTTCAGACCTTACTTAAAATATTTAATAACTTAAATGGAGATGAACAACAAGCAAAATGAGTAAATCAAAATTATGGACGAAAGACTTTATCATTCTTAGCGTAACATCCTTTTTAGTGTTTCTAACGTTTTACTTACTGATGACAACACTAACTCTTTATTCGATTGAACAATTCAATGCTTCACAAACCGAAGCTGGTTTCGCAGCGAGTATATTTGTAATTGGAGCTCTTGTTTTACGTATTGTGGCAGGGAAATATATAGAACTAATAGGGCGTAAGAAATTACTATATGGTAGCTTAATCTTATTTTTTATTGCAACGGTCCTTTATTTTCCGGTAGAAAACTTTACCTTTTTATTACTCGTTCGCTTTATACATGGTGCTGCATTTGGTGTAGCTTCAACAGTGATGGCTACAGCGGTTATGGATATTATTCCGGCAGAACGTAGGGGAGAAGGGACGAGTTATTTTTCTCTAAGTACACCCCTTGCAACCGCAATTGGTCCGTTCTTAGGAATTATAATTACTCAACATGCCGACTTTGATATGGTCTTTGTTGCCTGTACGCTCTTTTCAGTCATTAGTATTATTGTTATGTTATTTGCAAAAATTCCTGAAGCTGAACTAACACAAGCTCAACATCAAGAATTGAAAAGCTTCAAATTACAAGATTTCTTTGAAAAAAAGGCACTACCCATTTCAAGTATTATCTTTTTAATGGGAATTGCCTATTCAAGTATCTTAACCTATATTAATCCGTATGCGATCGAAGTTAATCTAACTGGCGCTGCGAGCATCTTTTTCATTGTCTATGCTTTCTTTCTTTTAATCTCAAGACCCTTTACTGGTAGATTGCTAGATACAAAAGGGGATAATATTGTCATTTACCCTGCACTCCTGTTGTATGCCATTGGTTTAGTGTTCTTAAGCCTATCCTATAACAATATTGTCATGCTTCTTGCAGGTGTATTGATTGCACTTGGTTTTGGGAATATGACTTCTTGTAGCCAAGCCATTGCAGTGAATGAATCCCCACGTCATCGCGTTGGCCTTGCTACATCAACATTTTATATTGGGTTGGATGCAGGGATTGGAATCGGGCCACTCATTATTGGTTTAATCGTTCCGATCTTCGGTTTTCGTGGTATGTATATGTCTATGGCTGTAATTGTATTTATATCGATCCTTATTTACTATTTTGTACATGGAAAGAATGCCGCATCAGTAAATAGAAAATCTTATGATAATAATTTAAGCGGCAATTTTAAAGAACAAAAAAATGGATGAGTCAACAATAATCAACGATCTTATCTGATTCGGATGAACTTGTTTAAACTATAATGGTTCTATTTCTCATGAAAACGTCGTCTACTAATGAACCTAACAAACCTCTAATGCACTTTTGCATTAGAGGTTTTATTTTGTGCGCAATATTACTACACTGATTGATAGATCATTCAAACCCCAGGTAATACTATATAATAGAACTATTCAATACTTTTAGAAGTACAGACTAGCAGAATATAGTGAAATATGGATCCTGGTATCGGTATTGTCTTCTTTGTTTCTACTGGTAGCTTTCTATATTTCCGTCTTTACATGGATTTAGATGAAGATAAGCAAAAATTTAAATCTTAGCCAAAATGGAGTTTACCGATATATGATAGAGTAACTTTTTTTGAAAAAACCTATAATTAAAGTAAATGATCCATTTAGATTCGATTTGGAAAAACCCACCTTAATTGGTGAGTTTATTAATTTAGTTTATGGACTTGTTCTTCCGCTATATCTGTGTCTATGTGGTCTAGTACCTTCGACAGTGGTAACACCACTAAATTCATGATAATGGCCACCATTCGGCAGAGGAATTGCTAGGCTTGTTATACCACGTATTTGATGTCTATGTCTGTCATCAACAGAAGTAGAAGTAAAATATCTGTGTGTATGTGGGACTCCACTCGGTGCGGGTTCAGTAGTACCAGCATATTGATGACTGTGTCCGTCATCAAATGATGTAACGCCTTTAAATTGGTGGTTATGAATAGGCCTTCCATCCCATGAAGTTATATAGAGTTGATGGGAATGTATAGGGTCTGAATCATCTGAATGATACATGAATCCAGAAACAGGTATATCCATTTAACAATCACTCCTTATTTACTTTTTTACACATTATTCAAAAATGAATCAAAAAATGTTAAATAAGGAAGAAGTTTTTCAAAGAAGTTTAAGTTTCTCAATTTAATCAACCTGAAGCCACCATCCGAAGGCGGAGCTTTATAAAAAAAACTAAGTCATAAAAAAACAATTCTGTATTTACAAGAGAATATAAAAGAATGATTTTATAATTGGAGCATTGTATGATTGCCAATTTAAAAGAAATTAGAGCATTCTTTTTTAAAAAAATCTATGAATTATGATCATTAATTAGGTTCAACATGAACATGTACACCATATACATTATGTTCGATCGATAAGGTCTTTTCAACATTTGTACAAATGTCGTGAGCATGTGTAATATCTAACGTTGAATTCACTAAGATGACGACATCAACAACTGTATTATTACCATAATTTCTGGCCTTAATGTCTTTGATTCCTTTTACACCATACGTATTTAGAATGGAATCTTTATAGGATTCAATTTGGGTTTCATCAAAACCATCTGTCAATTGATGGGAAGACTCTCGGAAAATTTCCCATGCCGTTTTACAAATAAGCAAACCGATGATCACTGCAGCAAGTGGATCAAGCCATGGCAATTGAAACTGAGCCCCAATAATACCCACAGCGGTTCCAATACTTACCCAGGCATCTGAAAGGTTATCTTTTGCGGCTGCCATGACGGACTGACTATTAATCTTATTGGCTAATCTCTTATTATATCGATACACTCCATACATCACTATGCTACTTAAAATACCTGTCCATGCTGCAATTAAATCAGGGGATGTATGTACTCCACTAGAAACAGATGTGACCGCCGTAAATAATACTTGTATTCCTACAACCATCATGATGAAAGAGGCAACCATTGAAGCGACCGTTTCTGCTTTCCAATGACCGTAGGGATGATCTGAATCCGGAGGCTTTTGAGAAAGTTTTAATCCAATTAAAACAGCAATGGATGAAATAATATCGGTTGTATTATTTAAACCGTCTGCCTTTAAAGCTTCTGAATCTGCCATATAGCCGATCAATAACTTTAAAATAGACAAGCAAATATAAGCGATAATACTAATAATAGCCCCGCGTTCTCCAAGTTTAAGATCATGATATTTTTGTTGATCCATTTCGTACCTCCCATCACGTTCAAATTCATTCTACTAAATGAAATGTGAGTGGGTCTAGAGAAACCTTTTTTCACTACTTTACAAAAGTAACCACAATGAAAATAATTTGCCCTAGGGAAAAATCTATTATAAAAAACATCTTTTCAAAACCAAGATATGAGAGAAACAAAAATAAAAAACCACTCAGAGTGGTTTTTTAATCGCGCATGGCTCCTGCCTCTCGGGAAGTCATTGCTCCTTGACCTTCACTTACATCTTTTTGAATTTGTTGCTTTACTTTTTGTGCATCTGTCCCGGCAAATTCCGGTTTCATTATAGAACTCAAATTCTGTTTAGCTTGTTGATCCTGTTGCATACAAGTCCTCCTCCATTTATTGTTTAACCATCTTATCATTTACAAAAAATCACTCGTTCTATCCCGAGGATTTGAGCGAATTTCATTTAAAGTAAAGGAGACTTTCGTTGAACAATCGGGTTGCTGCTTTCCTTATTGGAATAGAATTTTATCTGTATGTTTAGTAATTGGTCTAATTCCTGGCTACATTTTATGGATTGTTTGCTATTTATACCTGTACAATTTGTAACTTCAACCAATTTTTCTTTCATTTTATCAATTTGCTTTAACAGTACTAATTCAAGTAAAACTTTATTCATAGTGAAATTCTCCTATAAAAATACGACATAAAAGGACACAATTACAATTATATAAAGATATTTTGTATTATGAAATAGCTTCGACAAAGAAATACAAAAAAGGACAAAAAAAGAAAAATGAGAAGATGAGCCGTTGGTTTTGTACTAAAGATTACTTTCTTTTTACTATTTATAACTTATTTACTGTTTAGAGGTTGAAAAATTATATGAATTTAATTATTATTAAAATAATATTTGGAATTTTAAATAAAGGGGAGAAAATGATGGTTCGTATGACAGTCGCTGGTATCGGTGGTTTTTTGCTTGTTTTTATTGAAGCGTATATGGTACTAATTTTAAAAGGCTATCAAACCATAGAATTTGGTGGAATGAGTCCATTTATCTCCATTTGGACGATGAATTTTTTCCTTTTGTTTTCCATTTTTACTCAATTGAAGCCTTGGTTTGAAGAAAGAATGGCAGTAAAAGAAGAATCATCAATAAAATGATCAATGGAAATCGTACAAATAATAGATAGGAAGATCATCTCATTATTTATATTGTCACATTGAAATAAATTTGGTTGCAGTTGATACACGAAAAAGCCTTACTTCTTTATTTATTAAAGGAGTAAGGCTTTTGTATGGTTCTATCTATTTTTAGAAAAAGAGGGATCGTTGGATTTTTTGTTCATAAATTGACGAATATAAGGTAATACCCATCTGGTCCAATCCAATCTTACCAGCATTTGAACCAGCAACAAGAATAAATACAGTTAATAGGACCAATAGGGCATTAGGATTTGCTACTCCTGAGAAAAGGAAGGAAAAGTTCATAATAGCACCAAATAAGGCAGCCGCCGTTGTTAAGCATCCTAAGATTAACCCGAGTCCTATTAGGAATTCTCCCCAAGGTACTAAAGTGTTAAAAAGGGCAACATTTGGAATGGCAACACCTTCAAGGAAAGAAATCCACCAGCTTTCAACTCCAGGATTTTTGATGACCCCTTGTAGAAACCCAGAAGCATCAAAACCACCTGAGATTTTTTGCCATCCATGACTGAAAAATGTATATCCCACGTACAATCTAAATAATACAAGAATAATGGACGAAATATTACTGCTTCTTAACCACTTAACCATGATTGTCACTCCTTTTAAATGTGTAATGTCTTATAAACATATTCTATAACATTACTCTTAATTAAAAATAGTTTATTTAAAGGTTTCACCAATTAGAAATAATTAAGTGACAATATTATTAAATATAAGATAATCAATTGTTTTTACTATAATAGATGAGTATAATAACTTTTTTGTATTTATTAATTGACATTCATAAATAGATATACTAATATAAATCTCAGATTAAAGATACTTTAATTAAAAATATTTTCTTGCATTTGAAAAATGAACATTTAGTTGATTAGTGAAATATGATCCTTATTTGAAGCATAATTGGTTTTTATATGGGAATATTATTTTTAGTGGTCGTGAATTTGTTTTTATTCTCTGCAGGAGTTAGGTGGGGTAGACAATGGGTTTTTTAAGTAAATTATTTGGTGGATCAAAACAGGAGGAGGCAGTAAAAGTGACAAAATTAAACATCGGGATCATTTTAGGTAGCACAAGACAAGGACGCGTTAGTCCACAAGTTGGAGAATGGGTAAAAGGACTTGCAGATAAACGCGGAGATGCAAATTATGAAATCGTGGATATTGCAGACTTCAAATTACCATTCTTATTTACAACAGATGGTTCAGAACCAGGAATCGCAGCATGGGGACGAAAAAATTAATTCTTTAGATGGATTTATCTTCATTGTTCAAGAATACAATCACAGCATTACAGGTGCATTAAAAAATGCTCTTGATACAGCACAAGCACAATGGAACCACAAAGCAGCAGGGATTGTTAGCTATGGTTCAACTGGTGGAGCACGTGCAGCAGAACATTTACGTGGAATCTGTGGAGAATTATTAATTGCGTGATGTTCGTACACATCCAACATTGTCTTTATTTACAGATTTTGAAAATGGTTCAGATTTCAAACCACAAGACTTGCATCTTGATAATGTTAACATGATGTTAGATCAAGTCATTTCATGGTCTACTGCATTAAAAACAGTTCGTGGTTAAGATATAAACAATAGAATGATTTTAGGACAACCTCTTCAATTATTAATAATGGAGGGGTTTTTTATCATTTTCGGACAGAAGACGCCTTCTCAAGGAATGGAGGGCGTAGCCCAGTGAGTAGGTGGGAGATGAATGTCGGTTTTGTTAGGATTTAAGTGGTGGGAGTATTCATATAGTAGTAACTTTTTTGTGACATTATTTTCCTGTTTCCATATGTCGTAGGGCGTATGGTTATGAACTCGTTCACTACATATATAAATGTGGTCCAATCATAGAAATATGAATTAAAAAACCCACAACTGGTTTAACAAATTCGTGGATTTTCTGTAAGATGGTATGGAGTTATTTAACTTGCCTTTTCTTCAATGGATGGCACTTGTGCTGTTTCAAATTTACTTAGGATACGAAGAAAACATTCAATTAAAGGTCCGATTGAAAACAAGAATAAAAGAGTTCCGAAACCTATTGGACCGCCTAATGAAAAGCCTGCAGCAAGTGCAATCCCTTCAATCAGAGTAGTAGACATTTTGACGGATAAGTTACATGTTTTGCAAATGCTTAGCATAAAAGTATCGATCGGACCTGCTCCTAAATTTGAAAAAATGGTCAGTGCAGAACCCATTGAAATAAGAACGATCCCGAAAAGCATGAAAGCATAACGCCCTATTAAAGAATCAGGGGTGTTTACCAAATCGATATGTAAGAAAAAATCTACAAACATTCCCAGGAAAATAGTATCTAAGATGGTTCCAACTTTAAGTTTTTCTTTAGTTAAGTACATGGAGATCATTAATAAAATAATGCCAAACATGATCGAGGCAGTACCAATTGTAATGGGTAAATGTTCACTTATACCTAAATAAAAAGTATCAAATGGCTGTACTCCCAAACTCGAGACTTTAATCATATGAACGCTACCTAGTGCAATCAATGATAGTCCTATAAAAAATAAAGGGAATTTTTTGGCTTCGTTCTTGATTATATTTACTGTATTCAACTTTCAATCTCCTTTAAATATAAAAAATATGTATTTAAGACTATTTTAATTTTGAAATCTTTCGTTATTATACACTTTTTAAATAATGACAGAAATGAATTTTTCTTATTTTACAAAAATTTTACAAACATTTACTGTTTTACCTGTAATTGTGCAACTAGGGCATGTTCGATTTGCGAAAAGTCGTGTTGTAAAAGGTAGAAATCACATAGATGGGATCACGATAGTAGGTCAGTTTAAAAACGGAGGAAGAGACATTTCCATTCCAATATGATCATTCACTATAATATTGGAATGGAAACTAAAGTTGAATTACTATTTACGATTTGAAAAGAGACACAATCAATAATCTAAAGCCATAACTGTCTATTCATTTTTTTAGTTAAAAAAAAGCAAAACCCAACAAACTCAAGTCATGTTGAAACTTAAGTTTTTTGGGTTTTTAAAGTTATTGATTCTGTTGTTCTAACGCATATTGATTTTCAGACTGGAAGACTTCAGAAATAGCCTGTGTTAAACTGTGTGATCCTTCAGCGTCATGGCCCAGCTCCCACATCATCATACCGCCGAATCCATGGTCAAGTGCTAGCTTTGTTTTCTTTTTAATGGTCTCTTCACCATTATAATAGTAGGTTTGTCCGTTGATTTTGACGGTATCACTTTCAGCATGAAGTGGATTGTTCTCAATAATTGTCGCATAGGAAATTTGCTTGCTCTTTGGATTTTCCGGTTGAGCATAGAAGGGAACACCCAATACAAGTTTCTCTTTTGATATCTGATGGTTTTCAAATAGGCTCGTCCAATAGTTTACGATATTCTTAGTATAAGGATATGGAGACAAGTTAGATGCAATGTAGCCATCGTCCCACTGTCCATCATAAGCCATGATATTGACATGATCTACATTTTTAAACATAGAAGGTTCATACACAACATTATTGATTTCAGTTCCGGCAACACTATGAACCTTAGCATTAACTGCGATCGAAAGTTCTTTGTTTTTTTGATGAAGAAGATCGCTTAATTCTTTCGTGAAAAAGGCTAGATTTTGAGCATCTTCCTTTGAACGAGGATGTTCAAAATCAATATCAATGCCATCAAGATTTTCACGATCTGCAATATTTATGAGTTCTTGAACGAGTTGCGTTCTGGCTGTAGGGTCAGAAATGGCTTCTTTAAAATAATCATAAGATTTTCCTCCGCTGATATGAAACCATCCACCTATAGCTAACATGACTTTTGTATCCTGTTTATGGGCGTTTGAAACCGTTGTTCGTAAGTTATTTAAAGCCGATTCCCCATTTAAAAGTAGATGACCGTCCATAGTCGGATGGGCAAAGGAGAAGATAATGTGAGTGAGTTCGGAATAATCGATTGTTTGTGGATCACGAAAATCCTGAACATAGCCTATTAACACCTTATTGTCGTCTTCTTTTTCTTTATTTTGTGGTTCGATTTCTTCTATTGTTTTGTTCTTTTCGGTTTGATCGTTTGAAGTTTGTTTCTTGTTACTATTTTCACCGTTCTCTGTAATCTCTTGAGATTTGTCGTTTGGTGAAACCCATACTCCTGTATAAAAACCTCCGATAAAAGTCAGTATCAAAACCAGTGATAGGAGGAGATTTTGTTTTTTCATAGATGTTTGCCTCCTCTGACAATCTAGTACATTTCTAATAGTAACAAAAAAGCAATTCCATAGGGGATGGTAATATCAGACAAACAGGGTGTCCGTTCTAGACTGCTAAAAATGTAACAAACGCCTTTAAATATCGCTCTAAATTTCTTTATTTTGATTCTAATGGTAGAATAGAATGAGTCAAATTACATAAAAAAGGAAGAGTTGTATGAAAAATTCAAAAAAAGTTTTGCTCGCGTTTTTGATCATTGATTATCGTTGTATTTCTAATTATCTTTTTTAAAGGAGCCGCTGATTCATCAGGAGTCACGGATGCTACAGAAGCTGATGAGACTTCCGAAGTGGCAAAAGAAATGAGTTACTTGAAAGATACGGAAAAACTATACGTTGTTAAGGAGTTTAGTGTCAAGAAAGACAGAGACATTGAATATGAACAAAATTTCATTGGTGATTCTAAAGGATTTAATACTTGGTATGGTGCGGAGACTTTTTTAGAAAAAGAGAACCAAAAAGGATTATTTTATGGTAGGGATAAAGTGTTGGCCTATCCGGTAGAAGTAGGGAAGACATGGAATATTGAATCTTATACATTTACCATTGAATCTGTCAATAAAACGATTGAAATACCTGCTGGTACCTATGAGAACGTAGTAGAAGTTAAAACAACCGAAAAAGGTGTAGACGGATATAGCACAACCTATTTTGCAAAGGGAGTAGGTCAAATTCTTCGGGAATCTGTGGATGCTAATTCTGAAAAAACAATCAGATTTGAAATACTAGAAATAAAGGATAAATGATGGAAGTCTTCTTTATTTACCAATCTTAAGAATTAATGAGTATGAAAAAGGACGATTATGGCTGACATAATCGTCCTTTTTGAGGATTTATTTAATGGCCTAGACTCACTTTTAGCTTCTTGCCTTTAATAGGTGTATTTTCTAAGGCTTGTATGACGAGTGAGCCTTTTCCATTCAGAATATCTACATAGGATAAATGATCTTGAATGGTGATGATACCAATATCATCTGCGGTTACTCCAGGGATTTTTGTAATGGTTCCAACAAAATCGACTGGTCGAAGCTTCTTGTTTTTTCCACCGTTGAAATGTAGTTTCATGATGTCTTGGTTGATTCGGGCCGTTTTATTATTTCTAACGACACGACGACCGTGTATTTTTTCTTCGAAAGCCGCTTTTCCTGCAGAAACTTCTTGTTCACTTAGGAGCTTCCATTGCAGGGATCTCAAAGCCAATGTATCTTTCAATTGCTTTAAGATATTTCTCTTCATAAGGTGTCGCTAACGTGATCGCTTTTCCTTTATTGCCGGCACGACCCGTTCTGCCTGTCCGGTGGACATAGCTTTCTCTTTCCATTGGTACATCAAAGTTGATGACATGGGTCACATTATCAATATCAATTCCTCGTGCGGCAACATCAGTGGCCACAAGATAGCGGAAATTCCCCATTTTAAAACCATCCATAACAGCAAATCGATCTTCCTGTTCCAAACCTCCATGGAGTCTTTCACAAGAATAATTGGATTCTTCCAATTCGGTGAACACAGTATCAACATGTTCTTTTGTTTTGCAAAAAATGATACAACTGTCTGGGTTTTCAACGACGGTAACATCTTTAAGAAGAGAAATCTTTTCATGCTCTTTCACTTGAATGACAAAATGTTCAATGGTATCTGTCGTGATTCCAGAAGAAGCCATCTCGATTTGAATAGGATCTTTCATATATTCATGACAGAGTTTCTCAACATCTTTAGGCAATGTTGCTGAAAATACCATCGTTACTCTGTTTAATGAAAGTTCTTGTATGATCGCTTCTACTTTATCGATAAAGCCCATATTCAGCATTTCATCGGCTTCATCGATGATAAGAAACTTTACTTGGTCTAAAACGAGCGTTTCTCTTTCGATGTGATCCAAGACACGTCCAGGTGTACCAACAACGACATGTGTTTTCTGCTTCAATTCTTCTTTTTGTTTCGTAAATGGTTCTTTTCCATAAAGAGCCATCGCTTTAATCCGTTTAAACCTTCCGATATTTGTTAGATCTTCCCGAACTTGAGCAGCAAGCTCCCTAGTGGGTGTAAGAATTAAGGCCTGTGGCTTTTTTTCTTCCCATTCAATCATTTCACAAATAGGGATACCATAGGCTGCAGTCTTGCCACTGCCTGTTTGAGATTTTACGACAAGATCCTTTTTTTCCAAGGCTAATGGGAGTACTTCTTGCTGAACCTCTGTCGGAGTTTCGTATTTCAATACAGAAAGGGCTCTTTTTACTTCTTCGCTTAATTGATAGTCCTCAAAACTTTTTTCATTCATGTATAAACCTCATTTTTTTTATTATTCGACATATGTAATAGGATTGCTATCAAAGAACGATCATATGCATAACTGAATATGGTTCATTATACTTGAACTGCGAAATAAATCGACAATTATTTTAAATTCATAATGAATCATACATGACTGGAGGGAAATAGGAAGAGTTTCTTTTTTGCCATGCTGTTAAGCCTTGAAATCCACTCTAGACTAGCGTTTAAGAGCATCAACAAACTGAAAATGCGAAATCATTTTATACTGATTTTCATGAGATATTATTTAAATATGTATATAAAATTCGCTTCGATGTGACATTTGTCACATCGTTTGTATGACACCTGATACTAACAAGTCCATTTCACATCCTTTATACTTTGAAATAACGAGACAAACAAAGAAGGGAATTCAAATAAATGACCTTACAAAATACGAAAACTTTGAAAAAACAAATCGCTCCATTTGAAAAATCATCGACAAATAAAAGTGTATGGCAGATCATCAACACAGTATTGCCATTTATGGCACTATGGTACTTGCCTATATAAGCCTGTCTGTATCTTATTGGTTAGCACTCGTTCCCATTGTGATCGCTGCAGGATTTTTGACAAGAATTTTCATTATCTTTCATGATTGCACCCATCATTCCTTTTTTAAAAACCGTCGTGCCAATCGAATCGTTGGGACAGCCATGGGTGTTTTAACTGTATTCCCTTTTGATCAGTGGGGGCATGAGCATTCCGTTCATCACGCGACAAGTGGTAACTTGGATAAACGCGGTACAGGTGATATTTGGACATTGACAGTAGATGAATATTTAGCAGCACCACGTTAACTTCGTTTTGCCTACCGATTTTACCGTAATCCATTGGTTATGTTCGGAATAGGACCCATTTATGTATTCCTTCTTGAAAAATAGATTTAACCGTAAAGGTGCCAAAAAGAAGGAACGTATGAACACTTATTTGACGAATGTTCTGATCGTTGCTTTGATTGGATTGCTTTCATGGGCAATTGGATGGCAGTCATTTCTTTTAGTACAGGGATCTATTTTCTTCCTATCGGGTTCAGTAGGTATTTGGCTGTTTTATGTACAGCATACTTTTGAAGATTCTTATTTTGAAGAAGATAAAGAATGGGAATATGTGAAAGCAGCTGTGGAAGGAAGTTCTTTCTATAAGCTTCCAAAAGTAATGCAATTTTTAACTGGAAATATTGGGTTTCACCATGTTCACCATTTAAGTCCAAGAGTTCCTAACTATAAATTAGAAGCGGCACACAACAATACGCCTCCATTAGAAAACGTACCAACGATTTCTCTTACTACAAGTTTGAAGTCGCTCCGTTTCCGTCTATGGGATGAGAAAAGTAAGAATTTCGTGAGTTTTAAAGATGTTAAAGCATTTAGCTAAAAAGAGAATTTCCGTTCAAGTAAAACCTGAACTATAATTCACCTTCTTAGAAGAAACTCCCCATTGTGTATGGGGAGTTTCTGTTTCATAATAGCTTCGACATAAGGAGAGAACAAAGATGATTCGAATTGTCATTGCTGAGGATCAGGAAATGCTGTTGGGAGTAATAGGTTCTCTTCTCAATTTGGAAGAGGATATTGAAGTGATTGGTCAGGCAAGAAATGGAAAAGAGGCTATTACTCTTGTAAACCGATTGAAGCCCGATGTGTGTATTATGGATATTGAAATGCCTGATAATGAACGGACTTGAGGCAGCGGATGCTTTAAGATCAACGGAATGTAAGGTAATTATTTTAACAACCTTTGCAAAGAAGGGTTATTTTGAACGTGCAGTAAAGGCGAATGTAAGAGGTTATTTATTGAAGGACAGTCCTGGTGAGGAGTTAGCCAGTTCCATTCGCAGTATTATGGATGGAAATCAAATCTATTCAACTGAACTTATGGACCATGATACTAGTGATAACGAACGTGAAACTGAAGTGTTAGAACTGTTGACTTGATAAGCCAATCACAAATGAAATCTCCAACTCAGCCTAATAATTCAATTGGAACATGTCAGAAATTATTTTTCAGCAATAATGGAAAAAATGAAGTTACCAACGGGTTGAAAAACAAAAGGATCAATCACTCAATATTAGTTGATCATATAAATGGTTGATTATAATCAGATAATGCCATCACTTTTCCATAATGGTGCGCTTATATGATTTATTATATTTAAAATTCTTCATATATAGCAGGATCTTGATTGTTAATTCGACCATCAGGGCGAGTTAATTCTGAAATCATGCTCATTTCTTGTTTCATCTAAAGAAAAGTCAAAAATCGATATATTTTCAAGTTGTCTTACTGGAGATGCAGATTTAGGAATGGCAATGGCCCCAAGTTGATAATGCCAACGTAAAATAACTTGTGAAATAGTCTTGTTATGCTGTTCAGCAATCGTTTGAATCGTTTCAATTTGTAAGTCTTTAAGCCCTCGAGTAAATGGACTCCAAGATTCTGTCGTAATGTTATGCTCTTCATGCCATTTTCTTTGTTGTTCTTGATTGAAAAATGGATGTAATTCAATTTGGTTGATGCTTGGCTTAACTCCGGTTTCCTTTTCTAAACGCTCAATATGTTCAGGTAAGAAATTACAAACACCAATCGAACGAATAAGACCCCATTTTTTAGCGTCAATTAATGCTTGCCACGCTTCTACATATAGATCCTTACTTGGATTTGGCCAATGAATCAGATATAAATCATAATAGTCTAGATGGGCACGATATAAGGATTCTTGAATCGTAGAAACCGCTTTATCATACTCTTGATAGCGACCAGGTAATTTAGATGTAATTCTTAATTGTTCTCGTGAAACAGAACTGCGTCGAACAGCTTCACCTACAGTTCCTTCGTTTTCGTAATTATAAGCAGAATCAATCAGTCGATACCCTATATCAATGGCACTTTGTATCGCATTGGCACCTTCATTCCCCTTAAGCGTATATGTACCCAAACCTATAACTGGTAAAGTAACTCCATCATTTAGTGTAATCTCTGGTATTCGTTTATTCATAAAGAATCACTCCTTTTCATAATACCTTAAGATTACCATAATTATGAAAAAAATTGTTAGATTTAGTTTTTGTGATACTAATGACTAATTAAAAAAACTCCTGTTTATGTACAGGAGTTTTCTAAGAAGAAACTTGCTATTTGTAGTCCTTATCTCCATGAAAATGAAAAGTACAAGAACCAACAATGATTAATAAAATAAACAACACTACGATGAGCACAAAAGAACCGCAGCCACGAGAAGGATAACAATTTTCATAGGCAGGACCCGCATACCCGCATGACAATTCAGGTTGGAAAGGCATATTAGCGCCCATAACCGGTGCTATGTTTTCGTGGGGGAAAGGCATATTAGCGCCCATAATCGGTGCTACGTTTTCGTGGGGGAAAGGCATATTAGCCCCCATCATCGGTGCTATGTTTTCGTGGGGGAAAGGCATATTAGCCCCCATCATCGGTGCTACGTTTTCATAGGGGAAAGGCATATTGGACCCCATAGAAGGTGCTACATTAACATTATTATACATATTAACACTTCCTTTTGTTTTATTGAGAATGATTATGTCGGAGATACTATATATCATACACTCAAAGAGGAAATTGGAGCCCGTACAAATAAAAATGGGTTTAGGAACAGGGATATAAAAGAAACGATTCAAAAGAAACTAATAGAATGCCAACAGCATGATCAAGTTAATGTCTAGAGATTTTGGGTCAGTCCCCAATCTGCTAAAGCATTAATACAGCGGGGGACTACCCTTTTTTTCGAAAATAACATTTAGGATTAACATGCATAGTGATATGATTTTCATCATGGAGAGCATTTAAATATCAAAAAAGGGGGAGTTGTGTTGAGGAAAATAAAAATAGCTTTTTTACACTTATTACCTATTTCTGGAGATATTCAATATAATCAAGATTTAATTGAAAGAGCAGTGAAACTCGCAGCAGTTAAACATGTGGATTGGATAATAACACCAGAATTAGCTGTAAGTGGGTTGCAATTTTCTCGAAAAATTGGTACGGATTGGATTAAACAGCAACCCGAAGAATGGATGATCCATTTTTGTGCTTTGGTTAAGTCTATAAACACGAATGTTTTTCTTGGTTGTCCTGAAAAATCGGATGATGGGGAGCTTTATAATTCAGTATTTGTGATTAATAGAGACGGAAATTTAATCGGAAGGCAAAGTAAGATCGCCACTATTTCAGATGGCTGGTGTCAATCAGGTACATCCATTGAAACGATTGATTTGGAAGGCATGAAAGTTGGAATTATGATATGTGCAGATGCTTATACAGACAAGATAGCAAGTACCTTATTAGCGAAAGGAGCAGAAATGATAGTAGCCCCATCTTCTTGGGGACCAGGTTTACATGGGCCAAACGGTGAGTGGGAACAGCGATCACTCGATACTGGATTGCCTTTATTTGTCTGTAATCGAACGGGAGAAGAAGAAACCGTTACTTTTTGGAAAGCAGAAAGTATGATCATTAAAAATGGGAAACGTCTTCTGTCACATAAATCCGAACAATCGGCCATTTTAACTTTTGAATGGAATGTTGAAAAGATGGATTTAATTTCTTCTGATTTTCAAGTTGAATATATATCTTAATGAAGGAGAGAGACAAGTAGTACAGAATTAACCTTTTTCATATTAGAATATTGTTTTTCAAAAGTTTAAGTTGTTCCGTTAAAAGGCCATTTTCTTGAATAACACTTAATAAGGGAATTAGATATTTATGTTAAAATATAAAGAGAATTATGAAATAATTTATGTACTAATAGATAAGTAAAAGAAATAACGAATAGGGAAAAGGGGATTGAAAATGGATGTAAGATATCCAATTGGGAAATTACAAGTTCCTGAAAAAGTAACATTAGAAAATATTCAAGAATGGCTAAAGGAAATCGAAACTTACACGATTCGATTAAGAGAAACTGTTGACTCATTAAGTGATGAGGAATTAAGCAGAACATATCGTGATGGTAGCTGGACAGTTCGTCAACTTGTTCATCACATTGCAGATTCTCAGTTGAACATGTATCAACGTTTGAAGCTGGCTTTAACAGATGAGAATCCAACAGTACCAGCTTTTGATGAAGAAAAGTGGGCTATTCAACCGGATACAAAGCTTCCTATAGAAAGTTCTATTAAAATGCTAGAAGGTATAAATGAGCGCATCGTATCTTTAGGATATAGTTTAACTGAAGAGCAATTAGATCGAGCTTTTACTCACCAGAAAAACGGTAAAATAACAGTTGCAACAAAAGTTGCAAAATTAGCTTGGCACGAAGAGCACCACTTAGCCCATATAAAAATCGCATTATCAAAATAATACAATATGTATGGAATTGGCTTATCGAACTTCGATATTTTTTAAAAATAAGGAGAGTTCGGCTTTTTGGTCGTTGAAGATGTCATTGTAAAAGAAATTGAAAAGAGAAAAAAGAAATCGAATCCAAAAAGTCAATGCGACATAAACAGTCATTTGATTAATTTGCTGGATGAAAAGGATAAACATTCGTTCTTATAGCCGTTTTTAGTAGATCATATAGGGTATCAATAAGGGCAAATGAATTACTTTTAATCCCTTAGGAACTATAACGATATGGAATACGTAGATCGTAGAGATGGTTTTTAAAAGGGGTGGAATCTATATTTTTGATTCTCTCATAAATGTATACAGACAGTTTGTCCAATGGCTAGGGGGGAGAATACCTTTTCATTTTTTAACTACAACAAGTACATACTAGGAAGGTCAACGAAATAAAAGGTGGTAAAAACCGGGAGCAATATGAGCCGGATATGGAACGAAATCACTTTTATAACTGAATTCCCCGATAATAGCTTAGGTATTTAAATAAATGTAGAAAATATTTCATTTTTAAACTAACAATACTATATTATAATTAAACTAATTATTGTTCACTATTTCACATAATTAGGTTTATCATAATAAATTTACATATTAACGAGGAGTGATTTAAATGCAAGGGAAAACAGCGATTATTACCGGCGGTGGCAGTGGATTTGGAAGGGAAACCGCTATAAAACTTGCCCAAAGAGGAGCAAATATTAGTGTTGTAGATGTATCGAAAGAACAAGGAGAAGAAACAGTAAAACTCTGTAAACAATTAGGTACAGATGCTATTTTTATTGAAGCGGACGTTAGTAAAGTAGAAGATGTTAAAAGATATGTATCTCAAACAGTGGAACACTTTGGAAAAATAGATTTATTTTTCAATAATGCCGGTATATCAGGTTCAGGTGTACGCACATTAGATTGTTCAGAAGAAGAATTTGACGCAATTGTGAATGTGAATTTAAAAGGTGCCTTTTATGGCTTGAAATATGTTGTAAATGAGATGTTAAAAACTGGTGGTGGTTCCATTGTTAATACTGCATCGTTAGGTGGTATTGTTGGAATGCCAACGTTAGGACCTTATTCTGCAACAAAACATGGAATTGTTGGATTAACAAAAACGATTGCTGGGGAATATGGAAGAGATAATATACGAATTAATGCGATTGCTCCAGGTACGAACGAAACCCCGATGGTAAAAGCCTTTCCACCAGAAGCTATTAAAGCGATGGGTGAAGCAGTACCAATGGGTAGATTAGGTCAGCCTCATGAAGTAGGAAATGTCGTTGCATTTCTACTAAGTGATGAAGCATCCTATATTCACGGAGCAGTGATTTCGATTGATGGTGGATCTGCAGCACTATAATTGTCATAGTCCCTCTGCTAACTTGTTGGCACATTAGAGGAAAGAGCATGGAGAAAAAAGAGCGGGCAGACTTTTATGTATTCAATCGGATTTTTCAAATAAAAATCAATGCAAATTCGGGCTAAATCCAATTCGGGTTCAGCCCTTTTTCTTTTTCAAAATCTCTTCAACCCCCTATCCAAATGCAACAATCGGGCACGTTTGCTGGTGGTAACCCTATAGGTAAAATCGTTGCGATATATTTGAAATATTATAACAATTATATTATACTGAAATTAGTGATTAATTAAAATATTCTGACTAAGGAAGTGTTATTTGATATAAAAATATGAAGGAAATGAGCCAATTTTAAAGGAAAAGGTTAATGATCAATAGGGGATTTTGAAATCATAGTCTATTCTAATTTAACTCAGTAAAGGGGACACAGAACGATGGATAGTATTGTTACATTCGTAACTTATGGATTCGTATTTATTTTTATCATGTGTATAGCGCTGTTTGCGATTGTAAGCGCTCTGATTATTGTGATGGGAAGGCGAGATCGATTACAAACCCAACATTCAATCAGAATAAACTTTCCAATTGTTTCCCGTATTCGTTATCTTTCTGAACATATCAGTCCAGAATTAAGACAGTACTTTTTTGAAGGAGACCATGAAGGAAAGCCTTTCTCGAGACTGGATTTTCAATTTATCGTGAAAGCAGCGAAATATGCAAAAACCATTATTGCATTTGGAAGCAAACGTGATTTTGATCAGCCAGGTTTTTATATTCGCAATGCTTTTTTTGCTAAACAAATCAAGGATTTAGAGGCGGATAATGAAGAACAAATTCATACGCAAAAATATGTAACTGATAAGGATACACTCTTTGCACGTCATGAGCATAGTGAGGAAGGTCAATTGAAACCTTGGTACTATGCAGATCGTGATGCCATCATTGTGGGAGAAGATACTTGCCGTTTTCCTTTCACCATAAAAAGTCCGGTGGCTATGAGTGGCATGAGCTATGGAGCGCTAGGGGATCATGCGATTACGGCTCTCTCATATGGATTAAAGGATGCAGGATCTTATATGAATACAGGAGAAGGCGGGTTGTCACCTCATCATTTAAAAGGCGGAGCCGATATTGTCGTGCAGATTGGTCCTGCTAAATTTGGTTTTAGAAACCCTGATGGAACCTTTTCATATGAGGAGCTTCGTAAAAAGGCTAGTATTCCACAAGTGAAGGCGTTTGAACTTAAGCTTGGACAAGGGGCTAAAATTCGGGGAGGTCATATCGAAGGTGCGAAGGTAACACCTGAAATCGCTGCTATTCGTGGAGTAGAACCGTATAAAACGATTGATTCACCAAATCGATTTGAGGAATTCGATGATATGGACTCTATGATGAACTTTCTTGAACAAATTCGAGATGTATCAGGAAAGCCTGTAGGAATTAAAATGGTCATTGGAAGCGAAGAAACCTTTGAAGAATTTGCAGCTTATATGGACCGGACGAAACGATACCCTGATTTCATTACCATTGACGGAGGAGAAGGAGGGACAGGCGCAACCTATCAAGCCATGGCGGATTCTGTCGGGCTTCCGATTAAACCAGCTTTAATGATTGCTCAGAGGGTATTGAAGAAATATGGAGTGCGTGACAAAGTCACATTGATTGCTAGTGGAAAATTGTTTTCACCTGATCGGATTGCCATTGCATTATCCATGGGTGCTGATGTCGTTCAAATAGCTAGAGGGCTTATGATTGCGGTAGGATGTATTGGAGCACAAAAATGTCATTCTAATGAATGTCCAGTAGGTGTAGCCACAACGAATCCAAAGCTTCAAAAAGCGTTAGTCATTGACGAAAAAAGATACCGGGTAACCAATTATATAACAACACTTCGAGAAGAATTGTTCCTGTTGGCAGCAGCTGCTGGATTGACATCACCAAGACAATTCAATGAAAAACATATCGTTTATATGGATCAAGAGTTTCGCGTAAAGACGATTGATCAAGTAATGGAAGATGAAAAAGCGAAAGAACTCCAATTAATATCATGACCTTATATTAATACACTTCTGATCATTGTGGTTCAGTAGAAATAACGTAATAAAACGGAAGGACTACCTAATTTAATAGGATAGTTCTTTTCGGTTTGTTTAGCGATCGGGCGTACTTCCATAATAGTGAATTGAATGCTTTTCTTTGTAAAGGGGCCGATTCATTATATGAAGCTATACTACATAAGCACCTTTTCTGATATACTATAAATTACAAACATATATTCTTATTTTTGGTAAGTTGGTGATTACATGTCAAATGATGTTCAAATATCCGTACGGACACTTGTTGAATATGTGTTCCAGGGCGGCAGCATAGATTCACGTTTTCGCTCCCAATCCACTCTATTAGATGGGACGAGGATCCATCAAAAAATCCAAAAAACCTATCAAGAGACGGACCAGAAAGAAGTCTATTTACGGGCCGAACTTCCATTTCAAGACCTCACATTCGTCATTGATGGTCGATGTGATGGGCTTTTGTTTCGTGATGGTGAGGTGATCGTGGATGAAATTAAATCTTTTTCGCAACCGCTCGACTCATCTTTGAAAGATGGGTATCCTGTTCACTGGGCACAAGCAAAAATGTACGCGTTTATGTATTCAAAAGACCATGAGTTAGCGGAAATGACTGTTCAACTTACCTATGTCCATGTTGAATCAGAAGCTAAAAAATATGTTAAAAAGAACTTCACCTTTTCAGAATTAGAGAGTTTTGCCACCGAAATGATTGAAGGTTACGCACCCTATGCGACGCTCCAACAAAACCATCGCAGCCACCGAAATGAAAGTATCAAAGCCTTACATTTCCCCTTTGAAACATACCGGGCAGGGCAGCGAAAATTGGCCGGAGCCGTTTATAAGACAACCCTAGATAAAAAAAGTCTATTTGCTAAAGCTCCTACAGGAATTGGCAAGACGATTTCCACGCTCTTTCCAGCTGTAAAAGCTATGGGAGAGGGACTCCTGAATCGCGTTTTTTACCTCACTGCAAAAACAATTACCCGGACAACGGCAGAGGAAGCATTCACTAAGATGCGTTCTGGTGGTCTTTGTCTCAACACCCTTACGATCACGGCCAAGGATAAAGTTTGTTTTAAGGATGAAACGATTTGCCAAAAGGATTATTGTGAGTATGCAAATGGCTATTATGACCGAATAAATGAAGCCATTCTTGATATTCTAAAGAATGAAAACGGAATAACTCGTGAAGTGTTAGAAGCCTATGCGCTTAAATTTACCGTCTGCCCGTTTGAATTCTCCATCGACCTCGCATATGCAGTGGACGCGGTTATTTGTGACTACAATTACATTTTTGACCCGCAGGTATCGTTAAAGCGACTAATCGAGGAGCAAAAGAAGTCTACTGCCTTACTAGTCGATGAGGCGCATAATCTTGTTGACCGTGGTCGGGAGATGTTTTCCGCTTCTTTAAATAAAGCGACATTTCTCCAATTAAAAAAAGACTATAAGGGAACGGGTAAAATCATCTATGAGTCTGCTAATAAAGTAAATGCTTGGTTCATCGCTTTGAAAAAGATGAAAGCAGAACAAAATGAGTTTGTGTTGGAGCTACTTGATCGTGAGTTACAGCTGTTGCTCCTTCAATTTATGGAAGCTGCTGAACAGGTATTGCAAACAGACACTTCCCAAAATCTTTTGGAAGCGTACTTCGAAGTAAGGAACTTTTTGAAAATTGTCGAGCTTCTTGATGATTCTTATGTCATCTATGGTGAGAAAGATAAGAATGATTTGAAGATCAAACTTTTTTGTATGAATCCCGCCAAGCCTCTCCAGAAAATGGGGAAAGGGTATCGCAGCAAAGTATTTTTCTCTGCTACGCTTGCGCCCCTTCCATATTATCAAGATATCCTTGGTGGTAAAGAGGATGATTATTTATTATCAATCCCGACACCATTTTCAAAAGAGCAGGTAGAGGTCTTTATCAAACCATTGTCCACCCGTTACCGAGACCGAGAGCACACAAAGGAAGCGATTGTTTCGTTCGTACAATCGTTGCTTAGAACCCGTCCTGGTAATTATTTAATCTTTTTCCCGTCCTATCAGTATTTACTTACCGTATACAATCTGTTTAAACAGGGGGATGTTGAGACAAAAACACTTATTCAAACGACGGGGATGACCGAAGAAGAAAGAGAAGCTTTTTTAGGTGCATTTAAGCCGAATCAAAGTGAAACCTTACTTGGTTTTGCGATCCTCGGAGGCATTTTTTCTGAGGGAATCGATTTAATCGGCGACCGTTTAAATGGGGTAGTTGTTGTTGGTGTCGGTTTACCACAACTTTGTTTTGAGAGGAACCTGATAAAGGATTATTTTTACAAGAAGGGGAAAAATGGCTATAACTATGCCTATGTATATCCGGGCATGAACAAGGTACTCCAAGCAGGTGGCCGGTTAATCCGCTCGGAAAAGGACCAAGGAACAATCGTCCTTATCGATGATCGATTTTTACAAAAGCAGTATCAACAACTCCTTCCACTGGAATGGCAGTAATAATTTTGGAATTATTGCAGATAGCGGATACCTTGCTTTTGCTCGTACCCTTACTGAACCTTCTGCTGGCAGTGATGTAGCAGGTTTAAAAACAGATTATCATTCGGCCTTTTACTGGTCGATTATATGATAGAAAAGGTCCTAATGCGGTCATTTATCCGTCATTAATCTTTTTTGCAGCAGGGTTATTTCTGTTAAGTATTATGTCCTCTGTGATAACATTATTAATAGCAGGGGGTCTCATTGGAATCGGATATGGCTCTCTTTTCCCTTAGGTCATAACAAGTATTTTTGCAAGGAGCTATTCAGCTTGTGAAAGGATTTTTATTGGGACTTTCCACATTCGTAAGATAACGGGGAACTGGGATGATTTGACTGTTTATTTTTCATTCAAAAGAAATACATCTGTAAAGGAGGGTTAAACGATGAGGACACGAATAACTGATTTATTTAACATTAACTATCCCATTATCCAAGGAGGGTTAGCCTACTTAGGAAATGCGGAGCTCGCTGCGGCCGTGTCTAATGCAGGGGGGCTTGGTCAGATTACGGCGATGACCTTATTTACACAAGAGAGATTGAGAGAAGAGATCCAAAGGGTGAGAAGTTTAACGGATAAACCTTTTGGAGTCAATTTTGCTATGAATGCTTATAATGTTAAATACATGGACTTATTGGAAATTGCCATTGAGGAAAAAGTAAGTGTGGTTTCTATTACTGGAGGTAATCCTCAACCTATTTTAGAGCGTATAAAGGATGAGAATATCCATTCATTAGTGCTTGTATCAACGGTAAGGCAGGCACAAAAGGCTGAAAAACTAGGTGCTTCTGCTGTTATTGCAGTAGGTCAAGAGGGCGGAGGTCATATCGGTAAAGATGATATTGGTACGATGGTTCTTGTCCCACGTGTGGTTGAATCTGTTTCGATTCCGGTTATTGCCAGTGGTGGTATTGGAGACGGAAGCGGATTTCTTGCAGCATTAGCACTTGGTGCAGAAGGGATTGAAATGGGTACTCGTTTTATTGCAACTGAGGAATGTGTAGATGCCATACAATCCTATAAGAATGCATTAGTGGAAGGAACAGAAATGGATACAGTTGTGGTTAAACGAACATTTGGAACACCAGGACGTGTATTAAAATCGGATTATACAGAAAACATTATCGAAAAAGAAAAACAAGGTGCAACATTTGAAGATATAAAAGAGATGATTAGTGGCAAATCTAATCTTAAATATATCTATGAAGGTGATCAACTGAACGGGTTTGCTTGGGCTGGGCAAGTCATTGGCTTAATCCATGATGTTCCAAAAGTTGAAGTTCTAATCAATACGATCATGGAAGACGTTTCACATGGCATATCGCGTATACAGAACATCATGGAAGGTAGATAGGGTTGTATCAAATACATAAGATACTCAGTTGAATGGGTAGCTTATGGCAAGTCTGTAACTAATAATGGTATGACTATAAATCTTCTATATTTCCTTTATATAGAAAAAGAAACAGCTTGATGGATGCACCATCAAGCTGTTTCTTTTAAGCGGTAACTCCATGATAAAAGCATAAGTATCTTGATTGATCAATTCATTTGAATCCTTTTTAACTTCATTACGATTTAATTCAATTCTATTTTGAATGTATTTATTGAATTATTCTGATAACTAGTCCAAAATAATAGTAATAAAGAAAATATCAAATTGTTCGTATGTACGGTCATGCTTGGTCAATGTTAATATTGTATATTCAATCAGAAACAGTATTCAATGCTTTGGATAATAAGTTACTAGTCGAATAGGGTGTGGTGGAAATATGTTAATCAACCTACATTTAGATGAGAATCTGCATGTGAAAAAGAATGGCTCCCTTTTTATGGATAACGATCGCTCCATTTTAATTTCGATTTCTGCATTTGGAACACTCCGGAAAAACTTAATCGAAAACATTGGCAACGAAAGAATGAAAGGGTTTTTAATCCGTTATGGCTGGGAGCTTGGTCAAGAGGATGCAAAAAAAGTATTAAAGAAAGACCTGAATACGATGAAAGATGTGATTGAATATGGTCCTATTCTGCATAGGATGAGAGGGAATGCAGAGATTGAGGTAACAAACCTGGAAATGAAACCGTGCAAATGATAAAATATCGGTACATATGGAAGGGGTGTGGAGAGACTCCTATGAGGCTGAAGAGCATGTTAGGCAGTTTGGTTTTTCCCATACACCTGTCTGCTATACATTGATCGGATATGCTAGCGGATATCTTTCACGGATTTGCAATCAGATGGTGATATTTAAAGAGCTATCGTGTCAGGGAGAAGGTCATAGTGAATGCAAATGGGTTGGGAAATCACTGGATTATTGGGACGGTGAAGTGGATGATGAACTTCAATTTTATCAGGAATCACCCATTGTGAAAGAGTTGGAGTTAACGTATGAAAAACTTTTAGAAGAAAAAGGTAATTTAGAAAAGAGTACGATTATCCATAAAAAATTAACAGAAGAACTTCTGCAAGGGAACAACTTACAATCCATTGCTGAGGTTGTATACAAAGAAACCGCTACACCAGGAATTATTACAGATGACAAACATAATCCTATAGCTTATACGGGAATTTCCTCTCTTCAATTAAATGAGGTAAATGAAGAATTTAAATCCTACTTACAGTATAAACAAACTTCAAGAAATGAACAAAATAAACCTGTTTTTCAGGAAATTTACGAAACGAAGTGGATTCGTTTAGCACATCATACTCGACTGATTACGCCTATTTATCTGCAAAATAAAATAAAAGGGTACTGTTCATTTATTTATTTTGATGAACAAGCGAGTCATTCAAAAATTCACAAAATGATCGTAGAACGTATCGCTTTAGTGAGTTCTCATTTTCTTCTAAATGAGGTCACGAAGTTTGAGACAGAACAGCGGATGATGGGGACATTTTTTGACGAAATTTTAAGAGGAGAATACGAAGATGAAGAAGAAATTTTAAGACGAGGTAGCTTTATTCATCTTGATCTTTCTGAGCCTTATCGAATCGCAATCGTTAAGTATCAAGTGCAGAAGAATAACCTAAAAAAAGAGTTTATGTTCCATGAAGAGATGGTAAAGGCAACGTCCAGTTATTTTAAAAATAGAAAAGGAAACATCTTAGTCGGTCATCGTACAAAAAGCGTCATTGTGCTCATTCCAAATAGCTACATGGAGGAAAAAGGAATTGAACGGCATCTAGACGATTTTTTGTGTTTTCTTTCAGAGAATTTTCCAGAGACCGTCTTTTTTGCAGGTGTTAGCAAAGAGTCGGACAGAATCGGAAAAGCAAAAGACTACTACAATGAAGCGCTATACAGCTCTACGAATGACCACAATGAAAAATAGGATTATGTTATTTGATTCTCTAGGCATGGTAGGACCATTGATTAATCAAAATAATGAAAAAGAAATCAGGCAAATTGCTCGAAATATGCTTGGGTCGCTAATCGATCATTTGGATCATAAGAAATTAGATTTAATCAAAACCCTGTATATTTTTCTTGAGAATGGAGGAAATCTGGAACAAACGGCATGTGATAATGCGTTGTCTCTTAGTGGCTTAAGATATCGAATTTCTCGAATTGAAGATTTGCTGAAGCACAATCTCAGAAATCCTTTTTATAACTATCAACTCTATTTAGCGCTTCAGTCTTTAATTTTAATAGGAGAATTAGATCTGAATATGACATGATAGAGAATGTTTTGCAGTAAATTTCATTTTTAGGTGAGTAGTAGATTTTAAGAAAAAAGCCTCTTTAATCGTAACGGGTTCTGTTTTGAAGTACAAAAATTCTAATCCCAATGCAAATAAAATAAGAAATAACGTTGAAATATCAATTTATTAGCACATAAATGATCACACAAAAAAGCTCAGATTTAGCTCTGAGCTTTTTTAATTTTCATGGGAGTTCAATATTCTTTCTTAGATAAGTCCAACTTCATTAATGAACCTCTCATGACTAAGACACGCCTTGACCGAAGCCTAGAACACTCATGATTGATATCAAGAGTGTTCTAGGCTAATTAATAAAGACCATCTCTTCTTCTATTAAAGTAAGCAGGGTCAACCTCCCCGGCCTTAACTTGGTACTACTAGAACAGTTCTAATCATATTCTTATAAAAGAAAACCATGAGAAGGAGTGTGTAGATCGTTGAAAAAGGTTAAGGTTCGTTTACGGCCCATTGTAAGTAAGATGAATTTACCCACTGTTTTGAAAACAACTATACTTCCGGGTGACTCAATGGAAAGATTATTTATTGCAACCCAGGTCGGAGAGATCTTTTACATAGGAAACGGAAGTTTAAGGACTTTCTTAGATATTCGCTCTTCGATATTAAAACTAGGTTTTTCTGGTGGTAGATATGATGAACGGGGACTCTTGGGGCTAGCATTTCATCCCGAATTTTATTCTAACGGTCTGTTTTATCTTCATTATTCTGTAGCTGGAACACAAGGTCCAGGTGCTCTTCCTAGTTCAGAAGTTTCAAGACAAGGTCTTCCTGAATTTTTTAAGCCTAACCCGTGTGACCCCAGAACCTTAAACCTAAAGTGGATAAATAGAGAAATTCAATATGATCATATTGATACAGTAGAAGAATGGATTTTACAATCTAATGGTCAACCTCAAAAACGGCGGACCTTACTTAATTTAAGAAGACCCTTTTTTAATCATAATGGTGTTAATAGCTTAAACTTTTCACCAGAAACAGGAAAACTTGTTTTAACAACCGGGGATGGTGGATCAGGCTATGATCCATTTAATTTAAGCCAGGATGATATGGAAATCGCCGGTAAAATAATTGAAATAGATGTAAATAAGAATACATTTATCAATCATCCACCCGTAGTCACACGTTTTAATGAACTTCCCGCACCGATTCAGGAAACACTTACGGTAATGGCCAAAGGGGTTCGCAATATACCTGGCATTTCATTTCAAAGGTTTTATAATCAAACGATCAAATATGTGGGAAATGTCGGACAGGATCTGGTAGAGTCGATTTTTTCATTCGTACATTATAAACCAATACCGGTACCTCAGCTTATTCAAGCTTCCTTAAAAAACACCGAACTTAACCAAGAAGGATTTATTAACTTTGGCTGGCGAGGGTGGGAAGGTTCTTTTCCTACTACGATTATAAGCAGCTGCTCGGGAAATTCGACTTTGGATGAGAAAACAATGGCTTATTACAATGAAGCAGTAAAAACTTCTGTGAAGCGTCTTCAGCCTCTAACTAGTTATTTTCATAAAGATCAAAGGCCCGATAAATTTGGAGGAACTGCCCTTACAGGTGTGCAAGCCTATATAGGAAATGGCATTCCTGAATTAACGGGAAGTGTTGTGTTTACCGATTTTGCCCGGGATGAAGAATCCGAGCCTCCGGTTAGAGGGGTTTTAGCTTATACCAAGGTAAGAACAGATGGACAATTAAATGATTTTAGTGTGATTGAAACGGATTATAATTTTGGGTCTCAATCATCTTATTATGTTAGTTTGGGATCGAATCTGAATCAAACCAGACTCTATTTAGGGGTTTTTGGTTCTATGAATGTGACTGATTTTAACCAAGGTACTGTTTTTGAAATTATTCCGTGATTCATACCTACAAAATTCGACTTAATACTAGATGAATCTTTTTCTTGGATTTAATTGAAGCGAAAGATAAAACAAACAAGAGAGCAATCATGCTCCCTTGTTTGTTTATTATTCCGGGTATTTAAAAGTCCGATTTCACCCCAAATACTGGGGTGTTTTGGAGAGTCACTAAGTTATCATGGTCTTTAATTTTTTAAAAAAGAATAAAGCTATCTCAACCCATAACCAAGTATAAAAGAAAGAAAATAAAAAAATACTTCCTGCTGTAAGGAATGAAAAGGAATCGGATACGGCCGGACCAAGAACGGGAAAGTGGAAAACATATAGTAGACTCATAATTCCTAAGTTTAAGAGAATGGCACCAATAGAAATAATGCTTACTCTCTTCTTGAAAAAGGAAAAAGCTGCACCTATACCAATCCCTAACAACCCTGTTGTAAAAGGAAAAACGACTAGTTCACTTGGAAACAGAATGAATAGCAACAGGATGGTAAGAAAATAAGACATCACTCCCATCTGTAGGGAAAACATGGCACCAATCAGTATGGGTAAAGTAGCAAATGGGCTGATAAAATACCCGACCCCTGGTAAAAATCCACCTGCTGCTTGAAGTAGAGCAGCCATACAGGCGAGAAAGGATCCTAAAACAAGCCTCTTCGCTTTTGTATGTTTACGAAATTCTAATTGGGCAAATCGAACATCATCTGATATTGATTTTAAAAAATACATCGGTCCACCTCATTCAAAACGGTTTTTAGATACAATACAATATATTAACCATTGATTAGAGGTGGAACTATGATTAAAAATCCATTATCGTTTGAGATTTTATATCCCTTTTCTAATGTTTTTTGTATTTAGTACTCGAAAACAGAGCCCGTTACTTTATTCGAGGCTTTTTTTCTATCCATTTAAAAAACCGACATGAACCTACTAAAAAAATATAATAATCAGAATATTCATGTTATTGTGTAAATTCTTGTAAATTTGTAATATGAAAACAAGCAATACTTTTAGATTTCATAAATGAATTCCATTAAAGCTATAAATAGAGGAGATTCTTTACTAAGCCGTTTATCTTAGAAGATAAACAAGTAATCTATTCACTTTCTCTGTCAGTTTTGACCGAATGAGTTTATGAAAGCGTTATTTTGATGTTAGCAAGCTAGATTTACATACTTATGAAAAGGCTATAGAAAGGAGTTTCAATCATGCCACTTATTCAAATCAATATTGTTGAAGGGCGTTCGCCTGAGAAAAAAGAAAGATTAATCCGGGAAGTGTCTGATTTAGTCGCGGAAGTGTTAGAGGCACCAGTGGAAAATGTCCGTGTCATGATACAAGAAATGTCTCCTGAACATTGGGGAATTGCAGGAGAATCCGTGAAAAAACGAACAGAAAAAAATAATAGCGTAACAAAGGTATAACAAATTCATAAGTTTATTCTCTTGTTTTATGTATATGAATAATAGTTTAAGTGAAATGGAGGAAAAAGAATGAATACTGTTAGTAATTTTTTTCCAGGATTAGATGGAGTAGTAGCTGCAGAAACAAAGATTTCTTTTCTTGATACCGTACAAGGGGAAATCGTTATTAAGGGGTACGACTTAATTGAATTATCGAAGAAATATAGTTATTTAGATATCGTTCATCTTTTACTAGAGGAAAAGCTACCAAGTCAAGAAGAGAAAAATAGATTGGAAAACAAATTAAAGAGTTACTATGAAATACCAGAAACCGTTTATGAAGTATTTAAGTTGCTCCCTGAACAGACTCATCCTATGGACGCATTAAGAACCGGCCTCTCCTTTATCTCAGGATATGATGAGGATATTGATAATCGTTCATTAGAAGTAAATAAAGAACGTGCGTATCAATTATTAGGGAGTATGCCAAACCTTGTCGCTAACAGTTATCGTATTCTCACAAAACAAGACCCCGTTCATCCAGATAAGGACTTATCCTACAGTGCTAATTTCTATTATATGATTACAGGCATTAAGCCTACAGCGATTCAAGAGAAAATTTTTGACCTTTCACTTGTACTTTATAGTGAGCATGAGATGCCAAACTCTACTTTCACATCAAGAGTCATTGCTTCTACTCAGTCCGATTTGTATGGAGCACTGACTGGAGCGGTTGCTTCCTTGAAAGGAAACTTACATGGAGGGGCCAATGAAGCGGTTATGCATATGCTTCTTGAAGCAGAAAGTGTTGAACAGTTTGAAGAGTTATTAGAAAACAAGCTGTTAAACAAAGAGAAGATTATGGGATTTGGTCATCGTGTTTATATGAAGAAAATCGATCCTCGGGCTCTCATGATGAAGGAGGCGTTAAAGCAACTGAGTGATATCAAAGGGGACGATCTTTTATACCGGATGTGTGAAGCGGGAGAAAGGTTAATGGAACGAGAAAAAGGACTCTACCCGAATTTAGATTACTATGCAGCTCCAGTCTATTGGATGCTTGGTATTCCGATTCCAATCTATACACCGATCTTTTTCGGGTCGAGAACAGTCGGATTATGTGCACATGTCATTGAACAGCATGCCAATAACCGCCTGTTCCGCCCACGAGTCAATTATATTGGTGAACGACATGCCTTAAGCCAGTAAACAACTGGAGAGTTGTTTTTAGCGCCACCGTAACATGAATGTTGGCCAGAACATTCATGTTACCATCATAATCAAATTTACTAGGGAAGGGAAGAGAAATATGATTAAAACAAACGAACTCAATCAAATCGATCAATTATTAGAAGATGTAACAGAATACGTATTAAATAAAGAGATTTCGAGTGTCGAAGCTCTTGAAACCGCCCGTTATGTACTATTAGATACGCTTGGCTGTGGGATCCTAGCTTTAAATTATCCAGAATGCACGAAGCTGATGGGCCCAATTGTGCCGGGAACCGTTGTTCCGAACGGTTCTAGAGTACCAGGCACATCTTATGTTCTAGATCCAGTAAGAGGAGCTTTTAACATTGGATGTATGATTCGTTGGCTCGATTATAACGATACGTGGCTTGCTGCTGAGTGGGGGCATCCTTCCGATAATCTAGGTGGAATTCTGGCTGTCGCTGATTACATAAGTCGTGTTCGTGTTTCAGAAGGAAAAGATCCTTTAACCATGAATACTGTGCTAGAAAGTATGATTAAGGCCCATGAAATTCAGGGAGTACTTGCACTTGAAAACAGTCTAAACCGAGTCGGTCTTGACCATGTTCTGTTTGTCAAAGTAGCAACGACTGCTGTTGTGGCGAAGTTGCTAGGAGGGACAAAAGAAGAAATTACAAACGCACTATCACATGCTTGGATTGATAATAGTAGTTTGCGTACGTACAGACATGCTCCGAATACAGGATCTCGGAAATCATGGGCTGCTGGAGATGCAACGAGCCGTGGAGTTCATTTAGCTTTGATGGCGCTTAAAGGAGAAATGGGTTATAAGACGGCTCTTTCAGCACCAGGCTGGGGATTCCAGGATGTTTTATTTAATAAACAAGAATTGAAGCTAGCTCGTCCGCTTGATTCCTATGTCATGGAAAATGTCCTTTTTAAAGTGTCTTACCCTGCCGAATTCCATGCACAAACGGCTGCGGAATGTGCGGTTCAACTCCATCCAGAAGTGAGTAACCGTTTGGATGAAATCGATCGTATTACGATTACAACGCATGAGTCAGCCATTCGTATTATTGATAAGGAAGGTCCTTTGAATAATCCAGCTGACCGTGATCATTGTATTCAGTATATTACAGCGATTGGACTTCTTTTTGGAGATATTGTAGCTGATCACTACGAGGATGAAACAGCGATAGATCCACGGGTAGATCGCTTAAGAGATAAGATGGTTGTGGTGGAAAACAAACAGTATAGTGCAGGATTACTTAGATCCAAATAAGCGTTCCATTGCGAATGCGATTCAAGTTCATTTTAAGGATGGTTCAAGTACAGAGATAGTGGAATGCGAGTATCCATTAGGGCACCGTTTCCGTCGAGATGAGGCGATCCCTCAAATCATTAGAAAATTTTCTTCCAATTTACAGACTCATTTCTCACCAAAACAAGTAAAGAACATTCAAGAAGTATGTTCGGATTCGAAAAGATTGTCCAGTATGCCGGTCAATGAATTTATGGATTTATTTTTAATCTAAAGGAGGAATAGAGTATGGCATGGATTGTGGATCAACCTTCATCTCAAGCGGAATTAGCCAATCGTTTTAAAGAACTCATGACTGCTCCCGATATTTTGCAAATTCCGGGGGCACATGATGCGATGGCGGCCCTTGTCGCCAAACAAGCTGGGTTTTCCGCTCTTTATTTATCCGGTGCCGCTTATACGGCAAGCCTCGGATTACCTGATTTAGGAGTGATCACCTCGGCAGAAGTGGCACAAAGAGCAAGAGAATTAGTAAGAGCGACCGATTTACCGGTTCTAGTAGATATTGATACTGGTTTTGGCGGTGTACTGAATGTAGCTCGTACAGCAAGAGAGATGTGGGAAGCAAATGTAGCGGCCGTTCAACTAGAAGATCAGCAGTTGCCGAAAAAATGCGGTCATTTAAATGGGAAAAAACTGGTCTCTACGGAGGAAATGGTGCAAAAAATTCGCGCCATTAAAAAAGCAGCACCATCTCTTGTCATTGTCGCTCGAACAGATGCCCGAGCAGTTGAAAGCCTCGAATCGGCGATTGAAAGAGCAAAGGCTTATGTGGAAGCAGGAGCAGATGCTATTTTCCCTGAAGCTCTTCAATCAGAAGAGGAATTCCGTCTATTCGCTCAATCGATTTCGGTCCCAATGCTTGCAAATATGACGGAATTTGGCAAAACTCCTTATTATACCGCAGCTGAATTTGCTGACATGGGGTATCAAATGGTCATTTATCCTGTGACATCCTTAAGAGTGGCTGCGAAAGCATACGAACGTATTTTTCAGCTCATAAAAGAACAAGGGACACAGAAGGAAGGCCTTGATGATATGCAAACAAGAAGCGAATTGTATTCAACGATCTCTTATTATGAGTTTGAGGGAATGGATCAGGAGATTGCCAAAACATTATTATCAAAAGGACAATAAAGGTTAAGGATTCAGTTCCTTGTTGAATAGGGACAAGGACTGAATCCATTTATTCCGAGACCTATTATTTTCTTCCTGTTATTTCTATGGTCCAACTTGAAACCGACATGAGACTTTTTGAAAACGGATACATTAACGATGGTAATTTTCCAATGATTCATTCAAGGCTTAATAGAAGCATTCATCATTTTCGGACAACGATGAAGCCGAATAAGGAGGAAAAAGAATGACAATAGAACCTACTTTCAAAAAAATGCTCCGCGATCAGCCTTGGGACTTTAAAACAAAAAATGAATATGAAGAAGTGACCCTTAAGGCAGCAGCCATATGTTCATATGCACTACCGCAACAAATTTGATGAACGTGATTATGACAATTTTGATCCACGCTATACTCGTTTAAAATCTTCTGATTGGGAAGCTTTCCGTGATCCGAAGAAATACTGGTACACAACATACGTAAATAATCGAAAGAAATTAGCGGAAGAAGTTGAAAACGGCTTCAGCTATGCACAAGAACTTGGTGTGATCGAAAATCTTTCACCACAATGGGCAGACGCTTTAAGAGATATTTATACACCTTTACGCCATCTTGAATATGGTGAAAATGTCCAAATGCAGCATGTAATCCGTTATGCATTAGGGACAGCTATCGAACAGTGTGCAACTTACCAAGCATACGATAAAACAGGACGAGCTCAATGGATTACCCAATGGGCAATGAATATGCAAGAGCATCATGGTGATTTTCTCGAACACGGGAAAGAAGTGCTGCTAAATGAGCCAGCTTATGAGCCATTGCTCAAATATGTTGAAGAAGTTCTTGTAACAGATGACTGGGCCGAAGTACTTGTGGCTGAGAATTTAACATTAGATCTTTTACTTGGAAACTTAATGTACCGTGAATTTAATAAAGAAGCCGTAAAGCAGGGAGATAACCATTTATCCATTATGAACCTAGTGATTGCCAAGCAGATGGATTGGCAGCGCGACTGGGCATTTTCACTATTCAAGCTATTAGCTGAAGATAAAGCGGAAAGCCGCTGGGATTATTTAAAAGCATTAGGCTATGAAGAGTGGGAAGGCGATTATCGCTGGGGTCGTACCTTAAGTGACCCAAGAGAAACTCCAGAAGAAACAATGTCAAATCCAGAAATCATTCAGGAATGGGTAGAAAAATGGTATCCAAAGGCATTTGAAGCCGTACTTGCCTTAGCCCCATTATTTGAAAAACACGGAATTGAAATTGATCTTCCGGCAACATTGAAAAAGATCGAAGAAGAAGCCATTATACCGATCTATAAAAAATACAAACTTCCATTTAAACAATACGAAATAGCACTTAGCTAAGAGAAGGGAACGATCATGATGAGTGAAAAACAAGCATATGTCGGAATGGATTTAGATACAAGTATGGGAAGTATCACAAATGCTCTCATTGCAGCGATTGAAGAGGATAACGAAGGCGTTATTGTAGAGGACTTCGCTGTTTATAAAAAAGTAAAAGCACCTGGAAAAATGGTTGTAAATAGAGAAACGGTTGAAGAACACCTTGGCGCCGATTTCGATATGGATCAAGTACACATGGCCATGTCTTCATGTTTCGGATTTATCAAGGATTGGGACGAAGAACAGCTAATCATCCAATGGGATGAGGCATAATAAGGAGGGAAACGATTCATGGCAAAATTAGGAACAAAAGAAAAATACCATGCAATGACAAGGGATTTAATGTGGGATCCAAAGCATTTTGATATGAATAAAGTCTATCCCTTAATTGAAAAAGAAGGAATTATTCTAAAAGACCCAAGCAGATGGGAAGATCCTTTCCGGATGACTTACAACCAGTATGTAAAAATTCAATCGGAGAAAGGATGGCATCTATCATGCGGTTCCAAATGCTTTTGAAGCAAATGACGGACATGCTAAAGTGGTCGATTCGCGCTGGTATGAAGGGGTAAAAATATTTGCCGTAAATGTTCAGCCCGGCGAGTATGCAGCACACAGATTAATGGCTTATATCGGACGTAATATTCCAATTGAAGCGATTCGTTTTGCCACTTTTAATCAGGCGATCGACGAATTGCGCCATGCTCAAATTGAAGTTAAACATTATGCACATATGAGTAAACAAATTGACGGGCTTCATAATATGCCGGCTACTTCGCAAAACCTATGGCTTAATACCGTGGTCAAATCATTCTTTGATGATGCGATGACTGCTGGTCCGTTTGAAGCACTTATCGCGATTTCATTCGCATTCGAGTATGTGTTTACAAATATTCTTTTCTTGCCGTTTGCTTCATCCGCCGGAGCAGTGGGTGACGAAACCTTTGCGGCGGTTGGAAAAACGGTACAATCCGACGAATCACGTCACATGGCATTAGGAATGTCAGCATTGAAAATGTTGTTAGAAGAAGATGAACGCAATGTTCCGATCATCCAAGGCTGGCTGGATAAATGGTATTGGAGAGGCTACCGTATGTTCTCGGTAATCGCCATGCTGGTAGACTATTATCCGCGTATTCGTCCAACTTCTTGGAAAAAAGCATTTGAAACATATGTAGAGGAACAAGTATTTAACGGTTTGTTCAAAGATCTTAGAAAGTATGGAATTACTCTGCCAAAATTTGCAGAGGACAGCATCAAGGAAAAAGAATACTATTCTCATACTGTCTTCCGGATTTTGGATCAATACAAAATGGCCAATCCATATAGAAGCTTTAAGCTTCAGGAGGATGACTATGAGTGGCTGAATAACGAATATTCTAAGTTTAGTCATTTTGAGCCATTCTTGCGCAGAAATGAAGAGAATGTTTTTGCTAATACAAGTCCTGGAATGCCAGCTGTATGTTCTGTATGTCAGCTTCCTGCTGAATTCCCTAATCCGGATAGTCCGTTGGAGCTTTGGACACAGTACAGTGAATATAACGGTAAGACTTATATGACTTGTTCACCAGGATGTAAACATGTGTTTGAACAGGAACCTGAAAAATATGCACAAATGTGGTGGCCGGCAGAAGCTTATTTAAGCGGTGAATTTGGTGAAGATCCAATTGCAGGAATGTTTAAATATACTGGCTTATCTCCAGAAGAGACTGGCGAACATTATACGTCTAGAGAACATGCCCATTGGCTGGAGCACCGCAGACATTTAGGACTAGATAAGAAATTTTTCTAAAAGTGGACGGGAGGTAAGAAAATGCCAAACTATTTGAAAGACGATAATCAATTGATTGTCTGGCATGTACTAAGTAGGGAAAATGAAATGAATCCAAGTAATATTGGATTGCCAACACGATATGATTTGACAACAGACCAATTACTGGAAACTTGTTTAGATACGTATCAGGCTGATAAAGAAAAGAAATATCGCTTCTTCTTAAAACGTGGACAAGGTGATATGGATATTCCTTTAGGAGTAACGTTAAAAGAGGCAGGAATTCGAAACGGGGATTATATCGAAATCGTGGCAGTTTAACTTTATTAGAGAAGACTTCTTTTCTCCTTTATGGAAACAGCATGGAGGAGAAAAGGTTATTCGATAAAAAATGATGGAGAGGAGATCGGTACATGAGCAATTCAACAACAGCAACAGAAACGTATGAAATCACATTAGAACCAAGTGGAAAAGTGATTACAGTAAAAGAAGGACAAACCCTGCTGGATGCTGCAATTCGAAACGGGGTACAAGTCGCATACGGATGCCGTCATGGCAGCTGTTCGGCCTGTAAATGCCAAGTTCTTGATGGAGATTTTGAAATCATGGACCGCGTGTCCGAATACTCTTTGATGAGCTTTGAGAGAGAAGAAGGATTTACCTTAATGTGCAGCACGCTAGCAGAAAGTGATCTTGTGATTGAAATAGAAGAAGAAGAATCCGATCTTCCATTCTTTGCAGTACACGACTTTGAGGCTGAAGTGGTTGAAAATAAACAATATACGCATGACATTCATGCGTATCAAGCTGAAATTACAGGAACCAACTGACATTCCATACGGTTCTGGTCAATTTTTCGAGTTTGATGTACCTGGATTAGAGGATACTCGTGCCTATTCTGTAGCAAATAAATATCAAGAAGGCAATATCGTTGAGTTTCATATCAAGCGTGTTCCAGAGGGAAAAGGCTCTAATTATATGTGTGACCTTCAGGTTGGAGATACATTAACTGGATCAGGACCATATGGAAGCATGCAGCTTCGTGACCGCAATAAAGATTTAATCTTCGTTGCCGGCGGTTCCGGAATGGCGCCGATTAAGTCGTTGTTAGAAGAAGTATTCTCTGAAGACGTTTGAAAAAGAAGCTTGGTTCTTCTATGGAGCTCGTGCGAAAAAAGACTTGTATTTAACAGAGGAATGGCAGAAATTAGCAGAAGAATATCCAAACTTCCACTTTGTTCCTGCTTTATCACAGCCGGATGCTGAAGATCAGTGGGATGGAGAAACTGGCTTTATTGCAGATGTCATCTCGCGTACGCTTGAAAACATGTCCGGCATGGATGCCTACCTTTGCGGACCGCCAATTATGATCGAAACAGCATGTGATGCCCTCAGCAAAGGCGGAGTCAAGGGTACTGATATTGCTTATGATGAATTTTAATTAGAAGAATCTAACATTGCAGAGTACTACCTTTTTAGGGTATTAAAAGAAGGTATTTTGTACGAGTTATTTTAAAAAAGGCAGGGGCTTCGGTAAAAAATTATGGAAGCCTTTCCAATAAATGATAAATTGCACTGTGTGCTGACTAAACAATATTGATAAAGATCAGGAGGAATAACAATGGCTAAAGTTATGCGTATGGGAAGAGCAGAATTAAAAGTTTTGGACTTGGAAAAATCAGTAGATTACTATACAAATGTAATTGGTTTAGAAGAAACAGGGCGAATGGGTGACAGCGTTTACTTAAAAGCATGGGATGAATACGATCATCATAGTTTAATTTTAACGAAGTCTAATTCCGCTGGACTTGTTCATTTTGGCTTTAAAGTAGAGACTGAAGATGATTTGGCTTATTTTGAAAAGAAAATAGAAGAATTTGGCTGTACAACAACAAGGGTTAGCAACAACACAAGATTAGGTGAGGGTGAAGCGGTTCATTTTGTTTTACCAACGGGCCATCATTGTGAACTTTATCATGAAATTGATTTCATAGGGAAAAAGGTTGGACATATTAACCCACACCCATGGTCACTAGAAACAAAGGGAATTGCGCCGCATAGTCTTGATCATATTTTATTGACTGGTGATGACTTAAAAACAGTCACAAGATTTTTTATTGAAGCTCTTAACTTTAGACAAAGCGAAAGAATTACAACTGTAGATGGAGAAGAGCTGTTGGGTAGCTTCTTGTTTACTTCCAATAAAGCACATGACCTGGCTTTCGTTAAAGGTCCGGATGCAAAGCTTCACCATGCTGGATTCCATGTCGATGAACTTCACGATGTATTTAGAGCTGCTGACATCCTTTCGATGTATGAAGTGCCATTTGATATTACGCCAACACGCCATGGTCTAACAAGAGGAAAAACGATTTATTTCTTTGATCCGTCCGGTAACCGTAACGAAGCATTTGCGGGAGGATATTATGCATTTCCCAGATATGCCAACCGTAACTTGGACAGAAGATAAAATTGGACAAGGTATCTTCTACCACCGTAGAGAACTATCTGAATCCTTTATGAAAGCGTTAACTTAATCAAAAAACATAGGGACGGTTCTCTTGTTTGCAAATAGAAGAACCGTCTTGAAGAGAAGGAATTAATAAGGAGGAAGCAAAATGAATAAGGTGACTCTTAAAGCAAGAGGTCAGCAGTTTGAATACCAATGTGCACCGAACGTAACGCCATTAAGAGCAGCACGCGACCAGTTTATTCCGATTCCAACAGGCTGTATCCGCGGGGGATGCGGCATGTGCAAGGTAAAGGTAGTTAGCGGCGAGTATGATCAAGAAATCGTTCGTTCACATGATGCTTTATCGGATGAGGAATTAGCAAACGGTTTTGCTTTGGCTTGCTGTATGACGGCGAAAAGCGATATTGAGATCATTACAGTAGAAGATTATGAGAAACGAAAAAATGAATCGAAACCAGCAAGTTTGGCTGAAACAAAGTAGTGGTTGACGGAGGCTTTCCCGTAGGCAAAGGTATTAAATACCTTACGGGAAAGCCTCTTGTCTTTTTATTAGAATCTATTTTCTTATTTTCTTTTTCGTGAAATCTAAAAAAAACACAAATTCCTCTAAAAAAACTAATATTTCTAAAAAAACAAGTATGATATACAATGAAACAAATGAAAACGTTTTCTTATTAAATTATTAAAATTTATAGTTTTGGATGGGTACTAGTGTCTAGCACAAGCATCTACCCCTTCGAGTCAATCAACCTTCCAGCCCAAAAGTGAAACCCACACTTTCTTGTGACAGAACGTTTGCTTGTCGGAGGCTCGTACAATATGGGTCAGGTCGACGTTGTCGCAGGACGTGGCGTACTTGGCTGACTTTCATTACTTGCAAGACGCTTGTGCTTTTCTACATAAAAGGGGGGAATCCACATGAAAGTCATCATAAAGATCGGTAAATTTATTGATAACGTTTTTGAAAAATTCGCACTCGCATCTCTCGTTGCCTTAGTGCTCGTTGTCACCACCCAGGTTATGACTCGTAAACTATTCAACTTTGTCTTTTTTTGGTCAGAAGAAGTCACCTTGCTGTTGCTCGCATGGTTTGCATTCATGGCCATTGCCATCGGGTTTCGGGAGAATATTCATTTGGGAATCGATACGTTTACGAACCTTTTTCCTAAAAGCGTTAATAAAGTGTTAGATAAAATCATCAGTGCGATTATTTTTGCTTTTGGTTTATATCTAGTCATTCAAGGTTGGGACTTTACGGTGTTAATGCTCGATTCCACTCTTCCAGCGACGAAACTCCCAAGTAGTGTTACGTATCTCGCAATGCCGATTACTGGAATTATGATTTGCGGGTATGCGATTTTACAATTTTTCAATATTAACACAGCACGATATAAAGACTTAGAGGAGGGAATGTAGGATGGATACGAGCACCATCGCCATTATTATTTTAATATCAAGCTTTATATTATTAATACTACTTCGCTTCCCGATTGCCCTAACACTCATTATCTCGTCATTGATTACGGTAATCTATTTAGGTGTACCCTGGCCAATTATTGGTCAGCAAATGATTCAGGGAATGAATTCCTTTTCGTTGCTTGCCATTCCATTTTTCATTCTAACTGGACAAATTATGAGTGAAGGTGGTCTTGCGCTTCGAATTGTGAATTTAGCCCGTTTATTAGTAGGACGAGTTCGTGGCGGCCTGGCGATGGTAAACAGTGTAGCATGTTTGTTTTTTGGTAATATTTCTGGATCTGCAGTAGCGGATGTTTCTTCTGTCGGATCGGTGATGATTCCGATGATGAAAAAGCAAGGTTATGAAGCAGATTATTCCGTAGGTGTAACAATTGCTTCCGCGATTCAAGGGGTAGTCGTTCCACCGAGTCATAATTTGGTTTTATATTCTTTAGCCGCTGGAGGCGTTTCCATCGCAAGTTTGTTTATGGCTGGAATCGTACCAGGAGGAATTATGTTACTTGCTCTCATGGCTACGGCTTATATCATTGCAAGAAAAAGAGGATATCAAAGAGCAGAACCTGTACCAAAAGCAGAAATCGGCGGCGTTTTACTCCATGGGATTTTATCATTAAGTCCGGCGGTTATCATCTTAGGAGGGATCCTAAGTGGCTGGTTTACGGCAACTGAGTCAGGGGCATTAGCTTGTTTATACTCTTTTATTCTAGCATTTGGTTTTTACAGAGAGGCACCTTTAAGGAGCATAGGGAAGATCTTGATCCGAACTTTGAAAACAGTTGCAATGGTTTTCTTCTTGATTTCTGCTTCTGCTGCCTTCGGTTGGATTTTAGCCTATTTACAAGTACCAGCGATGGTAACAGATTTGTTTTTAAATATTTCTGATAATCCACTTGTCATCCTATTGATTATTAACATTTTATTGCTGCTTCTAGGTGCACCGATGGACATGGCACCGATGATTTTAATTATGACACCAATCCTTCTTCCAGTCGTCACAAGCTTTGGAATGGATCCAGTTCACTTTGGAATTGTACTTATTCTAAACGCAGGAATCGGATTAATAACGCCGCCTGTTGGAACGGTACTATTCGTCGGCTGTGCCATTGGAAAGGTTTCGATTCAGGAAGGTACAAAAGCATCTCTTCCATTTTTCTATGCATTGTTAGTCGTCTTGTTAATTATCACTTATATTCCAGAGGTTGTTATGTGGCTTCCAAATATGTTAGCTCAATAACCGAGGAAATAAGTGGATACCTATAATTAAACTAAATAAAATTAAAGGGGTGTGTAAGAGGATGAAAAAGAAAAAGTTTGCAGGAGTGTTAGCAACAGCGTTAATGGTTGGTTCCTTATTGGCGGCTTGTGGAAATGATGAAAAGGCGGAGCCAGCAGCAGGTTCTGAATCAAAAGAAGCGGAATATACGTTTCGATTAGCTGATAACCAACCAGTGGATTACCCAACGGTTATTGGGGACAAAAAATTTGCTGAGTTGGTTAACGAAAGAACAGATGGACGAATTAAAATTGAAGTATTTCCATCTGCACAACTTGGTGACGAAAAGTCAGTCTTAGAGCAAGTTCAGTTGGGCGCGATTGATTTTACAAGAATCAATGCGAGCCCCCTAGCAGAGTTTAATGATCAGTTCTCAGCACTAAACCTTCCATATGTATTCGAAAGCGATGAGCATTTGTGGAATTTCCTTGAAGGCGAAGCAGGAAAAAAATTGCTCACAGATCTTGAGCAATCTAAAATGAGAGGTTTAGCTTATTATGATTCGGGCTCTCGTAATTTTTACTCCACTAAACCGTTAATGGGTATTGAAGATTTAAAAGGGCAAAAAATCCGCGTTCAACAAAGTAAAATCAATATTGATCTTATTGCTGCTATAGGAGCCAGCGCTACACCTATGCCATATGGTGAGGTATTTAGTGCTCTGCAAACGGGGATTATCGACGGTGCGGAAAACAATCTGCCAAGCTTGGATTCTTCTAACCATTTTCAAGAAGCGAAAAGCATCATTATGGATCATCACCAACGCATTCCTGAAGTATTGTTAATGAGTAAGGCAACTTGGGATAAACTATCTGAAAAAGATAGAGAGATTATTCAACAGGCCGCAACGGATTCAGTTGTCACTCAAAAAGAAGCATGGGCTCAGTTGGAACAAGAGTCAGAGAAAAAATTAAAAGAAGCAGGAGTTAAATTCACAGAAGTGAAAGATATAACTCCTTGGAAAGAAGCCGTTCAACCTGTCGTAGATAAATATGGAAAAGATTATAAAGAGGTTTTGGATGCAATAGAAGAAGCTCGTCCGTAAAGATTGGTGTTATTAATTTCTGAGAATGTGCTCAGCGTTCAGTCTTAATCATTCCGACCGTCTTTACATGGCCTGCCTGGTAAAATTCAACATTTACCTGGCAGGTCTTTTTACGTTAAAATAAAGGTGAAAGCGGTAACAAGCTACTACATAAGAAAGGCAAAAAAATGAAGACAAAAAAGAGAAAAATAACTGAATTTTTTGAACAAAAACTCCTATTAAAAAATCAAACATTTTTGAAAAAGCTATTCGTTTTCGCAAGCTGCATGGTTATTTTTCCTGTGCTCGCAGTGGGTATTATTTCATATCAGCGCTCAGCGGTTGAACTGGAAAAAGAAGTTCAACAATCGAGCCGTCAAGTCATTGAACAGGTGGAGTCACATATTGAATATTATATACAAGATTTTGAGATTACCAGTCTAAAAATCATTAACTCTCCTGAAGTCAATCAATTTCTTCAAGTAGAATCTTTCATAAATCAAAAAAATGAACATATTGCAGAATCGCTTCGCAGTTATTTAGAAACGCAAGAATACTCAAGAGCTGATATTTCAAATATAACGGTTCTCTCCGAACAGGGGCTGGTGGTGGATACGCTCGGAACAAAAAACTTTTATCCTGCCTTCGACATGAAGGAAGAATATTGGTATTCCGCTGTTCCTGATCATTCCATGACGATGTTAGTGAGCAGAACGTTAAAACTAAAAGATAAAGAACAGCCGGTCATTTCACTCGTCAGACGTTTGTATAATCCGCAAACGTTCCAACCGGCAGGAATGCTGGTGATTGATATCAATTTCAGAAGAATTGAAGAAATCGCAAATAAAGTAACGATCAGTAAAAACGGTCATTTTTTTATTTTGGATGCAAAAGGACATTATGTCTATCATCCCGATACTTCCATGTTAGGTGAAAAATCTGAGCAAAAGCTTATTTCGATTTGGCAAACAGAAGTAGATGGTTCGAAAGTATTAAAAAATGAACAAAGAGATTTTATCACCTATACTCATTCTTCAAATCTTGGCTGGACGTTTTTTACAGCTGTTTCATATCGTGAATTAACAGAAGGAATTCGTCACATTGGCCAGGCGATTACTTGGACGATTATCATTTCCATGTTTTTTGCTTATCTACTTGGCTCACGTTTTGCGACAACCTTAATTCGCCCGATTCGCCGACTTCAACTTTTTATGAAAGATGTTGAAACAGGCAATCTTGATGGACGGGTCGTCGTAGAGTCAAAGGATGAAATTGGGCAGTTATCGGTAAGTTTTAATCATTTGGTGGGCAAGTTGTCTCATTTGCTTGAAGAAGTGTATTTTTCCAAGTTAAGAGAAACAGAAATGGCTCTTAAACAAAAGGAAATTGAATTAAAGATGCTGCAATCGCAAATAAATCCTCACTTTTTGTATAATTCTCTTGAAACCATTAGAGGCATGGCTTTAGAAGAAAACCAGGAAAATATTGCAACGATGTCATCTACGCTTGGCAAGCTACTTCGATATAATCTTAAAAATAATTCAGCCACCGTGAGTTTGGCTGAAGAAATAAAGTTTTGCAAAATGTATTTGCAAATTCAAAAGTTTCGTTTTGAAGACCGTTTTGAGTATACGTGTGATATTCCAACATGGGCAATGGATCTTCCGGTCGTGAAGTTTTCTCTACAACCAATTGTGGAAAATTGCTATGTACACAGTATGGGAGCCAATGTGAAAAAAATCCATATTTTGATTACCGCATTTCGTACTTCCGAATCTTCATTTGTGATTCGAATTTCAGATAATGGGGTTGGCATTCCCGAACACACAGTAAAAGAAATCAGAAAAAAAATGGAACAAATGACAACAACTAATAATGGAATGAATATTGGAATGATTAATGTGCACCAACGAATTCGATATTTATTTGGGGCTGAATACGGAGTGGGTATTGAAAGTAAACAAGGAGTGGGTACAACCATTCAGTTGCATTTGCCCATTTTAGATGATGAAAGTGGAGGGGAGATAGGATGAAAGATCTCTTGTTAGTAGACGATGAAAGATGGGTTCGTACGGCGCTTAAGTGGACGATCAACAAACTACAACTACCTTTACAAGTTATCCATGAATGCGAGAATGGATTAGAGGCTCTCGATTGGATCAAACATCATAATGTGGACCTAGTATTAACCGATATTCGGATGCCGATCATGGATGGAATTTCGTTTGTGAAAGAACTTGAATCCTTAAAAGAAAAACCAGATGTTATTGTCATTAGTGTTCATGATGAATTTCAATTTGTTCAACAGGCACTTCGAAGCGGAGTATTGGATTATTTGTTAAAACCGATTGAGGATGATGACCTAAAAATATGTCTTGAAAGATGGATGGATAAACGAAATGAAGATACAAAGAAAAACGATTTTTCAATAGAAGAAGAGCTTCCTGCTTCAACGATTGAACGCGTGTTAGCGTATATTGAAAAAACACCTTTGTCAAAAATTACACTCAAAGAGGTGGCAGACAGCGTCCACATGAATTCGAGTTATCTTAGTCAATTATTCAAACAACAGCTGAACAAGAAATTTGTAGATTATATAACAGAACTTCGAATTGAAGAAGGAAAACGTCTATTGCTAGCAACTTCTTTACGAATGTCTGAAATTGCCGATCGAGTCGGATATTCTGATTTAGCTTATTTTAGTAATAATTTTAAAAAAATAGCAGGCTGTTCTCCATCAGATTTTCGGAAATCTGGAGTTCAACTAGCAAAAAGCAATCATTCATTAGCAGATTAATTTTTTAGAGGTAAAGGTGAAGGACAGGTTTTGAACGGAATCCAAATGAAAGAGAGAATAGTCACTAGATGAGTTCATAGGGTCTCCCTCGAAAAATCTTATTTCACAGAATTAATGCAACAGGCACCTTCTAGGATGAGAGGGTGCTTTAAACTTTTTTCTTTTCTCGGTAAACTAGCAGACACTATCCAATAAACCATTTCATAATCTATTCTCCATCTAGCACTTACTTTTATTTGATTGAATAAGAGGTTGTAACTGGATATGCTCCAGAATACTTTCCCTCAAAATAAAAGGTTTGGTAACAAGAAAGTGGAACAATATGGAGAAGATAACCTCTTCATTCTTAACCAATAATATATTCAAATTTAACTGTTAATGAATTCAAGGGTTGTTAAGGTTTCTTGCGATTTGAAGAAGAGAAAAAACGAAAGGAAAATGTTCATCAATGGAAAGCAGATTGGGGAGAGTGGACAGCCAAGTGAACAGGATGAAAAAGTGCAAAATCATTTTGGAACATTCTTTAAAGATTTTCAAACAGTAGGGAAGGTATAGACCATCTTTTAGGTAAAAACTATTTACTTGGAAACATGAAATTGGAAAAAATTAATCAACCTCTTTTTAACCTTTGATACTATATTTTGATGGAAATAAATGAATATAAGAAGTAATCCAGCCAAGATCATTTATGAACTTGGCTGGATTACTAATTTTTTGCTTTTTTCTGGTCGATTATCGGTCGAATAAAGGTGACATCTTAACCTATCTTATCTATTCCCAGATTGCTGATGCCCACTCAGGATGATCGATAAATGGATTACGGTTATGTTGATAATCGGAGTAGATGATATCATTTCTTTCCCGTTCAAATTGGTCAACTGGATCCTCTTTATGCCATTGAAGCAATACAGATTGTTTTCCATGATAAGGTGCAGAGCCATTATTGACTAGATTATTTAATTCCAAATCAAGTTCACCGCTATCTCCCTCATAACGTACGGCCATGTAAAATAACATCCGGGCAACATCACCTTTTACGCTATCCCTTGGCTCCCAAGAGTCTGAGTCATAATAGTTTCCAGTTGCTTCTGAATGTTGTATACCACCATTATCAAAGTCAAGATTGCTTCTTGAACTATTGACGCTAACGTCTGTTGGACGCAGGTGATGCAGGTCCGTTCCGGCACCCATTGTTGTTCCAAAGTCTCCATGTGATTTTGCCCAAACATGTTCTCGGTTCCAATCATTTATACCTGATCCATTTGTGTATTTCCCTTGTGATCGTCCAGAATAAAGCAGGATCACATTATTTGAGTTATTAGGATCTTCATCGGTCACTCGAAGTGCATCCCAGACATTGGAATAGGATATTTCTGTATGATCATCAATGATATTATGCAATGCTGTCTTTAAAGTGTTACCTGTTTTTCCAGATGCAGTAGCATAATAATCGTCAGTAGGTGTAGTAGGCTCTGGCTCTGGTGGTGTTGTCCCACCTACCTGCATTTCGAATGCTGTACCATTTTTTAATCCAGCATGAGAAAAGTAAGCTGTAAGTGCTCCTGTCACTTTAATGTTTGCACCTGATAAGGAAGGATTCGTATTTAAACCAAAAGCAGAGCGAAATGAAGAGGGTATTTGAACATAAAGCATGTTCGATGTATTTGTCTCTGATGGATTATCTGCTATTGCTAGTGCGTAATCATTAGGGAAATCACTTGTAATGACTGAATTTGTTGCGATAGGCTGTCCGACTACATAACCCTGAACGGTTTTACTAGTATTATTCTGATAATTAATCGCCTGTGACACGGAATATGGTGAGGACCATGACCCATCCCCGGTTGCTGCATTTGTTAAAGAAGCTTGAAGTGGATGAAGAAAAATAAAAACAGAGGCAATGAGTATCAAAAACAACAACTGACCTTTTTTCTGATTTTTTAGCATGTGATTTCCCTCCTACCTATTTTGTAAAGACTTTTATTCCTTTAGGATTAAAATAGAAAAGGAATGGTGTAGCTTATGAGACTAATAGTTTGAAAATCACAATTCTCCTAATCTTAAAAAGGAACTTTTTCCTCATTAGAATAATGGATCAAATTGTAAGGGTTCATTTTGTATATAGTTCCAGTAACAGCGAACAACTACGAAAATCACTCTGACAATTCAATCTATTTTAAATATTAACTGATTTTTGTTAATAATTAGTAGGTTGTTTTTTAAAAAACAGTAAAGGTGGATTTAAACTATGTGTGGAGAGATAATCGAGAAAAGGAATTGTAGGAATAAATTAAACTAAAAAATAGAGGATACGTTAATGATATGTGTTTTTGTAATATAAACGATATTGTATTAGAAACCGATTTTTCCATGTCATTTTATGATAAATACCCGATTAACAATTAGATTCGGGGACGGTTCCACTCGTTCAAAGATCATAGTGGTTACAAGTGAGAAGCAGAATATCTTTGAGATGTTCTGTCTTTTTAATAATGTCATAGTAAACTAAAAAAAACACAAATTAACCCAAAAAAACTCGCTTCTACTAAAAAAAATTCTGAATTGTATAATTATAAATATGAAAGCGTTTTCTTTAAAGGAAAAAACTGGTTAATATGAGAACGCTTTTTAAAAAGGATTCCTTAGGAGGTGGATTTTACACAGTTCGTTGTACCTATGCGCATTTTTGAAAACGCTTAAATATAAAGGAGGAAGAGAAAATGACTTCATTATCTTCAAGAAAGAGAAAAAAGTCTTCAAAATTACGAAGAACAGTCTTGACAAGGAATTACAAGGGGACGGTTCTTGTGTTTTTATACACAAGAACCGTCCCCTTGTAATTCTTTTTTAACGTGAAATCGTTCTTTTAAAAAGCTCCCTGAATTTCTCCCTATCTTCTGATGTAAATGGTTTTGGCCCCTTTGTACGCTTACCGCCTTTTCGAGCCATTGCACTCAAATAACGTGATTGTAATAATTGGTCAATGTTGTCATTTGTATAACTATACCCAGTATGGTGAAGAACCGTACACCCTTTTGGTAAACCTAACGAAGCAAGACCATAATCTTGCGTAATGATAATATCTCCTTTTTCTACTAACTTTATAATTCGATAATCCGCAGCATCTGCTCCAGAATCAACATAGATGATTTCCACGCCTGATGGTTGTTCTGCATTAGAAAAGTGAGAAAAGCTAGTAACAAGGATAACAGGAATTTTCGCATTTGTGCCTTCAGAAATAATAATATCTTTTACAGGACAAGCATCTGCATCTATATATATTTTCATTTTATGTCTCCCGTAAACAAGTTTTAATTGATGATAATGGCAGATTAGGCATTTGTCAAACGATGAAGATGTTGTACCTATAATCATTAAAAAAACAGTTATTCTTTAAAACCAGCCAATCAGGGTATGATCTTAGGAAAAGAAGATTAGTGTATTTCGTACTAAACAAGGTGAATATTGTCCAACAGACTGTACATTGTAAAGTTGTTAAGGGAATTTATGTTAAACTTAACTTAGTTGTGCTAAAGTTATGCAAAAGATTAATTAAAAAAAGGAGACAATAAAAATGATTAGAGTTGTATGTAGATGCAAGTTAAAACCAGAAGTAAACTTTGAAGAATATATAAATTTAGCTAGAGAAGCTGTTACAATAACCAGAAAAGAAAAAGGTTGTAATATGTATTCTCTGCATGAAGATATAAATGATCCGTCCATCATTTCAACTCTTGAAGAATGGGAGGATGAAGAAGCTTTAGAACAACATAATAAAAATGAACATGTCTGGAGAATTGTTCAAGAGCTTCGGAAATTCCGCGAAAGTACAGAAATCAACAAATATAGAGAAGTAAAATAATTTCATCTCAATCTTTAAGAAATTTTTTACTTGGGATAGCTATGATAGTGAATTTGTATATCGTAGCTACCATAGTGAACCATATCGATATTTTACTGATTAAAATGGATTAGGTACTAGTAGAAAAGCACGACAAGAAAGTCATCGTTCATGATAATCTCTTAAATTTATCGTTTTTTAAACATAAAAGCAGCAATTTCAGAAATGGAATTGACTACTTTTATATATTTATGGATTTTTACAAAGTAGTAGGGTTAAGAAGAAACTCTAGGGTCGAATACGAATCCAAGGTATTAAAGCAAATGGTTGCTCTAGGCGTTAACCTAGATCAACCATTTGCTTTTGTTATGTAAGCTGCAACTCTAGTTCTTCAATAAATAAAGATAGAGATGGATTCTTATTTAACTTTTTCCAAGAGGCCAACACATCAAATTTAAAATCATCCCCTTCAATGTTAATAAAACGAAGAGTAGGAGATGCATATAACTGAAAATATTTCGGAAGTATAGTGATGCCCATTTCAGAATCGACCATCATTAATACAGCTTCAATATGTGAAGCTGTATTAACCAAGTTTGCAGAAAAACCATTATTGGCACACGCAGCCATCAAAAGATCAAAACCTGGAGGAGATACTTCTCTTTCCAGCATGACAAAAGATTCTTCTGCCAATTCCGTAATGTTGATACTCGTTCTATTAGCAAGTGGGTGGTCACGATGCATGATGATACAATGGGGCTGGGTCCATAATGTCTTGTACTCGAGCCCACCAATACTTTGCAATCCAAGTGAAAGGGTGAAAGCTATATCCAGCTCATCGGATTTTAATTTTTCAATCATTTGCCCAACATGATAATAGTTCAACCTAATATTTATTAGTGGATATTTACGTCTGAATTTTCGGATTAAAAGTGGCAAAAAATCTCTCACCGGCACGCTAAGCAATCCTATATTAATGGAACCAATTAGCCCTTCCTCTGCTTTGTGGACATTTTCAATTGACTCATCAAGCTTCTTTATCATTTCCCTTGCATCCTTCAAAAAAACAGAACCAGCGTGAGTCAATTGCACATAATGTTTCGTTCGGTTAAAAAGCTTTACCCCTAATTTTTTTTCTAAATAGGCAATTTGTTGACTCACAGCAGGTTGTGCTACAAATAGCTGCTTGGATGCTTCTGTGAAGTTTAAATTTTCTGCAACTGAAATAAAATATCGTATTGGACGCATGTCCATTTATATTTCCTCCTTTATATTATATATATTTAAATATTATAAATTTTCTAACTTATTATTTTATTATAATAGAAATCTTTAAAATGAACAAACATTATAAGGAAAACCTTATTACGGAAATGATTATCTGATATTTCCAAAAATTAAAGTATTTATATATCATATTACTTAAGGAAGACAACACATGGAGTAGTCAACTTACGTATTACCTTCTCAATTTCTAAGTAATGGAGGGGAAAACCCAAAATTGTAAACGGCAACAACGCATTCATGTAATTTGTGAAGTAATACATTATAAGGGGGGAATTGTTTTGAACCAGTTAACAAAAGGATTAACTCACGAAGAGGCTGTTGAATGTGCTAAAAATGTAGCAACAAAGATTAAACCGCGCTTTAAAATATCAGAGGAAATTGCGCACCAGCCCGAAGAAACGATTCAGGACTTTATCGAGTCTGGGCTTATCCACGCAATGGTACCTAAACGTTGGGGTGGACATGAACTAGATTTTAATACTTTGTTTAGAACGGCTATAGAAGTTGCGAAGGCCGATCCGTCAGCAGGATGGTGCTACACTTTATTGGTTGTCCATTCATGGATGCTTGCCTTTTTTCCAGAAGAGGCTCAGGCGGAAGTTTGGGAGAAAAATCTAGATGCTACGATTGCTTCTTCTTTTGCTCCATTAAAAAATGACATTACACCTGTAGACGGTGGCTACCAAATTAATGGAACTTGGGGATTTTCATCCGGAATTACTCACAGTGATTATGTGATGATTCAAGGAAATGTTGATGTCAATCCAGAAACAGGCCTAGCAAGTGAAGTCATATTAATGTTGGTGCCTAAAGAAGATTTTGAAATTCAAAACACATGGAAAACCGTTGCTCAAAGAGGAACAGGAAGTAATAATATTTTACTAGAAAATGTATTCGTTCCCAAACATCATACAGTAGACTTGGCAGCTTGGTGTCAAACTGGAGAAGGTCCTGGAAGAAGTATCAATACAAGTGTTCTTTACAGCCACCCATTATATGCTGCAATGCCAGTATGTTTATCTTCAGCTTTACTAGGTGCAAGCATTGGTGCTTACGAGTTTTGGAGGGATGGTCTGAAAAATAAAATGAGTACTAGAGGTGCAAAGGTAGCCGATTTTACTCATACACAAATTCGCATGTCAGAGGTTTCTGCTCATTTAGCAGCTGCTGAAGCACTGCTTGAAAAAACAGTAGAAAGACTTGGTACTGGGGAACCCATTGATACCCATGAAAAATTACGTATCCGTCGTAATTATGGCTATGTAGCAAAAATGTGTAACCAAGCCGTAAAAACGATTGTAGATAATAGCGGTGCTGGTATTGTCTATGAAGGACATCCAATGAACCGTTATTGGAGAGATGTTCAAGCTTCATCCATGCATATTACGTTTAACTTTGATTGGTTAGGAGAAATGTTTGGAAAAGCGGAGTTAGGTTTACCACTTAGTCCAAAAGATGCAATGATATCATAAATGCTAGATTCATTACTGTCAAAAAATATAAATAATATAAAAAATAAATAGATTTTCAATATCTAACATCATACAGGAGGTATTACGATGCGTTTAGCAACAGTAAGTGTAGAAGGTGTAGAAAGAATCGCAGCAGTCATTAATGAGGAGTATATCGATCTAAACAAAGCGTATGAGCTTTTACTTGAAAGCAAAGGGCAATATCGTGCGAAACAAATCGCAGAAGCTTTTATTCCGCCCAATATGATTGGATTCTTACAAGGCGGCGAAGAAAGTTTGGAACTCGCTAAAGAAAGTATCGAATATGTCCAAAATAATGATTTTTCTGAACAAGATAAAAGAAATTTATATTATACAGGACTAAATGTAAAGTTAGAGGCTCCCATTCAAAAACCAGAGAAAATCGTTTGTGTAGGCTTGAATTACCGTGAGCATATCGAGGAAATGGGAAGAGATATTCCAACGATTCCAGTTGTGTTTGCAAAATATAATAACACGATTATTGCGCCTGGAGATCCAATTTTAAAACCAAAAGTATCTGATTGCCTTGATCATGAAGCTGAATTTGTCGTTGTTATTGGTAAGAAGGGTAAGTATATTTCTGAAGAAGATGCAATGGATTATGTGGCCGGGTTTACAATTGGAAACGAGGCTACAATCCGTGATTACCAAAAACGTACGAGAGAATGGTTACAAGGTAAAACATTTGATACCACTTTACCATTAGGTCCACATTTGGTAACAAAAGAGAGCTTACCGAATCATGATAACTTGAACTTACGGTTAACTCTTAATGAAGAACAACGTCAAGTTTCGAATACGAAAAACTTAGTTTTCACAGTTCCTTATCTAGTAAGCTTCCTATCTGAAATTATGACTCTAGAACCAGGTGATATTATCTGTACTGGGACTCCTGGTGGTGTAGGCCAAGCAAGAAAGCCACAATCTTGGATGAAGCATGGCGATGTAGTACGCGTGGAAATTGAAGGTCTCGGTGTTCTTGAAAATCCAATCTTGAATGAAGAATAAAGAGGAGGGTGAAGTATTATGGCAAAGAAAGTAAATGTTACTCCTGAGATAGCAGAGTTTCATCGGGAAGTGTCCAAGGACGCCTTAGAACCTTTATGGATGGCAGCACCAGCAGTCATGCTTAGCGAGCCTAAGTCGAAACCAATCCCTTATATTTGGAAAAGAGAAGTAATTGAGCGCCACATGCAAAAAGCTGCTAAAATTATGGACTTTAACAACGGCGGCGACCGAAGAGTCTTAATGTTAATTAATCCTGGAATGAGAGATTTAGAGCCATATGGATGGGGAGCTACAACTCAAACATTATCGGTATGCGTTCAGATCCTACTTCCGGGTGAGGAAGCTCCTCCACATCGCCACACACAAACAGCAATCCGTTACATCGTCGAAGGTGAGGGCGCTTACAGTGGTGTAGATGGAGAAAAAGTGTATATGTGCGAAGGTGACTATGTCATTACTCCGAAGCGTTTATGGCACGAACATGAGCATGAAGGTACAGAACCAATGATGTGGATGGACTGCTTAGATACACCATTCATTTACTATTTACATGGTACATTCTTTGAAGGAAGTCCAGTGCAAAAACAGCCTATTACAAGAAAGCCAAGCGTCGATAAATACCAAGGTGGCATGGTAAGACCTCTTGCTGATCATAAACCAGGACTTGCTCCGCTGCCAGTGTACAAATATGAATCAACACTAGCTGCACTGAAAGGTTTAAGCGATCACTACGATCCCGATCCAGTTGAAGGATATGTGGTGGAATACATCAATCCATCTAATGGACAATCGGCTAATGAAAATATTGGGGCATGGTTACAAAAGCTGCCTGTTGGGTTCCATGGCAAAGCCCACCAACATGTAAATAGTGTTGTATACCATATTAAAGAAGGAAAAGGGTATACCATCATTGATGGAGTACGCTTTGATTGGGAAAAAGGAGATTACCTATGTGTCCCAACATGGGCTGTACATGAGCATGCGAATACTTCAGATACTGAAGAAGCGATTCTATTCTCTACTAATGATATTCCAATTTTTGAAAAATTGGATTTACAAAAGGTAGAGGAATATACAGAAAACGGTGGGTATCAAAAGGAAATTGGGCAATTTAATCCCGCTCAAGTTGAATTATTAAAGAAATGAGGCATTGTATCTCATGAAGCTTGGATATCGAATTAATCCTTCAGAACGTTATGTAAGTCAAGAGATCGTAGAGGCATATCGGGAAATTCCAACCTCTATTATCAGTGATAATATGGAAAGACTGTTTGCCATGGAGAGCAAGATAAGACCTTTTCATCCAAAGCCGATCATGGTAGGACATGCACTGACCATACACTGTCCGCCGGGAGATAATTTGGTTCTTCAAAAGGCCATTGAAATGGCGGAGCCAGGTGACATTTTAGTCTTTAATGCTGGGGGAGACACAACCCAGGCACCTGTAGGTGAAATTGTGGTAAGCAATTGTATCAGGAGAGGGGTCGCAGGACTCGTAATCGATGGAGCTGTCCGTGATAGTGATATTCTGCCAACTCTGGCCATTCCTGTATTTGCTAAAGGTGTTACCCATCGTGGTTGTTATAAAGAGGGTCCAGGAGAAATTAACGTTACGATTGCCTGCGGTGGTGTCGTTGTTCGACCGGGAGATTTAGTCGTTGGAGATAGCGATGGGATCGTCATTGTACCTTATGAAGAAGCTGAGGGGTTGTTACCCAAGTTGCTAAAAAAGGTAGAACAAGAAGAGCAAGTATTGGAACAAATTCGAAACAAGACCGTTGATCGATCATGGGTGGATCAAGAGTTACGTGATAAAGGATATACGTTTTAAGTGTTGGATGATTACAAGAGCTCAGGATACTCTCCTGGGCTGCTTGTAAATATCTATCCTGTTCTAAAATGGTTGATTACTAAGCTTTAATAATTCTTAATATTCAGATTTTAAATAAGAATAGATCATTACACAACGAACAAGTTGTATGAGATAGATCCAGAGTAGGTGAAGATTGTGTTTGATGTAAATATATACCTCCTGCTGTCCATCCTGCTGGCTGGATTACTTACTAGTTTCGGAAAAACAACTGGGTTAAATGTACTTGGCATTTTTACCGTTACAATCATGAGTTTGATATTTCCAGCGAAGGAAGCAGTGGGAGTTTTACTTCCGGTTCTTTTAATGGGTGATCTAATCGCGGTGTTCTTTTATCGGAGGACTGTGGTCTGGAAGCATTTATTTTCCTTAGTCCCATGGATCTTGATTGGGGTCTTAATTGGATATTTTGTTTTGAGGACTAGTGACAATGAACAACTCAAAATCTTACTTGGATATTTGATTTTAGGTCTTAACCTTTTTCAAATCATTAAAGATTATTTCGGTTCGAAGTTCGATCAGGCATTACCGAGTTCCATTTGGTTTATCGGACTAATGGGAATATTAGCAGGTTTCGCCACGATGATTGGCAATGTTGCAGGAACCGTCATGGCCATATATTTGTTATCACATCGGTTACCAAAGAATGAATTTGTTGGAACTGGCGCTTGGTTTTATCTTTTTGTCAATATCATAAAGGTGCCATTTTATATTCAATTAGGGATGATTACTACTAGTTCATTTACAGTCAATCTATTAGCGATTCCAGCTGTCGCTATTGGAGCATTTGTCGGTATAAAAGTGTTACCACTCATTCCACAGCAAATGTTTAAATGGATCATACTTGCACTAGGGTCGCTCGGAGCAATGAAATTAATCGTTTCAGCTTTGTACGATTATGTTCTAATATGGCATATTGCAGCAAGTATTGTTTGTTTCATTGCAGGATTGATCGCTTTACTTATAAAGAACCGTAAAGACTTACGTACAACATGTGGAAAGATCTACTGTGGTGCTTATCCAGTCCTATTTGTTACCACGATGTCACTTGCTTTGATGAAGTGGGAGAATGGAATTTACGTGTTTCTTGTTAGTATATTATCTTTTTGTTTAGCGCTTTTGGGTTATATGGCGAGTAAGAAGCGCGTGTCTTATTGGAGGTTCAAACAAAATGTTGGAGTAATTGGTTCCTACATTGGTTTGATTACAGCGATCTTTGTGATAGGAGATTTAAGTTATTCAATGATTAGCAACATTCCTACCCTCATATTATGCCTAGTTCCTACCATTATTGGAGGATTGGTTATAGGGTGGATCATGAATAAGGGAGATTTTGAAATCGAGGAACGTCACAGTCTGGATATTAAAAATTAATAAAGGAGAGATCATGAAATGGCGAATGAGAAAATGGAATTTGATTTTACTGAAATATTTAAAGATGAACGTATGGGGTTTCTTTCAACGATACACAAAGAGTCAGGTGCCATCCAACAAAATGCTGTATCGTGGATCCATGGCTACAAACCTCACGTGCTTCGTATTGCGGTAGGTAGCAAAGCACAAATTGTAGCGAATATCGAATCCAATGAACATGTAAACTTTGTATTTTTTTATGAAAAATCAATCCTTGCCTTTCAAAGTAAAGGGAAAATTATTACAAATGATATTCCAGGAGTTCCATTCCCTACTACCTTGATTGAATTAGAGACAGATGATCTACACGATATTATGTTTTATGGAGCCGAAGTCACTCAAGAGCCAATCTATGAAAAGACTTATAATATTAAGGCTGCTAAAAAATTGGATGAACAAGTATATCAAGGTATGGCATTAGATTTTGAAGCAATTACCTCTTGAATAACAAAACGAATGTGCCTAATTAGAGTCTCAAGGTCAAGGATGCTTATAGTGTTTACAGTCGTCAACGAGAGAGGAGGTATGGTATGAAAATAGCTGAAGGAATAGGGTTTATTGAATTACATGAATGTTTAAATGAAGTGCCGATGGTTTTTCGGCCTACGGTTTTTTGGGATGATCAGGATGTCATTTTGATCGATACAGGATACCCTGGGCAATATGAAGCGATACGGAAAACAATAGAAAAGCTTCCTAACGGTAGACTGACTAAGATTATCATTACTCACCACGATTATGACCATCTAGGTAGCTTACCCGAGATAATGAGTGGTTCTAATCATAAAATTGAAGTGTATGCCCATGAGCTTACCAAGCCATTTATTCAAGGAGAAAAACCACTTATCAAAACTGGAATTACGGTACCAAACACTGGGGTAGATCATACCATTTCAGATGGTCAGGTATTGCCATTTTGCGGTGGAATATCTGTCATTTTCACACCTGGACATACTCCGGATCATATAAGCCTGTACCATCAGGCTACTAAAACCTTGATTACGGGTGATGCACTTACTGCTGATCAAGGACAATTACAGTATCCAAATGAAAAGTACACTCTAAATATGGAACAAGCAAAACAATCCATCATCAGGTTCCTGGATTATGAGATCGATAAAGCCATTTGTTTTCATGGTGGCGTTTGTAGAGAGGGAGTTAAGGAACGACTTTCAACATTAGCAGCAGGAAAATAGACAATACGGATTCTGTCCTAATTAGAGTTATCATCTTTTTTAAGTTATTTAATGATAGAGAATGTTAACCATTCAATATATATCAAGAGAGGAGAATCGCCCGTGAGTAAAGGGAAAATTGTAGATTCCATAAGTGAAGCAATTCAAGACATAAAAGATGGATCGACTTTAATTGTAGGCGGATTTGGCCTAAGTGGTATTCCTGAAAAAACCATTATTGCTATAAGAGACAAAGGAGTCAAGGACTTAACGGTTGTGAGCAATAACTGTGGAGTGGATGATTGGGGACTAGGTTTGTTATTAGCTAATAAACAAATTAAAAAGATGGTGGCTTCTTATGTTGGGGAAAATAAAATTTTTGAACGGCAGTTTTTAAGTGGTGAGCTTGAAGTGGAACTAGTACCACAGGGAACGCTAGCAGAACGTATCCGTGCAGGTGGGGCAGGTATACCGGGATTTTATACCGCAACTGGGGTAGGAACTCCTATTGCTGAGGGGAAAGAATACAAGGTGTTTAACGGTCGGATGTACATTTTGGAACAAGGAATCGTTGGAGATTTTGCATTAGTGAAAGCTTGGAAAGCAGACCCGTTAGGAAATCTAGTTTATCGAAAAACGGCGCGCAACTTTAATCCATTAGCGGCCATGTCTGGGAAAGTGACCATAGCAGAAGTCGAGGAAATCGTGGAAGTAGGAGAATTAGACCCTGATGCGATCCATACTCCTGGAGTATATGTTCAGCGGGTTCTTTTAGGCACGAACTATGAAAAAAGAATTGAAAGACGAACCGTCATTCAAGCATAACCATAGAGATCATCATCCAAACTGAAGGAGGAAATAACTGATGAAAGATGTCCGATTAACCATCGTGAAACGAGCAGTTCAAGAGATTCAAGACGGAATGAATGTCAATCTGGGTATCGGAATGCCAACCCTTGTCGCTAATGAAATTCCTAGGGGAATTAACGTTTTACTTCAATCTGAAAACGGATTGTTAGGAATTGGACCCTATCCAATAGCAGGGGAAGAGGATCCTGATCTAATAAATGCAGGAAAGGAAACGGTTACTGCAGTGAAGGGTGCCTCTTATTTTGATAGTGCTGAATCTTTTGCGATGATTCGTGGGGGGCATATTGATTTGGCCATTCTTGGAGGCATGGAGGTTTCTGAAACCGGCGATTTAGCCAACTGGATGATTCCAGGGAAAATGGTTAAAGGAATGGGTGGTGCTATGGACTTGGTGCATGGTGCTAAACGCGTCGTAGTGATTATGGAACACACGAATAAACATGGAGAATCTAAAATCAAAAAAGAATGTAAACTCCCATTAACTGGTCAACAAGTTGTGCATCGGTTGATTACAGATTTGGCTGTGTTTGATTATACATCTGAGGGTATGGTATTGGTTGAAACTCAAGAAGGAATTAGAATGTCAGAGATTATTGAGAAAACGGAAGCGTTCTTTACGATCAGTCCCAAATTACTTGTGAAATAGCAAAAAGAATGAAAATGGAAAATGAACGTATCAACAGTGAATAATTAAGTTTAAAAGAATATATAGTAGTTTAGGAGTCGAAAAGGGATAGATAATCAACATCGATCACAGGTTACAATTTGCCTCTATTGTTCCACAAGGAATGGAATCCACTATAGTAATAAAAGATTAACGGTGGGTCTTGCTCCATAGTGATAATAGAGGCAATTATTTAATACATCTTTTATGTCGGATTTCCTAGAATACAAAAAGTGCATATGGTGGACAAAAAGTTATTCAACATTATTATAGGGTGTAGTCTGTTCGTTTGTTCGCTATTTGTTCAAAAGTCCTAGTTTAGTTTACTTCTTAATTCTTGCATAAATTCTCTGATTACAATCGGTAAATGATTTGTTTTTGGCAGTACACTAATTAAGTACGTTTTATTAAATTCTGTGTTTCCGTCTACATACGGGATCATGACGATATCTCCGTTTAACACTAAAGGTTCGTTCCTTATCCAAAATTCTGAATAGACACCTGTAGCGATGTTATTGGCAATGAGGTTTTTGGTCACATCATGATTATTCGAATAAAAAACGACGTTTCCTTCTCCGTAATCTAAAAATAATTTATTCCAAAATCTTTCCGCGAATTTTTCATTTCTTATCACTAAAGGTTGTCGTATTAATTCCTCAGGACCGACTGTCTTGTTGTAAGCCAGTGGTGAATATTTGCTAACACAAACCATTAAACTTGACTGCAATAGTACTTCCAAAGTGATTCTTGGGTCGTCTATCTTCAATGTTTCATCAATACCTAAAATCAGTCCTATATCAAAAAGATTATTTTTAACAGCTTCAATGATATTGTTAGGATCGTTTTCATTAATTTCAATTCGAACATAAGGAAACTCCTTCCTAAACGTATAAAGAAGTTCAGGGAGAAAGGTCGAAAAGAAAATGGTCGAGGCTGCTATTTTTAAATCCCCTTTTAGCATGGCATCTTTTTGTCCAAGATTCTTCAATTCCTTTAATTTATTCATAATCTCAAGGGATAACTTAATTACCGCTTTTCCTTCCGCTGTACATTTGCTTCCTGAACGTGAACGATTAAAAATAGTTAGATCCAGTTCAGATTCCAAGCTGGTAATGGCTTGACTAATAGCAGAATGAGATACATGAAGCTTTTCTGCTGCTTTTGCAATCGTTCCTTGCTCAGAAACTTCAATAATATACTGAAGTTGGTCTATATTCATTTTACATTCACCTCGCATGATTAATTTTTACGAAATCTATTAGATGCTATATTTTTTAATTGTAAGTATTAATTAACTAATTGTAAATATTCTTAACTTTATCTTTAATAAAAAATATCATACAATTTTCTTAGGCTATTTAGAAGAAATACAGACTTTTTTCTAAATTTATTACTTAATGTTTCTTATATGAGAGAAAAGGGAGGATAAGGAAATAATATGATTACAAAAAAAATTCGCATTCAATTTGTTGATACGGATGCATCAGGGCGTATCCATTACAGTTCTATATTCCGTTATTTTGAAATTATGGACCATGACTTTTTTAGGAGGATCGGTTATTCCTATAAAAAGATTTTTCAACTAGGTTTAGATATGCCACGTGTGCATGTGGAATGTGATTATCTAGGAAATATAGAATATGATGATGAATTGGAGGCACAAGTTTCGATTGCGAAAGTTGGGAATTCGTCTTACATTCTATCATTTGGTTTTTACAAAGAAGATACGCTTGTGGCTAAGGGAAGTCTTACAAACGTGTTTATCGATCGTTCAACAGGTAAATCGGCAAAAATACCAGAGTCTATTAGAACAGAATTAGTTAAACATCTTGATCCCGTTCAGGTTTAGTTGAATCCATTTATACATTCTACTTAGAAGATAAAGTAATAGACGAGGTTGTCCTTAAACCAAAGGACAACCTCATTTTTTTGATTCATTCATTTGCTAATAAATGAATCAAATCACTGTATATGGTAGATTTCATAGTCAGTAAATCCCTTGAAGGACAATGGTTTTACTTCTTTTATTTAGAGGTAGTGGTCATTCTTTTATGTCAGTAATACTTAACATATATGTAAATAATGTTAACTTTACTTATCGATAAAGAAATTATAATATTTAAATTAATCAGATAATTAAAAACGCATCCAATAAAAGAATGTGAAAATACAAGGTTGATAGTGGCGCAAGTAGGTAATGTCGAATGAACCTTTGCTAAAGAAGAATCGATTTGCTGATTACTAGAATAGGAGGATATAGATGATGGACAAGGCATTTGATTCATTCAAGAGGTAATTGATCATTTAGGGAGGTGATGGGCGGAGGAGGACAAGTGGACATTTTTGAAAATGGTTGTATGACTATTTTAATATAAACATTTCATTCATAATATTAGGAGGTTTTTTAAATGGCAAAGAAAAGAAAAATTATTGTAACTGTAGCACCTACTAGTAACTTTCATGGAAAAGAAGCAAACCCTGCGCTTACCAGAACAACCAAAGGAAATTGCAGAAGAAGTATACCGTTGTTTAAATGCTGGTGCAGCTATTGCCCATGTCCATGCGAGAAATCCTAAAGGTAAACCAACTAATGATGCGAATGTTTTCAAAGAAATTAAAGCGGAAATCATTGCTAAAAGTAATATCATTACACAATTCAGTACTGCACCTGCGATGAACCCAGAAAGCCATATTGATGATGGATTACAAACATTAGAAGCAGAACCAGAAATGGCTTCCCTTGATTGTGGATTAATGCAGGCTTATCCTGGAACCTTCGTGAAACCGACTTTATGGGATCGTGATTGGCTTCGAAATGCAGCAAAAATGATGAAGGAACGCAATATTAAACCGGAATTAGAAATATTTAATCATGCTCAACTTGAAGATGTCTTAAATATTTTCATTCCAGAAGGTCTTATCGACAATCCGCCATCCTTTACTTTTGTCTTCGGAATGCAAAAAATAAATCAAGGTTCTATTCAGTTTAGTATGGAAAACCTGACACATATGGTTAGAAAATTACCTTCTAATGCGTTATTCGGAGCAATGGGAATCGCAGCTCAGCAACATCAAGCAACAATCGCATCACTACTTATGGGTGGAAATGTCCGTGTTGGCTTTGAAGATAATATCAATTTTAGAAAAGGCGAACTTGCAACGAGCAATGCACAGCTTGTAGAAAGAATTGTTGGTATTGCAACTGACTTAGGCTACGAAATCGCATCACCTGATGAAGCAAGGGAAATATTAGGAATTAAAAAAGTAGAAGCTTTAAAAAGTATTTAATTCTGGTTACAGGTATTCGATTACTTAGAGATAAGAAGTGGATGCTTATTATGATGAAGTAAGTGCTAAAGATACCATAATATTGCGAAAACAGCACGGGTGAGGAGTAAATGAGACGATCTAAGGCAGGTGAACCCGACCTTGACAGATTACTCCTCCAGATTTCTAAGGTAAAAGAACATGGGAGAATGACTAGGAGGAAAATCAAGATGAAACTTTATGATTTGAGCGTTTATTGGGAAAGTAATCCCTACGCCGACCCATGGCCGCCAAAGGTCGAATTTTCAGATAGTGAACAAGAAGCGGTAAAACTGGCGAATAAGCTGGATATAGAACCGACTGATTTTCTAGACGGTCTAGCACTAGCGGTAGAAAGCGTCAGCGCTGAAGTGTTTACTCACGTTGGTACTCACTGTGATGCTCCGATTCATTTTGGACCGATTACAGAAGGACAGCCATCTCGTACAATTGATGAGCTACCCCTTGAAGATTTTTATGGCGATGGTGTGATTTTGGATATGCGCCATAAAGAACCGAGAAGTGGTATTACCGTGGAAGATGTCCAAAAAGCACTTGCTGATATGGAATATAGTATTAAACCTAAGGACATCGTACTGATCATGACAGGCTATGATAAGCACATCTATAATGAAAAGTATCTTAATGATCAACCCGGAATGACAGGGGAAGCAACCGAATGGCTGATTGATCAGGGGGTAAAGCTCATGGGGATTGACGCTTATACCTTTGATCGTCCTTTTGGAGCGATGGTGGCGGACGTAAAAGCTGGAAATAAGAGCGCTTTGTTTCCTGCGCATTTCATGGGACGAAAAAAAGAGTATTACCATATTGAGAAGTTGGCCAACCTCGACAAGCTACCAGTAAAACACAGCTTTAAGTTCAGTGCATTTCCGATTAAAGTCAAAGGTGGCACCGCCGGTTCTGTACGAGCAGTAGCAATGGTTGAATAATAATGAAATGGTAATAAGTTCAACTTATCACCGAAATAATATTTTGATATTTCAAAATATTATAAAAATAAAGTAAAATATAACTATGGAATGATAACTATATCTTTTGAAATGGTGAACTGACAACTTGCGGAGTGATCATTTATGATGCTTTCACCAATCAGATATTTGTTAACGGTTCATAAAGGGGTTGAATATATATGGGATGGTTAGAGGGAAAAGTAGCATTAATCACCGGAGGAGGATCAGGCATCGGACGAGCACTGGTCGAAAGGTTCCTTGATGAGGGTGCGCTTATTGGTGTATTAGAACGTTCGGGCGAAAAAGTAAGAGATTTGCAGAAACAGTTTGGTAATCAAGTAGTAGTGGTTCAAGGGGATGTAACTCTACTAGAGGACAATGAAAAAGCGGTTGCAGAAACGGTGAAGGCATTTGGTAAGATCGATACATTTATCGGGAATGCAGGAATTTTTGATTACTTTGTGACATTACCAGATTTACCAAAGGAAAATCTTGATAAATCGTTTGACCAAGTTTTTGGTGTCAATGTAAAAGGACCTCTCTACGGTGCTAAAGCAGTTCTACCTGAACTTATTAAAACACAAGGAAATATCGTTTTTACGGTATCTAATGCAGGATTCTACTCAGCAGGTGGTGGCCCACTTTACACGGCATCAAAACATGCTGTGATCGGTTTAATCCGAGAATTAGCCTATGAATTATCACCAAAAATTCGTGTGAATGGAGTTGCTCCTGGTGGTACGCTTACGGATCTAAGGGGACCGGAGGCATTAGGTCAAGAAAAACAAACGCAATCCAATGTAGACAATATAGAGGATCTGATGAAAACAACGAATCCTTTGCATGTAGTTCCCACTCCTAAAGATCATACAAGTCCATATGTACTACTTGCTTCTAATCAAGATTCAATGGCGATTACAGGTGTCATCATCAACAGTGATGGAGGGCTAGGTGTACGGGGATTTGCTTCTGTAGCAGGTGGCGAACACCTTTGATGTCAATTTAGAAATCATGCGCGGTGTTAGGATTGAATTTCGGAGAACTCTTGAAAATGTAGATTTATTTGGTGATATAAAAACAAACCAGTTGGTTTGGGAAGTCTTAGTTAGAATATGATTCAAAATCGACGATCATCTACATCAATACTAGAAGATTCGAAAAACCCTACTAACGGTAATAATTGATAAACGTTCACAAACGCAACCCTTGCTTTCTTTTTTGTTTACTAGATATGGAAACGATTACAAGGGGATTTAATTATAAATGTGGCTTCATTTTTAAAAATAAAAAATAAGAAGGAGTTGTTTCCAATGGTAAATAAGACTTTAGATGCTCGGCTCAGTGATGGCACAAAAATTAGCGACCTAACCGTTCCAGAAGAAGGGATTATTTCTTCAAAAGTATGGTCAGATCCAGAAATTTTTGATCTTGAACTAAAAAAAGTATTTGCTAAAACTTGGAATTTTGTTGCTCACGAAACAGAAATACCGAACACAAATGATTATGTAACACGTTTTGTTGGTAACGACCGTGTCATTGCTGTTCGCACTGAAGATGGCGTCAATGTATTTCTAAATGCTTGTGTGCATAAAGGAATGCATCTTTGCCGCCAGGATCACGGAAATACAAAGACGTTTAAATGTATTTATCATGGATGGACATATAGAACCAATGGTACCGTTGCAGGTGTGCCTGCGCAAAAAGAAGCTTATGGCGATACGTTGGATCGAAATAATTATAAATTAATTCAAGCTAGAGTAGAAAGCTATGGTGGCCTCATTTTCGCAACCTTTAATGAGGAAGCTCCATCACTAGATGAATGGCTTGGGGATATGAAATTTTATATTGATATTTATTTTAATAAAACACCTCAGGGAATGGAAGTCGTTGGACCGCCACAACGCTGGGTGGTCAGTGCAAACTGGAAAGCAGCAGCAGACAATTTTGCCTCAGACTCATACCATGCAGTAATGGCTCATGCGTCAGGTGTTGCATTGGGTCAAGTTCCACCAGATCCGAGATTTACGATGTATGGAAAACAAATTTCCCTTCAAAATGGTCATGGTCTTGGGATTGTAGGGGGACCGCCGCATGTGAAACTACCAGAGTATTTGAATTATCCTGAAGAAATTGTAAATGCAGCCAAAAACAAATTATCAACAGAGCAAATGGAAGTATTTAGAAAATCTAACTTTGTGCCAGGTAATATATTCCCGAATCTATCATTCTTAAATGTAATGCAAGGTTCACAACTAAATGAACAAGGACCGCCACAACCATTTATGACAATGCGTTTATGGCAGCCAAGAGGTGCAGATGAAATCGAAGTATTTACTTGGTTGCTTGTTGATAAAGAATCACCGGAATGGTTTAAAGAACAAACCAAACAAAACTATATTGTTGGTTTTGGTTCTAGTGGAACATTTGAAGTGGATGATGCCGAGGTTTGGGCTGGTATGTCAAGGATTACCAAAGGTGTCATTGCACAGGAACGCTTAGAACTTCATTATGTAATGGGTATGCACAATGAACTAGTAACAGACTGGCCGGGTCCAGGTAAAGTTAGTCCAACTACATTTACAGAAGAAAATACTCGTAAGTTCTTCGCTCAGTGGAAGAAATTATTAACTGAAGAATAACAAAATATATCATCTTTTAACTTCATTCAAGTATCCACTTTTATAAGTGTGAGATGAATGTATATAGGTATAAAAAACAGTTGTGGTTTAAACCATTACTGAATGAAGTTAAGCCTCCGGCGGATGCCTCAGATTTTTTAAGGATGTTTATCGAGCAAGTTCGATAAACATCTGGGCGCAAATTCTCCAAGGCGAATTTGATTTTATGGGGAGGGTTCGTATGAATAGTAAAATCGATTTGAAAAGTAGACCAGTCAATTATAATGAGCCTTTATATTTTGAAGCCTTTGGTTTTTTACAAAATGAAGCATCTCTTTTAGATAACAAAAAATGGAGAGAATGGCTAACGATCTTAAGTGAAAATTTACATTATAGAATGCCAGTGAGAACGGTCCCTCAAAGTCGTGAACCTGACTCAGAATTCTCAAATGAAATGTTCCATTTTTATGACAACTATAAGACAATCGCTATGCGTGTTGAACGTATGTATACAGAATTAGCATGGGCAGAAGATCCTTCTTCCAGAACCCGCAGATTTATTACGAATGTACGCGTATCTGAGCTGGAAGATAATAAGCTTGAAGCGAAAAGTTATATTTTACTGATGCGCAGCCAACATGATATTGCGAAATATCAAATGCTTTCAGCAGAAAGAATAGACATTTTAGTACAAACGGATAGCGGTTTAAAATTGGAAAAACGTGATATATATGTAGATCAAACGACACTTGGAGTGGAAAATCTGGCAGTTTTCCTATAATCCTTACCATTTCAGATTCTAATGTATCAGCAGTAATTATGCAACCACTTGAATTCAATTTGTATTCCCAACAGGAAGCTGTTATGCGTATCTTGACTAGGAGAGAAATATGAAATAGCTATTGCAGCCAGCTTTGGACCGCTCCAGGGCGGATTACGGGCAAAATCATTTCCACAGGTGATGGACAAGCCCGTCGTGCCGATAAAGTTCATCACCAAATGTGTTGAAAGATAAGGAGTGTTCTATATTATGAGTCAACCTTTAGTAAAAAAACCTTTATTAGGAACAAACGACATCAATCAAGTTTGTTTTGTAGTCAAGGATATTGAAAGAGCATCCGTATCTTGGGCAAAGCTGCTTGGTGATGTAGTTCCAGAACCATTTGTAACTGCACCAGAGGAATTTTCACAAGTGAAATATTATGGTGAGGCTACGCCAGCAAGAAATAAATTAGCTTTCTTTAACACACCAGGAGTTCAAATTGAGCTTGTTGAACCAGACACAGTTCCAAACCTAATGCGCGAGTGTTTAGAAAAGGGAGAAGGCTATAATCACTTTGCCGTTGACGTAGATAAAATTTCAGAAACATTAGAAACAATGGAAGAAAAATATACAGTTGCTCAATCTGGTGAGTTTCATCCAGATAGTGGTCGTTATGCGTTCCTAGACACTCGTAGTAAATATAAAACTTTAATCGAGTTGTTAGAGTTTGGTGGACCTAAGACAGATGAACCACTTTCTCCAGCAACAGGTGACAGCCAATTTGCAGGCGAGCCATTACTTGGAACAAACAAAATCGCACAACTTTGCTTTGTTGTAAAAGATGTGGAAGAAGCACGTGATGCTTTCTGCAATATGTTAGGTGTGGAAAAATCAGCCATTCTTGAAAGTCCAGATCCAGAATTCGTGAAAGTTAAATTTAAAGGCGAGCCTACAGATGCTATTAACCGCTTTACTTTTATCGATACTCCACGAATTCAGATTGAATTAGTTGAACCTGATACTTCTTCACCAAGTACATGGCAGGAGCACTTGGGGAAATATGGTGAAGGTGCACATCATATCGCATTCTGGGTGGATAGTGTGGACGAGAAAAAAGCATTACTAAATGAGGTTGGCTTCCCAACTATCCAAGAAGGATTATTCTTTGATGGCGGCGGTCAATATGCTTATATGGATACAACTTCTGAATACGGAATCATTATTGAATTGTTGGAGTTATTCAAAAAGTAATCCTTTGAGAGAATGATAGTTAATTAGATTAAACTTTCTAATCGAAAAGAGTTTCTGGGCACCAAGGCTTCTTGGTAGACAAGAAATAAATGCTAAAAGGTAAAATTTGATAGGGGTATTAAATGACTGCAAGGAGGAGTTTTTAAATGACACTTCAAAAATTAGCAAATGCAATCATCAGGGTAAACGATGTTTCTGAAGCAGTGGATTTCAATGTAAATGTTTTTGGACTTAAAGAGATGGCTAGAGATGGTGATCATGTTTATCTAGGTTGTGGATTGGATAATGACTATGACTTAGTCTTAACATCTGGAGGAACTGGAATCAGTCAATTAGCCTATCAAGTATTAAATGAAGATGAATTAAAAATATATAAAAGGCGTATTGAAGAACTTGGTATTAAAGTGGAAGAGTTTACAGATGCAGAACCAGGACATCCTAAAAAAATCAGTTTTCTGTTACCTTCCACTAATAAAGATATTCGAATGGATTTAGTAACGGTAGCAAATCAACGTTCTTACTATAATCCTGCATCTACTCCACACCGCAGTTTAACAGGTGCTGGCCCACAAGATTTAGATCACTTAGGAATTAAAGTGGCAGATGGTAAGAAATTCTCTGAGTTTGTGACAACGGCTTTAGATTTTAAACTTTCGGATATTTTCATGCCAGCACCAGAAATTTATGCAGCAACATGGGCACGTTCAAGAGAATATCACCATGATTTAGCGTTCTTTGGCAGCCACTCTTGTGACGAAACATTAGATCATATTGCATGGCGTTTTGAAGGTATCGAACATATGAAGAGGGCTTTGGATATGATGGCACCTCATGGTTTGCAGCTCGAATTCGGTATCGGTAGACATGAAGTTGGTGCAAATCTCTTTGCATATTTCTGGGCAAATGGAAATCGTTATGAATTGAGTGCCGAAATGCCTCGAGTCACAGATGATCATTCAGAACCTTTGATTTGGGATGACATTACTAAATCTATGACAGCTTGGCGTCAGTTAATGCCTGAAGGCTTCAAAGTAGGATCTTAATCCTCCTGATGTTCTACTTAATCTTGAGGTTTAGTGCCTAAGTATTTATTCGAAGCTTAGATTGCGGAGCACTGATTTTATGTTTGTAGTTTGTTAGCCCTTTGACATACTTAATAGAAACACCTTCAATTTATAATGGATTCCGTGTCAAGACACTTTTTGAAAAGTGCCTGAGCTGCAGTCTCTCCATGAATTTAGAATCTTCAACTTGAACTTATCCGGCAACAATGTAGGTATGTCGATAGTATTCAAGCGGTTTTGTATGGACGACCGTCAGATCTGAACGGGTTTGTTGAGCTTCGTAGACATAAGTGCTCACGACTCAATCTTTATCTTTGGATTAGATTATTATATTAATCATTCTATGTCCAACATCTGAGTCCATTATACGATAGGAAAGGGTGTTTCATTTGGGGAAACGAAAGTTTTGGAGTTATGAGAATAAATTAGTTACGATCTTTTTCTTTTCAATTGGTTTTGTATTTTTTGATAGACTAGCTATTAATTATCTTATTCCATTTATGCAGGAGGAATTTACTCTAACCAATACTCAAATCGGATTAATTGGTTCGGCGTTAGGGATTACATGGGCAATCTCTGGTCCATTGGGAGGGTTATCTGTCCGACAGGGTTCAAAACAAAAAAACGGTCTTGGCTCTTTTTGTAGTACTGTTTTCGGTCTTGTCACTCATGCACGGATTAGTTGCATCTTTTGGGATGTTACTTGTTTTGCGAATGATTATGGGATTACTTGAAGGCCCAATTACACCAATTACCCAATCCATTTTGGCAGTAGAATCGTCAGAGAAACGTCGTGGCTTCAACATGGGACTCACGATGAATACTGGAAATGCCGTTTTTGGAAGTTTTGTGGCACCTCTTGTCATTGTCGCCTTAGCAAATGCATTTGATTGGCGGACTGCTTTTTATTTGACGATCATTCCAGGCCTGATTTTAGCTTTTTTCATTTTGAAGTCTGTGAAAAATCCCGAAAAAAGCGATATGACAGCCATTTCTCCTGCTGCTTCCAGTGAAAAAGTAAGCTTTAAAGATGTCATTAAACATCGGAACATCTGGTTATCCATCGTCATTTTCAGTTGTTTTATGATATATGTTATGTCTTTTAATATATTTGGACCAACCTTTCTTGTTAATTTTAAACATTTTTCTCCGGGCACAATGAGCATCATTATGGCAGCGTTTGGAGCAGGGTTTGCCATTTTTGGGATGTTAGTTCCCGCGATTTCAGATCGTATTGGCCGAAAACCGACAGCACTCATATTCGGATTTCTTTCCATATTCACTCCACTTGCCGTCTTGTTCATAGATTCCGTGGGTCTAATGGTTGTTATGGTTTTTCTATTTTCCTCAGGTATGGGTGTAGGAGCATTATTGATGTCTGTTATTCCAGCTGAAACGGTTCCACGTCAATATGCTGGAGTTACGGTAGGATTAGTGATTGGTATCGGGGAAGTATTTGGTGGTGTCCTTAACCCAATATTAAGTGGCATGGCTGCCGATGCTTGGGGCCTTACAGCTCCACTTATTATTGGCTCCAGTGCATCGTTGATTGCTTTTATTTTCTCACTATTTCTTAAAGAGACAGCACCAGTTAGGCTTGCAGAAAAAAATGAAATAGATACTAATTCTGTTGTAACAGATCTATAATTTGTAATTAATTTCTATCATGCTTTAGCTCGTGGCGCTTCCAATTGCGCCATGAGGTTTAAGAGTAATAGTAGGTACTTGTAGATAAAAATGATCGAGCGATCGCTTTAGTCTATATATCATTGGTAATAAGGAATCCTTATAACCAACATAATATTTAGATATTTCTAATTATTATCAACAATAGATTAATATAGAATTATTAAATCGTTACCAATAACTTATTAAAGGGGAGAACTATAAAATGGCACAATATACAAGAACAGAATCTAGACAATGGGCAAAAGAAAATCTGGACGGACTTATAAACGTTGTAATCCCTTCTTTTACACAAGATTTAAAAGGGTTAAATGAAAAAGGGATCAGACATGATGTAAAAAAATGTATTGAACTAGGCTTTACTGGAACCTTACTTGTTTCAGAGGTGGTCATGTCACTAGAAGAATACATTCAATTTACGAAGATTGCTGTAGATGAGGCTGCAGGGAAATTAACAATCGTCCACCATGCTAGTTTTAACACTCTAGAAGATAACATCGAAGCTGTTCAATTGGCAGAAGAAGCAGGGGCTGATCTTGTTCTCCTTTCATATCCATCAAACTTCTATCCAAAAAACAGCCAGGAAATCTATGAATATACGAAAGCTGTCTGTGACGCTACCAACTTAGGTGTCATCCTTTTCCCTGTTCCGCTTTGGAACTTTGAACGTCTACATCCTGCTGCCATTGATCCAAAAGTGATCAGACAAATGCTTGATCATATTCCTAACATTGTCGCGATTAAAGCTGAGGGTGGAATGCCATTAATTGCTGGTTTCACGGAGTGCTACCAACTGTTTAACGATGAAGTAATCGTTATGACTCCTTTAGAAAAAGATGCATTTGCAATCGGAAACTTAGTTCCACTTCAATTCATGGGTACTAGTAACTATGAAATGTACGGAGACGTTTTACCAAAACTATTTAATACAATGCGAGAAGGAAAATACGAAGAAGTTTATGAGCAATATTGGAAATTACAACCTGCTAGACAAACGGTTGGGAAATTAATGGCATCTTCAGATGGTGCGGGTTTAGTAAACCGTATGCTTTGGAAATATGCTGCTTGGCTAAATGGATTTAACGGTGGACCATTACGTCAACCAACTATGAAAATAAATCAGTCTCAAATGAGTGCTATCCGTCAAGCCCTTATCGCTTCAGGAATTGAAGTAACCAAGGATGATGACAGCCAATTCTTCATTGGTCGTTTCCCAGAAACAGCTTCTGAGAAAGGTAAAAACGCTTTGATTAATAGCTAAGTATGGACAAGCCTTGCAAACGCAATATTAATCTATTAAAAAATATGAAAAAAGGAGTGAGCAAGATGACATTAATTTTAAACTTACAAGAAGTCGAACAGTCGATTAACATGCGTACGATCATTGAACAAATTGAAAAAGGACTAGTGGAAGAATATCATGGTCATGTTCAAATGCCACCACGAATGAACATGTCTACAAACAATCAAGGTTTTTTCCGCTTAATGCCTGCTGTAATGAATGAAAGCGGTTATATGGGCTTTAAGGTATTCTTTAAGAATGGACCTAATGTTCGTTATTTAATTGGTGTAATTGATCAAAATGAAAGTAATTTAGAGGCGATGATGGATTCCAGTTATTTAACGGCTGCAAGAACAGGAGCAACGACTGGTTTAGCAACTAAATATTTAGCTAGAGAAAATGCAAGAACAGTTGGTGTGATCGGATCAGGTCTAGAAGCTCGTACGAATTTAGAAGCGGTTTGTGCGGTAAGAGAAATTGAATATGTAAGAGTATTTAGTCCAAATCCTCAGCGCAGAGAGCTTTTTGCACAGGAAATGAGCGGAAAACTTGGAATCAAAGTGGAAGCTGTTGATTCTGCGATCATGGCTGTACAAGGTGCAGATATCGTTAATGTATGTACAAATACTCAAAGTAAAGGAAACAGTGTTGCTTTTGAAGGAAAATGGGTGGATCAAGGTGTCCATGTAAACTCGATCGGATCTACAATGCCTAGTATGAGAGAAATCGATACAGATACATTTGAAAAAGCTGATGTAATTGTTATTGATACGAAGCACCTAGAAGGAGAATCGGGTGATGTAATTTCGGCCATTGAGAATGGACAATACAATCGTGATAAAGTAATTGAGCTGCCAGCATTGGTAGCAGGAAATCCAGCTCGCACAAACGATAATCAAATTACGTTGTTCAAATCGGTTGGAACAGCCGTTCAAGATATCATGGCAGCTCGTGCTGTATATGAGGAAGCTAAGAAGTTAAATCTCGGAACAGATGTAGGCGACTTTTTAGCAGCAAAAATGTTTAATTAATCTTTGTTTAATCATAAGGAGAGTGAGAAATATGAGTGGTGTTTCAACTCAACAAGGAACTGGTTTATATATTAATGGAGAATGGCTTTCAACTGTTGAAAAAATGAAGGTTTATAACAAATTTACCCAAGAAGTAATTGGCGAAGTGGGCGTTGCAGAACAAAAAGATGTGGATGCTGCGATATTAGCTGCAAATGAAGCATTGGCTAATCGTCCTTTACCTGCCCATGAAAGATATGAAATCCTTAAACGTACGGCGGAACTCATTTCAAAAAATGCGGATGAGATCGCACATTTAATCGCTAAAGAAGGGGGAAAACCTTTAAGGGATGCGACTGCTGAAGTCAATCGTTCTGCACAAGTAGTTATAACTGCTGCCGAAGAAGCAAAAAGAATTCACGGTGAAACGGTCGCGCTTGATGCGGTTCCAGGGTCTGAAAACCGCATGGGTCTCTATATTCGTGTCCCAGTAGGTGTGGTTGCGGCAATTACTCCTTTTAATTTCCCGATGAACCTTGTCGTTCATAAAGTAGCACCTGCTATCGCTGCTGGTTGCGCAGTTGTGCTTAAACCGGCATCTACAACTCCACTGAGCGCTATCTATTTATGTAATTTGTTGCAAGAAGCAGGATTACCTAAAGGGTATATTAACTTAGTCATTGGTTCAGGTCGTACTGTTGGTGATTATTTGGTTGCACATCCTGGCAAAAAAATGATTACCTTTACAGGAAGTCCAAATGTCGGCTTACGTATTAAACAAAACAGCGGATTTAACCGAGTTACTTTAGAGTTAGGTAATAACTCTGGAAATATCGTACACTCTGATGCTGATCTAGATTTGGCCGCTGATTTATTATCGAAAAAAGCATTCGGTTCAGCAGGACAATTCTGTGTGTCGGTACAAAGAATTTATGTTCATGAGAGTGTCATCGATGCTTTTACAGAAAAAATGGTGGAAGCTACGAATAAACTAGTGGTTGGAAATCCTTTAGATCCGGATACAGATGTAGGTCCGTTAATTACTTTAGGAGAGGCAAAAAGAGTGGAAGAGTGGATTAAAGAGGCTGTAAGCGAAGGAGCAGAAGTACTTACAGGTGGTACTCGTGATGGAGTAGTGGTACAGCCAACTCTTTTAAGAAATGTAAATTCTGATATGAAAGTAGTCTGCGATGAAGTATTTGGGCCTGTTGCTTCGATTATTCCTTATCAAACATTTGATGAAGCGATTGATCTTGTGAATGATTCGGAATATGGTCTCCAAGCAGGTGTCTTTACAAATAATGTTAACTTGGCATGGAAAGCAGCTAAAAAGATTCAGACAGGCGGCGTGAACATTAATGACACTTCTTCCTATCGTGCGGATCATATGCCATACGGCGGAATCGATAAGAGCGGTGCTGGTAGAGAAGGCCCACGATTTGCTGTAGAAGAAATGTCTGAAATTAGAATGGTCGTTTTTAATTTACAAGATGGGGAGTAGAGAGTTCGAAAATCAGAAGTGAGCCTGCTATATAAGCTATTTTGCTCCTCTTGAAAGGAACTAAACTTCGTAAATGAATACGAAAATATGAATGATTTCAATCTATTAAACTTTGAAAATACCTATAATGTCCTAATAAATATACCATTAATGATGAGAATCCATGAACCCGAATTTCTCTTCCGGTAAATGAATTCTCATTTTTTTATTTATCAGTAGAAGTGAATAAGTAAATTCAACTATTAATATCATCATTAGCATTTAGTAATTGCTGGACTTAAAAACACCTGGTGAAAATTGATCTTACCAACTTATTAGATCTAGAAAAAATGAATATCATAAAAGGAGATGCAGTGGATGTCCACTTTACGTGATGAAGCGCTAAAAATGCATAAGGAGAATCAAGGAAAATTAGAGGTTCAATCAAAAGTTCCATTACGGAATGCAAAAGATTTAAGTCTTGCTTATTCACCAGGTGTCGCAGAACCATGCATGGACATTTATGAAGATGAAAGCAAAGTCTATGATTACACGATGAAGGGAAATCTTGTTGCCGTTGTTTCAAATGGAACAGCTGTACTTGGCCTTGGAAATATCGGTCCAAAAGCAGCTATGCCGGTTATGGAAGGAAAAGCATTGTTATTTAAATCGTTTCGCAGATGTGGATGCATTTCCAATTTGCTTAGATACAACAGATCCGGACAAAATTGTCGAAGTCGTTAAATTATTGGAACCTACTTTTGGTGGAGTGAACTTAGAAGATATTGCAGCACCACAATGCTTTGAAATTGAAGATCGGCTACGAAAAATTTGTAATATTCCAGTTTTCCATGATGATCAGCATGGTACAGCGATTGTAACAGCTGCTGGGTTAATCAATGCATTGAAACTGGCTGATAAAAAAATAGAAGACATTCGCGTTGTCGTAAACGGTGCAGGTTCTGCAGGGGTAGCGATTGTTAAATTGCTGCTAAATATGGGTGTAAAAGATGTCATTTTATGTGATACAAAAGGAATCATTTATGAAGGACGCCCAGTCGGGAATGAATTCATTTAAAGAGGAAATGGCTCGTATCACCAATAAAGAGCAAAAACAAGGATCATTGGCAGATGCATTAGATGGAGCAGATGTATTTGTTGGTGTATCTGCCGCCGGTATTGTGACAGAAGCAATGGTTCGTTCGATGAATCGTGATCCCATTATTTTTGCCATGGCAAATCCAATCCCGGAAATTATGCCAGAAGAAGCAAAGGAAGCAGGTGCACTTGTAGTTGGGACAGGTCGTTCTGATTTTCCTAATCAGGTCAATAATGTACTAGCCTTCCCTGGTATTTTCCGTGGTGCATTAGACGTTCAAGCAAAAGAAATCAATGAAGAAATGAAGCTTGCAGCCGTGTATGCGATTGCGGGATTAATTACAGATGAAGAGCTTCATGCTGATTATGTGATTCCAGATCCATTTGACCCTAGAGTGGCAGCCCATGTAGCAGCAGCTGTTGCTAAAGCTGCAATGGAAACAGGTGTTGCCGGGAAGCTCATAAATCCAGATAAAGTGAAAGAGCGTTTATTAGCATTGGCAGAAGTGAAGGAGAAACACTCTACTTTAGTATAAAAACTCAGGTCCATTAATATGAAACGATAATCGAAATGATTAGAAAACTCGGCATTTATTTTTGTATCAGAAAATAATAAAACCATAGTTTGGATTTTATGTTATTTTCTAGAGAGTGCGTTCTAAATAAAGAATCTAAAAAAGGTAGGTGTGTACTTTTGCCTATCTTTTTTACTATTCGACATGATTCAAAAGTTTTTAACAGAACTTTGGTCTAAAGTACTTAAGCTCTTTCATATCGTTCTTTTAAGAATTTGAATGTTCTTTTCGAATAAACAGTTCAAAATACTAGGAGAGAGACGATCATGGCAGAGCTGAAGCAAGTAAAAGAAAAAGGCTATTCCCGTAGTTATAATAACTTTTCATTAAAAAGAACTTCTGTTTCAGCACCAGAGAAAAAAAAAATGAAGAAATTATTTCAGCGGTTGAATTAATGGGACTTGAGCAAAGAATAACTCCTGCATCCATTCAGAAATAGATAAACAAGCGTAAATAAGTATATAAACATAATTCCTAGATAAAATGCCATAATATGAATCGGAGGTGAAAAATATGGATGAAAAAGAAATAAACATACCGAACGTTAGCTTGAAAGGAAAAATGATTAAACAAAAAGGTGAAAAAGAAGCCGAACAGCTTAGGTACGGACAAAAATCCCAAACTGATGGTAGAAATAGAAAATAATGATCATGCCATATATTAAAATGTCAGCATAACCTATTTTTGCACTGTTAAGAAAGTATAAAATTGCAACACTGGAGAAGTTCGACGTAGGGGCAATTTTTAGGAAAACAGTATAAGTGCAACTACGCCTCTGTCTTCGCCTTGCAGGCTCGCCAATCGGCGAGTTTTCTTTAAAAATCGTAAAAGCTATAAGCATGAAAGAAAATGGTGGTGTTATTTTTATGACAGATTCATTAGATTCATTAGAAGCAATAGAGAATGATTCATTAGTGCCTTTTTCCCATGAAACAGGTACATCCATTCTAAGTTTTAACATTATTGATACAAAAGCTAGTTCCGATGGGTATGAAATACGATTAGATATTGATTTGGATAGTGGTTACGAATTAGAAGACGTAAAGATGAAAATTACTTTTGAGGACTTGGCTGCATACGAAACCGAAGATATACATCAAGGCGTTCGATATGCTTTAGGATTTTTCAATAACTGACACTTTATAACTAAAGCAGTGGGATTTAAATCCCACTTGCATAATATCCTCTAATCTTTTGACGGGATTTCTTAGGCTATTATATTTTTTGAGGATTATTTGAACCTCAGCCTAATGAAGCTATTTAAGAAAGCTATATATCTACTATTATCTGTCACCGCCTGTCTAAACTAATCAGGGGCACTAAACAGTTCAATTAAAATTGCTTAAACCTAATCAAAATAATCTTATTTGGTTAGGTTTTTTTAATCTATTTAAGTTAAGCGCTTTTAGTTGATAATAAGAACATATATTCGGTATAATGTTGGTAGATAGGAGGTGAAAGAATGATTTACAGTCGAAAAATCAAACTTATGACAAAAAAAGAACAAGAATTACAATTAGATGGTCAATCCAAAATGTGTAATTGGTTGTATAATCAACTCTTTGAAGCAGTGGAAGAAGGTTATAAAAAAGGAAAACCTAAAAAATTGTTAAATGGAAGAAATTTAAGGGATAAAGTTCCTAAAATAAAGCAAAAATCGCTATTTTTGTACAAAGTTCACTCATCTCCTTTGAAAAATGCAGCTATTCGCTTGAAAGATGCATATGATCGGTTTTTTGATAAAAAATTAGACAACCAAAAACCCCATTATCGATCATGGAAAAAGAAGTGGTTTTCTTTGTATTATGATGAACCAAATAAAGGTTTCAAATTACTTGAAGATAGAAAACTATCTATTTCCTTTGGGAAATTATCAGATGAAGAATATACAGAAATGAAGAAAAAAGACAAGCAAACGAAAAAGCAAATTTCAATTGTTGTTTCTTTATCAGAACCGTTTGTTATGAAAGAAAACGAAGTCATAAAAACTCTACGAATTACAAAAGATATTGGCGGCTATTATGCAGTCTTTACTATTGAAAATAGTAAAGAAGAAAGGAAAGTAGATGAACAAAGTTTTATTGTTTTGGACCCAAATCATAAGAATTTGGCTGTTGGAATCGATCACGAGGGTCGTTCTTATGAGCTCAAATCCTTATCTTCAAAGCTAAAATATTGGGATAAACGCATAGATCAAATTAAGTCGAAACGAGATAAATGTCAAAAACTTTCTCGATTAGTCGTTACACCGAACACAGAATATTGGAAACCAAGTAAACGCTGGAATGATTTGAATCGAGCATTAGAAAAAGCTGAACTTACTCGACGAGAACAAATTAAGCAAGAGTTGTATAGCTTTGCTCATTATTTCAGCCATAAATATGACCATATTTTAATTGGTGATTATGTCCCTACCCCGGATTTGGCAGAATACGGGTCGATGAGACGTGCGATGTTGAATCAAACACCGGTTGGTCAGTTCAGAAAAATTCTTGAATGGGTCCAAGAAAAGAATCACAAGTACTATACAAAGGTAGATGAAACAAACACAACAAAGGAATGTTGTATTTGTGGTCATATGAAAAAGAAAGAACCTGATGTTCGCATTTTTACGTGTGAAAAATGCAACACAACGATGTATCGCGACTTAAACAGTGCGGTTAATATGGCGAAAAAAGAAAGAAAGTTATTGCCTCGCTTGGGCTATGTAGGGGTGGAACACCCTATGTATGCAGTATGGTGGGATTGGAAACGTCAAAAAATTGCACGTGGAAAGTTTCGTCAACTGGCTGGTGTAAATGAGTCACCGGGTCAAAATAAAGAGAATTCTTCGCCACAAGAAGAGTTTCTCCTAAATAGTATCTAAGGTTGAATAACTTTGGGTAATTTTAATTAATTTAGGGAAAGCGGTTCGATATGCTTTAGGATTCTTCAATAACTGACACTCTATAACTAAAGCAGTGGGATTTAAATCCCACTTGCATCATACTCTCTAATAAATTTCGACCTGCATTTCTTAGGCTATGATATTTTTCCTGTATTGTTTGAACTTCAGCTTAATGAAGCTGCTTAAGAATGCTATATATCTACTATTATCTGTCACTGCCTGTCTAAACTAATCAGGGATTAGGACTATATCTTTAACTTACATGACTCTTGATTTGTTTGACAAATTAAAAAATTACTCCATTCCTCTCAAAATCTGAAGGAGTGAGCTTCTTGGAGCTAAATTTTGTGTAGGAAAAAAAGAGCTTCACCAGTCTTTTGGTGAAGCCTCTTCTACTTATATTGAAGAAACACAAGAATCATCCCCGTTTTCCCCTCTTCTTATACTGTTCAAATTCATTGCTATGGTATAATTTATAAAAATGTAAATGATCAGTTGATCATTCGTTAATGGAGAGGATATAAAAATGGGTAATGACAAAAGTAGTCCTATGATTCAGTCGCTTCAAGTAGGAATGAGTATTGTTGATTTAATTGCTTCGCAAAATCAGCCTTTAAAATTTACTGAGATTCAGGAACTTACTCAAATCACAAAGAGCAATCTATACAAGTACTTAAATACTTTAACGCATCTACAACTCCTGTATCGAAATAAAAAGAGTGGTGCTTATACGCTTGGAAGTAAAATGATTGAATATGGGAGGAGTGCAATTGGTCACCAAGACATTATTGCTACTGTTACACCCTATCTCCAAGAGTTAAGTCAGCAAACCTCTCTAACGGCTTTATTAGCAGTAGGATCTCCAAATGGTCCAGTGGTATCTAGCATCTGGAACACAAACCATTTGTTTAATATTGGTGCTCAAATAGGAACACAATTACCGATTTTATCAGCGACAGGAAAAGTGTTTTCGACTTTTCATTTGTCAAACATCACGAAGGATTGGAAGGAAAGGGAACTAAAAAGATTGACCGAGAAAGAGATCGAACAACTAGAAGAAGCAGAACAAGCTGTTCTAGACTATGGTATTTCCTTTTCGATGGAGGCTCTCGTTCAAAATGTAACATCAGCGGCAGTTCCATTATTTAACTATAACAAGGAGTTGCTAGGGACTATAACTCTCATAGGGTTTTTGCAGTTTTTCCCTCAAGACGTACATCATGAGGCAAGCCAACAGTTACTAGCCGTAGCAGAGGAAGTTTCAACTATTTTTGGATATAAAAAACCTGCATTATTATAGAATTTTAAAAAAAGTGATCAATCATTTTATGATTGATCACTTTTTTTATGCTACTTGAAAGATTAAGACTTCCTAAAAAAGCTGGAATCTCGGCTTTTTAAGAAGTTTTATCGTCTCAAAATAAAGAATTGTACAAGTTATTAATATATTCACGGTAAAAAAGTTTATTAAAATTATTGACAATTATCAGAAAATAAATTATTCTATAAATAGAGAACAGAGTTACCTAAAAGTGAAAAAACAAACGGAAGTGATGACATGAAGAAATTTTTAGTGGTAATTGAAAGAAAACCTTCTTTTACAGGAAAGTCCATACCAGACCATCGTGAATTTCTACAAGAATTGACGAGATATGAAAAGTTAGTTCTGGCTGGAGGATTTGCGAACCAATCAGGAGGGGCATATGTATTACAATCCTCAACGATTGAAGAGGCTGAGATACTGGTTAGCAAGGACCCTATGAATCAAGAAGGGGATTGTAAGTACAGCATTAAAGAGTGGAATGTTAACTTGTAGTCTATTAAATTAAGTAAAAAATAATAAAACAAAAGGGGAAATAAACCATGAAATTAGTTACTTTTAGCCATGCAGGATTTACACGTCTTGGAGTTGTTACATCTGAAAATGAAGTAGTCGATTTGAATTATGCTTACCAAGCTCTTCTCGAAAGTAAAAAAAGTCTTCGTGCCGAATTAATTGCGGAAGCATTTGTACCAGCAGACATGAAAGGATTTCTTGAAGGAGGAAATGAAAGCCTTTCCTTAATTAATGAAATTGTTGATTATGCGATCAATCATCGAGATGAATTTAGACATCCACTCATACACGCGTTTAATGATGTGAAACTGGAAGCACCCGTACAAAATCCAGAGAAAATCATTTGTGTGGGTCATAACTATCGTGAGCACATTTTAGAAATGGGAAGAGAACTTCCGACCGAACCAGTTGTATTCGCTAAGTTTTCTAATACTTTGATCAGTCCTCAGGATGATATTCCATTTTTCCCTATATCTGAGCAGCTTGATTATGAAGCAGAGTTTGCCTTTGTCATTGGAAAACGGGCACGTAACGTATCAAGAGAAGACGCTCTTGAATATGTGGCTGGCTATACGATTGCAAATGATGTTACCTATAGAGATATTCAGCGCCGTACTCTCCAGTGGCTGCAAGGGAAGACAGTAGAAGGCAGCTTGCCGATCGGGCCTTGGATTGTCACAACAGATGAACTAAAGGATCCATCCGGATTAGGTGTTCGCTTAACCGTAAATGGTGAAGAACGCCAAAAGACAAATACGGCAAACTTTGTGTTTGATGTACAATACTTAGTCGAATTTTTATCCAACTTAATGACTCTTGAGCCAGGTGACATTATTCTAACAGGTACACCAGGTGGAGTAGGAGTTGCTCGTAATCCGCAAGTTTTCTTAAAGGCTGGAGATGTCGTAAAAGTTGAAATTGACAAGATTGGTGTTTTAGAAAATAAAGTTTCAGCTGTACAAGTAGAAAACAAAGTTTCAGCTTTATAGGAGGAAAAAGGATGATCAAAACAGTGAACGAATCGATTCAATCGATTCAGAAATCATTAAATGAAATTCTCAGTTCCACAGAAAATCTTTCCGAAGAAGTGATTCGTTGGAATCCAAGCGAGGAAGAATGGTCGATTTTACAAATCCTTTCACATCTTGTCGAAGGCGTGCCATATTGGTTAGCTGAAGTGGAGCGAGTTGTGGCTGAACCAGGTTCCAGTTGGGGAAGAGGATTGCAGGACCCGGCACGGTTAGCTGCAGTAACGGATGTGGAAAACCTATCCGTAATGGATATATTTGCTGAAGTAGGGAAACTAAGTCAAAAAGTGGCGAGTGGATTACAAGAGCTTGATGCAGAAACGCTGAAGCAGGAGAATCCGCATCGTAACTTTGCTAAATTTGGCAATAAACCTGTTTCTTTTATCATTGATCATTTTATCGAGGAACATGTAGCCGGTCATGCTAAACAAATTCAGCGTAATCTTTCCAACTATCAGAAGGAAGAACAAAATTCATAAGAAGGAGGATTTCCGATGGCAGAAGTGAATGCGTACATGCAAGATCAAGATGTAAAGGATTTTACAAGAGATATTCAGCAACATCATTTGGGGCCGCTTTGGGAAGCGATTCCAGCCATTATGAATAAAACACCTGAGCCACATGCGGTTGCATACCTATGGACAGATGAACTATTAAAGAAAAAGCTTTGGGAAGCGGCAGAGATTTTTACTCCTGATCGTGGTGGGGAAAGAAGAGCCATCTATTTTCAAAACCCAGGTTTGACCTACCGTCAGCCATGGGGGTGGGCTTCTACAACACAAACGCTATATGCAGCCGTTCAATTATTGCTTCCAGGTGAAATTGCACCTTCACATCGTCATTCACAAAATGCTCTTCGTTTTATTACGGAGGGGGAAGGTGCTTATACCATTGTTGAAGGGGAACGCATCTTCATGCAAGAAGGAGATTTTCTCATTACGCCAAAAAATCTTTGGCATGGTCATGGTCATACGGGAACGGAACCGATGATTTGGATGGATGCACTTGATATTCCAACTATTTATTCAATAGGTGGGACTTTCTTTGAACCCCATCCAGATAAATTGGAAACACCTAAACGTCCAGATAACTTCTCGGAGCTTCGTTATAGTGGCGGAATGGTGCGCCCAATCAGTGATCGTCATTCTGCTGTGGCGCCACTTGCAAATTATAAATGGCAACGGACGGTTGAGGCGATTAATGGATTAATGAATTTTGAACCAGATCCATATGATGGTTACGCTGTAGAATATATCAATCCATCAAATGGACATACAGCAAACCCAACGATGGCATCATGGATGCAAAAACTGCCAAAAGGATTTCATACAAAAGCACATCGTCACACACATTCATCCATTTATCATGTCCGTCAAGGTTCAGGCTATACCGTTATTAATGGTGTACGCTTTGATTGGAAAAAAGGGGATTACTTCGTTATTCCAAACTGGGCATGGCATGAGCATGTAGCGACTGAAGATTCTTATTTATTCTCTGTAAATGATCTTCCGATTATGGAAAGATTTGATTTGGAACAAGGACAAATCTTGGATACAAATTTAGGTAAGCAAGAAGTGAAAAGTGAGTTCAAGCCAGTTCTCGTTTAAGGTCTATAGCCATTAGATTGGTTAACTCCATCTAATGGTTCTATAAAAATAGGATTGTAAACGCTTTTAATTTTTGTAATATTCAATAAACTATTCTTAAATAATAAAAAGGGGGATTTAAAATGAGTAAACAAGCTGAGCAAGCATTTATCGTAATTGGTGGAGGAATTGGTGGGTTAGCAACAGCCCTAGGAATCGCAGAAACAAAACAAAAGGTCAAAGTATTGGAGCAGGCACATGAATTCGGTGAAGTAGGAGCAGGAATTCAGCTGGCAGCGAATGCCACAAATGTATTACAACGTTTAGGTGTGATGGATAAGATCAACGAGATTGCCGTTTTCCCAAAAAGACTTGTATTAATGGATGCTTTTAGTGGGGAAGAGTTATCTGCTTTAGACCTTGGGGATGTGTATAAAGAAAGATATGGTGCACCTTATATCGTGTTACATCGTTCGGATCTTCACCGCGTACTTGTAGAAGCATGCGAAGAAAACCCATATATTGAGCTCGTTACAAATCAATCCATTGTTAAAACAGTAGAAAGCGAAGGCTCTGTTACTGTAACATCTGCAAATGGAGATCAACATACAGGAAAAGCTGTCATTGGGGCGGATGGAATTTGGTCTAACGTGCGTAAATTATTCTCTGATGATGAGGCTGTATGTTCTCAATATGTAGCGTATCGTGGTGCCATTCCGATTGATGATATTACCTCTCATGGGAATCTTGATGATGTATATATGTGGATTGGACCGAATCTACATCTTGTGCAATACCCTGTTAGAAGAGGCGAGCTTTATAACCAAGTGGTCGTTTTCAAAAGCACTCAATATAGTCCAGAAATTGAAAAAACGGATCAATGGGGAACACCAGAGGAAATGGATCAAGTTTTTGCTGGGACGTGTGAAGCAGTTCAAACGGGTATTTCCTATATTCAACGTCAACGCAGATGGCCAATGTATGATCGTAATCCAATCAGCAATTGGACAAAAGGTCGCATAACACTTACGGGAGATGCTGCACATCCAATGCTTCAATACTTAGCTCAAGGTGCGTGTCAAGCATTGGAAGATGCCTCTTATTTAACAGATATGCTTCAAAAGCATGGTGAAGACGTTGAACAAGCATTTTTAGAATACCAAGAAGAAAGAATTCCACGTTCAGCTAATGTTCAAACAAGTGCAAGGATGTGGGGCGAGATCATTCACAATACGACACCTGAGGCCATTCTACTTCGCGATATCATTATGAAAAATCGTTCATCTAATGACTTCCAATTTGTGGACCGATTCCATGGTTACAATAAAATAGCTGTAAAAGCGTAGATATATAATTAAAAAAGAAGTTGTAGAACACAACTTCTTTTTTACCCCATTAACACTATAAGGACGTTGAATATAATTTAAATTATGAAAAGAGTATACGTTTCGATTTTACTTTCAAGGTAGAAATAATCAACTAACCGACATAAATTGCTCCATACCTTTGAGTAAACGCTTTTAAAATAGGTAGAACTAGGAGTTGGTTTTTATATGGTCAAAGTGAATTCAACTGAAATCATAGCTAATAGCAAGTTTAATAAGTTTCATTTAGGTTTACTAATATGGAGTTTCTTCATCATTGCATTTGATGGTTTTGACCTGGTCGTCTATGGCACGGTTGTACCTGTCTTGATTGAAGAATGGAACCTCACATCAGTTGAAGCAGGAGCAATGGGAAGCTATGGACTATTTGGGATGATGTTTGGTGCCATCTTTTTTGGGACACTGGCTGACCGTATTGGAAGAAAGAACGTCATTGCCATTACCTTAATATTATTTAGTTTATTTACGTTCCTATGTGGTTTTGCTGACACGCCAACACTTTTCTCTACTTTTCGCTTTTTAGCAGGTTTAGGGCTTGGTGGCATTATGCCGAACGTCATCGCGTTGTTGACAGATTATGCACCTAAGTCCATGAGAAGTATGATTGTATCCATTGTGTTATGTGGCTATTCGGTTGGGGGGATCCTTGCACCTCTATTAGGAATCCTTGTCATGCCAACACTGGGCTGGCAATCCATCTTTTGGGTTGCGGGACTACCATTATTGGCTCTGCCTTTGATGTATAAGCAGTTACCAGAAACCGCGAGTCACCTAATCAGAACAGGTAAAAAAGAAGAACTATTCGCTACTCTTTCAAAGGTAGACCCTAGTATAACTTTTAATAAAAATGATGAAATTGTGGAATTACAAACAACGGGTACTAAAGTTCCTCTTATCGGCTTGTTTAAAGATAATCGAGCTTTAAGTACAATCATGTTTTGGATTGCCTTTTTCAGTTGCTTACTGATGGTATATGGCTTAAATACCTGGCTTCCGAAGTTGATGATTGAAGCAGGATATGCCTTGAATTCAAGCTTAGGTTTCCTGATTGCCCTTCAAGGCGGTGCCATTATAGGGACTCTTATCATGGGTAGACTTTGTGATAAATATGGCTCTAAAAAGATGCTCGTTCCGATGTATGCTTCAGGTGCCATTGCCTTAACACTGCTTGGATTTGGCGGGAATATGTTCGTAATTTATTTATTTGTAGCGATTGCAGGTGCTGCGACAATCGGTTCGCAAAATATCGTACAAGCCTATGTATCCCAGTACTATCCTGCAAATATTAGGTCAACGGCTTTAGGTATGGCATCTGGAATCGGTCGAATTGGCGGTATGCTTGGCCCCATTTTGGGAGGCTTCCTTTTATCGATCACTTTACCGATTCATATGAATTTCATTGCCTTTGCCATTCCTGGTTTGATCGCGGCGATTGCTCTAGCACTAGTGCCTGTGAGACATGCTAGTAAAGAGTCAAATGAAATCCATGTAGAGGTAGAGCCACAGACGAATGTGAGTTCAACATAAAACAAAAAATTACAGCTTTAGGTGAATGGAGTTATTTTGGATTTATACTTAATTAAAAAAATAAAGGGAGATAAAATCAATGTCGACTTTACGTGATGATACATTAAAAATGCACAAGGAAAATCAAGGAAAGCTTAGCGTGCATTCAAAAGTTCCATTACGGAATGCAAAAGATTTAAGTCTCGCTTATTCTCCAGGTGTCGCAGAACCGTGTATGGAGATTTATGAAGATGAAAGCAAAGTATATGATTACACGATGAAGGGGAATCTTGTTGCCGTTGTTTCAAATGGAACAGCTGTACTTGGTCTTGGAAATATTGGTCCAAAAGCAGCTATGCCGGTTATGGAAGGAAAAGCAGTGTTATTTAAATCCTTTGCAGATGTGGATGCATTTCCAATATGCTTAGATACAACCGATTCGGACAAGATTGTAGAGACTGTTAAATTATTAGAACCCACTTTTGGCGGCGTGAACTTAGAAGACATTAAAGCACCAGAATGTTTTGACATTGAAGATCGACTAAAGAAAATATGTAATATTCCAGTTTTTCATGATGATCAGCATGGTACGGCCATCGTAACAGCGGCAGGGTTACTCAATGCTTTGAAACTAGCTGATAAAAAAATAGAAGAGATTCGCGTTGTCGCAAACGGTGCTGGTTCTGCAGGTGTTGCGATTGTCAAATTGCTGATAAAAATGGGTGTAAAAGACGTCATTTTATGTGATACAAAAGGAATCATTTATGAAGGACGCCCAGCGGGAATGAATTCTTTTAAAGAAGAAATGGCTCGGATCACCAATAAAGAGACAAAAACAAGGGTCTTTGGCAGATGCATTAGAAGGAGCAGATGTATTTGTTGGTGTATCTGCCCCAGGTATGGTGACAGAAGCAATGGTACTTTCTATGAATCCTGATAGCATTATTTTTGCCATGGCCAACCCAGTCCCTGAAATTATGCCACAATTAGCAAAAAATGCAGGTGCACTTGTAGTTGGGACAGGTCGTTCTGATTTTCCTAATCAGGTTAATAATGTACTAGCTTTCCCTGGTATTTTCCGTGGAGCATTGGACGTTCAAGCGAAAGAAATAAATGAAGAAATGAAGCTTGCAGCCGTGCATGCCATTGCAGGATTAATTTCGGATGAAGAACTTCACGCTGATTATGTGATTCCGGATCCATTTGATCCCAGAGTAGCAGCCCATGTAGCAGCCGCTGTTGCGAACGCTGCAATGGAAACAGGTGTTGCACGAAAGATTGTGAATGCTGAAAATGTGAAAGAACGCTTATTAGCATTCGGGAAAGAAAAACAACCAGCATTAGTTGGGGGACGTTCGAGGTAATTGAAGTAAACAAGGGGACGGTTCTTGTGTATACAAACGCAAGAACCGTCCCCTTGTAATTCCTCAAAAAAAACCACCACAAAACAACTAAGTTTGTGGTGGTTTTTTATAATAAAATCATGAATTGGTTATGACTGTAGGAGCGGTACTTTTTCTTTTGTTCAGGAGATAATGTAAAGGTAAACAAATCACCAATAAAATAGCAAGAACGATATATAATCCATTGTATCCTATTGCAGGGACAAGGAATCCAAGTAGGAAAGGTCCGATACCTAAACCTATATCTGTCAGAATAAAAAATGTAGAGGTTGCCAGCCCGACACGATGAGCAGGTGCAGCTTTGATCGCAACTGCTTGAGCACTTGACATATATGTTCCGTATCCAAAACCGATTAAAGCACCAGATATTAACAGAATAATACCTGTATGTGTTTGACTAAGAACAAACATACCAATGATAAAGGAAATGATAGCCGGGTACATGACTGAGTTAGGACCTTTCGTATCGAACCAAATACCAGAAATAGGTCTTGACACGAGAATGGCAGCAGCATATACGACAAAGAAGAAACTTGCTGCTTCAGTTATGTGGTTTTCAGTCGCAAAGAATGTAAGAAAAGACAAAACACCAGAATAACAGAAGGCTGTGACTGCAGCAACGATCGTGATAGGTACCGATTTTGGCTCAATGAAGTTAGAAAGTTTGAATCCTTTCATTTCCGCTGCTTGTTCTTGTGTTAGTGTAATTTCTTGAACCTTTAAGAAAAATGATAAAAATAAACTAATAGCAACACAAATTAAACAAAAAATAAAAATAATTTTAAAACTAAAATGCTCAAGAATAAAAATGCCAATGAAAGGTCCGATTGCCGTTGCAAGTGTCATGCTTAAAGCAAAGTAACCTATGCCTTCACCTTTTCTGGACATCGGTATAACTTGGGCAATGATTGTTCCTGTTGCAGTACCAGCAACTCCAAATGCAAAACCATGTAATAACCGGTTGATAATAAGTAAAGCAAAACTATTAACCCCAAAATATAAAGCTGATGAAATAACAATGATTATGATGCCAATTAAAAGTATGTTTTTTCCGACCTATGCTTTCAATATATTTACCAGCAAGTAGACGCCCCACTAGTGCCCCAATAACAAAAATACTGGAAGCTAAGCCGGCCATGCTTTCAGATGAATGAAATTTGTTTACTGCAAATACAGAAATTGTTACCATCAATAAATAAAATGTTAGCATTAGAAAGAAATTGATAGCAGCAACACTTATAAAATCTTTTGTCCATAATTTTTCTTTATTCATATAGAATCCCCTTATTCTGTTTATTTACCCGAATCATCTTTATTATTTGGGTCATATCTTGTAGGTCTTAATATTGATACTCCTTTCATAAAAAAAATTTGAAACTCATCAAGTGTTTTGCAAGTATGTATACTAGTTTAACAAAATACTTATCATATAAAAAATATATTTATTGTTATAATAGTATATATAAAATATATAATAGGAGTAGTCATAGTGGATATTAAACAACTGAAATACTTTAAAACGATAGTAGATGAGGGAAATATCTCGAAGGCGGCTGAAGTGTTACATATGGCACAACCACCCCTTAGTCAACAGTTAAAACGACTAGAAAATGAATTAGGGACTGTTCTAATCAAACGTTATACCCAGCAATGGGAGTTAACTGAGACCGGGAAAACCTTATATAGACATGCCGTACACATGTTGCAAGATATCAAGGGGATTAAACAAGAAATCAGAGAAATGGAAGAGGGGATTCGCGGAACCTTATCCATTGGGGTCTCCTCCAGTTGTGTTAATTTTCTTCCCAAAAACGTACGTCATTTTAGAGAAAACTATCCAAATGTATTTATAAAAATTTGGAAAGGGGATTCTTCGTACCTTCAAAAATTATTAGAGGCACGAGAGATTGAACTTTCATTCATGCTTCTTCCTATGACATTACAGGATTATCAAGTGAAAAGTTTACCTCGGGATCCCTTTGTTGTAGTGATTCCATCGAGTTGGAAAAGCCAATTTGCTAAAAATACAGTGAGTTTAAAGGAAATCATTCATTATCCCTTTCTCATGTTAGGTCCTATGGAAGGATATTCAATGTACGAAAATATTTTAAGCCATTTCCATAAGCATCAGTTTTCTCCAAATATCGTGATGGAGTGTATAGATATTTCTGCTTTGCTGAGTTTTGTCGCCTCAGAAATCGGAATTTCTATTATCCCGAAATCAGAAATTTATGGGTCCTTCAATCAAGATATTAAAACCCTTGAAATTGAGGATTTTTCAGTATTTGTTGAACCAGCTATTATATGTTTGAAACAACATCGTCTTACTAAAGCTGCAGAACATTTTTTAAACTACTTTATCCCCTGATAATGATCCTTGCTATAATTAATTAACAGGGTAGAGTGTATAGAAATATAGTTTATTACGAAATAGGGTGTGATAGGATGAAAATCAACATCAATGATCAGAGTTATAATCATGAAATAGAAGTACATGACAGACAAATGATAACATCCTCAACAGCTTTAGGTATCCTTCGGCATCAACTGGCTCGAAATATTGGAGTAGAAAGAATAAAAGGATTTCTGATTAGCTTTGGATGGGAAATGGGTGTAAACGATGCCAAACAAGCCTTGAAAGAAGATATTTCTTTAGAAACGTTAATTGAACAAGGACCAATTGTTCATATGATAAGTGGACATATTAGAGGATTCACGCATGAATGTACTGTCGAGTTTGATGATGATCATAACATTATATCTCTGTTGGGAAAAGGAACTTGGATTGATTCGTACGAGGCAATAGAGCATATCAAAAGATTGGGTATATCAGATACTCAAGTTTGTCATACACTAATTGGTTATTCAAGCGGTTTTATGACAACGATATGCAAGCAACCAGTTTTTGCTAAAGAACTAACATGTGTAGGAAAAGGGGATTCAGAGTGTAGTTGGATTACCAGGACCCAGAAAGAATGGGAAAGTGACATGCAAGAAGAACTGCATTTTTACCACGAAACCCCTATTATGAAGGAACTGGAGTATACGTATGAGCAATTGCTTGAACAGCAAAAATTCGTTACCAAGTTGTCTGATTTTCAAACAAAATTAACGGAAGAGATAGCCAATGGAAGTAATTTGCAAACGATCGCTAATATGGTATATGACATCACTCAAATTCCGATTTTGATTGAAGATGTAGACTACCGAACGATTACATATGCGGGTTTATCGGAAGAAACATATCTGAATCTGAAAGCTGATATGGATCAATATATTCAAGAAAAAAAAGACAAGCACCTATTGCCATTTAGAAAGAAAACAATCAAAACAACTATACAGGAACGCCTCATAACTCCAATTCTTGTTCAAAAGGAGGTTTTGGGATATTGTTCATTTATTTATCATGACATGACAAATGATAAACCTGAGGAGGATTATTTGTTTTTAGATCGTTTTGCAAATGCAGCCTCTCTCATTCTATTAAATGAGAAGACGAAGTTTGAATCTTTCGAGAGAATGAAGGGGAATTTTCTCGAACAAATATTAGGTGGACAATTACCCGTCAATGACATCATCAATAGAGGGAAATTTACAGGTCTAGACCTTGGAAAGTCTTATCATATTATGGTGATGGAATATAAGAAAACGAAAGTATCAACATTGTCTATTGAAGAAGAATTTCTTTTACAGGAACAAATTCTTGAAACGACTTTTCGATTCTTTAATGAAAAAAAACATCCTATATTAGTAGGTCAGCGTGAAGGAAACATTGTTTTATTAATGACGAACGAAACCAACAAGAATTTTACGATCTATGACGTGATGAAACAATTTTATGATCATTTGAATGCAAAAATATCCTAAAGGTGATTTTAAGATTGGAATCAGTAATGAAGGTGATAATATTGAAAACGCATCCAAACATTATGAGGAAGCTACGATTGCATTACGATTAACGATGAGAAAGAAAATTGTTGAATTTCATTCATTAGGAATCGTAGGTGTATTGGTTAATTCTCAAAATATGAGTGGGATTAAAATGATTGCAAAAGAGGAGCTTGGGTCCTTATATAATATGAAGGATCCAAAAGCAATCGAACTCCTTAAAACGTTATATATTTACTTGTTAAATGGTGGAAAACTTGAGCAAACAATGAGTGATCTTGCTCTTTCAATGAGTGGATTAAGGCATAGGATTAAAAGGATCGAAAGTTTACTAGAAAAAGATCTTCGAGATTCAAATGAAATGCATCAATTGCTATTGATTATAAAATCATTAATTGCTTTAGGGGAATTAGATATCGAGTAGAAATATATTTTTTGTTATGGAATCGAGACCATCCAGTTTCTATCTGGATGGTCTTTCTATTTATTATTTATCCCATATTAACGGATATTAAAACTCCCAGCTCGTTGGAAGCTTCATTTTATGGTAGTAATGGATACTTCGATTTAGTATGAATGGACAAAAAATAGCTATAAAACAAAAAAACATGAACAATTTTTGTTCTAGTCTGAAAATTCAAAATTTATTACACTATAGTTAACCGGTTGATAAACAACATAAGCAAGTTTTAAACATAGTTATTGTAAGCGATAACAAGACTTAAACAATAGGCCTGATATCAATCAATTTATTTTACAAGACTAGCAAACTATCAATCAATAAAATAGAAGGAGTGTTACATATGGCAAACCAAACATTAAAAGAAAAAAGTGTAACAGTTGAAGAGTTATTAGAGGGTGCAGAAAAGAATTGGACGAACTAGCAGAACAAGAAGCACAAGAAGCAGAGAAAAATGCAACGATTTCAGAAAATGTTGTCAACCTAATAAAAGAAACGCAAATATCTAAGATCATGCTTCCTAAGAAATATGGTGGACCTCAAGTAGATTTGAAAACGTTTGCAAAAATTGTTCGTACCGTTTCATACCATAATGTTTCAGCAGGTTGGTTGACCTATCTTTATCCACTACATAATATATTGCCTGCTTACCTTCCAGAAAAAGGTAGAGATGAAATTGTGAATCAAGGTGGACTGATCTGTGATGTGTTCGCGGCAGTTGGAAAAGCAGAAAAGGATGGCGACGGTTATCGAATCAGTGGAAAGTGGAATTTTGCTAGTGGCTGTCTATATAGTGATTGGATTGGTCTTGGTGTTGAAGTCCAATTCCCTGATAGTGATAAAGCCAGAGGTTTGCTTACCAATGTTAAAGGCATCTGAAGTTCAAATTGTGAAAAACTGGGATACTTTTGGACTTCGAGGCAGTGGAAGCAACCAAGTTATTGCCGATAACGTTTATGTCCCAATGGAACGTATTTTACGCCTAACGGCAGCAGATACGACTGGAAGACCTCCAGAGGAAGATTATGATAAGGACTATCCTTTATATCATGTCCCATTCTATCCAGCCTTTTATCTTGGATTTCCAAACATGGCACTAGGTGGTGCAGAACGATTAATTGAAGAGTTTAAAAAAGCTACCGAAAAACGTGTTCGATTAATGGATGGAGTAAGAGAAAGTGAATCTCCTCGAAGTCAAAGGGTTATTAGCTGAAATTACAACACAATTTCATGCAGCAGATGCATTGATGGATAAATATATTACTCTACTAGAAAACTATGAAAAAGATGGAAGAAAAACACATCGTTCGGAATTCTTTGCGATTCGAACACAAATCACCAAGATTTGTACGGATATCGCTGTAAGAATTCTTATTAACACTTGGAGGTGGCGCTCTTTATAAAGGCGGTATCAATGGAATTAATGATAAGAGATATTTTATCAGTAGCGACACATAAAACATCACTATATGAAGATTCAGTAGCTGCTTATGGAATGGATTTATTTGGTTTTGATTCAGGAACTAGGGGTTAATGAGAGAACGAAACTACACTCTTGTTTCGAAATATATGCTGTAAATAAAATTCAAAAGTTGGAGGTTCAAGAAATGGATGATCGTCAATTTCGTAATGCAATGGGGAAATTTGCAACAGGTGTAACAGTGATTGCGACAGAAGTGGAGGGAGAAGGAACTCATGGCATGACGGCAAATGCTTTTATGTCCGTGTCACTTGATCCAAAGCTAGTTGTCATTTCTATTGGAGCAAAGGCAAAGATTCTGAACAAAATTAAAGAAAGTAAAATGTTTACTGTGAATATTTTAGCAGCTGATCAACAGGAGGTTTCGATGATTTTTGCGGGACAAATAAAAGACCGTGAAGTCGTGTTTGATCGTCTTGATGGAAAACCAGTTATTCCTGGTGCGGTAGCACAAATTGCTTGTGAAGTTTCGGCAGAACATGTTGAAGGTGATCATACGTTATTTATTGGAAAAGTAACCGATATTCATCTTGAAGACGCTGAACCACTTATTTTTTATAGTGGACGTTATCGTTCATTAATACAAGAACAACCTGTCTACATTATAGTGTCATGAAAGGAGACTGTATGGAAACGATTTATTTGAACCGGGAAAATTTGTGGAATTGGCAGGAAAAAGCAAAACCGAATGTGATGGCTCTAGGATTTTTTGACGGACTCCATAATGGACATTGTGAAGTGATTAAAACGGCTTTACAGAAGGCGAAAGAAAAAAAGGTATCTTTAGCAGTCATGAGTTTCTTTCCCCATCCGAAAACCGTGTTATCCAATGGGAAAAAACAAGTTTGCTATTTAATGCCGCCGTCTGAAAAAGAGAAGATGCTCCGACAACTTGGAGTGGATACGTTTTATTTTGTTGAATTCGATAAGGAATTTGCTTCTCTTTCACCTGAAGAGTTTGTTGCCAAATATTTGATTCATCTCGGTGTTGTCCATGCAGTCGCTGGATTTGATTTTTCATATGGCTATAAGGGTACTGGAAATATGGATCGGTTAAAAAGTGATTCTGGTGGACTTATTGAGGTAACAAAAGTCGCAAAAGTGGAGTGCCAAGGCGAGAAAATTAGTTCAACTTGTATTCGGGAAAGATTATTAAAAGGAAATGTAGAGGAGATGCCTGCATTTTCTTGGACGTCCTTATGAAGTGAAATGTGACTGGGACGGGTTTTCATTCAACTTAAATTCCGTATTATACACTGCCTGCTCCTGGACGCTATTCGGTTACGTTGAAACAAGGCATGCGATCCATGCAGACAGAGATGATCGTGATGGAAGATCAAGAAGGTCATTCACTAAAAAGTATGACAAAGATTCCTCTATTTATGAAAGGGAAAATATCGATTGTATGGCATCGTCGCATCCTTGAAGAAAATGTTCAAACTCATGACGAGAGAAATTTAATGGTTTCTTCGAGATAACGAAAACATACATGGTTTATGAAGCCCAAAAAGAGGATGCGGAAGGAAGAGTTAGAAAAGTGTAGTCGACGAAAAAGGAGTGTCACTAGTCATGTGCCAAAATATAAAAATAGTAATCTCATCATTTTTAAAAGGGAGTGGGGAAAATGGCTGAAATTATAGCAGGTGTGGCAATGTCACATAGTCCTTTGATCATGACAAGTGAAGAAGCTGCTGGAGAAAAAGGACAACGATTTCTTCAGACAACAAAGGAAATGAAGAAATGGTTAGAAGATACAGGAGCAGATGTGATCGTATTAGTTTCTGATGACCATTTCAATAGTTATTTCTATGATCATATGCCTTCTTTTACGATTGGAATTGGTGAATGTGAAGGATGGGGAGATTGGCAGATACCAGAATACAAAATTCCTGTTCAACAAGACTTAGCCAAACATATTTTAGATACTGGATTAGAAAACAATATAGACTTTGCTTTTACGATGAGAATGAAAGTGGATCATGGTCATACGCAAGCGATTTATTTTTTAAATTCTGAATTAGATATACCGGTTGTTCCAATCGCTGTAAATACGGCTGCACCTCCATTACCAACAATGGATCGTTGTTTCCAATTAGGTGAAATGTTACGTAAAGTCAATTGAGTCATGGGAATGGGATAAAAAAGTAGCGATTGTGGCTTCAGGTGGTTTATCTCATTGGGTACCAATTCCGAAAATTGATAGTGAAAAACCAGAGGATCAAGGATTGATTCATATTCTCAAAAATGGTCGTCAAGAAATTGAACAGCTTGATGAATATTTGGAATCTCGTAAAACGAGAGTCACTTCACTCAAAACGGGTCCAGTGAATGAAGAATGGGATCGGTTGTTTTTACAATTAATTAAGGAAAAAGATTTTGATTCTTTAAGGAAATGGACTTCAGAATTTATTGAGGAGAATGGTGGAAATGGCGGTCAGGAAATTCGAAATTGGCTTGTCTTATTGGGTGCTCTTCAAAGTTTTGAATCAGATGTAGCCTTCTATGAACCAATTCCAGAATGGGTAACAGGAATGGCGATTGTACAGTTTGCCGAGTCATTCAATAAGGATAAAAAGAAAAAGTCATACTGAATTTGAAGTAAGCATGTAATCATATTTTAATTCAAAAAATGATTAAACTATTAAAAAATAGGGAGAGATTAAAGATGACAATTTGGACTGATTTAGCAGATTTGGAATTTAAACTTTATTATTTAGATGCAAACGGAATTAAAACAAGAGTGCTAGAAGCTGGTAGTGGAGAACCTCTTATTTTGCTTCATGGCACAGGGGGACATATTGAAGCTTACGCAAGAAATATCAAAAGTCTAAGTGAAAAGTTTCGTGTCATTTGCATTGATATGGTTGGACATGGTTATACAGACAAACCAAATCGACAATATGGAATTGATTATTATAGTGATCATTTATTAGGGGTGATTCAAGCACTAGATTTATCAAAAGTGTATCTTTCAGGAGAATCATTAGGAGGTTGGGTAGCAGCTTGGTTTGCAGCCTATCATCCTGAATATGTGAAAGCCATGGTGTTAAATACACCAGGAAATGTTAATAACAAGCCTGAAGTTATGGCAAAACTGAAGGAATCAACAGTAAAGGCAGTTGTTGAAGCCAATTATGAAAATGTAAAAACAAGACTTGAGTGGTTAATGTATGATAAAAGCCAGGTAACCGATGAATTGATTGAAGCTCGTTATAATATTTATACAAGACCAGAATATCAAGAAGCTGTTTATAACATTGTTTGTCTTCAAGATCTTGAAGTAAGAGAACAATATTCATGGGATCCATCATGGTGCGGTAAAATTAATGTTCCAACATTGTTAGCATGGACAGACCATGATCCTACTTCAACAGTAGAAGAAGGAAAACCGCTTCAGGATATGATTCCAAATAGTGAATTTACAGTCATTAAAGATGCAGGACATTGGCCACAATGGGAAAAACCAGAAGAGTTTAACAGCTATTTAACTAACTTTCTATTGGAAAAGTAGCAATAGTAAGTAGTCAACTAAATAAATGAATAGGTGGAAGAGAGCGTGAAACCCTGCTTTTTTATCCTCGCCATATTCAAGAAAAGTAGCAAAGTTATATTTAATGAATAGATAGCGTCATTATCTAATTAAAATTCAGAATATTAATAATATTAAATTATTTATTTTTAAAATAACTTTGGTTTGTGTGAATGTTGCCTATATTTTCAAAAATAAGTTATATAAAGGAGGTCATTTTATGGATCAAAAGGAAACAAAAGGGACAAAGATAACAAAAAGAGCATGGATTGTTATTGCGCTATTATTCTTATTAACGGTGATTAGTAATGCAGATAAGGCCATTATTGGATTTGCATCTGTTTCGATTATAGAGGAGTTAGGATTGACTCCAGAGCAATGGGGAATAGTAGGTAGTGTATTCTTTTTATTGTATTCGCTTTCAGCTATACTAGGTGGAACACTTGCTGACCGGGTTGGAACGAGAATTGTTATCGCTGGTATGGTAGTGCTTTGGTCTCTTGTTCAGTTTTCAACTATCTTTGTATCAAGCTTTGCTTTTTTGTTGATTACGAGAATTATTTTAGGGGCGGGGGAAGGTCCTTCTTATTCTTTAGCCATGACGGCAGCATCCAAATGGCTTCCTAAGGAAAAACGCGGAATTGGAATATCGATTGTATCCATCGGTGGACCACTTGGAGTAGCCATATCAGCTCCAATTTTAATGAATCTTATCATCAATTATGGATGGCGTTCGGCTTTTATCGCTACTGGAATTGTTGGGGTTATTTGGATTGCGGTATGGTTATGGATGGTTAAAGAGAAAACGGATTCAAAAGAAGAATCTTCAGTAATAAAAGACAGTTCTGATCTATCGATGAACCTACCAGAATCAAAATTCTCATCTGTCTTGCTTTCAAAAAATTTCATCTTCATTGCTTTATGTGGTTTTGCTACATATTGGTCATTTACGATTGGTTTAAACTGGCTGCCTAACTATTTGGAGAATGTTCGTCAATTAAGTGCAGAACAATTACAAATTGTTGTAGCTTTACCATGGATTCTCATTACATTATCACAGATTACATTTTCAACGATTTCTGATCGTCTTTTTCGTAAAACGCAAAGTGTTGTGAAAGGCCGGGTGTTTGTTCTTGGACCTGTTATGTTGGCGGGAGCTGTCTGCTACTTTTTGGAACGATGGCAAGTTCTAATATCATGGCAATTGCTTTACTATCCCTTGGTTTAACCTTTGGATGTATTACATTAGTTCTTGGACCGGCTATATTAATGGAACTTGTTTCCAAAAAACATCAAGGTAAAATTCAAGGTTGGTTTATGGCGTTTACATCATTAGGTGGGATTGCTGGACCGTATGTGACAGGTCTTCTTATTCAAAATTCTTCAAGCCCAATGTCAGGGTTTCATTACGCTTTTCAGATTTGTGCATTAGTTCTTCTAGTTTGTGGAGGACTCGTATGGGCTGCTGTACGTCCGAAGAAAGTGGAAAATACAGTTAATATTGGTACCGATACAGCCCAAAACATCTAATAGGGAATTTCTCATTTTAGGATGAAAATGGTAATTTTATAGATTTTTAAAAATTAGACAATCAGTTTAGAGTTTATCCCACTCTTAACTGGCACGGAGGCCGCCACCTCAAAACTCTGAGTGTACAAAGAAGATAAGTGGGGGATCAACTGCCCGTAGAGGTCCGACGCAGGACGTGGCGCTTTGAGTGTGGAAACTTAATCAGGCTCTACTGACAGGGTATTTCTTTAACTTTAGACCTTAGAAATGGATGTTTTCTTTATAAAATAAGGCAGAAAAAATTTTTGTGATAAATATTTTGGCATTTTATGCCAATTAGAAAATAATAAAAAGTTTCTGAAATCGTATATTTTTTATTAGGAGTGAGATGAATGAAAGAACAAAGGAAACTGAATAGTGAATTGATTAAGTTACTACAAGGGGAAAAAATCATTTCTTTAATAACCAACGATGTTAAAACTGGTCAACCTGACCTAGCTATGATTTCATGGGTAGTTGCTAATTCCGAAGGAGACCGTATTAACTTCGCTATTGGACATAATGCTTCAAGTGCAAGAAATATTCAAAATGATTCTAGCGTAATTTTAGGAGTTATTGGAGTAGGAAGTTGCTTTGCTATTAAAGGAAATGGTAAAGTTTCTGAAATTATTGAAGGTACAATTAAGATACGTATTGTTAGTGTAGAGATTGAATCTGTTGAAGATGTTATGTTCTATGGCGGTAAAGTAACAAAGGTACCAGAGTATGAAAAAACATATAATAAAGAACTGGCTGAAAAACTAGATAATGAAGTTTATGGTGTACTAAGAGAGACTTTGGAACAGGTATCTGATCTCGTTTTACAATAAAAATGTGTATTTTAAAATAAATAAAGGGAGATACAATGAATGTCGACTTTACGGGATGATACATTAAAAATGCACAAGGAAAATCAAGGAAAGCTTAGCGTTCATTCAAAAGTTCCTTTACGCAATGCGGAAGATTTAAGTCTCGCTTATTCTCCAGGTGTCGCAGAACCGTGTATGGACATTTATGAAGATGAAAGAAAAGTATATGACTACACGATGAAGGGAAATCTGGTTGCAGTTATTTCAAATGGAACAGCCGTCCTCGGTCTTGGAAACATCGGACCGAAAGCAGCAATGCCTGTTATGGAAGGAAAAGCCGTATTATTCAAATCCTTTGCAGATGTAGACGCTTTTCCACTATGCCTAGATACAACCGATTCGGACAAGATTGTAGAGACTGTTAAATTATTAGAACCCACATTTGGCGGAGTAAACTTAGAAGACATTAAGGCACCAGAATGTTTTGAAATTGAAGATCGACTAAAGAAAATATGTGATATTCCAGTTTTTCATGATGATCAGCATGGTACGGCCATCGTAACAGCGGCAGGGTTACTCAACGCTCTGAAACTAGCAAACAAAAAGATAGAAGAGATTCGCGTTGTCGCAAACGGAGCAGGTTCTGCCGGTGTAGCTATTGTCAAATTGCTGATAAAAATGGGTGTAAAAGACGTCATTTTATGTGATACAAAAGGAATCATTTATGAAGGACGTCCAGCGGGAATGAATTCTTTTAAAGAAGAAATGGCTCGGATCACCAATAAAGAGCAAAAACAAGGATCTTTGGCAGATGCCATTAGAAGGAGCAGATGTATTTGTCGGCGTATCTGCCCCAGGTACGGTCACGAAGCAATGATTCGTTCCATGAATCCTGATGCGATTATTTTTGCAATGGCAAATCCGGTCCCTGAAATTATGTCAGAGGAAGCAAAAGAATGCAGGTGCACTCGTGGTCGGGACAGGTCGTTCTGATTTTCCAAATCAGGTCAATAATGTACTAGCTTTCCCTGGTATTTTCCGAGGTGCATTGGACGTTCAGGCGAAAGAAATCAATGACGAAATGAAACTAGCAGCGGTTTACGCCATTGCTGGATTAATTTCGAACGGAAGAACTTCGTGCTGATTATGTGATTCCCGATCGCATTTGACCCTAGAGTCGCAGCACATGTAGCAGCGGCTGTTGCAAACGCTGCAATGGAAACAGGTGTTGCACGAAAGATTGTGAATGCTGAAAATGTGAAAGAACGCTTATTAGCATTTGGGAAAGAAAAACAACCAGCATTAGTTGGAGAACGTTCGAGGTAATTAAAGTAAACAAGGGAAACAAGGGGACGGTTCTTGTGTATACAAACGCAAGAACCGTCCCCTTGTAATTTCCTTGTAATTTTGAATTTTATTAAAACCTAAAAAAATTTTGGGATTTATTGGGTTTATCCCCAAAAAAAGTAATTGGACATTTTATTAGCAAAAATACTAAATTTAATATATATTCTGAAAATTTTAAAAAAGGGAGGTAAATTTCACTTTGTTAAAATAATATCTTCTGAACACGATGGTTTAGTAGAAAAATATTTTATCATACCAAAATTTTATATTACTCAGAATTGAAAACGCATACCCTTAATAGGTAAGACAGGAATATCTAAATCTATTGATTGGCTATTATTTATTTTAATCTTAATAATCACTAATTAAGGGGATGGAATTAAAGGAGGGACAAGACGATGCAGGTAACAACAAATGCAGAACAATTGGTTGAAAAAACAAAATTTAATAAGAAGTTTCATGGGATGTTACTTTTTTGGGGTGCCTTATTAATGCTGTTTGATGGGTTTGATTTAACCATCTATGGTGCAGTGGTTCCTTCTATGATGGAAGAATGGGGAATTTCTGCTGTTCAAGCAGGGATGTATGGAAGTTATGCCTTATTTGGCATGATGTTTGGAGCGTTAATATTTGGAACTTTAGCAGATAAATTAGGCAGAAAAAAGATTATTATGATTTGTGTTTTTATCTTTAGTCTATTTATGCTTCTTGCAGGATTGGCTCCAAGCCCAGAAATGTTTGGCCTGTTCCGTTTCATTACTGGTTTAGGATTAGGCGGCATGATGCCAAATGTCATTGGGTTAATTAGTGAATATTCACCTGAAGGCATGCGCAGTCGTATGATCGCTACGATTATGGCTGGATATTCCATCGGCGGTGTAGTCGCTGCATTCTTGAGTATGATTCTTATCACTAATTTTGGTTGGGAGTCCGTATTCTTCTTTGGTGCCCTTCCATTATTGTTCTTGCCGTTCATAGCAAAATCATTACCAGACTCAGTTGGAACGTTGGTTGCTAAAAATGATCATAAAGGGATACAAAAGATCCTAGTAAAGGTTAATCCAACTTATACACCTTCTCAAAATGAAACATTTGTTTTAAATAAGACTAAAGATTCTTCATCTCCTGTTAAGAATTTATTTACTGAAAAAAGAGGCTTTTTAACGGTGATGATCTGGTTAACATACTTTATGTCACTACTGATGATCTATGGTTTGAATACATGGTTGCCTAAATTCATGACCGAAGCTGGATTTCCTCTTGGTTCAAGTTTAAGCTTCCTTCTAGCGTTAAATGTGGGAGCAACAGTCGGCGCGATTCTGATGGGATGGTTAGCAGACCGTTGGGGTGTTGGCAGAGCACTTATCCTGTTCTTTGTAATCGCTACAATTTCGATTACAAGCTTAGGATTTGCAACAAATATGATTCTATTATATGTGATGGTAGCCATTGCAGGAGCTGCAACGGTTGGAACGCAAAACCTTACACACTCCTATACTTCCCAATTCTACCCAATCACCATGCGTTCAACAGCACTAGGATGGGCGTTAGCAGTTGGACGAATTGGAGGAATACTTGGACCAACCATTGGCGGTATTTTACTTGCTTCTAATTTAACTTTACAACTAAACTTCATGATATTTGCCATTCCAGGAGTCATTGCCGCATTAGCTGTTTTCTTAGCGAATCAGCAAGGTGAAAAAGTGATTACCTATGACCAACAAATAGAAAATACGGTTAATTAAAGTGATGTAGCAGTATTTAAAGTAAACCCCGAATTCGCAAAAATCCTTTTGCGAATTCGGGGTTTTTTCAAAGATAACCCCTGATCATCTAGGCCTTTCTTTGGATACTAGGACAGTCCCATATATATTAACGAAATAAAGGTATAGTAATCATTGGTTTCCCGCAAATCGTCCAAGTTGAGACGGTAGTTTTGCTGACAAATGTAAAGATTTGTTATAGGATAATGGTAATGGATTGATGGGATTAAAGTGTAAGGGAGAATAAACTCCAAAAAGAAGGAAGTGTTAAACGATGAACTTACAAATGGTTATGCAGGAGCTTGAAGCTCTCGGCAAGGAGCGAACCAAGAAAATATACATATCCAATGGTGCGCATGAACCGCTATTTGGCGTGGCTACAGGTGCTATGAAGCCAATCGCCAAGAAAATTAAAATTAATCAATCTTTGGCTGACGAGCTTTATGCCACTGGGAACTACGACGCCATGTACTTTGCAGGCATCATTGCAGATCCAAAAGCAATGACTGAGTCGGATTTTGAGCGTTGGATGGATGGTGCGTATTTTTATATGCTGTCCGATTTTGTGGTTGCAGTAACATTAGCTGAAGCAGATATTGCACAAGACGTTGCTGATAAATGGATCGCAAGCGGTGAAGAACTCAGAATGTCAGCGGGCTGGAGTTGCTACTGCTGGCTTTTGGGTAATCGCCCAGACGGTGAATTTTCCGAAAGTAAGATTTCCAATATGCTTGAAATGGTGGAAAAGACGATTCACGATTCTCCAGAACGAACGAAATCCGCTATGAATAATTTTATATACACAGTGGGGATTTCATATTTGCCACTCCATGAAAAGGCGGTCGAGACCGCCAAGGCAGTGGGTCAAGTAGAAGTCAAACGGGATAAGAAAAAGAGCAGTTTCCTACATGCTTTGGAAAATATTCAAAAGGAAGTAGATAGAGGGAGGCTTGGTTTCAAACGTAAGTATGTAAGATGTTAATATACCCTCATATTGCGAACGATTTTCCATTTTAAAGTAAAAAAATGAAATAAGAGAACCAATTGTGTTTAACCACACAATCTCGGTTCTCTCATAACTATTTGTTATCTTATTTAATGCCGAAACTTCCAGCAAATTGTTTCGCAATTGCTTGTATTTCTTCAATTTTATCTGGGTTTAATAGGCTAAGCATTTTAGGAACAAACTGTGCAATATCTTCTTGTGTAAAAGTGCCTTCATCTTGTTTCCTGAAGTTTTCTATAAGTATTTCTTTTGCTTCATCCTCTTTGCCCGCTTGAACTCTTTGTAAAATAAAATTTAAAAACATTTCTTGTGCTTGCTTGTCCATTCCTTTTGCCTCCTAAAGAAATAAAATTATTACACCATTTGGTGTCGTTATATGATTGTAACATTCAAAGGAGTTAATTAAAAATATTATAATCCTAATAATTCAGCGAATTTCGTTCGATCAAATCCTAAGATGAATTCTTCACGATCTTCGTCTTTAATAATGGTTACTGGTGTAGAAGAAGCACCTAGTTCAATAAGTTCTTGCAGATATTGATCGTTTTTCCGTATGTCTCTCTCTTCAAACTCAATCCCATTTTCTTTTAACCATAGTTTTTCCTCATGACAAGGTGCACATGTGTCTTGAGAATAAATAATCACTTTTTTCATTTTCTACCTCCTCTTCATTCTACTTATTGTATAATGAAATCTGTTTCGATGGTATTAATTATATCCATAAAAAGGGGGGAAGGGCTTATTTAACTTCCCTTAAGCCCTTGCCTTCGAGCATCTCTTGAATCCCTTCCTCACAAACCCCATATGAACGCCAGGAACAGGTTTCACATATGGTTTGGATATCGGCGGGTACGACATAGTTTCGGATGTGCGCTTCAATGTCTCCCCAATTCAGAATTTGGCCGATTTCGAGCCCAAGTTTCTCTATAATAACAGAATCCCTATCATAAATATGTTTTTCTTGGCAGTGGTATTCACCTGAGTTGGGGTACTTTTCACACAACTGATCAGGACCCTTTACAAGCTGAATCCATGTCTTAGGATTGTCTCTCAAGGTTTGATGCAATTGTGTCATATTCTCAACGTATTCTTTGGAATAGCCCATTCCACGATAGCCCAAAAGGCAAAAAATATGATGACCTCGCAATTTAAACATAAATTCCCCCCTATATCGAAAGGTTGATTATAATTGAAATGTTAACTAAATAAAATATTTGGTTAACATACTTAAATATCATAACATATCCTACCTGATCAATGGGAGACTTTATCATTCAATCAATAAGTAGTTTTAAGAAAAAGAGAAGAATTTTGAAAACACCTAGAAACTTTTCTATTACTTATTAATATTTAAAGGCTACCTTGAAAATAACATCTATGTTAAAGTTTCCTGTTGTTAAAAGGGAAATCATAGAATAATGTCGAAATCTTTCATATTAGGAAAAGATCATTTTTTAGATGAAAGTTATGTAATAAGAAACAATTAATTATTAAGATAGAAAGAAGTTGATGGAAATGTTTAAAATAACGTTTCATAGTGAAAGTTTTCTTTGTCCTGAAACGATGTCAGTCATTGAGGCAGCCAAGGTGCAAAATGCAAAAGTTCCTTATGGGTGTATTGGTGGTGGTTGTGGAATTTGTAAAATGAAAGTAGTGGAAGGACAATATAAATTGGATCGTGATGCTAAAAATGCTTTGTCAGATGAAGAACAAAAGAATGGATATGTATTCCTCTGTAAAACCTACCCTTTGAGTGACATTCAACTTGAATGGATTAGGAAGTAACTAATTTTATTATAATGAAGGAATGAAAGGAGTCCATATGGCGAAAAGGAATGTACTTCATGAAAAGGAAGTCCCCATAAGTACATCAGATAAAAATAGACCAAGAGGGAAAAGGAAGAGGAGAAAGAAAAAGCTAACAATCGAATGGTTAAATTTGTTAAGAGTTTCATTTTTGCTTTTTTTGGTAGGAATGATTGTATTCCATTATTATTTAATAACAGAAAATCAGTTAGGTAGTTTTTATTTGGAGATATGGAAAAATAATAAGGATGTATTAACACCCATGATCCTAATAATCAGCTATACTTTAACTATTTTTCTAATTGGATATAGGTTTGGTAAAAGAAGATAACTTGAATAGGGGAATACAATCAATTGATCAACCAATTTGCATCGTATATCTGTAAAAATAGAGCAGAAGATGAAGTAATAACATGGAAGAGAGAAAAAAGGTTACGATAATTTTATTATGTTAACTTAAGAGAAATTCCATTCAAAAGGAACATTAAAATGAGAAGTATTTTACCTAATTATACTATGTGCTAAATACAAATAGTGTAATTTTATGATTATCGACCCATTCTTTTCCCTTTATCCTTATTATCTGCTCGTTAAAGCTAATTAAACAAAGAGGGTAGGCTTAATAGTTATTCCATCTCTTATTCCAAATATTCTCGTTGGGAAATATCACTAAAAATTTGTTTGTGTTCGAAGAGGATACTGGGGCAGTCATTCAGCTAAATAAAATTTTAATCAGCAGAGGACTGACCCACTTTTCCACTTAACTTATATTCAAAGCCCAAATGAAGGGATGAAGGGATTATTTAACACTGACTTTTTTTCTAGTTGCAAAGATATAAACCAATAATATGGCAACATAGGCAATGGATGAAATTCCAAATGTCATTCCATAGTTAACATACTTTGCTAGAGTCCCTAGTACAACGGAACCAATGGCCATTCCCAGATCCATAAAGATTAAGAGCATTGAATTGGCTGTAACCTTTTTCTCTGGTGGAACAAGCGTTAAGGCCCAGGCTTGGACAATAGGTTGAATGACACCGTAGGCGATCCCGAATAAACATCCAGAAATGACAACCATAATAAGGCTATTGGAAAAACCTAATAAAATCAATCCCAAAACTCCTAAAATGGATCCAGGAATGATTAGGATTTTATGACCAAATTTATCAAAAACTCTTCCTGAGAAACTTCTAACTACTAGTAGGGTGATCAACTGTGCAATGAAAAACTGTGAAATACTCCCACCTAGATTTATTTCCTTACCGTAGGCACCCAGAAAACTTACCGTTCCAGCAACTGCGAAATAATGTAATGCGACCAAAAGGCTTGGGACCAGAACACGATGATCATACATGTATTTGTAAAATGGTTCCTTATTCGATGCTTGTTGTTTTGTCGGTTTTTTAATGTTTTCCTGTTCTCTTTTTAAAAATAAACAACAGACAAATGCAAAAATCATGAGGAAGATCGTGATAATGAGCATTGATTTAAAAGAATTACTTGCGAGATAAGCAATCGCAATCATGGGTCCTAGAGACGTTCCAATGCTTGATGACATGGCGAAGAAAACAAGACCTTCTCCTAAACGGGAAGTGGGGACCATGGTGCTTGACAGGGTATAAAGTAAATTTGTCAACATGCAGAATCCAATCCCTTGAAGTGCGCGAATAAAAATTAAAAATCCAATAGAATCATTTAATAAGGAGAGGACAATGGTTGCAATAAAATAGATAAGCGAAACAATGAGCAATACTTTCATATTGATCTTTTGTATAATCACACTAGCAAAGAATCGTGTGATGAGCGAGGCGGTCATTAAAGTTGTCGTCATTGTCCCAGCTAAAGCAGGATTATTACTTATGGTTGATACATAGAGTGGGAATCCCGCTGTAATCATATAAAAAGCGACAAACATAACTAATGTTGAAATAATGATTGCAATATATTGACCTGTCCATAATTTGATCTTTGTTTGATTCAAGCTAAATTACCTCCACTAAGCTGCTAAATTTCTTGCTGATGTCATATTATTTACTATTTTAACCTCTTTTGAAATGACTATGTGAACCTATTTAAAAAGGAAATTCCTTTCAGAAGGGCTTACCATCCCTGTTTGGACACTTTACAATTGTAGACACTCGATTAATTCTTTATGTAAGACCGATTGTAAAACTAAAAAGAGCCTTTTCACTTATAGAAAGGCTCTTTTTATGAATGTTAAATCATGAAAGGTGCTAATTTAGATTAGTCTTCTAACCCATAATAACCACAAACCACATGACCTAGTGCTTTTGCAGCAACGAGAAGGGCATCTTCGTCAATATCAAATTTAGGATGATGATTGAAATATGGTTTTTCTACTCCCTTTGGTGTACAACCTACAAAAAAGTAGCTACCAGGGAATTTTTCAGCATAGTGAGCAAAGTCCTCTGATGGAGACATTGCAGGAGATTCTTTCACTTCTTTAATATCTTTATCATTCGCATTTTTCAGCCATTCCGCAACTTTTGCTGTAAGTTCAGGATCATTATATAAAGGCGGGTAATCTGGTGTATATGTAAGTTCACAAGTTACGCCAAACTCTTCCTCAAGACCTTTTACAAGTCGTTTAATTTCTTTTTCGATTTTTTCTTTTGTTTCAACTGACAAATAACGGATATCTCCTTCAAGTTCTACACTGTCCTTAATGACATTAAAGGTACCTGCTCCGTCAAAAGAACCGATTGTGATTACACCAACTTCAAAAGGATTTAATCGACGGCTCACAATGGTTTGAACTGCTGTAACAAAATGAGCACCAGCTACAATAGCATCATTCGCTAAATGAGGAGAAGACCCATGTCCACCTCTACCTTGAATCTTCAGTTTCATATACGCTCTTCCGTTAAAAGTAAAACCTGAGTGATACCCAACAAAACCAGCTGGACCGATTGGTAGTAAATGAAGACCGAATACATTATCTAAATCATCGATTGCACCAGATTCTACAATACTTTTAGCTCCACCTGGTGGAACTTCTTCTGCATGTTGATGAATAACTTTAATCGTTCCAGGAATTTCGTCTTTCAATTGAATCAAACAATCTGCTAATACAAGCATATAAGCCGTGTGACCATCATGACCACACATATGGCTGACACCTTCGTTTTTAGATGAGAATGGAAGACCTGTTTCTTCAACGATTGGAAGTGCATCAAAATCAGCTCGAAGACCGATTGTTTTACCAGGTTTTCCGCCTTTAATTGTGACAACAATTCCATATCCATTCCCAACATTTGATTGAACTTCAACGTCTTTTCCTTGATAAAAATCAATAATGTATTGGGCAGTCTTTTCTTCTTTAAAAGAAAGCTCAGGATTTTCGTGTAAATGTCTACGAATTTCAATGATTTCATCTTTACGGGATTCTAACATTTCCATTAATTTACTTTTCATCATTTCTTCATCCCTTCATTATTTATTGAAAACGCCACGAAATGTGGCGTTTTACATTCTAAACTGTTAATTATTTTGCAACAGCTGATTTTGGTGATTTTTCTAGAGCATTAGATGTTTTACCAGCATTGTTTGGTACCAAAATCACGATAGAGATGATTGAAAGTATACCGAATATAACGTTTACGATAATACCAATTGTTGCCGCTGTTTCAAGATTTCCATTTGCTGCGATTGCACCGTAAACAGTTGCAGAAATCGCAACTCCGAATGCACCACCAAGTGAGCTTGCCATTTTATAAACACCAGCTGCTTCTCCTACTTTGTCAGCAGGTGCGTTTGATACAGATGTATCTGTTGATGGTGTAGCATAAATTCCAAGTCCTAATCCAAATAGAGCAAAACCAATGAAGACAACAACTGTATAAGCAAAGTCAGGTAAGAAAGTTAAGCCCATAATTGCTACACCGACTGTCGTAATCACGGCACCCCAAATCATTGGTTTTTTGGCACCGACTTTTTGTAAAATTTTCTCTCCGACACGAATCATCGCAAGCACTGCTACTAAATATCCAAGTGATAACATACCTGCTTGGAATGAATTAAATCCACGACCTACTTGTACATACGTATTAGCTACAACAAGTGTACCTGCAATCCCATTTAGTAGGAAATTAGAAGCGGTTGCACCAGAATATGGCTTGTTTTTAAATACAGAAAAGTCAATTAGTACGATCTCTTTACTTTTTTCAACTTTGATGAATACAATCAAACCTATAATTACAACAGCTAATAAGCCAAGTGAACGTGCACTTGTCCAGCCAAAATCTGATCCGTAATTAATAAATATATTCAAAGCAAGCATTGTGACGATAAAAATACCTAAGCCAGTGTAATCGAATTTAAAAGCACCTTCAGATTCTTGTTTACTTTCTGGTGTAGCTTTCAGTAGAAACATACCAAGAATGGCAAAGACGATAGAGAAAATAAAAATCCATCTCCAACCTAAAGATGTTGCAATGGCACCGCCGGCAAAAGAGGCAATCCCTGATCCGCCCCAAGAACCGATAGACCAGAAACTTAAAGCACGTTGACGATCTTTTCCTTCAAAATAAGCTTTCATTAATGCAATGGTTGAGGGCATAATACATGCACCTGAAAGTCCTTGAATGATACGTCCAACAATTAGTAATCCTGACCCTTGAGCTAAAACTAAGCAAAGTGAACCAATTATACTTAAAATAAAACCAATATAGGCCATCTTTTTACGTCCAACTTTATCAGCAAGACCACCAGCAGCAACGATAAACATTCCTGAGAACAAAGCCGTTAAACTAATGGCAATGTTCAAGGTTCCAAGTGAAATACCTAAATCTTCTTGAACAGCAGGAACCACATTGACCATTGCTTGTGCAAATAGCCAGAATGTAATAACACCAAACACAATTCCTGTGATCATTTTATTTGTACCTTTATAACTTGTCTCCATGACTTAAAACCTCCTAATTAATTTAAATGATGAAAACTTTACTATTAATATTGACTGATTCCCGTTTAATAATTTACGATTAATGAAAAAATATAAAATAGCATTTTAAAACATTGGGACTTTGATGTGGGATCTTGCTGATCATTCATACGGGATGGTTTCCTTTTAACTGACTCTTCATATAGCCTCCTAACTACGTCCTACAAGTTAATTATAAGAAATTCTCCAAAAAATAATGAGTCATTATTTGTGTATAATTCCCAATTAGAAAGTGAAATTTTTCACTATCAGATAATAACATCAAAAAAGGTGGGTGGATTTTTAACCTAATAGGTAAATCTTTCATCTGAAAGAACTTCCCAAAAAATGCAAAAAGCCATTGCAGACTAATCGCAGGCAATGACTTTTTCATATAATCGCTTTTCTAATATCAAAAAAATGAATCGCATTAATCGTTAAATAGGAATAAAAAGACCAATCACCAGTAATCGTTTCATCAAATATCTCTAAATCAGGATGGCTGGATCGATTGATGGAATCAATAATTTCCGCATCCAACCCATGCTTACTGTTTAAATTCCACCATTTCGTATATAACGCACCGTGATCTTTATCAAAAATATGTTTTCGAATCTGATACTCTCCTGCTTCAAGTCCAATAATCTTTACAAGAATCTCCTTATTTAGCTTTTGAAGAAAGGCTTCCTCAATGGAATAGTAAGGATTTATCGTAGTACAGTTCATAAGCACTAACTGATAGCCTCGTTCATTTTGCAGTCATCAAATAATCTGACCCCTGAACAATGACCGTTCCATTCAGTCTCTTAGCAAATACCATGGCAAAAAAGGCAGGTCGTTTCCCGCTGAAATAATGAAATAATTCCAAGCCTTCCATACGAATCCTCTGACCTTTTCCTGCACGTTCATGCAACTCAGTATTGATCCAAAAGCCAATCGATTCTACCTCGTTCACTACATCCAAAACACTTTTCAACACTAATGCAGCACGAAAAAAAGTGCCGTTCGTAAAGCGTGTGTTTCCAGACAGTGTGTTCCATGAGATCAGATGAAGTGGCTTCTCAATCTGATGCTTTTTAAGATACGATTTAATTTTTTCCGTTTTTTCTTTCAAATAGTCTTTAGCCAAGTAAAAGCGATCATTACTCAATTCCTGAAAATCAATGATGTCATTTTGGTTGGAATGATAGCCAATAAAATCAATATGATGATCTTCTGTTAACAACCATTTATGAGGATCACTGGTTTTCTCATCCTGAAAGGAGAATGGAAAAAACACACCTACATGAATGCTTGGAACAAGTTTTTTTAGTAAATCATACATGATTAAATACACACGTTTTAATTCCTTTGCTTCAACAGCGGAGTAATAAGGTTCATAGAAGATTAAGTACCATGTACTTAAATAGGATGCGCCATATACTTGCAAGCAATGCTTCATAAAATCATATAGCTTTTGAAAATAGTTTTCTTCATTTGCGGAAATTTCTTGATAATCAATTCTGATAAAAAGGGAAAGTCCATTTTTTATCATAAAATTCAAGGCTACATCTGATTTAAAGTAAGGTGAACTTGTTGCAATCACTTCATCTGTTTCAACATCTGCTGTAATTGAATTCCCGCTTAATAAATGGCGAATTCCTACATAATCAAGATGCATTTCTTCTTTTACCATCCGCACTTGTGCTCGTACATCTTCCTTTAGCAGCTCTTTCAATTCTCCAATGATTAATACATGATTAGGGCGAGATAGTTTCTTATTGATTGATTTTGAAACATCCAGTAGCAATTCTTCAAAACGGGACTCTGTATTGCTATATGTTTGATCATGTTTGGATAGTAGGTTTCCTAATTGAGCCAAAATTTCAGGGGAATGGATCAATGTTTCAGCATCTTCAATATGGTAGCTTTGAAATGAATCCATTTGTTCTTTTGAATGGTTTTCACGGTAAACATGAGGTGTAACTCCGTACATTTCTTTAAAAAGACTCGTAAACGATTTTGTGTTTGCAAATCCATTTTTCATAGAGATTTGTGAAATCGTTTCATTTGTATACAGTAAATCTTTCACACTATGCTTTAACCTTATATTCATTAAAAAACGACTAAATCCCATTCCCATTTTTTGCTTAAAATACCGAGATAAATAACCTGTTGATAGATAGGATTTTTTCGCTATTTCTTCTAAAGTAATAACTTGATGATAATTCCTTTCCATATACTCAATTATTTTTGTAAGACGAAAATCATCAATATCCAATTTTTCAATGGCGCTTCCTTTTTGCTTAAATCGGCGAATCAGGATTAACAATATTTCACATAAGAATCCCTGCATTTCAATTTGATAGCCTTCATCTCGTCTGCTATAAGTAATCATTAATTCAACCAGTAATTTTCTCATTTGATCGAGCATCGTTTCTCTGCCCATATCAATTTCTTGAGAAAAGCACTCAAACCTGCTATTTCGATATTCTGAATAGTATTGATCCATAAATGAATCTGAAATCGTTAACAGTAACACACAATTTGTTTGATTTCCTTTTGCTTGAAAAAGTTGATTTCGATTAATAAGAAGCAAATCTTGTTCTTTTAAAACAAAAAAACGACTATCGATCTCAATCGTTAATTCACCGCTAATCACGAATAAAAACTGCAATCCTTTATTCACTCTAGGGGATAGAAATTGAATATTATTCAATGAAATTTGAAAATCGGTTAAGGGTTCATCCATTTACTCACCTCATGGTATATTTCTTAACATATTATAATGAACATATCCTTCTAATTCAAATGGATGTTGATGCTCAAATAAGGATTTCTTTGCATGGAAAATGAAACAGTGATCCATCATGTGCTTCTTATGTTGGAATGGGGGAGGGTGTCTAACGTAGTAAAGCTACTTATTTATACAATGCTGCATAAGGAAGAAAAAGTTGTGGAGCAAACCCAAGATGGTTGCTCCACTTTTTCGTCTTAAAACTTTAAGTTGATTCAGTGCTTCATAATGGCATGTTCAAAGGATCATTACTCACAATGAAGAGGTACTTTTAAATATTCGTAAATATTTTCTACTAATTGTTCTGGAGTTTCTCCCGTTACAACTTCATCATTTACAAGAGAATATAAGGTATTGGTTTTTTTTGAACAATATTGTCCACAATATGTTAAACATCCATATCGTTTAATATCTAAATTAGGATCTTTATCCAATATTTCTTTAGCCTTCCGTGCGCCTTTTCCTAAATTCAACTCACAAAATTCAATGATCGGTTTTGCCATGGTGATTCACCTCTAATCTATTAACGATCTTTCGGATCGTTTTTTCATTCTATTATTTCTTAATAATATTATTTTTCGACTATTATTATATTTTAATTTATTTAGAGAATTTGCTCAACCTATTCGATCTTAAAGGGAAAAGGAGATAGCTGGTACAAGTGAAAGGATTTATGTAAAAGTGAATGATTGATCCTAAATAAAAAAACAAAATCAATGATAAAAGCTCCAACAAATCACACGAATATTACTACCTAATTTTTCCATGTGCTAAATACACAATAAAAATTTAATTATCGCTCGCCCTATTTTTTACCATTATCACTATATTCTGCTCGTAAAGGCTAATTAAACAAAAAAAATCCCTTTTTCAAATTTTAAAAAGAGGATATCTAGTTGCTATTCTAATTGAATGATTATTTTACTAATGCTATGATTTTATTAAGTCAGTTGGAGTGTTTTTTTGTGAAATGGACTTAATCGAAGTGGAAAAGGGGGGTATGTCATGAAGTTAAGTATTTTAGATCAATCGCTCATTTCTTACAACCAAACTGCCCAGGAGACATTACAAGAATCAATGAATCTAGCAAAAATGGGGGAAGAATTAGGATATATTCGTTATTGGATCGCTGAACATCATGCTATACCCGGACTGGCATGTCCTGCACCAGAGATCATGTTAAGTTATATCGGAGCCCAAACCAAAACCATTCGCATCGGTTCAGGAGCCGTTTTGCTGCCTCATTATAGACCCTATAAAGTTGCCGAAGTTTTTAATATGCTTGCCACTTTGTTTCCTGGTCGGATCGATATGGGGATTGGACGTGCTCCTGGGGGATCAGCCGAAGCAACGAATGCTTTATCAGAGAATTTTTTGCAACAGGTAAGGAAGATGCCTGAATTGGTAGAGGAACTTCTGCATTTTGTAGTGAATGATTTTCCAGCTGACCACGAGTATGCGAAATTATCTGCATACCCGATACCACCAATTGCTCCAGTGCCCTGGCTTCTTGGCACAAGTAAAAAGAGTGCCTTACTTGCTGCTGAAAAAGGGGTGCCCTACGCGTTTGGTCAGTTTATGAGTGGCACCGGCGGAGAAGAAATCATTCAACAGTACCGGGATCACTTTCAATCAAGGAAACACGAGCAAAAACCTCACGTATTACTCACGGTTTCCACGATTTGTGCGACAACGAACAAGAAAGCACAAGAGATCGCATTAAGTTCACTGATTTGGTCTCTGAAAAAGACAAATGGAGTTGGAGACAGAGTTGTTCCTTCCATTGAAGAAGTCATGAAATACCCACTAAATGAAAAAGAGCAAAAAATGATCGAAAACATGAAACAAAAAATAATTATTGGCGATCCGAATGAAGTGAAAGCTAAACTGATCGAGATCCAACGACAATATAAAGTGGATGAAATGATGCTTTTAACGAATACGTATTCCCCAAAAGACCGAAAAGATTCCTATCAATTGATCGCAGATGTGTTTGATTTAGCAAACAGAAATGATGTTACAACAACTGAATCGTTTCCAATAGACTGAGCATTGTAAAATGGTTAAGAAATGTTGTTCTCTAAAAAAGGTGATATCTTTTTAGAATGTTCCAAAATCTGTCACAAGGTCGTCAAAAAGGTGCTAATGAACAGGAAAACTTTTAGACTAACGAAACAAAAAATAATTCTTACAGGTGGATAACGGTGGCTAAAACAATAGTAGAAAAACTAAATTTACAAAAGTATAAAAAAGTAGCGGTATTGAATTTACCAGACGGTGCAAATTATTTAGCGGAGTTAACAGACTTTGACACAGAGCTCCATGAAAATACTTATGACCTTATTTTTGCCTTTGTATTACATATGGAGTCATTAAAAGAACTTGTAAACAAGGTGATCCAAAAAGATCTCCTGAATAAAAACGGTTATATCTTTTTGGCTTATCCAAAAAAGGGGAATAAAGTCTATCCAACGTTTATTCATCGTGATGATTTATTAGATGGAGTAGGTGCAGATGAAAATGGCTATATTGGGAAGAGTAATATAAAATTTTCCCGTATGGTAGGATTAGATGATATTTTTACCATCGTCGGTCTAAAGGAAGATTCTCGAAGCAAAAATCAAATATCTACAAAAGCAAGTCAATCTGTGGATGATTATATAGAATTGATTCCAAATGTGGAAATAGATTTACAGGATACTCCTGATTTACTTGCTTTTTATCAATCACTTACTCCAGGCTACCGTAAAGATTGGGCACGGTATGTGTATAGTGCTAAACAAGAGGCAACAAAAACAAAACGGCGAGAAGAGATGAAAATGATTTTGCGCGGTGGCTTTAAGAGCCGTGATTCATATCTTAGAGAAAAATAATAATAAAAATCTTCACTATTTTCCATTTTCATCGTAAACGTTTTCTTCTAGAAGTAGAGGGAGACGTTATTTTTGAAAATAAAACGGAATATTCAATTCGTTAAAAAGCCTGTGTACATATTTTGAAGAATGCTCGTTTTATCGGAAACTATACAGCTTATTTAAATAGAACAAATAATGATTAAATGAAATCGAACTTTCATTATGGCATATGACAACATGTTGAATTTTATAAGGAGTAACCCTTTGGTGCAGCATCGATAATTTCGCCAAATGGTTGAAATTAGGTCTAGTGACAAGATCCGTTAAATAAGCTGATTGATTACTATTAGGCTTTCTCATTTTATTTAGAGCTTGAATCACTTTTTCCTTGGTCATAATCCCTAACCCATGCCCAAAATACGTATCATCTTCGAGAACAACAGCATTTTCTCCCCTCCACCAGGAGGTTTCTGGATTAAAATCTGGATTGTTAAAATAAACCACATCACCGGGCAAGAATTGAGGTGAAGGGACCGATTTTAATCCGAGATCCGTATCAAAATGCCAGCTGTATAAGTATAGATTTTGGAAATATTGATTAAATAACTCTTCACCTATACTATTTAGAACGGCATGATAAAAGATGATTACTTTTGCTGTGGCACATTCAAATGCATATAGTGAACCATTGTTGTAGATGTCTTGAATGGCATCAGATGGACGGACGTCAGGTTTGAGCTGAAATCCACCGACATTCGTCAAATTCCAGTATTTGGGATTACAACGAGCGTTAGCAAAGATCTCAAACTCCACACTACTTTTGTTCATGGCTCTTGCACTGGCAATAATATTTTTTCGTAGCTTGAGTTCAAAAGAGATCTCATCCACAAAAGAATAAGAATAATAGACTGAACTTTCATGCATTTGCTTAATGATAATCTTTTCGATAGGATCAGACGTGACCGAATCAATTTGTTCAAAAGGCTTTCCCAATAGTTGTATCATAAAATCCCTCATTCCACGCTAGGTAATCGTTATACTATTAACTAGCGTATTCGTACTTTGTTTGAAATGTGAATGTAAATCATCCTTGTATTTGAGTGTTTTAAATATCGGGTTCTACTGTTCGGTTAACTCAAAAAGCGCTTCCTGGTACCTAGGAAGCGCTTTTTTTGCAGCAAGCGACTGCTATTTTAAAAGATATGTTCTATTTAGTTTTATTTAACTTCATTCAGCAGAAGTCTCCCACTTCTATAAGTGGAGATGAATGCCATCTTTTATCATTCAGTGGGGGTTCAAACCCTGACTGAATGAAGTTAAAGCTTCGATTTAGGGTTTATCGACGAGCGATAACTGGGCGCAAATACGCAGGCGATTTAATTTTTGTTTATATCGTTTAAATGTTCGTGATCACTCCTCTCTGAATTAGATTTGCATTTTGATCACCTGGACCTATAAATCGTAAGGAAGCCGGGGAACGGAACCCAACTTTTCTCTTAATTTCCTCAATTTGTATTATGATCAGTTTGGAAATCCGACTTCCTTCTTTCGCATACATTTTGCATTGTAAAGCTAATGTTCGGGAGAACTTCATCACTTTTTCCGTTGCTTTTAGCATGTTCATGATTTTAACTCGAGGGACTTCTTTACGAACAGAGGCACTTTTCATCACTTTTAGATTTGCGGGTTTGGATAAGAACCTTTCGTCGTAGTTTAAGAAATATCATTCTTCGTCTCACTACCTTTCCGAAAAGATGTAAGGGGTTTCTTTTTCCCTTTAGATAGTAATTCCCGATGTGACCCTCGGATTCCTTTACCTGAAGTGTTCCTTTCTATCGTCATTTACTCCTGAAAACCGCCGCCTATCTATTTATTTAGAGAAATTAAGAGAAAATCCACCATCCAAAATCGTAGTATATTGAGAGATGTTGTAGGAAACAGGGGGACGGTTCTTTTGTTTTATTTTTCCTTTCTTTTTAAATTTAACAGAAAATTCGAATTTAAATACAACTTCTTAAATATAGTAAATGTAAATAGGAATAAAAGACATGAAATTTTTAGCTTTTCAAAAGATAAGGAGGGGGTTAAATGTTACATATTGTGGCTTGTATTAAGCAAGTACCGGACACCAAAATCATTAAGATGAATCCTAAAACAAACACAATGGATCGTAGAACAGCACCAGCGATATTAAATCCTTATGATACCCATGCTGTAGAAGAAGCGGTACGTCTAAGAGATAGGTATGGAGGGAGTGTATCCGTTTTATCGATGGGACCACCGCCAGCTGTTCAAGCGATTAAAAAATGTATAGAAATTGGTGCAGATGAGGGCTATTTGATCACGGATCGTAGGTTTGCCGGGGCAGATACACTAGCAACAAGCTACGCTTTGACAAAAGCATTGGATAAAATTTCAAAAATTAATCCCGTGGATCTAATCATTTGTGGAAAAATGTCCATTGACGGTGATACCGGACAAGTTGGTCCCGGAATTGCCCGACGGCTCGATATTCCGCCACTTACTTCGGTTAATAAGGTAGTCGAAATCAATCAAGACGAGGGTTTCGTGATTATACACCGCAAAATAGAGGACGGATACGAAATCGTAAAATCCACTTTGCCCTGTTTATTTTCAGTTGAAAAAACAATCAATGAAGTACCATATTCTCCATTTCCAAACATGTTAAAGGCAGCAAAATATCAACCTCACATATGGTCTGTTGATGATTTGGAGGATGTCGATGTTACGCAACTTGGTTTGAAGGGATCACCTACGATTGTTTCGAAAGTATGGGCCCCGCCAAAACCAGAGGGAGGTACGCTAATTGAAGGCGAACCAAGTAAACAAGTGGAGCAATTACTTTCTGTCCTATTTGAAAAGAAAGAATTGTTCAGTGTGAGGGAGGGATTATAATGGATTTTCAAGATTATAAGGGTGTTTGGGTATTCATTGAAGAAAAGGATGGGGTCATTCCTTCAGTATCTCTTGAACTGCTAGGTGCTGGACGAAAACTAGCAAACAAACGTGGAGTTGAATTGGCTGGTATTTTAATAGGAGAAAACATCAAACACTTGGCTAGTACTGTGTTTGAATATGGAGCAGATATCACATATGTTTATGATCAACCCATTTTCAAACATTACCGAACGGAATCTTTTATGAAAGCCCTTCTTGAATGTGCCAATAAATATAAACCTGAAATTATCCTTTTCGGAGCCACATCAACTGGAAAAGATTTGGCTAGTGCTGTTGCTACGGATTTACCGACTGGGTTAACCGCCGATACGACGGAGTTAGATGTAGAAGAGGAAACAGGTTTATTGTTAGCGAGCAGACCCGCATTTGGTGGAAATATTATGGCGACGATTCTTTGCAAAAAGTATCGTCCACAAATGGCAACAGTGCGTGCAAAGGTGATGAAAGCATTAACTCCAGAGCCAGGTAAAACAGGTAAAGTTGTGGAAGAAATGTGTTTCTTAAAAGAAGAAGATATCCGTACAAAAGTATTGGAGATTGTTCAGGAAACAACAAAGAAAATACGAATAGACGAAGCTGATATTATCGTTGCTGGAGGAAAAGGCTTAGGAAACAGTGATGGCTTTCAGCTCATTCATCAATTGGCTGAAACACTTGGAGGTGCAGTCGGGGCAAGTCGTGATGTAGTGGAAGCCGGTTGGGTTGAGCATCCTCACCAAGTGGGGCAAACAGGTGTGACGGTCACACCCAAAATTTATTTTGCCATTGGAATTTCTGGTGCGATTCAGCATTTAGTAGGGATGAAGAATTCTAGTTTAATCATAGCCATTAATAAAGACAGTGAAGCTCCTATTTTTGATGCTTGTCATTATGGCATTGTAGGGGATGCCTTTGAGATTGTCCCTTTACTCATCGAGCAGTTTAATCAGGTGATGAAGCGAGAGGAGCTAGGATATGTCAGAGAAGTTTGATTGTATCGTTGTCGGGGCAGGTCCTGCTGGAATTTCCTGTGCCTTTGAATTAGCAAAAGGGGGTGCGCAAGTTTTACTTATTGAAAGAGGGGAGTATCCAGGTTCGAAAAACGTGATGGGTGGTGTTCTGTATCGAAAAATGATGGAGGATATTATTCCTGAGTTTTACAAAGAGGCTCCCTTAGAACGCCCCATTGTGGAACAAAGATTTATGATGATGGATAAAGAGTCTGCTTTAACATTTGGTTATAAAGGAATGGAGTGGGGTCAAGAACCTTATAATAACTTTACTGTATTACGAGCCAAATTTGATCAGTGGTTTGCTAAAAAAGCGGTGGAACAAGGAGCGATTTTAGTAAATGAAACGGTCGTTTTAGAATGTATTGTAGAAGATGGAAAGGTTGTCGGAGTCAGAACAGACCGTCCTGGTGGAGAAGTTTATGCCGATGTAGTTATTTTAGCAGATGGTGTAAACTCTCTTTTGGCGCAATCCCTTGGGTTTCATAAAGAATACAGAACGGATGAAGTAGCGCTAGCCACAATGGAAGTGTTAAAGCTTGATACAAAGGTCATTGAAGATCGATTTAATCTAGAGCCAAACCAGGGATGTACAATCGAATTGTTTGGCGATGCAACAAAAGGGATTCTAGGTACAGGTTTTCTTTATACCAATAAAGATTCCTTAAGTATTGGTGTTGGCACCCTCCTTTCTGGTTTAATCAAGCATAAAATTAAGCCTTATGAATTACTAGAATATGTAAAAAACCATCCGATGATTCGCCCCTATATTCAAGGAAGTGAGTCACAAGAATATTTAGCCCACTTGATTCCTGAAGGAGGCTATAGATCAATGGGGAGAATTGTCGGGAATGGAGTTATCGTGATTGGGGACGCTTCTCAATTAGTCAATGCGATTCATCGAGAGGGCTCTAATCTCGCCATGACTTCCGGCAGATTAGCCGCTGAAACGGTACTATTAGCGAAAGAAGCAGGTGATTTTTCTGAAGGGATGCTCGACCGTTATCGTGTTGAATTAATGAAGGGGTTTGTCGGCCAAGACATGAAAAAATATAAGAATTCGACCCACCATTTTGATAAATTCCCGCAATATTTTGAGCAATATATTCCAATGATGAATAAAGCTGCTAGTCAAATGTTTACAGTGGATGGATCGTCTAAATGGCAGAAGCAAAAGAAAATATGGAATGATTTAGGCTCAGCCAAAGAAAAAATGAAACTAGCTAAAGATATGTATCGAGCTTGGAGGGTGATCAAATAATGAGTGAACAGAAAAAGGGTCAGTCAATCGAAGAAAAACAATACCTTGTTCGCTTTAATGCTGATACAAAGTCTCATCTTCATGTAAAAGATACAGAAATTTGTATAACCTCATGTCCTGATAAAATATGTACAATCTTTTGTCCAGCAGAAATCTATAAATGGGAAGACATCCGAATGCATGTTGGTTACGAAGGTTGTCATGAATGTGGAAGTTGCCGAATCGGTTGCCCACATCAAAATATTAAATGGGAATATCCGAAGGGCGGTCACGGAATCGTGTTTAGGTTAGGCTAATCGTAAATGAAGGCAAACAAGGGACAGTTCTCACGTCATTTTTTGAAGTATGACGTGAGAACCGTTTTCTTGTTACTTTTCCATTTCATCTCTATAAAAGAACGTACGCACTCACAAGAAATAAAACAATCGAAATGACCCCACCAATGGCAGAGATCTTCAATTTATATTGGGCATATTCGACAAGTTCCATATCTAAAATGGATGCAGTTGTAATCGTTGTATCACCTAAAGGTGAGGTTAAAGCACCAAATGCCCCACTGGCAAATACGGCCCCGACTGTTAACGGGATGGATGCTCCGGTAGAAACAGCTAATGCGATCCCAAGTGGCATAAACAACCCCCAAGTTCCCCATGAGGATCCAATAAAATAACCGACAATGGAACCGATCAGAAATATCGTGGCAGGAGTCATAAAAGCAGGTAAAAAGGCTCCTAAAGAGGAACTAATAAAGGCTGAAAATCCAAGATCCTCTGCAGATAGTGTAAGGGACCAGATCAGAATGAGAAGACTAATGGCTTGCATCATTTGATTACCACCATCATAAAAGTGATATAAAATTTCGTTTAAGGGCTGTCGACGAACTATGTAAAAAATAAAAGTAATGATCAGTGTGATGAAAACAGCTAAGAGCATGACAAATGTGGCATCAGCCATCGAAAAAGCTTCAAAAATGGTTTTTGCCCCTAAGGATGTACCGTCTTCCCATAAAAGAAATAATGACAAGCCTAGTAGTAAAAAAACTGGGATTATTAAATTCCATGGTTGTGCTCTTACTATGGACAATTCTTTCTTTATTCCTGCTCGGTGAAATTCATGCTCTTCATCTTCTATATGTTCCGGATTGACTTTTTTACTAGATTGTTTTGTTTTTTTAAAAGAAGGCCAGAATGTTAGTACAACTCCGATTAATAACATGACAATCGCATAAAAGTTGAACATAATGCTCAATAAGAATACTTGATAGGCGGACATACCTAAATTTAGTCCACTAATACCACCTTCGACTAGCGATACCATGAATCCAACAAATGCCGTAGCTACAGGTAAAAGTACGATAACGGATTCTGTAGAAATATCCATCATCATACCAACCTTTTGCTTAGGTAAATTCATTTTTTTGATTAGTGATTTGACGATAGGACCAATCATCATGATTCGAAACATCGGCATCATAAACGTAAAAGGTAACGTAATCCAGATAATTCCAAGGACTCCACGTTCTGTCTTAATTCGCGCACCCATCCATTCTGAAAAACCTTTAATACCTCCAGCGATATTCATCATCCCAACAAGTCCACCAAATAAATAAAGAAAACTTATGATTTTAATATTATTGGTATCGGATAATGTAGTCACCATGTAAGAAATAGATTGCTGTGCCCCATCTAATAAATCAGAAGTAAAAATGATGGACCCTACAAGAAGTCCAACCACCAGTCCAGGCAAGACGTCTTTTAGCCATATAGACATGGCAATGACAATAAGAAATGGTAAAAGAGACAACCACGTATGTTCCAAAAATTCTTCCTCCAATAGTTAGGGGAAACAAAGTGGCGGTTCTCTTGTTCCCCCTTAGTAGTTATAATGTTGGCAAAACCTTTCTCGCCCCTAAAAAAAGCCAAGTACTAAGGACAAAAGGCATCGTTAGGGCAGGGAGTCCATAGGGTAAAAGCCAGGTACTGACACTAGCCGTAAGTGGAACTGTTAAACAAGCAGCAAGTATACCTGAAATACTTCGATAACGATTCTCTTCAGTACTAAACACAATCGCTACAGCCATACATGCTAATATCGCATTGTAGCCATATAGCCCCAGTATAATTAATGAGTGTTCTCCTCCAAGTCCGTAAGCGATAAGTAAAGCAGCCGCATTTCCCACTACAGCAAAAAGACCGAGTTTCCATCCTGCCCAAAATACAGCAACAAAAAGCAACAATCCAGATAAGTTATTATCCAGGAAAAATATTTGCCCAATTCCATTAAAAATTCCCTCCGTCCAATTTACCTCACCTGTAATATCTAGCTCCCAGTGCGTTAAACTTTGAGGCACTAAGGTATTACTTAACTGGAATGCTTTTAATCGATAAGAAACGAGAAGCATAAACCAAGTCAAGATGATAAAAGGAAAAGTAAGAATCGGAAGTGCCGTATTTTTCATAAAATGGACCATCGAAGCTGAAAAGATAGCCGCAATAACTGCCCCAGCTAATGCAATCATCCACCGAGAAGTTCCGGTTAAAAATAACATAAGTGCAATGCCTGTTAACACAGAATTATACCCATATAAACCAGAACGCACACTATTTTTTGGTGCCCCTCCTATTTTTCCTATTACAGTACCAATAATAGAAGACAAAAGAGTAATTATCCCCAATTCATAAGAAGCAATAGTAATAGCAATTAGAATAAGGACACCAGAAACTACATTCTCAATAAAGATGACTTGAGAGATCCCTTTCAGCGAGGCTAAAATAATGTAGGAAAATTCCCCCTTTGATAAGTCAGCCTCCTTTGGCAAATCATTACGATTGTCTTTTAGCATCAACATCACCTCTCCTTAAAAATAAATTCCAAATGAAACAGATAAAAGTTTAAATCCAATTTAAATGGAAAAGCTAGATATGTTTATTTTTCTAATAAATAACTACATCTTAGTATTTACTTAATGAAGAAAAATCAATTTGGTAATTACAAGAAAAAAAGGGAGGCTTACCATGCAATTATTACCTCGTGAGATCGATAAGCTTATGATTGTTGTTGCAGCGGATCTTGCTAAAAGGCGAAAAGAAAGAGGCTTAAAATTAAATTACCCAGAAGCGGTAGCGCTCATTACTTATGAAGTGTTAGAAGGGGCAAGAGATGGAAAAACGGTTGCACGAATTAATGGAATTTGGCGCAACGATTTTGTCTCGTGAAGATGTCATGAGCGGTATTCCCGATATCATTGACGATATTCAAGTAGAAGCTACATTTCCTGATGGAACCAAACTTGTTACTGTACATGATCCAATTCGATAAGAATGAACAGGAGGCTTAAACGTTATGGAACACATTGAAATGAAACCAGGACAGCTATTTTTAAAAGAAGAAGATATTATTTGTAATGCTGGAAGAACGACATCAAAGATTTCTGTAACCAACATCGGAGACCGTCCTATCCAAATCGGGTCACATTTTCACTTTTATGAAGTGAATGAATCTCTCCAATTTAATCGAGAAGAAGGCTATGGAAAACGTTTAAACATTCCATCAGGTGCTGCCGTTCGTTTTGAACCTGGCGATGAAAAAGAAGTAGAATTGGTTCCCTATGGCGGAGAACGTCGAGTATATGGATTTAACAATAAAATAGATGGTTCTTTAGAAGGAGGGTCTCATCGATGAGTTTTAAAATGACGAGAAAACAATATGCTGAAATGTACGGACCAACAGCAGGTGATTCCATTCGATTAGCAGATACGGATTTAATCATTCAAATTGAAAAAGACCTTACAACCTATGGTGAGGAAGTTGTTTTTGGCGGCGGGAAAGTCATTCGTGATGGGATGGGGCAGCATCCACTTGTCACTCGTGGAGATGGGATACCGGATGTGGTGATTACAAATGCCGTCATTTTGGATTATACCGGAATTTATAAAGCCGATATTGGGATTCGTGACGGGAAAATTTCTGCTATTGGAAAAGCAGGAAATCCATTAGTCATGGATGGTGTGGATATTGTTATTGGGGCTTCCACTGAGATTATTGCTGGAGAGGGAATGATTGTGACTGCAGGTGGAATTGATACTCATGTTCATTTTATTAATCCTGCTCAAGTCGATACAGCACTTACTTCAGGTGTGACCACTTTAATTGGAGGAGGAACAGGTCCAACTGCAGGATCAAGAGCAACAACGGTTTCTCCTGGTGAATGGAATATTCATCGGATGCTCGAAGCGGCTGAAGGGTTGCCCATTAACGTTGGATTTACCGGTAAAGGACAGGCTGCAGCAGAAGAACCGCTTGCAGAGCAAGTACGTGCAGGTGCCATTGGGCTAAAAGTCCATGAAGACTGGGGAGCAACCGCTTCTGCTATTGATCATGCACTTACGAGTGGCTGACCAATTTGATGTACAAGTAGCTCTTCATGCAGATACCTTAAATGAAGGTGGATTTGTGGAAAATACAATGGCAGCCATTAAAGATCGGGTTATTCATATGTACCATACGGAAGGTGCAGGCGGTGGTCATGCTCCTGATTTAATTAAATCAGCTGGCTTTATGAATGTTCTTCCGTCTTCTACGAATCCAACCTTGCCTTATACGGTGAATACGATTGATGAACATCTAGACATGCTGATGGTTTGTCACCATTTGAACCCCGCTGTACCAGAAGATATCGCTTTTGCTGATTCACGAATTAGAAAGGAAACGATTGCAGCAGAAGATATCCTTCAAGATATGGGGGTATTTAGTATGGTCAGCTCGGATGCACAAGCAATGGGACGGATTGGAGAAGTTGTTTTACGAACATGGCAAATCGCAGATAAAATGAAAAAACAAAGAGGATCCATGCAAGGAGATAGTGAGTTTTCAGATAATAACCGTGTAAAGCGCTATGTTGCCAAATTCACTATTAATCCAGCGATTACTCATGGTATTTCTGATCATGTTGGTTCTGTGGAAGTAGGAAAAATCGCGGATCTTGTGCTTTGGAATCCAGCCTTTTTCGGTGTGAAGCCTGAACTGATTTTAAAAAATGGTTTTGTTGTGCAAGGCTTAATGGGGGATGCCAATGCATCGATTCCAACACCACAGCCGGTTATTTATCGACCGATGTATGCAACATTAGGGAAAGCCTTATCTAAAAGCTCGATTACTTTTATCTCTCAAGCAGCCTTTGATGATAAGGTACATGAGAAATTGGGCTTGGAAAAAATCATTCTCCCTGTTCATGGAATTCGAAAATTAACGAAAAAGGATATGAAGCTTAATTCCGAAACTCCTGAAATTACAGTAGATCCGCAAACCTATGAGGTAAAAGTAAACGGAGAACTTATTACTTGTGATCCTGTCGACAAAGTACCGATGGGACAACGTTATTTCTTATTTTGAGGTGAAAACAATGATTGTTGAAAGTATTGTAACGAATATTGAAGAAATGGAAAAGGAAGAGCTCTTAAAACGACATAAGGAAAAGGTCTTTCTAGAAAGTGCGGATTTAGTAAAACGAATTCAACGGGTGACAACTGATCACGGCAAGGAAATCGGGATTCGCTTAAAAAATCCACGTGACCTTGTGGCCGGTGATGTTTTATTTATGGATGAAAAAAATATGATTATTGTGGATGTCCTATCCGATGATTTACTCGTTATTAGCCCGCGTTCTTTAAAGGAAATGGGGACGATTGCTCATCAATTGGGAAATCGTCATCTTCCAGCACAATTTGAAGATGAGGACATGCTCGTTCAATATGATTACCTAGTTGAAGAATTGCTGCAAGAGTGGCAAATCCCTTTTAAACGGGAAAATCGGAAAGTGAAACAAGCCTTCCGACATATCGGTCATAGCCATGATGGATAAAATGCTATCACTGTTCCAACTTTGTGATTCGAACTTTCCAACAGGTGCCTTTAGTCATTCCTATGGTCTAGAGAGTTATATTCAAGAGAATCTTGTGCATGATCAAGCCACTTTTGCCCAGTGGCTTCGTGTTTATTTAAATGAGCAGCTCGTCTATTCAGACGGGCTGGCAACTCGTTTGGTTTATGAGGCACTAGAGAATGGCGAGATGGAAAAAGTGTGGAAAATCGATCGGATGTTAATGGTTCAGAATTTACCACGAGAAACACGAGATGGGTCACAGAGAATGGGAGAGTCGCATGTTAAATCTGGTGCAATCTTTATATCAGACTCCATTACTCGCTCAATATAGAGAGCGAATCAAACAAAAGCAATCATTTGGACATCCGGCCATTGTGTTTACGATGATTGGTCATCATCTTGGCGTTCCACAAGAGAACACGACTCTCTATTATTTATACTCAACCGTTACAAGTCTTGTTCAAAACGCGGTACGGGCCATTCCCTTAGGCCAAACAGCCGGACAAAAAACCATTCAGGAGTTTCAAGAGGCTTTAGCCAAGGCAACGGAAAAAATTCAAGATTTGGATGAAGAGGATTTTGGAATTGTTTCTCCAGGTTTAGAATTAGCTCAAATGATGCATGAACGTGTGAATATTCGAATTTTTATGTCTTAAGAAAGGACGTGTTTAAATGGAACCAATTAAGATTGGCGTAGGCGGTCCTGTTGGCGCAGGAAAAACATTGTTAATTGAGAAATTGACTCGACGATTTAGATAAAGAAATTAGCATGGCGGTTGTGACAAATGATATTTATACAAAGGAAGATGCTAAATTCCTTATGCAAAATGGAGTCCTACCTGCTGATCGGATCATTGGTGTTGAAACAGGTGGATGCCCTCATACAGCCATCCGTGAAGATGCCTCCATGAATTTTGCTGCCATTGATGAATTAAAAGAGAAACATCCAGATGTTGAATTGATTTTTGTTGAAAGCGGGGGAGATAATCTTGCGGCCACCTTCAGCCCGGAGTTAGTTGATTTTTCGATCTATATCATTGATGTGGCTCAAGGTGAAAAAATCCCAAGAAAAGGTGGACAAGGGATGATTAAATCTGATTTATTTATTATTAATAAAACCGATTTAGCCCCCTACGTTGGCGCAAGCTTAGAAGTAATGGAATCAGACACAAAGGTTTTTCGTGGGAATAAACCGTTTGTCTTTACCAATTTAAAAAATAATTCGGGGCTTGATGAAGTCATCAATTGGATCAAGCAGGATACCCTTTTAAAAGGATTGGCTTAAAATGGGAGGTTGGACAGGAGAATTACGTTTAGATGTGTGAAAATCGAAAAGGGAAGACTGTTGCAAAAAATGTATATTTCCAGGGCGCATTAAAAGTAATGCGCCCTATTTATCACAATGACTCAGGACAAGTTTGCTATTATATTTTAAATCCTGGGGGTGGCTATTTAGACGGTGATCGATATCACATGCAAATTGCATTAGAGAAAGAGGCTAGACTGACATTAACGACACAGTCTGCTACGAAAGTGTATAGAACCCCCCATACACATGCCTATCAGGAAACAGAAATTTTTTTAAAGAAAGGCAGCTTTTTGGAGTATATTCCAGATCCTTTGATTGCCTATCAACAAGCACGCTACAAACAAAAAAATGTCATCCATATGGAAAAAGGCGCTACGTTTCTTTATTCAGATATCATTACACCAGGATGGTCTCCAGATGGAAAAAGATTTAGCTATGAACAGATTCAATTAATAAATGAAATATACATGGATCAAGAACTTGTGGCCTATGATCATATTAAGTTAAGTCCAGCAAATCACCATATGGAAAATATTGGCCATATGGAAGGATTTTCTCACTTAGGTTCCATGCTGGTTGTCGGGGAACAAACCACCCCTGAGCTACTGGATCGGTTACATCATGTGATCCAAGCAAAAACGGATGCCTACAAAGTGGGGTTATCCCAATTATCGGTTAAAGGATTTAGTGTGCGAATTTTAGCCTATTCAACACAGGAGATTGAAAGAATATTTACGAATATTCATCATATGATTAGTCATGAATGGTTTGATACAACCCCAAGCTTTCTTAGAAAATATTAAGGTGTCAAATTTAGCTTCAACAGGGATATGAGATTAAACAGAGAAAACGTTTAAGGGAGGGTACTTGATGGAGATTACATTATTTTCGGTGTTGACTATTGGGTTCATTTTGGGGATTAAGCATGCGATTGAACCTGACCATGTCATTGCCGTATCGACCATTGCCAGTAAAAGCAAAAAGCTATGGCATGCCTCACTAGCTGGAGTATTTTGGGGAATTGGGCATACGTCCACTCTTTTTATTATTGGGATCCTATTAATCCTAATGAAAAATGATTTGTCGGACAAATGGTCCATGTCATTGGAATTTCTTGTCGGTATCATGCTTTTCTATTTAGGAATGGCAAGTATACTCTCGTTTAGAAAAAAGAAACAACACGCTCATTCGAGAAGAAGACCCCTCGCAGAATGATCAATTGAATACGAAAGAAGTATCCTATATGAAATCATTGTTCATTGGATTTGTTCATGGACTTGCTGGAAGTGCGGCAATGGTTTTACTTACCATGAGCACGGTTGACACCGTTTGGCAAGGTGGTATATATATATTGATATTTGGAGTAGGTACTACACTAGGTATGTTACTATTCACTACGATACTAGGCATTCCATTTGTACTGAGCAAGAAACGTTTACCATTAAGTCGCAACCTAATCATGCTAACAGGATCCATAAGTGTCCTATTTGGTATCTATTATATGTATAACTTAGGAATCAACGAAGGACTATTTCAGCTTTGGATATAGGGAAACAAAGGGACGGTTCTCATGTAATTTTTTGGGGGATGCAAACGCAAGAACCGTCCCCTTGTTTGCTTTTGTAGAATTTGACCGTCATGGTCAGATTCTTTTTTTATTTTTTATATAAAAAATACCATTGCTTTCCATTAAAATCATGTTTATAATTTAATTAACAATTAACAAAATGTTAATTAAATTATACTTGAATAAATTAAACCTAAAGTATGGCTAGAAATCTGAAAGCAGGTGATCGATTGTCAGAACCAGAAGAAATTTTGAAGCATTATGATGCAAATAAATACAGAACTCCCGACGGTTATACATCAGATATTGCGGTATTCACGATTATTTCAGAGGAAGTCGGAACTCATAAGCCACCTAAGAAAAGACTGAAACTCATGTTGATTAAAAGAGCGGATCAGAATCGTGAAGGGAACCCCAATATTGAAGGTGGGAAATGGGCACTTCCTGGGGGATTCATTCAACCAAATGAAACGGCCTATGAAGCAGCAGGGAGAGAACTTGAAGAAGAAACGGGTGTGAATGGATTAAAAATGAAACATTTTGGGGTTTATGACAAATTAGGCAGAGATAAACGAGGATGGATCATTTCCAATGCTCATTATGCGATCGTACCTGAAGCATTATTAGAACAGAGAAGAGCAGCAGATGATGCTGCTGAAGTTGAATTGTTTGATATGGATGAGATCCTAAAGATCGATCTTGCTTTTGATCATAAAATCATTATTGATGATGCCCTTTGGTTTATTAGAAAAGATATGTCCATTACGACATTGGCAAAAAGTTTCTTACCCAAAGAATTCGTATTATCGGAGCTCCAAGGTGTACTGTTGACGGTATTAGATGAACCATGGATTAGACTGGATTCACAGTTCTTTAGAAAAGCACCTTCTTTGCCGTTTATCGAAAAAGTCATGCATAACGGAGAACCCAAAAAAACCAATAAATGGTCAAAAGGAAATGCACAACTATATTCCTTTAATGAGTTTGAACCCTTTGTTTCTATTTATAATGCAAAATATTAAAGGGATATTTATTAAAAGTGATGAACAATATGATAATCGTTAAATAATTAGGAGGATCCTTTTATGAAAAGAGCTTTGATTAACATTGATTATACTGTTGATTTTGTTGCGGATGAAGGAGCTTTAACTTCCGGTAAACCAGGTCAACAAATTGAAGAATCCATTACGAAATTAACGAATACGTTTATCGAAGAGAACGATTTTGTCGTTTTCGCCATTGATGCTCATCAGCAAGATGATCGGTACCACCCTGAAACCAAACTATTTCCTTCACACAATATTATTGGGAGCGAGGGACGTCAATTATTCGGTTCTTTAAACACTGCTTATCAAAGAAATAAACATAAAGAAAATGTTTATTGGATGGATAAAACTCGATATTCGGCTTTTGCCGGAACAGACTTGGAACTTAAATTGCGAGAACGTGGGATTACAGAGGTTCATTTAGTTGGCGTATGTACCGATATTTGTATCTTACACACCGCTATGGATGCCTATAACAAAGGGTTTAAAATAGTTGTATACCAAGACGCTGTTGCGAGTTTCAATCATGCAGGTCATGAGTGGGCATTGCAGCACTTTATCACTTCACTTGGAGCGAAAGTAGTTTGATTTAAAGAATCGTTTATACTGAATAATGAGGTTTTATCAATAGTAAAAGGATTAAGTCAAAGACTAATACTCAATGTAAAGAGAAAGGAAGAAAAGCATGGGTCGATTTGGTGTATTTGGTTCTGCATGTGATCCTATTACCATTGGGCATCTTGTCACAATGGACATGGTCATTGATAGACGTAATTTAGATGGGATGATATTAGTACCTTCTTCTAATAAAAGAAGGGATAAAATGAGAACGTTAACTTCCAATGAGCATCGGTTAAACATGATCAACCTTGCCATAGCTGATCATGATAAAATTCAAGTCAATACGATTGAAATGGATGCAGAAGGCTGGGAGATCTATACGTATGAAACAATGAAAAAATTAAAAATGGAATATCCAAATGATGAATTGTTCTTTGTCATGGGTGCAGATAACTTAACGCATATAACAGGTTGGCACAATGGGAAAGAGTTAATCGAATCGAATCAGTTCATTGTAATGGGTAGAGAGGGTTTCGATATGTCAGATATTATTGCAAAAGACTCGTTTCTCATCAAGAATGAACATCGTTTTGATTGCTTGAGCAAAGGGGTCAATATTGAAACCAGTTCTACCCTTATTCGTTCTCGTTTAAGAGATGGACGAAGTGTTCGCTATTTAGTTCCACAACCCGCGTTAGAATATGCGATTGAACATCATTTATATAAGGAAAAGAGATGAATGGAGAGCGATTTTTACAGTATTAATTATTCTTACCGTTGAATCTTTTTCATAATAATTACTAATCTTGCAAAAAACAAAACATTAGACCTATGAAAATTAATAATATATTTATAAAGTAGATATTCATTATTTTTTTGTAACTATTGTAGGGAAAAGGATATTGTATAAACAATTTTCGGTGTGACCTTTATCATAGTAAATCTTTTTCTTCATAGGTAGAATATTATATTAAAATTTTATCAATGCTTTTAGGTGATTTGACGAAGATAGTAGTGAATGTTAAATATTATAGTAGGATATTGAAGTAATCAGTTTTTAAAATTGGAAATCCTGTTAACACAATTGAAGTAATAAAAAGAGATTTATCCTTTGTTATGATTGTATATTGTAGAAACATCTGTTTCTAATCAACTTTCTGATTTTTTAATTTATAACAAAATTCAGTAAAAAAAGGTTCATAGCATTTTAGAAATTAAAAGGTGAATACATATTAATAATCATTCTTTATTTTTTTCAATATATAATGGATCTTTCAATTGTGTATATCAATAACAGGAATCGATGAAAAGGAGAGGTTTAAATGGCAGGAGTTATTCGCGTTACACCAGAAGAATTAGTAGGTATGTCTAATCGTTACAACGGAGAAAGCAGTCAGGTTGCTGATCAGATTACTCGTTTAGACACCATGATTAGAGAATTAGAAGGGGCATGGGAAGGGGAAGCGAGCAGAGCATTTAATGAACAATATCATTCTTTAAGACCTTCTTTTGTTCAAATGCAGCAATTGCTTGAGGATATCTCTGTTCAGCTTAGCAAAACTGCCAGTGCTCTTGAGGATGCTGACAACCAAATCGCAAGTCAAATTCGCGGTTAATTTCTTCTGAATCTATAAGTAGAGAAGGGGCGCCGTTCACTCAAAAGGAGAAGGGAAAGAAAGGCGCTCTTTTTTATGGGGTGTTGTCATGTATATTGAACTAACAATAGACTTAAAGAATTATGATTATGAATCTTTTGATCTTCGTCTTTCTAACTACCACTCTGTTAAAAAGGTAGTTGACATCGTATGGCAAGCCAAATCCATTCCTCAACCGCCTCGAGAAGGGTATTGGGTCAGAATACCCAATAAACAGCTAGTGCTTTCTGGAAATGACAAGCTAGTGGAAAGCGGCGTAACCACTGGTGACCTACTCGAAATTTTATAAAGGAGTCTTACACCATGTCAGATCAGATTCAAACCTATCTCGAAGAGCAGCTTGAAGCGGTTGTGAAAAATGAAAATAAGAGGTTTACGATCCGTTTTCAAAGAGAAAAAATTAAACTTGATCATAAAGCGGAATTGGACATGCTAAGAGATATCGATTCAGCTATCAAAAAGGATATCGATTTAACAGAGGATGAATTGAGCCTTGTATTTCAAATTCCTTCAAACTATGGGTCCTTTACTGAATTAAAAAACAAAGATAAAAAAAGCAGATGGATTTTTACCTCTTTGCTTCTGAAAAAAGTGATGGACCACTCTCTGTCGCGACTCCACTTAATACTTAGTCCGGAAAATATTGTGATGGATGAGAGCTTGATGCCTTATTTTCTTCACTATGGGGTAAAGGAAAGTCTACCTCCCTATGAAAAGGATGAAAAGAAGCTTTGGCAGGAACTGAAAGCAACAATAGCAGCTGCTGTCGATGAAAATCATTCGTTTAAGGACTACCTAAAACTATACGAAACTCTTCAACTCTCTCCTGTTACCGCAAAAATCATGAAGGCTGAAGATGAAAACGAGTTATCAGAAATCATACGAGGAAGCATTAACCTATTAGAAGAACGAGAAAAAGAATTTGTACATGTTTCACAAAAGAAGTGGAAAACAACTAGATATGTAGCTTTCGGGCTTTCCGTTGTTTTAGTGCCGTTTCTAACTTACAGCCTATATTCCGTTTTCTTCACGCAACCAAAACAGGCTGCTTTTATCAATAGTCAGGAGCATTTTTTGAAAAGTGATTATAGTGAAGTGGTCTCTCAATTATCAGATTATAAAGTAGAGGACATGCCTCGCGTTGTTCAATTTGAACTTGCGGAATCATACATAATAAATGAGTCTTTAACGGAAGAGCAAAAAGAAAATGTTAAAAATACCATTACATTGGAATCTGATCCACTTTACTACCAATATTGGATACATATCGGAAGAGGGAGTGCAAAAGAGGCACTAGATATTGCACGCTCCTTAGAGGACAGAGATTTAATTGTTTTTGCCCTGCTCAAATATCGTGAAGAAATAAAAGCAGATGAGCGTCTTTCAGGGGATGAAAAACAACAAGAGATTAAAGAGGTTCAAGCTGAAATTAATGAGTACATCGATGAAAAAGAAGAACAAGAACGCAAACTTCAAGAAGAACAAAATAAAAATGAGGAAGCTAAGGAAGAGCAGTTAAACAAAAGAGTCGCAAGCTCTAGAACAACCTTCCGATGAAGCAGGTTCTGCACAACCAGCAGGAGGGCAAGGGACAACGGAATCCACTCCAAATTAAAAAGGGATGATAGGAGGGGAAAACATGGATAATCTATGGCTGTTTTATCATGAGTATTATCAACAATTACCATTGAAAAAGGAAAAGAACAATACGTTAACCATTGGATCGTCAGTTGAACAAAGAATGACAGTAGGAAGTTTTCCATTTACAGAAGGTCCCATCACAATTGAATTTGAAAATAATGGCTATACAGTCATGCAACAAAATGGAAAAGTCGGAAAGGCCAAAAAGGGAGAACCCTTTTATGTAAAGGATCAAGGAGAAACATTAATGATTCTCCTGACTTCATCCAACGTTGAAACTAAAACCCATTATGCTGGTTTACACAAGGAAATAACATTTTCTTCTGAAGACCATAGTGCGATTTTTTACAAAAAGAATGGTTTGATTCTAGGAGAAAACCATTCTTTCACATTATTTCATACAAAAAATGGCTGGGTGGCTGAGCCGGAAAGTGGCCAACTTTATTTGAATGGTCAGAAATTAACAAATAGAGCCGGTTTAGAAATGGGGGATCTATTATTCTTTCCTTTTATGGCTATACGATTCCTTGAAGAAGATCTTCTTCAAATTTCAAGTTTGGAAGGATATGAAACGAAGCTTCCTCTTACTGTACAGCCAACATCTGAAATGAGTAAAAAATACCCCGTTTATCGCCGGACTCCAAGAATGGTCTACGAAATGCCTAAAGATAAGGTAACGCTTACGTTTCCCACTCAAGAACATGAGGATTCCAATCGTGGGTTATGGCTCATTATTATGCCTCCGTCTATTATGCTGATTGTCATGGGTGTTGTAGCTCTTATACAGCCAAGGGGAATCTTTATTATCATCTCTATGGTTATGTTTATGACGACATTAGTTACGTCCACAGTGCACTATTTTAGGGATAAGGGCGACAAGAAAAGACGAAAAGAACGCAGACACAGAGTATACACGACCTATTTAGAAAATAAACGTAAAGAGCTTCAAGAATTGTCCGACAAGCAAAAAGATGTGTTGTATTTTCATTTTCCATCTTTTGAAAGAATGAAATATTTGACTAGTCAGCTATCGGACCGTATCTGGGAACGGCCGCTTGAAAGCTTTGATTTTCTACAGTTCAGACTTGGAACCGGGAATGTTCCCGCAAGCTATGAAGTATCTGTCAGCTCAGGTGATATGGCAAATCGTGATATAGATGAGTTGCTAGAGCAATCTCAGCTAATGGAAAAGGTCTATAAGGAAGTTCAGCACGTTCCGATCGTAGCAGATTTGTCAAAGGGACCCATAGGGCTTATCGGAAAAGAATCTGTTGTTAAAAATGAAATTCATCAGATCATTGGCCAACTCGCTTTTTTTCACAGTTATCATGATTTGAGATTTGTGTTTATTTTTAATGAAAAGGAATATGCGGGGTGGGAGTGGCTTAAATGGCTGCCTCATTTTCAACTTGTACATGCGCATGCAAAAGGACTGATTTATAACGAGCAAACAAGAGATCAATTGCTTTCTTCTATATATGAAATCCTAAGAGAAAGGGATTTGACTGAAAATAAGGAAAAGGTTCGGTTTACTCCTCATCTTGTGTTCATCATTACAAATCAGCTGTTGATTGCTGATCATGTCATTTTGGAATATTTAGAAGGAGAACATTCACACTTAGGAATTTCGGTTGTTTTTGCTGCGGATTCCAAGGCTAGTTTAAATGATCATATCCATACTCTTGTCCGATACATTAATGACAAAGAAGGGGATATCTTAATCCAGGATAAAAAGGCTACAAGCATTCCATTTCAGCTGGATGATCATCAGCATAATGGCAATGAAAAATTTTCGCGTATGTTAAGAACACTTGATCACCAGGTTGGAATGACCAATTCAATTCCTAGCAGTGTAACATTCTTGGAAATGATGAATGTAAAAGAAGTGGGCAAACTTCCAATAAAGCATAATTGGGATACAAAAGAATCCTCTAAATCACTGGCTGTTCCCATCGGGTTAAAAGGAAAAGAAGATTTATCTATCCTTAATCTTCATGAAAAAGCTCATGGGCCGCACGGTTTATTGGCAGGGACTACGGGCTCAGGAAAAAGTGAATTTCTGCAAACCTATATCCTATCCCTGGCCGTTCATTTTCATCCACATGAAGTGGCTTTTTTACTTATTGATTATAAGGGCGGAGGCATGGCACAGCCTTTTAAAAAAATGCCCCATCTGTTAGGAACGATTACAAATATTGAAGGTAGCAAAAACTTTAGCATGAGGGCACTTGCCTCCATTAAAAGCGAGTTAAAAAGGCGTCAGAGATTGTTTGATCAATATCAGGTGAACCATATAACTGATTATACCGATTTGTATAAGAACAAACTCGTAGACGAACCACTTCCACATCTATTTTTAATATCAGATGAGTTTGCTGAATTAAAAAGGGAAGAACCTGAATTTATCAGTGAGCTTGTAAGTGCAGCGCGAATTGGACGGAGCTTAGGAGTCCATTTGATTCTGGCAACCCAAAAACCAGGCGGAGTAATTGACGAACAGATTTGGAGCAATGCGCGTTTCCGGGTAGCTTTAAAGGTGCAGGATGCAGATGATAGCCGGGAAATTATTAAAAACGCAGATGCTGCTTCCATAACGGAAACAGGACGAGGTTACCTACAAGTCGGAAATAATGAAGTTTACGAGCTTTTCCAATCTGCTTGGAGTGGTGCACCCTATCTTGAAGATTCTTCTGAAACGGAAGATGAAGTAGCCATTGTAACCGATCTGGGTCTTGTTCCGCTCTCGGAGGTTGCAACCCATCACAGAACGCATAAAAACAGAAAAACGGAAATAGAGGCTGTTGTCGAAGAAATAGAAACAGTGCAACTAAAATTAGAGATTAAAAAGCTTAGAAGTCCATGGCTACCACCTTTGGAAAGCCGCTTATCGAACAAATTATCTTCATCACAAAATAAAGATGAAGTAGCGATCGCACTGGTTGATGAACCCGAACAGCAAAGTCAGTATCCATATAGCTATCGAATCATAGATGATGGGAATATCGGTGTATTTGGATCTTCTGGATATGGAAAATCCTATACCATTATGAGGCTTCTCCTAAGGATTGCTGAACAGTTCACCCCAGAGGAAGTCCATTATTATCTTTTTGATTTTGGTAATGGATCCCTTCTGCCGCTTCGTCAGCTTCCGCATACAGCGGAATTCTTCCTAATGGAGGAAGAACGGAAAATTAAGAAGTTTATGAGAATCATAAAAGATGAGATATCCCGCAGAAAACTACTCCTACAGAAACAGGAAGTAAGTAGTATTAAGATGTTTAATACACTAAGCAGTGAAAAACTACCGCTATTATTTTTAACTTTTGATAATTTTGATCTTGTTAAAGAAGAAATGCAGGAATTAGAAGGCCATATTAATCAAATGGCCCGGGATGGACAGTCTTTAGGAATTTTTATGATTTTTACTGCTACTAGAGTCAATTCTATTCGTCCATCCTTAATGAACAATTTAAAAACAAAAATTGTCCATTATTTAATAGATAACAGTGAAGCCTTTTCCATATTAGGCAGAATTCCATTTGCTCTTGAACCCATTCCAGGAAGAGCCGTGATTAAAAAAGATGAGGCTTATTTTTCTCAAGTATTTTTACCTGCTGATGGAAAAGACGATTTTGAAATCATAAATTCCATTAGAGAAGACATTCAATGGATGAAAGAGAAATATAAGGAATGTCGATTACCTTCACCGGTTCCTATGCTGCCTGATGAATTAACATTGATGAATTTCACACAGTTTACAGGGATAGCAAATCAGCCTGGCTTGGTTCCGATTGGACTGGATGAGGAGTTTGTAAAACCTATTACTGTGAATTTCAGTAAAAACAAGCATTGTTTGATCGTAGGTCAGGCACAAAAAGGAAAAACCAATCTACTAAAAGTCATGATCCATTCGATCTTAGAACAGGATGTTGAATCATTGGCTATTTTTGATTCATTTGATCGAGGGTTATCCAACTATGCAGAAGACAATAAAGTGATCTATATGGAAACGAAAGAACAAATCACAAGCTGGATATTAAAAGTTGAAGAAGTTTTGTCTACAAGAGAAAGAGAGTATCTTGAACGAATTCAGAATGGCAACGATCCGATTGACTTTTCGCCCATCCTATTGGTGGTGGATGGGTATTCTCGATTGGCTCAGACTTTGGATAATATGCTTCAGGAAAAAATCGCAAAACTCATGAAAAACTACAGTTACCTTGGGTTTCATCTCTTAGTATCGGGTAGTAATAATGATCTTTCTAAAGGTTATGACGTTTTAACAGCAGAAATAAAACAAGTTCGCCAGGCTATTGTATTAATGAAAAAATCGGAGCAAACATTATTTACACTTTCATATGAACGTAAGGAGGAAGAAATCCAACCGGGATATGGATACTACGTAATCAACGGGAAGGAAATCAAAATCCAAATTCCACTTTGTACAACTGAAAGGAAGGTATTAGCATGAATGCCAAAACAAAATATATGGTAAAAATGGTTTTGGTGATGTTTCTTATTTTGGCAACGCCGTCTGTCTTTTTTGGATCCATTGGAGACAACCCATTACTTGAGCGGGAAAATGCTACAAGGACCATTGCAGTGGTTAATGAAGATATAGGTGCGGACAAAGACAATCAGTCTCTCGATTTTGGAAATGAGATAGCCTCTATATTGAAGAAAGAATCAAATTATGAGTGGACTGTGATCAGTCGGAGTGTGGCTGATAACGGTTTAATACAGTCTAAATATGATGCGATCGTCTATATTCCTTCGGATTTTTCAAAGAATATTATGTCGTATGAGAATCAGCAACCTGTAAAAGCCCAATTCCAATACAGGGTACAAGACCAATTAAACTCTTTAAATAGAGAAAGAGTCCTACGTGAAATTCAAACGGCAACAAACCGTGTGAACGGGAAAATTTCAACTCTGTATTGGACCTATGTCTCACAGGACTTAGAAAATGTTCGATCCCAATTTGATGGGATTCTACAAAAAGAAATCGATTTTCAAAACGCAATGCTTGCATTCTATAAACCCAGTTCGAAAAGCCTTGCGGAAGAAATAGAACAGCAGCGCAGCATGCTTGAAAGCATCCAAACCACTATGAAGATAGCCAGTGAATCTTCTGGTGATCGAGAGAATAGCCTAAATCAATTTGAGCAGAATCTTGAATCATTTGTTCAATTCGTTGAACAATACCAAGAGTATCAAAATGAACAACAATCATTGCTTCAAAAATTACAGGATGAGAACGTGGTAAGTATTCAAGCATTGGCTGGTAATCAGGATCCCCTCTATTCAGACTCGATCGATTTTCTGAATCATGGTGGGCAGCAGATGACAAATAACTTACAGCTACTGGAATCTCAGCTTCAGCAAAATAATGAAATGCTAGGTGAGTTGTCAACAATTAGGAAGACACAGGTTGAAAAACAAAAGAAAGAGCTTATCATTTTTTTAAAGGAACAGGAGAACAGTACACTTAATCAAATTCAGACTACGATCCTTTCTCAAAAGAATGAACTTTCTAAGAGAACACCACCAATTAATCCCAATGATGGTTCAAGTGCAAACGAGACACAGGCAGAAACTGCCACAAGTGCTATGTCAAAAACAAATACAAATACAGCAACGATTTCACCTTCACCAAGTATGGAAGAAGAAATGGCAGAACTGCAGGCTATCGCAAACGAAATGAATCAGGTGAAAGCATCCTTGGAATCTGTTGAAGGAACAGTAGCAAATCCTGAACAGGTCCTATCAGCCATTGCGAGCTTACCACAGTTAGCGGGACGGATTTTAAATGTGGAACAAAAGCTTTCTGTATTGGAATCAGGAGAAAATCCTCTTGGGAAAACTGTTGATGAACTTCAAGCATTAAACAATGAACTATTAGAAAAAAATGAAACGTTAGTCTCGCAATATAATAAATTACTAGAAGAAAATAAAGAATTGCTTGATTCTATGAATCATTCTACTGATTTATCCAGTGTAGCCGATCTCATTAAGAATAAAGAACAGCAAATTTTAAACTTGGAAAACTTAGATCCATCTAGGAAAAATCAATTGACCTCTGTTTTCAATGAAGATATTCACTATAAACATCCGATTAAGATGATGGAGTACTATTCTTCTCTTGTTCAGTTTGAAGGTAGCATAGAAAACGCACTTGATCAAAATCAAGAAAAGATGGATGCTCTCTTGGAAAAGTTAAACCTCATTACTCAAGTGAATGAGCAGGAACAATTTGTTTGGGACACGTTAAGTTTGTCTATGCCGTATTCGCAAGAACAAATGACAGATTTAGAGAATCAATTTACATCTTTCTTAAATGAATACAGTCAGAAAGTAAATGCACAGCAAACGGCAATCCAATCTGATTTATCCTTAGTAGAAAATAGTGCAATTGCGGTAATGGAACAAATGCAATCATTTACTGTAGACACTCCACTTTCTGCGAATGGTACGGATAGTGCCACTGTTCAGCTGAACCAACAGGGAATCAGCCAGGAATTGATGATGATGAACGATTTAGTCAATTCCATTGGGGAAAACCAGGACAATGTCGTAGCTTATACAAACGAACTTCAGGCAAAAGCTCAAAATGTCCAGCAAGATGCCGACGCGCTGAATGCAAAGTGGGGCGCAAACGTAGATACAACCAAAATGTTAAGGAATGATATTTTTGATGTATTGGGCAATGGTTATGTGAATGGTCAAAAAAATGGACCTGTTTATGAGCAACTATCCACTCCGCTTCAAATCAGTGGAGAAACCGCTGTAAAAGCAGAGGAAAATAAAATGCCTCCAGTAGTAGTAATGGCTATCATCTTGATAAGCGGACTTCTAATTGGTTACTTTAGTTACTATTTTAAAAATGCACCGTTGTTGGTGCATGGTTCCATGTTTATTTTATTAAACCTCATTGTTGGTCTGATTATCAGCGTGTTCGGTTTAAATATATATTCTATGGGGGAAGAACGCGCCATCGAGTGGACGATTTTTACGATTCTCTTGCTAACTACTGTATCTGCAGTCGTACTGGTTGGTTTTAAACTGGGCAACTTAGTGGGATGGATCGCGAGTGTGGGGCTGGTTATGTTTTTCATTGGTCCGTTCTTGACACTAACTGTACCAAACATAAATTATGAAGATCCAATGTCAAGAGTGTATATGTCAATTCTTTATGATGAAGGCATACTGTTCATTCCAGCCGTTATCACCTTACTTGGTATCATTGTAGTGCTCTCTATCATTCCATATGGGGTAAGATCCTTGAAAAATCTTCGTACCCACAAAGATAAGGATCACACCAATGAAGCTTAAAACACTTTTGAAGATCGTATTTCTGCTCCTGGTTTTTCTCATGATATTTGATAAGACAGCCGGGGCAACCCCTAATTTTCATCAACTGATGCCAAATAGTTACGAAGAAAACGAGTTTGAGGATAACAAAGAGTATCTGCATGAACAGTCACTCTTTGAAAATAAAGAGCCGATTCCGGAAGAACAAAAGGAACTTACTTTTACGAAGAAGAATGATGATCCTATCAAACAGATAAGTGAGCAGCTTTTTGCGGGAGATAGCAAAATGAATCATCCTGTTACGGTAAAAGCGGAACAACTGGGTCTTTTTTCCAATTTTGAAAAAGGAAGCCTTTATCAGGAGGATTACTCTAAAAAACCAATGAAACAAAACAGTCAATTAATGATTCTCTACATTGGCTTGGTCATTCTAGCGATGGTCGTCATGCTTGTATTCCTCATCCCTAAAATGGCTCAAGGGAAGCAAACAACGAAATGACAAGCAGGGTTTTATTGTTTTCATTTCGTTCAAACAAAGGAGAATCAATGCCACTAGCCGCTAGAGGTATGCAACAAAACGATTAAGGATTCCATTCAAATAACGCGGGGTGACAAAGTGGAGGATAATTCTCATTTAATAAATCAGCTGTATCGAGATATTTCCGTTTTAAGTGATGAGATCAGTAAAAATAATGAAATTTTAAGACGCCTTAGAAAGTGCTCAAAGAGATCGCTTCAAGCCAGGAGGAATTCATGTCGAATAAAAAGTATATCAACGAGCCTGAACTGACTCCAACGGCCTGGGCTGGAAAACATGCCAATAAATTTAACGATATCCGCAAAGAAATTGAAGAGAATTATTTGAGAATTGGCAACAGTGAAATTGAAGGGATGTTAAACAATATTGAAACGCAAATAGCTCATTATGAAGGAGCAAATCAATCTCTTTCAAGCACCATTTCTTCAAAACGTGATCAGATATCACAATTAAGTAATTAAAACGCCAACATTATTGAGGTGGAAAAATGACTGAAATTAAATTAATTCAAAGTGAAGTGGAAAATGCCCTAGGCGAATTAAAGAGTAAGGCAGAGAGTTTCGATACGAGCAACCCGTCAATTACATTTCCGGAAAGCCGCTTGGACTTGCTTTCTGAAATCATCAAAATTGAACAGAATTACTATACAATCATTAACCAATATAAAAATTTACTAATCAAAACAGAACAAGATATGAGAACGTTAATTGAACAGCTCGCTGAAAAAGATAAAGAGCTCTCCCAAAAAATGAATTAATGGAGTGAGATAGATGAAAGTGATTAAAGTTTCCGAAATCATTCCGGAATTAGATGGGTCTATCAAAAAGAAAGAAGCTGAAAAGGATCAAATAGAGGACTTACGTGCTTCAATCAATAACTTGATCAATTTGGATGATGCATTAAAAGGAAATGGCGCCGAGGCAATCAAGGAACACCTTACCGTTCTGCATATTCCCGCAGTCTTGCTGTTAAACCAGTTTATAAGTGAGTATGTAGAAAGATTACAGCAAGTAAAAACCTTGATAAATGACTATGAAGATGAAAGCGGCCTTGTCAGACAGAACTTTGTAGAACAAGAGGCAAAGACAGGAATTGAGAGCATCGAACAAATGTCAGAGAACACGATTAATGACATTAATCAGGAATTTGTGGAGGTTAGTGACATTGTTGGAGGTTCTGCCATCTCCTTATTCTATTTACAGCAAAAATTTGAAAAAGCAAAACGTCATATAAAGAAAACCACAGATGGTTTAGAAGAGTTAGATACTGATAGTTTAAAAATCTTAAAAGAGTCCTCAGAAAGTCTTACGAGTATTTCTGACTTTATCAATAAAATTGAATCCTGGGCGATAAATGGTGCAACACTTGATGAAAGTACAATTAAAGAGATTGAAGAGTACTTTGCTGAGAATGATACAATCGGTAAGCTCATTGATTCTGCCATGGAGCTTGCTATAAAAGAAGGGGATTCCACCTTAATGGGAAATGTGGCAGACTGGCTGGATAAAATAGGGAAGCTTAATGGAGGGATGGAGGCTGTAAAAGGTACTTTAGCAGCAACGATCTTATTAAGCAAAAGGCTAGTGCTTGTGAAAGATGGTTCTGGAAACTTTAAGGTTAGGGCCCATCCTGACTGGCTAAAAAAGAACGGGGTTTATGGTTCGAAACTTGCTGATACAATCCATAATATTTTAAAAAAAGGAAGTGCCAGCGAGTTATAACGGAATTAAGAATTATTTTTCCAAATACCAGAATTCACCTAGCAGACTGTTAAGGAGCCTTGTTGGTGGTCTTAAACCGGGGACAAATGCGAAAAGCTATCTTAAAGTGCTGGAGCATCAGCATCCTTATTTAAAATTTAATGACGCGTATGCTAAAGCTTATAAAAAAGCTCCTATTGATGTTAAGGCGACACTAGGACAGCTTACTGATAAACGGGCTTTGACGGCAATTGCTAAAAAAATTCCTTATGCAGGTATCCTGTTTTCAGTAGGAACCAATGCGGGAGAATTTGTCAGTGATAACAATAAATATAAATCTAATTGGGAAAAGACTGGGAGAGCAGCAGCCGGAATCGGGATGGATATTGGGGTTGCGGGTCTTACTACAGGCGGAGCTGCGATAGGAACGATGATATTTCCTGGGCCCGGAACTCTCATTGGAGGGGCTATCGGGGCAACAATCGGGATCGTTGGCTCAATTGCATTTGAAGACAATATTAAAGATATCGGAGAGAAAGCTGGGAAATGGGCAGAGGAAAGAATTGAAGACCTTGGCGAGGTTGGTAAAAATATAGGTGAGGCAATATCAGGTGCCGGAAGTTTTGTGGCCGGTTTGTTTAAATAATAACGATAGGGAGAGAGGGAAAATAATGGAAACTGCGGGGATATCTTTAACTACTAACGAATTGGCATCTGTGCTTGCACTATGCGGTTATGAAAGCATGGCAAGCCAAATCCTTAACAGTTTAGATCTTAATAGAGAAACGGGAGAGTTTGACCGTTTTATAGAGGATACCGAGCTCTCTCTAAAATCAAAAGGACTATTAGACGAAAGCAGAAGTTCAACTCTTGCAGCGGGATTGGAAGATCTTTTGCACGTTCTTGTTCAGTCTAAGAGAAAAGCTAGATGCATAATAAAAGACAGGGTTCTATTTATTCATTTTACAAAAGGTGAAACGAGGACCCTTCTCCAGGAAATAAGAAATAATACTCATTTTTTCTCGATCTTTTTCAATGGAAAAGGAATCGAGCCCCTTTTATTGAATCATTATGAGTTAGAGGGAAAACGAGAACAACCTGTAGACAATTTGTCAACATTGCAGCTTTCAGAGTCTATTTATGATGGGCTTCATCATATGGAGCCGGATGTTTTAGATACGATGATTAACGATGAAAGAGTAGAAGGTCTTCTGAAGCAGTTCTTATCTGATTTCAAAGATAATCGAACAGGAATTTGCTAATGTATCTCTGATGGAGATGGATTATGTAAAGGATTATATGGAGATGAAACAAGTCATCTTCCTGCTGCCAAGTGCGAATTTTGTTTGGCATCTTGATTATGATAGAATTCAAGAAAAAGAGGTTTTTGTTATTCCGTCTAGTGTCGAAGAGTATAGCAAAAGATTAAGCGATGCTATCGTTCTTTTCTTTGAGGAGTCAAAGTATTGAAAGGTAATCAATCTATGATAAAAATTATTAGCTTAGCATTGGCTGTTGGTTATGGACATTTGTTGCTTTACTTCTGAAAGGAGTTGATATTCCCATTCCGAGTTCTTATATTTAGTTGGATGAGGAGACAAATGCGATTTTTGCTTTCTTTTCAATATTTGTTCAGCGTCTTGTCATCCTTTTATATGAAGTAAATGTGTTTGAAGAACCGAAGAGCATTCCTGAGGGTATTTCTTTAAGTATATTGCTATCTCACATCTGGTGTAAATTATTATGTTCAGAATGTGTTAAACCGGCTTCCTTTTATTTTGAATAAATTAGGTAGTGTACTCTTTTTTGTTTTATTTTTTGTGACAGGATTATGTGTGATGGGTATTTTTAATTAATTGATGCCACTTAATAATCTATTAAGCTAGTTGGAGGAGAAACGGATATGGAACAAGGCCAAAGGATTCGTATTTCTGCACATGACCTTATAGCAGTTCTTGCTCATTCAGGATCAGTAAAAAGAGCAAAGGAATTTGCCAAAGAAAGTAATTTCTCAAAAAAAGAAATCGATCAACTGATCGAAACTCCTCAAGTCATAATGAATCAAGAAGAGGATTCAGAACATCAGTTAGCCCTGTTAAAAAGCTTAGGAAACCATATTTTACATACAAACAAGGTGATACGATTTGAAAATAGAAATAAGCGATTGTTCATCTACCCGTATGAAGGATCAGAGGTTCTTTTAGAATATATCCACGGCGATCAGCATACATTTTCTAAGTTTAAGAATTTATTAGGTTTAGGTGAAGTCGTTTGTGATTTTTACGGAATGGATTATACAATACAAGAAGACCCAATAAAAATTAATATCGAACTATCAAATGATTTATACGATTCGCTTCATAACATAAAATCCTCAAAATTAGACGAAATGATTGAAGATATAAAATACGAACCAAAAATTCGTGAATTCTTAAACGATTTTAAATGGAATAACCAGCAGGTTAGCCAGATTACTTTTAAGAGCAGAAAAACAAAAAACAGTAACATGAAAGTCGATTTGGCCATGTTTTTTGTTCCAGGGAAAGATTATATTTGGCATATTAACTATGATGAATCTGACAAAAATCAACTATTTTTAATGAGTAATAGTGTCAGCCAATATTTTAATGTTTTCGAAAAAATAATGGAGAGCTTCTATTTATTGATCGTCCCCAGCAAGTTAAAACCATGCCAGGTAAAAAAGAGAATAAGGATAAAGAGGCCGCGAAATTTTCTTTTAAAAGAGGGTTTACATTTTTTTGGCAGGGTAACTTAGTCTTATTAATTGTTCTCCTATTTTTCTTTATAAACAAGTCAAGTTGGGGTGAACAAGGTGGATTTGGTGGTTCTCTTAATTACCTTATTATCGGAATTTGTTATTTGGTTATGTTCATTCTTTGCCTGTTTTAAAAAAAGGGAAGACTCTCCTGCAGCAAAGAGAGTTTAAGTTTACAGGATATTGACTGGTAAAGGAAGATTGCGCTTAAAAGAGCAGTCTAAAAATGATAATAAAATGATAACCCCGAAATTCGTAGCTTTCGGGGTTTTTTATATTTAAGGAAACGAATGGTAAGGAAGATAGCATCAAGGAAAGAATGATGTACATTGAAACTGTTTTACAAATAAATACTTATGTATATCCAATTAAATGATATTATTTCAAGTACAGTTTGGTTGGATAGCCCCACTAAAACAGGCGATACAGCGACTGCTTGTTTCGGCAAGATCGACATCCACCGCTTCTAATAATCCTTCCGTACTTAAAAAGGCTAATGAATCGGCACCAATCACTTCTCCCATTGCTTTTTCATGTTCATGTTTATTGGCAAAGAGTTCCTCTTTTGTTGGCATATCGACACCATAAAAGCAAGGATTTTTAACCATCGGTGAACTAATTCGTACATGAACCTCCTTAGCACCTGCTTGTCGAATTAATTGGACAATTCGCTTACTTGTTGTTCCGCGAACAATCGAATCATCAACTAATACGACTCTTTTTCCTTCGAGAATTTCTTGTACTGCACTTAATTTTAAGCGAACGGCCAAATCACGTAATTCTTGAGTAGGCTCAATAAATGAACGACCGGCATATGGGTTTTTAATGATTCCCAGTTCATAAGGAATTCCTGATTGTTGGGAAAAACCAATCGCGGCAGGTACGCTCGATTCTGGAACAGCAACGACAACATCTGCCTCTGTTGGATGTTCTTTTGCCAAAATTTGTCCTAATTCCTTCCGAATGGATAAAATACTTCTTCCTTGAATCACACTATCCGCACGAGCAAAATAAACAAATTCAAATGAACAAAGGGAAACTTCCCCTTTATCAGCAAATCGTCCAGTTTGAATCCCGTTTTCGTCAATCAACAGCCATTCACCAGGTTCAACATCTCTCCAGAACGTTGCATCAACCGTATTTAAAGCACATGTTTCTGAGGCAACAACAATCGCTTCGCCGATTTTCCCGAGACTTAATGGACGTAATCCATGGCGGTCTAAGGCAATGAACATTTGTTTTTCAGTCATAATCACTAATGCAAAGGAACCGTCAATTCGTGTCATAACATCAGGTGCCGCTTCTGCAAAATGTTGTTTACTGAGAGCGAGCGATGAGGTGCGCAATAATTTCTGTATCCGTCGTTGTTTGAAAGATACTACCTTGCTGCTGCAAGACATCTCGTTCAATCCTTGCATTGACGAGGTTCCCATTATGAGCAACGGCTAAATTGCCTTTACTATATTGAAAAATGAGGGGTTGAGCGTTTTGCAATAAACTTGCACCAGAAGTAGAATATCGTACATGCCCAATTGCCATATGACCCTTTAATCCGTTAAGCGTGTCACGTGAAAATACTTGAGTGACTAATCCCATTCCCCTGTGATGTCTAAATGTTTTCCCATCACTTGCCACAATTCCTGCACTCTCTTGACCACGATGCTGAAGTGCATGGAGTCCATAGTAAGTTAGCTCAGCTGCATTTGGATGATTAAAAATCCCAAATACGCCGCATTTCTCCTTCATATCTGAATCCATTGTTCTTTTCCTCCTGTTCATCGATCTCATCTTATTAGTTTTTGCGAAAGAATGATTTCTATCCTTGAGATTGGTTGCAGTGTCTCATTTTAGTATAGCCTCCTCTTTGGTTTATTTGTGAATAAAGATTAAAAAAATGATCCTATAAAACATGTGGTTTTTTGTGTCTTGTTTGATAGAAAGTCTCATTTCTGCATAACCTAGCATTTGTTCATCATTAAGATCCACAAACAAATGAAAACTAGAAAGGGGATTTTAAATTGACAGATTATGGAATGGGTCATCTAGTAACCGAAACTCAAAAAGTAGAACCTCAGGTAGTCATGAATTCAGGGAGTTCAGTAACAGCAAGTCCAAGGTAAAGCCTAAGGTTGTGATAAATCCAGAATTCCAAGTCCAGAACAACATAATACTCATGTTCATGGACTTAACCATGTGGCTAAAGCACAAAAGCAGATATCATCGCAAGAAACAGTCGGTGTACGAACACAAGAAGAGAATTCTCCTGAGTGAAACATAAAAACAGTTAGTAGGAGTATTTACTTGAAAAAAAAACTGAGTAGAGGTGGTTTGCCTCACTCAGTTTTTCTTATACATTCATTTATACAGTGAAAATCAATCCATTTTGATTCAAATAGATGTGTTTGTAGTTACCTATTTGTTAGATTGAAAAAATTATGCGAGATTTTCTAATTGTTCAAAAGCTCTAACAGCAGCTTCTGCCACTTTCACATCATTCGGTACCGCACTACCGCTTACACCAACCGCACCGATTACTTTCCCATCCTTGACAAGAGGAATTCCTCCGCCAAAAACAACAATGCGTCCATTATTTGTCGTTGTTATGCCATATAATTCAGTATTCGGTACAGTCACATCAGCTAAATTAGAAGTTGGCATTTTTAAAGCCACAGATGTCCAAGCTTTATTTTGAGCAGTATCAATGCTTGCTAGCCATGCATCATCCATCCGATGTTTCGCGATTAAGTTCCCGCCTTCGTCTAGTATGGAAATTACCATTGAAACCCCAAGGCTTTTGGCCTCTGCTTCTGCACTTTCAATTAATTTCTTAGCTACTTCCAAGTTTAGTTTACTCACTTAAATTCCTCCTAATGATATTAATTCCTAATTTGTAATCATTTGTTCAAAATCTATTATACTAGTTTATCGATGTAAATGCTTTATTAAAATTATAATTTATAAAATTTATAATATTTAATGGGTATTCACTTCACCTAAATAGCTCGCTTCGAACAAATTATCAATAATGATGACATTATCATTATTGATTGCTTTTAGAATATCCACTTTCGTCACAAATAATTCAGGTCTTCTTACGCCACTAAAGTTTCCAGATGGATAAGAACCTTGTTCTGTTGTAACAGGACGAACTTCAAACTGTATTTCTAATTAATTTTTAGTTACAAAAAACACCTGCTTAATATGTTCATAAAAGATAGTATTGAGAAGTTTTTTTTCGTTTAATATCCGAAAGTAGCTAAATAGTGGAGTCTGAATAATTTCCTGAAACCTAATGGGTCTTCGTTCGTATATATAAATTGAATAGTACGTTTATTAGGGTAATTACGATGAAAAACCACTAACTTGTTAGGGTAAAAACATGTCTTTTCGTTATTTTTTATCATGACCTTAAAAGCGTAATATTGTAAAGTAGTGAAAGGGGAGAGGGAATGTTCGATTTTTCTTTTGGCATATTTATTTTCTTTTTTCTTGTTGTGATCATATTAGTAGCCGTCTTTTCTTCTAAGGGGAGTAAAAAAACATTGAAGAATAGTCCAATTCCAGATAACTTAGGCATTCAACTAGAGGGCGTTCTACCAATTGCTCAAGCCTTAGATCATTCTTTATCGAACTCCTATTTAGAGCGAGTGAAAGATCGTGTGATAAAGGAGCATCCAAAATGGGCAGATTATGAGTTTGAATGGGCGTTTTTTGAATTAAAACGGTACTTTGTTATGAATCGTTTGCTAAAATCTGTTCCCATGTTTAGTACACGAGTGGATGACATTTGGCATGAGATGCTCATGTTTACAAGAGAATATGAAACTTTCTCTAAGAAATTCTATCATGAATTATTGCACCACACTCCAAATAACGACCCCACACCCATTCCTTTTGAAAGAGCATTTTTTGATTGGGTCTATTTAAGCCTCTTTGAATCCACACCAAACAGCAGAGCGATATGGGGAGATTTTTTAAAAAATCCCTTAAAGCGTGAAATCCTAGACGATTTTAGACAACTTTCCGAAGATGAGCTATTAAACAGGTATTTTAGAACAAGCGAAGATTGGCTTGATTTAAAACGAAGCTTAATCCAAAAAATGAAAAAAGAAATATTTCATTCGGATGATGTTAAGCAGGGGAAAAAGAAGTTGGATGTGCCTCAAATACAAACAGAACAGCAATTTTTCCAATTAGCCGTTGGAGCAGCCGTTTTTTATTCCATTTACGAAGAAGATCAATTTCGAGAACAAATGAGTGAGTGGTATCCAAGTGAATATTATAAAGTTGCTCATACTGGAAGCGGGTCGTCATGCTCAGGAGTTGCATGCAGTAGCACATCGGATTCTGATTCAGGAGGAGATTCGGGCAGTTCCAGTTGTTCCAGCTGTGGGGGAGGATGTAGTAGTTAATAGGGGAATAGGGAAATAAAAACCCAAAGAATAATTTTCAATAAAGAGAATATAAACAGAAGTAGATACTTAATTTCTAGTGAAAGGAGAAAAATCATGAGTCATTTAGAATATGAGAAAGATCTGTATGAAGCGAGGAATGACCTAGTAAAAGAGATTTCTTTATTAAGTTATGATGATTTTAATAATAGATGTGATAGGAGTAAGTGGAGTATTGCACAAGTTTGTCATCACTTGATATTAGTGGAAAAGGCATCTACAAAAGCAATCGCTTGGGGATTAAAAGAGAGTACTAGCACTGAAAAAGAGCGTAAAAATGTTCAACTTATGTTGGATCGAACGAAAAAACTTAAAGCGCCAAAAATTGTTGAACCTGATGCAGAACCATTTGAGGTACAGCAAATAATTAATATGTTAAACGATTCAAGAACAAATTTAATGACTCTTCTTAATACTGTAGAAGATAAATCTATATTGATAGAAAAATCTGTGAAGCATCCTGCTTTTGACGAATTACCTCTTGATCAATGGATTGAACAGATCTATTTGCACGAACAGCGACACATAGAACAAATAAAAGAGCTCAAAGTACTTTTAGATGTGAGGTACTAAACTTACGACCTTAACCAAATTTCCGAATATATTTGCTTTGCTAGAAATTGTATTATTCAAAACATAAATCTCGACTTATCAACGAAAAAAAGTGGTAAGTCGGGATTGCTATATAATAAGAAATCTACACATTATCCGTATTTTTCTAATGCTTCCTCAATGAACATTACTTATTTTTTTTGCTTCTTTTTTCTTTAAACCACGTTTATTCATTTCCATCTTTATGACGGATAAGCATTTCTTGCTTTCTATGTACTTATTTAGATCATATAGTGATTGTCCTTGTTTAAAATGTTTTAATTGTTGTTTGTATGTAACATACATATCTGCTAGTTCTTTATTCGTTATTCCCATCGCTAATCACCTGAACTTATAGAATATATACAACTTTTTCAGAATAAACAATCTCACATTAAAATTCAATAGAATATTGATTTATTTATCATTAATAGTTTATTTTTAACCATTTTAATTCTGGAAATTTTCACGCACTTTTTATATTATTAAAAGTAATCCCGGTAGCTAAATAAATTATCTGTATACTGCTTCATTAAGAATAGAGTTTTTAAGAGGGGAACGCTTTTTCACGAACGGTGTAGGGTAATCAATAAGAAGCTAGGCGGGGGTTAACTGCTTTAAAGTTTTAAGCAATCACACACAAAAAATAGGCTACCTCACTCTAAAAGAATTCAGAATGAAGACGCCTAAACGTTGTTTTAACTTTGTTTTATTTGGCTAAATTGTATAAGAATATTTTATTTGTTTAATATTATTATCTACCAAAAAATTCAGGTTTTCTATTTTCAACGAATGCCGTCATCGCTTCTTTACGATCTTCCGTTGCAAAGGCACCATCATAGCAGGCTGCTTCAATCGTCAATGCGGATTCAAGATCAACATTAGAGCCTGTATTTACAGCTACTTTCATCATTCTTAATGCAACAGGTGCTTTCTGCGCTAGTTTTTCAGCCCATTCTTTTGCAACTGTTAGGACTTCATTATGGGGAACCACTTTATTGACAATTTGCAACTGATAAGCCCGCTCAGCATCCATCACTTCTCCAAAATACAACAATTCTTTTGCAATGCCTTGTCCGACTACTTTTTGGATCCGTTGTGTACCGCCACCACCTGGGGTTACAGCTAAATTGATTTCAGGAAAAGCAAATTGCGCTTTTTCAGAGGCAATACGCAAATCACAAGATAAGGCCAATTCAAAACCGCCGCCACGTGCCAGTCCATTAATCGCAGCAATCACTGGTTTGTTTAGTTTTTCAATTCGTGAAAAAGCAATTCTTGTGATTTGAGTTAAATCCATCATTCCAACAGTATCCAAATCTACCATTTCATTGATGTCGGCCCCAGCGACAAATGCCTCATCACCAGCCCCCGTAATCACAATAGCATGGACATTTTTATTGGTTTCTAAATCTCCCATTAATCCAGCGATTTCCTGATAGACTTGTGTATTTAATTTATTACCAGGTGCATGACTGATTGTCACAACAGCTACTTTATTTTCGATTTCACAAAGTAAAAATTTAGTATTCATTATTATATTCCTCCAAAGTAATATTTGTTCACGAATAGTGAATCATTTAGATCAATTGTTAACCTTATCTATCATACCAAGTTTTCGTCCGATTTGTAAGTATTTTTAGAATATTGCATTTTATATTAATATATTTATTCACTTAAAATTCAGTGGAGGCGCTTTTCGGAAGATTAGGAGTAAGTCATGTTGGAGTATTGTTGAAAGCAGAAATCATTGGAGAAAACAACACTACGTTTCATATAATTGATCCAAGAGGGTAAGCTAAGGTTTTTAGCTATCTCTTGGACTTTTTCGATTCAGGAATTCTGATTTCCCTATTTTTTAAGTTAATTTTTCAAGGAAAGGGACCAAAATTGAGCAATTTATGAAGATCCTAGCAAGACAAGGGTTTTAACAATTTCGTCTTCAATTGTTTTTACGGAGTCACTCAGATGATTATTGATCATAATGGAGAAGATCAATCTTTCGCCACTCCTTGTTGTAACATATCCGGATAGAGAAGAGACTCCAGCTATTGAACCTGTCTTTGCTTTTACCTTTCCTTTTATACTGTCTTCCGTTAAACGAGAACGTAATGTTCCGCCTACTAAGCGATCCGAAATGCCAGCAACAGGTAAAGCATTCTCAAATTCAGGGAACCAGTTTTTTTCCTGAATCCAATAGAGTAATTTAGTAAGTTCATTGGCTGGAATCATGTTTTTATGGGACATACCGGAACCATCGCGAAGCATAAGGGTCGTACCGTTAACTCCGAGGCTCGTTACAGTTTCTTTTATGACGCCAAGGCCTTTATCCCAACTCCCTTCACCGTATACGGTTTTTCCCATTTCTTTTGTAAGGATTTCACCATGCCCATTGTTGCTCAATTTCATAAATGAAATCATAAGATCCTTTAAAGGGATGGATCTTTTAAAAGTAAGTAAGGTGGCCTTCTCCGGCGTAACGCCTGTAGTGAACTTCGTTTTTTCACTGAACTCTATACCATTTTCTTGAAGAGAGTGTTTAAATACATTTAGTGTATATTGGGTTGGTTCCCAAATAGCAACCCACGATCTTATTTTCTCGCCATTTAACGGTACGGTCCCATTGACAATGATGGTATTCGATCCATGTTCTCTTTCTATTGAAATCTTTTTTGATTCTTCCTTATCTACTGTTTTCGTTTTATTAATGATTTTCACATAATCCGTATCCGGCGATAGAGTTAGGATTGCCCGCTCACCAACTTTTGTAGATGGACGTATTTCCATCATCACAGTACCGGCGTCATAGTCATTATTAGGGGACAAAGTTAAAGCTGACACCTGGGTACCCGTATAATTAGACTCATCTGACCAATTTAGATCTTGGGATAGCCTGACGTCATCATACCAACGATCATCGCCGACGATGTTTCCATTTATTTGATGAATACCACTTGTCTTCAAATCTTTTGCAAATTGATCAAGGTCTGCTTTTAAGAGGGTTGGATCGCCTTTCCCTTTTAAATATAAGTCTCCCTGAAGGATATTCCCTTCAATTCTCCCGTTAGCCCACACTTCTGTCGTAAATTGATATTCCGGTCCTAATGTTTCTAAAGCAGCTGCAGCTGTCAGCAACTTCATATTGGAAGCCGGGTGTAATCGTGTCTCACCAAAATACGAGTAGACAAGCTCTCCTGTATCAGCTTTTCGAATGCTTACACCTGTCACAGCTCCATCTAAAAGTTCATTCGTTAATATGGCATCAATTTTAGCTGTTAATGGTGAAGTTTTGTTTATTCCTAGTTGTCCAGCTTCTTCAATGACTTCCATCGATGTAGCTAGAACAGGTATTGGTAAAAACACTACTAGGATTATGTAAAACAACCAAAAACATCTCTTAGAAATTTGACCCTTATTCAATAAGACTCACACCCATCATTCTTAGGAATTTCCACTTAACATTCCACCGGGATCGTCAAATTAATCATTTGAAATGGCCTTATGATCCATCCGTCAACCTTTGAGGAAATGAATATGTTAAAATTAAGTTCCTTGGCAGGGGCAAAAAAATAGCTTTTACTTCAAGAAAGCAAAAATGGCTTGAAGTAAAAGCCAACGTTGGCTTCGCAATATCAAAAAAGAGTCGGAAATTATTTCTGACTCTTTTTTGATATGCTGATAATAAAAATAAAATGGAACAATTAAAGCAGTGCCTATTTCGTAAGTGGTTGTTTTTTCTAACTATTCTTAAGCGTTTATATTTGTTTAAATCTCCCAGCTCTTATTATAATGATAGAAATCCCCCTTTCGGAACGTACCTTTTAGGAAAATAGGTACCATCTAGATAAATAATTGATTTTAGGGGCTGGTAAAGGTGGAGTAGTTGCGATGCAGTTTTTACAAAAATATGTGAAGAAGTATGGGAAGTTGTTTAGTCTGGCCTTTTTCTTTTTAGCTCTTGAAGCACTTTGTGACCTGCTGCTACCAACCATTATGGCAAAAATCATTGATGTTGGTGTGGCCGGTCGTGATCTGAACTATGTTTTGAAAATGGGCGGGGTTATGTTGATGATTACTGCTTTAGGTGCAGTAGCAGCGTCGCTGAGAAGTGTACTTGCAAGCATGGTTTCGCAACATTTTGGAGCAGAACTAAGATCCGATTTGTACAGAAAGATTCAAACGCTTTCATTTAAACATATTGATCAATTTGATCGGGCATCCTTGGTGACCCGACTGACAAATGACGTTACCCAAGTACAGATGTTTGTAAATGGCATGATGAGAATTTTTGTAAAAGCTCCGTTAGTGGGAATAGGCGCCTTGATTATGGCCGTTCGCTTAAATCCTCCTCTCTCGATTGTGCTTGCTATTGTGGTACCAATTGTTGCCGTCCTCATCATAATAAATATGAAATTAGGGTTTCCTCTTTTTACAAAAGTTCAAAGGGCCCTCGATCGAGTCAATGGGGTCATGAGAGAGTATTTATCAGGCGTCCGGGTTGTAAAAGCTTTTAACCGATCAGAGTTTGAAGTAAAGAAATTTAGTCATTCAAATGAAGATCTTCAAGATCAATCGATTTCATTCAACCGGCTGACCTCTATTATTAGTCCAGCCATTATGCTGACAGTCAATATCGGCATTGTAGCGGTCCTTTGGCTAGGTGGGTTAGGTGTTCATAATGGCAGCATGCAAGTCGGTCATATTATTGCCTTTATCAATTACATGACTCAAATCCTTTTCTCCTTGATGATGGTTTCGATGGTTTTTAATATGTTTGTCCGAGCAAAAGCCTCAACTGGCCGAATTGCAGAGGTGTTTACAAAAGAAGACACCATAACATGGAATGAACTTGACACGGAACAGACACTTGAAAAAGGGAGAATTGATTTTAAAAATGTCACGTTTTCATATGATGATGCAACAGGTGATCCTATTTTAAAAAACATTAATCTTACCATCCTTCCAGGCGAAACGGTCGGTATTATAGGTTCAACTGGATCGGGTAAAAGCACCCTGGTGAACCTGATTCCTCGCTTTTACGATGTCACTTCTGGAACCATTCTAGTAGATGGAATGAATATCCAACAGATGAGTCCCAAAAAACTCAGGGAAAAAATAGCCCTCGTTCCGCAGAAAAATATTCTATTTACCGGTACTGTTACAGAGAATATTCGTTGGGGTAATGATCATGCTGAGTTTAAGGAAATGGAAAAGGCAGCCGTGATGGCACAAGCAGATGATTTCATTCGAGCAGCACCTAAAGGCTACGAGACAAGGATCGGACAAGGTGGCGTTAATTTTTCTGGAGGACAAAAGCAGCGAATCTCGATTGCAAGAGCCTTGGTGCGGAACCCAGAAATACTAATCCTTGATGATAGTACTAGTGCAGTTGATATCGCAACAGAAGCGAGAATAAAGGCTTCCTTAAAAAAATATGCAAGCGGGCTTACTTGCCTGTTGATTGCGCAGCGTATTACTTCGCTTATAGATAGTGATAAAATTGTCGTTTTAGACCACGGGGAAGTGGTAGGACTCGGACGACACGAAGATTTATTAAAAAGTTGCCAAGTTTATCAGGAAATTTACCAATCACAAATGGGCAAGGAGGTGCAGCGAGATGTCCGTCCAATCACAACATGCGAATGAAAATAAAGGAGAGCAAGGTACACCCATTATGCCTATACCAGGGCGTCCCGGCGGTGGTCCCGGCAGATTAAGAGGCCCTGTTGTGAAGCCAAAAAATCTCAAAGGAACGATTAAACGTCTATTTTCCTATTTTGGCAAAGAAAGCAAAACCTTATCAATTATCTTTATGCTTATTGTGATTAGCTCAGCACTGACTCTTCTAGTACCGTACTTAATTGGTAAAGCGGTCGACACGATGAATCTCAAACAAGGAGAGGTCAACTTTACCATTCTAGAAGGGATCATCTTGATCCTTTTAGGCGTTTATTTGATTGATGCTTTATTCAACTTTTTGCAAGGGTGGTTGATGGCAGGGGTATCGCAGCGGATTGTTAAAACACTTAGAAGCCATCTTTTTCAAAAACTGCAGAAGCTCCCAGTATCCTTTTTTGACAAACGGACACACGGTGAACTGATGAGCCGCCTTTCAAACGATATAGATAACGTCAGTAGTACCATCTCTCAATCAACAACACAGTTAATGTCTGGTGTCATTACAATAATCGGCTCTCTGATCATGATGCTCATCCTAAGTCCTTTTCTCACTGTAGCCAGTTTAATCACTGTTCCATTTGTGTTTTTATTAACCCGGTCCATTACCAGGAAAACGAGTGTATGGTTTAAAAACCAGCAAGAGCTACTCGGCCAATTAAATGGACATATTGAGGAAACGATCTCTGGATTATTAGTTGTTAAAGCATTTAATCATGAAGAAAAAGCGATTGAAGAGTTTGAGGTAGTGAATAAGTCGTTACGTGAAGTTGGACTGAAAGCACAAATCTGGTCCGGTTTTTTGATGCCCATCATGAACGTGATTAATAACCTTGGCTTTGTGGTAGTCGCCGTGGTAGGTGGTATTCTTGCAGTCAAAGGGATGATCACGGTTGGGGTAATTGCGAGCTTCCTGACCTATTCACGTCAATTTGGAAGACCGCTAAACGACATGGCCAATATTTTTAATATGCTCCAGTCCGGCGTGGCAGGTGCGGAGCGTGTTTTTGAAATTATCGATGAACAAGATGAACCGGATGATGTGCAGGGGGCCATTCCGTTAGAAAATCCGAAAGGCCATATCGTATTTGAAAATGTCAGTTTCGGTTATCAACAGGATGTACCTATTTTAAAAAGTGTTAGCTTTGAGGCCTGTGAAGGGTCAAGCACGGCATTAATCGGTCCTACAGGTGCTGGAAAAACAACGATTGTCAACCTGTTGACACGCTTTTATGATGTGACCGAAGGGAGGATCCTAATAGACGGTAGGGACATCCGAGAATATACAAGAGACAGTTTAAGAAGAAGTTTTGGTTTTGTACTTCAGGATACGTACCTTTTTTCAGGAACCATTAAGGAAAATATTAAGTATGGAAAACCTGATGCTTCTGATGCTGAGATAGAGAAAGCTGCGCAGTTGTCCAATGCGGACTTTTTTATTAACAAGCTACCAGAACAATATGATACTCAGTTAACAGAAAACGGAGGCAACCTCAGCCATGGGCAAAGGCAACTCCTAGCGATCGCCCGAGTAATTCTTGCCAAGCCTGCCATCCTGATTTTGGACGAAGCTACGAGCAGCATTGATACCAGGACAGAGCTCCAGATCCAAGATGCCCTTTTATCCATTATGAAAGACCGCACCACCTTTATGATCGCTCATCGTTTAAACACGATTCGTGATGCTGATACGATTATGGTCATTGATGATGGAACAGTGATGGAAAAAGGCAGCCATGATGCGTTAATCAGGGAACGTGGAAGGTATTATAATTTGTTTAATCAACAGTTTCATCATGTTAAAAGAGCATTGGAATAACTTTGTGTACCACACTTGAACCCGGCTAAGCGATCGCTTAACCGGGTTATTTTTATATATTTTGTAAAAATTTCATTTTTTGTATTAACATTTATTAACCTCCGCATATAATTTGCAGTAGGGAAACATTTTTTTAATGAGCTATATTTCTTGTCTTAGGGAATACCTTGTATTAAAAGGTCTATAACACATATCATCCCCAATATAATGAGCTACGCATTTTCCTGGAAGTGAGTATTTATCGAAGCTATAAAAAAATGAAGAAATAATTGTTATTTTAAGGAGAGAAAAACGATGCAGAATCCTGCTATATCCATTACAGATCTTCATGTTTCTTATTATGGAAATGAAGCAATAAAAGGAATCAGCTTAACTGTTAATACGGGTAATTTGGTTGGGATTATCGGACCTAATGGTGCGGGAAAATCAACCTTTTTGAAAGCTATGTTAAACCTTATCCCAACAGACAAAGGAGAAATAAGAATGTTTGGGAATGAGGTTAAAGAGGTAAGAAAAAAGATTGCGTATGTACCACAGCGCAGTAATATTGATTGGGATTTTCCAATAACGGTACTCGATACAGTTCTTATTGGTACTTATCCCAATTTAAAGCTATTTCAACGTCCAAAGAAAACAGATAAAGAATGGGCTCTTGAGTGTCTTAGACGGGTAGGAATGCAAGATTTCACAAAAAGACAGATTAGTGAACTTTCTGGAGGGCAGCAGCAACGCGTCTTTCTTGCAAGAGCACTCGCTCAAAAAGCCGATCTATTTTTTCTCGATGAACCCTTCGTTGGAGTCGATATTTCAAGTGAAGAGACCATTGTCCACATTTTGAAAGACCTTTGTTTGCAAGGAAATACCGTTATTGTCGTTCACCATGATCTCAGTAAAGCGAATGATTATTTCCATCAACTCATATTATTAAATAAAGAATTAATCGGTTTCGGAACGGTAGAAGAAGTGTTTAAACCTGAGGTCATCAAAAAAGCCTACAATGGACAATTTGCTTTCATGAATGAGATAGGAGTGCCGATATAATGGAATTTATTGAAGCAGTCATCCAATATGGTTTTTTACAAAAAGCATTATTAACATCGATTATGGTAGGAATTATTTGTGGGGTCATTGGTTGTTTCATCATTCTCAGAGGAATGGCTCTTATGGGAGATGCGATCTCACATGCCGTACTTCCAGGAGTCGCGATCTCCTATTTGTTCGGAATCAATTTCTTTTTCGGAGCCGTGTTTAGTGGTGTTCTAACGGCTCTTGCCATTGGCTTCGTTACCCAAAACAGTCGAATTAAACACGATACCTCGATTGGTATCATGTTCACGGCCGCATTTGCATCAGGGATTATTATGATTACGTTGCTTAAAAGCAGTACAGATCTATACCATATCTTATTTGGAAATGTTCTTGCCGTAAGATCAACAGATATGTGGATCACTTTGGGGATTGGATTGATTGTAATAGCAGCTGTCTATCTCTTTTATAAAGAGCTATTGGTTACATCGTTTGATGAAACGATGGGGGCAGCATACGGCTTGCCAGTCCGATTTATTCACTATTTCCTTATGACCTTATTGACCATGGTAACTGTAGCCTCCTTGCAGACTGTAGGCATTGTATTAGTTGTCGCCATGCTTATTACACCTGCTGCGGCTGCTTATCTATTAACAGATCGTTTATGGGTAATGATTTTTTTCGCGGCAGGAATTGGAATCCTCTCATCGATTGTTGGTCTATACTTTAGTTTCACCTATAACTTAGCTTCAGGAGCGACCATCGTTCTTTCAGCAACGGCTATTTTCGTTCTGGCATTCCTATTATCACCTAAGCATGGATTACTTTGGAAAACATTAAAAGTGAAAAAGAAGAGAGCTTCATTAACATAAAATTAGATAGTTAGAGGAGGTAAAACCAATGTTTAAAAAAAGTTTGTTTTTTTTGTCAACAACCCTACTAACGATTTTTTTATTAACTGCATGCAGTGGTGAGAAGAATAGTAACACATCTTCTACAAATGGAAAAGGAGAAAAAGTTCAAGTTGTAACGACTTACTCGATTATTTATGACATCGTAAAAAATGTCGGTGGAGACTTAGTTGAGATTCATAGTTTAGCACCAATCGGATCTAATCCACACGAATATGACCCACTTCCGGTAGATGTCCAAAAAACAACCGATGCCGATGCGGTGTTCTATAATGGCTTAAATTTAGAGGCTGGAAATTCATGGTTCAATAAGTTGATGGAAACAGCCGGAAAAGATGGGAAGGATGCACCTGTCTTCCTAATGAGTGAAGGGGTTGAGGCCAAGTATTTAACGACAAAAGGGAAAGAGGGGGAAGAAGATCCCCATGCCTGGTTAGATATTCGAAATGGGATTAAATACGCCGAAAATGCTCGAGATGGGTTAATCAAAGTAGATCCGGAAAATGCAGATGTTTATAAGAAAAATGCGGAAGAATATATTTCGAAGCTCCAAATACTTCATGACAATGCAGTAGAACAATTTAATGAACTCCCCGAAAAGGATCGCATTCTTGTCACCAGTGAAGGAGCATTTAAATATTTCTCTGCGGCATATGATTTCCAAGCAGAATACATTTGGGAAATTAACCAAGAAAATCAAGGAACACCGGATCAAATTACAAGAATAGTAGATATCATTAATGAAAAAGGGATTAAGGGCTTATTCTTAGAAACAAGTATCGATCCACGCAGTATGGAAGCTGTATCTGCAGAAACAAATGTTCCAATTAAGGGGAAAGTATTCACAGACTCAATAGGTGAACCTGGAGAAGATGGTGATTCTTATATTGCCATGATGGAATGGAATATAAAGACCTTTAAAGAAGGTTTAACTAAATGAATGGTGACAAGGGGGCGGTTCTGTGTTTCATTTACTTCGTAAATGGAAACACAAGAACCGTCCCCTTGTTTCGAAAGGAATGGGTATAAAAATGAGTGAGGTAATGCTAAAAAGTTTGCTTAATAAGATGACATTGGATGAAAAAATCGCTCAATTAATTCAATTAGCTTCTCATTTTTATGAAGGTTCAAATGCTAAAGGTGATTCTACTGGTCCAATAGCTGAATTAGGAATTAGTGAAAACGTCGTTCATAATAGCGGTTCTGTCATTGGTGCATCAGGAGCTAAAGAGATTGTCCAAATCCAAGATACACATCTAAAAAACAATCGGCTTAAAATTCCTTTATTATTTATGGCTGATATTATCCATGGATTCAAGACGATTTTTCCGATTCCACTGGCAATTGGATGTTCATGGGATTTGGATCTTGCTGAAAAGAGTGCACAGATTGCGGCCTTGGAAGCGTCCGTATCCGGTATCCAGGTTACGTTCGCCCCAATGGTTGATTTAGTCCGAGATCCACGTTGGGGAAGGGTAATGGAATCCACTGGTGAAGATTCTTACTTAAATAGCCAATTTGCAAAAGCTTTTGTTCGTGGATTCCAAGGACCAGAGCTTGAGAACGACCCAAACCGATTGGCAGCCTGCGTGAAGCACTTTGCTGCATATGGAGCTCCTGAAGGTGGACGTGATTATAATACAGTCGATATGTCCGAATGGACAGCTGCGCGAATATTATTTGCCTGCATATAAGGCTGCTCTGGATGAGGGTGCGCAAATGGTCATGGCTTCCTTTAACACAGTTAACGGCATTCCGGCCACTGGGAACCGAAAGCTTTTGCGCGGGATCCTTCGGGATGAGTGGAATTTTGACGGTGTCGTCATTTCCGATTGGGGATCAGTGGGTGAGCTGATTCTACACGGAGTAGCCGCGGATGAGGCTGAAGCTGCCTATCAATCCATTCAAGCTGGTGTGGATATAGAGATGATGACTGCAACCTATGTAAAGTATCTATCATGGTTAGTGGTAACCAATGTCGTAAATATTAATTGGATTGATGAAGCCGTCCTTCGCATTTTAACACTTAAAGCTAAACTGGGTTTGTTTGAAAATCCGTATCGTGGTGCAGATGAAGAGTTAGAGGAAAAAATCAATATGAGCAAGTACCATCGTGAAATTTCCCGTGAATTGGCAACGAAATCGATCGTCCTTTTACAAAATCATAATCGTATCCTCCCACTTCAAGAGGAAAGGAAGATTGCCGTTATTGGCCCGTTTGCGAAAAGCAACGATCATTTTAGGACCTTGGTCTTGGTTTGGTTCAAAGAAAGAGGCAATTACACTATTTGCAGGACTAACAGAAAAAGTGGGAGCCCATTCACTTCTTTATGCAGAAGGTTGTGGAATTGACGCTGGAACAGTCGAGCAGCAAATTTCTGCTCTAAAAATAGCAGAAGAGGCAGATGTCATTGTGCTTGCACTTGGGGAAAGCACCAATATGAGCGGGGAAGCAGCAAGTAGAGCGGATATCCGCTTACCACAGGTTCAACTTGATTTAGTGAAAGAAATTAAAGAAGGCGAATAAGCCCATGATAGCCGTCCTTTTTAATGGACGTCCACTTGACCTTCACGGTGTCATTGATCAGGTAGATGCCGTTCTTGAAGCATGGTTTCCAGGAACAGAGGGCGGGAGAGCAATTGCTGATCTCTTGTTCGGTGACAAGAATCCATCTGCCAAATTAAGCATGTCTTTTCCGTATTCCGTTGGTCAGATTCCTGTTTACTATAATCACTTTCGTACGGGCCGTCCTAAAAACGCGCTCAATGCAGAAGAATGGTATGTATCCAAGTATTTGGATATTCCCAATGAACCTTTATTTTCATTCGGATTTGGCTTAAGCTACACAACTTATTTATATGAAAATGTAAGGCTGTCAAATGAAACAATGACGGCGGAAACTCCTTTAACTATTTCAGTTGATGTAACAAATAACGGAGAGGTAGAAGGGGAGGAAATTGTTCAGCTCTATATTCAAGATGTAGTAGGAGAAGTCGTTCGTCCAATAAAAGAATTGAAAGGTTTCGTAAAGGTGATGTTGCAACCTGGAGAAACAAGAACTATCTCTTTCATCATTTCAGAGGAGCAGTTGCGTTACCATCATAGTGATTTACACTTTAAAAGTGATCCGGGGGCATTTGTAGCATACATCGGTTCGAATAGCCAAGATGTTCAAGCCTACCCTTTTCAATTAATAGAATGAAATAGCTGAAATAATAAGAGATAAAATGAGAATGGCAAATAGTTCATTCCTGACCCATCTTGAGCAACAATAGAAGAAGTGGTGCGATTATGCTTGACCTTAAAATGAATTTAATGATATGTATGTAAAGTAGTTGCTTTTAAAAAAATAAACTGTAATATGTTTCCTGAATGAATACAATAGATTTTGGAAATAAAATGATAATGAATCCTTTTAAACCAGAGGAGTGTAAGAAAATTACAAATAGGAGAGGGGTTATCCCATGGGAAATATTGAAGTAGGCGAAATCTTTACGATTACGGATGAAAATGATGAGGAGTTAGAAGTTGAAGTTTTGGCAGCACTAAATATCGAAGGAACAGATTACGTTGCAGTCGCTTTTGTAGAGGATCTTCAAGAAGAGAATGAGGATGACATTGATATTTTCTTTTTAAAGGTAGACCAGGATGGTGACTTCTCAGCCATTGACAGTGACAAAGAATTTGACAAAGTGTCCGCAGCTTTCGATGAAATCATGGAAGAGGATGAAGCGGAAGAAAACTAAAATTGTAGGACAAAAACGAAAAAAAGCCTTGCATGCAAGGCTTTTTTTCGTTTGGCCAACTGGAGCAATGGGAACATAATAGATAAAAACTGTTTTGCCAAACTTTATTAATGTAGTAACTTGGATTCCAATTTCCATAAATATGTTATTTTTATAGAATCTTCCAATCCAATCAAAGGGATTTTCTACATCATCCTTTACTGTCTGGTAAATAATAAGTTGAATTATTTATCATTTAAGGAGTGGAACCCAATGTCTCTCAATGGATTGAAACAAACATACATAAGAGTAGCGAATATCAACTTATACTGTGAATACCTATTGAATGACAAACCACCCATTCTTCTTATCCATGGCTTTGCATCTTCGACCTATACTTTTCGACGTATGATTCCTTTATTGCAAAAACAATTTTCAATTATTGCTATTGATCTACCCGGCTTTGGAAAAAGTGAAAAGTCCACTTCATTTGTTTATAGCTTTCATAACTATGCGAAACTAATGATTGAATGCATCCACCAATTTGGTATTTCGAATACGTATATTGTTGCTCATTCAATGGGGGGGCAAATTGCTCTAAATATGGCGATTATCGCTCCTGAGAAAATAAACAAATTAATTCTATTATGTAGTTCAGGTTATTTAAAGCGTTCCAAAAGACTTCTCATTTGCAGTTCATATTTACCTTTTTTTGAAAAATTTATCCATTATTATGTTGGTAGAAAAGACGTCAGAGATCACTTGAAAAATGTATTTTTTAACCACGCGTTAATCAATGATGAAATAATAAATGAATTCGCTAGACCGTTAGCTGAAAAAGAATTTTATAAATCTTTAATTCGACTACTACGTCAACGCGAGGGTGATTTATTGCCACAACAACTACAGGAAATTCAAATCCCAACATTATTAATTTGGGGGGAAGAAGATCAAGTTGTTCCCATTCAAGTGGGTCACCGTTTAGTAAGTGATTTGCCTGATGCACAATTAATTACGTATGAAAAAACGGGACATTTAATTACAGAGGAAAAACCTGAACATGTCTTTGAAAATATCTTGATCCATACGGGAGCTACCCATATTCCTTCTCCTACTATTGGTACTTTACGGTAATCATTATTCAAAATACAGGTAATAGTTGATTAGCTCTTATACTGAGAGGGAGTAGGACTCTTTATAGATAAAGTTAAAAGTGGTTTTTTCTTATCTTAAAATCATCTTAAGAATGAGTTTTTCAATTAATCTCCATGGAAAGATCTTTTTCAAAGCTAAATTTCTCTTCACACCTGTTCCAATGGGGTACCTGAAGCGAGGTGTTTTCGTTTGGACGGCAATTTGAGATATTCGTTTAGCTACTTCTAATGGATCCTCATGATTTCTTTTCCCCGTTTCCATTACATTTAGAAGAGAAGACATATAGGAATGGAAGGGAGAATCATATTGAATTTTAATGGCATCCACAGCATTCCAGATGTTGGTCTCATATGACCCTGGCTCCACAAGGATGACGTCAATGCCAAATGGTTTGACTTCGAGTGACAAACTTTCACTGAAACCTTCTAGTGCATGCTTAGAAGCAACATATGGAGATAATCCTGGAAATCCCATTTGACCGCTAATACTGCTCATATTAATGATCCGACCACTACCTTGTTTCCGCATAAACGGAAGGACAGCCTGAGTGACCCCAATTACACCAAAAAAATTCGTCTCAAATTGTAGACGATAATCCTCAAGGGGAATTTCTTCGATCATTCCACCCAGTGCAATTCCTGCATTGTTAACAAGTACATCAATCGATGGCCATTGCTCTAGCCACTTTTTGAAATTTTCAATGGATTCCTTTGAAGTAACATCAAGTGCATGTATGTGGATACTCTCAGATACATTTTGTCTTTTGCATTGTTGTAATAGTAGATCTGCTTTATTTAAATCTCTCATCGTTGCAATCACTTCAAAGCCTACTTTTGCTAACTCCGTAACACATAACAAACCAAATCCACTCGAACTCCCAGTAACGATAGCTGTTTTTTTCTTCATTCTTTACTCCCTAAAAAGTCTATTTAAACCTATTTTAGACTATTTCTATCTTTCTTGGCAAAATGAGTTCCTTTCGCTTATTCAAAATAAATAATTAACATTATTTAGAATATTCTCTACTACATCTATGTGTTAAATACACATAGAAAAATATTCCCTTGACCAATTGTAAGAGAAAACTCATTTTATACATCTCATAAGTCGTTATTCTTATGCATCTAGGTATAAAAAGAAATTCAATGTAGATTTACAGACAGAAGTGAAAATAATAGGGTAGAGGTAAAAGAGGAAAAAAATGATTGCGAAATATTATGAGTTCATTCAGACATAATGGTAAGATGACCAAGTAAGGGTATTAGTATGGTAATCAAAAGGAAAGAAACCCATCCAGAGGAGGTTTTAATATGAAATTAACATTAAGTGAAGAAGCAATCAATTGGTTTAAAGAGGAAGTGGGACTAACAAACGAAGATCATTTAAAATTTTACGCTAAAATCTATGGTTCGAGTCCTGTTCAGGAATCCTATTCATTAGGATTTGCCAAGGATTATCCAATCGATATTACAGCAAGTTTGGAAGTAGACGGGATTGTTTTCTATATAGAAGAAGCAGATTTATGGTATTTCAATGGACATGATTTACATGTCGAATACAATGATACAAAGGATGAACTTGAATTTAAGTATCTAAAACCTAATAGCTAAAGGAGCTTAACGCTCACCAAGAAGACAATTATTGAAAAAGCTCTCATACTTTAGAACATTTTTAAATAAGTAAAAAGAGGATGTATATATATATACATATGGTGCCACAATATACTTCGGGCAGTGAATATGAGTTAAAGTTGTGGTAGCCTTTAAAATGATCATATTGATGAAAAGAAATATTTTTATACTTATTAGTTGAAAAAGTAAATAATATTAATTATAATATAGTTATAATTAAAAAATAAAAACTACATATTAGGAGGAATTACCAATGTCTAAATACGAATTACCAGCATTACCTTACGCAGCAAATGCACTTGAACCACACTTTGATGAACAAACAATGAATATTCACCACGATCGTCACCATGCAACATATGTAAACAATTTAAATGGTGCACTTGAAGGTCATGATGATCTTGCTAGCAAAAGTGTAGAAGAACTTATTGCTAATCTAGATGCAATTCCGGAAAATATTCGTACTGCCGTTCGCAACAATGGTGGTGGACATGCTAACCACAGCCTATTCTGGACAGTACTTGCACCAAACGCAGGTGGCGCTCCAACAGGTGAAATTGCTGATGCTATCAACCAAGCTTTCGGAAGCTATGATGAATTCAAAACTGAATTTACAAAAGCTGCCACAACTCGTTTCGGTTCAGGTTGGGCTTGGCTAATTGTTGACAATGGTCAATTAGCCATCACAAGCACTCCAAATCAAGATAGCCCATTAATGGAAGGCAAAAAACCAGTTCTTGGACTTGACGTTTGGGAACATGCTTACTACTTAAAATATCAAAACAAGCGTCCAGATTATATTGGTGCTTTCTTTAACCTAATTAACTGGGATGAAGTAAATAAACGCTTTGCAGCAGCAAAATAAGTAATAAATTGCTTTACACATAAAAAAACACCCACGATGTTTCATTTTCACTTGAAACATCGTGGGTGTTTTTTTAAAATAAGGAAAATCCCTTCAAATAATATCATTCTAATAGAAGAGAGTCTTCTATGTTTGCGACTAAAATTGAATGAAAAACTTACAATGGTGATCTCCGTCTGTTTTACAGTTCGTTCTCTTGATTTGGTCTGTTTTAAGGACGTTTTTAAGCAATTGAGTTTCACAGCTGCATGCTACATTATATTCAAGGGCTACAGTGAGAATCGGACAGTTATACTCGATTAGTTCGTATGTGTTAGGATCTATTTGCGATATGTCCGCCATATATCCTTTTTCATTCTGTATGCGAACGAGTTCTTTTATTTTATCAGGGTTCGATTTATGCTCTATTTTTGCACTGTATTCATTCGTTAGTCGTTGCGTTCTTTTCTCAAATAACACCGTAATCGATTCTTCACCGTGAATTTCTCTCAAATCTTGAAGAAATTCCATCGTAATTCCTTCATAATTTTTCGGAAAGAGTCTCTCCCCTTTTTTTGATAGCGAATAGAGTTGCAGGGGTCTCCCCATGGGCTGCTTCATTTCATGCGACTCAATCGATCCATCTTTTTCAAGATTATTAAGGTGTTTTCGAACAGCCATATGGGTAATTTGTAAACATTCAGTCAACTCATTAACGGATAAGGAGACATCCTTTTTTAACAAATCAAGAATCTTATCTTTTGTAGACATATTTGTTTGTACCATCTTAAACACCTCAATTCTTTTCATTTTTCATATATACAAAAAGTAGTGCATAAGTCCTTTGCACTACTAACATAATTTTTATCAATAAAGTTATTATATAATAAAGTATAAAAAATAAAAAGTGAAATGGATTCCATTATTCTATTGGTTGGAGTAATATAAGATTTGAACCAAAAAAGGACAAAGTGATCAAAATAAAATGAATAAATGGTTTAGATTTTGTAAATTGAGCGGTTTGCGAAATATATTATTATATAATATGGACAGATGTATTAAATTGGGGGAGGGATTTTTCGTGCAGGAACAAACAAAAAGTGAAGGGTACTCTTGGATTAAATCCATTGTATTTGCTATACTTATTGCTCTTCTTTGTCGACATTTCTTATTCTCACCTACAACTGTTTTGGGGAGATCCATGTCACCGACATTTGAGGAAAAAGATAAAGTTTTGATTAGTAAAATATCTGATATAGAGCGGTTTGATATGGTTGTGTTCGACGCACCTGATGCAAATGAAAAATATATTAAAAGGGTAATTGGAATACCAGGTGATACTGTAGAAATGCAAGATGATGTACTTTATATAAATGGAAAAGCAATGGACGAGCCCTATTTAGATGAAATTAAAAATGAATTAATATTTGACAAACTCACAGGTGATTTTACATTAACAGAAATTACTGGGGAGTCGAGAGTGCCTAATGGATTCATCTTTGTTATGGGGGATAACCGTTTATATAGTAAGGATAGTCGATTTTTTGGATTTGTGTCAGAGGATGCCATTATGGGAGAAGCAAAACTACGATTATTTCCTTTTAACAAAATCGGTTTACTAAAATAATACTCTCCCACCTATATAAAATTCGCTACATTTAAGAGACTAACTAGAATCATATCCATAAAAGACTTCAGATTAATTTTGAAGTCTTTTTTGGTTAACGAGACCTCGAATGAGATTCGTACAATATTGGAAAGGAATTGGTTCTTCGATCTATTTATTATAATACAGAAGAGGGGATATTTAGATGAAACAATGGACTAAAGAAATAGAAATAAACGCTCCAATTGAAAAGGTTTGGAATCTTTTAAATGGATCATTAGAACAAATGCAAAAAATCATGCCACAAGTAATTGGGCATAGTCCTGTTAAACTAACAGAAGAAGTTGTGGGTAGTATTTATCGACAACAATATAAAGAAGGGAAACGCATCGAGGAATATGATGTGGAAACGCTCGACTATTTGAACGACCATGATCAAAAAAAGATAAAAGTTGGTTTTACGCTTGCGAATTTATTTGAGATTACTGCCTTATATGAAATGAAAAAAATGAATGATCAAAAAACGCACTTTAAATATACTACAACCAATAAGCCTCTTAAATGGTTTTTAAAATTCTTTATGTTGTTTGCTACAGAAAAGGTTGTTGTTGAGTTTGTTGAGCGGGTTAAAAGTGTGGCTGAAACCGAAAGATAGTCCAAAATTTGGGGGAAGTCATAAAAGCTGTTAATATATACCAGCAACGATGAGTGACTATGTTACTTCATTAAAGGGCACGAATTTTGAACAACAAGTAAAAGGGTAATACATATTATCCATGACTAATATGTATTACCGATTGAATGAACCTACATTATTCTTTTACTAAGAATAATTGGTAATACATCTGTCTTGGATCCATCCTTTGCAGAGTAGACAAATAGTTCCAAAGAGGTTCCTGGTTTTGTAAGTAAATCCTTTTCAATAGTAAATTCAAAAGTCCCCCATGCAGGGGCACCATCTGTCTGATAATGATCTTCTTTAAGAATTTCCTCGCCTGAAACCACTGCATATTGAAACACACCTTCAAATACTCTAGCTTTGCCTGTGACAATTATTCCATTTTCATTTTCATTAAACGCTACATCTTTAAAGCTATTATTTTCATAAGTTGATGGCTCAGGACTTTCAATTGCCGGTGCTTCACTCTCGTTATCTTCCGTTTCATTTCCGCTACTATTCGAATGTTCATTGTCAGTTGTACTTTCATTTTCAAATGGAATCGGATTCTCTGCTTCTTTAGGGTTTTCCCCTTCATTTTCAGTCACATTCGTTGATTCATTCTTGTCTTGTGTTTCCTCTTTTGGGCTACATGCTGTCACTCCAAGAACGAGTAGAATCGTTAACAAAAGAAACATTTTTTTCATTCATGCCCACCTCGCTTTTTTTATCATTTACATACCAGGTTTTACAATAAAGATGGTGATGACATATCTTCCCTTTAATCATATCAATACAATCCAATAAATAGTAGGGTTTATCTTAAAAATGATACAATTATGGAAAGGTTTTACATGGTGATAAAAGGAGTGTATTCAATGTGGATCTCTATCATTCTTCAAGTATTAATCATTATATTATTTTCCTTCTTAGGCTGGGCAATTCGCTATAAAAAGCAATATGGTTTACTATCAGGATTTGCAGGTCGTTCAAAAGGAGAACAGAAAGAATTAATTGAAAATGGATATCCGCAGAAATCTGGAACTTTACTAATTTTAACAGCTTTAGGAATGTTCATTCTCTTTCCATTAGTTTTTACACCATTTCCATATATAATTGAAGTCCAATACGGTTTTATGACGGTTTTCCTACTAGGAGGAATTATTTATCTGTCCAAGTATGAAGTTTCAGAAAAACGAAAGAAAAGTTATTGGTTTAGTTCAATACTTACATTCGTTGTAATCGGTTTTATCGGTGTACTCATGTACTTAGGGTATCAACCGAATGAATTGATTGTAAAAGAAGAGAACGTTGAAATTACGGGTATGTATGGGGATATATGGAAAAAAGAAGATTTTCAAAAGATTACGTTACTCGAAGAGATGCCGAAAATCATTTCAAAAGAAAATGGATTTGGCACGGATATGATTTCAAAAGGCCATTTTAACGTTGCTTCATATGGAAGTAGCTTGCTATTTATTCATAAACCATCCCCCTATATTCTAATACAAACGAATGACAAACCTATTTTTATAAATGGGAAGAATCCAGATCAAACACATATTTGGTATGAACAATTAAAAAGTGAAATTAAATAGTTATTTAAATATAACAGTACAAATTTTTACCTCAATGCCATCTTTATTTTATTCTTATCTATCCTAATAGGTATATGTTGATATTTCTGCAATTAGGCTTGTAGATGATGCCAATAAGTGGTGGCATACGTATCATGATAATATAGCCAATATGAAATAAACTAGGAGGATAGAAATGAAGGATAATAGATGGAAAGATCGTTATAAGGATAATGACAATTACAAGGGAAAGTCCAATTATTACGCACAACCAAAACATGATGGCTCTTATTTTGATTTTTTAATAGGTAAAATGGTAACGATATTATAAAGGAGGGCCAGAGTCAAGAAGTGGGAAATTATTAGATGTGCAATGCGATTATTTGACTCTTTACACTCCAAACAAGGCTGTCATTTATTATCAATTTGAACATGTGAAAAGTATTAGTGAAGACATTAAGTCGAACTCAACTCAACATTTACCAAGTGATAAAGAAAAAGTTGACTATATATCCGAAAAAAATTTTAACGAATTATTGTCGAAACTGGTAAATGAGGTCATTCAAATTAATCAAGGTGGACCTGAGCGTAGACATGGTATTTTATTAGCAGTTCGAAGTGACTTTCTAATCTTATTAACAGAAGATGATGGAGTAGTGTATGTTAAACTTCACCATATAAAAAGTGTGAGCAAAACTGGAAGACCTGAAGACAAAAAGGATGAAAAGAAAACATCCAAGTATCCTGTATTTAGTAAGGCATCTAATTTCAGTGATGTTTTTAAAGAGTTGGAACATAAATGGGTAACGATTAATCGTGGTGGTCCCGAAGCAATGGAAGGAGTACTTGTAGAAAAATCAGGTGGCTTTTATACGCTTATTAGTGATCATGCAGTTTTACGTATACATCCATTTCATATTCGTAGTGTAAGTTCTGGTCCGAAAGGATCTAATGAAACAAAATAAAGATGAAAATAAAGATGACAACAAAGACGGTAAAGAAAATGCTGAGAAACAAAGCAGCAAAGATAAAAACAAAGACGGAAAAGAGAATACTGAGAAACAAAGCAACAAAGATAAAAACAAAGACGGTAAAGAAAATGCTAAGAAACAGGCAGCAAAGATAAAAACAAAGACGGTAAAGAAAATACTGAGAAACCAGGCAGCAAGGATAAGAACAAAGACGCTAAAGAAAATACTGAGGAACAAAGCAGCAAGGATAAGAACAAAGACGTAAAGAAAACACTGAGGAACAAAGCAGCAAGGATAAAAACAAAGACGCTAAAGAAAAACCTGAGAAACCAGGCAGCAAGGATAAAAACAAAGACGCTAAAGAAAAACCTGAGAAACCAGGCAGCAAGGATAAAAACAAAGATGCTAAAGAAAATACTGAGGAACAAAGCAGCAATGATAAGAACAAGAACGATAACAAACAAGATTAATGATAGAATACAACAAAAAACCAACAAGCAGGTTGTTGGTTTTTTATCTTTTTATCATCTTTATTAATAAAAGAACCAATCGACCCAAAAGTAAAGGATAGTTAGTGTAAAGATAACGGTTACCGGAATAACTAAAACGGTTACTTTCAGATATTCCATCCACGAGACTTTTACTTTGTTTTGTCGTAAAATATGCATCCAAATTAACGTAGCTAATGTTCCGGTTGGTAATAATAGGGACCCCATATCACTTCCAATAATATTGGCTAAATAGATGGTTTTCATTGTAATGGGATCTAGTCCCATTTGTGTTAATGAAAGGGTACCAATCATTAAAGCGGGGTGATTATTAAAAATATTGGACAAAACCGATAAAGTGAAACCCATGATTATGCTTGCGTTAAAAAGGTTATCTGAAACCATTGGTTTGAGGTAGTTGACTAGGAGATCGGTTAAGCCAATATTTTGTAAACCATAAACGATGACATACATCGTAAACGCAAAAATAAAAATGTGCCAAGGTGTCTTTTTTAATAAATCTAACGGGCTTATTTTCACTAAAATCCAGCGCCATACTAAAAGAATAACTGAGCTTAGAACTGCAACAAGGGAAACAGAGATATCCAGATAAGAGGCGACGAATAAAGAGATTCTGACCAAGAAAATAAACGCGAGGAAGGAAAACATTAATTTTGTTTGTTTTTTTGCAATGTTTTGATTGGACTGAGATTCTAAAGAATTTAGTGGAATTAGCTGGGAGTTATCTAATGGCTTGTTAATTAAAGAGATCTTTTTCGGTAATTTTTTATATAAAATCAGAAAGAGAAGTGTTGAAAGAAAAAGCAATCCTAGTGTTCCTGGAACAAACATCATAATTGTGTGGAGATAAAGGTCCATTCCGATAATTTTTAAAGCAATCAAGTTAACGATATTACTTACACCTATAGGTGCGCTTGAGGCTGTAGCAATTAATGCTCCGCTAATTAAATAAGGTAATTTTTGTTGGTCATTTAAGCCAATCTGTTTTAATATCATGATCAAGATTGGAGTTGTAATAAGAATGCTGCCATCATTATTTAAGAAAAGGGTCATTAGAAAGCAAAGAAAGTTACTTAACCAAAAAAGTCGAAGTCCAGATCCTTTTGTTGCTTCAAGAAGTTTCATTGCGACCCAATGAAAAAAGCCAATACTTTCGAGGGCGATGGCCATAACCAATGTTGCCATAATGGTAACGGCTGCTCCTGTAACTTTCGAACCAATGTCACCTATATCTGCTAACGATACACTTCCACACAACAAAATCAAAATAGCGCCTATCGTTGCAGGAATGGCTTCGTTGATTCCCTTTGGCCGCCAAAAAATCAATACCATTGTAAAAATAAATGAAAAAATGGTACACCAAAAGGTAAATTGGGTCACCTATGACACCTCCTGAAAGGGATATTTATAAATCATTTCATCATTCCTTCCCACTTATTTAATACGTACACTGTATATATACGTTAGAAACCACAGTTTGTCCTAAACTTATTAACCAAACAATTAATAATCCACTAACACCCTTGATATTATATCTGAAAAATAATAAAAGTAGTTTTTGATATTAATATAACCATTCAAACACCTTCCAGACTAAAGTTTGGAAGGTGTTTGAATGGTTATATGCACTTAATGAAAGTTTTGATTGATAAATTCTTCTTCTTCCGCAAGTCCTAATTGTCCATAGGCTTTGCCAGAAGTACCACCTTGAAATTCCCATAGATAGTTATGGTCTCCCGCAATTCTACTAAAGTTCCCAATTCTCCATTCTGCAAGAATGTCTAATAAATCATCCTTCCATTCAAAATTACTATTGTATACAACATGATGTACTTGATTAATTGTATCATTGCTCATTGGGAGAGCGCCTTCCTTTTTCTCTGCTCTTACTTTTTGGTGGGTCATTTTGTGCATCACATTCATGACGATGTCTTGAGTGGCATCTTCGTTAAGATTCAGATCGTATTTCATTTCTGCAATTCTATTAATTTGTTCTTGTTCACGTAATTGAACCTCAGTAAGCGGTTCAACCTTCTCGATGTTTTCAACCTTTTCAGATGAAATTTCAGTGGTCACTTTTTGAAGATCTTGTTTTTCGTTATACTTTTTAGCATTGTTTATTATTTTATATGTCCCGGCTCCTCCAGCACAAAAAAGAGCAAAAATAATTAAAGTTAAAATGAATACTTTTTTCAGGTTTATCAATCCTTCCATTTCATTGTCCAAAAATGGGAACAGCCTTCAGCTTTTATCAGATTTATTCCACTCTTAACAGGCTAGCCAACTAAATACGCTACGTCGTGCCACTGCCCAGCGTGACAAGTCATTTCTAAGAGGTGAAAGCTCTAAGAAATGATCCTGTCGCGCAAGAATCCCGATTGATTTTTCTAAGGGCTAAAGCCAAAGAAAAACCTGATGGCAACGTCTCCGATAGCACATCTTGTACGTCGAAAAAACCCCCATTGATGGAAGGCTTCTTTATTATAAATGAATTTCCAAATTACTACCAGGTTAAACTTGTCATATTATTAAGTGTATTCGTAAAAGTGGTATTGAGCAAGGACGAATGACTGTTGAAGGATCTAGGAGAGTTTTTCTAATAAGAAAATTGAGGGGATTGTTCGTTTATTTAGACTTTAATAGTTTCTAACGCTTTGGCTCTCCTTATTATTTGCCCAAATGGAAAGAAGAGCCATTATGCTTATATATACTTCCTTAAAAATGAAGTTCTTGAGGTGGTCCACCTTGAACGTTTAGGACACGAATCGTATCAGGTTTTATTTGTAAAAAGACATAGTTTGGATCTTCAGGACTGTTGAACCATTGTTTGAAAGATGCATCCCAAAATTGATTTTTCAAATCTTGCGAATCATTAATGGTAGAAGTTCCATTAATTTCAACATAAGAATCGGTTTGCCCTTTTTTTTCATAACCTAACAAAACCGAAACGGACGGATTTTTTTCTATTTCTTCTACTTTTTCAGTATCCATTTTCGTTGGTGTATACAGAGTTATATCTTCATTATAGAATGTCATATATCGTGAGTGAGGCTTGTTATTTTCAACAGACGATAGGACACCCGTTCGATGGTCAGAGATAATTTCTAGTACTTTATTTTTCAAATCTTGATCACTCATATATTTTAGCTCCTTTTAAATGGTATAGGTTTACTATCCCACTGAAACTTGCAATTAAACTGTAAAAATTTATCCTGTAAATAATCCGGTTTAACCAGGATATTAGTACATCTATCTATACAGATATTTTCCTTTTAAGTAACTCAAAAAATGATTTTCAATACATAAAAAAGACAAGGTTAGGGGATGTATAAGATGGTGCTTTGAAGAAAGGTGGCACTAAATTTATGAATAAAGTTAGGGGGCTTATAATGGGCATATTAAGTGGAAATCCAAAAGATGAACCCATGCACTATGGAGAAGTTTTTAGTACATGGTCGTTTCTCATGACTGCTAAAGGGTTAGTTGCAGGTTTTCAAACTCACCTAAATCATGCGGGCGATGAAGACTTACAAAAATTACTTGTTGAAGCGATAGAAGGTGGGCAACAAGAAATCAAGCAGATTGAAACATTATTAAAAGAAAATGGTGTTGGTTTACCTCCAACTCCTCCTGAACGACCGAAAGCTTGTTTAGATGATATCCCGATTGGTGCACGTTTTCAAGACCCTGAAATAGCTGCTGCACTTTCTATGAGTATTGCAGCGGGATTAGTATCGTGCAGTGGAATTATGGGACAATGTATTAGAGAAGACATTGCCATGATGTTTGGACAATTTCATGTTCAAAAGGCAACACTTGGAGCGAAAGTTCTCCGCCTGAATAAAGAAAAGGGCTGGTTAATTCCACCACCATTACATCATAATAAATCTGAGGATTGTTAGGTAACTTCAACGGTAAAGGGGAGCAGAATCATTCTGCTCCCCTTTTTGTTTTCTTTAGCATGAATTAAAGACTTTCATACGCTCTATTCATTCCAACTAAAATATGTGTTTCATGGGAATCCTTTTCAAGTCTTATTTTCAAATCCCGGACATAATAAGAGGAATCTGATTAAAAAGTAGATCAGTCCAGATACGATACAACTGAAACACCGTCTAGTCTAAATTGAAAATGCTATGGATTAATAGATGTTTTGATCATGCTTTTTATACTAATAAGAAAAGGTGATGTTAATGAAAGAGAATGAAGTAAAAACTCAATTTCAAAATGGTAAAAGTAATAAGCTTTTTAAAGATTTATATGGACTAGAACCTGAGATGAGTTTGCTTTCAGTGAATTTTGCTCCACCTGAAAATCCATTGCTAAATGAAAATTATCTAGGTTCAGATGATGAATGATTAAGGATATTAATAATAATTGCAGAACACGATTAGACATTTTTATGCAATTAAGAATGTGAATTAAAACTAATAGAATTTTGAACCAAGACTTATGTTAAAACCTCTAGATTTTAATCACAATAATTAAACCAGTATCCTACTTCTAATTTCATAATTTTAGGATATTAAGCCATATAACCTGTTGAAAAAATCCACGTATTCTGTATTTAAGAAATGTGGATTTTTTCATTATTTTTTAAATGAAAAGAGAGGTATATCATTCGGATTAAGTGACTGTTTCCATAATTAGGTTAACATAAGTTTTACAATTAAAAGGCAAAATTTAAATATTGTATAACTTAAACAAACAAATTGGTGTAATGAAAGATATAGGTGATATAAATGGAACTAAATAACGTTAATCATAGATATTCTGCTGGAGATGTTGTCTATGTTTTTTACCGAAACCCCCATACTCAAGATGTTGCCAATATACAGGCAGCTGCGGTGGTAAATAATCCTGAATATCCGAATGAATTGGCCTTGTTTCTGTATGAAACGTACTATCCACTTATCAAATGATATGGCTGTTTATTCTTCTGAAGAAGAGGCGAACCAAGCCTACAATTATTATTATGGGGATGCCTCAGAGGGGATGTTTGAAGGATGAAACCATTTATACCAAAACTCATCTACTTTGAACCGAAAGCATTGGATTACCCATTAGGAAAAGAGCTATAAAGAAAAATTTGAAAAGATGGATGTCGAAATTCGATATACGACTTCCCATAATCAAGTAAGAGATCTTCCAGGTGAAAATGATTTTCAAAAATATCGGGTAGCAAAGTCTACACTCGTTGTGGGAATTAGAAAAACACTTAAATTTGATACGTCAAAACCTTCTGCTGAGTATGCGATTCCATTTGCAACAGGGTGTATGGGGCATTGTCATTATTGTTATTTACAAACAACGATGGGAAGTAAGCCGTATATCCGTACATATGTAAATGTGGAAGAAATTTTGGAAGCAGCTGATCAATATATGGAGGAGCGTGCACCTGAAATCACCCGATTTGAAGCATCCTGTACATCCGATATTGTGGGGATTGATCACTTGACCCATACATTAAAGCGGGCAATTGAACATTTTGGAGAATCGGAGTATGGAAAATTAAGATTTGTAACGAAATTTCATCATGTCGATCATTTACTAGATGCCAAACATAATGGAAAAACAAGATTTCGATTTAGTGTAAATGCTGATTATGTCATTAAAAACTTTGAACCAGGTACCTCTCCATTGGAAAAAAGGATAGAGGCTGCAGGAAAAGTGGCAAGAGCAGGATATCCACTTGGATTTATTGTTGCACCTATCTATCTACATGAAGGGTGGGAGGATGGGTACTATCATATGTTTGAGCGTCTCGATGCCGAATTACCTTCAGACGCGAAAAAGGATATAACCTTTGAATTCATTCAACATCGTTTTACAAAGCCGGCTAAACGAGTGATTGAAAAAAACTATCCTATGACCAAGTTAGAATTGGATGAAGAAAAAAGAAGATATAAATGGGGAAAATATGGAATAGGAAAATACATTTATCAAAAAGAGGAAGAAGAAGATATCAAAAATCATCTTTATTCGTATATGGAAAAGTTCTTTCCCAATGCAAAATTAGAATATTTCACCTAGACGAGTATTTAAAAGACAAAGAATGGTAACTCGAATATTTCTTATACCTGGGGTGACAATAAGAAAGGTGTATGTCACCAACTAACTTCGGTGTAGGAGGATATTACAAATGAATATTCGTGAAGGTCTAATACCAACTGCATTAGGTTCAGCTGTTACGGTTACAGGATATGCGATGAAACAAAATCGTCGATCAAATAAAATGATAGCGAACACCATTTTTGGTTTTGGTTTAGCACATGTTGTATTAGGTGTCATTGATCTTGTTGAACATCGTCGTTAGGATTATGAAGGTTGAGAAGGCTGAGCAGATAGACGTTGCTCGCCTTCTTATCAATATAGATAAATTCTATTATACGGAGGAGAAAGGTCATGCCGGTTTATGTTTACCAATCATTTGAGATAAAGCAGGATAAGTTCAAAGAAGGAATCGAAAATTTACAAGAAATGAAAAAATATCGAAATGAAAATTTCACCCATAAAGTTGACATCTTAACCCCAATTACTGGTAAGGACCATACATATGCCCTTTTATCAACTTATGATGGTCTTGCTGAAATGGAATGGCAAAACAAAAAAATGTTTGACGATGAAGAATATTTGAAACTGATTGAAGAATTTTTTTTGGAGACGATTGTACAGGGTAGCATGAATACACAATTATATCGGTCAATGGCAGAAAAGAAAAAAGATAAAGAATCAAAAAAGGAGTAGGGTCTATACTCCTTTTTAAATTAAAAATCCTAATTGTAAAGAAGGCAATTATTATCCCAATTATAGTCAGACACGTCTTAAGATTTCACAGTTTAGTTCGACTTCCTCCAGACCTTTTTTTGCATAACAAAGGCAACCAGACCAATAATAGCCACAAACAATAAACTCACAAAAAAACCCATACGTATGCTTTTTTCCATTAATGTCCCACTGATAGCAGCAAGAATAAGGGCTAAACCGATAAAAGCTAATATCTTTCCCCATATCTTTATTTCTAAAATACGTAGGGCAGAAAGAATAATGAAAGCCCAATTAAACAGGATTAAGATTCCTGCGGCCGTCGTAATGTACTCATAAATCTTACCAGGCAACAATAATGCCGTGACGATAGATGCAATTAATCCAATTGTTGCAAGCCCTAAAGAATGAACAGGGAGTTCTTTAAATTTCTTTAACTTTTTAGAAAATAAAGCTGGTGCATCACCACCATCCGCAAGTGTTACTAGAAGTGTTGTTACCCCAAATAATGAAGCGGTCATTGTTGAAAAGCCAGCTAAGATAATAGCGGCATTAAATACATGTGGAAAAAAGGCAAAGTGATATTGGGCTAATGCCGTTACAAAAGGACTTTCCTTTTCATTAAATGCCCCGTGTGCTGCCATATAGACGGCAAGTCCGAGCGAAAGGACATAAATCACCACGAGTACCATCAACATAATGATTCCGGCCTTGGGAGCATCTTCTTTCTTTTTAAGTCTCATGGCCATGAGTCCAATTACTTCTATTCCTCCATAAGCGTAAAAGGCATAGATCAAGGAAGACCAAAAACCCTTTAAACCTTCGGGAAATAACTCGTTAGTTGATTTTGGAAACCCAGCATGGTTCACATCCCCATGAAGCCAACCGAAAACGGCAGCTGCTGCAAGAATAATAAACATAACAATGGCAGCCGTTTTGATGATGGCCAGTACATTTTCTACTTTATCAAAACCCTTATTTCCTGTTAAAACAACAATAATGGAAAGAACCGCATAGCCAGCAGCAAAGAGCCACAGAGGAACATTTGGAAACCAAAATCTTGAAAGAATCGAAAGAGCGGTTAATTGACTTCCCATAATTAAGATATTGGAACTCCAATAATTCCAGCCACAGCTAAATCCTGCCCAACGTCCATAGGCTTTGTTGGCGTAATAACAGAATGATCCATCTTGAGGATCTTGTGCTGTCATTTTAGCTAATAAACTATATACAATGTAGGTTCCAATGGCTGCTAGGATAAAGGAAAAGACAATCGATGGACCTGTTATTTTAATACCTATAGCCGATCCAAGAAAAAAACCAGTACCAATGGTGCAGCCGACACCGATTAAGGACAATTGCCACCAACTTAAATTTCCATCCTCACTGCCCTTACTTTTTTTAGTACCAGGAATAAAAAAATCCATACGAAACAAGACCTCCTTATATATCCTGTCTTATCATTTCATATGGCATTGTTTTTTATGTACATCTTAAAGAATGCTAAATTCTCATCTACATTCACATAATTTTTTTCTATAAAGAGATAATAAAAAAGTTCGTACCAATATATTTTAGGGTTTGGAAATTTTCAGCGTAGGATGTAAGATCCTAATCAAATTTTAAATGAGGTGTAAAAAAATGGCTAACAAGAGTACGAATAAAGATTCTTTAGATGTGGCTGGAAGAATTTACGAGGTTGACGATTACAAGCGAACAGATTCATATATCATCTGGATTGGCAAAAACCCATGAACAAGTATCAGATACTTTCATGGAAGGTGAAACCCAACCTGTTAGTAATAACATTAACAGGAAAGATACCTGAGCTAAAATCAGAAGAATTGGATAGAAAACAATACTGAAATAACCTAGTTCAGGTCCTTTTCAGGAAAAAATATTTTGCCTTAAAATCAAAATTTGTGAATGGAGTTGTCTAGATTTGGAACAATTTGAACTTACGAATGATACAGAAGCAGCACTACATGAATATAAGCTAGGTTTGGGAACCTTCACGCAAAAATTGCCAGATGTAGCACAGCATTATAATGCTTTTACAGAGGCTTGCTTTAAAGAAGGAAAGTTATCACAAAAAGATAAACACCTGATTGCCTTAGGGATAGGTATATTTTCTCAGGATGAATACTGCATTATTTATCATACAAAAGGATGTTTGGATCAAGGAGCGACAGAGGAAGAAATTTTAGAAGCAGTTGGTGTAACCGCAGCATTCGGAGGTGGTGCAGCCATGAGTATGGCTGTAACACTTGTACAAGACTGTATAACTGATTTAAGCCAGCTCAAACAATAATATTGAAATGGTAAATGAACATTCAACTGAGTTATGAACAGAATGGACTAAATCCAATCCAACTCAAAGCCTTGAAACAGCCCAAAAGCAATCCTTTTGGGTTGTTTTTTAGATCGAATCCACAATAGGCAAACGAAAGTTTTCATAAATGTTTATAATATATGAATTGAAAAAAAGCACAAAAATGAAGCAAAGAAACTTCTTTAAAGATAATCTCACTTTTTGGCAAAGGATATTTCATCATCTTTGAGACATATTAAAGGTATTGTGATTTTTAAAGCTTTACCCTTCAAATATAATTTAAAAAAGGCGTGTCAGTGATGGAACATGTAGAAAACATTCAACCCACAAAGGTCAAAAAAGCTTTGAAAAGTGATTCAAAAAACAAACCTAATAATCAAAAATGGGCTGTATTATCCATCTCATCCATTCCACTTGTTATGACACTTGGGAACTCAATGCTTATTCCAGTACTTCCGATCATGGAAAGTCAACTGGATATATCTCCTTTCCAAGCTAGTATGATCATTACGGTCTACTCGATTGTAGCCATTTTTTTCATTCCAATTGCCGGATTCTTATCCGATCATATAGGTAGGAAAAAGGTGATTATACCGAGCTTAATCATAACAGCAATTGGTGGACTTATTTCTGCATGGGCAGGATGGAAAATGGATAATCCCTATTGGATGATTTTGATGGGGAGGGCATTACAAGGTTTAGGGGCTTCTGGAGCTTTCCCAATCGTTATGCCGCTAGTTGGTGATATGTTTAAGACAGATGAGGAAGTAAGTAGCTCATTAGGCCTTATTGAAACCTCCAATACGCTTGGAAAAGTATTGAGTCCTATTTTAGGAGCTTTTCTTGGCAGGGTTCATTTGGTTTATTCCTTTCTTCTCCATTCCAGTCTTTTGTTTAGTATCCATTATTCTCATGCTTTTTCTTGGTGAAAACACCCAATAAGAGAGAATCACCGATCCCTTTTAAAGAATTTATTTACGATATCAAAGAAACGTTTAAAAACAATTGGAAATGGCTTTATGCTATTTTTACGATTGGGATTATTTTCATGTTTGTGCTTTTTGCTGTTTTATTCTATTTTTCTGATACTTTAGAAAAAGTCTATGATGTAAAAGATTTGAAAAAAGGACTTTTTCTATCTATTCCATTAATAGGACTATGTCTCGCCTCATACATGACGGGGAAAATTATTAAAGAAAATAAAGTTCTTATGAAGTGGATTACATTTGGCGGAAGTATATTACTAGCCGTTTCAATAGCCACACTTGGTTTTTCTAAATCACAGTGGTTTATGATCACCTTATTTGTGCTAAGTGGGATTGGGATAGGAGTAGGGCTCCCATGTCTGGATGCACTTATTACATCAGGAATTGAAAAGCAAGAACGTGGAACCGTTTCTTCCGTATACAGCTCCATGCGTTTTATTGGAGTAGCGGCAGGACCACCTGTTATGGCCATTATGATGAAGTCTGCTGGAAACTCACTTTTTTATATATTAAGTGGTTTAAGCATTATTGCAGCCATTTCCACTTTTATTGCCATTAAACCAGAAAAAGATGCAAAATAATACGAAAAGAAAACGAGTGATATAATCATGCAAAGATGATTTTATCACTCGTTTTTATTATCCATTATGAACACTTCTTAAATTTCAATAATTATAGGCAAGATCATTGGTTTTCTTTTTGTTTGTGAAAATAAATATTGTCCAACTGCTTTCTTAATATTTCTTTTTATGACATTCCATTGGTGAATATTATCTTCTTGTAATTCATTAACAGTTGTTTTAACAAGGGTATTTACGCTTCTAAGAAGTTCCTCAGAATCTTTTGCGTATACGAATCCACGAGAAATGGTATCTGGATCTGACACCATTCTTTTTTCTGTCCTACTAATTGTTAATACAATAACAAGCATTCCATCCTCAGAAAGTTGCTTACGGTCGCGTAATACAATTTCTCCTACTTCACCGATACCCACGCCGTCGACGTAGGTATCTCCAGCTGGTATTTTTCGAGTCTGACGAGCTACCGAGCCTACAATATCCACGACATCACCATTTTTGATGATAAATGTATTTTCTTTTTCCACTCCAACGGATTCTGCTAACAAACGATGTTGGTGCAACATTCGATATTCACCATGAATCGGAATAAAATATTTCGGTTTCATTAAGGTAAGCATAAGTTTTAAATCCTCTTGATAGCCATGTCCAGAAACATGCATACCTGTAATACTGGATGATCCATAAATCACATTTGCCCCGAGTTGAAATAAATTGTCTACGATACGCGAAACATCTTTTTCATTTCCAGGTATAGGGGATGCTGCTAAAATAACCGTATCTTCAGGGAGAATTTCAACATCCCGATAGTTCGAACTTGAAAGGCGAGATAGGGCTGCTAGTGGTTCACCTTGGCTTCCCGTACAAAGAATCACCACTTTTTCGGGAGGAAATTGATTGACGTCACGAGCATCGATGATCATACCCTCCGGTACGTTCAAATATCCTCGTTCAAGAGCAACCGCTACAACATTCACCATACTCCGTCCAAGCAACGCAAGCTTACGGTTTGTTTTCAATGCTGCTTCCACAACTTGTTGAACCCGATTTATATTCGAAGCAAAGGTAGAAATAATAATTTTACGCTTCGCTCCCCTAAAGGCTTCTTCAATATGACCGCCCACTTGTCTTTCGGAAGGCGTTGAACCAGGACGTTCGGCGTTTGTACTTTCAGAAATGAGAGCCAAAACTCCTTTTGTACCGATTTCAGCCATTTTATGAATATCTGAATATTGCTCGTTTACAGGGGTTAAATCAAATTTGAAATCTCCTGTATGAACAACATTTCCTTCTGGGGTATGAAAAACAATCCCTAGACAATCAGGAATACTATGACTTGTTTTGAAAAAGGATACTCCAATTTCTCCAAACTTTAAATTTGAATCTGAGTCAATTTCGAATAATTCTGTATCTCTAAGAAGCTTATGTTCTTTTAATTTTAATTCGATTAACCCGAGAGTAAATCTTGTGGCATAAATAGGTATATTCAGTTTTTTCAAAAAGTAGGGAATCGCCCCAATATGATCCTCATGTCCATGTGTAACAACTAAAGCCTTGATTTTATCCTGATTTTCTTGTAAATAGGATATATCTGGAATAATTAAATCAATCCCTAATAAACTTTCATCTGGAAATTTGGCACCACAGTCAATGATGACCATTTCATCTTCATATTGAATGACATACATATTTTTACCGATTTCATTAATGCCACCTAAGGCAAAGATAGACAATGTATTCTTTTCTGTGCTCAAATTTGTATCCTCCTACACTCAAATTATTCTTTAGTATTCCCTTATTAGGTGCTTTTATAATTTGTGTATAGATCAGGTTATCTAATTTTTACTGTTATGAGAGAACAAATCAAGCAACGCATAGGAAACCATTTTTACTATCTATTTTGTTTATCCTCATAAATAATACGGTAAAGGAATAAAAATCATAGGAGTCCTGAGATTTCACATTTCTGATTTGGAGGAGAATACATGAATGATGTATTAGAAAAGAAAGCAAGATTTGAACATCGGTTTTGGCTGCAAATTTTAGGCGATCATTCCCGTTTTATCCACGACGCATTAGCCCCAGTTGAAAAAGAAAATATTAAAATAGCATCTCAATTTATTCAAATATTTGATATGCTCCTGGGTAAAGCAAATTCGGCTGATATTTCACAATTAGCGGTTATAGCCGAAAATGAAACGTTAAAGCTTAGGAAATTTAAGCTAAACCTCATTCAAAAACATTTGTTAGGTAAAATAAAAATACATCTTTCACCAACATTTATTAATCACATGGTCAATGAACTAGAAGAATATTTAAGATTATTAAAGTTCTTTAAATCCAATCAACATCCTCCGATTTATCATGAACTCCATTATCACTTAGTTTGGTTGTTGGATGCCGCAGGTCACGCAGGGGCCATATCATCTAATTTGGATCAGGTTGAAAAACGATTAAAAGAAAAAAGTGACCAATATACGAAGCATTTTGAAGATTTTTATTTAAAAGCAGTTGAAATGGCTGGATATTTACGAACCAAGCTATCAACTTTCCCTGCATTAGAAAAGATGAATGTAGATGTCAATTTAGAAATGACATTATTTAAGCATTTTTTACATGAATTAGAAGAATTAGAACTTAGCGCACAGGCACTGGGAACATTTTCACCACTTATGGCTGATCATATGTCACGTGAGGAATGTTATTATTTAATGAAACTCGCTGAATCAACACATATTAAAAAACCTAATTGTGATCCCACAAAACCTAGATTACAGGTTTTTAAAAATTAAGATGGGTAAAAAGGTAAAATTGATTCAAAAAGACCAAAATTTTGTACTTAGCGATAGGAAACTCAGAGTTATATCTTAGGGCTACTTATATGATGTTGATGTACTCCAAGCAAATATTCTAAATGGCTTTTTATTTAATTTCAATTATATTAGTTCCATACGTCTCTTTTCAATTAATAGCTTACCAATAAGGGTAAACCCTTGATGTTTGATAATTTTCATTTAGCTTATTGCAATTAATTAATAGGGTAACAATATTCGGTTGACCATTATTCAAATGCTGATTAAAAAAGACTTAAACTCGAGTATTGAAGTTGTAATTATGTTTAATGAAATATGAATATCATTTATGGCTTACGATTTATTGGGTTCTGATTAGATATTTTAAGATCAGAAAATACATACCTTTCGTTTATGAAATAATAAACTGTCAAAATTTTTGTTAGAAGAACCCTTCAAACATGTTCCTTTTACAATTATCGATCAGTAAAATAAGAACACATTGCACTTCCGAAGGCATTACTGAACGTTCAATAGCGCTCGAATGGAGGAGATTCCGTTTAATGTATGATAAGCTATTCCGAAAATTACCATGATATCTATTTCATTACATTTGGATGGCAATTGCGGTAGGTCATCTTTAAGTAATGTTAACTACAATCATGCTCATTCAGCGGTAATAACGCTAGCGTTATTGTTATGGTTAGGAGTGTGAAGAGATCTTAACGTATACTAGTACAATTGATCCATGGATAAATTAATGACATTGAAAGAAGCAAAAGAATTACTAGGAGTATCAATAAAAACCATTCAGAATGGTGATAAGGCAGGTATCATTAGCGTTGTGCGGAGGACGCGGTGACGCAGAAGAATACCATTGAGTGAAGTTGAAAGGATTCGCTTGCAAAAAGAAAAATATTAGCTATTTATGCGAGAGTCTCCTCAGAATGAGCAGAAGCAAAAAGGTGAATTAGAAAGACAAATCAATTTCGTAGAAAACGGATGAAAACTTGATGAGTGATTGATTGCATCAGGTATTGAATGATCGTGAAAAGGTTCATAATTTTGAACCAATCATAGCAGACAGTAAAGGAAATGACGGAATGATGTTAGTCCTATTCTTTATCAAAGAGTTTTAGGTGCAATGGTATAACCAAACGATAAACGCTGAAGAGGTAAACTATGCATAAATTATGGAGAATTAGCGATAGCAGCAGGGCTAATTTACAGCTGTCCAATATTAGCTAACAGGTTCGCTGTTATTGCTGCAGATTAACAAGATTCGGTTCATGGATTTGATCTAGAATTTAATAGCTGGTGACGAATTATTTAATTTGTTTTCACTTGATGCAACAGTAGAAACAGGAGTACACTTGCTATTGCTTTTTCTTTTATGGGGGGTTGCTTTTATTGGCAAAGCAGTTGCAAGAAGAATTAGGGTTGTCATGTTAGCACTTGGTATTATTATTTCTCTATGGTAATCGCTGCATATCCTGTCAATCGAGGACTAGAAACGTCAGTAAACAACTATCAAAGGAACCTACGAATTAGCGAATGGAGGATTATCGGACGTCGATTTCTATCAAAAGGTTGAACTTTATCGACATGGTATAGCTGTGGAGTAAATAAACAAAGTAACACAGAAATCGAGATGACGAGTACTCAAGGAGATCATGCATTAAATGGATGTTCTGGAAAACGAAAGAAACATTTTCTATAAGGTTGAGTTATGATGAAGATTACGAAAAAACGACTGTTCGAACTTTTCTCAAAAGCAAGTAAAAAGGCACAATTCAAAAGGCGTTTATGAACAGTTCCATCGAAGAATGTAGTCATGAAATTCTACGGACAGTAGATGGGAAATCTAAAACAGTTTTCAAAGTTATTGACCTTTAAACGTGTCTATGATGGACAAAAAAGCCATTGGAAAAGCAATTAAACATACACAATCAGTGTTAAACGCTCTTAATCCAGGTAAACGTAATCAAATGCGTAGAATCTCGGATGAAGTGGAATTATCACAATACATTCAAGAATTAGAAGAAAAAATAAAAGAAACCCATAAATCTTCTACTGCAAACTGATAAAAATTCCATGATAAAAAGTGAAATCGAGTATCTACAGGACTACTCAATTAAAGCAAGAAACGCTCATAATTTTTATTAAAACCTAGAAGCAAACGAAAAAAAATATTCTGATGCTGCATCCAAAAGAAAAGAAAACAGTATTCCTTAACATTAAAACTGGAAAGGTTAGAAAGTGACTATAAGGAAGAAAAGGTAAGAATTTGTTTTGGCTCAAAAGATTTGTTCCAAAAACAGTTTCATCTTGAAGAAAACGGCATTACTTTTAAACAGTGGAAAAGAATGGGAAGAAAAAGAGCGGCCCAATTTACCTTTATCGGCTCAAAAGACGAAACATTCGGGAATCAATCGTGCACGTATGATGTAGAGAATCAGCTTAGAATTCGAGTGTTTTCAAAAGATGAAGAGGTGTTTGGAAACTATGTTACCCTTACGAATGTTGAGTTTGGTTACGGACAAGAAAAGATCGATCAGGCAAAAGTTCCTAGTCTAGGCTATACAAAGAGGAAAAATGAATCAAGTTAAATATTATAGAGCGTTAACGTGGAAGTTTGTTCGTAAGAATCGCAATTGGTATGCATACGTTACGGTTGATGTGGATGTTCCAAATATAATCTCATTAAAAAACAACGGGATTATTTCCATTGATTTTAACTATGGTTTCTTAGCTGTATCAGATTTAGACCGATACGGAAATTTAGTAAACTCTTTTCAAGTTCCTTATAAGTCAACTCACTGTACGAGCGAACAAACACAACAAAGCCTAAGCGAGGCTTTAAAAGTGGTCATCCAATATGCGGTAGAAAAAGCAAAGCCAATGGGTGTAGAATTGGGTTTGAGAACTTAGATTTCAAAAAGAAAAAACAAAATCTGAAGCAGATGTCCTCGAAACAAGCAAAATTGTTAAGTGGTTTTGCTTACTCAACTTATCAATCGATGTTACAGAGCAAATGCGAAATGGCTGGTATTGAATTGATTTCAGTAAATCCTGCCTATACGAGTCAGATTGGGCACCATAAATTTATGAAGAAGTACGGGATTTAAGCTTCACATGAGAGTGCAGCATCTCGTGGTTAGAAGATGTTTAAACTTCAAACGGATGGAGAAAGCAATTAATGGCTCTCAAAGACAGTGTTATCCATAGCACCAAAGAACAGTATAGGCTAATTAAGCACGGTAGATAATGAAAGAATCAATGTTAAAAGGAGGGAAACTTTATGTTGAAAGAAAAAAATAGCCTGAGACAGCGGAAAGAGATTTGATGAATTGGAAGAGAATTGAGTTTTAACAATAAAAATTAGGTGATAACTCGAATTTAGCGGCATTTACGGTAGGCTTAAAAAATGATCGATGTAACAAGGGAATCTGTGAAAAAGGCAAATTCATATCGATAAATAAAAAGGCAGTTAGTTTTAAGAGAATGCTTGTTATACTACGCAATCACCTCCAGCATATCTCATTTCAGAAATAGTACTTTAAGATTGAAGTGTTACTGATACCATCATGGGATAACAAATCGAATTAGATAGTAGTTAACTGAGCATGTTACCGACATTAAATGAACAGGAGATGAGAATAATGAAAACAAAGGATAATTTTTTAGAAGGAGCCCAAGTGACAAAAGATAATCAGATATATGGAACTCCTAACAGTAAGAGTAAGAATGGAACTGGTGATTCACCAAATGATAATGTTCAAAATAAGAATAAATCTGAACGAACTCATTGAGCTAGCAGCGAAGATTTTTCTTGGCTGCTTACTAATTTAGACTTGTGTTTTTGTTGATATCACTCCATATAGCAAACTTTAATGCATATATTTATCTAATTAATGTTCAATTAAATTGGTTAGTGGAACGTTTTGTTCATTTTCTGGCTCATCAAGCGGATAAATTCTAGCTGTTTCATTATTTTCATTCACATTTTGAATGTAGATTGGAACATCATTGAAAGTTACATTAGCTAGAATGGGTGATGTGGCAATTTCTTGTGCCCGTTGTTTGTTCATTATTATAACCACCTTCTGGAAATTATTCTTTGTAAGATTCTGTTGATCTTATACTGTTTTATTCCAAATCCTATTGAGATCCAATGGTACATAAATTTCATCACCATGAATTTCTTTGTGTATAATAGGATTTAAAAAATAGTGATCTAAACTAGTGTTGAACAAGTCCGATGGCCTAGCTCTAAAATTTGTTCCTAATAAACTTTTAATGTTGTTCTCGTTCATATGTATACCCCGTTTATTAAATATTTCTTCACATAGTAAGCAAAACTACCCCTTCTTTCTGATAGATAATTACTTACAAATTGTATTGTGCCTTTTTCTTTAAATTGTATGTATATTATAGGGTGCATATTGAATAATCTTTAACCAAATTTCCATAAATAGGTTACTTATCTTTATTTACATTCTAAACTAGAGGGGTTTGCATCAAAATAATGACCCAGAGTATCATTAAAAAATTCTCTATCAAAAAAAGCGACACAGACCATTATAAAAACTAACATTTCTTTTTTTCTTCATTTGCTATTTCGTTATTGAATTTATCTATTGTTGCACGGATTACTGGATCGTTGACTTCTTTTTGAATAATTGATTGGTCAGTTGAAACTATATTTGATTCGTCCATCGTTTTAGTCCTGTAATCTGGAACATTGTTTCCGTGCGCATTGTTATATTTTGAAACTTGCTGATTATTTTGGTCTTCCATATTATCACCTCCGTATTATAGAATGTGTAAACTTCAAAAAGTTAAACCGTTATGGGAGCATTCCATTTGTAAGGACTATGTTTTTTACTAATTTATTCGTTCATTGACAATATTCAGAAGAAAGCTATAAAGACCGTTGAATGGAGGGAAGCTAAGAAAAAATAGTTTAACAATCTGCATTGACATATATGGAGGTAAACAACATGGACAATAAAGGGAATCTTGAACAATTACTGAGTGAGTATGGCTATCCTAAGGATGCCATCCACCGTTTTATGCAAGAAGTGGAGGGGCTGGATTTTGAAGAAGTAAAAAAGCGAATTATGCCTTTCCGAGACATAACTGCCCATAGACCTAACCCGTAGACCTAAAGTAATAAATATTTGTTGGATTTCTTAATCATTCTGTTCATTTTAAAATAAGGAGTGAACGAACATGGACATTGATTTTATGCAAAAATGTAGATTTCACATGGAAAATGATAAGGGCGAACTTGTTGTAAAAGGAGAAATCATTGGGGAAACGGAAATTCCATTTTTCGATGACTTAAAGTTAAAAGCGGTAATTGCATTGCTTAATTCTATAGATCATGAGAACTTCAGCAATTCAGGGAAAAATGGTCTATTTGATCACTACATAAGGGAAATTAAAGAAACGATCAATGAAGTGCAAAAACATAATAAATTCCAGGAAAAATCAATTTGACTGATTAGACTCTCTAAACTCAGGATGTGTCTAATTGATAAGATGTATCCTAATTCAGTATCAGCAAATCCAATCGCCCAAATCTCTTTATTAACCGTATTTAATTAGTAACTTGTACTAAACTTGGAAAGAATGGAATGAATCACTTGATTTTACTTTACATTGTCAATGTATGTATGAACAAGAATATATAAGTTCTTTCTTTTGAAAATAGATCGAACGATACAATAGCCATATTTCTTTGTTTAAACAAAGAATATGGCTATTTGTTTATTAATGGTTATCGGAAACAGATAACATATTGTCTGAAAAAAGTAAGGGGATAGAGAGAATTCAACCGAAATATTAGGTAATTGAGTTGTCATGATTCCTTCTGATGCTCCATAAGTTGTTAATAAAGGGGGGATCTTTTGTGAATCCAACAAATAGTTATTCCATATATACTCAACAAGCTTTTCAACTGTCTTTGAAATTAATTGCCGAGGCTGTACAAGGTGAAAAAGAGGATCAGATTTTTTACGATTATTTAATTGCTAATGCTCCGACACAAGACCAGAAAGAAATCATATCAACGATTCGCAATGATGAAATACGCCATAATCAACTCTATAAGAAAATGTATAAAGATTTAACGGGTCAAGAAGTTCAATTAGCAGAGGAAGAAGAATTTGTACCTCCCGCTTCATTTGAACAAGGAATTAGGAAAGCAATTTTAGGTGAAATGAAAGCGATGGAAAAGTATCGAATCATCCGACAAGGGCTGCCACATCGATATCACAGAGATATTGTCTTTAACATATTAACTGATGAACTCAAACATGGAACATTATATAACTTAATTTACACTGAAATTTTATCAGGTAGTACAAATGAAGATGACCGGAACCATTAGAAAGGACACCAGACGAGTGGATACATTACACGAAATTCTTAGTCAATGAAGGTTTAAAGGATGTGGAAAGGGAAAAAAACTCTAGGCATATCCTGCAGGAATATATTTTAATGGGGGTTTTAGTAGGGCAAGGCTATTCTCCAGAAGAAGCTTTTGAAACAGTTGAAAATTGGGAACGTACGGGAGAATCGAAAATTCTTAAACGCAATAATAAACGATAATTTTAACCGTAAACATAAAATAGGAATATGTGCTTTCAAGTGTTTGTATAGCAATCAGGTTGATTAAGAGATCATCGAGCAGCAAATATCTGTTTACACAGGACGTAATTTGATTATGTAAGGCTAGGCAAAAGATTATTAAATAGTGAACATATTCTATGTTTTGGAGGTCCTGATCCGACCAAGACATTTTCAAAATTATGCTGAGCATAGTAGATTGTATAAAAGCTTGTTTATAGCCCCCTTTAGATTACTTAGAAAATTCTATTGATATATCTAATAATCTAAGTGATTAAGGGGGCTTTTTTAAAGCTAATTAAACCTTCAAAAAAATTTTGTTAGCAATCCTTTTTCTCGTGCTTTTTAGGATACTTGATCTATGTTATTTTCTAAGCATTCTAGGATGCTTAATGGTTGCTTTTTCTCGTGTTTTTTTCCATTTTCTTGATCGGATGCTTTTTCTTTTTTTCTTTCTTATTTTCTTGCTTGTCTTCTTGCTTGCTTTCTTTCTTGTTTTCTTGCTTGTCTTTCTTGCTTGCTTTCTTGCTTATTTTCTTGCTTGTCCTTTGCTTGCTTTCTTTCTTACTTTCTTGCTTGTCCTCTTGCTTGCTTTCTTGCTTGTCCTCTTTCATTTCGTTATCCACTATTTCCCTCCTTTCAGATGTGATATGTTATTGTATTAAGATTGTATATGATTTGAAACGGCAGTTATTAGTTAGTCAAAATCATCGTAAAAATTTAAATATTATTTACTTTACAACAAATGAAGGACCTTTTATGGGCTCAAAGTGTAAAATAAGAATAAAAAAATAGAGTGGGTCATTGGTTTTAATAGAAGACCTTGTTCGTCGATATTGTTGTATAATCTAACTTTTTTGACTTAACTATTTGAAAAGAAAATAGACCTTAAAATTTTTAATGCATTTTCGTGAATGGCAAGAATTAAACCCGAACTGGGCAAGTTAAAGAGAGAGACTTTCTTCTGTGAAAGAACAAAATTCGAGGGATCGCTTAATACCCTGGACAAGGAAGTGAGAATATGTCAGAAACAGATATGTCGAAATACGAGAAGAAAATAGTTCTTCGTAACATACAAATGAAAGATATTGATGAGATTATGAAATTGTGGAGCCGTTGTTTTTTCGGAATGGAGCCGTGGAAGCGGGAGCAATTAGAAAGTCATATTAAAATTTTCCCTGAAGGACAGTTTTGCGTTGAATATGGAGGGAAAATTGTTGGTTCCTGTTCGAGTCTTATGGTCAATATTGATGAATACGACGACCAACATACCTGGAACTCCATTACAGACAACGGATATATCACAAATCATGATCCTCAAGGATTCAACCTTTATGGAATAGAAGTAATGGTTGACCCAGAATACCGTCGTATGAAAATAGGACACCGTCTTTACGATGCACGTAAGGAACTAGCTCGTCAATTTAATCTTCAAAGCATCATCATCGGTGGAAGGATTCCCAATTACCATAAATACAAAGCAGATATGACTCCCCGTGAGTATGTAGAAGAGGTTGAAAAGCATAGCATCTATGACCCCGTATTATCCTTTCAACTACTTGAAGGATTTATCATTAAACGGATTAACACAAAATATCTACCAGATGACATGGCATCTGATTCATTTGCAACCCTGATGGAATGGAACAATATCGATTATCTACCGAAGTCTCGGCGAGTCTATCAAGCCTCGTTTTCTGTAAGAATTTGCGCGATCCAGTACATGATGAAAAAGATTGAAGCCTTCTCGGATTTTGCTCGCCAAATTGAGTACTATGTGGACATTGCGTCTGATTTCGATTCGGATTTTGCCGTTTTTCCTGAGCTATTTACAACCCAATTAATGTCGTTTCTTGAAGAAAAACGACCAGATCGGGCCGTTCGGCGGCTGGCAACTTATACAGATCAGTACATTGAATTGTTTACAGAACTGGCTGTACGTTATAACGTCAACATTATTGGCGGATCCCATTTCGTAGAAGTTAATGGAGATATATTCAATGTAGCCTATCTATTCCGTCGAGATGGAACGATCGAGAAACAAGCAAAGATTCATGCCACACCAAACGAGCGCAAATGGTGGGGGATTGCAGAGGGAAATGAAATTAGAGTGTTTGACACGGATTGTGGAAAAATTGCCATCCAAATCTGTTATGATATTGAGTTTCCAGAACTTGCACGGATTGCCGTCGATAAAGGGGCAAACATTATTTTTGTGCCATTTTGTACAGATGATCGTCAGGGATATCTTCGTGTTCGGTACTGTGCCCAGGCTCGAGCAATTGAAAATCAAGTTTATACCTGTATTGCAGGAACCGTCGGTAACTTAACCCATGTAGAGAACATGGACATTCAGTATGCACAATCTGGTATTTTCTCACCATCCGATTTTGGATTTGCGAGAGATGGAATTGTTGGCGAATGCGATGCAAATGTAGATACAGTTGTGGTCGGTGATGTGGATCTTGAAAAGTTAAGACGCTCTCGAAACACTGGTTCAGTGAGACAATTACGTGATCGACGTCGTGATTTGTATCGAATTGAGTTTAAAAATATAAAAGTAGATTATTGAAGAAATAAAGAATATATGAAGTAAAAAAGAAGGTCATCAACTACTTAGTATAAGTGGTTGACGTTCTTCTTTTTTGATCTTCATGCAACCGATAAAGGAACATTAAATGATTTACCTGCATGGTCAAAAAATGCTGGCCACACTATTTTAAAAACAGAACAAGAAGGGTCGCTCATTAAATTTTGGATTAAGAAGAAATAAAAACGAGAAAAAAGTTGTTCACATTATACCTAATAAGGTATAATGTGAACAATAATTACTATATAGGTGGTGCATATGTCTATTTATTTTTTTGTATTACTTGTCATGATTTTAATTATTCCAATATATAATCGCTATTTCCCTGTTAAAAGTATTCCTTGTATTAAGACTGGTTACAAGAATGAGAATACAACAATATTGGACATTAGAGATTATCACTTATCAAGCAAAGATCACGCTGATGAAATCTTGAAAATTCCTTATAGCTATTTAAGACGCTATAATAAGAAAATCTCGAATCATAAGATCCATATTATTGCTTCTGATCGAGTAGAATTGAATTTAGGATTACGTTTTTTATTAAGAAAGGGATTTGATGTGAGCAGTTATGAGATCATGGATTGTCCATGTAAAAAAGAGGGTGCATAAATATTGGATTATGATAAAAAAGTAGTCAACCGTCTAAAACGTATCGAAGGACAAATTAAAGGTGTTTTAGGTATGATGGAACAAGGTAAGGATTGTCGAGATATCATAACTCAATTATCTGCTGCACGTAACGCCATTGACCGTACTATGGGAGTCATTGTGAGTAGCAATTTGGAAAAATGTGTACGTGATAATGTAGAACGAGGCGAAGGAACAGATCATTTAGTACAAGAAGCTGTGGAATTATTAATTAAAAGTAGATAGGGAAAGTTCAGCAACTACTCATCACTTGAGAGTTGACGAACTTTTACTTTTAGTCAAAAATATACCCTACCAGGTAATTTTTTATGTTTTTTTAGGACCGCCTATGAAACGTTTTGGAGGAAAAAAATGGACTATTTAAATTATATCATTTGAAGTAATTGTGATCTGTCAAAGTGGAATGAGAAGTAAACAAGCAAGTAAATTACTTAGAAAACAGGGTTTTAATAAAGTAACAAATGTAAAGGGTGGAATGAATGCTTGGTCATAAATGATAAATCGAGGAGGATTTTACAATGAAAGAATAGACAATAAAACTCTAGTTTAGACCTTTTGAAAAGTATTTATGAAAATGAACGAGTTTTTAAACTGAAAATTCGTAATATACATTATATCAGTCAACAAATAAACACTTCTTCTTTGAAACAACCAAAAGAGATGTATGGGTATGACGAATATAATAAGACGAACAATTATTAAAAAAACAATAAAAAATATTCGTTATTAAAAAAGCCTGATAAATTAATTATGTATGCGGTTTCATAATTAAAACCATTGAATTCATTCACTTTTTCCCTCTTGATAAGTAGTTTAATATGATTTATAATTCATAAATATCAATAGTGTCAGTTTTCTTAGATTTCTTAGAATATTATTATCATTATTACTCTAAGGAAAAGATCTTAGAAAGTTCACAAACTATTTTACCATATTTATTATGATCAAGAATAAATGATGATTGCATGAACGTTATCTTATTGTTATGATTCTAGTACAAATTTCGATTTACAACTAAATATCGCAAGCTACGATTGTTATGGGCAAACTATAACAGGAGCAGCTTCTGGAGAGTTCACTACGATTAGTGGCGCCGAAGGGTTCACCATCTCAGGCAAAAAGGACAGAAGAATAACAAATATTTATTTTGTTATTTCGAAGTCTATTGAGATTGGGAAGAATTCCAGTCTCTTTTTTTATTGATATATATGTCTTCATTTGTGAGGCATTGTATAAGTTAGTATTTTATGATTTTCAAAAATAGTGGATGAGGTGTTCAATTTGGAAAGAATTTATAATTATTCAGCAGGTCCTTCAATGTTACCACTGGCAGTATTAGAAAAGGCTCAAAAAGAAATGGTTAACTATGCGAACTCAGGTATGTCCGTGATGGAGATAAGCCATCGTTCGGGATTATTTACTGAAATCATTACCCAAGCTGAGCAATTACTAAGAAAGCTGATGAATATTCCGGAAAATTACAAAGTGTTATTTTTACAAGGAGGCGCTTCACAGCAATTTGCGATGGTACCTTTGAACCTACTTACAAAGAGTGGTAAGGCAGACTATATTAACACTGGATCTTGGTCCAAAAAGGCGATTAAAGAAGCCAAAAAATATGGCGAAATTTCCGTGATTGCGTCATCAGAAGATGGAAACTACAGTTATATACCAGCTTTTGATCCGAACATGATTGATCCAGAAGCGGATTATATCCATATTACAACAAACAATACAATAGAAGGAACTGCCTATTCTGAGATTCCAGATACAGGAGGAATTCCACTTGTAGCAGATATGTCTTCAAATATTTTATCAGTGGAAATGGATGTTTCAAAATTTGGATTGATCTATGCTGGAGCACAAAAGAACATTGGTCCTGCAGGATTAACGGTTGTAATCATTCGTGAAGATTTAATCGGTAACGCGAAAGATACTTGTCCAACTATGCTTGATTATAAGACGCATAGCGAAAACGATTCATTGTATAATACGCCACCTACATATGGTATCTATATGGCTAAGCTCGTCTTTGAATGGTTGGATGAACTTGGTGGCTTAAAGGAAATGGAGAGAATCAATCGAGAAAAAGCCGGAATTTTATATGATTTTCTTGAAGAGTCTAGCATGTTTTCCTCTCCTGTACAAAAAGAAAGCCGTTCAATCATGAATATTCCTTTTATATCGCCGTCCGATGAATTAGATGCTGAATTTGTAAAGAAGGCAAAATCAGCAGGCCTTGAAACGTTAAAAGGGCATCGCTCTGTTGGTGGTATGCGTGCAAGCATTTATAATGGAATGCCTGTAGAAGGAGTAAAAGCATTAGTTCAATTTATGAAAGAATTCGAAAATGAGCATCAATAATCTCTACTTAAAATGAAATATACAGAACATACTAGAGGAGGATTTCACAACATGAATTTTTTAGCTAAACAAGATGAACAAGTTTTTAAGGCTATTCAATTAGAGTTGGGTCGTCAAAAGAGAAATATTGAACTAATTGCTTCAGAGAACTTTGTAAGTGAAGCGGTTATGGAAGCACAGGGGTCCGTCCTTACCAACAAATATGCAGAAGGATATCCAGGAAAACGGTATTATGGGGGCTGTGAATACGTTGATATCGTAGAAGATCTTGCTCGTGATCGTGCAAAACAACTTTTTGGAGCTGAGCATGTTAATGTACAGCCGCACTCTGGTGCACAAGCAAATATGGCTGTTTACTTTACCGTTCTTGAAACAGGAGATACAGTCCTAGGTATGAACCTTTCTCACGGGGGACACTTAACACACGGTAGCCCAGTTAATTTTAGTGGTGTGCAATATCATTTTGTTGAATATGGTGTCGATCCAGAAAATCAACGTATTGATTATAATGATGTTCTTGAGAAAGCTCGTAAGCATAAACCAAAATTAATTGTTGCTGGAGCGAGTGCATACCCAAGAGAAATCGACTTCAAACGTTTCCGCGAAATCGCAGATGAAGTAGGAGCCTATTTAATGGTGGATATGGCGCATATCGCTGGACTTGTGGCAGCTGGTTTGCATCAAAATCCAGTACCGCACGCTCACTTTGTGACAACAACCACACATAAAACACTTCGTGGTCCACGCGGGGGAATGATTCTTTGCCTAGAAGAATTTGCAAAGAGAATCGATAAATCGCTCTTCCCTGGAATTCAAGGTGGACCATTAATGCATGTCATTTCAGCTAAAGCTGTTGCATTCGGAGAAGCTTTAACAGATGATTTCAAAAAATATGCAGGTCAAGTTGTTGCGAATGCGAACCGTCTAGGGGAAGCATTGAAAAAAGAAGGATTGCAGTCTAGTATCTGACGGAACTGATAACCATTTATTATTAGTGGACCTTCGTTCAGTTGGATTAACAGGTAAAGTTGCTGAAAAAGCGCTAGATGATATTGGAATCACTACAAATAAAAATGGTATTCCTTTTGACCCAGAAAAACCATTTGTTACAAGTGGAATTCGAATTGGAACAGCTGCAGTTACATCACGTGGATTCGGTTTAGAAGATATGGATGAAGTTGGTTCCATCATTGGACTTGTGTTAAACCATGTTGAAGATGAAACAAAATTAGAAGAAGCTAGAACAAGAGTACAAACCTTAACAAATAAATTTGAATTATATCCCTCTCTATAAGGTCCCAAAAGGATCGTTTAGTGGATCATTGAAATAATCTTTGAACAAAAATCCTGCATAATTCATGCGGGATTTTTATTGTTCAAGGGTTCTATTTTGAAATGTATGAAAGTCAGTTTAATATTTGAGGAAAAATAACTAACTGTTTCCATCAAGGATCCATTTATAAAAAGACTCCAGAAGAATGTTTTTGTTTGAATGAGGAAAGATATGATCAAATATATTCGAAAAAATATGACCTACCTCTACTTCATCCAAAGGAGTTCCTAAATTATTATGGCTGAATTTCAATATGAAAATACATGTATGGTTTATAATATCAGTGGAAAAGGGATTCCCATTTTGTTTATTCATCCTCCTGCAATGGGTAGAATCGTTTTCCGTTATCAAGAAGAATTAAATCGCTATTTCACCATCATTACTCCTGATTTAAGCGGAAATGGTGACACGAGAGGCCCTGAAAAACAAGTCACGATACAAAGTTATGTGAACGAATTAAAAGCATTACTCAATCATCTCCAGATTGAAAAAGCTGTTATTTGCGGGTATTCAGCGGGAGCGTGTATTGCTCAAGAAATGGTTTTAAGTTATCCAGAGATGTCCTTAGGACTAATATTAATTAGTGGATATTCTGAAGTTCTTACAAAAGTGTTTAAATATGAGCATATTACAGGAATGTATTTAGTAAAAAAATATCCTCATATATTAAGCCTTGTGATTTCATCAAGCCATACAGACGATCCCATTTTCCGGGATGAGATAAACCGTCATATGAAAAAAGCCAATCGAAATATGTGGTTTCAATACTATGAACAATCATTATATTATAATTGTACCGAGAGGCTTCATGAAATTTCTGTACCGCTACTTTTAATGTATGGTTCAAGAGATTTTGTCAATCAAAATTTACAAGCATATAAAAGGCATACAAACCATGAAGCTGTTATTTTCCAAAAGGTTTTCCACCAACTTCCCACTAAAAGATGGAATCAAGTAAATCAAACCATTATCGGGTTTATTTTTAATACAATTACCACTCGCTATGATTCAATGAGATAAAGTCTTCCGTACACCGAGTGAATCCAATACACAATAAATATCCCAATTATTTTTATTGATTCATTAAATACATCAAAAAGATTTGAGCATGATAAGTTTATAAGTCCTTTGCAATTAAAACGACTGTAAAGAACTTTAATCTTCAATTTCCTTCTTTTAAATCAAGCTAGAACAGGGGGATTCTCATGCCAAATGTTGAAGTGAAATGTTCTGTATCCAATTGTACGTTTCATGCTGTGGGAAATGTTTGTGGAGCAGATAAAATAACAATTGATATGGATTATGAGTCAAAGTATGATACGGAATTTTCTGAGGAATTCGGACTTGCTAATCGACAGGAAGAAGCGAATAAATCAGCAGATACTTGCTGTAAAACCTTTAAACAAAAATTGGAGTAAGGTTTAACCAACTAAATTTGAAATTAGGTTTAAACAAGTAATACTTCTCTTATTTTACCGCCAAGTGGATTTATAACTTGAGCGGTTTTTTGATATTCAGTTGAAAGTTCTTTTTCCATCATCCATGCTTAGGATGCGGTAAAATGGAATGGAAGATAAAAGAGAATTAGAAAGGAAAGGGAATATCATTGAAAGTTATTGGGATTGATCTAGCAGGACCAGCCAACCATAAAGATACAGTTATGAGTGTTTTCCAAGCAAGAGAGGATTTACTTATTTTTGAAAATGCAATGGATCAAGCAAGTGATGAAAAGATTTTTACAGCCATTCAGGCAATAGCTGCGAAAGAACATGTAGTGATCGGAATAGATGCGCCATTATCCTATCAGGATGGAGGTGGAGATCGACCACAAGATAAAAGCATACGTCAGTTTATTAAAACATACGGACTTTCAGGAAGTTCGATTATGCCGCCAACATTAACAAAAATGGTTTATTTAACTCTCCGCGGAATAGGATTAACACGAAGGATCCTGCTAATGAATGATTCGAAGAATATACAAATTGTTGAAGTACATCCAGGAGCTGCCATTGGTACACGCATCGGCCCTGATAAAATAGAACATGCCCTGCAGTATAAAAAAGAATTAGGCTCAAGAAAAGTCATCTTTGATTGGTATAAATCCGTAGGCCTAATGGGAATTCCAAGTGAAGTTGTTCAGACTTCACATGCGATCGACTCCTGCGCTGCTGCATTAGCTTCATGGCATTGGGGAGATGAAACGAAACAACCCACATGGCAATGGAAAGAAAAAACAGTTGAACATCCATTTGAATTCTGTTGTTAAGAATATGAAAGTTGAAAGGGTAATATTAATAAGGAAGTAATTAAAAATATACTTTTTTTGAAAGGAGTGTTGTTATGTTTTATAGAAGAGAAATAATTTCATACCTAGAGTACTTGATGCGATGAAAGAAGTTTACGTTCCATTTGAAGCCTTTAAGGTTCGTCCCTATGAACTAGTAAAAAGGATGGAAGGAAAATGATAATTTTATATTAATTCATTGTTTTATATAGTCAGAATCATTAAATAATTGTATTATAAAATAGTATTAATAGTTAATTTAATATTTATAGATGAATGAAGAAATTGAATATGTATGAAAATCACTTTTCTTCAGACTTGCCACAACACGTCTTTACAGTATGTGCAGATTGTAACGTTGTTAACGGTTTAAAGAATGAAATATCGGCAAGTAAAACATATTACTATAGCTAAGCAGTTGTTGTGAACTTTATCGATACTACGAAAGAATTTTATTAAAAGGGGAGAAATGAAAAGTGTACACTATTAAAACATTAAACAAAATTGCTGAAAAAGGATTAAATGTATTTAATATCGAAAATTATCAGATTGATGATCATTGTGAATCACCGGATGCCATCATTCTTCGTAGTTTTAATATGCATGACATGGAAATAGATCATAATGTAAAAGCGATTGCACGTGCTGGAGCAGGCGTTAATAATATTCCTGTTGGTGAACTAACAGAGCATGGTATCGTTGTGTTTAATACACCCGGTGCTAATGCTAATGCGGTGAAAGAAATTGTATTAACTACATTAATGGCTTCTTCTCGTAATTTATTTGATGGGATATTATGGACTAAATCTTTAAAAGGTCAAGTTGACGACGTTCCGAAGCTTGTGGAAGCTGGAAAAAAGCAATTTGTTGGAAAAGAAATTAAAGGAAAAACGTTAGGCGTTATTGGGTTAGGAGCTATCGGTGCATTAGTAGCAAATAATGCACTTGATTTGGATATGGATGTAATGGGCTTTGATCCTTTCATCTCTGTCGATACAGCTTGGAACCTATCCCGTAATGTAGAACGAGCATTGACCATTGAGCAGCTGTTTGCGAGTTGTGACTACATTACCGTACATGTTCCGCTAACAGACCAAACGAGAGAAATGTTCAATAATGAGTCATTTAACATCATGAAACAGGGTGTCCATATTTTAAACTTCTCTCGAGGAGAGCTTGTAAATGAAAATGATATGGCTGTGGCACTTGAAAGTGGAAAAGTAGGTAAATATATTACTGATTTTCCAAATGAGAAGGTACTCAATATGAAAAATGTTATTTGCATTCCTCATCTTGGTGCTTCAACGAGTGAATCGGAAGAAAACTGCGCCGTCATGGCTTCTCACCAAATAAAGGAATTCCTTGAAGTAGGAAACATCAGAAATTCAGTAAACTTCCCTAATGCTTCTCTTCCATATACAGGAAAACGACGTGTAACAGCCTATCATAAAAACGTTCCAAATATGGTGGGGCAAATCATTTCTGTATTATCAAATTACCACTTAAACATTGCTGACATGGTGAACAGAAGCCGTGGTCAGTATGCTTATACGATAATCGATATTGATGATAAAATTAGCGGTGATGTTATTCCAGGAATAGAAGAAAAAATTAGTATGATTGATGGAATTATTACGATGCGTATTATCTAAATGAAATTAATACGATCCATGGATATCAAGGATAAAAAAGCGCTTATGCTCTAAGCGCTTTTTTAATTATACCTTTTTATTAGTAGGAGTGTAAGGAAAAAACAGCTTTCTAATTCGTGGTGATCATCGTTTCACAGTTATAGATCCTGGAAGTTATGCAAATAAATCATTCGAAATCTGGAAACAAACGATTTCCTCTGAGATATCTATTGAAAAAGTAGTATACGATCGTTTAAAGAGTATCTAACAACAAAAATCATTTAATATGGTAGAAACTAGGTACAAAGGGAGCATGATGATCATTTAACAACGATTACTTTACAGATTCATCTTTAAAGGAAATCCAAAAGGCTATAATAATTGATAAAATCACAACTAAAATAGGTGCGTAAAAAATAAGAAAATCATCCATTTTCGTATCCTCCTTAAGCATTATCGACTTTTTTCCCTTCAACATAATTCTTATTAAACAAAAATAGCCTAAGAAGAAGAATTAGGGAAGGGATGAGCAGCAACAGTCCTGCAATAAAGGCAATGATTAATGAAATGGCCATCGCTTTGTTTGTAAAACCATCGTAAATAGTGAGAAATGGATAGAGCAAATAGGGAAAATGTGAGATACCATAAGCGAAAAAGGCTAAGAGAAATTGACTGATTAATAATCCAACTGCAATACCATAGGACTTTCTCTTCCAAATGAAATAAACGGTTCCGGCAAATAAAACAAAGGATAAACCAAATAGCCACCACAAATCCATTAATTGTCGATAGTGTTCTGGATTGTGTGAACGCAATTCAACGATGATCCCTGCAGCTGTAAGAATCAAAGGAGCTGCCCAACAGAGTGCGTATATTCGCATCAAATTTGTAGCGGTTTCATCTTTTGCCTGATTTGCATACCAAGTTAAAAATACGGAAGAGATATACAATACGGCTGTTAAACTAAGAAAAACAATGCTCCATGTTAAAGGACTTGTAAAAAGTGTCCAATAATGAAGATTAGGTCCATATTCCTCCATGGTCACAAAGCCACCTTCTGAAATCGTCAGAACAATCGACAAGGAAGCGGGGATAATTAATCCGGTTAGTCCATATAAATAGATATACTTCTTAGATTTGAGTCCTCCATATGTAGTAAAAGCATAATAAGCTCCACGAATGGCCAGTAGGATAATGGCAAGGCTAACAGGAACAAGCAAAGTTGTGCCGTAATAATATGCTGTTTTTGGGAAAAAACCGACAATCCCTACGAAAAAAAACACTAAAAATACGTTCGTCACTTCCCATACAGGTGATAAATAGCGTTGAATGATCTTTGTTAAAATATGTTGTTTGCCTCTCAAAGTACTGTAGGCATTAAAAAAGCCTGCACCAAAATCAATGGAAGCCACGATTACATAGCCAAACAGAAATAGCCATAAAACTGAAATTCCGATTATTTCAAGTGTCATAAAGAATCACCAGCTTTCTCCAATCCATGATCAGCCAATTCTTGTTCAACCGTATTTTTTCGAAACATACGTGTAAGGACTACGATACTTCCAATTCCTAGAATTAGATAGAGTCCAGCAAATAAGATCAACATAGTATCAACATGAGTATTTGTTGTGGCCGCATCTTTTGTTTTCATTATTCCACGCAATATCCATGGTTGACGTCCCACTTCATCAAGCCACCATCCAGCTTCAATGGCTAAAATAGAAAGCGGGCCTCCAAATACAATTATCCATTTGAACCAATTTGAAAGGACAAAACGCCATTTTCTCCAAGTGCCGATACAATAGATAAAAGCAATCAAGATCATCAACATTCCTATTGACACCATGATATCAAATAGGTAGTGAATATAAAGTGGTGGCTCTTCATCGTTAGGAAATTGATCAAGTCCAATCACTTCAGCATTCGGCTTTAAATGAGCCAAAATGCTGAGTGCATAAGGGATAGTAATAGCATATTTCACTTCGCCATTTTCAAGCACTCCATAAAAGATTAAAGGCGCGCCTTCTTGTGTTTCAAAATGCCATTCCGCAGCTGCTAGTTTTTCTGGCTGATATTCAGCTAGGTACTTGCCAGAAAAATCCCCGAGAATGGCTGTTGCAATTGAAAATAGCAATCCGAGTTTCAGAGTTAAAAATAATGCTTTTTTATGATAGACATGTTTTGAACCATTAATTAATCGAAAAGCTCCAATAGAAGCCAGTACAAATGCGCATGTCATATAGGCTGTGATCAGGACATGCGACACTTTAGTAGGCATGGACGGATTAAACATGGCTACTATAGGATTAATATTCGTTAATTGACCATTTACGATATCAAATCCTTGTGGGGAATTCATAAAGGCATTCACCATCGTAATGAATACAGCAGAGAAAGAGGCACCTAAAGCAACAGGAATTAGCAACATTAAATGCTTTCTCTGATCCTCAAAACGATCCCATGTATATAGATAAATACCTAAAAAAATTGCTTCAAAGAAAAAAGCGAAAGTTTCCAAAAATAAAGGCAAAGCAATTACATTTCCTGCCAGTTCCATAAAGTTTGGCCAAAGGAGTGATAGTTGGAGCCCAATGGCAGTCCCAGTAACGACACCAACAGCAACGGTTATAACAAATCCTCGAGCCCAGCGTCTTGCTAATAGTATGTAGTGCTTGTCCTGTTTTTTGATCCCAACCCACTGAGCAATCATGATCATCAGCGGGATTCCAACACCAATCGTTGCATAAATGATATGGAAGGATAATGTTAATTCGGTTAAAATGCGACTGAAGAATACAATTTCTTCGTTTGCCATATCAAAATCCCCTTATCCAGAAAAGATTCGCCCAATGAGCGAAAGTCCCATAATAAAAACGACTATAAAGCATAACCAAATCAATTTACGTTCATGACTTCTATACACGAGGAATCTCTCCTTCATCATAACTCAGGTCGTAACTTTTTGGATTAGCTTGAAGTAAGTCTCATTGGTTAGAGTCCCCAAATATGTCTAAAATAAACGGGTATTTTTTTAACATTGATATATAACTAGATTATAAAAAATATCGCAGAAAGAAAAAGAGGAAAGCAGAGGCACCTATTTTGTAAAGCGATTCGCATAACTGGAAGCAACAAATGAATCCGGTTTGATCTTTGGCTCAAGCCCCATTGCTTCAATTCTATTGACCATTTCTTCAACAAAAATTTTCGTCTTATTTCGGTTTCCAGAGCCAATATCTATATGTCCTTCCATTGTAAAGGTTGCACCCTTATAGATATAAGGGAGTACGACATCAATAAGAGTATTTTTTCTTTCCTCAGTAAACATGGCTACTACTTGTTCTGTTAAGGAAGTTTCTTGAGAGATCCTCTCATGTAATGTATCCATTCTTCTAGGAATGACCACTTTCCGAATACAGGCCCATGCACCTTTCCCTTCATTTAAAATAACTATACCTGTAATGAAAATCGTATATTTATGATGGACTTGTGAATCGGTACCAATCATTAAACGATAATTTCCATTTCGATTAATATACATAAATCGAATGATTCGTTCAAATACTATGTCAAAAGTCATCCTATTTTCTTGCAAATTTTGAAAAAATAAATATTCATCATTATTCACTAGAAATCACCCACATGAATTCGACTTTTTAATATGGAAACCTACCAAATTAATCTAAATCAACGAACAAAAATGCTTATAAATAAATGTATGCAGATTTATGAATTTCTTGTATAAATTAGTTCCATTATCAATCTTAAAATTATTTACATTTAATAAACTTGACAATCTCTAAAAATGATATATATTTATATTTCGATGCAATTATTTACGATTTATTTACGTATAGTCATAATTTGTTCATATTTTAATGTTAAGATTCTTACATGATTATATAGTTCAATTGATATATTTATTTTTTTTGTTAAAATCATGTATAATAGTTTGATAGAAGGCGGGTGCAAAAATGAAATATTTTTTACAAAAAGGGCAAAGTTTTTTTAATAGCTATTTTGGCTTTTTTATTTTGACAGTAATCTTCCTTTGGATGAAGACATATATTGCTCAATTAACGCAGTTCAATTTAGGGATTGAAAATACGATGCAAGAGTTTTTATTGTTTTTTAATCCATTAGGATCGTCTTTATTATTTTTAAGTTTAGGATTCCTTTTTAAAGGAAAAAGAAAATATACTTCACTCATTGTGATTAATTCTCTTTTAACGCTATTATTGTATGCAAATATTTTATACTATCGATTCTTTAATGATTTTGTTACTCTTCCAGTTATCTCGCAGGTACAAAATATTGGAAGTGTCGGAAGTAGTATGGGATCTCTTTATCACCAAACGGATCTTTTATTATTTGCTGATATTCTTTTACTAATTGGATTGCTTTATTTTAAAGTGATTAAAATGGACGTTCAAGATATGGCACGCCGTAAATTTGTTGCTGTGCTTTCATTAGCTTTAGGAGTTTCCTGTTTGAATCTTGGTTTAGCTGAAGCAGATCGTCCTCAATTATTGACAAGAGGATTTGACCGGAATTATATTGTAAAATATTTAGGCATTTACAATTTCACTGCTTATGATACTGTTCAAACAATGAAGGCTTCTGCACAAAGAGTAACGGCAGATAGTAGTGATATTACAGAAGTGGTTAACTTTACACAATCAAATTATGCTGAACCGAATCCAGCTTATTTTGGTGCTGGTAAAGGAATGAATGTGATTTATTTACATCTTGAGTCCATGCAAGAATTTCTGATTGATTACAAATTAAATGGGGAAGAAGTAACTCCTTTCCTAAATTCTTTAACAAGGGACGGCAGTACATTTTACTTCGATAATTTTTTCCATCAAACAGCACAAGGAAAAACATCTGATGCTGAGTTCATGTTGGAAAACTCATTATATGGTTTATCACAAGGTTCCGCATTTACAACAAAAGGTTTAAATACGTATCAGTCTGCACCAGCTATTCTAGGACAGCAAGGTTATACGTCTGCTGTATTCCACGGAAATACTGGAAGCTTCTGGAATCGAAATGAAATCTATAAATCATTTGGTTATGAACACTTTTTTGACTCAAGTTATTATGATATGAACCGCAGATGATTTAGCTGACTATGGTCTAATGGACAAACCGTTCTTTGAGCAATCAATTCCACTGTTGGAATCATTGCCACAACCGTTTTATACTAAATTTATTACGGTATCAAATCATTATCCGTTTCCAATTGATGAAGAAGACGCAACGATTGCACCACATACGACAGGTGATCCATCTGTTGACTCTTACTTCCAAACCGTTCGTTATGCAGATGAGGCTTTACAACAATTCTTTACTTATTTAAAGGATTCAGGGTTATACGACCATACCATCATCGTAATGTATGGAGACCATTATGGTATTTCAGAAAATCATAACGATGCGATGGGAAAAGTACTTGGAAAAGAAATTACACCATTTGATAATGCTAGTCTGCAACGTGTGCCATTTTTCATTCATGTACCAGGTGTAAAAGGTGGAGTTAACCACGAATATGGCGGTCAAATGGATGTACTTCCAACACTACTGCATTTACTAGGAACAGATACAAAAAATTATGTCCAATTTGGAACAGATTTATTATCTGAGCAGCATGATGAACTAGTTCCTTTCCGAAATGGTGAATATGTGAGTCCAACCATTACGTCTAAAGATGGTAAATTTTATGATTCAACTACAGGATTGGAATTAGCTGAAAATCAACTCGAAGAGGCAAAGAAATACCAAGAAATTGTTAAACAAAAATTAGCACTTTCAGATAAATTGGTAAACGGTGATTTATTACGTTTCTATACACCTGAAGCCTTTACACCTGTTGACCGTTCAAAATATGATTATAAAAATACACAAGTGGATAAATTAAAAGATGCTGAATCTGAAGTGAATGGAACAAATGAGTAAATACAAAAAAGACTACCTGAAAAATCAGGTAGTCTTTTTCTTATCGAAGGAATTCGGTAAGTTAAAGATAACAACAAAAAAATACAGCACATTTCGTGTGTGCTGTACCTCTATGAACCAAAAATGGCTTTGAAAAAATTTTTCTTTTTTCTAGGAATCAGTTGTTCTTCAGCCGTTGCAGCGACTTCTTTTTGTTTTATCAATACTTCCTCAATTTCAGCTAAACGATTAATCAAAAAGGAGACTTGTTCTTGAAGATCGTCGATTTCACGGCGATGTTGTAAGAGTTGATAGGATACAACTGAATCAGCTTTTTGATTAAGACTTGTTTCCATTTGAATGACTTTCTCTTCTAATTGACTCATATTTGATTCAGGAGAGACAGTTTTAGCCACCCCGGTTCGTTTTGTTTTGTCTATTGAGATGTCCTGTATGAGTATTCCATTTTGTAACTGTTGCTTAACATCTTTTAAAATGTTTATTTTCTCTTCTGAAAAAATAAAATGACCGTGTTCATTTCGTTCCATTTCAATATTTAATTGTTTAACCCAGCGTAGAACTGTGCTTGTAGAAATCTCGAGTAACTCAGCGACTGATTTTGTATTCACAACGAAATCCCTCCTTTTATTAAGTGTTTCTCTTTTCTTTCGCACATTCCTTCTTGCATGACAAAACAAGATGGAATTCGGCAAAGAAAGTATAGGAGGTGAACATTTTGTCGATTGGTTTGAATCATATCCAACTTTATTTCTGTCATTGTCTGAAAAATCAACTGTGTAGGAAAAAGTTCTTTCAAGATCTACTTTTAACATAGATTGTATAGGATGAAATCGAAAGTTAATCTATTTGGGAGGACTTATGATACAAGATCTTGCTAGAGCCATTCGAAATAAGGATGTCATTCTTTTTGTTGGATCTGGTGTACCCAAAAATCTAGGCCTGCCTGTTTATTCTGAGTTAATCAATCAAATGGCTAATAATCTTGGGTATGACCCAAAGCAATTCAATAACTGGGGAAATGGCGATTTCCTCATAATGGCTGAATATTATTTTCTACAAAAAGGGACTTTAGGTGCTTTAAGAAGCTGGATGGATCGATTGTGGCATCATACGGATATTGACATTGGAAAATCAGAAATTTACAAGATCATAATTGATTTAGATTTTCCAGTCATTTATACAACCAATTTTGATCGTTGGCTTGAATATGCTTATGATCACTATAAAAAGGAATATAATAAAATCACAAATGTAGCCGATATTGCCAAAATTCGTACAAATAAAACTCAAATTATTAAATTTCATGGTGACTTTGATGATGATTCTTCACTTGTTCTGACAGAGTCCAGTTTCTTTCATAGGCTCGATTTTGAATCCCCATTAGATATTAAATTACGTTCAGATTCATTAGAAAAATCACTATTATTCATAGGTTACAGTTTATCTGATATTAATATTCGATATATGTTATATAAGCTTGCATAAACAATGGAAAGAGTCAAACTTTGAACATATCCGTCCGAAATCCTATATTTTTCTTGTTGAGCCAAATCCGATTAAAGAAAGTTTATTAAAAGAAAGAGGAATTATTCCGATCGTATCTGTAAATGAAGAGCCAGGAATCGCATTAACCAACTTTCTTAGAGATTTAATACATTCAATCTAAATAAGCTAAAAAAAGTCCTCCTTAATATCACTAAGAGGATTTTTTAGCTTATTTAGTATTCTGAAGCAACTTTTCTAAATCATCAACTTAATTTTGTTTGTTTTCTAAAGCAGCAATTCTACGCTCTAAATCTTGAAATTCTTCCTTCGTAACAAGATTTAAACTAGACAAAACTTGATTTACTCTTGTTTTAACAATGTCATCTAACTCTTGTTTAGCTTGTTCACCTTTTTCAGACCACTGATTTATTAGTTCCTTTGATTCGGTTCTGCTTAATTCACCTTTTGCAACAAGTCCTTCAACTGTTTTTTCAATTTGTTCTTTTGTAATAACCGCTGCACCTAAACCTAAAGTAAAGATTTGTTTAAAAAGATCCATTTGTCATTCCTCCATTTGTCAAATTAAATCCATTAATACGTTTTATTTCCATTTACAAGGGCGACCATCATATTATTTTTATAAATTTAAAAGATCCCCTTAAAGCTTGCTACACTTATGATACATCATTTTCATTTACTTTGCGTGCATGAGTTCAATTGAAATGTGCAAGTTCAATAATTATTCAATATTATGATAATCTAACTGCCAATGTGGCCCTTAATCCTATTAGCATAAAAAGTATTCAAAAGGATTTATCTTAAAAAGGTAGAGAAGCGCATAATGTTGAATCACTGTGCACTTTATTGTTATGATACTCTTGAAATCTATTTGATTGACTAAAGCATTGAATATGAACAAAGGGGAGAACCATAATATGAATTTAAAAGAAGTCATTACCTCCAGAAGGACAATTAAAAAATTTAAAACAGAATCGATTGACCGCAATCGTATTCTTTCATGGCTCGAGGATGCCAGTATGGCACCCAATCACAAAATGACAGAGCCATGGGAAATGATCTTTATTGGCCCTGAAACAAGAGCCAGTATAAATCATAAAACGGACTTTGGCAGTGCACCTACCGTTTTTGCGGTGGTGTCTAAGAAAGGCTCAACGATCATAGAAAGAGAAGAAAATATGGCTGCGACAGCATGTTTTATTCAAAACTTCATGTTAGAAGCATGGGAAGAAGGGGTAGGAGTGTTTTGGTCTTCCATTGGTCAAAACGCCAATAATCGTGCTATTCTTTCTATACCTGATGATTTTGATGTCATTGGTGTATTAGCTGTAGGCTATCCTGAAGAGATCCCAGCTGCAAAACCGAGGACATCTATAAGTGAAAAAATAAAGGAACTTTCTTAAGCATTTTAAAGAAAGTAAATGAAAATTTCGTACCAGAACAAGGAACTTCATAATATAGGGAGAATAGTCACGAAATTTGATATTACTGAAGAAGAAAATGTATTTCCAATTGTACCTCCAGGGGTCAATAACACGGATGCTGTTATAACAAAATAATCTTAATTTATATAATAAATTCTATTTAATAACATGAAAAAGGATATCTGGTCAAGGATCAGATATCCTTTTTCAATTAAAAGATCAGGAGTATACGATGAAATTATCAGACATATCAAGTCCTTTCATTTTATTAAACTTATCTTTTGAGAATTATACCGACATGCACACGCAAGAAGAAAATGAAGTATTAATCTAGCTATTTTTATAAATTCATATTAAATTAATATATCTAAATAAAAGATTATTAAAAATTTTAAGTAATTAGGCAACATTCTTTTAATAGTTATGGTATAATTTACCTGGTAAAAAGGACTTGGATTGTTTAAGGGGGTATATTTTTGATTTTCAAGAAACTACGAAAACCGAAAGAAAGAATAGAACTTGCAAATGGGAATGCAAAAATAAATATTAAATCAGGAAGTGCTATTGATAAGCAAATTAAAATGATTGCACTAACACTTGATGATCTTAGGATTATTAATATTCTTCAGCCATACGTAATGGAAAATATTGATGAGATTGTTGAACAATTTTATGAAAATTTAACCAACGAGCCATCTTTACTTATGATCATTAATAATAATAGTACCATTGGTCGATTAAAACAAACGCTTACACAACATATATCTGAAATGTTCGATGGAATCATTGATCAATCCTATATTCAGAAGCGAATCCACATTGCTCATGTTCATGTTAAAATAGGACTTCAAACCAAGTGGTATATGTGTGCTTTTCAGGACTTGTTACTTTCTCTTTCTACCATTATTGAAAAGAATATAGTCCATAAGGAAGATTATTTTCATGCCATTAGGGCTGTTTCCAAAATATTAAATCTCGAACAACAAATCGTACTTGAAGCATATGATGCTGAATCAGAAAGATTAAGGATAAAAGTTGAAGAAGAAAAGATACAGATAAAAGAAAATGTAGTAAGTTCATCACAAAATTTGGCTGCTATTTCAGAAGAAACAAATGCAACGCTTCAACAATTAGATAATCAAACAAAAGAAATTATAGGCCTTGCAAAAAAGGGCACAGAGTTATCGATTATGGCAGAAGAACGTGCAATTATTGGAAAAGAACAGTTAAGTAAACAAAATGAAAGTATGGCAAATGTCATCCATTCAGTGGACGATATATCAAAGGATGTCCATGTAGTACAAGATATTACAAGTCAAATGGAGGAAATTATTAGTCTCGTCAAAGGGGTAGCGGATCAAACTAATTTATTATCCATAAATGCGGCTATTGAAGCAGCACGGGCTGGCGAACATGGCCGAGGATTCGCTGTTGTGGCAGAAGAGGTTCGGAAACTTTCAGAAGAAACAAAGCATTCAGTAACGAATGTATCTAATTTAATATTACATACAAATTCTGAAGTAGAAAAGTTATCTCATTCGCTCGAAAAAATTAGAGCAGCCGTAAAAGAAGGTAATCAAAGGTTAGAAGATACAGAAGCATATTTTGAACAAATTCTATCAACAATGGATGAAACGAAACTTCAGCATAAACAAATCGGAAATGAAATTGTTTCTTTTGCAAACTCGGTTAGTGAACTAGGAAAAGCATTTGAAGAAGTAGCCCTTTCAGCAGATAGCCTTACCATGATTGCGCAACAAATGGATTAAATGGGAAGCTTTATCCATGTGTTTTGTCTAGTATTTTTTTAGTAATAATACTTGCTCTGAAAGGGATCGGAACCTTATTCGGTTCCTTTTTTCGCTTGTTTTTAAATTTAATCATAAAAAAACGATCCTTATTTATGTTGAATCGAACAAATATTTGATATCCTTATATTAGTTAAATGATTAATAGGTGAGGTGTACTTAGTTGAAAAAAATTAATACTGTAACATTAGTTGGTCTTGGTGCCATTGGTGCCGCGTATGGAAGTAAACTTCATGATTCATTGAAAGACTCTTTTCAAGTAGTAGCAAATGAAGTTCGAATTCAAAAGTATCAAAAAAATGGAATACTTATCAACAATCAGGTGTTTCACTTTAACTACATAACTCCAGAAATGAGATCGGAACCTGCAGATCTTGTTATTTTTGCTGTAAAAAATGCAGAATTACCACAAGCTATTCAAGATGTAAAACATCATGTTGGTCCAGATACCATCATACTTTCCCTATTAAATGGGATTTCAAGTGAGGAGGAAATTTATAAAGCTTATCAGAGCGAACATATTCTTTATAGCATGAGTGTTGAAATCGATGCTCTCAGGACTAATAATGAAATCGTCTTTTCAACACTTGGAAGAATTGAATATGGTGCAAAAGATAATTCTTTAACAGAAGACGTAGAAGCTGTGCGTGATTTGTTTAATCGTGTTGGGATCGATTATAAGATTTCAGATAATATATCACATACCATGTGGTGGAAATTTATGATCAATGTTGGAGTTAACCAGACTTCTGCGGTATTAAAGGCACCCTACGGTGTATTTCAAACTTTACCAATCGCTTATGAATGGGTAGAATCTGCCATGCGTGAAGTTGTTGCGCTATCTGAGAAAGCTGGTATTCATTTAACAGAAGAAGACGTGGAGAAGTTTTGGCCGATTATTAATAACCTTTCACCAAAAGGAAAAACTTCGATGTTGCAAGATGTTGAAGCAGGTAGAAAAACAGAAGTAGAATATTTTGCTGGAAAAGTCTGTGAGCTAGGAGAGAAATATCACGTTCCAACACCTGTTAATAACCAACTTTATAAAATCATTCGCATAACCGAGGAAATGTATAAACGTACACAATAATAGTGAACAAAAAAATATAGTGAATAAAACCCACCAGCTTATAGCACTTTGGGTTTTATTCACTATTACATTGATCACGAAAGTGAATGTAGGTTTATGATGTTGTTACCATATTGTAGGAGGAATTATCATCATTCCACTGAAAAATACCTTCCTGTAGTCGAATCGTTGAATCAAAAGGACAAGACATCAAGCGATCTTCTTCTAGAGGTGCACTTTGATCATTTTTTTGATCATCTAAATACTGTTTTTTTAATTGTAGTAAATCCATTTTTGAAGCAATGCGCAGCACCATTTCTAGTTTAACTTCATTCTCCGTTACACCATGACTTTTACAAATACTTGATTGGAAACTTTTATTGTACTGAATCATCATAGGCAAATCATGAATACTTGCTACACCAAAAACATTTTTTACAATATCTTCATATCTTAACTGACTTCCAGTAGCAAAAGTAACCTGATCCGTTTCAGGATTTTCCAAGTAATAAATCGTTTCTACTTCATATTCCAAATAGAACATCCTTTCTTAAACCGTTATTGTTGATTAAATGCATCTGCTAATCCTAAGATGGGTTAACAAGTTTCTACTCAATAAAACGGCTCCCCTCAAATCAATCCAATTAGATATTACATTATTATTACATTATATCATATTTCGTCAAATTCTGCAGAAAGACAATATCAATTTTTAATAAAAATAAATAGAAGATCCTTTTAGGTTGCTCGACGCCTAAAAATATACTTTATCCTACTAGGTATGCGCTTCCTGATTTCATAGACATTGGTCATATTTTCCAATATAATTAGTACAAAAAACATATGAGAGTCAGGTGAAGAGGATGTTCTGTACTTCATGTGGTGAACAAATAAAAAGTCGTTCTAAAATCTGCCCAAACTGCGGCAAAAAACAAAAAAAATTGAAAGTAATTCCATTACTATTCTTAATGAGTTTTATTAGTTTCATAGTTATTGGCACAACATTGTTTCTCTATTTTGACCAATCAAAACAATCAATTCCGGTTTCAAAAGCTCCTTCAGAACGAACCAATAATATGGAAACAACAGAAGATGTGGAGAAGCATGGGAAAATAGAAGATGATAAAGAGAAGTCCGAAACAATAGTGGAAGTCATACCCGAGGCTATTGCTTTGCCCGCTGAAGAAATAAAAGAAGAAGTGAAAAAAGATATTACTGCTGTCATTGCTGAATCTCAGTCGAGAGTATTGACCATTTATACAGGTACCACTCAAGGTTCTGGATTTCTCATGAATCAGAATGGGGATATCGTCACCAATGCTCATGTAGTCGAAGGATATGTTTCAGTTTCAGTGACCGATTCAAACGGCGTGGGTTACGATGGTCAAGTGATCGGATACTCTAACGATACGGATATTGCTGTCATTCATGTTTCAGAATTATCTGGAAGGCAGTCGATTGAGCTTGAAACCTCTGAATATACCATGATTGGAGAAGAAGTGATTGCCCTTGGCAGCCCTCAAGGTTTAGAAAATACCGCAACATTGGGATATATCACAGGTGTGAACCGTAGTTTTAATATTGGTCAACGATCCTATGAAAACCTCTATCAAATGTCCGCTCCTATTTCACCAGGAAGCAGTGGTGGGCCTCTTCTTTCAAAAGAAACAGGCAAGGTGATCGCCATTAATTCCGCAAAAATGTTGGGGGAAGAGGCTATTGGTTTTAGTATTCCAATCATAGATATCTATCCACTTTTACAAGGCTGGATTCAACAGCCACTGACAAAACAAGAAGTGATTAATTTATTCTATAATGATAATGGTAACTATTATTATGAAGACCTATGGGAAAATGAAGAAGAATGGTATTTTGACGATGGAGAATATCAGGAAGAAGATACAGATACTTACTATGATATCCCAAATGAATGGGTTGACGAATTATGAGCATATGAAGAGGGAATGTATGAGGACACATTTGAAAGAAGATACGCAGGAAGATGTTGATTCCTCCATGGAAGAGAATGTGCCTTTGGAGCCTATTCCTGAAGAGTATGAGGACAATGAAACAATAGATGAAACTCCACCCGATATACAAAAAGAACTTTTAGAAAGTGATGGGAATTATTGGGCTGAAGAGGAAACAAATGAACCTAGTGTAATACAATAGAAAATAGAATGTCATAATGAAAAAAACCATCTTTCCATTTGAGAGAGATGGTTTTTTAACATAATAGAATGAACTTTTATTTTGCCAAAAAATTTTCAGTGAAATAAGGTTTGGATTCAGAATCAAACGCAACTCCAACCCCCAATGACTCAAATTGAGTTTGTAAAATATTCTCTCTATGCCCCAAAGAATTCATTAATCCTTCATGAGCAAAAATACTGCTCATCTGACCCGCCGCGAGATTTTCACCTGCTGCATGAAACGTAATATTGTCTTCTTCCATTCGATCAAAAGGGGACAGCCCTTCGAGATTTGTATGATTAAAATAATGATTCTTTGCCATATCGGCACTATGATCACGTGCTGTCATTTTGACTTGATCATCCCAAGTTAAAACAGAAAGTCCATGTTCAACCCTTGCAGCATTGGTTAAATCAAACAATTGAAATTCAAAACCCTCTTTTAATTGTTGACTTACTTCTGGATAATAATCTTTCTTTTGTTGCTCTAATTCTTCACTAATTATTTGTACGGCAGTAACAGTTTGATTTTCATGCTTATCATAAAAGATGGTTATATAAGCTATTGTCAATTTGAAACATATTGAATTCATCGTTATTTCCAATTTCATAGTTCACCCATCCTTTTTGGATCTTCGAAACAGGTTCTCCCAATTCTCTTACAACTGCTTCTTTCGTACTTTCCATACTCAATCCTTGTATCGATGAAATTAAGTTTTGATTCGTATATAATCCAGCCACTTTATCTTCGTGATCATAGGCAACCATAAAAAAGTTACGATAGTTCTCATGATAGGCATACCAATTGACACCATATTCATTGTAGGAAGAACGTTGCGGTTCACCTACTTTTTGTTCGACATCTGACCTCAAATCTCCAAGTTCGATATTATATACAGACATCGTATGTGAAAGAGGAGCCTCTAATTCAGGTTTTTCCTCCTGTTATGGGTCGTTGTTCAGGTTGATCTTTTTGAATGGAATTTTTTGTTTGACCTAGCTCTTCAAATAGCTGATCAATACCAACCTCTAATGTATCAAGTGTAGATACAACCTGTGGGTGGTTTAATATCAAATTGACATCCGTTTTTATATTACCTAATACGGAACCAATATTAAATTCTTTCAAATCTTTTCCGTACATAGTCCATACAAGGAAAAGAAGTAATAGGAAGATTAAAAACCTTCTAAGTCTCTTCAACAATTTACCTCCAGTCTTTCTAATAAAAGAGTAGCCAATGTGCAAAAGAAAAATACTATGCAAGGCTTATTTTACTTTATCTTTACTTGCTAGTCGACACATTAAATTTATGGCCCTTTTTACTAACAATCTATAGAACCTTCAATGCTTTTAGTTTGGATAAATGATAAATGAAAACTTTTAGTTAATGGGAATCTTCCATTTTAGTAGGAATCGTACGGAAAATACTAAAAAGATAAGCGGAATCGATCGTATACTTATTATTCAGAATATTTTAAACTAGGAATACGCTTACAAAATAAATACTAATGATTCATTCAATACTTTAAGCGTTCATGGATCTTGAAAGATGAATAACTCATAAAATGAATGATTCGAACAGGGAGGAAAAGGAATGTCAACAAAACCTGAGTTCAAAAAAACTCTCCGAGATCAGGCCATGGGATTATAAAACAAAGAATGAATATGAAGATGTAACAGTGAGACAACAACCATATGTTCATACGCATTACCGTCACGTTTTTGATGAAAAAAGATTTTGATATTTATGATCCACGTTATACACGGTTAAAATCTTCTGATTGGGAAGCATTCCGTGATCCTAAAAAGTTCTGGTATACACCATATGTTAATAATAGAAAGAAAATGGCAGAAGAAGTTGAAAATGGATTCACTTATGCAGAGCAACTTGGGGTGACTAAGAATCTATCACCCGAGTGGGCAGATGCTTTAAGAGATCTTTATACACCACTCAGACATTTAGAATATGGTGAGAATGTGCAAATGCAGCACGTCATCCGTTATGCATTAGGATCAGCGATCGAGCAATGTGCTACCTATCAAGCGTACGACAAAACTGGACGAGCTCAATGGATCTCTCAATGGGCGATGAATATGCAAGAGCATCATGGTGAGTTTCTTGCCCATGGAAAAGAGAGTTTACTAAACGAACCTGCTTTTCAACCATTGCGGCATTATGTAGAAGAGATTCTGGTGACTGATGACTGGGCAGAAGTTCTTGTAGCAGAGAATTTAACATTAGACCTACTATTAGGAAATCTTATGTATCGTGAATTTAATCAGAGAAGCAATCAAACAGGGGGATACACATTTATCCATTTTGAACTTGGTGATTGCAAAGCAATTAGATTGGCATCGTGATTGGGCATTTTCACTTTTCAAACTATTAGCAGGTGATAAAGCCGAAAGTCGTTGGGATTATTTAAAATCTCTAGGATATGAAGATTGGGAAGGAGACTATCGTTGGGGAAGAACATTAAGTGATCCGCGAGATACTCCAGAAGAAACGCTTTCAAATGTAGAAATCATTCAAGAATGGGTGGAAAAATGGTATCCGAAGGCATTCGAAGCAGTACTTGCCTTAGCTCCATTGTTCGAAAAACATGGAATCAGCCATGGATCTTCCAGCCACATTGAAAAAGATTGAAGAAGAAGCGATTATTCCGATTTATAAAAAATACAACATTCCATTTAAACAATACGAAATTGCACTTACCTAGGAGAAGGGAACGATCAAAATGACGATAGAACAAAAGCATATGTCGGTATGGATTTAGATACAAGTGGCGGTTCAATTGTTACGGCAATAATCGCAGCGATTCAAGAAGATAATGAAGGTGTTGTGGTCGATGACTACATGGTTTACAAAAAAGTAAAAGCACCTGGGAAGATGATATTAAAACGAGAAACCGTAGAAGAACATCTTGGAGCAGATTTTGATATGGATCAAGTACATATTGTGATGAGCTCTGCTTCGGCTTTATAACAGATTGGGACGAAGAGCAATTAATTATTGAGTGGGCAGAGTAGATAAGGAGGGAAATGGACAAATGGCTAAATTGGGTGTGAAAGAAAAATATCATGCAATGACAAGGGACTTAATGTGGGAACCAAAAGACTTTGATATGAATAAGGTTTATCCTTTAATTGAAAAAGAAGGCATTATTCTGAAAGATCCAAGCAGATGGGAAGATCCTTTCCGTATGGCCTACAACCAATATGTGAAGATCCAATCGGAGAAAGATGGAATTTACCATTCCGTTCGAAATGCCTTTGAAGCAAATGATGGTCATGCCAAAGTGGTCGATTCACGCTGGTATGAAGGTGTAAAAGTGTTTGCGACAGCCGTTCAGCCTGCTGAATATTCTGCCCACCGCTTGATGGCTTATGTCGGTCGGAACATTCCAATTGAAGCGATTCGCTTTGCAACCTTTAATCAGGCGATAGATGAACTGCGTCATGCTCAAATTGAAATTAAACATTATGCGCATATGAGTAAAGAAATAGATGGACTTCATAATTTTGCCAATACGACGCAAAATCTATGGTTTAATACGGTACCAAAATCATTCTTTGATGATGCGATGACAGCAGGTCCATTTGAAGCGTTAATAGCGATTTCATTCTCATTCGAATACGTGTTTACCAATATTCTATTCTTACCATTTGCTTCATCTGCAGGTGCGGTGGGCGATGATAACTTCGCTGCTGTTGGAAAAACAGTTCAATCAGATGAATCACGACATATGGCTTTAGGAATGTCCGCCTTAAAAATGTTGTTAGAAGAAGATGATCGCAATGTTCCGATTATTCAAGGATGGCTGGATAAGTGGTATTGGAGAGCCTATCGTATGTTCTCAGTAATTGCAACACTTGTTGACTACTACCCTCGTATTCGTCCAATTTCATGGAAGAAAGCGTTTGAAATTTATGTAGAAGAACAAGTATTTAATGGCCTATTTAAAGATTTAAGAAAATATGGGATTCGTCTACCTTTACATGCAGAAGATAGCATAAAAGAAAAAGAACACTATTCCCATTCTGTTATGCGTATTCTTGATCACTATAAACACGCAAACCTTTTTAGAGGTTTCAAATTGCAGCCAGATGATTATCAATGGCTTTCAAAAGAATATCCGGATACATTTGATCGTTATTATTCACCATACTTCCGTCGTATGGATGATCATGTCTTGGCTGGCTCAAGTCCAGGGCTTCCGTCAGTATGTACTGTATGTCAGGTTCCTGCAGAGTTTCCGGATCCGGATAATCCAACTAAAATGTGGACGCAATACAGTGAATATAACAACAAAACATATATAACTTGTTCACCAGGCTGTAAGCATATTTTTGACCTGGAACCACAGAAATATATGCAAATCTGGTGGCCGTCAGAAGCTTATTTAAGTGGAGAATTTGGTGAAGATCCAATAGCTGGATTATTCAAATATACAGGTTTATCTCCAGAAGAAACGGGAGAACATTATTCTTCAAGAGAACATGCCCGTTGGTTGGAACACAGAGAACATTTAGGTTTAGATAAGAAATTTTTCTAAAGAGAGAATGAAATAGGAGTGAACATAAATGGCAAACTATTTGAAGCAGGAAAATCAACTCATTGTTTGGCCAGTACTTAAGAGAAGTTATGGAAAATGATTTGTTTCAAGGAAATATTGGAATTAAGAACTCATCAGGATATGACAACGAAGGAATTATTTCAAGCTTGTTTAGAGGCATGGAAGGTTAAAGCGGATGGGAAATTATAAATTAATCTTGATTCGTGCAGAAGGTCAGATTGAAATCTCCTTAGAGGGAACTGTAAAAGAAGCCGGTATTCGCAATGGAGATTTTTTAGAAATCGTTGCAGCGTAAGTCGCTATGTAAGAATCATAGATTCGTTAGTACTTTTTCTCCTTCATATAAATGAGTCTTTATGGAGGAGAAAAAGATGACGCTAAACCTTATTTACCTAGCATACAGTTGCTTTAATCGTCATTCGAAAATAAAAAAGAGGGGAGATCGAACAATGAGTCAAACAAAAACAGCAGTTGAAACATATGAAATTACACTTGAACCAAGCGGAAAAGTCATTACAGTGAAGGAAGGTCAAACGATATTAGATGCAGCCATTCGTAATGGGGTCCAAGTTGCGTACGGATGCCGTCATGGCAGTTGTTCGGCTTGTAAATGTCAAGTCCTTGACGGGGAATTTGAAATCATGGATCGTGTATCTGAATACTCATTAATGAGTTTTGAAAGAGAAGAAGGCTTTACCTTAATGTGCAGTACTTTAGTAGAAAGTGATCTAGTGATTGAAGTCGATGAAGAAGAAACGTGATCTGCCTTTCTTTGCAGTACATGATTTTGAAGCAGAGATTGTGGAAAACAAAGCCTGTACGCATGATATTCATATGATTAAGCTGAAGTTGCAAGAACCGGAAAATATTGAGTATGCATCAGGCCAATTTTTTGAATTTGATATTCCTGGATTAGAGGATACACGTGCTTATTCTTTAGCGAATCAATATCGTGATGGCAAGTATCTTAGAGTTTCATATCAAACGTGTTCCAGATGGTAAAGGTTCTAATTACATGTGTGACCTACAGGTAGGGGATGTTTTAACAGGATCAGGACCTTATGGAAGCATGCAGCTTACGTAATAGAGAAAAAGACATAATCTTCATTGCTGGTGGATCAGGAATGGCACCAATTAAGTCATTATTAGAAGAAGTTATTTTCCGAATCCTTCGAAAATGAAGCTTGGTTCTTTTATGGGGCTCGTTCGAAAAAAGATTTGTATTTAGTTGAGGAATGGATGGAACTAGCGAGACAGAATCCAAACTTCCACTTTGTTCCGGCTTTATCACAACCAGATCCTACAGGATGAATGGAAGGGAGAAGTTGGTTTTATTGCAGACGTGATTTCACGAAAATTTGAAGACATGTCCAACATGGATGCCTATCTTTGCGGCCCGCCAATTATGATTGAAACATCCTGTGATGCCCTATATAAAGGTGGAATAAAGGGTACAAATATTTCTTATGATGAATTTTAATAAAAAAGATTCGTATCATGTGAGTCTTCATTGAGATTGTTTAAGGAAGGGGATTATAATGGATAACTCTAAATATATTGATGTAAATGGTATTTCAACTCATTATCATGAAAGTGGACAAGGTGAGCCTGTTCTGTTAATTCATGGATCAGGACCAGGAGTGACAGCTTGGGCGAATTGGAGATTAATTATTCCAAAGCTTTCAGAACACTTCCACGTGTATGCACCTGATATTGTAGGCTTTGGCTATACAGAGAGACCTGAAAATATTGAATATGGTGTTGAAACGTGGACGAATCATTTAATTAGTTTTATAGAAACCATCGGTGAAAACCGGGTTCATATTATTGGCAATTCACTTGGAGGCGCATTAGCCTTACAAATTACCAATAAAAGACCGGATTTAGTCGGAAAAATCGTTTTAATGGGAGCAGCAGCTCTGCCATTTCCAATGACTTACGGATTAGATCAAGTATGGGGCTATGAACCAAGTGTGGAAACAATGAAAAAACTGTTAAAGATTTTCAATTATGATCAAGAATTTGCTACAGATGAATTAGCTCAATTACGTTATGAAGCAAGCATCCAGCCGGGATTGCAGGAAGCATTCTCGAAAATGTTTGCGGAACCACGTCAAGAAAAGTTGAACAGGTTAGCATTACCAGAGGAGCAAATTAAAAAAATTGAACATCCTGTATTAATGGTTCATGGAAGAGATGATATTGTGATTCCTTATAAGGAAACAAGTTTAAGACTTCTAGAATTGCTGCCAAATTCAGAGTTGCATATTTTTTCAAAATGTGGTCACTGGACTCAAATAGAGAAAAAAGATGAATTTGCAGAGCTTTGTGAGAATTTCTTTCTTAGAAACTAACTAAAGTCTTCTTCATAATAAATAAATTTAAAATAAATAGCTAGGGGGAAAAATCATGGCAAGAGTATTAAGAATGGGACGTGTAGAATTAAAAGTATTAGATTTAGAAAAATCTATTGAATATTATACAAAAGTGATTGGTTTAGAAGAAACAGGACGTGTGGGAAACAGTGTTTTCTTCAAAGCATGGGATGAATACGATCACCATAGTTTGATTATAACAAAATCAAATACGGCAGGACTCGCTCATATGGCTTTTAAAGTAGAAAATGCAGATGATTTAGCTTATTACGAAAAGAAAGTGGAAGAATTCGGATGTATCACGACTCGTGTATCAAAGGGAATGAGACTAGCTGAAGGAGAAGCGGTACGTTTCATTTTACCAACAGGACATGCTTGTGAACTGTATTATGAAATCGATCTATTAGGAACAGCAGTAGGCACTCGAAATCCTCATCCATGGCCGTTACATACACAAGGAATCGCACCGCACCGCTTGGATCACTTATTACTAACAGGCGATGATTTGAAAACGGTCACAAGATTCTTCGTTGAAGCACTGAACTTCAGACAGAGTGAGAGAGTTGTCGTTGAAGAAAATGAAGAATTAGTTGGTAGTTTCTTATTTTCGTCAAATAAGGCACATGATATTGCTTTTGTAAAAGGACCTGATGCAAAACTTCATCATGCAGCATTCCATGTGGATTCTCTTCATGATGTATTTAAAGCAGCAGATTTATTATCAATGCATGAAGTTCCAATTGAGGTGACTCCTACACGCCACGGAATTACAAGAGGACAAACGGTTTATTTCTTTGATCCATCCGGAAATCGTAATGAAGCCTTTGCAGGAGGATATATGGCTTTCCCAGATATGCCAACGATTACATGGGATGCTTCGAAAATTGGTCAAGGTATCTTCTACCATGCCAGAGAATTATCTGAATCCTTCAGCATTGCATTAACTTAAGTAGAAAATTGGAAGTGCTGGAACTAGACAAAAGAAAAGCAGAAGAGAGGAGAGATATGAATGTATAAGATAACTCTTAAAGCAAGAGGGCAGGAGTTTGAGTATGCTTGTGGAGGAGATGTAACACCGTTAAGAGCGGCACGTGATCAATTTATTCCGATTCCAACAGGCTGTAAGCGAGGAGGCTGCGGTATGTGTAAGGTGAAGGTGCTGAACGGTGAATACGATCAAGAATTAGTTCGTTCACACGATGCTTTATCGGATGAAGAATTGGCGAATGGCTATGCATTAGCCTGTTATATGACACCAAAAAGTGATCTTGAAATCATTACAGTAGAAGATTATGAGAAACTACAAAATAATGAATCTCAATTAGCAAAAATGGGTGAGTCGAAATAATCACCTTTCATGAAAATGAGACTGTAATTTGAGATCATTCAATGCGAATCGCCTAAGGATAAACGAAAACTGTAAGGACGGGCAGATGTACAAAAAAATATTCTACAATAATTTGTTTTAAATATTCAGAATTAATTGTATAATAAGATCGATGAGAGAATTATTAAAGGATCGAACTTTATGTTCGCTACCCTCATTGTTTGCAGTTCGTTTCATAAGTTTATTCCTTAGGCGGTGAAAGCATTGAATAAAGAAAAGATAAACATACATAATGGATAAGTATGAATTCCCAACCGATGATTACGATCCCAAGTTCTGCATTTGGAGCACTTACGAAGGGAACTGATCGACACATTAGGAATCCAGCGGGCAAAAGGCTTTCTCCTTCGCTATGGCTGGGATTGCGGGGTCAATGATGGTTTTCAGATGAAGGAAAGGGAATGGGAAAATCCCAAAGACCTTGTGTTGGCTGGGCCTGAAATGCATATGGCAAATGGTCACGCGCAAGTAGAACATACAAGATGTGATGTTGATTTTGATTAAAAGAACATTACATTTTGAAGGAGATTGGATCAATTCCAATGAAGCTAATAACCATATCAAACTTTTTGGTTATAGTGAACATCCTGTTTGTCATTCATTAGTAGGCTATGCGAGTGGCTATCTATCGACTGTTATGGGTAAACAAGTGATTGCTAGAGAAACCCAGTGTATCGCAATGGGAGATGAACGTTGTCATTGGGTTTGTAAGACAGTTGAGGAATGGGATGGAGATCCCTCAAATCGAAAAAGAACGTCATTATTATGAAGCAGACCGCATTAGTGATGAACTAGAAGAAACATACGAGAAGCTTAGAATGGAAAGAGATAGTCTAAGTAAAACCTATGATGTGCATCTAAAACTCCTAAAAGAGGTCATTTATGAAACAGGGTTACAATCGATGACTAACGTATTATATGAAACGATGAAAATACCGATCGTAATCGAAACTCTTAATTGTGAATCTCGTGCCTTTAGCGGAATATCGTTGGAAGAGGCAAAGCGGTATGGAAATGAATTCAAGCAATGGATAATAGAACAGCAAATGATGAAAGGGAAGGAAAATAAAGAAATCAATCATACGTTATTTCTTGAAGTTACACCACAGCATAAGCGGCTCATTGCACCTATTTATTTTCGCCAAAATATCTATGGATATTGTTCATTTTTGACAGAAGAACATACGGTAAATGAAGCGGATAAAATGGTGTTAGGACAGGTTGCTTTAGCTTGTTCACTACACTTGTTGAATGAAAGAACTCGGTTTAATACTGAACAGCGTCTAAGAGGCAGTTTTCTTGCAGATATATTAAGTAAACGCATTGCGATGTCTGAAATAGTGAATCGTGCCCATTATATCGATTTTGAATTAAACTCTCCTTATTTTATGGTTGCGATTCATCGGAAGTTTGAAGAGCCCTCTATGAAAGAAGAAATAGAATTTAACGATCAATTTATGAATGAACTTTTTAAGTTCTTTCAAAGGCTACAAATACAAGGATTATTAGGGCAAAAATCAGGAAATGTGATTATCCTCATCTCAGAATCTACTTTATTAAAGAAACATTTGAAAAAGGAGAGCTTTTGTAAACAAATATGTGACTATTATTCAGATAGTTATCCACATTTTACTTTTAAAATGGGAGTTAGTTCAAGCTATTCTTCAATTGAAGACGCTTCCCAAATGCATGATGAAAGTATAGCTGCTTTAAAAGTGCCCAATCCGGATCAAAATCTTGTCTTTTTTGATTCATTAGGGCTTATCGGAATGCTGCTTCAAACAAAGAATGTTGAGACCATTGAAAAGTTTGTCCATAAAATATTAGGTAATTTAATAGAAGAAGATAAACACAAAAGCATGGAATTAACGAAAACACTCTACCATTATTTAGAAAACGGTTCCAATGTTCACAAAACAGCTCGAGCAATGAATTTTTCAATTAGTGGATTAAGATATCGATTGGGCCGTTTAAATGAGATTTTACAAATGGATCTTAACACACCATATAACAGACATGAAATTTATTTAGCCCTTCAATCTTTAATTGTATTGGGAGAACTAGAAATAGAATAATAAAATGAGCTTGTCATACAACCACATTTTCCTCGAAAATCTATGGGAAAAATAAAAGTTTATTAAAAAGGGGATGTAACAATATGGTCATGGTTTGTAAAGGGCATGTCGCAGAAGGATTACACTTGCTGCCCATTCCACATGTTAAAGGAATTTCAAAAGATAAAAAGATTCCCTGTTATTTTTGTGAACAACCCGCAACAGTTCAATTATTTTTATTTAATTATATTATGGAACAAGAAAGTATAAAATTATCAAAACAACCCGTTCAAAATGTGTAATGAGAGCTAGCATACAAAGCTAGCTTTTTTGTGGCTATTTTTTGCTATTCTCTTTTCAAGGAGTACTGACCATCAAATTCCACTTGGCCGGCTTGGAGAGCAATTTGGAGTCTTTTGACAATTAAATCTTGCAAAAAACGAAAAAATCGAACAAAAACTAGGAGCTGTTCCATAGATTACATATGAGTCAGCTCCTTTTCTTCATTCTATCTAAAATTTTATTTATTTTAGTCTCCCTTTTTTTATACAGTAAATAGAAAATAAACAGGATAACAACAAAAAGAATCAATCCGATTTGCCATTCTATCGGTAAGTTCAAAATATGAGAGACCGAATAAGCTTCAACAAATAATGCAGGAATTTTACCAATTGTACTTGCCACACTAAAAGAAAAAAGTTTCATTTTACTAAATGCAGCTGTGAGTGTAACTATTCCGGAAGGAACAAAGGGTATGATTCTGAGTAGAACCACAATAAAGAAAGCAGCGATTCCATCTGTATTTTTTAACATATGTAAAAACCTATTTTCATGTGTTTGAGTTTTAAGCCGGGATAATAACTTATACACACCTTTGCGATAAAGAATAAAGCTAACAATGGCCCCTGCAGCTTCACCCAAAATCAAGATAAGTAGAGCCATTTTAAAGCCCAACACGCCAACGGTACCTACCGTAATGAAGGCACTTGGTAGCACTCCCGTAATGGCAACAAACACATTAAGGAGAATACTGATGATCGCTGCCATTCCTAGATTAGCGGGTAACCACTCAAATATACGAAATTCCATGATTACCTTTTCGAGATCTTAGAAGGATTATTAATTTTATATGGGACAGGAACTTCTACGACAAATTCATCTTCTACTTCTTTCCCTTTTGGCAATTTTTTTGCAACAATTTTCCCATCAAATTCTATTATCTCACCAGGAACAAGTTCAAACTTTTTCAAGGTTTTAGAGTGGGAGCACCACGCTAATCCAACTTCGATTGGATTTTCTTGCTGAATAATAACATTGTCAAATACGATCACTTCATCATTTTCTTCATTAAAATGATTCCAAGTTAAAGCTAATTGTTTCACAAGGGCTGTAAAATGAACTTTTTCTTCCGGTAACTGAAGCTTAACTGGCTTTTCTTTTTTTGTTTTCTTTTCTGCTTCAGGCTTTTTCTGAACAGTTGCTGCCTTCATTTCTTTTTCCGGAAGATCCTTTTTTACTTCCTGTATAGATGTTGATGAAGATTGTTTTTCTGTTTCTGAAATATTTGCTTTTACGAAATTGGGAGATTGCATTTCCTTGAGATAGGCTGGATGGATACAACTTAAATTTCCATCTTGAAATTCTATAATAACGGTATTAAATTCACCGGTTACCCCGTAAATCTCGTAGCCTTTGATCGTTACTTGACGTTGGTGTGTTCTTTCCTTATACCAAAATTGTGTTTTCACTTCTTTTGTTGTTGATAAACCCCATTCTCTAACTTTCTCTGCATAGTGTGCATCGTCCGTGAATGATTGATATTCCCCTTTGGGAGGGAAATAGGATATGCCATTTGTTTCTTCAATATGAGGCAAATGAATGGCCATTTTTTCCACATCCTTTCTTGGATTATTGTACACTATTATTCCTTTTATATAAAAATGAAAGGAATTCGATGTACCTTTCGCCACTATCCATTCTTTAAAGTTATTTTGTTCAAGGTGTTTAACTAAAGAATAAAGAATAGATATTTAGTATAATAAGATCAGGTAGTATGGAATAAAAATTTACTTAGAGAATGCAATTTTTATACAAATATTTTATTAGAAAAAGGAGTCTTTCCATGACAACTTATACGACAAGAACAGAAGTTCCAGAACAAGAAAAATGGGATTTAACAGATATTTATTCTGATTTGAGTAAGTGGGAGGATGATTATCAGCAAATCGAAAAAATGTCTGAAAAACTTAGATCGTATGATGGAAACATCCATAACGGAGCCTTATTATTTCAATATCTAAACCAAAGGGAAGAGTTATCTTTTTTGTTTAATAAAATATATGCTTTTGCCATGTTGAAAGTAGATGAAGATACAAGAGAAACAGAACCTCAAGCCTATATAGATCGAGCCAAGCAACTAAGCGTAAAAATTAGTTCTGCTACTTCCTTCTTTTTGCCGTTTTTACTTAGCTTAGAAGAGGATGAATTAAAAAGATACATTGCAGAAGAAAAAAAGTTGGATTACTTTAAAGAAGATTTATTCGATTCATTTCGTTACAAAGCACATGTATTAAGTAAAGAACAAGAGGTAGTATTATCACAGCTCGGAGAAGCATTATCTGTTCCAAGTCATATATACGGAATGATTAATAATGCGGATATTAAATTTGGATATGTGACGAATGACAATGGAGAAAAGGTTCCACTAACAAGAGGTATGTATACAAAATTAATTGAGGATGAAGACCGTACGAAACGTAGGGAAGCTTATAAAGCTTATTATGAGCCTTACTTGCAATTAAAGAATTCAATTGCATCAACGTTAGCAGGAGCAATCAAAAATAATGTCACTCTAGCAAAAATTCGTCATTATCCATCAGCATTAGAAAAATCTTTATTTAGCGATCAAGTTCCAAGAGAAGTCTATAATAACCTCATTACTACAACAAAAAAGTATATTGCGCCACTCCATAGATATACTCAGATTCGAAAAGAAAAATTGGGGTTAAATGAACTACATCAATATGATATGAGCGTAACACTTGTCAGTGGTGTAAAGCCTGTGATTTCCTTTGATAAAGCTTTTGAAATCATGTTGGATGCATTAGCACCACTTGGAAAAGAATATATAAGCATATTAGAAGAGTTTAAAGATGCTCGTTATATAGATGTAAGAGAAACACCCGGGAAACGTTCTGGTGCCTACAATTTAGGCGTGTATGGTGTGCATCCGTATATTCTATTAAATCATCAGGATGACTTGGATAGTCTATTTACATTGGTTCATGAATGTGGACACGGGGTTCACAGCAAGCTAAGCTCGCAATTCCAACCACAAATTACCGCTCGTTATAGCATTTTTGTTGCTGAAGTAGCTTCTACAGTTAATGAAGTACTATTAATTAACTATTTGTTAAACAAAGAGAAAGATCTTGAAATGAGAAAGCATTTACTCAATCATTTTATTGATCAATTTAAAGGAACTTTCTTTACACAAGTCATGTTTGCCGAGTTTGAAAAGGAGACCCATGAGATGGCTGAAAAAGGTCATCCACTCAATGTGGAAGTATTTAATCAAATCTACGAGAGATTATTTAGAGAGTATAACGGAGATGAATTGGTGCTTGATGAAGAAGTAAAATATGGGTGGTCAAGAATCCCTCACTTTTATCGTCCATTTTATGTGTATAAATATGCTACTGGTTACGCATCCGCCATTCATCTAGCAACCCAAATTCTTTCAGGTGATCAAGAAACACTTAAATCCTATATACAATTTTTACAAAGTGGTAGTTCTGATTATCCACTAGAATTATTAAAAAAGACTGGAGTAGATTTAACTACTCCATACCCAATTATCAATTCTTTAAATCGATTTGAGGAACTAGTAGTGGAATTTTCCAAACTATAAAATGCTCATTTAATCGCTCGTTTTTATTAAACAAAACGCCTCTGTTAAAAGAGACGTTTTGTTTGTTTAACAACACGACAGTGTTATAAAATATTTTTTGGAATAATAGTTAAAATAAAAGATAATTTATATTAGCAATTATACGAACTTAGAACTATAATAGAATTATGAATTGAGAAAATATTTTAATTATATATTTATTTAAAATACTTTCTTGATAAAATTTGTGATAATAAACTATCACAATGATTTAATCAAATACTTTACGCACTTTGGAAAATTTTTGTTTGAAATTTGTATGCGATTACATAAGGGGGTAAGGGGCGAGAAAAGAAAAACAAGGGGATCAAGTAAACAACCTCAAATGGATAGGTACGCTGAATCATGTATCTGTTTTGTAAGCGTCTCCAGATTTTGTAATAGTAGTATAACTATTTTACGCAAAAATTGCACCAAAGGAGACATCTGGAAGTTATTGTATCATTAAATAAAACGAAATTATTACTAGGAGGGACATAAATGGGAAAATATATTAGAGAAGACCAAGAGAAATTATCATTTAAAGTAAATCGCCAAGCTTTTGTTGATCCAGCGATTTTAGAAACAGAAAGAGACGCTATTTTTAGTAAATGCTGGTTATATATCGGTCATGAATCAGAATTAAAAAATAAAGGTGATTTCCACAGAAGAAAAGTTGGTGGACGTAACTTATTATTAACTCGCAGCCAAGATGGAGAGATTAGAGCTTTCTATAACAGCTGTCCGCACCGTGGAGCGCTAGTTACTCGTGAAAATTGTGGAAATACAAAAGTATTCCGTTGTTTCTACCATGCATGGAGCTTTAACAACAAAGGTGAATTAGTTGGAATGCCTGATAAATCTGGTTTCCCAAATGATCACAACTGTGATGGCGATAAAAACCTTACAACAGTAGAACGTCTTGAAAGCTATCGTGGTTTTATCTTCGTTAACTTCGATAAAAATGCTGTTTCTTTAGAGGATTACTTAGGAAATGCAAAGGAATATCTTGATTTAGTTGCAGACCAAGCTTACGCAGCAGAAGATCCAGAATTAGGAATGGAAGTTCTAATGGATCCACAAGAATACAGTGTACGTGCAAACTGGAAACTTCTAGGTGAAAACAGTGTTGACCTTTATCATGGAGTACCAACACATAAAACTTATTTTGATATTGTTGCTACTCGCGGTGGAACAATGGAAAAAGATAGTCTTGTTGGTGAAGGTAAAGATTTAGGTAATGGACATGCTGTTATGGAATATTACTCTGCTTGGCCAAGACCAGTAGGTAAATGGATCGAAGGTTACGGAGAAGAAGCTAAAGAAGAAATCGATAAAAATATTGAAAGATTAGAAGAAAGATTTGGTAAGGACAGAGCACACCGAATTGCTAAAAAGAACCGTAACATTTGGATCTTCCCGAACTTAATTATTAACGACATTATGGCAATTACAATCAGAACATTCTATCCAATCGAACCAGGATATATCGAAGTTACTGGTTATGCTTTAGCAGCAGCAGCAGAGACTGATAGCTTTAGAGAAGTACGAAATGATAGCTTCTTAGAATTCTTAGGACCAGCTGGTTTTGCAACTCCAGATGACAACGAAGCTCTTGAACTTTGTCAAGAAGGTTTCTTAAATGCAAAAGAAGTAGGTTGGAACGATATTTCTAGAGGTATGAACCGTGAAGTACCTCAAGCGACTGATGAAGCACAAATGCGTGCATTCTGGCGTCAATGGAATAAACTTATTACAAATGAAGAAGCTAAAAAGGCAGAAGCTGGGAGGGTTAACGCATGAATATAACACGTCAGGAAATTGAAGAATTTTTATATCAAGAAGCAGAATTCCTTGATACATGGCAAATGAAAGCATGGGCAGATCTATTTTCAACAGATGGAACTTATGAAATTCCTCCAATCGGAAGTCCTGATGCGGATTTCAAAAAGTCTTTATTCTTAGTTCATGATGATCGTGCACGTTTAGAGCAAAGAGCACTACGTTTGTTGAAAAAAGAAGCGCATGTTGAATATCCACATTCACAGACTCTTCATAACGTTAGTAATGTAAGAATTGTGAGTAATGAAGAGGATGTCTGTAGCTGTAAGATGTAATTTCACAGCTTATCGTGCAAAACGTGATTTCCTTGATACGTATGTAGGTGTTAACGAATACGTATTAGTGAAAGAAGACGGCGAATTAAAAATTAAATCTAAGAAAGTAATTCTTAAATTGGAAGCTTTACGTCCACAAGGAAAAGTAAGTATCCTTTTATAAAAGAAATGAATTTAGTGTATCAAATGTAAAATAAAAAACGCTTGGGGTTTATATACCTCAAAGCGTTTTTTCAATTCTATTGAAAATAACCCTTATAAAAGGAAAAAAAGAGTGATCCATTCCCTGTTGTTAAATTTTTTTTGATAGGACTTTTAACAAATTAATCAATTAGGTATAATGTATTCTGTGAATACGTCATTATCTTCAATTATTTATATTACTTTTCAACGATTTATAATCAATTCTAACCTTAAACATTCGGTTGAAAAAGCTTTGAAGAGATAGTGAATTTTGTATGACAATTTTTACGTAGATTTAAATTTGAAAGTGAGTGGGACTAGATGGGCCGTAAATGGAACAATATTAAAGAAAAAAAGGCATCTAAAGATGCAAATACAAGTCGAATCTATGCGAAGTTTGGTGTAGAAATTTATGTTGCAGCAAAGAAAGGCGAACCAGATCCAGATTCAAACCAAGCATTAAAGTTCGTACTCGAACGTGCCAAAACTTATAATGTACCTAAACATATTATTGATCGTGCCATTGAAAAAGCAAAAGGTGGATCAGAAGAAACTTACTCTGAATTACGATATGAAGGTTTCGGACCAAACGGATCAATGGTTATCGTTGATGCATTAACAAATAATGTGAATCGTACAGCATCAGATGTTCGTGCTGCATTTGGTAAAAATGGCGGTAATATGGGAGTAACAGGTTCTGTTGCTTATATGTTTGATGCAACCGCTGTATTTGGTCTAGAAGGAAAAACTGCGGACGAAGTACTTGAAATTCTAATGGAAGCTGATGTTGATGTACGAGACATTTTAGAAGAAGAGAATTCTGTTATCATTTATGCTGAACCTGATCAATATCATGCAGTGCAAGAAGCATTCAAAAATGCTGGAATCACTGAATTTACAGTTGCAGAACTAACAATGCTTGCACAAAATGACATTTCCCTTCCAGAAGAAGCACAAGCTCAGTTTGAAAAAATGATTGATGCTTTAGAGGATTTAGAAGATGTTCAACAAGTATACCATAACGTCGATTTAGGCGAATAAGATAAAAAGCGCAGACCTTAAAACCCAAGAGTCTGCGCTTTTTATTAGGTTACAATTCTTTTTCGCTTTTCTTTATTTAGATTGAATGGAAGTCAAAAAGAAGTACTCGCTTGTTCAAAGACCATTTCATTAAAGTGAACTTTTTCTCCTAGTACAGAATTAGCAATATTGACTGCATGATCTCCAATACGTTCTAGATTGCTGATTATATCAATATATACCATGCCAGCTTGAGGCGTACATATTCCCGATGATAAACGTAGAATATGTTGTTTACGAAGTTGACGTTCCATTTTATCAATAAGAATTTCTTTTTCGATTACCTGTTTTGCCAAATCTTTGTCATTTTGATCAAGCGTAATGATGGCTTCACTTACGGTTGAAAGTGTTAAATCATACATTTCATATAAAATTTCCATAGCAGATTCTGATATTTTTACTTTCATTGTGATTTGGTATGTTATTAACTCAATGATATTTTCAAAATGGTCACCCATTTTTTCAATATCCTTCACGATCTTCATTAGTTTATTTTGATCTTCAGATTCTTGTTCTGACAGTGAGCTTGTGGAAAGTTCTACAAGATAACTTGTAATCCTATGGTCTAAATTGTTCAAGATATTTTCCATTTGATAGGTCCGATCAGCATATTTCTTCTGTTTTGTTTTGACAAATTTCAAAGATTCGCTGAGCCCTTTGATGGCGAAATTACCCATATGAACGATTTCTTCTTTTGCCTGCCCAAGAGCAATAGCAGAAGATTGTTCAATGAAAATGGGATCCAGATGCTTTGCTCTAAATTCTACAAGTATTTCCTTTCCAGGAATTAGCTTCGTGACGATTAAAACTAATGCACCTACAAAAGGTAAAAAAATAAGAACATTAATAACATTAAAAATGGCATGTGCAAAAGCAATTGTCATTTTAGGATTTAAATCCATTGTAGCTTGAATTGATATAATCAAAAAAGTGAAGGGTTTCAAAAAAAATAAAAAAACAATCGTCCCAACTAGGTTAAATACTACATGAACTAATGCTGATCTTTTTGCAGCCAAAGGAGCACCTATAGCAGCAATAACGGCTGTAAGTGTTGTTCCAATATTATCGCCAAATAAGATTGGTAAAGCAGAATCAATATTAATTAGAGATTCTGCATATAAGCCTTGTAAAATACCAATCGTTGCAGCCGAACTTTGTACAATAGCCGTTGTAATCGTACCAATTAATACACCCAGTATTGGATTCATACTTAATTGGACAGTTAAATCATGATAGTCGTCAATCGAATGGAGTGGTATCATACCGCCAGTTATTAATTCTAACCCATATAAGAGTGCACCCAAACCAAAAATGATTTGTCCGAATGAATTCGCTTTATGATTTTTGAAGAAAAATAAGATAATAGATCCTATGGAAATAATGAGTAATGCATATTCATCTATACTAAATCCAATAATAAATGCTGTTATAGTTGAACCAATATTAGCTCCCATGATTACTCCAATAGCTTGACGGAGAGACAGCATTCCAGCACTAACGAGCCCAACCGTAATGACCGTAATTGCTGTACTACTTTGTATAAATCCTGTAACAAGAAATCCAGCTAATACTCCTATGTATGGATTCTTTGTAAATTGATAAAGAATATTCTTTAACTGGTCACCTGCAGATCGTTGAAGTCCTTCTCTCATCATTTTGATACCATAAAGGAAAATTCCAATTCCCCCACATAATTGAAACAATATTTCTTGAATATTTAGGTCCACAATTGGTGCATTTAACGGAATTGGTAAAACTTATATTCCTCCTATTTTCAGTATCATATTTACAGCTATTAGAATCCCCATGGCTTTAGTTTTCTCTATTCCATTCGGACTGAATGGCGTGTGGATGTCGATTGCGATTAGTAGTGTATTTAAAGGTGTCGTACTTGTTTTATGGTATAAATGGACACTAAGGAAAATGGACGATTCAATTCTTAATCATCCAATCGCAGGATAGAAAGTAAATGAATATACCTATAAAGAAAACTTCCATCAGTGGGGGTTTTCTCTCATTCCCCACTGATGGTTAGCCACGCTACGCCTGATTGACTTTTCTAAGGGCTGAAGATCTTATTGCACTTATCGGGGTATTACAGCCAGTTAAACCGGGATAAATACTTAAAGCAACCTTCAGCCTACATTCCAAATTAAATGTATTACCCTATCATAATACATTTGATTATATATAAAACTTTTAGACTATTAAAACGCAAACATATTTTCTTATGAGCTCTATACCAACTGTGATATAATTAATTCAGAAAAGTCAATAATTAGTAGGGAGTGTCATCAGTGGGTGATAGAAAACGAGAAAGTACAGGGTTTCTTATCAAACAAAGGGCATTTATAAAAATGTATCTCATTACAAATATTGAAAATGGTAAATGGTATGGAATGCAATTATTAGATGAAATGAAAAAAGAATTTAAACCATTCGGTTTTGAACCGCAACATTCAGAGATATACAGAGCGTTGCATGATTTATTAGAAGAGGGTGTGTTAACTAGGGGGAAAATCATTAAGGAAGGATCGAAATACCAAGAGGTGGCTGTTTATTCCATTAAAGATACAGAGAAAGCGAAGACCTATAAAAAAATGGTTAAAGTTGATATGGATCGATCAGCTCAATTACTTAGAAAAGCCATAGAGGATAACTATTCTTAATCAAGAGGTAATATCAATAAATGATTTGGTAACCGTTAAAATTTCGTGAAATCATAAGGTATAAAATAGAGGGTAGAGGGGATATTCTTAAAATTCCCTCCACCCTCTATTTTTTTATTTTAGAAATTTATTTTTAATATTCTTAAAAGGATTAAGATTCTTGGGATATTAAGTATATCCCAAGTACAAAATAAATATATTATTTTACACAAGGAACTCTACATATTTTTTCGTAAAAATGTAGGCTGTTAAGATTTTATTCTTGTTTTTTCCATCATTTCTGTCTATATTAAAATAGTTATGACAACTGACAAGACAACAAGGGAGGTACTATTATTAAATGGGAAAACCAATTTCACAGAAAAAACTGTTAAGTATAGCTGGTCTGGGATGGATGTTTGATGCAATGGATGTAGGAATGCTGTCATTTATCATTGCAGCACTAAAAATTGATTGGGATTTAACCCCTCAGCAAATGGGCTGGATTGGTAGTGTAAACTCAATCGGAATGGCCATTGGCGCACTATTATTTGGTATATGGGCTGACAAAATAGGAAGAAAGAAAATTTTTATCATTACTTTGCTTATATTCTCCATTGCAAGTGGGATTTCAGCACTAACCACCACACTTTCCGTATTTCTTATTTTCAGATTTTTTATTGGGTTGGGACTTGGAGGGGAATTACCAGTCGCATCAACGCTGGTATCTGAGATCGTACCAGCAAAGGATCGTGGACGTATTATCGTATTGCTAGAAAGTTTTTGGGCTTTTGGGTGGTTGTTAGCGTCACTTATATCATATTTTATCATTCCATCATTTGGCTGGAGAACTGCACTTATCATAAGTGCTTTACCTGCATTTTACGCATTATACTTACGTCTAAAATTACCTGACTCACCTGCATTTTCCACTAAAAAAACAGAAAAAAGAACTGTTTTTCAAAACATGAAAGAAGTCTGGTCGAAAGAATATGCACGATCTACTTTTGTATTATGGGTGCTTTGGTTTACAGTAGTATTTTCCTATTATGGTATGTTCCTTTGGCTACCAAGTGTGATGGTCATGAAAGGATTTAGCATGATTCAAAGCTTCGAATATGTATTAATCATGACCCTTGCCCAGCTACCTGGATATTATTCTGCAGCTTGGCTAATTGAGCGAATGGGACGTAAATTTGTACTTGTAACCTATTTATTAGGAACAGCTGCTTCAGCTCTTGTATTTGGAGCCGCAGAATCGACAGCTATTCTTATTGGTTCCGGAATATTATTATCGTTCTTCAACCTAGGTGCATGGGGAGCGTTGTATGCCTATAGTCCTGAACAATATCCAGCAGTAATAAGAGGGACTGGATCCGGTATGTCTGCGGCTATCGGAAGAGTTGGTGGAATACTCGGACCGCTTTTAGTTGGGTCACTTGTTTCTGCAGGGTACTCCATTTCCTACATATTTACCATATTTTGTATAAGTATCGTTATTGGGGTAATAGCAGTTGCCTTCTTTGGAAAAGAAACCCGCCAAATCGAACTTTCATAAAAAAGGACATGTACCTTGTTGTACATGTCCTTTTTTGTATGGGAAAATTTCTAGTATAATATTGAGGTAACCGAAAAAATATGGGATCATTACATTGAATAACTATTCAATGTAGAGCGTTATTTTTTCTATTAATGTTTTATGAGAAAGAGGAGGGAAAATATGTGTCTAATATTATTTGCCTATAAGACTCATCCCAAATATAAGCTTATTGTTGCGGCAAATCGTGATGAGTTTTATGCAAGGCCCACTTCTCCTGCTCATTATTGGAAGGATCATCCTGACATTCTCGCTGGTAGAGATCTGGAGAAAATGGGTACCTGGATGGGGGTGACCACGAAGGGGAGATTCTCTGCGTTAACTAATTATCGTGATCCTCTAGAAGAAACAGTTGGAAAACGTTCACGTGGTGACCTAGTAGCAAATGCATTGAACTATAAAGGAAACCTAAAAGAGTATATGCAAACCCTGATAAACGATCATGATCCATTTCCAGGCTATAACTTATTGGCCGGAGATATGAATGAGCTATTTTATTATTCAAACAAAGGGAATGCTCCACAAAAAATCAAACCAGGATTTCATGGTGTTAGCAACCACTTATTAAATACCGATTGGCCAAAGGTTACGAAAGGTAAGTTTGGTATGTCTAAAATCATAAGTAAGGAAAAGGAAAACATAGTGGAGGAACTTTTTAACTTGCTCCAACATGCTGAAACTTCACCAGATCATCTCCTACCAAATACAGGGGTTACTCTAGAATGGGAAAGAATGCTTTCTCCCATGTTCATCAAAAGCAAAGATTACGGAACAAGAAGTTCTACGGTATTATTAATGAACGATAAAGATATTCAATATGTGGAGCGAACCTATTTAATAGATGGTATTAAGAATCAAGAATATAAGATTCTATTATAAATATAAAGCAATAGTCTATCAGCTTAATGAGATTGAGGTGCAAGGATGCCAAACTTCTAATGGTGCTCCAGTAGATTTATTTCTATCCGCTATCCCATCGGAATGATTAAAGGTGCCAAACATTACGAAGACGCGAAAAGGTTTTATAACTATTTACAAAGTAAAGAATCTATGAGGGTGTTTATGGATTATGGATTTACTATTAAATGATGGAACCATGCAAGAATTTATACGTCCAATATTATTATCACTGAAAACCGCACTTGTTGCAGGAATGATTGTTATTGTACTAGGAACATTGCTGGGACGTGCAATGGCTAGAAGGTATTTTAGAGGAAAACCCATTGTAGAAACCATTCTCATGCTTCCAATGGTTCTTCCTCCTACTGTCATTGGTTTTTTTCTTATTATCATTTTCGGAAAAAATAGCTTTGTTGGACAAGCCATAGAATGGTTGTTTCATCAACCCATTATTTTTACTTGGTGGGCTGCTGTTATAGCATCCATCATTGTGGCATTCCCACTCATGTACCAGTCTGCTAAATCAGGATTTCAAGGTATAGATCGAGAAATTGAAGAAGCAGCAAGGGTGCTTGGAGCAGATGAATGGGCCATTTTCTTTTTTATTTCGATTCCCTTAGCTTCAAGAGCACTAATATCAGGTAGTATTTTAAGCCTTGCACGAGCATTAGGAGAATTTGGTGCAACTTTCATGTTTGCAGGTAATATTCCAGGAAAAACCCAAACCATCCCTATAGCCATTTATATTGCGATTGATTCTGGTAATATGAGGATGGCATGGTTGTGGGTCATTTCAATTGTCCTGATATCTTTTATCATGCTCCTAACAATCCGAGTAAAACAAGAATAATCGTTTTGAAGAAATATATCTAAAAAGGCGTGTATTAAGTATATACAATACTTGATACACGCCTTTTTGTTCAACTATAGTTAAAGTTTTACCTTTTTAACAGCTTCCCTCATTCATATGGATACATGAAAATTTTTCATATTTTCGTAAATCCCTTCGATTTAATAATCGAAAAAATGGCGGTAATATAAGGATGACCACGACTATTCTAAGCACTTGAACAGTCACGACAAAAGTAGAATCTGCATGAAGGACCACTGCCGTTGTTGCCATTTCTGCAACTCCCCCAGGAGCAAACGCCAAAACGGATGTTAATAACGTAATACCAGTTGCTTCAGCCACCAAATAAGCACATGCAAACATGGCTATTATTAAACCAATTGTGCTTACAAATGCGATCATAAAGGTTCTTCGAATCCCAATGAACATACTTTTTTGAAAGCGAGAACCAATACTAGAAGCAATCAAAATTTGAGATAAAATCATGATGCTTTCTGGCCACCATACCAAGATCGTACCCTAAAAAAATGGAAACAAGACTTTGAACGATCGCAACACCAATCATGCCCCCAACAAGCAAAGGTGCTGGTAATTTCAATAATTTCCCAAAATAAGATCCACCCCAAGCGGATAAAAGCACAAGAATCGTACCAAGTACCTGCACCCATTCAAATTCAAAACTTCCGGAAGTGGCAGAAATACTGGTGGTAAAGGTCTGATCCACTGAAGTCGCGAGCCAGGAAGATGCAATGATGGGAATGGTTAGTACGACCAGAAAAATACGCATCGTCTGAATGATACTAACGACAGCTGTGTTTGCACCAACTTCTTCTGCAATACCGGGCATGGTTGCGACTCCTCCCGGTGCTGTAGAAAAGAAGCTAGTTAGCATATCTGTTTGACTAAATTTCCATAGGATCATCCCAGAAATAAGGGAAAAAATAATGGAAAGCAAGAGCATAATTGTAATCGTTAACCAATTTTGACTAAACGTTTGTAATACAGATAAATTGATATTTTGTCCCAACTCAACTGCTAAAAGCAGTTGACCTATTTTTAACCAATAGGAAGGAAGACCGTTGGGTACACTTGTAATTTCCAACCAGGTAGGTTGTCGAAAAGAAAGAAAGGCAGCTAGCACAATCGTTCCGATCATCCAACCAATTCCAAGACCTGTAAAAGAGAACAGGAACCCTCCAATACAACTAACGATAATGAATAATAT
>CAVXVN010000012.1:0-64595 GCA_963765265.1 uncultured Bacillaceae bacterium
CTTGCGTATTTACTTTTATATTTCTTGCCAAACCTTGGTTTAACTGGATTCTTAGTGGGCTGTGCGATTGCCATGTTCGGGATGGGATTCTTCAATATTGTGATTTGGGCATTCGTAACAGATGTTATTGACTATCATGAATTAATCACTGGATTGCGGGAAGATGGAACCGTTTACTCAATCTATTCCTTTGCCCGAAAAGTAGGACAAGCGATTGCCGGAGGTGTTGGCGGATTCGCGATTGCAGCAGTTGGTTATACGGCAGCACTAAAGATACAAACACAAGAGACATTAGATGGAATCTATGCGTTGGCCACATTAGTTCCTGGGGTTATTTATCTGGCAGTGGCTTTGATATTAATTTTCTGGTACCCGTTAAACAAGTCTCGTCTTGCTAAAATGACAAATAATTTAGCCGAAAATAGAAAATCGCAGTCTTAACTCATTTACACAAGAGACGATAGCTAATGCAAATTAGCTATTTTTTTGGAACCATTTAGTAATGAATATCAGCTTAGATCTGAAGTCTTAAAAAGTATAATCAGAAAATAAAATATAAACTTTTATGGGGATGACGACGATTATGAAAAAAGTGGTAACAATGGGGGAAATTATGCTGCGTTTATCAACGCCTGGACATCAAAGAGTTAAACAAGCTCAATCCTTTGATATTCATTATGGCGGCGGGGAAGCGAACGTAGCAATCGGATTATCGCAATTAGGATTAAATAGTTCTTTTGTGAGTAAATTGCCTAATAATGATCTCGGGATTAGTGCGGATGAGTTTTTAAATCGTTATGGCGTTGAAACCGATCATATGGTTTTTGGCGGGGACCGGATGGGGATTTATTTTTTAGAAAAAGGACATTCCATCAGACCTTCTAAAATTTTTTATGACCGCAGCGGGTCTGCCTTTGCCGGGTCAAAAGCGGCTGAATATGATTTTGCCCAAATTTTTGCGGATGCGGACTGGTTCCATATTAGTGGTATTACACCAGCGTTAAACGAAGAGATGTTTCAATTAACGAGTCTTGCCCTTACGGCTGCGAAGCAACAAGGATTAACAACGAGCTGTGATCTTAATTATAGAAGTTCGTTATGGTCATTTGAGGAAGCAAGACGGAAGATGACTGAGCTAATGAAGAATGTGGATGTATGTATTGGAGTGGAACCACTTCAACTATTAGATACCGAGGGAAGAGACATTAAAGATAACTTGCCGGAACAACCAGGTCCTGATGATTATAAAGAGATTATGAAAATCATGCATGAACGATTTGATCTTAAATATATTGCGATGACCTATAGAAATCAGTTATCAGTCAATCATCATCGTTTAAAAGCGCTTCTATCTGATGGCAGTGATTTCTATCAATCGTCTGAAATTGATATCGACATTGTTGACCGGGTTGGTACAGGAGATGCTTTTTCAACAGGATTGATTTACTCATTAATTAATCAATATGAACCACAGGCAGCCGTTGATTTTGCAACAGCTTGCTTCGCACTTAAACATACTGTTGAAGGCGATGTAAATGTTTTAAGTTTTTCAGAGGTCGAACAGTATGTTCAACACAAGAATTCTTTTTCAATTAAGAGATAAAGGAGTCCAACAACATTACTTGTTACAGCGTATGCTCCAACAAGAACCGTTGTTAGAGAAACCATTATATTGTTCAGCATTAGGGGTGGAGCACAATGTTTCCATTATCTAAAAAATTGCCTAGTGAAAATAATAAAATTTATTCATATAGAGCAATTAAAGAAGGAATTTTGTCGTTACAGTTACAGCCAGGGCAAGCCCTATCTGTAGTAGATCTTGCTAAAGTACTAAAGGTCTCCACCACACCGATCAAAGAGGCAATGGGGAGATTACAACTAGAACACTTAGTAGAAGTAATCCCACAAGTAGGGACCTATGTTTCAAAAATCAAGCCACAATTAATCGAAGAAGCTGCATCTATACGGCTCATTTTAGAAAAAGAAGTTTTACAATTAGCCTGTAAATCCTTTCCTCGAGAAAATCTGGATCAGCTAAAAAAGAACGTCGCTCTTCAAGAGATGTTGATGGCCCAAAAAGGGACAAAGTGGGACTTTAATAAATTAGATAGGAATTTTCATTGCATCATCTTTCAAGGCAATCAGAGAAAGATGATGTGGGAAGCCGTAAATCAATTAGCTGCACATTGTCATCGAATGACGATGCTTTCCCAGAAAGAACATGATTTTTATGAGCTGATTACCGATCATAAAAACATCATCTCTATTATAGAAAACAAAGAAATACATCAAGTAGAAAATATTCTTGGAAAGCATATTTTGGAACCGATCGAAGGCTGGAGAAACTTGTACCATCAAGAAAGTGCATATACAAGCTATTTCGACTTTAAAGAAAAATCCCGTATTTTAGCTTAGAAATCCATTATATATAAGATGAAAACAAAAAGAGCAAACCTTTAGTTTTGCTCTTTTTTAAGTTCCCGATAGATTGTAGCAGCCGAAACCCCTGTCGTTTCCTGAATTTCCTTTTCTGTCATCCGTTCAGAAGGATTCGTTTTTTTCCATAACTTTTATTTACAATGGTTTTCAATTGGGAAATCGCTATCTGTGACGAGGTTTATTCGTATAGTCCTTAATGTGTCCCAGTTACATCTAAAGTTATATTCGTTACATTCTTTTTCTTGAATGTAGACTGGTTGATTTTTTCTTGTAATTTTTCATAATAAAGGTCTGGATCGATAGGAAACTCTACCGTTTCGTTTAACCAAGAAGATAAGTAAATGGCATTTGCAATTTCTAACGCCTTTACTCCCTCTTCACCTGGTGCAAGTAGCGGCACACCTTTAACAATCGTATCAATCCAGTTTTGTATAATAGTTACATGACCAGCATGTTCACTTTTTACAGGAATGTCGATTTTCCAGCATTCCGGCTCTCCAAAACCGCCTGTAAATGTTGCATTAAATTCACGTTCTGATTGTGTTAAGCGATAAAAAGTTAGTTTTTCATTTTCCACGACTATTTTCCCGCGATCTCCAACGATTTCAAATCGATTCGTACCTGGTACTTCTCCTGTCGATGTAATAAATACACCTGTCGCCCCATTTTCATATTCTACGTACGCACTTACATCATCTTCTACTTCAATATCGTGATATTTCCCCAGACTGGCACATGCACGAATACTCTTTGGCATAAGACCTGTCGTCCATTGCCATATATCTAATTGATGGAGGGCCTGATTTAATAAGACACCGCCGCCTTCACCTTTCCATGTGCCTTTCCATTTACTTGAATCGTAATAGCTTTGTGGACGATAAGAGTCGGTAATAATCCAATTGGTCCGTTTAATTTCACCTAGTTCACCTGATTCGATGAGGTCGCGTAATTTTTGATAAAGCGGATTTGCCCGTTGGTTATACATGATACCAAATACTTTTCCACTCACTTTCGCTGCTTCGTTCATTTCCAACACATTTTTTGTATAAACGCCTGCCGGTTTTTCAATAAGGACATGTATCCCTTTAGCAAAGGCCTTTTTTGCTAGTTCTGGATGACTGTAATGCGGCGTCGCAATAAGAACGGCATCAATTCCTGATTCATTTAAAAAGGTCTCTTCGTCCTGGAAAATTTGCACATTACCTGTTGTATGATTTTTCACCCATTCGATTCGTTCTTCATTTCGACTACAAATTGCGGTTAATGTCGCTCCTTCAATTTGTCCTTGATTCAACTTAAGAACATGTGAACTGCCCATATTTCCTATTCCGATCACGCCAACTTTAACTAAGCCCATTTATAATCCCCCTCATCTATTTGTTGACTGTTATTTGAAAAGTCCAAGAGTATATTCGGATATTCTATCCTCAAGATATCTAATTAGTATTGCTTCACTATCCCTGATCCTTTATAGCAAGATCGCTCTATAAGAAAAAATGTTACTTTTCACTTAAAATGTAAGTATGCTGGCCTTTTTTGAAAAATAACCACAATGCGATACACGTGTACCACGAATCGGTTAATCTAAGTATAATCACTTTTCAACTATCTGTCTACCCTATTTTTAGACCTATCATACGATCTGTTATTATTGAAAAATAAAATGCAACACATAGGAGCGTTTGGATAGCTTTATCTGACAATGAACTAGAGATTTTCTCTTTATACAAGGATTACTCTGAACAGTTACACAAATGTCATTTTTAATATTGAAATTTCAGATATAATAGAAGTGGGAAATAAGGAGGACATACTTTTGAACAACAATAATCAGGATCAGAATAAGACGTCTAATATTCAAGTGATCTCTCGTGCAGCCAAAATACTGAGAACTCTTAGAGAACATCCAAAGGGATTAAGCCTATCGCAAATTGCAAAAGAAGTGAACCTAGCTAGATCGACAGTTCAAAGAATTGTTACTACACTAGAACAGGAAAATTTTGTTGCACCAGCTTCTCCTAACGGTGGTATCCGTCTTGGACCTGAGATTGCGATGCTTGCCGCCGCTGTCCATAGTGATCTAAGAGAAGAAATTAGACCCTTTTTAATACAACTATCTAATCTAGTGAATGAAACGGTCGACCTCTCAGTATTAGAAAACGGAAAGGTGCTTTTTGTGGATCAAATTATCGCTACACATCCATTACAAGCGACTTCTCAACCCGGTGCATCTTTTCCATTACATTGCACGGCAAACGGAAAGGCCATACTCGCCTCATTACCTATAGTTGAGGTTGAGAAACTGCTACCGGAGCACCTAAAACAATACAATGATAAAACGATTACGAATCGGGATGAACTGTTAAAGGAGTTAGAAGTGGTTCGTAAAGAGGGTGTTGCTTTTACCAGGGAAGAGCACATTCATGGGATTTGTGCAGTAGGTGCAGTTGTTTTTGATAGTATGAGAAATCTAAGTGCTGTCTCAATACCGCTTCCATCTACTCGTTTTTATGGGAATGAAGAAAAGCTTGCGGCCGCCCTCCTCGATACTTGTCATACGATCAACCTGCACTTCGCTATTAAACGATGAAGAATGAACATGGTTGAGCGGTGGAGAAAACAGACAAATCTATTGAAACGGTGCGTGTGAGGGGTGGTTAAGCAAGCACCTTCTATTATCTCTTTATATCATAGAAGTATAAGAATAGGGGAAGTCTAACTTGAAAGATGTGAATGAAGAGGAAAGGGAGGTTTTTTATGGTTAATAGGATTTTTATGATTTTAACTTTTATTGGTGTTCCGCTGTCTGTCATTGGTACATTGATGCATTGGTCAAGTATTCTTTTATTTATTATCTACTGTTTGACGATTATTGCACTAGCAAGTTTTATGGGAAGAGCGACAGAAAGTCTTGCGGTGGTTGCTGGACCGCGAATTGGTGGGTTACTAAATGCAACCTTCGGAAATGCAGTGGAATTAATCATTTCTATTTACTCATTAAAGGCCGGTTTGGTTGGTGTTGTACTCGCTTCATTAACGGGTTCTGTTATAGGAAACCTTTTATTAGTTGCGGGCCTGTCCTTTTTTATCGGTGGGGTGAAATTCAAGCGACAAAAGTTTAATGTATTTGATGCCAGACATAATTCAGGATTACTTGTTTTTGCTGTGATTGTGGCTTTTGTGATTCCTGAGGTATTTTCAATGACGATGAGTGAGAGTGATACATTATCCCTTAGTGTTGGAATTTCCGTTATCTTGATGGTCCTTTATTTAGCGGCCCTTTTCTTCAAACTTGTGACACATCGTGGTGTTTACCAGCATAAAGAAGATCACGTAGGTGCCCATGAAGAGGAAGAACCTGAATGGGGGAAAGGGAAGGCTATTACGGTTCTATTGCTTGCAACGATTGCGGTTGCCTATGTGTCGGAAAACTTAGTTCATACATTTGAAGTGGTTGCGGCATCATTTGGATGGACTGATTTATTTATTGGGGTCATTATTGTTGCAATTGTGGGAAATGCGGCCGAACATGCTTCTGCCATTGTGATGGCGTTTAAAAATAAAATGGATGTCGCAGTGGAAATTGCGATCGGCTCAACTTTGCAAGTGTCAATGTTTGTCGCCCCATTACTTATGCTGATTTCACTCATGTTTCCTACAGCCATGCCACTCGTGTTCACTTTACCAGAACTCATTTCAATGGTAACGGCTGTATTATTAATGGTGGTTATTTCGAATGATGGAGAATCCAACTGGTTTGAAGGAGCTACTTTACTTGGGGCATACGCCATAATGGGGATTGGTTTTTATTTATTATAAAAAACGGCTCGGTAAACCAATAAATATGAAATAATATAAACTTCTTATGGATAAACTTGAATGACTACGAAAACACTATACTATGAGAATTTTTTAGTCTGTTTCGTTGAAAGGAGTTCATCATGATGAAGAAAAAACTAATTTTATTATTTATCGGGCTCGTTTTCACGTTTGTTTCCCTTCCAAATGTTGGGGCGGAAAAACAACTGGAAAAAGAAGTGCCGCCATCACAGCAATTGATTAGTGCGCCAAGTTCGGTACTGAACGTAACCAAAGAAAATACATATCCAAATCCGAAAGAAGATATCCCGAAATTAGAACCAAGCGAGTTGACAATCGATCTTATTGAATCAACTAAAATTAAAATTGAAAATCCTGAGTTAATTCGTATGCTGAATGAAACAACTGTCAACAGTACCCCTTTTGCGTTTGGTTATCGGGCTATTATCTATCTTGGTCAATGGCCACTGAATTATGAATCTCTGGAAACGGCACCTAATTGGGAGTATCAAAAAATTAATACAAATTACTATGATAATCGTGGAGGAACTGCTCCTTATCAGATTCATTACGTGCAAGAAGCACAACAAATAGTCCGTGGTGGCTTAACAGCAAAGATTGCCAATGTTGAAGAAGTGAAAAAAATGATGTTAATGAAAGCGACTCAAAAATCAGGATTGCCCTTAGCATTTGAAACCGTTATTGGAGGGGGAACGAAGAAAAATCAAATTTATAATGTTCCACCCAAAATGTTAGGTTATTTATTCGGTTTTGCACCAGCAGTAAATGAAAAAGGGAAAGTTACCTATGGGGAAGTGTACTTAATGCTTAAGGGCGGTAAAAAAATGATTGTCGTAAAAAATGTTACTTCTCAAGGTATTAGTGCTTGGATTCCTATCCAAGACCACGTTTCATTTAGTTTTGTCGCAAGTGAACAACCGCGTTAACAAAGAGGAGTGTCAGGCACCACAAAAAGACATTTGTCTTTTTGTGGTGCCTGACACCGTTATTGTTGATTTTATAGTAGGGCATGGCGGTTTCTGAAGTTTACTTCTGGATAATAACTGTTTTTAACTAATACATTTGGTCCCAGACATTGGACTTGTGGACAATGACAGTTTAATGATGTGGCGAGCTCTGTATGTAACCATTTGTCAAATAGATCAACGAGTCGATCTTCTTTAATATTTCCAAGTGGAGGGGTGTCACCAAAGTCTGTGACAATCACTTCACCCGTAAATATATTGGCATTTAATCGGGAACGGCCATCAGGGTCATTTCGGACGGTCACATTTTTTTCATGAGAGAGCCTTTTTAACAGGTGCAAATCAGCTTCATTTTGTGTACAAGCATAAAAAGGCAAAGTCCCAAATAGCATCCACGTATCTTGGTCACGGATATCAAGCAGATGGTGAATGCAAGTACGAATTTCATCTAAAGTTAGTGTCTCCAAAGAAGATGCGAAGTCAGATGGATACATAGGGTGAATTTCAAGACGCTTGCACTTCATTTCGTGAACAACTTGTTTATGAATATGCTCTAGGTGCGGAAGAGTGCGCTTGTTCAACATCGTTTCCGCAGATATGAAAACACCACTTTCTGCTAAAGAGCGACTGTTTTCAATAATTTTCGCTAACAGCTTTTTTCTTTGATCCCGCGTCGGCTTACGTTCCATATTGGCAAAGCCTCCGTTGATAAAATCATCCTCGGTTCCCCAATTATGAGAGATATGAAGGACATCTAAATAAGGAATAATAGGCTCGTAACGATCCAGATCAAGTGTCAAATTGGAATTAAGTTGTGTTTTAACTCCTCGATTATGAGCATACTTCAATAGTGGGATAACGTATTGATCGACAGATTTTCTCGATAAAATAGGCTCGCCTCCAGTGATACTTAACGTACGTAAATAGGGGATTTCATCAAGTCGTTGCAGGAGTAACTCTATTGGGAGCCCATCAGGGTCTTTGGGCTGCAAAGTATAGCCAACCGCACAATGTTCACAGCGCATATTACATAAATGGGTTGTAGTAAATTCGATGTTTGATAAAGTTAGTTTACCGTGTTCAGTAATATCCATATAAGCTTCCCAAGGATCGAAATTGGGTACTATTTTCTTTTTTTCAAAAATCATTGTTTTTTCATCCTTTCTGTGATCCTTCATTCTTATATAAATATGACTTATATCCATATATATTTCACTAAAAACTTTTAACTTCATTCAGAGAGGTCCTCCAAAACCATTTGTTAAATGGTATTGCCTAAAGTTCTATTTTTCGATAGGATGAATACGAAAGTGAAAGGAGCGAGTTTTTTTGGGTAGTCCGATTCAAGATAAAAATCAGCAGGTAACTTTTTTAAAACAACGTTTGAACATGTTTCTGGATGTATTAGATGCTATTGATCCAGAGGAAACAGATCTCGAGGATATTGATCGTTTAATTGAAATGGTCGATGAACTTGAATCAAAATGCCGTGAATTTAACCATCGAGACATTTAAAGAGTCAATTTTGGCTCTTTTTTTATATGAAAAAATGGAAGTTTTCTTTATCTTTTAAATTCGAGAATATACAAGTATAATAGAAATGTCTAAATTATCAAAAAATATTTACCTATTTGGAGAGGAGAAATAATTCATGAATGTAGAGAAATTTCAGGAGAGTATGTACAAGTTGATCGTTGAAACATCAACGCAGCTGCCAAAAGATGTTCGTCGAGCCATTAAGGCCGCAAAAGAAAAGGAAAATGCAGGTACAAGTTCTGCTATGGCTCTAGCGACCATTACAAATAATATCAAAATGGCAGATGATAATGTTTCTCCTATATGTCAGGACACTGGATTGCCCACTTTTAAAATAAAAACTCCGGTTGGAGCGAATCAAATTGAAATGAAAAAGGCTATATATTTAGCTATTGCTGAGGCTACTAAAAATGGAAAGCTTCGTCCAAACTCTGTTGACTCTCTAACAGGAGTAAATAGTGGAGATAATCTTGGAGGCGGGACGCCGGTTATTAAATTTGAACAATGGGAAAAAGATTATATCGATGCTCGTCTTATTTTAAAAGGCGGCGGTTGTGAAAATAAAAATATTCAATACAGTCTTCCTTGTGAGTTAGAAGGATTAGGACGTGCGGGACGAGATCTTGATGGAATTCGTAAATGTATCCTCCATTCTGTTTATCAAGCACAAGGTCAAGGTTGTAGTGCAGGATTTATCGGGGTAGGAATTGGTGGAGACCGTTCGAGCGGCTACGATTTAGCAAAAGAGCAACTTTTCCGTTCGTCAGAAGATGTGAACCCGAATGAAGACCTGCACAAACTGGAAGAGTATATCATGCAAAATGCTAATAAATTAGGAATTGGGACTATGGGATTTGGCGGTGAAACGACACTCTTAGGCTGTAAAATTGGTGTTATGAATCGTATTCCAGCAAGCTTCTTTGTTTCAGTTGCTTATAATTGTTGGGCATTCCGCCGCTTAGGAGTGACCATGCATCCAGAAACAGGGGTCATAAATGAATGGATGTACCAAGAAGGGGAAAAAATCGATTTTGCAACCACTGAAGCAGAAAAAGAAACAGCCGCCGCCAACGAAACGGCCAATGTTGTGGAATTAGAAGCTCCTATTTCTGAAGAACAAATTCGTCAGTTAAAAGTAGGTGATGTGGTTCATATCAATGGAAGAATGTATACGGGTCGGGATGCGATTCATAAATATTTATCTGATCATGATGCTCCTGTTGATTTAAATGGACAAATCATTTATCATTGCGGTCCTGTTATGTTAAAGGACAAGGATGGAAACTGGCAAGTAAAAGCAGCAGGCCCAACGACAAGTATTCGTGAGGAACCTTATCAAGGCGATATTATGAAAAAATTTGGAATCCGTGTTGTAATGGGTAAAGGGGGAATGGGTCCGAAAACATTGGCTGCCCTCGAAGAACACGGTGGAGTCTACTTGAACGCAATTGGTGGTGCGGCACAATACTATGCAGATTGCATTAAATCGGTTGATGGAGTTGATTTAACCCAATTTGGAATCCCTGAAGCGATGTGGCATCTGCAGGTAGAAGGATTTACAGCCGTCGTTACAATGGATTCTCATGGAAACAGTCTTCATAAAGATATCGATCAATCTTCGCTTGAAAAATTAGCCCAGTTTAAAGAACCCGTTTTTAAATAATAGATTGTTTTAAAAAAGCTAAAATGAAAGGAAACCCTTTCGTTTTAGCTTTTTTTTATGAAAAATTGGGAATTATTCTTAAGATCTACCTTGTATTGGCAGATTGAAAAGCGCATTGTTTCTTTCCTATCTGCAACAATAATAACAGAAATGAAATTCTTAAAGGAGATAGGTAAATGAAGTATGCAAAACAATTGATTACTGTACTGGTACTGTTTTTTATAACATTATCTGGTGTTTCAGCAGATCAATATTCTAACAAGGCGATTCATTGGGGAATTAAGAGATCAACGGATGGAAAGCCTGCAGAAGCAGGAAAAGCCTGGGATGATTTACTTGCTAAGCATGGGGCATTTTATAAAACAGATCCAACGAAAAAAGAAATTTACTTAACCTTTGATAATGGCTATGAAAATGGGTTTACCAAAAAGGTTTTAGATATCCTTAATAAAGAGCAAGTTCCAGCTGCCTTTTTTGTTACAGGGCATTACTTAGAATCTACACCAGATCTTGTCAAACGTATGGCAAATGAAGGTCATATCGTTGGCAATCATTCATGGTCACACCCTGACTTAACAAGAGTAAGTGATGAAAAAATCTTGGAAGAGCTAGAAAAGGTTCGTAAAAAGACGGAAGAACTAACTGGCAATAAAACCATGACGTATATGCGTCCACCTCGAGGGATTTTTAGTGAACGTACAATGGCAATTGCAAAAGGACAAGGCTATACCCATGCATTTTGGTCGCTAGCTTATGTGGACTGGAAAACCGAGCAACAAAAAGGTGCCCAATATGCTTACGATAATATTATGAAACAAATCCATCCGGGTGCCGTTATCCTTCTTCATACCGTATCTAAGGACAATGCAGAGGCTTTAGAACGTGTCATCCAGGATTTAAAAAAACAAGGCTATACATTCAAAAGTTTGGATGATTTAAAGATACAGTAGGCCAATTAATTATGAGAAAACGGACTTTCAACTATCAGTACTAAAGCCCGCTTTCTCATTCTCTAAAGTAATATTGTATAGATTACGCAAAATATAGAGGCTATCCTATAAGGTGTCTGACATCCACGAAATTACATTTATTTAGTATCATTTCTCCAATATTGATACTAGATATTGTATTGTGGTGTCTGACACCTTTGTTTTTGGGTTAGCCTCTATCTATGTAATTACCCATAACTATGATTGAATAGCAGAAAAAACTACTATACTATAGTATAAGTATGCTTTAAGAAAGTTGAGTTTTCATTTTGCTGTAACCTTGTCCGATAATAGTAAAGAACTTAATCTGCCTTTTGAGTATTTACACTATATATGTAGTAAAAGTGTCAAAGAATTGGAGTGAACGATAATTATGCAAAATGACCAAACCGTGAAATTAGAACTAAGTCAAACCTTTCCTTTAACCATTAAGCGACTGGGTATCAATGGAGAAGGAGTGGGCTATTTTAAAAGGCAAGTTGTTTTTGTTCCAGGAGCCCTTCCAGGAGAAGAAGTGGTCGTTGAAGCCACAAAGGTTCATCCGAAATTTGTAGAGGCAAAGATCAAAAATATCCGTAAAAGATCTGAATTTCGTGTTCAGCCGATCTGTCCGGTTTATGAAGAGTGTGGTGGCTGTCAGCTTCAGCATCTAGATTACAGTCAACAGCTAAAGGAAAAACGAGACATTGTTATTCAATCATTGGAGCGCCATACAGAATTGCCTATCAATCAAATGGATATTAGAGAAACGATGGGGATGGAAAATCCATGGAATTATCGCAATAAAAGTCAATTCCAAGTCGGCCAAAAGGATGGAAAAGTTCTTGCTGGCTTATATGGGATTAATTCGCATAATCTCGTTCATATTGATCAATGTGCGGTTCAGCATACCAAAACGAATAAAGCGATAGGAACAGTTCGAAAGGTTCTTCAAAAGTTGCAGATCCCTATTTACAGTGAAAAATCAAAAAAAGGGATTGTTCGAACGGTTGTGGCACGAGTGGGGATTCAAACGGGTGAACTGCAAATTGTGCTAATCACAGCGAAAAAGGAACTCCCCCAAAAAGAACAGATTGTGGAAGAAATTAAAAAAAGACTTCCAGAAGTAAAATCGATCATGCAAAATATCAATGGAGAGAAAACGTCTCTGATTTTTGGCGACGAAACTGTGAATCTGGGTGGAAATGATTTTATTCAGGAGACATTAGGAGACTTAAGCTTCGAGCTGTCAGCTAGAACGTTCTTTCAATTAAATCCTGAACAAACTGTAAAGCTTTATAATGAAGTAAAAGAAGCGGCACAACTCACAGGAAGTGAAAAAGTCGTGGATGCCTATTGTGGAGTCGGTACGATTGGACTTTGGGTAGCAGACAAGGCAGCGGAAATTCGTGGTATGGACGTCATTCCCGAATCGATTGAGGACGCGAAGAAAAATGCAGCCCGTCATGGGATTCAACATGCCCAATATGTAACAGGCAAAGCAGAAGTCATATTACCAAAGTGGGTAAAAGAAGGTTGGACTCCTGATGTCGTCATTATCGATCCACCAAGAACAGGTCTTGATCAACAATTGTTGGAAACTCTTTTGAAAGTAAAGCCAAAGCGAATTGTGTATGTATCATGTAATCCGTCGACATTAGCGAAGGACATCAGCGTTCTTTCACCACTATACAAAGTGGAATATATTCAGCCTATAGATATGTTTCCGCAGACAAGCCACGTGGAGTGTATCTCGCAACTCATTTTAAAATAGTTTAGAAAATATACATGATCATTCGGTCTTCAATATCATTTAGAATACATTCATTTGCTCGAACCTAATCGCATTGATTAGGTTTCTTTGCTTATATCATGTTCGAATATACGGAAGGGGAGTATCAGAAGGAATTAAATATCTAAATGAATGCCAGAATAGAGGCTTGTGACCAATAAGAAAGTGAAAAGGATTCTACAGATGACCTAAAGAATCCTCTTCTTACTATGAAACGAAGTTTGCAGCTATTCGTTTAGAAAAGAGAAAGTAATTTGTCTTCTATTTTGTGAAGCATATCTTTTCTTGTAGCATCATCTACTTGTGGGATACTACCGAAAAAAAAATGATCGACTGTTTCAATACCAACAAAATCAAAGATGCCTGTATCTGATGTTTTCTTTAAAGCATCTGTCATACCAATTGAATCATAAATGTCATTCGGTGTTCCTTGCGTGTTAATAATCATTCCTTTTTTCCCTGTAAGGAATTTGTCGATGCTTCCATCTTCACCGTAAGCATAAGCAAAACCATAGGATAACACTCTATCGATATAACCCTTTAGTATAGCTGGAAGTCCTGTCCACCAAATCGGATAAATCATCGTAATAACATCGGCCTTTGAAATAAAATCTTGTTCTGTCTTTATGTCTGCTGGTGTATTTCCAGATTGAAATCCCTCGAAATCGCTACCTTTCAACACAGGTTCAAAGTTTAGCTCATATAAATCTCTTACAGAAACTTCATGCCCCTTCGACTCTAAAGTTTTTACTGTTGTTTCTAAAATTGCATGATTAAAGCTCTTAGGATTAGGATGTGCATAGAGAACGAGATGGTTCATAGTAACCTCTAAATAAGTTATTGTCATAGCGCACATGAACTATAATTCCCTAAACAAATAATATGATTAACAGAATCGCACAGATGGTATTTATTTCTTTGTCTATAATGAATTCTGCATATAAAGAGATTTATGATCATGAAATGGAATGCAAATATATCCCAATGTCTCAGAATGAATGATGGTAGGAAATATACTTTCCGCCATGGAAAAGTAATGAAAACATGGTGTATTATAATTTATAATAAGTTTATATTATTTAGGCTTTTTTAGGGTTACGAGGAGAAGGGTCACTTCATTTGCTATGCTTAATATGACCAATAACATAGTAAGCTTTTCTGTCATAATTAGAAAAATAGAAGATATGTAAGTGTGTGATAATCTACGATGATCCTCGTTGCGCTGTCTGCCTTTATTTCAATTTCCGCTTGGAGGAAAATCAATAATTGTAGGAGTCAGAATGTTAACTTATTTCATATTGACTTATCGCTCATTTTAGGTAAGGATAGTAATATAATAAATTTATACTTGGAGGGTACTATGAAATATATTAGTACACGCGGGAATGTAAGTGAAATTGGCTTTATTGATGCAGTCTTGATGGGACTGGCAAATGATGGGGGACTTTTAATCCCGGAAGCGATCCCACAAATTCCTGTAGAAAAACTACAGGCAATGTCCCAGTTGAGCTATCAGGAATTAGCCTACGAAATTATTTCCTATTATGTAGATGGAGAAATTCCAGAAGATGAGTTGAAGAAATTAATCGAGAAAAGTTATGCAACCTTCCGTCATCCAGAAGTAACTCCAGTTAAGCAGTTGAAGGATAATATGTATGTGCTAGAACTGTTCCATGGTCCGACATTTGCTTTTAAAGATGTGGCACTGCAATTTTTAGGGAATTTGTATGCCTATATATCAAAGAAGACAGGTGAAACGATCAATATTCTTGGTGCTACTTCAGGGGATACAGGTGCTTCAGCCATTGAGGGCGTTAGAGGAAAAGAAGGAATTCGCATTTGTATTTTGCACCCACATGGTAAGGTAAGTAAAGTACAAGAATTACAGATGACAACGATTCATGATGAAAGTGTTTTGAATTTAGCAATAGAAGGAACGTTTGATGATGGTCAAAGAATGATCAAGGAATTGTTTGCAGATGTAGATTTCAAAAATAAATATCATTTGCGTGCGATCAACTCCATAAACTTTGCTCGAATTTTAGCTCAAACAGTATACTATTTCTATGCGTATTTCCAAGTGGCCAAAGAGAAGGATATTAAGAGCATCAACTTTAGTGTCCCAACTGGCAATTTCGGGGATATCTTTGCAGGCTATTTAGCGAAGAGAATGGGTCTTCCCGTTGGTAAACTCATTGTCGCAACGAATGAGAACAACATTCTAGAACGTTTTATCAAGGATGGAGTGTACGAGCCCGGTGAGTTCCGTAGTACATATAGCCCATCTATGGATATTCAAGTAGCCAGCAACTTTGAACGTTATCTCTATTACTTACTTGGTGAAAATTCAAGTGCTATTTCTGCTTTAATGGCTCAATTCAAGTCAGATGGTAAAATTGTGGTGAATGAAGAGCAGCTTCGTCAAGTACAAGAAGATTTTGCAGCATATGGAGTAGAAGGAGAAGAATGCTTGCAAACCATCAGAAAGTACCATGCCGAAACTGATTATTTACTTGATCCGCATACTGCTTGTGGGGTTGCTGCATACGAAAATTGTAATGATTCTAGTGAAATATGTGTTACACTTTCAACAGCACATCCAGCGAAATTCAATGAAGCCATTGCTCTTTGTGAAATCGAACAGACTTACCCTGAACAAATTAGTCAATTGTTTGATAAACCACAATATGTGGAAGTTGTGAAAGCGGACAATGATGAAATTGTTCGTAAATTAGAGGAGCTTTTTCGTTCTTCTGCACAATAAGATGTGAAATAAACAGAACATGAAATGACTCAAAGTATGATACTATATAGAAACAAGTGGATCATTTTTGAATAAAGAGGATGGGATAAGAAAATCCCATCCTCTTTCCTGTCTCAGAAAATCTATTTCAAAAGTAGGATCAGTATATAAATCAATGATTCATGCAAAGAATAGGACAAAGATGAAATGTTATTGGAGGTTATTAGATGGAGAATCAGGATATATTAATTAGATTAAGATATGCTCTAGACATAAAAGATACAGATATGGTAGAGATATTTAAACTGGGTGGTATTCAACAAACAAAAGAAGAAGTACAAAAAATGCTCACAAAGACAAATAACAATGATGAAGATGAAACAGACAATAGTGTGGATACAGCAGGAAGTGAAGAGAACATAACGTGTAATGATCGTATGTTAGAGTCGTTTTTAAATGGCTTTATTATTTATAAAAGAGGAAAACAAGAACCAAAAGCAGGGCAACCGACAAAACCAGTATGGTCTAATGAAAGTGTTAATAATATCCTTTTAAAGAAAGTGAAAATAGCACTAGAATTAACCAGTGAGGATATACTTGAAATATTAGAAGCAGCAGGAGTCATCATTACAAAAGGAGAATTGAGCGCTGTATTAAGAAAAGAAGGACATAGGAATTATAAAGTCTGTGGTGATCGATACGCTAGAAATTTCTTAAAAGGATTAGCTATAAAATATAGAGGATAAGGGAGCAATGAGCGCTCCATTATTTGCTACATAACATTTTGCACATCAGTGTTATTCTCTATTGTATAAGTAAAAGCTAAAAAGGATTGGCTTCAAGAGTTTAAGTTCATTAACAAAAGTGTATATTAAAGTTCCCTCAGACCGATGGTTTGGGGGAGCTTTTTTGCGTGCTTGTTTCGACTATTCCATATAATATGGATACTAGATTAATGAAAATATTAGAATGACTATGATTTATATTTCTCTTAAAGAATAAACTAGGATATAGAAGACGAAAAAGAAAAGGAGCTATGATGACAAAAGAAATAGGATGGAATTTTGACAATAGTTATGCACGTCTATCGAAATTATTTTTTACTAGCACCAATCCAACCCCAGTAAGCTCGCCGAAATTGATCATTTTCAATGAGTCGTTAGCAAAATCCCTTGGGTTGAACGGTAAGAAGCTACAAGGCAAAGATGGGGTAGATGTGTTTGCTGGAAACGTGATTCCCGAAGGCGCTTCACCGCTTGCTCAAGCCTATGCGGGACATCAATTTGGACATTTTAACATGTTAGGGGATGGCCGGGCTATATTGCTAGGGGAGCAGATCAGTCCGCAAGGCGTGAGGGTCGATATTCAGCTCAAGGGTTCCGGTAGAACTCCATATTCCCGAGGGGGCGATGGGCGAGCAGCACTTGGACCGATGCTGCGTGAATACATCATTAGTGAAGCTATGCATGCGCTTGGTATTCCTACCACCCGTAGCCTAGCGGTGGTATCAACGGGTGAACCTGTCATACGCGAAACCGATCTGCCAGGTGCCATTTTAACCCGTGTCGCTTCCAGTCATATAAGGGTCGGTACCTTTCAATACGTGGCAAATTGGGGTAACGTGGAGGAACTCCGAGAACTCGCGGACTATACACTAAAACGTCATTATCCTGAGATTGAAAAGGGTGAGCGTCGATATCTATCGCTGCTTCAGGAAGTAATTAAACGTCAGGCTGAGCTAATTGCTAAATGGCAGCTGGTTGGCTTTATTCATGGGGTAATGAACACTGATAACATGGCCATTAGTGGTGAAAGCATTGATTTTGGTCCTTGTGCCTTCATGGATACTTATGACCCTGCAACGGTATTCAGTTCTATTGACAGGGAAGGCCGATATGCCTATGGCAATCAACCTTATATGGGTGGTTGGAATCTCGCTAGATTTGCTGAAAGCTTATTGCCACTGTTACATGAAAATCAGGAGCAGGCTATCGAAATAGCCGAGGATGCGATTTCAGATTTCGCTGAACTGTATCAATCAAATTGGCTTGCAGGAATGAGAGCGAAACTGGGAATATTTAATGAAGAGATAGAGGATCAATCTCTTATTGAAGACCTTCTCAATATGATGCAGAAATATCGTGCGGACTATACGAATACTTTCTGCGCACTCACTTTTGAAAAATATGAGGATATCATCTTTATTTGGATATCCAGAATTTAATCAATGGCATGAGCGGTGGAAGGCAAGACTAGAGAGGCAGCAGGAATCAGAAGAAACATCACATCAATTGATGTTGAACAGCAATCCAGCAGTAATTCCTCGGAACCACCGAGTAGAAGAGGCACTAAATGCTGCAGTGGAAAAAGGGGACTACAGCGTGATGGAGCGGCTTCTTGTTGTTCTGTCACAGCCATTTGCGCATTCTCCCGAACAGAAAGAATACTGCACATTGCCAGCACCTTCATCACTTCCGTACCGAACCTTTTGTGGTACATGATTTACAAATCTTAATGAACAAGCCCGATCTTTTAATGGATTCGGGCTTGGTTATATTTGGGAATTGAATTTTTGTATTTATTGAATTTGTGATACTTTTTCATTGAACTCTTCTTTTTCTTCTTGTGTACTTCAACAAAAAACTACTATTATAAGATGTACTTTTAAACTATTATATAAATAGTGATGATCATTAAAAAATGGAATCAATTAAGACTTAATAATTAGAAACTTACATTTAAGCAAAAATGATAAGTCAACAATAAGGACTGTGATTTGTTTGAAGATCCATGTCAGAAGAAAAAAGTATATTTTAATACTTTTAGTTATAATGATCACTATTGCTGTAGCCATCCCTGCTTACTCACTTTATGGTTACATTAAAGATGTAGTGGTCAATGAAATTGGAAAAAATGCGGCTAATACTTCGAAGACGATTGCAGAATTTATTGAACAGGATCTGGATTCCTACAAAAAATTATATGAGTCCAAGGAATACAAAGAAGGAACCTATGATAAGGGTTACTATGATAAAATGCATAAGCTTTTTAATTCGTTAAAGAAGCAAACAGGAGCTAAGTATATTTATACAGAAAAACGATTAACTGATGACGAAATTGTTTATATTTTAGACGCAACGGGTCAGATATTAGGTTTAAGAGAAAAGATGTCCCATTTAAAAATAAACACCTACAATAGTGAAGCTCCAATATATAGTGAAATTATCCCCGATAAAATATGGGGTCCCATTGTTTCTGGCTTCACCCCAATAATAGACAACGAAACAGGTGAAGTCTATGGATTCGTAGGAGTAGATTTTTCCTTACAATATGTAAAAGATATTCTCTTTAAAGTACAACTCATGATTACATTGGTCACCTTACTTATTATTTTTCTTTCTACTATCATCGCTTACATCCTTTTTCAAAGGGTAATGGATAGAGAGTATGTAGAAAGCCAACAGAAATACAAATCTCTAGCTGAAAATACTCCTGACTATATCTATATTTTAGATGAAAAAGGTCATTTTATTGAATCCAATCCCCAATTCGAGGCCATTACTGGGTATAGCCAATTTGATTTTATTAATCAAGATCCTTCTACTCTATTACTAGAGGAATATCGCAGCATAATGGATAACGGGATTGAACAAACTCGTATAGGTTTGACGACTAGGAATGATATTCAAATAGAAACGAAGGATGGAACCATCCTCGATGTTCACGCAACAATATTTCCTATGCGCATCAATGAAAAGGTCATGGGTACATTTATTTATGGCCGAGATGTGACCAAAATGAAAGAAACGGAAAAAATGTTACTCAGGGCAGAAAAATTATCAGTTATAGGAGAGCTGGCTGCTGGTATTGCACATGAAATACGAAACCCATTAACGTCAATACGAGGATTTATCCAATTATTACATTCCGACGACCAGATCCATTCCACTTATTATCACGTGATGTTAGAGGAGATTGATCGAATCAATGAAATCGCTGGCGAACTTCTTGTACTGGCCAAACCTAATAAATTACAGTTAGTCAAAGGTAATATTGAAGGGGTCATACAGTCTGTTATCACTTTATTAACACCTCAATCTAAACTGAATGGTATAGATATGTTTATCAAAGCATTGGACCCTATTCCAGAAATAGATTGTGAACCCAACAGTTTAAAACAGGTATTCATTAATATGATTAAAAATTCTATTGAAGCTGAAGCGAAAAAGATCGAAATTACACTAAGTAAAACCAAAGATAATTTCGTAAAAGTCATGATAAAAGATGACGGATGTGGAATCGATGAAGAAAGAATCAAACGTCTTGGAGAACCTTTTTATTCGATGAAAGAAAAAGGAACGGGACTGGGATTAACGGTCAGTTATAAAATTTTAGCGGATCACCACGCAACACTTCGCTATTCCAGTCAGTTAGGTCAGGGAACAGAGGTAGAAATTTGTTTGCCGATTCATGCGGGCCATCATAAATCAGTGAATGGTTAGAGGCGGAAAAACGGACTGGTTATTGCTTTGGTGCTTCATATAGAGTATGGTGGAGAAAATAATTCTACGTTTAGGATAAGAGTTGTTTTGTCTTGTTCTGATATTTTTTCAGACGTGACTATAGTATGATCATCATTAAAAGGACCAATATGAAGGTAGAAGGAGATCGAATCGTTTGAAAAGTATAGAAGCAAAAGGTGCTTTACCGGAAAATTATGAGGAATTAAAAAAACAGGCCAGTCGAACATCTAATTGGAGAGATCGCTTAGATGCAGTCGAAGAGTTAGGACAGTGGCAGAATCAACAGGTAATCGATGTACTAACGCATATGTTGAAAGATGATGCCGTTTATAAAGTTCAAGAAGCTGCATTTCGAAAGCTGAAAAAGTTTGGTGAAGATGTTCAATTACCGCCAAGGAAAAAAGGTGACTTGATTAAAGGTGTTAATAAGATCTTGTTAAGAATAAAAAAGAGTCTGCCAGAAGGTCACAGTTATAAAGAATTTAAAGAGAAGTTGAAGAAGATGCGGCTTGATGTGTACGATACCTACGAAGGCGATAAGGGTGCCGATTTTGATAAATGGCTTGAAAATATGTGGGTCTCAGTATCGAAAAGGTAGGCCTCGTCAAATGGTTTAAAAACATCCCTAATGATAGGTGAGATCACAAAGGACGCCGTTCGAAAATAGAACGGCGTTTTTATTTTCTTTATCTACTTTTCTTTATTGTTTTCATTTGCTTTTTGTTTACTCTTGTCTAGTTTAAGTGAAGGATGGAGAAATGGAAGTGTGTAATTGATTGACAATTCTGTTTTTAAATTTTATAATAGTTCTATAATGAACAGTTCAAAATAGAACGAAATAGAACAAAATAGAACAATGTAAATATACAAAAGTACAAGGAAATGGTTAATCGAATGGATAATAATGTGGAAATTCTATTCAAAGGTCAGCAATATAAAAAAATATATGAAAGAATATACAATCAGATTTCAAAAAAATATGGACTTACAATGATTGAAATCGAGATTTTATTATTCTTGGAGAAGAATCAGTCTTACAATACAGCTAAAGACATAGTCGAATTGAAATTTTATGCAAAATCCCATGTTTCTAAAGCGATTGATTCCTTAATCCATAAAGGCTATGTGCTAGGAAATTTGGACGAACAGGATAGAAGATGTATTCATTTAAAAATAGCTGAAGCCGCTGAACAGATTATTAGGGAAGCAAATGAAATGCGAAATAATCTAATAAATATTCTTTATAAGGATCTTACATGGGAAGAAAAAAGACTAATGGAATCTGTGGCAAAAAAAGTAGCGAATAACATCAAAGAGGCATTGGAAAAGGATGAATAGTATCTCTTAAACTCTTAAAGTGAATGATTACAACTAGATGCTGAAAGTAGAGCAGCAAAATAAATGGAAATGGGCATAATTAGAAAATAAGGAAATAGGATGGAGAATCCTAAAATGGAGGAAGAATATGCAGGATAATAAAAAAGAAACAATCGAAAATTACACGAATAAGTACAGCCAAATTTTCAAAGAAAATGGTTTGATTGACAGCAGTTTAGATGAAATGTATGGAGTAAATCGTGGTCTAAGAGATAAGAATGGGAAAGGCGTACTTGCTGGACTTACCAAAATTTCATTAATTCAGTCTACTGAAGAAATAGATGGAAAGAGTGTGCCTTGTGAGGGGAAACTTTTTTATCAAGGCTATGATATTAATGATTTAGTAAAGGGATTTGTAAAAAATAAGCGTTATGGATTTGAAGAAATCACCTATTTACTATTATTTTCTGAGCTTCCAAATGAAGAGCAGTTGGTAGAATTCAAAGGAATTCTAAAAGACTCAAGGAATTTGCCAAGGAATTTTGTAAGAGATGTCATTATGAAAGCACCAAGTAAAGACATAATGAATTCTTTAACGAAAAGTGTCCTTACACTTGCTTCCTATGATGATCGGGTATCTGATTTATCATTGGATAACGTACTAAGAGAATGTCTTACGCTAATCAGTGTTTTTCCTATGCTATCTGTCTATGCGTATCATGCCTATAAGCATTATGAATGTGACGAAAGTCTTTATATCCACAGACCGGATGACAATCTTTCCGTGGCAGAAAATATACTAAGAATGCTAAGACCGGATAAGCAATATTCTAAACTGGAAGCAAGTGTACTCGATGTGGCTTTAGTACTTCATATGGAGCATGGTGGAGGAAATAATTCAACCTTCACAACAAGAGTGGTTTCCTCAGCGGGTTCTGATACCTACTCAGTTATTGCGGCCGCTTTATCTTCTTTAAAAGGACCTAAACATGGTGGGGCCAATATTAAGGTAGTAGAGATGATGCAAGATATTAAATCCCATGTTGCAGATCTAAACGATGAAGAAGAAATTAAAGGCTATTTAACTAAAATCTTAAATAAGGAAGCCTTTGATAATAGAGGTTTGATCTATGGAATGGGACATGCTGTATACTCTATTTCTGATCCAAGGGAAAAAGTGTTTAAGGAATTTGTAGAAAATCTTGCTGATGAAAAAGGTAGAAGAGCTGATTTTGAATTATATTCGATGATTGAGAGAATGGCTCCGGAAGTAATAGCAAAAGAACAGACGTATCTATAAGGGAGTCAGCGCCAATGTTGACTTTTATAGTGGACTTGTCTACAGCATGCTAGATATTCCTATTGAACTCTATACCCCTCTTTTTGCGATGGCCAGAATTGTAGGATGGAGTGCGCATCGTATGGAAGAACTGATCAATGGAGATAAAATCATTAGACCTGCCTATAAAAGCGTTTCTACTGATAAAAACTATGTGGAAATGAGCGAACGATCATAAAAGGATAGCTCATAATAACGATGTCATTTGGTCCATTCCCTGCTGTAATCAGACAGGGGATGGACCTTTTAGTTTTTTTATGCCTTCTTTTTAAAGAAGGATATTTTCAATTTGTGTTAACATCAAAGCAACCTTGAACAGTAAAAGAGTGATATTGTTTCTCATTCTGAATTTCTATATGATGAGAGTGATAACGTATATGAGTAGATACGAGGAGAGGTAAAATGAAAGCACTGATCTTTGAGATGTTTGGCGGACCCGAAGTGTTGCAATATAAAGAAATTCTGGATCCTATTATTAAAGACAATGAATTGTTGGTTAGGATGAAGGCGATTGGATTAAATTTCGCAGATATATATAGAAGAAAAGGAAATTATCATCTAGCTGGTAAGCCACCATACATATTGGGCTATGAGGGTGCGGGGATTGTGGAACAAATTGGCGTTGGAATAACGAATATAAAGGTTGGAGACCGTGTCGCGTTTGCTGATGTACCTTTTGCAAATGCTGAGCTCGTTGCTCTTCCTATGGAAAAGGTGATTCCATTACCAGATGAAATTTCATATGAGACAGCTTCATCTGTTTTACTTCAAGGGTTAACAGCTCATTACTTAACAAAAGACAGTTATGAAATAAAAGCCGGTGAAACGATACTCATTCACGCAGCAGCAGGTGGAGTGGGTCAAAACCTTATTCAGATCGGTAAATTATTAGGTGGAAGGGTAATTGGTCTTACTTCTTCAATAGATAAGTCTAAAGCTGCTTATTCTGCAGGCGCAGATTCTGTGTTTTTATACGAAGATGAATGGATTGAGAAAGTAAAACAATTAACAAACGGAATGGGAGTGGATGTTGCTTATGATTCGGTAGGATCTACTTTAGCAGACAGCTTTGAAGTTACTAAAATTGGAGGTACCGTTGTCTTTTATGGGATGTCAGGTGGAGACCCAGCTCCTGTGGACCCAAGGATGTTGATGGATACGTCTAAAACATTGACTGGTGGAGATCTTTGGAATGTTCTGACGTCCTTCGAAGAAAGAAAGGCACGTTCAAAACAATTATTTGATTGGATTAAAGAAGGGAAAATAAAAGTAAAAGAACCAACTGTTTTTTCTTTAAAGGATGGATATAAAGCACATGTTTTACTGGAAAGTAGAAAAAGTGTAGGGAAAATTTTAATGATACCTTAAAAATAAAGAATATTTGCAGATGGGTTCGAGAAATAGTAATAGATTATCGAACCCATCTGCTTTTATTTCAATTGGTAAATAAATGGGTTAACGTAGTTGTCCACTTTTTCTCCTATTTGTTATTCGTGATTTATGCGCTGCCAATTACGATTATGATCATTTTTTCCTTTACGGATACCTATAGTATTTCGACAGGCACACTTTCATTGGAGCATTATACTTTTTAGCACTATGCGAGAATTCTGATGGGCGCCTCGGCAAAAAAATGCTGTAAAATTTTGTATGATAGTAAAAAGAAACGTGCAGAATGTTACGTTTCGTTATAAGATTTATCCATACCGACATTTCTTTACAAGAAATGTTCGATGCTTGAATGGGTTTAATAACTTTTATGCGAAAGGAAGTTGAGAAGTGACCTTATCCAATGTGCAATATAAAAACATACAATTGCCTAATGGCGAAACCATCGCCTATCAAGAAAGAGAAGGTGGGCACAAAAAGATATTGCTTGATTCATGGGAATATGACATCCTCCGTACATTGGGATCTTATTCTTGAAAATATGGATCCAAGTTATAAACTATATGCCATTGATATGAGGGGATTTGGTCGTTCAACCTATCATAATCAAATTCGCTCTATTAAAGATTTTTCGGATGATGTTGCGGAATTTACGAAGGCGGTTTCCTTGAGCAATTTTTCCGTAATTGGTTGGTCGACAGGTGGGGCAGTGGCGATGCAGTTTGTAGCTGAAAATCCCGGAATATGTAAAAAACTAGTATTATTGGCGTCCGCTTCAACAAGGGGCTATCCTTTCTATGGAACGAAAGCGGATGGGCAGCCTGATTTCGAGAATCGCCTTACAACCTATGAAGAAGTCAAATTGGATATGGGGAAAACAAAACTCTATCAGACTGCCTACAAAATAAAAGATCGAGAATTTTTAAAAATGGTGTGGGACTCGCTTATATATACGAAAAACCAACCGAATGCAGAGAAATATGAGGAATATATCGATGATATGATGACTCAAAAAAATTTGGCAGAAGTATACTACTCCTTGAATACATTTAACATTAGTGAGAAACATAATGGATTAATTGATGGAAATGGTCTTGTAAAAAATATTAAACTTCCAGTCTTAGTTCTTCGTGGTGATCGTGATTTAATCATACGAGAATATATGACAAAAGAAATTATGGAAGATTTGGGAGATGTAGCGAGATTTGTAGAATTAAAGGATTGTGGACATTCTCCTTTAATGGACGATCTTGACCAATTGCTTCATGTAATCACAGAATTTTTGGGCTGATATGAGTTGTTTTAATTAGAATAATATAATTTAAAAGAGCCTAATCGCATTATAAATGGATTAGGCTCTTTTCATAACTGAGTTTTTCTAACACAAAATATTTCGAGGGGCAAAAGTAAAAATGGCCTTAAAGATTACAATATTCAGCGATTTGTTTGACACATAATTTATAAACATTTGTTTGTTTATACTGTTTATACCATTCTATTGTTTTCTCTACTGTTTGATCAATACCCCATCTTGGATGCCAATTTAATTTATACTGTGCTTTACTAATGTCTAAACTTAATAAATTTGCTTCATGTAAAGTGGAACTTTTTTGTTCTTCTATCCATCTTCCACCTTCCCAATGACTCAGTACTTTATTGACAAGCTCTTCAACTGAAATGATACTGTCAGATGCAGGTCCGAAGTTCCAGGCACCTGAATAGAGAGGGCCATTTTCCAATATTTTCGCCGCAACTGTGAGATATCCACCCAGTGGCTCAAGAACGTGCTGCCAAGGCCTGATAGATCTTGCCGATCGAATGACGATATCTTGATTGGCTTCTAATGATCTTACACAATCTGGAATAATTCTGTCTAAAGACCAGTCACCTCCGCCAATCACATTTCCAGCCCTAACAGATGCAATCACTTTCCCATGTTTTGCAAAACATTCTAAAGGGAAGTAAGAATTTCGATAGGAGGACAATAATAATTCACAGCATCCTTTACTGGAACTATAGGGATCATATCCACCCATCGGATCGTTTTCTCGATAGCCCCAAACCCACTCTTTGTTTTCATAGCATTTATCACTCGTGACCATAATTCCCACTTTTGTTGTGTCGCTTTTCCGAATCGCTTCTAACACATTCATAGTGCCGATCACATTAACTTCATACGTGTAAAGGGGATGTTCATAAGAGTATTTTACTAATGATTGTGCGGCTAAATGAAAAACAATGTCTGGTTTATATTGGTCGAATACGCTCATTAACCTATCGAAATCTCTAATATCTCCACGAATATCTATGATTTTGTCTTTTAAGTTTGATAAAAGATAGAGGTTATTTTCAACTTCGGGGTCCAGTGCATAACCAATTACATTTGCTCCTATTTCATTTAACCATATGGCAAGCCAGGCTCCTTTAAAGCCTGTATGTCCTGTAATCAGAACATTTTTACCTTTAAATAATTGGTTTACATTTTCAAACATTTTCACTCTCACCTTCACTTAATGAATGGACTATATAAACAGATTGCTGTTTTGTTTATACCAGTTGATTGTTCTGATCAGTCCCTCTTCTAGTGTTTCTGTGGGTTTCCAATGTAGTGTAGTTTTAATTTTACTAATATCCGGTAGAGGGCAATGTCTTTCGTTGATTCTATCTGGAATAGCACCATAAACGGGTTCTTGCTTTGTTTCCATATGGTAAAAAATTAAGGAAACAAAATGTTTTAATGGATAAACTTCTCCGCTACCTATATTAAAAATGTCATTTTGGATAGAAGGGTCCAGTGCTACCATGACCATTCCATCAATGATGTTTCCTACATAACAGTAATCTCTGAATTGCTCACATGAAGTCAAGCCGACTTCTTGGTTTCTCAGCAAACTCTTAATAATATAACCGAATAATTTATCGGGATCTTCTCCTTCTCCAAATATGCCAAAGGGTCTTAAAGTAACAATAGGGAGTTTGATTTCCAACGCCATTTGATGGGAAAGGATAGTTGCTGCAGCCTTTGTGCTTCCGTAAATATCTACAGGAGATAACAGCATTTCCTCATGGATGGCCATACTTTTATCTCCATATTCAGAGCTACTTCCAAGATTTATTAATTTTTCGCAGCCAACTACATGTGCTGCATGGACGATATTCATTGTCCCTAGCACATTTATTTGTAGCGCATCAATATCGCTTTTTTGTTTCGTATTAACCCCATATGCGGCAAGATGAAATATATAATGGGGAGCAAATGGTACTGTTGCTTGTAGGACCTCTGCTCGATTTTGTATATCGGCATGAAAAACTGTAACATTTTTCAAAACATCAAGAATTCGCCATGGATTTGATGTTTCACGCACCAACACAGCAACTTGAGCTTTTTCCTGAAGTAATCTTCGAATTAAGTGTGAACCAATAAATCCAAATCCCCCAGTAATTAGGACTCTTTTATTTTCAAAAGAAAATGTATTCATCATGATCCTTTCAATATTGTTATTTCTTAAAATAGACATAGATAGAATAAAATATGGAAAATAGTGAAGTGTGTAGGAATGATTAGGAAATGATAGGAGAAATATGCAGGAATGATTAATTAATCACTTTACTTAGGTTAATGTCCATAATTTATTCGCTTCTTCTAAATCCTTAGGAGTATCAATGGAAATCCATAATTCTTCATGTTCGTACACGGCTAATTCTCCGTCTTCAATCAATTTTTTTAGAGGCTCATCTTCTAATACACAATTTTGATCTTCAGATAAATAATCAAAAAACTTTTTATTACATACATAAAATCCGCCGTTAATCGTCATATCTAACATGGGCTTTTCCCTAAAATCTGTGGCAACTCCATTTTCTACTGTTAAAACTCCATATTGGCTGTTCTTTTTAATTCCTGTTAGTGTGACCGTTTTGCCCTTTTCTTTATGAAACTTGACTAATTTTTCTAAATCGATATTTGCTAGGCCATCTCCGTAAGTTACCAGGAATGTTTCATCATCTAAATATTCTTCAACCTTTTTAATTCTAGCACCGGTCATTGTATCTTGTCCTGTATCCACACATGTTATCTTCCAGGTTTCAACCTCGTTTAACAAGCTGTATTTATTGTCACGAAGACAAAGTTCAAAGTCATGATCTTTCCATGAATAATCCATAAAATATTCTTTAATTTGATCTCCTTTGTAACCAAGTGGTAGGATGAAATGATGATGATTGTACTGACTAAAAAGTTTCATGATATGCCAAATGATCGGTTTACCTTTTACCTTTGCCAAAGTTTTAGGGACATCTTCTCCAATTCCCCTCATTCTTAATCCCTTTCCGCCACATAGTATAACTACTTTTATCTTAATCACCTTCTTCATTTTTTTAATTGCCTCAAATGGCAATATTAAGATTTAATTAATTCTAGATTTTTTTCATAACCATACATGACAAAGTCCCGATGATAAATTTCTTCTACTAAACTCTTTGTTTCGTCATCAAAAAAACTGTTATATGTTGGAAAAACCGGGAATAATGGATCGTTGATGCTCATTTCAGCATACTGACCCTCATACTTCATATAATTAGAAGTATTATGGCCTGAGAGAAATTGGTTGCTATCTGTTTTCTTTAAGTTATGTTTATTTTCTATTTCTGCAAGATGAATACGGAAATTTTCCAATTTAATAATATGGTCTACAAATTGTTCTTCACCATCAATATATTGTTCTGCGAAGTGGTGGTTTGTTGATGAAATATCTGAACCCGTCTCCTTTAGATAATATAAAAATTGTTTAAAAGAAACGCCACTATGGCTTTGTCCAATCGAATCAGTAAAAGGTTGTTGTTCGATTGTTTTCCATACTTCATACCAATAAGGTTCATCATAGTAGTAAAGCATGAGAAATGAACTGACTGCACGTTTATAAGGGTTACGTACTAACTTATATACCTCTTTTTTTCTATTTAACAATTGACCAACCAGTTCTTCAGCATAAGAATCTTTGTTTTTGAAAACATTGATTTCATATTGATGAATCCATGGATGATATTTTTGGGCGTTATCAAGCAAGTCAATCTGATGAAAAAACCAGCTTAATAGAGTGGTACAGCCACTTTTATGGCTCCACATGAGAATAATAGGAAATGATGGGTGAAAGTTTGGCATTCTTTTAAACATCAGGTTCATCGATTTCATATGATCCATACTCTGTATTGCTCCTTTCATAAGAAAATTTAGTGATGAATGTAAGGGGAATGTATTAAAAATAGATGGAAATCATTTAGGGTTGAAAACTGAATTTTGCAATGCTACTAGAATGAACATGACTAAGTAAAGAAGCAATGGTCATAGATATAGATATTTTTTCGGGATCATCTAATTATTTAACCTCATTTTTTCGCATGACGGAAAAGGTTCATTGGCTGATACAGTATATCTTGATTATCTTCTTTCGGTTGGAGGGAGCTAATATTCTTTTGAAGATCTTGAATGTAAGGCGTGTAGATATATTCAATGGTCTCAGGGGTGAAGTTTAGTTTCTCCAATTTCCATAAATCGAATTCTTCTTCGTTTAAAATGTAACATACTCCCAAAATGGTAAGTGACTAGCTCCGTATCGTCTAACATCGTCTTATTTGTTTTTTTTACGGACAGTATATAGATCGTTCATCACTAAATTCCACGGAGCGGCATTGACGCCAATATTTCGGATGATTTTGATATTTTCAAACAAGTGAGGGATATGCTCTAAATATTTCTGGTCCCCCCAGCGATTCCATGTCAGATCATGCTTATCAAAACACCATTCCAAACATTTTTCCTTCCACCAATTAAGAATATTTCTGCTGTTTTCCTCTTGTTTAAAACCGAGCAAACCAGCCTGATAATAGCCATATCTCGATCCCAATTCAGGAGCTGCGCGCTGTGAACACATGAACATAGAAGCGGTCCCCCATTCATCAAATAGAGGTTTTGGGTTGGAAAAGAAATATTGATCAGCATCACTGTAAACAAGACGGTCAACCTCTCTAAAAGAATCCAATACATATAGACATAAGCTGAGGCTTTAAGGTCCAACAATATTCTTGTAATGTTCTAGACTGTTTCACTTTTTGAAATTCACGTGATTCGATTTCCTTCACAGAAAGTATAGTCGCATGGCTTAAATTCATTTCAGAGAGTATCGCGAAACTCATATCATCAACGCAACAAAACCATATATGGAAGTTATCACCATGATTCTTCAAAGAATCATAGAGCGTTAAGCCTTTAACTAAATACTCTTCACTGACAATGGTGCAGAAGTTGTAAAAATCATCCCATTGATTCATTTTGCGTTTAAATGGAGTAAACTTGTATGAGGTTTTTGCTTTTGAAAATCCATTATCTACATGAACCGGTATTTTGATGCCGAGTTTATTTAATATATTTAGAGGTCTTTTCAAATAAGGAAAATACATCTTAGGTCTGTCAAAGAGTTTATTTAAGAGTTTCGGTTGCATTTTTCTTAGCATCGATATCACTGTTTGAATTTCTTCCAAATATGGGATATAAATTTCTCTAATGATTGATTCCTTGGATGATTAAAGTATCTAATGACCAAAGATCGAATTCGTCTTCGTTAAATATCTTGAGACAAGCAAAATGGAAAGCAATCAGGGGATCTTTTTCGATATACAATTGATTGTTGATTCTCTCCATTTTATAATCGTTGTTATAAATGCAATTCCAAGGGGCTGCATTAATTCCTAAATGTTTAGACACTTTAATATGAGGGAAAAGATAGGGAAGCTGGTCTAAATACTTTTGATCCCCAAATTTATCATCTTCTGGTTTGGCGAAACACCATTCTAAACATTGTTTTTTCCACCATCTCAAGCTTTCTAAACCAATTTTGTCATTTTTAAATCCAATAAGCCCTGCCTGATAGAGCCCGTATTTCTTTTCAACCCAATCTAAATCTCTTTGGGGACAAAGGAAAACTGAACTCTCGTGCCATTCTTTAAATAAAGGGGTTGGATCTGAGAAAAAGTATAAATCTGAGTCACAGTAAACCATTGAATGGAGCTTATGCGTTGTTAAGAGATATTCGATCAGTGGTGCTTTAAGTGTCCAGCAATATTCATTTATTTCACGCTCTTTTTTCACTTTTCTAAGTAGGTCATCTTCCAATTCTTCCACTTTGAAAATATTTATATTTTCCAGATTCATACTTTTAAGCGTCTTATAGGTCAATTGATCTAAACAACAAATCCATAAATGAAAATTACGTGAGTTTCTCTGAAGCGAATTGTATAAAGCGATCGCTTTAATTAAATATTTCTTTCCAACAACTATACAAAAATGTTGGTATTCTGATTTTTCATTATCATCTTTGGTGAGGGTTTCTTGTTTTTTAGAGTTTTCTTGTGTTGAATTAAATCGTTCCACTAGATCATTTTTGCATGGGATACTAGGACGGTCAAAATAGGGCATTTTTTTGTAAAAGTCTTTTTGATTAAAAATTTGCACCTGTTTTCTCCTTTCGAATAGTTATGACATCTTTCTTTTAATTTAGTTCCGACTTAAGGCAAGTCCCATTTTCCTCTTCCTTAAAAAAAATTCTAAATCAATTACTAGTTTAGAAGCACTAAAATACTTTACCATCATATTAAAAAGTTTAAATAATGATTGGGTTTTTATAGGAATTTTATTGAAATTGGATTTTTAGGCATATATTGTAAGTTATAAAGGTTGGTTTCTCAGTGAAGATTCAGATGTAATAGACTTTGGATTTTAATCTAGTAACTATAGAACAATTGAAAAATATCGTTGAAGACATAGGAAATATAGCAAGATTTGTAGAATTAAAGAATCGAAGTAAAGAAAGTCCCCTAAATGATACAAAAAGGAGAGATTCCAGTGAGGTTGGAGCTTGATTGGGTTGAAAGTAGAGCAAGGTTGACACCAGATGCAGAAGCCATTGTGGATGTAGAACAAGCGAGAAGCTGGACGTTTGCTGAGCTGAATAAACGAAGTGAGGCTGCAGCAGGCTGGCTGAGAAAGAAAGGTGTCAATAAAGGGGATCGAGTCGCCTTGCTTTCTCCTAATCATATTAGTTATTTTGATTTACTTTTTGCCTGTATGAAATTAGGGGCCATATTTGTTCCTCTTAATTGGAGATTGGCGGCCGACGAAATTGACTATATTCTGCAGGATTGCACGCCAAAGGTCATGGGGTATCACTCATCATTTACTGAAAAGATAAATGAACTTCCTTTCTTAGAGTCCTTAAGTTTTAAAATCGATGATGAAGTGTATCTCGGTCAAGCGATTTCTCTAAATACGGAAGTGGAAATTACTGAAAGTGATCCTCTTGCCATTCTATATACAGGTGGAACAACCGGAAAACCAAAAGGGGTAGTGTTGTCGCATCAATCGATTATGTGGAATGGGTTAAATACGATCCTAAGCTGGAATTTAACAAAGGAAGATACAACTCTTACGTATATGCCATTGTTTCATACGGGTGGGTTAAATGCCTTATCGATTCCTCTTTTAATGATCGGTGGGAAAGTGGTTTTGGCTAGTATGTTCAACCCAACCGAAGCCATTGCTAATTTAAATTCATACAAATGCACGATTGTATTGTTGGTTCCGACCATGTATCACATGATGGTAAATACAGATGAATTTAAAAAGCAAGACTTTCCAACGGTGAAAACCTTTTTATCAGGAGGAGCGCCTTGTCCTTTGGAAATCTATGAGGAATTTATGCGTAAAGGATTGTCCTTTAAAGAGGGATACGGTTTAACGGAAGCAGGACCAAATAATTTTTATATGGACCCAAGTAAAGTGAAAGAAATACGAGGTTCTGTTGGAAAACCAATGTTGTTCAATTCTATAAAAATAATGAGAGAAGATGGAACAGAGACGGGGCCTGATGAAGTAGGGGAATTAACCATTAAAGGAAAGCATGCCTTTCAATGTTACTGGAATAATCCCGAAGCTACCGAAGAAACGATGTCAGCTGGATGGCTTCAGACAGGTGATTTAGCTAAAAGAGATCACGAGGGCTACTATTATATTGTGGGTCGAAAAAAGGATCTCATTATAACGGGTGGGGAAAATGTATATCCGTTAGAGGTCGAAAATTGGATTTCTAGCCTACCTCAAGTGGATGAAGTGGGCGTTGTCGGAATTCCTGACCAGAAGTGGGGAGAGCTCGTTACAGCGTTCATTGTTTTAAAAGAAAATGGAAAGTTAACAGTAGACGAACTAAGACGGCATTGTTCCAGTAAACTTGGAAATTATAAAATTCCAAAAGAAATTATTTTCTTAGAGGAACTTCCGAAAACACATGTAGGAAAAATAGATAAAAAGGAATTAATGAAGCTAGGAATGAAAAGGGTGTGAGTCCACCTGAATGATTGTTAGGATAGTCTATTTCCATTAAGGAAGTGGGCTTTTTCTTTTTTTAGAATAAGGCTGTTTTCGAAAGGATTGTTGTTTTTCGATCAGCTTTATGATTAAAGTTTTTCATAATGAGCCTATGGTTCGGACTCGTTCTTATTTATTGCAGGATTCCTGTCCGAATCAGCCTATCATTCGGACCCGTTTCACATTGATTGCAGGATTCCTGTCCGAATCAGCCTATCATTCGGACCCGTTTCACATTCATTGCAGGATTCCTGTCCGAATCAGCCTATCATTCGGACCCGTTTCACATTCATTGCAGGATTCCTGTCCGAATCAGCCTATCATTCGGACCCGTTTCACATTCATTGCAGGATTCCTGTCCGAATCAGCCTATCATTCGGACCCGTTTCACATTTATTGCAGGAAGCCTGTCCGAATCAGCCTCCCAATCGGACTCGTTTCACATTTATTGCAGGAAGCCTGTCGAATCAGACTCCAATCGGACTCGTTTCACATTTATTGCAGGAAGCCTGTCCGAATCAGCTTACCATTCGGACTCGTTTCACATTAATTACAGGAAGCCTGTCCGAATCAGCCTCCCAATCGGACTCGTATCGCATTAATTACAGGAATGCCTGTCCGAATCAGCCTCCCATTCGGACTCAATTTCCCCCTGGACTCACCAAACCTGTCCAAAAAAGGTTCTTAGTGGGTACAATTTAGCATAAAGAACAACAGAGTTTACGAAAAGAGCCTAGACTAGAATAAAAAATGGAAAGGAAGTGATACTAAAATGGATTAAGACAACTAAAGGAGTCCAAACAACTATGAAAAAAAAGTTCCTATCCATGATTTTCGTTCTTTCGCTCGTCTTCATGAACACAACCACTTTTGTAAAAGCTGAAGAGAGTAGCAGCAGACCTTCGAATCAAACATGCATAAATGAATCTGTCATCAAATTAAAAGATGAGATGCAAAAGCTTTGGATTGATCATGCATGGTGGACAAGAAGTGTGACTATCAGTAAACTTGCAAACCTTGAGGATCAAAATGAGGTGTTAAATAGGCTTTTACAAAATCAAGTGGATATTGGCAATCTCATCAAACCTTATTATGGAGATGAAGCGGGTAACAAGCTGACTACATTGCTAAAAGAACATATCGTGATTGCAGGTGAAATTATTGATGCAGCAAAAAAAGGTGATCAAAAAAATGTAGATAAATTCAATAAGGATTGGGTTCGAAATGCCGATGAAATTGTAGCTTTTCTATCAAGTGCCAATCCAAATTGGTCCAAAAAAGAGCTAACGGATATGTTTTATGCTCATTTGAAATTTATCACAGACGAAGTGACACACAGACTTAAAAAGGAATGGGCAGCAGATATTAAGACCGTTGACCTTAATGAGACCCATTTAATTCATATGAGTGACTTTCTGACCGATGGAATTGTTAAGCAATTCCCGGAAAAATTTAAGTAAAAATAGAGAGCTGTTCCATAAGGTGTTTGAAACCTTATAGGACAGTTCTTTTTTACTTGTATAATGGCCATATTCCAAATGGGGAAAATGATCTTAGAGACCCTTTGGTGAAACAAAGTCGTCATCTTGTTTTTTACTGAAAATTTATATGTTATATTATATAACATATAAATTTGTTTTTAATGAATTTCCTGCAACCATGAAAGAGTAAATGGTTTCGTTTAGCCATCAACTTTTTAATTTCAGGAATTTTCCCATGGATAATCCCCAAAACACCTCCATAAAAATAATTGCTTTTTCCTTACAATATATATGATGAAATAACTGGAATCAATGGTTTTTTATTAATTAAACATCACATAACCGTGTACTGGTTTGTACAAATACTACTTCTTTGTCATCTTGTTTTTCTCTAAAAAATTGTATGTTAGATTATATGACATAACCCATTGTTTTTGATGAATTTTATGTAACAATGAAAAAGTAAATAGTTTCGTTAAGCCTCAACTTTATCATTTCTGGAGGTCTTTCATGGATAAACAAAAGTTAGTGTTAATAGGGAATGGAATGGCGGGAATACGTTGCATCGAGGAAATTTTAGAGAAGGGTGCTGATTTATTTACCATAACTGTGTTTGGAAGCGAACGCCACGTTAATTATAATCGCATTCTATTATCGAGCGTATTGCAGGGCGGTACATCGTTTAAAGATCTTACAATAAATGATCGTAATTGGTATGAGGAAAACAATATTCAATTGTTCACGGGTGAAACGGTTGTGAAGGTTGATGTAGAGAACAAGATCGTAAGTACAGACAAAAAAAGGAACGTAACATATGACAAACTTATTATAGCGACAGGTTCGGTACCGTTTGTCCTTCCTATTCCTGGCAGTGATAAAGAAGGGGTTATTACCTTCCGAACCATTGAAGATTGCCGCAAAATTGTGGAAACAGCAACACAATATAGAAAAGCAGTTATCATCGGAGGAGGCGTGCTAGGTTTAGAAGCTGCAAAAGGATTACTAAACCTTGGAATGGAAGTGAATGTTGTCCATCTTGCCCATTGTTTAATGGAGAGGCAACTTGATTATACGGCTTCAAAAATGTTGGAAAAGGAGTTAGAAGTTCAAGGTATGAAGTTTCTTTTAGGAAAAGAAACAGAAAAGATTATAGGAAACCATCGTGTTGAAGGCCTGCGTTTTAAAGACGGAACAGAGGTAAAAGCTGACTTGGTTGTGATGGCTGTAGGTGTGAGACCAAATATTGGGCTAGCTAAGAAAAGTGGAATTAATACAAATCGTGCCATTCTTGTAAACGACTATTTAGAAACAAATATTCCAGATATTTATGCTGTTGGAGAGTGTGTGGAACATCGAGGGTTGGTTTATGGGCTTGTGAAGCCGCTTTATGAACAGGGGAAAGTATTGGCAAAACATATATGTGGCCAAGAAAGTCAGGTCTACAAAGGTTCTGTTCTCTCTACGCAATTAAAAATATCTGGTGTTGATGTTTTCTCAGTTGGTCAATTTGTTGGTGATGAAAGCACAAAAGTCATTTCCATCCATGATGAGGTCAGGGGAATTTATAAAAAAATGGTCTTTCAAGAAAACAAAATGATTGGTGCTGTTTTATTTGGAGATACCAAGTGATGGTTCGAGATTATTGAATCTCATTGTGGAGAAGAAAGACATACCAGATAGTGAAAAAAACTTGTATCTTAAAATATCTGAAAATACAGAAAATAAAATTAAATTAATGAATCGTAGTGATATAGTCTGTAGCTGTAATGCTGTAACAAAGGGAGCCATTCTCGAAGCTGTTCAAGTAAAAGGCTTAACAACCCTTGAACAAGTTAAGAAATGTACAAAAGCCTTTAGTTCCTGTGGTGGATGTAAGCCATTAGTTGTCAGAAATGTTAACTTATATTCAAAGTGATTTATTTGATGAAGTTGTTGAACAGAAGACCATGTGTGCCTGTACGACATTGACAGAAGATAAAGTGATCCAGGAAATACAATTGAGAAATCTTTCTTCTGTAAAAAAAGTGATGGATGCGCTGAAATGGAGCAAACCAGAAGGGTGCTCTACATGCCTTGGTGCTTTAAATTATTATTTAGGTATGATTCATCCCGGATTTGAGGGTACGAGAGGAATCTCCTATCATAAATGAGCTAATGAATGCAACGTTGCAAAGTGATGGGACGTATACCATTATTCCGAAAATCTATGGGGGAGTGACAAGTGCGGAGCAACTAAGGAAAATTGCTGATGTAGTGGAAAAATACGATATACCTGATGTGATTGTATCTAGTGGTCAAAGGGTTCAATTAATGGGAGTAAATAAACAAAGTCTTGCAAAGGTTTGGGATGAGTTAAATAGACCATTACGTCCCGCAGGTAAGAAGTCAATCCAACCAATCGAAATGCATATTGATGAAAATAATTGCCAATGTGACAAACACCCATCACTTTATTTATCTGTTCGACTAGAAAAACAGTTGGAATGTCTAACAACTCCAGAAACTGTAAAAATGGGGATATCCCCTTGTATTCATAACGGTGAAGAGGTTATGACCAAGGATGTAAGTCTCATTCGCATGAACAGAGGCTGGGAAATATATGTTGGTGGAAGAAGTGGTCTTGACGTACAAATAGGAGAATTATTCTATGTTGCTGAGACAAATGAGGAAGCTCTGGAGATCATAATGGCTTTTATTCAATATTACCGTGAGACAGCCTACTATTTAGAACGTATGTGGCAATGGAAGGAACGGTTGGGATTAATCCATATACGAGAAGTCATTTTTGAACCAGGAATTTCGCTTACCAACTAATGGGGCGGTTAGAACAAGATGTTTTTCAATATAAAAAAATAGTGGAAAAAAATTACAGTGAATCTCTACAATGAAATTTTCATATAGAAAATTCTATTTGCAACTGAAAACGAATGAGTTTTAGATTGATTGTTTAGCATAGGTTCATCTCACACGATCTGAGGAGGTAATAATAAATGGAGATTAGAAGTTTTAAAAAGTCAGGACATTTTCCAAGTTTATTGTCAGCATTTCTCTATTTTGATATTAGCTTTATGATTTGGGTGCTTTGTGGTTCGGTCGCTCTTTACATCACCAAAGATTTTGGCTTAACGGACGCCGAGAAAGCTACTATGGTTGCTCTTCCTTTGTTAGGCGGTGCCATCTTACGAATTCCAATGGGGATTTTGTCAGACCGAATTGGCTGTAAAAAAACGGGCATTATTGGGATGATCATCACCATTATTCCATTACTTTGGGGCTGGCTCGGGGGTACAAACTTAAATGACATTCACGCAATCGGCTTGTTGCTAGGGATAGCGGGTGCCAGTTTCGGAGTGGCATTACCACTAGCAGGTCGATGGTATCCGCCGCAGTATCAAGGAATGGCAATGGGCATCGCGGGAGCGGGGAATAGTGGAACGGCAATTGCTACATTCTTTGGACCAAAAATTGCTGAGGTTTACGGGTGGCACAGTGTGTTTGGTTTTGCCATTATTCCGCTCCTTCTCGTCCTAGTTTCTTTCGTGCTCATGGCGAAAGACAGCCCAAATCAACCAGAACCTAAGAGGCTCACTGAATATTTGTCCGTGTTTCGGCATGCTGATACATGGTGGTTCTCCCTATTCTATGCGATCACATTTGGAGGTTTTAGTGGATTGGCGAGCTATTTAGGCATCTTTTTCTATGATATTTACGGAGACCAAGCGATGTCCGGAGGATTAACGATGGTTCAAATTGGATATTTGGTAACCATAACCGTTATTGCCGGAAGTATCTTCAGACCCATTGGGGGTTATATTGCAGACCGCATTGGCGGAATGAAATTTCTTCAAATCCTTTTTGCTTGTATATCGATATGCGCATTCCTCGTAACCACGATGCCGAGCTCCTTTCTAGTCATGCTTCTTATAACCAGCACAATGATGGCTTGCCTTGGTATGGGGAACGGTTCAGTGTTCCAAATTGTGCCACAACGTTTCAAAGACGAAATTGGAGTGATGACAGGGATTGTTGGTGCGTTCGGAGGTTTAGGTGGATTCTTGCTGCCAAACTATATATTAGGACCGCTGAAGCAAGCTACCGGTAGTCATGTTGCTGGATTTATGACCCTTGCATGCATTGTGCTTACCGTAACACTTGTATTCTATGCTGTCTCACGTAGCTGGAGAAAATCGTGGGCCACTTTGGATTCTGATGTGAAATTCTAAATACTAGTAGAAAAGGATGAAAGCTATGACCGAAATGTTATTGAAATACTTTCGCGAAAAGCAACAACAAGTACAGTCGGAAAAGATCTATGATACACAATGTCCGTATTGTAGTGTGCAATGTAAAATGCAATTAATTGAACAAAGTATTGTCACAAGAAAAAAATATAAGACCGTTGGAAAAGAGAACCCTACTTCTCATGGACGTTTATGCATTAAAGGAATGAATGCACACCAGCATGCCTTGCACAACGATCGACTTAAATATCCCTTGTTAAAAGTAAACGGGGAATTTACTCGCATAACTTGGGAACAGGCTTTAAACCATATCAAAGATAATTTCTCCAACATTCAATCCGAAGATGGAATGGATGCACTAGCGGTTTATGGGAGTGCATCCGTTACAAACGAAGAAGCCTATTTATTAGGGAAGTTTGCACGTGTCGCCTTAAAAACAAAGCACATTGATTATAATGGACGATTATGTATGTCAGCAGCAGCTTCAGCTGCAACTCAGACCTTTGGGATGGATAGAGGTTTCACAAACACCTTATCCGAAATACCATTTTCACAATGTATTATTTTAGCAGGTACAAATATTGCCGAATGTCAGCCAACCATTATGCCTTATTTTGAAGCAGCAAAAGAAAATGGAGCATTTATTATTGCCATCGATCCTCGCGAAACACTAACCACAAAAATAGCTCATTTACATTTAAAGGTCAAACCAGGAATGGACGCTGCACTGGCAAATGGCCTATTAAAAGTCATCATTGAAAAAGACTACATTGATCATAACTTTATCCAAGAACGAGCAAAAGGCTTTGAAGAAGTGAAAGAGTATGTTTCTTCCTTAAGTCTAAAAGAAATCGCTGAATTGACAGGGGTTCCCTCTGATCAAATTGAGAGAGCCGCTACCATATTTGGAAAAAAGGAAACGGGAATGATTTTTACAGCAAGGGGTGTGGAACAACAAACAGATGGTTCTGTTGCTGTTCGTAATTTGTTAAATATTTTGATTGCAACAGGCAAGATTGGAAAACCAAATTGTGGTTATGGAGCCATTACCGGGCAGGGGAATGGCCAGGGAGCAAGGGAACACGGCCAAAAAGCAGATCAACTACCAGGGTATCGTTCCATTGAGAATGAAGAACATCGAGAATATGTAGCAGATGTATGGGGCGTGGATAAAGAGGATCTACCAAGAAAAGGTGTATCTGCTTACGAAATGATCGAGAAAATGGATAAGGGTGAAATCACAGGTTTGTTTTTAATGTGTTCGAATCCAGTTGTCTCCAATCCAAATGCTCATTTTGTTAAAAAGGCATTGCAAAAGCTAAAATTTCTTGTCGCAGTGGATTTATTTATTTCAGAGACTGCAAGATTGGCAGATTTAATTTTACCTGCTACCTCTTATTTAGAGGATGAAGGGACCATGACAAACTTAGAGGGGCGAGTCACATTACGTGAAGCAAGCTTTCCAATTCCAGGTGAAGCAAAGCATGATTGGCAAATTCTTTGTGATATTGCTCATGTTCTTGGAAAAGGAGAATACTTTTCATTTTCATCCGCAGAAGAGATTTTTAATGAATTAAGAATCGCTAGTCGTGGCGGCCTAGCAGATTATTATGGAATCACCTATGATCGTCTCAAAAAGGAAAATGGTATCTTATGGCCTTGTCCAACTGTTGATCATAAAGGTACGGAACGGTTATTTGAACAATCCTTTGCACACAAGGATGGAAAGGCAGTTATGGTGGTTGTTGCAAATACTCCAGTCGTTCCAAAAGAAAGACCAAGTGAAGAATATCCACTGTATTTAACAACTGGGCGAGTCATGTCACACTATTTAACGGGTGTCCAAACGAGAAAAAGCTCCGCGTTGGCAGCAAGGAACTTTGAATCTTTTATGGAAATTCACCCAGAAACAGCAAGAAAATTTGGCATTCAAGATCAAATCCTAGTCAAAATTGAATCGAAGCGGGGAAGCATTGTTGTTAGAAGTAACTGGTCAAATACAATCCGTCAAGATACGGTTTTTGTCCCTTTTCATTGGACTGACTCGCAAAATGTGAATCGCCTTGTTTCAGGGGATTTGGATCCGAATTGTAAAATGCCTGGATTTAAAGTAAGTGCAGTCAGAATTAGTCCGTATGTTGAAGTTATGGAGATGAAAAAATGAATAGGTTTGTTTCGTTGATCAGTAGATAGAATATATGATTACTTTTTTAAAATAAAAACGATATGAAACATGACAAAAATTCGAACGGTATTTATGGTTCTTACGATATAGATGGGAGGGCTTTACGTGGTGAAACAAAAAATAGTACTGATTGGGAATGGAATGGCAGGGGTTCGGTGCTTAGATGAAATATTGAAATTGGAACCCAATCGTTTCGAAGTAACTGTTTTTGGGAGTGAAAATCATCCGAATTATGATCGAATTCAATTATCAAAGGTGTTGCAAGGTGATACGGCAATTGATGATATTACCTTAAATGATTGGAACTGGTACGAGAAAAATAATATTATTCTCTATTCTGGAGAAACAGTATTGCGTATTGATACAAATAAGCAAATCGTCTATTCAGATCGTAATCGCGAGGTTATTTACGATCAATTGATATTGGCGACAGGATCGGTCCCTTTTATCCTCCCAATTCCAGGAGCGGATAAAAAAGGGGTTACTGCTTTCCGGAATATAGAAGACTGCGAAAAAATGATTGAATATTCTAAAATCATTTAAAAGGGCAGCCGTTATAGGTGGAGGTTTATTAGGTCTTGAGGCTGCGAGAGGACTATTAAATTTAGGGATGGAAGTAGATGTCATTCACCTTGGAGATTATTTAATGGAAAGACAGTTAGACGAAGCGGCTGCGAACCTGCTGCGAAAAGGAACTTGAAAAGCAAGGGATGAACTTTTTATTAAGAAAACAAACGGCCGAAATTATGGGTGAGAATAGGGTTGAAGGATTACGTTTTAGTGATGGCGATGAGATTAAGGCAGATTTAATTGTCATGGCTGTTGGGATTAAGGCAAATACGCAGCTTGCCGTCCAAAGTGGGATTCCTGTAAATCGTGGGATTATTGTGAACGACTATATGGAAACCGATATTCCGAATGTGTTTGCAGTCGGTGAGTGTGCTGAACACCGTGGAATGGTATACGGATTAGTTGCACCACTTTATGAACAAGGGAAAGTATTAGCTGGGAAAATTTGCGAGGTGGAAGGTAAACCGTATGAGGGAACCGTTCTATCTACAAAATTAAAGGTATCTGGTGTCGATGTATTCTCAGCTGGAGAAATCAACGACGATGAACATACCAAAGCGATTAAAGAATTTAATGAATGGGAAGGAACCTATAAAAAGGTCCTTATAAGAGATGATAAAATTTCAGGGGCTGTCTTATTCGGCAATACAAAAGAAGGAAATAAATTGTTGAGTATGATTAATAACAGGGCGGATGTTTCCGAATATCTTGACACGGAAAAAGGTGAAAGACTCAGGCCTAAGCTTTGTGGCTTCTTTCCCTAATGAGGAAATTATTTGCGGATGTAATGGTGTAACAAAAGGCGAGATTGTTAACGCGATCCAAACTCAAGGACTAACGAGTATAGATGAGGTAAAAGGCTGTACAAATGCCTCAAGATCTTGTGGAGGGTGTAAGCCTTTAGTGGCTGACCTTTTAGAACTTACATTGGGTGATGAATACAGCAAATCCAATCAGAAGGAAGCTATTTGTAGCTGTACGACATTATCCAGAGATGAGGTTGTAGCCTCCATTCGAGAAATGAATCTAACGAGCACAAGAGAAGTGATGAATGTTCTTGGCTGGAATATTGGTGGATGTTCAAAATGTAAACCTGCATTGAACTATTATTTAGGCATGATTCATCCGCTTGAGTATGAAGATGAAAAAGAATCTCGCTTTGTGAATGAGCGGCTACATGCAAATATTCAAAAGGATGGGACATTTTCCGTTGTACCAAGGATGTATGGGGGAGTCACGAATCCAGATCAATTACGAAAAATTGCCGATGTTGCGGAAAAGTACAGCGTACCGTTACTAAAAGTTACAGGTGGGCAAAGGATTGATTTGTTAGGAATTGAAAAAGAGGATCTTCCAAACGTCTGGGCGGATCTGGATATGCCATCAGGTTATGCTTATGCCAAAACACTTCGGACCGTAAAAACATGTGTCGGAGAAAATTTTTGCCGCTTTGGTACTCAAGATTCCATTGGACTAGGAATTGCATTGGAGAAGAAATTGGAACGTATAAATACTCCACATAAGTTTAAAATGGCAGTTTCTGCTTGCCCTCGTAACTGTGCAGAATCTGGAATTAAAGATCTTGGTGTTGTTGGTGTAGATGGTGGTTGGCAAATTTATGTTGGCGGAAATGGTGGAACAGATCTAAGAGCTGCTGATCTACTGTGTAAAGTAAAAACAAGTGAAGAAGTGATGGAGATAACAGGTGCTTATTTCCAATATTACCGTGAAACGGGTATCTATTTAGAAAGAACGTCTAAATGGGTTGAACGGATGGGACTTGATACGATTAAAGTGGTGATTGAAAATGATCAAAATAGACGGGAGCTAAATCAACGTTTAAATGAAGCGTTATCGATCGTACAAGAACCATGGAAAGAAGTGATTAGAAAGTGAAACGATTCAAAACGAGTTATATCAAAAGGTGAGAATTCCAGCAACAACCTGAATAAACAGATAGGGAGGAATGAATGATGGAAGAAATACTTCAACGATTCAAGGTAATAAATGTAAGTGAAATAGCTAAAAATCTCGGGAAAACCGTTCGCATTGGCTCTTATGAAATTGCTCTTTTTCATCTAGCCAATGGTGAATTTCGAGCCATCGAAAATCGCTGCCCGCATAAAGGTGGAGTTCTTGTAGAAGGGATGGTAAGCGGGGAACATGTCTTTTGCCCGATGCATGATTGGAAAATTAACCTGGCAGATGGGAAAGTCCAAAAGCCGGATCATGGTTGTGTGAAAAGTTTTGTGGTGGAAGTGGAAAATGATGATGTTTATATTATTTTACCCAAATGAACCTGCCTTAGACCCCCTCAGCCAAATCTTTGAAAGAATCCCGGAAGGATTGAACTCCAGTGTATTTGTTTCACTGGATTTTTTAAATTAGCATAAGATGGAAGGTAGTTTTGGCTTGCTTTTTGTGCTAAGTTAAGTAAAATAGATGAGATAACTTTATAGTTTTGAAATGAGGGTAGTAGTAAATGAATAAACAATCCATATACGGATTAACATTTGATCAACTGACAGTATGGTTTTTAGAACATGGACATAAAAAATTCCGCGCCACTCAAGTGTGGGATTGGTTATATATTAAACGAGTGAAAACTTTTGCTGATATGCGTAATATAAACAAAGAGCTTATTGAATTACTGGAGGAACATTTTTACATCCAATCACTAACGTTGAATACGAAGCAAGAATCAAAGGACGGAACAATTAAGTTTTTATTTAATTTAACGGATGGTAATTTGATCGAAACGGTATTAATGAGACATAAATACGGTTTATCCGTTTGTGTAACAACCCAAGTAGGTTGTAACATTGGCTGTAGTTTTTGTGCGAGCGGGATATTAGCGAAAAATCGTGATTTAACGAGCGGTGAAATTGTAGAACAGATCATGAATGTTCAACATCATTTGGATGAAAAAGATCAAGGTGAAAGAGTGAGTCACGTTGTGGTCATGGGAATTGGGGAGCCTTTTGACAATTACGATAACTTGATTGATTTCTTACATGTGATTAACGATCAAAAGGGACTTGCCATTGGTGCAAGACATATTACGGTATCGACAAGCGGACTTTCCCCTAAAATTTATGACTTTGCTGACTTGGATCTGCAAATAAACTTAGCCATTTCATTGCATGCTCCTAATAATGAACTCCGTAGCCGTATCATGAAAATCAATAAGGCCTATCCAATTGAAAAATTAATGGATGCTGTTGATTATTATTTAGAAAAAACAAATCGGAGAATTACCTTTGAATATATTTTATTGAATGATGTGAATGATCATCGGGAAGAAGCCATTCAACTGGCGAATTTACTAAGCAACAAACGTCATCTTGCGTATGTGAACTTAATTCCCTATAATCCTGTAAATGAACATATTCAATATGAAAGAAGCGAAAAGGATTCAATCCTTTCTTTTTACGAAACGTTGAAAAAGAAAGGCATTAATTGTGGTGTTCGTCATGAACAAGGCACCGATATTGATGCAGCCTGTGGACAGCTAAGAAGTAAACAAATGAAAAAAGAAAAAATAATTAAGGTAGACAATAAATAACAATTAGTGATAGAATATTCTTATTATAATAAACCGACGAACAAGAGTAGTAAGAATTATAAATTGTACATAGAGAGCCGCTAGCTGATGGAAATGCGGTTGCAAAGATAATTCTGAATGGACTTGTGAGGGAAGCCTGAAATCGATTGAGAGTAGGTGCTTACGGGATCCCGTCCGTTACCAATGGGGTGTATATGATTGTATACACAATGAGTGGGCGATTTTATCGTCAATTTGGGTGGTACCGCAGAAGTTACAAAGCTTTTGTCCCTTTTTATAGGGATAAAGGCTTTTTTTATTATACTTTTTTAAAAGGGGAATGATGGATATGTCAAAAGGAAGATTTGGTATTCATGGCGGGCAGTATATTCCAGAGACACTAATGAATGCGGTAATTGAGCTTGAAGAGGCTTATAATCACTTTAAAGAAGATCCCGAATTTGTTGAAGAACTAAATGGATTGTTAAACAATTATGCAGGTCGGCCATCAAGGCTTTATTTTGCAGAAAAGATGACGAAAGACTTAGGCGGGGCAAAGATTTATTTGAAACGGGAGGATCTCAATCATACAGGCTCCCATAAAATTAATAATGTGTTGGGACAGGTGCTGCTTGCCAAACGGATGGGTAAAACGCGTGTCATCGCGGAAACTGGTGCAGGTCAGCATGGTGTGGCAACGGCAACCGCTGCTGCATTATTAGATATGGAATGTGAGATCTTTATGGGAAAGGAAGACACAGATCGCCAAGCACTTAATGTTTATCGGATGGAGTTATTAGGTGCAAAGGTACATGCGGTAACGAGCGGTACTCAAACATTGAAAGATGCTGTCAACGAAACGATGCGTGAATGGACACAACGTGTAGATGATACCCTTTATGTACTGGGATCTGTCATGGGCCCTCATCCATTTCCAACGATCGTTCGCGATTTCCAAAGTGTCATTGGTCGTGAAATCAAACAACAGATGTTGGAAATAGAAGGAACTCTCCCAGAAGCTGTACTTGCTTGTGTTGGCGGAGGCAGTAATGCTATGGGGTCCTTTTATGAATTCATTGAAGATTCCAATGTCCGTCTCATCGGGTGTGAGGCCGCTGGACATGGTGTTCATACCGATAAGACTGCCGCCACTATGGCAACTGGAACAGTCGGCATTTTCCATGGAATGAAGTCGTATTTTTGCCAAGATGAGTACGGTCAGATTGCACCGGTTTATTCGATTTCAGCAGGACTTGATTATCCTGGTGTAGGTCCGGAACATGCGAACCTTCGTGATGTTGGTAGAGCCGAATATGTACCGGTTACAGATGATGAAGCGGTAGAGGCATTTGAATACCTTTCGCGCACGGAAGGAATCATTCCGGCAATTGAAAGTGCTCATGCAGTTGCCTATGCAAAAAAACTAGCTCCGACAATGAGTCAAGATCAAGTCATGGTCATCTGTCTTTCGGGCAGAGGAGATAAAGATGTTGCGGCGATCGCACGTTACAAGGGGGTACAGATCTATGAATAAAATAGAAAAAGTATTTTCAAATGGCAAGGCATTTATTCCCTTTATTACCGCAGGGGATCCATCAATGGACATAACGGAACAATTGGTTCTGCAAATGGCGGAAGCGGGAGCGGATTTAATTGAACTTGGCATTCCCTTTTCGGATCCAGTTGCAGAAGGTCCTGTCATTCAGGAAGCCGATGAACGTGCTCTTTCAGGTGGTGCTACAACGGATAAAATTTTTGACATGATGCGAAGAATTCGAAAATCTTGTGATACTCCGATTGCCTTTATGACATATGTAAACCCAATTTTCACATACGGAACAGATCGTTTTATGAAAAATTGTCAAGAAGTTGGAATTGATGCAGTGATTGTCCCAGATGTTCCATTTGAAGAAAAAGAAGAACTTCATCCTTATTGCTCAAAATATGGAGTTTCCTTAATTTCAATGATTGCTCCATCATCTGCTAACCGAATTCAAATGATCGCAAGCGAGGCAGAAGGATTCATTTATTGTGTGTCTTCGATGGGAGTGACAGGTGTTCGGACGGAGATTAACAATGATGTTGAGAACATGATTAAACTGGTTAAAGAGGTCAAGGACATTCCGTGTGCCATTGGTTTTGGGATCTCGACACCTGAACAAGCGAAGAGAATGGCAGCATACTCCGATGGCGTGATTGTCGGCAGTGCGATTGTCAAAATCGTTGCGCAATACGGCTCAGATTGTGTGCCACATGTTGTGGAATACGTACGGACGATGAAGAACGCAATCGTATAATCCCTCATTTATATGTAGATCAAGTAAAATAAAAGACGTGATAAAAACGTTTTGCAAAAGGTAAGTTTAGTACAATATAACGAACAGACACATTCTGTTCGTTTTTATTATGTACAACAATATTCTTCCAAATCAATTACAATTAAGATCGTAAATCGTAAAACGTGTTAGAGATCAAGCAGATGGCCGAGTAGTAAGAGTGGTGCTCACAAAAAAGTGGATAGAGATTGTAAAAGAGATTGATCATAAGTAAATGAAAAAATCTCACAATTTTTACAGGATGAGACCGAAGAAAATCTTAATAATATGAGTATGGGGTTACAAAAATTAAATGACCTTCTACAAAAGTTAGGGAATGCTGATAAGTAAAAATATAATCCAAATAGGAGAATGGTGAATGAAAGTAGACAAAAGTCCAAAGAAACCCGTTATTTTTTATCTGATGATCTCCCTGGTTGTTGTGATGATACTAAACACCTTCGTCTTTCCGTTAATGGTACAACACAAAATTACTCAAGTGGATTATGGGACCTTTTTATCGCAAGTTGAAAAGGGAGAAGTAAATACCGTTGAAATTAAAGAAAATCAGATCGGATTTACCAAATTTGATGATAAAAAAGGAGAAGACAAAGTATATGTAACGGGTCGTATGGATGATCCAGAGCTGGTTAATCGTCTGTATGATGCAAAAATTGAATTTAGTAAGGTAATTCCAAAAGAACCCTCTCCAATTGTTACTTTCTTATTAACTTGGATTTTACCATTAGTAATATTTATAGCCATTGGACAATTCTTTTTACGCAAACTGCAAAGTAAAATGGGTGGTGGTCCCAATGCAATGACTTTTGGTAAAAGCAAAGCAAAAGTATATGTAGAAGCACAAACAGGAAAGACATTTGCCGATGTCGCAGGTCAAGAAGAAGCAAAAGAAGCCCTACAAGAAATAGTGGATTTCCTGCATAATCCAAAAAAATATAAAGAAATCGGTGCAAATATTCCAAAAGGGGCCTTGTTGGTAGGACCTCCAGGAACAGGTAAAACCCTTCTAGCTAAAGCGGTAGCAGGGGAGTCGAAAGTTCCTTTCTTTTCAATTTCAGGTTCGGAATTCGTGGAAATGTTTGTAGGGATGGGTGCAGCGAGAGTTAGAGATCTATTTAAACAAGCGCAAGCAAAAGCACCATGCATTGTATTTATAGATGAAATCGATACCATCGGTAAAAGTCGTAATTCAGGTGGCCTTGGTGGAAATGATGAAAGAGAGCAAACATTAAATCAACTACTAACTGAAATGGACGGTTTTGATGCGGACAAAGGAGTTGTCATTTTAGCGGCAACGAATCGACCTGAAACACTTGATAAGGCTCTGCTTAGACCAGGACGATTTGACAGACGAGTTCCAGTAGAATTACCTGATCTATTAGGGCGTGAAGCCATTTTGCAAGTCCATGCAAAAAATGTTAAATTTGCGGATGATATTGATTTCAACGCGATTGCTAGAGCGACATCAGGAGCATCAGGAGCAGATTTGGCTAATATGATCAATGAAGGAGCTCTACGTGCAGTAAAACTTGGACGAACAGAGGTGAACCAAAGTGATTTGGAAGAGTCTGTTGAAGTAGTCATTGCAGGTTATCAAAGAAAAAATACGCTCATTTCAATGAAAGATAAATTGACGATTTCTTACCATGAAGTTGGACATGCGTTGGTTGCTGCCAAACAAAGTCATTCAGCACCTGTGCATAAAATAACGATTATCCCAAGGACATCTGGAGCTTTAGGCTATACGATGCAGGTAGAAGAGGGAGAAAAAGTACTATTGAGCAAAGAACAGGCTCTTGATAAAATTACAACTTTTATGGGTGGTCGTGCGGCAGAAGAGATAATCAATAAAACAGTGACTTCAGGCGCATCCAATGATATTGAACAAGCTACAAAGATTGCTCGAGCAATGGTTACGAGATATGGGATGAGCGAAGAATTTGATATGATGGCCTTAGAAACGGTGAATAATCCATATTTAGGTGGAGATACTTCACTTTTGGTTTCGGCACAAACCGCAGCCAAAATTGATGATGAGAGTATTAAAAATTATTAAATCCTGTCATAAAAAAGCCATTGAGATTTTAGAGGAAAATAAAGATAAACTACATGAATTAACCAAGTATTTATTAGAGAAAGAGACCATAACAGGGGAAGAATTTATAGAGATTTTAAATAAGAAGGAATGAATATATGAGAAAAGAGCTCTTATCGGAAGGTAAGGCTCTTTTTTTCGAAAATTTACCGAGTTTAAGAAGAGGAAAAGTTATTTTGGGTGAAAAAAGATCAGGTGTCTTCAGGAAGGGAATAATATTAATAATTGAATAATCTTTACTTTCTGAGAACACAGGTCTAAAATATAAACAAATAATATTCACAAATTAGACAATGTACTGTAACGCATTGGATCCATTTTTAAGGTCAAAGTGCAAAAAGGAATGACTTCTCTAAAAAAAGAGATAAAATGGCTGAGTGAAGTGGATTCGACCGCTCTTCAACATTCCATTCAGGACTTAGGCAAAGCGTTTAAGAGCTACTATGGGAATGCAAAAGGAAAACCGAAATACAAAAGCAGAAAAAACGACATTCAATCGTATACATCAAAGTGTAATTATACCAAGTCTGGTGCTACGATTCGTATTGAAAAAGAGTGTTTCGTCCGTCTTCCGAAAATAGGCCTTGTTCAATTTGGAAAGAGTAAAGAGATAAAGGGGAAAATACTTTCTGCCACAGTCCGTAGGGTTCCGTCGGGGAAATATTTCGTTTCTGTATTGACCGAACAAGAAGTCCAAAACACCCAAACTTCTATGTTTGAAGTAGGGATTGATGTTGGTTTGAAAGAATTCGCTACTTTATCAAATGGAACGAAAATTGAAAATCCAAAATGGTTTAGAAAGGCAGAAGAAAAATTAGCAAAGGCTCAACAAATACTGTCTAGAAGACAATATGGTCAGTTCAAATTGGTACAAACAAAAGAAAAAAGTAGCTAGAATTCACGAAAAAATTGTCAATCAAAGGAATGATTTTTTGCACAAAACTTCTTCTTCGCTTGTGAACGACAACCAAGTCATTTGCCTAGAAAACCTTCGTGTGAAAAATATGTTAAAAAACCACCATTTAGCCAAAGCCATTTCAGAGGTATCTTGGTCTGAGTTTCGTAGGATGCTCGAGTACAAATGTAAATGGTATGGAAAGCAATTAATCGTTGTAGGGGCGAATTTTCCGAGTTCTCAATTGTGCTCAAATTGTGGGGAGAAAAATAAAAAAGTAAAAGATTTATCGGTGCGTATATGGACTTGTTCGTGCGGTGTCATTCATGATCGTGACGAAAACGCTGCGAAGAACATTCTCCAAGAAGGGAAACGCCTTCTAACCGTTGGACAGACGGAGATAGCCTAATGGTTGCCATACAGCGTTTTAGAGCAGCCTCTAGTTTAAGAAGAGGAAAAGTTATTTTGGGTGAAAAAGATTAAGTGTTTTCAGAAATGGAAGTGCTTTTCTTTATTTGTCTTGACTCTTATTTTAATGGTAGGTGCAATCTTTTTAGAATCGAATCAAAAGTTAGAGCCGAAGAAAACTTCAATATAAAACAATTACTTTCTAAATATACTTTTATTTTCAAAAAGGGAACACTCACTAACTTACTAGTGAATGTACTCTTTTTTTTGGTTAAAATGAACATGTATTATACTGATTCTTCACAAAAAGGTCACAAATTTACAAATTGATAACAAATTACTTATGAAAACGTCCGTTTTTCTCCTTTCTTTTTATGAATTGTTATTATAAAATAAGATTGTGATAGATGGGAATTAGATTTGTTTCTTAACTTCCAGGTCTCAGTACATAAAAAAAGGAGAGATTTTATGAAAACAGATGTTCAAATTGCACAAGAAGCCGAAATGCTCCCAATTAGTCAAATTGCCGATTCAGTTGGTATTGAAGATGATGAATTAGAATTATATGGAAAATACAAAGGGAAAGTCTCTTTAGATGTTCTTTCACGTCTTGAAGATAAACCAGATGGAAAGCTTATCCTAGTAACAGCAATTAATCCCACTCCTGCAGGAGAAGGAAAAACAACTATGAACGTTGGACTTTCTATGGGACTAAATAGAATCGGAAAGAAAGCGTTTACAGCATTAAGAGAACCATCACTTGGACCAGTATTTGGTGTGAAAGGTGGAGCAGCAGGTGGTGGATATTCTCAAGTAGTACCAATGGAAGATATTAACCTTCACTTCACAGGAGATTTCCATGCGATTACTTCAGCACATAATCTGCTTGCAGCAATGCTTGATAACCATCTTCAACAAGGAAACGTTCTAGACATTGATCCTAAGAAAATTGTTTGGAGAAGAGTACTTGACATGAACGATCGTTCTCTTAGAAACATAATCGTTGGACTTGGTGGAAAACCGGATGGCTTTGTTAGACAAACTGGTTTTGATATCACTGTTGCATCTGAAATTATGGCGATCCTATGTCTTGCTACAAGTCTTTCAGATCTTAAAGAAAGATTGTCAAAAATGGTAGTAGCATATCGCAAGGATGGAAGCGCTGTTACAGCAGCAGATTTAGAAGCAACAGGAGCAATGGCCTTGTTATTGAAGGATGCCATTAAACCTAACTTAGTTCAAACAGTTGAAAATACACCTGCATTAATTCATGGCGGACCTTTCGCTAACATCGCTCATGGTTGTAACTCTGTTATGGCTACTAAAATTGGTTTGAAATTAGCTGACTATGTTGTAACAGAAGCTGGATTTGGCGCAGACCTTGGTGCTGAGAAATTCTTTGACATCAAAGCTAGATTTGCAGGATTAAATCCAAATGCAGTTGTCATTGTTGCTACAATTAGAGCATTAAAAATGAATGGTGGCGTTCCAAAAACGGAACTTAGTGCTGAAAATCTTGCTGCTCTTGAAGCTGGAATTGCAAACATTGAAAGACATGTTGAAAATGTTAGCAAATTCGGTGTTCCAGCTGTAGTAGCAATCAATAAATTCCCAACTGATACTGAAGCAGAAATCAATCTACTTAGAGAGAAATTATCTGCTAAGGGTGTAGATGTTGTTCTTGCAGAAGTATTCACAAAAGGCGGAGAAGGTGCAATTGACTTAGCAAATAAAGTGGTTGAAATCATTGAAACAAAACCATCAAATTATGCTCCACTTTATGATGTAGATGGTTCAATTGAAGAGAAAATCAACACAATTGCAACTGAAATTTATCGTGCTGATGGTGTTGACTTTACTGCAGCTGCTAAAAAGCAAATAAAAGAACTTGCTGCACTTGGACTTGATAAAATGCCAATTTGTATGGCGAAAACTCAATATTCATTCTCTGACGACGCAACTTTATTAGGTGCTCCAACTGGATTTAACATAACAGTTAGAGAAGTAAAAGTTAACGCTGGTGCTGGATTTATCGTCGCTTTAACTGGAGCAATTATGACAATGCCAGGTCTTCCAAAGGTTCCTGCTGCAAATGGCATGGACATTACTGAAACTGGGGAAATTATTGGTCTTTCATAAGAAGGAGGTACATCATGGGCGTCAAACTGACTGGTAAACCTGTGGTAGAGTCTTTAAGGGAAAATATTAAATCTAGAGTAGCCACACTTGGTGAGAAAAATATTACTCCGACTCTATTATTAATCAGAGTTGGTGAACGAGAAGATGATCTTTCCTATGAAAGAGGTATCTTAAAAAATTGTGACCTTCTTGGTATAAAAATAAATGTTATGCAACTACCTGTTGAAATCACAATGGAAGAAATAAGAAAAGTTTTTGAGGAAGCAAATAAAGATTCAAATATACACGGTATCATGATTTTTAGACCGCTTCCTAATCATCTTGATCCGGAAGAAATTCAAAATTTAATAAATCCAGCTAAAGATATTGATTGTATGTCACCTATTAATCTAGAAAAAGTATTCGAAGGAAATAGTGACGGATTTGCACCATGTACTCCAAAAGCAGTAGTTGAACTGCTTAAGCATTATGAAATTCCTTTGCAAGGAGCAAATGTTGTTGTGGCTGGAAGAAGTCTTGTCGTTGGAAAACCACTAGGGATGCTTCTTTTAGATGAAAATGCAACGGTCACCATTTGTCATTCTCGAACAAAAGATATGCCGTCTGTTACCGCAAAAGCAGATATCGTTGTTGCGGCAATTGGAAAGGCGAAGTTTATGAATGAAGACTTTTTCAGTGAAGATTCAATTGTTGTAGATGTTGGTATTAATGACGATGGCAATGGTAGTATTTGTGGAGATGTTGATTTTGACAATGTCTTTGACAAAGTTAAAGCCATTACACCTGCCATCGGTGGAGTAGGTCTTATTACGACAACTCTTTTACTAGGGCATGTTGTACAAGCTTGTGAATATTTAAACAATTCTAAAACAATCTAAACTGATAATAATATTGAAGAAAGGCAGATATTTCTTCTGCCTTTCTTTAATAAAAATAGTATCAAACCAACATAACTGGAGGGATTCATTTGTTAGAAAAAAGCTGCCATGATTTTATTCAAGAACTCTCATCGAAAGCTGCCGTGCCAGGTGGTGGAGGTGCTTCTGCATATGTTGGAGCATTAGGAATGGCGTTAGGTAGTATGGTTGGAAACCTAACTGTTGGAAAAAAGAAATATAAAGATGTTGAAGAGGATATTTTAGAACTTCTTCAAAAGTCTGAGGCTATCATTGATAATTTAAAAAGCTTAGTTGCTAAAGATGCTGAAGTATTCTTTCCGTTATCTAAAGCCTATGGGTTACCTTCAACGACAGAAGAAGAAAAGAAAACGAAAGAAGCAGTTTTACAAGAAGCACTTATTGAAGCAACAATGGTCCCACTTGAAATTGCAAAAAATTGTTTAGCAGCCATTCATTTACATGAGGAATATGCGAAAAAAGGAACGAGCATTGCTATTAGTGATGTTGGGGTTGGTGTCATATTTTGTAAAGCAGCCCTTCAAGGTGCAAAGTTAAATGTATTAATTAATACAAAAATAATGAAAGATCAGGATCTAAAAAATAGAGTTGAAAAAGAATTACAGGAAATTGAAAGTACGGGGTTAGCGAAGGCAGACCAAATTTATCAGGATGTTGAAAAATTGTTAATTTCTTGATGTTTTGACTCTGATCTTGTTTTAAGGTTCTTTTTATGATAATTTCATTTTACACAGAAATTATGGATTAAGGAGTGGAGGGGAAAAATGGATTACTATAGCCCGAAGGAAATTACGGACATTTCTATTAAAAAGGGTACCGAGAAGGCCAATTTACCTAAGCTCCCACTTGCAGTATTAGGTTTTTTAGGTGGGGCTTTTATTGCACTCGGGTATCTTGCCTATATTAGAGTAACAGGAACCATGCCACAAGAATGGGGCAGTTTAATAACGTTTATTGGAGCTGCTGTATTCCCAATTGGACTAATTTGTATTTTATTAGGTGGAGGGGAACTGCTTACAGGAAATATGATGGCAGTGAGCATCGCCTATTTTGCAAAGAAAATAAAATTTACTCAATTGGTTTCCAATTGGTTATTAATTGCATTTTTTAATTTGTTAGGGGCATTATTTATAGCTTATTTTTTTGGCCACTTTGTAGGTCTTACAGAGGGCGACTTTTTAGCAAAGACCGTTCATACGGCAGAGGCGAAAATAAAGGATCCATTCTGGGTAGCATTTGTTTCAGGAATTGGATGTAACTGGCTTGTTTCTATTGCTGTTTGGTTAAGTTATGGGGCAAAAGATTTTGGTGGTAAAATTTTAGCCATATGGTTTCCTACAATGGCGTTCGTCTTAATTGGATTTCAGCACGTTGTTGCCAATATGTTTATTATTCCGGCTGCTATTTTTGCAGGTGCCCTCTCATGGTCTCAATTTCTACCAAATATCGTTCCAGTCTTTCTTGGAAATGCAGTTGGGGGAGCTATTTTCGTTAGTTTCATATATTTCATTGCATATAAGAAAATGGATACTTCACTTGAAACTGTTGCTAGAAAAAAAGTGGGTTGATCTATTAGGTTATACTCTTTTAACTTCATTCAGCAGAAGTCTTCCACTTCTATAAGTGGTGAGATGAATGCCAGCTTTTATCAATTCAGTGGGGGTCCAAACCCTGACTGAATGAAGTTAAAGCCTCCGGCGGATGCCACAGATTTTAAAAGGAAGTTTATCGAGCGAGCTCGATAAAATCTGGGCGCAAATACGCCGAGGCGCATTTGATTATTGGGTAAAATAACATATTTTTGGAGATAATAAAAAATGACAAAATGCTTGACGTTTTTTCATTATATGATATACTAACTAAGTCGTTAACGGGATATTAGCTCAGTTGGTAGAGCAGCTGACTCTTAATCAGCGGGTCGCAGGTTCGAATCCTGCATGTCCCATCTAATATAAGCAAGGGTAATCCACATGGATGCCCTTGCTTTTTTTCTTTTTAGGGGAATGTTATGGAAAAATGAGAAAATAGGATTGCAAGAGCCATCTACATACATATAAATCAAGGATTACTGGAATTTCAACCGCCTTCCCTTATTTTGATTTGTAAGCGCTCTATTAACGTTAATAGAATGTTCACATAATAAAATAGATTAATGAGTTAAAATGGACTTATTGAATTACTTTTGTGAAATATTGTACAAAAATTTAGTAGTTCATTAGGTTATCTTCATCATCATGCGGGACACATCATGCTTAAGCTTTAGAAATAGATATTTAATAAGAAAGGTGACATTTATTATCATTTCCAGCGGGGCGAATTTGATTAAGAAAGGTGACATTTTTTATGGTTGAGCTTTCTATGAGTGCTTTGTTCATTCGTTTCATTTTAGGCGGGGCTGCGGTAGTAGTATCAACATTGGTATCCAGGAAGTTAGGTGAAAAAGCAGGAGGAATTTTTGCAGCCTTTCCAGCTGTATACTTAGCTGCATTGTTAACTGCTAGCCTTGATTTTAGTGGAGATGAACTTATTTCTTATTCCATTTTATTATCAAAAGGAGCTATAGTTGGAATGGGGATTAATATACTTATTGCAATTATTGCCGGTTATCTCGTGACGAGAAAAGGGTGGAAACGCGGTTTATCTCAAGCGGTTGGATATTGGGTTATTATCTCGATGGTGGTAGTCATTTTTACAACTTATTAATGGAGAAAAGGTGTGTAAGATGAACTATAAAGATTTGATTATTCGTTTTGTGTTGGGCGGAGCAGCGGTCATGCTTAGCTATTTAGTAACCGTTATTTCACCTTGGGAAATACTAGCTGGAATCTTTGCAGCCTTTCCAGCGGTCATGATTACAGCAGTTTTAATGATGGGTGTTATTTCAGGTTCTGAAAGTGCTGCGAAAGTGGCTAATGGATCGGTTTTTGGAATGATTGGCTGTGTGGTTTGTGTAGCAACCGTATGGTTTGTTTTAACACTTACAAACAATTGGATTTTGAGCATTATTCTAGGTCTTTTATTTTGGTTTGGTAGTTCTGTATTGGTTTCTAATCTAAGAGAATATATTAAAAATATGGAAATTCGTCCAAAAAGCCACAAGGTTGGCTCCTTTCATGAATCTCAGGCTGAGCAGCATAAATGATTCAAATAAATGAAAGTATTTTTATCAAGCAGGTATCTTTATGAGGTACTTGTTTTTTTATCCATTTCTTCCTTAAAGGATGTTTTCATGCTATTTTGAAAAAAAGTGATTTCTAAAAGAAAAATATTGACATAATGATTAATAAAAGTTAAAATTATAAATTTGACAAAAAAAATACATGTGATATGATTAAAGAATAATGTCAATATATGGAGGGGATAGCTTGTTTCAAATAGGTGATAAGATTGTTTACCCAATGCAAGGAGCGGGTGTCATTGAATCCATAGAAATACAGGATGTTCAAGGAGAAAAAAAGAAATATTGCACGATTAAATTGCCCATTAATAAAATGCAAATCATGATTCCTATGGATAAGATCGAGAATACTAGTGTGCGTTTTATCGTGGATAATTCTACTCTTGAAACAGCATTTCGTCTTTTTCATGATGGAGAATTAGATGAATCCCTCAATTATAAACAGAGGTATAAACTTAATATAGAAAAGATGAAAACTGGAAAATTAAAAGAAAGCATTGAAGTGATACGTGATTTAGTGCATTTAAATAAAGACAAAAAATTAAACACAAACGAAATGGAAATGTTGCGGAATGCACGGAAATGTTTAATTAGTGAAGTGGAGTTAATTAAGGGAATCCCTGAAGACCAGGCAAATGAGCTCTTGGAGAATAGAATCGAATGTTTAAAGGCTAGAAGGTTATTTTAATTCAAACAGATACATCAATCGAATTTGAACCCCTTATGGAGTTTGAACTTACGAATGAGATACAACATGCATGAAGACACGGCCATTCTATCCAGATGTTTGCATACTTTACTTTAAAATCCCACCAAGATCTTCGATGAATTCCATTTTGCCATTCAATGAATTGAAAAGGCTCATCTATAATATTATTTCATCAATTAATGTTAACCCGATTCGGTATGAAAAATCCTGTGCCAAATCATTGGTGCAGGATTTTTTTTGTTATAAGTCAGTATGGAAATAGGATAAAATGGAGAAATGAGAGTAAATCAAATCTGATTTTATGAAACTTGAAAATGATTTTTACACATGTTAAAATAATCACAATAATATAAATATATATACATATAGAGGGAGTAACGGCCTGTTCTGTCAGGATTCAAAGTCGTCAACCGGATGATATCCCGGCTTTGAAAACTTTAAAAAGTTATGTGAGACTCTATAGCTAGGAACATCCCAGCTATAGAGTTTTTTTGTATGATAATGAATTTTCATTTAAAGAGGTGAGACTGAGCAATATTTGATCTTTAAGTTTACGTCATCAAAACATATTGTTATGCAGAATTAACGACCATTAGGGAAATAGTATTTATTAAGAAGGATGCCATAAGGTGTATGATTGGATCTTTTATCATTTTTCAGAGGGGAGATAAAGTATGAGTGAACATTACCAGAAATCATCGGAAGAAGTAATGAATACGTTAGGTGTGACGGACAAGGGATTAACGAGTGATGACGTAAAAAAAAGACATGAGCAATTTGGTTTTAATGAGTTAGCAGAAGGAAAACGGAAGAGTACGCTGCAAGTTTTCCTTGAACAATTTAAAGACTTTCTTGTCATCATTTTAATTGTTGCAGCATTGATTTCTGCCTTTTTAGGAGAAATTGAAAGCACGGCTGTCATCATGGTCGTTGTCATCCTGAATGCCATCCTTGGAACCGTCCAGCATGTGAAAGCAGAGCAATCATTAAATAGCTTAAAGGCCTTGTCCTCACCAAATGCAAAAGTGTTGCGAGATGGACAAATGATTGAAATCCCTTCAAAAGAAGTAGTTGTCGGCGATATTCTCTATTTAGATGCAGGGGATTATGTACCAGCAGATGGAAGGCTAATGGAAAGTCACAGTTTACAAGTCAATGAAAGCTCACTGACAGGTGAATCGTTAGCTGTTACAAAGTCTATAGAACCCATTGCTGGGGAGGATGTATCGATCGGTGACAAAGTAAATATGGTTTTCTCCGGAAGTTTTGTTACTTACGGTAGAGGAACCGTTTTAGTTACTGATATTGGGATGCAAACGGAAATTGGTAAAATAGCTAATTTGTTAGAATCAGCACAGGAAAAGAAAACCCCTTTACAAGCAAGTTTGGATAACTTCGGTAAAAAATTAGCGTTTATAATCATTATCATTGCTTTACTTGTTTTTGGATTGGATCTCTTTAGGGGGAAGGATCTAGTTGATTCCTTTATGTTTGCGGTCTCACTTGCCGTTGCAGCCATTCCTGAAGCCTTAAGCTCAATTGTTACCATCGTATTAGCGTTTGGAACTCAGAAAATGGCGAAAGAAAATGCCATCGTTCGTAAACTCTATGCCGTGGAAAGCCTTGGTAGTATTTCGGTGATCTGTTCGGATAAAACTGGGACATTAACGCAAAATAAAATGACCGTTCAACAAGTGTTTGTCGATCATAAAGTGATTCCACATGATCAGTTAACACGGGGAAATCCTTTACAGAAAAAGTTTGTTTTAATGTCTTTATTGTGTAATGACTCCGTGACACGGGATGATAAAGAAATTGGTGATCCAACTGAAGTTGCTCTTGTCAATTTAGGTGAAGAATACGACTTAGATGAGTTAAAGGTAAGAGAGGATTACCCTCGTGTAGGTGAAATTCCGTTTGACTCTGATCGAAAGTTAATGAGTACAGTTAATAGAGTTGAAGATAAATTTGTCATGATTACAAAGGGTGCTGTTGATGTTCTTCTGTCACGGATGGTTAAGGTTCAAACAACAGAAGGAATCATCGATTTTACGGATGAACATAAACAGGAACTTGAAAAAGTAAACCGAAATTTTTCAAAAGAAGGTTTACGTGTCCTTGCATTTGCTTTTAAAGATGTAGATGAAGGACAAGTGATCGATGTTGAGGATGAAAAGGATTTAATCTTTGTGGGATTAACGGCCATGATGGATCCACCAAGACCCGAATCAAAAGAGGCAGTGGCAAATTGTATTAAAGCTGGAATTAAGCCTGTTATGATCACAGGTGACCATAAAATAACGGCTTCAGCCATTGCGAAACAAATTGGAATTTTAAAGGATGAATCAGAAGCCGTTGAAGGCTATGAAATTGAAAAATTAACCGATGAACAATTACAGGAGAAGGTTCAGGATATTTCGGTTTATGCACGGGTATCGCCAGAACATAAAATTCGGATTGTTAAAGCATGGCAGGAAAAAGGGAACGTTGTGGCTATGACGGGTGATGGTGTAAATGACGCGCCAGCATTGAAGCAAGCGAATATTGGGATTGCCATGGGAATCACGGGTACAGAAGTGGCAAAGGATGCCGCATCCATGGTATTGACAGATGATAACTTCTCAACAATTGTCAAAGCGATCTCCAATGGACGAAGCGTTTATGCGAATATACAAAATTCAATCAAATTTTTATTAGCGGGAAATTCAGGCGGAGTTTTAGCGGTTTTATATGCTTCATTGCTTGCACTGCCAGCACCTTTTGCTCCTGTCCATCTGCTGTTCATCAACTTGTTGACAGATAGTTTGCCAGCAATTGCCATTGGACTTGAACCCCATAATAAAAAAATTATGAATGACAAGCCAAGAAATATTAACACACCTTTATTAAACAAAAATTTTGCTGTAACTGTTGTGCTAGAGGGGATATTAATTGCGATTGCTTCGCTGATTGCTTTCCATTTGGGATTGTCAACGGGAGATACCATAGTAGCTAGTACAATGGCATTCGCCACACTATGTTTAGCACGATTATTCCATGGTTTTACGGCAAGATCAAAAGAATCTATTTTTAAAATTGGTGTATTTTCAAATAAATTTAGTTGGTTAGCTTTTCTACTTGGAGTGATTTTCTTACATCTTGTCCTTCTCGTACCGGGCTTGATGGGAGTATTTGAGGTAGCTGCTTTAAGTGGAGAGCAATTTGGGTATATTTATGGATTGGCGATTATGCCGCTTGTCGTTATTCAGATTTATAAATTATTGTTTGTTCGTAGATAAGTCATATATTGGTATATGAGATGAACGGATATTTAGAATAAAACTTTGAGTGCAACTATAAATAGTTGCACTCTTTTAGATTAGGCCTTGTTTGAATGATAATAAATAAAGCGCTTTCATTTTGAAACTTGGTATGTATCTAAAATAAAATCTTTAAACTTCTTAACCGGTGGTGACATATATTTATCTGTGCTAAAGCTTAAGTAAATAAAACGATTATATAATGGCCTCTTAATTTTTATAACCTTGATGGGAAAACGGTCTAGTCCAAGAATATTCGGAACAACGGCGATCCCTAAATTGGCGGAAACAAAGCCACATACCGCTGAATCATCAGCTAATTGATAAGCAATATTTGGTTCCATATTGATACTTTTGAAAAGATTATCGAGAATGGGCCTTAGCCCACTTTTTTCTTCATAATAGACAAAAGGAAATTGAGCTGCCTCGCTTAAGTCGATTTCTTCCTTGTCCGCTAAAGGATGTTCAAGAGGGGTAATCAAAAAGAGCTCTTGTTTTATAATTGGAATGGACGTAATTCCGTCTTCCTCTATATTTGAAGTAAAAGCAATATCAATTTTATTTTCTTTAAAATCCTCTTTTATATCCTCGGATATGTCTTGGTTGAAGACAAAGTTAATTTGTCTATTTTCCTCATTTTTCACAAATTCACTAATGATCGTAGGAATAAATTTTTGGGCTAAAGAATGCAAAAAGGAAAGATTAACCGTCCCCTTATTTGGGTCAATCATGGTGACTAATTCACTTTTCGTTTTTTCAAGTTCAGAAAGAATGGGCAAAACGCGAGCATAAACAAACTGACCAAATTGATTGATTTTCACATTTCTACCTTGTTTATTAAATAAGCATACACCCAGTTCTTTTTCGAGTTCTTTTACCGAATGAGTCAAGCTGGGTTGAGTGATGGATAATAGTTTCGCTGCTTGTGTGTAATGCTCGATCTCAGCCAATACACAAAAGTAATGAAGTTGATTAAAGTTCATTATGGCACCTTTCTTTCAGGAAGGATAAGAAGATGATTTCTACACACTATCTCATACTATGAATTTTAGGGGTTTAATAAGGGAATGTCTATAGTTTGTGTAATTGTTCACAAAAAATTCAAACGCTTTCAAAAATAGAAGGACTTCTATTCACTTTCTTTTTACATTTCGTTCGAGGCTGTAACGTTTACAGCAAATATTTGGGGTGGTCCTTTTGGTATTTGAATAACGATTTTAAATCTAGGGCAATTTGCGTTATGATAGTCAAAAGGTGAAAGAAAAGATTGAGGTGCGTAACGGTGAAAGAAACAACGGTCAAAATAAAAGCAAAATACATAAATAAAATGAAGAATGGCAATCCAATTATATTGAAAGAAGCCATTGTGAATACTAAAGACCTTCAAGAGGAAGGAACTGTAGTAAGACTTATTGATGAAAAAAATCAATTTCTTGGAAAAGGGTATTACGGAAAGCAGAATAAAGGATATGGCTGGGTTTTAACGAGAAGTGAGAAGGATCAAGTGGATGGGGATTTTTTTAGACAAAAAATCCTATCCGCCATTGAGAAGAGAAAATCTTACTTTCAAAATGAGGAAACAACCGCTTTTCGTGTCTTCAATGGGGAAGGCGATGGAATCGGTGGCCTCACGATCGATTATTTTGCAGGCTATTATGTGATTACTTGGTACAGTCTAGGAATTTTTCATTTTAATGAAAGTATTATGCAAGCCCTAACAGACCATGTTGAATATAAGGGCATTTATCAGAAAAAACGTTTTTCAGAAGATGGAAAATACGTTGAAGAGGATGACTTTGTAAAGGGTGAGCGCGGACAGTTTCCTCTCATTGTAAAAGAAAATGGCGTGAACTTTGCTGTCTATTTAAATGAAGGTGCCATGGTGGGTGTCTTTTTAGATCAGCGGGAAGTTAGAAAAGCGATTCGCGATCGATACGCAAAAGGGAAGACCGTTTTGAATACCTTTTCCTATACGGGTGCCTTTTCGGTTTTTGCCGCATTAGGCGGTGCAACGAAAACAACCAGCGTGGACTTGGCCAATCGCAGCAAAAGCAAAACCATCGAACAGTTTAGTTTGAACGAGATTGATTATGAAGCACAGGATATTATTGTCGAAGATGTGTTTCATTATTTTAAATACGCCGGCAAAAAGAATCTGAAGTTTGATTTGGTTATATTAGATCCCCCTAGCTTTGCAAGATCAAAAAAAATGACCTTTAGCGCGGCAAAGGATTATACAAATTTGTTAAAAGAAACGATCGCCATTACAGAAGAGGATGGGGTCATTGTTGCATCTACCAACTGTGCTACCTTTGATATGAAAAAATTTAAGAGCTTCATTCATGCAGCATTTAATGAAAGCAATGCAAAATATAAGATTCTCGAGGAATACACACTTCCAGAAGATTTTAAAACCATTAAGGAATTTCCAGAAGGGGATTATTTGAAGGTTGTGTTTGTGAAGAGAGTGAAATAATAAGCTTATGACTAAATGGTCTAAAGCACTATAAATGAAATAGCAGATCCTTTTTAGGGGGTCTGTTTTTTTATTTGGTAGATCTCCAAACAGACTGCAATGTATAGTGGTAACTAAATTTTATTTTAAAAAATAATGATATGAATTTTCAGTATTCGATTGACTTAATAATAGGCAGATGGTATTGTATTTT
>CAVXVN010000013.1:0-115913 GCA_963765265.1 uncultured Bacillaceae bacterium
CTTGATATATAGGGGTCTTAGAGGTTTTTTGATGAAGTTAAAAAGGGAGATTTTGGTTCAAAAAGGCAAAAATATTGTCTTTGGTCACAGTTTGGTCACATCATTATTTTTTTGAAATTACATATGCTATTTAATGAGTTGCTCAAATTGTTGAGCGGCTTCTTTTTGCATGTTTGGTAATACATGTGTATAAGTGTCCATTGTAATACCTATTGTTGAATGGCCTAAACGTTCAGAAACAATTTTAGGGTGTACCCCTTGTTGTAGCAGTAACGTTGCATGGGTATGTCTTAAAATCGTGAAACCTGATATAGGGTAAGTCCGTGCTTTCAATTAGCTTACGAAAGTTTCTTGCCATTTCAGATGGTTGGATTGGGTTTCCGTTCTTTTGAGCAAAAACCAAATCTAAATCATGATAACCCTGACCTAATGTTTCAGGTTTTAAAGGAGTGCTGTAATGAATAGTTTAGATCAGTATCCAGATGTGTTAAACGTCGATGACATTAGAGAAATTTTAGGAGTTGGTCGACGTCAAGCTTATGAATTAGTTTCCTCAGGGCAAGTTCCACACTGTAAGAGCTACACAAGGGTTTCCGAATATGGAGAATAGGGGGTTCGAACCACTGACCACAACGCTGCCAACGTGGAAAGTGAAATTTCCTATAGTTTTCTATTGTGTCCAGAAATTCCTTTATATCAAGGGTTTAAGGAGATTTTTAATGTTTAAGTGAATTCTAGTTTTCGATAGTATTTAGTAGTGTATGACCACGATGTGACCAATACTTCGTGACAAATTATTTATTAGTTTAATGAAAATTAGTAAAATTTCGAGATGTGATAGCATGCTGAATAAAAATAAGTTTATACTTATGGATAAAAGGTATTAAACGGACCAAATAGTAATACTATTGAAGTCGTGTTTGTTGATCTAAAAAGTTGATAATGAGCCTAGGGGTTTGATTGATACCTTTAGGCAATTTTTATTGTTCAACTAACCGGATAGAATGTTGAAGAATTTTTACAATAATAAAAAATAGTAAGACCCGACTTGATAAGTTAGAATAACACTGATCATGGGTTGAGCTCATCAATATCGCTCTTAATTGGACAAGCACATCCATCGTCATATCAGTAAACAAATGATACCTGGAGAGCTGATGGAACATATATCAAAATAAGAGGTCAATAGATGTACCTGTCTCGTGCTGTTGATCCGAAAGGAAACACCATTGATTTTTTTATAGGGAAAACAAGAGACAAAAAGGCTGCAAAGTATTCCTAAAGAAGCTTTGCGGTCTCTTACATCACTTAGTTCTTATAATGACAGTCGATAAGAATTCAGCTTATCCTATTGCAATTGAAAAGTTAAAGAAAGAAAAAAGCATGAGTTAACTTATTTGTGTCCAAGATATCGACTTAGATCCATTTTTAATTTTTTAACTTCATTGAATATTTTTAATTCCTTTATTGTATGGTACATCGTTTTATCTGGGAGTTTACGAAAGTGAGAAAGTATTGGTTTTGAGTTTGCCTCAATAATCCAAATATGCCCGTCACTATCTATCCCCATATCAAAACCATATATATGACGCCAATGAAAACGTTTCTCTAATGTTTTTACAGCAATTAAGACAATTCGCTCTAATTCTGATACGAGCTCTTTACTATCTTTATATGATTTATGAATATTGGAGGCTTCAATAGCTTCGGTAACAGGTAATGCTGACCCCCTGCTTAACGCATTGTTGGTCACAAAGAAGCCTTTTCCAGCTAATTTTGCAACTTTACCTGTTACAACCCACCCATTCCCGTTTTTTTGTTTTTGGACAACTACCCGAATATCAAATGGGTGACCGTTGATATTGGCAAGAGGAATATACCTTTGAACAATATAAGGTCCGGGCGATTTAGTTTTTTGTAAATAGATATAGGCACTATCCTTGCCGATAAATTCCCGTTTACTATTTAAATAATGAATCTCGAATTTATCTGATTCTAATGCATTGATTTTAAATATATCTTTCCCCCTGCTACCTTTTCTGGGTTTTATAATCACTGTATGGTACTTTTCAACAAGGTTCCATAGGTCCTCTGCTAATAAAAACTTTTTCGTTTTGGGGATATGTTGTGCAACCTGTTTATTTTTTTTAAAAGTTAAATATTGTACCCATTTATTATATATTTTTTTCATTCTCGATCATACCTTTCTTAGAGCAGTAACCTATTTTTTGCAGGTATTTCTCTAATAATCTTAAAAACAACTCCATATTATCTGAAGTAAGGTCACCAATGTTAGCTATTCTAAAGGATTTTAAGCTGTTAAGCTTTCCAGGATAGATGGTAATCCCATTTTTGTAAAAATAATCATGCATGTGGTTGAAGTCATATGCAGTACAATCAGGCTCAATAATAGCAGTGATTAGTTTTGAATGGTTCTCTTTTGAGATAAGATGTTTTAAACCTAACCTTGAAAAGCCTGCCACTAAGATTTCCCATAACTCGCTATATCGCTTATACCTTTCGTCTATTCCTTCCTCTTTCAATTCTATCAATGCTTGTTTTAGAGCATAGATTGTCTGGACGGGAGGGGTAAAACGCATTTGTCCTGTCTTGATAAAGTATTGATATTGTACGTATAGGTTTAAATAGTAATTGGCAGGCTGTATCTCCTTTTGTTTCTGTAATTCAATTTTCTTAGCAATAACAAATGAGATCCCAGCCATTCCTTGGAGATTTTTATTTGAGCTGGCAGCAAGATATCTAATGTTCATTTTTTTCATTTGGATAGGAATGGCAGCAAATGAACTCATCGCATCCACAATCATTTGAATATTTTTCTCTCTGCAGATCCCACCGATTTTTTCAATATCATTCAATAATCCGGTTGTTGTTTCATTATGAACGACCGCTAAATAGGAAACTTTTCGAGGGAAATTTAGAATAAATTCTTGAAGCTCTTTTAAATCAACTGCACAATCATAGGGACTTTGAAATTCAGCCCAATCAAGTCGATACGCTTCTGCAATTTCACACATCCGTTCCCCATATACACCGTTGTTAATAATGATGATAACTCCATCATTCGCAACAGAACTTAAGATAGAATCTACCGCGGCGGTTCCAGATCCGCCGAATAATACAGTTGTATAATCCTCGGTATCAGCTACAAGCCTTGTAAGTTCTGAGGACACGTACTTCATAACTTGGCAGAACTCTTTTTCACGGGGACAAATGTCAGGAACTACTTGTGCATATTTAACAGTATCGGTTGTCGTAGCAGGGCCTGGATTTAATAATATGTTCCGCTTTAATTTTTTCATAACGTAGCTCCTCATTTTGTTTTAATCGATAAATAGTTGGAGCCGAGTTTTCACTTCATATGGGGTTATCTTGGGGCGTCCAAGATTTTCTTTGGACCCTGGAAAAATTTTTAAATATAAAAAAGTAAGCCCTTTTGTTTTCTTCCATTCTACTATTTTCGCTTGGAGCTCTTCTAAACTGTGAACATAGTATGAGTTCTCATAACCACATGCAGCAGTAATCTCAACAAAGTTAACATTATTGGAAACGGTACGCTGCCCTCCGGTTGAATCATGTGACAGATTATCCAGCAATATGTGAAGCATATTTTTAGGCTGATAGTAACCATTTGTCGCTAAACTCCCCATCCTCATTAGCATGGAACCATCTCCATCAATGATAATCACGTCTTTATCTTTACGAGTATAGGCTAATCCAAGTCCAAGGGAACTAACACACCCCATGGAACCGACCATATAAAAATTGTTGACTGCATCTTCAATTTCATATAGTTCTCGACCAGTTTTACCGGTTGTTGCTAACTGGATGGTATTCTCATCTTTAAATTGATTGATTGTTCTTAAAGTTTCATAGCGGCTTGGCATTTCATCAATAGCTGTTTTCCTTGTTTTTTTCTTATTTTCACCTTTCTCCCATAAGTCATTATTTAATTTTTCACTTGAGAATGTTCCTTTTTTAACTACAAAGAAAAAGGTTTCTTTTCTCTCAATGATATCGGTTGCTTTTTGAACTTGTTTTCTTGCTACATGGTCTATTGGAGATAAAAATTCCCATTTTATTTGCATTAAATCCAACATTTTTTCTGTAATTTCACCCATGAGCTCATGCTGGGGTTCATCATGCAATCCTGGTTCTCCCCGCAGGCTAACGAATCCAAGGACTGGGATTTTAAAGGGATAGGTTAAGGACGTTAACGGAGAAATAGCATTTGTTAATCCTGAGTTTTGCATTAAAACAACTGGTTTTCTCCCTCCTAAATAAGCTCCCGCAGCTATAGCGACCGCATCACCCTCATTCGCTGCAGCTATATAATTACATTCATTGATTGAATAATTAATGAGGTTTTTTAAAAATGAGCATGGCACACCAGTGTAAAATTCAAAACCAAGTGCTTTAAGGTGATTTCCAAATGTTTTTGTTTCTAGCATTCAATCACCTTTCCCTCCAATTTGTTCTTTTTTCGTTGTTCTAGGCAAATATTTTTTTTCTGCTCTTTGAAGCTCCTCAGCATTTTGAAGCCGGAAAATTTCTTCAACACTAACAATTTGATTTTCTACATTAATAAGGGTTCCCTCTTTCAGAATTTGTTTTGATATGTTTTGCATCGCTTTGATCGCTGCTCTTAAGTTGTGATTTGCCCAAATAACAGCATTTACTCCCAATTTTCTAAATTGATCCTTTGGAGTGTTATAATATTTCGTAGGAACAATGACAACGGGATGCCTTCCACTCCACTCCTTCATAAACATTTCTATTTCTTCAATTGAAGATTTTTTACTATGCATTAAAATAGCATCTGCTCCTGCTTTCCGATATGCCTCCGCCCGCTTTAATGCTTCCTTAAGACCCCATCCGGCAATAAATGCCTCTACTCTAGCAACAACCATAAAATCTTTATCCAACTGAGTATCTTTCATTGCTTTTATTTTTCCTGAAAACTCCTCAATTGAAGCTAGAGGCTGTGCTTCTCCATTAATAAACGAGTTCGTTTTCGGAAAAATTTTATCCTCAATACAAACTCCCGCTATATTTATTTGTTCGAGTTTCTTAACAAGCCTCCTGGCATTATTAAAGTTTCCATATCCTGTATCCCCATCTAAAAGTATTGGGATTTCCGTCGCATCACTCATATATTCAAGGATATCTAATACTTCCGTCCAAGATGCTTCATTATTATCTCTTAACCCCATTGAAGCAGAAATGGAAAGGCCGCTTGCCCAAATCCCTTTAAAACCGGCTTCTTCTACAATCTTTGCTGATAGTCCATTATGGGCTTCCATTAAAAAATCTAGTTTAGGAGAACTTAGAATATCCTTGAGTTGAGAAGCCTTCTTCATTGTTTCTACACCTCGTTATAATAGTTTATATTACCTTTTTAGTTAAAAAAGAAAATGGAACGTAATTTAATTTTGGTTGTCCCTAGATTCAAACCTTTTAAGGTCTAACCAACACATTTTTAGTCCATTGTCTTTTTTTAACAACAACTAAATATATTAATTAATGTATGAGAGTACGGAATTTGTGCTACGGCTTTTTTAAATTCGAAGGAATTATTACACTCAAATCAAACATTTTATTAATGTTTATGGGTAGTATCCTTTAGGTCGCATTACTAAGAAAATGTATAAGAGATCCTGGAATTAAACGAGAAATACAACTTAAATTATATGATGGTATTCATGCTTGTCAGTTTGAGAAAAGTAAAGACAGGTGCCATTGATGCCTACCTTCTCTGTGAATTGTTCTATAAAGAGGAGTTATCGGAATATAAAAAGGGTTGAGTCCAGTTATTAAACCTTTCTAACAAGACAACATGAAAATATAACTAGCATTATGATACAAACAATACTACAATTCCAGGCAGTGATCGAACAAGTGTTTCCTGAATATAAAGGGGTTTTTGGAGATTTATATTCGGTGGTGTTACTCTCTAAATAATAGAATTTAGAAAAAATATAGTCTTTGAGAAGGTAACAAGGATAGTTTTTTTCAAAAAAATTTACGAAACTGTAGGTTAAGTGTATGAGAAAAAGCGGTTCCTTGGATCGGATGAATGAAATTAATCCATCCATTACGAGGATGGTAATGGTCTTAGTAACAATGTTCAATTATGCTTTGATTCATTACTTCGAAATGGGTCCTACGAAGTTTGTCAATCTTTAATCAACTATAATAGTGGAGAGAACAAAGTGTATGAGATAATAAAAATTTTAGGCTGGACAGATTACGAGCAATTTACTAAAGATATGATGTCACTTGCAGTTTAAGGAACGTCCCATAAATTAGCTATAAGGTCTTTCTTTTGCTACTCTTTAGGAAAAGAAAGAAGGAGGTTTTTTAAAACCTCCTACCCTTAAAATATAAACAAGAAAACTGGTCACATCTTGGTCACGGATTAGATGTTTTTATATATTATTAGATAAAATTAAATGAGATACCATCCCTTAAAAAGTGCTGTAAATCAAGATCTTACACTATTAGATAAAACCAAATGAAACCCAAAAAGATACCTTCCCTCTAACTTCAAAACCGTTTGGGCGGTGCGTACCAGATCAGCTGGGTTCGATTCCCAGACGGTCCCGCCAAAACATTGATATGACAACGTTTATAAGGGTTTAGGTAAAAAATGGTAAGCGTTGATTACATAAGTTAGACCGTGTGGGCAATTCAAAAGAGACCGTTTGACCTCCTTGCTATGTGGATTTACTCCATATTACAAGGAGGTTTTTTACGTGTCTGACCAAACAAAGAGAAAAGGACGTAAAACCATTTCTAGAAGAGCTTTTTAGGAAGAAGATTTGGAACCCGAAGAGGTCGAGAGTGAAGAAATCCTCGATGAGCTATTTTTAACCTTCATTAAAGCAAAAGAGCTAGAAGGGTTAAGAGAACGGACCTTGAAGGATCATCGAAGTCATTATAAATATTTTAAGAATTATTTAGAGAAAGCATATCCTAAGATAAAATATGCAACGGAGATTAGTTCAGAAGTCATTAGAGATTATATTTATATATGTCGAAGGAAAAAGTTCTTTGGGATGATCATACAGGACCATCATTTAAATATATTGAAGAGAAGGGACTTTCACCTGTAACTGTTAATGTAAGACTAAGAACTTTGAGATGCTTTTTTAAATTTCTATTTGATGAAGGGCATATTGAAAGTAATCTTTGTAAAAGGGTAAAATTATTAAAAACTGAGGAAGATACATAAAAGACAAGTATAAAAAACCATATGGGCTTTGGCTGTAACATCCCTGCAATCTGAGCGGGATTAGCGGTAGTTATGCAGATGAATGATTAACCACATTTTAAAACTCAACAGAAAAAGTTGTAAAAGAAGGTTAAAATGTTGATATATCAAGGCTTTGATGTAAATGGGTATGAAACCTAGTCAGAAGAAAATTAATCAAATGATGAATGCGATGAATAAACAGCAAGGAAAATAAACCTGTTAAACATTAGGATTTTGACTTTTCAATCAATCCAAAGTTGAGATGGATAAGGATGAAAATAAACGATAAATCCTCTAGCATGATTTGAATAAAGACAGTACAGCATCCGCATTTCAAAAACATAACCACTTTTTCTGTTGCTCGCAAAGCAGAATGAGTGGTTTTTATATTTTGAAGGCGATTATGAAGCCCTTGTTTTAGCTTGCTCCTGAGGATATAATAGTTGAATCCCTTGCTTAAACTAGACAATTAATAGACAATGATTGATAGAAGTGATATTTCTTTCTATTTGAAAACTGTCTAGTTTTTCTGTAAACTTGTATCCGCTCATAGGTTTTGGTTTTTGAAGTGAATTGGAGGCCGACACGACAGTTCACAGCATTTAGCAGTAAAAATGAAAGATGAAAAGCACTCGCAAATGAGTGCTTTTTATTTGGTGCAGAGAAGATGACAGGGTTCATATTCTTATGTTTTTACAGGGAGGTGGTTGAATGAAGGTTTTTATTGATTTGAAGTGGTTCTTTAAACAGGAAAAAAGACCATATATTGTAGGAATCCTTTTATTAATTGTGGTAGCGATGCTTGAATTGGTTCCGCCAAAAATAATTGGGATTATTGTAGATGCGATCAAAGAAGGGACTTTAACAGGAAGCCAGCTTCTGAAATGGGTGATCGTTTTAGCGGTCACAGCTATTTCGATGTATGTCGTTCGCTATTTCTGGCGGTTAATGATTTTCGGTTCCGCTTATAAGCTTGCTAGACAACTGCGGGATATGCTGTATTCTCATTTTACGAAAATGTCGCAAACCTTCTATCAAAAGAAAAGAGTAGGGGACTTAATGGCCCATGCGACGAATGACTTACAGGCTATTCAGCAGACCGCAGGAGCCGGCGTATTAACAATGGTAGATTCATTGACGATTGGGATTGCTGTCGTTGTGGTAATGGCAGGTACGATCAGCTGGGAATTAACGCTGATTTGCTTAATCCCCATGCCACTAATGGCGATTATGACAAACTGGTATGGTCGTTTGCTTCATCAACGGTTTTACAAGGCGCAAGAAGCCTTTTCGTCTTTGAACGACAAAACGCAGGAGAGTATTACAGGAATTAAAGTCATTAAAACATTTGGTCAAGAAAAGGAAGATATCGATGAATTTTATCACCTATCAGCAGATGTCGTAAAAAAGAACTTGGCAGTTGCCCGAGTGGATGCCTTATATGACCCAACCATTGCTGGGATTGTAGGGGTTTCTTTTTTCTTATCCATTGCTTTTGGTGCGAAGTTTGTCATAGACGGAATGATTACAATTGGAGAACTCGTCTCGTTTAACGCCTATTTAGGGCTGCTAGTCTGGCCGATGCTGGCATTTGGCTGGCTGTTTAATATTTTGGAAAGAGGAAGAGCCTCTTATGACCGGATAAGGTCGATCCTGGACGAACCAGTGGATGTAAAAGATACACCGGATGCGCTCGATCAAGTACCGACTGGGGATATTGCGTTTCATATCGAAGATTTTACTTACCTAGGTGAACAGCAGCCTGTATTAAAACAAATTCACTTTAGGCTAAGAAGGGGAGAAACCCTTGGCATTGTCGGAAAAACAGGAGCTGGAAAAACGACTTTATTAAAACTTCTCATTCGGGAGAGTGAAGGTTTTGATGGAGACATTTTGTTTGGCGAAAGACGTATAGATGAATATAAACTTGAAAGGCTACGTGAAGCAATTGGTTATGTGCCACAGGAGCATTTCCTATTTTCTGCTACTGTTGCAGAAAACATTTCATTCGCGAAGCCGGATGCCTCCATCGAGGAGGTTCATCATGCCGCGAAATTAGCGAAGATGGATCAGGATATTCTTCAATTTACGGATGGGTATGATACGATTGTCGGCGAGAGGGGCGTCTCACTTTCCGGTGGACAAAAGCAGAGGATATCCATTGCCAGAGCATTATTAATGCAACCGGAAGTCTTAATTCTCGATGATTCCTTATCTGCCGTTGATGCGAAAACGGAAGAGGGGATACTAGCATCATTAAGGGAAACTCGTGCTGGAAAAACAACGATTATTACAGCACACCGTTTAAGTGCGATCCAGCATGCGGATATGATTCTCGTTCTTGATGACGGAGAGATTGCCCAAATGGGTACACACTTTGAGCTAATGGAACGGGATGGCTGGTACAAGGAAATGTATCTCCATCAGCAGTTAGAAGCACTTGTAGAGAAAGGGGGATCTCATGGGCAAACCAACTGAATTTACGAAACAGGAGCAGCGTACGATTCTTTTTCGACTTGCTTTCCTATACGACCCCTCATTATAAAAAAATTATCCTTGGCTTAATCCTGCTTACGCTGGCTACATTGGGGGAAATTGCCGGACCGCTAATGATTGGGCACTTTATTGATCAATATTTAGCACCGAGAAATCTTCCTCTTCAGCCATTGCTCGTTTTAGGAGGAGGCTACCTTGCGATTCAGGTAGCAAAGTCGTTTATTACGTATTTTCAACAATATAATTTTCAGGAGATTGCCTTAAAAATCATTCAAAAAATCCGTGTGGATGTCTTTACAAAAGTACAGGGGTTCGGATTAAAATATTTTGATAAGACTCCAGCTGGAAGTACGGTTTCTAGAGTTACGAATGATACAGAGGCAATAAAGGAAATGTTTGTAACGGTTCTCGCCAGCTTTATTCAAAGTGGATTTTTACTGATCGGTATTTTTATCGCGATGTTCTTTTTAAATGTTAAATTGGCAGCTATTTTGTTTAATCATTATTCCGCTTGTCTTTTTAATCATAAAAATGTATCGGAAATACAGTTCACGTTATTATGCGGAAATGCGTGAACGATTAGGTGAGCTGAATGCAAAAATTAATGAATCATTGCAGGGAATGGCAATGATTCAAATGTTCAGACAGCAGAAAAGACTGGAAAGAGAGTTTTCTGCGATCAACGAAAAGCATTTTCTTGCCGGTCGCAGAAATATTAAACTAGACAGCTTGCTATTAAGACCTGCAGTCGATGTCGTGTATATTGGTTCTTTAATTATGGCACTGAGCTATTTCGGCATTACCTCTTTAAATAGTCCTGTCGAAATCGGTGTTGTCTATGCTTTTACAACCTATTTGAATCGTTTCTTTAAGCCAGTAAATGAAGTGATGAGGCAGCTAACGTTGTATCAACAAGCCATTATTGCTGCTGGCAGGGTATTCCACCTGCTTGATGAATCAGAAATGGCACCGGAACAAAAGAATGCTGTTGAAACAAAAATCAAAGATGGGGAAATTGAGTTTCGTGATGTCAGCTTCTCCTATGATGGGAAAAAGGATGTGCTTAAAAACTATTTCCTTCACTGCAAAACCGGGTGAGACTGTAGCGTTGGTCGGTCATACGGGCAGCGGTAAAAGTTCAATCATTAATTTGCTGATGAGGTTTTATGAATTTGAGCGAGGGGATATCTTCATCGATGGTATTTCAATTAAGGAATATTCAAGTGAGGAGTTACGGGAAAAAATGGGACTCGTCCTCCAAGACCCTTTCCTATTTTATGGTACAGTAAAGGATAACATTCGTTTGCATAACGATTCAATGACAGATGAAAAAGTAAAAGAGGCAGCGGAGTTTGTTCGTGCGCATCACTTTATCGAAAAGCTAGCGGATGGTTACGAGCATCGAGTCGTTGAGCGTGGCTCTACTTTCTCTAGCGGACAGCGGCAGCTTATTGCATTTGCCAGAACCATTGCTACGGATCCAAAGATCCTTGTTCTCGATGAGGCGACGGCTAATATTGATACGGAAACAGAAGAAGAAATTCAAGCTGCTTTAGCAAAAATGCGTAAAGGGAGAACGACGATTGCGATCGCGCACAGATTATCAACGATTCAGGATGCTGACTTAATTCTCGTGTTGCATCAAGGAAACATTGTCGAAAGAGGAACACACCAGGAACTATTGGCGCAAAAAGGACTCTATTATCAAATGTTCCAGTTGCAAAATGGTCTCGTCGTTTCGTAATATTTGTCACAAAATATTCACGTGAACAGTTAGAGAAAATCAAACTGTCAGTTAAACCTTCATGGCTTTTGAATTAGCTATTCTGGTTTTATCATAATCCTATATGACTCCAACTTGGTCACAGATTAGTGCTTTTATATATACTAGAGAATAAATGATATATGACTAGTTAAAAGTGCATTAAAAAGCTACGCCATTATGGAAAACTAGATGGAACGAAAAAAGATACCTTCCCTCTAACTTCAAAACCGCTTGTGCGATGCGTGCCAGGTCAGCTGGGTTCGGTTCCCAGACGGTCCCGTCAACTAAGTCAGTGTTATCAACGGTTTGGACAGTTTTTTGACTGTGATTCACTAAGGAATTTACACCAGTATTACTTCTGGAAATTACATAAAACTAGGGTGTTTTTCAAAGTGACCTAGTGTGATAAATCCACTTTTTCTATTAAAGAAAGGTGGATTATTTTCTGCCTATTATTCGAAAAACTAGCAGAAAGGGTATAGACTGATAAGAAAAAGACGTTGCGGAGTTTTTCTTCCACAACGTCTTTTTCTACATCACTGTGCCTCTATACGTTGATTATAAAATGAACCTAGTGAAGTGGTCATATAGGGGATCAACCATAATAAGCCAATTCCTAGGGTGAAGAGCGAAAGGATGCCCCACCCAATGAAGCTTAGGTTTAACAAGAAGTATTTCCATTTGTAGCCTTGCATGATTTTTCTACTCTCAGTAATCGCTTCTGTCATAGAATATTCTGGATGATCTTTTAACACATAGAAGGTTTGAGAATAAGAAAGGCTTTTAATAATACCGGGGATAATCAATAATAAAGTCCATAGGATTACAAAAATACTGACAACAATCGATGTTCCAATAAGTTTTAACGAGGTTTTCCAATCGGCATAAATCGTAAACAAATCGGATAGCTGTGGAGTTTCTGATCGAGATATTGAAAGAAAAAACCAATAAAATGCGACCGAAAAAGGAATCAACAGAACCGAGATCAAAATATTAAATATATCGGCTGTTCCGGTTGTCTCGCCCTGATTAAACCATACGCTCAGTCCCCCGTTCAAGATGATATCAAAGGGGAGCGGAAGCACCATATTAACTAAGAAGAAGACAAAAGTACATAAAACAACTAATCCCCATTTTCCCTTCAAAGTGCCTAACGCCTGTTTCTTCATTTCTGAAATTCTCATTTTCCAGTTTCCCCCATTCATGAGTACCATCATAATATAATATTCAATATATGGTCGTTATATGAAAAAAATCGGCTATTTAATACTGGGACAGGGGAAGAGCGACTGAACAAGGTCGTTTAGTTTTAAGTAAACTAGATTTATATAGAGGATGCATGTGAACTTTAGAAACCTTTTTCATCAATCGGGCCATTTTGTGGAACACCACAGTATAGCAGGAAGACATTGTAAAGAAATGCACTTAAAGTACCGTTACTTCAAGAAATTTATTGATGATAAGGGAATAAATTTATGCCAGCTACCAAAAATAAACATTGACGAGACACCAATTAGTGTCACATAATAGAGACACTAATTGGTGTCCATTTAAAGGGGGGGAGGTTTTGAGCGAGAAAAAACAAGAGCGTGATGTTTATGTAGCCATTGCTGACCCAACAAGACGTAAGTTGTTACGTTTGCTGGCAGAGGCAGAGGAGTTACCTCTTCACGAATTAACCACTCAATTTCAAATGGGGCGTACTGCTGTTTCTAAACATCTGGCTATCCTAAAAGAAGCCGATTTAGTAACTAGCCGTAAAGTAGGTAAAGAAACAAGGTATCGATTAAATGCAGTTCCCTTACAGAAAGTTAAAGATTGGTTATCCTTTTATGAGAAGTTTTGGAGTGAAAAAGCTGTATTACTAAAGAATATATTGGAGGAATAAATAATGGCCGATTTATCATTAGATTTTCAATTTAAGAGTCCCATCAATAAAGTATGGAACGCATTAACAGATTCGGATACTCTTGCAAAATGGGTAATGGAAAATGATTTTAAACCAATCGTAGGACAAATGTCAAATCCAAAATGACTCAGTGGAATTTAGTTGATGAGAATGATGAAGTAATTGGTGGTGATGGCCTTATTACCAATGATTAAATTAGCCGTAGGGACTTATATCCTGGTTGTGTGCTTTATACATTGAAGAGGAATACAGGGGATATGCTTATGGTTCTTTTTTATTGGATAAGGCGAAGATAGATGCTAAAGAAGGCGGTTTTAACTATCTATACGTATGTACAGATCATATCGGTTTTTAAGAAAAATGTTGGATTCAAATTTATCGTACAGGTTACATCAGTGGGGAGATAACTCTCGTATTTATGAAACAACTTTATGATATTCAATTAAAGGACGCAATTCTGTAGCAAGAATTGATGCTCGTTCTTTATGTATTGAGCCTTTTACTAGAATAAGAGATTACATAAAAATCCCCGATTTTTAAAGGACCACCAGAATTCGATAGAAGCCGAAAATGTTGATGCATCAAGGACGTACAAAATTATGTATAAACAATAAAACTGGACAAGGTTGAAAAATCTTCTCAAGTGGAAAGGGATTTTAGTATATTTGATTGCGAAAAAAAGATTAATTATGTTACCTCGATACGAATAGAATTATTACATATAGAAATTAAGTGGATCAATACGTAAAAAGAATGTTAAGAGGAGGAAATATAAATGGCTCCATTTATCATCCTGAACGTATCCTTTTTTATTTTGCGCATAATGGTGATTTAGGAATAACTTATATTGACGGTGGGAAACTTTTTTACGAGGTGCGTTGCCCTGATGAATTCATATTTACTAAAACAGATTGGGGAATTAGGACGTTCGGATCTTATAAAAATGGGTATATTTGAGTATGAGACCTGTACTTGGTGAAGATAACAGGAATACTAAGATTATTGGTTATATAATTTTTCCTTTATTCCGTTGTATTGCTTTTACAGCTTCAATTGTATAACAAACCGTACTTAATGTTATTGGCACTACTTATCAGTTTCCTATAACAAAATATTGGTGTTAAACCATTTATTTTTCCTGATACACTGCCATTAGTCTATTATCCGTTACTTTGTTCATTTTATTTCATTTTTAATGATGTTAAACTTAAAAGACTTAGAAAAACAGTAATCTTCTTATTAAGCTAGACCAGTTAATAGGAGATAAGCTTATTCCAGAATAGGGCGCTTTAATGGTAAGTCATCGGCTGCCCTGCAGCGAATTCTAGATTGATAATTATTATAAGAGGAAATCCTGTCATTAACATGATAACCTTACTGAAGACTGAAATTTTAGAAAAGGAGATGAATTTCGTATGTCAACAAAAACAGAAAATAACAATGAAGCATTTTCCATTAAAACCATCATAGGACCACTACTAGCTGTCATTGTTGGTATGATAATGGTAATTCTTGATAGTACGGCGATGAATGTTGCACTTCCTGGAATAGTGGAAGATTTTAAGTCTGATGTTTCGACCATGCAATGGTCCATAACAGGTTATACGCTTGCATTAGCAGCTGTCATTCCTTTAGCTGGTTGGATGACGGACCGATTTGGAGCAAAAAAGATATTTTTAATTACGATCGCCTTGTTTACGCTTGGTTCCGTTCTATGTTCTGTTGCACAAACCCCTGAACAGCTAATCATCTATCGGGTTATTCAAGGGCTGGGCGGAGGAATGGTTGCTCCAATAGGAATGGCCATGATTTTCCGACTAGCTCCTCCGGATAAAATGGGGGCCGTAATGGGAACACTTGGGGTTCCGATGCTATTAGCACCTGCACTAGGGCCTGTTTTAGCAGGATATCTTGTAGAATACGTTACTTGGCACTGGATTTTCCTTATTAATTTGCCAATCGGTATTATTGCACTATTGGTTGGAATGAAATTTTTGCCGAATGTTGAACGGAAGACAGTTCCATCGCTTGATTTTTTAGGAATCATATTAGCACCTATCGCATTCGCAATGCTTGCCTATGGAGTGAGCGAAGGGGGCAAAAGCTGGTCTTCAACGGAAACTCTTACAGGATTAATTGTGGGTGGAGTTGCTCTAGTTATTTTCATTTTCGTCGAACTTCGTCAAAAGCAGCCTTTATTAGAGCTGAGAGTTTTTGGGTCATCTGACTTTAGAAAAGGCATTGTGATTGCATGGATTTCCCAAATCGCTTTATTTGGGGTTATGATTATTGTCCCGTTATTTTTACAAACAGTTAGAGGTTACGGTGCTTTAGATACTGGTTTAATTCTACTTCCACAAGCTCTAGCATCAGGTGTTATGATGCCAATCGGAGGACGTTTATTTGATAAGATAGGTGCTCGTCCTTTAGCCATAACAGGATTGTCTATTATTACTGCAGCGCTATTTATGCTTTCGCGAATTTCTATGGATACAACTACTGGATTTATCATTACATGTTTAGTGATGATAGGAGCAGGAATGGGTCTATCCATGATGGCAATTAATACCCATGTTCTTCAAGCCGCTCCAATACATCTTGTTAATCGTGTCACACCATTAACAACAGCGGCACAACAAGTAATGGTTTCATTTGCTGTAGCAGGTATGACTGGGTTCCTAACGTCAAGAATCACTAATCATATGACAGAAACAGCTAACCCAATTGAAGCATCCGTTGCTGCCTATGGTGACACATTCCTTCTAGCTGCAGGGATTGCATTAGCTGGGGCAATTCTAGGAACAATCCTTAGTAGACCAAAACAACAGCCGGAACATGCACCAGATGATGCAACAAAAGACGCGAATGCCGCAATGATGACAGGGCATTAAAAAGAAAGATGGATGTTCTTTTCTATATAATTAGTTGATTTACCACAATCGGGCGCTTATCCGCAAATAGGATTAGCGCTTATTTTTATTTTAGGGCCACTATTATTCATCCTGCCCTAAATTAAGAAATCGACTTTAAATTTACTTTTAGATATTTGTTTAGTAAAATATCTAACTCTTGACTGCATTTAATTGTATCAGGATGAGTAAATCCATATAATGTTGCAGTCTCAATCATATAAATTCTTACAAGATCAATTCTATATTCTAATTCTTCAAGAGATATCGTTTTTAATTTCACGACTTAACTCCTACATGATTTATTTTTTATGATTTTTGATACAATATCATACAAGGAATTGTAGAGCCAACCTTAAGATATTCAGGATTGGCTCTTTTTGATTTGCTCCTAAGAAAGTTGGTTAATCGCATTAAATTACCTTTGATCTATTATACTTCCCGTCCGAATTCCTTAGTTATTCGTTCCGATCGTATGGCAGAGAATGTCTTCGATATCCTTAAATACCCTATCAATCGGCCTCGAACCTTCAAGGTTGCGTAAATACCCTTTTTCTTGATAGTAATTTAGAAGGGGCTGCTGCTGGTTTATATTAACTTGCAGTCGTGTCCCTACTGTTTTTTCATTGTCATCATCCCGTTGATAGAGTTCACCGCTACATTTATCACATCGTCCCTCAACATTTGGCGGGTTAAAGCTGGCATGATAGGTGGCTCCACAATCACGACAAAGACGTCGGCCTGTTAATCTGAACAATAGTTCTTTAGAGGCAACATTGATGTTAAGAACAAAGTGAATGTTTCTCTCCGTTTCAGCTAATATTTGTTCAAGAGCCTCAGCTTGAGTCGTCGTTCTCGGGAAACCGTCCAGCAAAAAACCCTTTTTACAATCATCTTTTCCTAAACGTTCCCGAACAATCCCAATGGTGACTTCATCAGGTACCAAATGACCAGAATCCATATACTCTTTTGTTTTCTTTCCAAGAGTTGTTCCGTCTTTTATTGCTGCACGGAACATATCTCCCGTTGATATATGAGGTATGTCATATTTTTCACTAATTCGTTCAGCTTGAGTTCCTTTACCTGCCCCTGGCAGTCCCATCAATAATAAATTCACCAATAATCTCTCCTTATTTTTTCTGTATTTTTAACATATAATCGCAGATCCGTTTTTCTTGCACATTCATGTGGAAGAAAATTGCCCATAAAGTAGGTAATATTCATAATGGTTTGTCTGTCTGATTCTTTTTGCACGAGAACCAGCCGAAGACCTATAAAAGGTCAAAATCCTAAAACCCAAAATCTTAATACCAAAAGCCTTGCATTTACAGCGGAAAATCTGGATAGTCTCGTTCGCTAATTCGAAAAAACAACTGGACAAATCTATTGATTTGTCCAGTTTATAAAAAGCTTTATTTATCCTGTTTAACAAAATAATGACTCTTTCGGTAAACCATTGCTTCCATTGTTGCGATTAGTTCATTTTCACTTTGAACATCGATTTTGTACCAAGCAAGTTTGTGATTTTTCTTTACTTCTTTCGCATTTGCAGTTAAAGTACCACCACATTTGCCGGCTGATATAAAGTTAACATTGGTTGTTACGCCCACTGCTGTTTTGCCATATGAGTTGCTCGCAGCGGCGAATACGTAATCTGCAAGTGAAAAGATAATTGCCCCGTGAACCGTTCCGTGTGAATTAAGCATGCGGTCGTCCGGAATTAATTCAGCTTCCGCTGTGCCAGGTCCGAGTTTTGTCAGCTTCATGCCAAGAAAAGATGCGAATGGTTCGTCTTTTAGAATTTGCTTAATTTCATCGTAATGTAAATCGTGAATTGCCTGATCATTTAATTGAATAGTCATGTAATTCTCCTTTGCTTAATGATTTTTTGCTGAGCTTATGCCATATCCAGTGTTTGATTTGAACAGTACTTCCGCAAATTTATTTTTGTCTTCTTTTTCTTTAGACAACACTGTACCTAAATATGCACCTATAAAGCCAAGGGGTACGGTAAAAATGGTCGGGTTGCTCATTGTGAAGAGCGGGTCTCCTGTGAAAATGCCCATTCCAGGTTGCGGATTCCATACATTAGGGCTAAGCAAAACTAATACAAGAGAGCTGACTAACCCAAACAACATACCAGTGATCGCTCCGGTTGCATTAAATCGTTTCCAGTAAATTGTGCAAAGAATTACTGGCAAGTTGGCACTTGCTGCGATACCTAATGCAAGTACAGAAAGGAAAGCAACGTTCAGCGACTGTGCGAACAATGCGAGCACGATTGAAATAGCCGCTACACTAACTGACGCGATACGTGCTACAAGAACTTGCTGCTTTTCGGTCATTTTTCCGTCTTTAATAATTTCTCCATAAATGTCATGAGCAAAAGCGGATGCCGACGTTAAAACAAGACCGGATACTACCGCTAGAATAGTGGCAAATGCGACAGCTGAGACGAATGCGAACAAAAATTCACCGCCTACCGTTAATGCGAGAAGCGGCGCGGCCATGTTTCCGGCAGGATTAGCCTCAACAATACGGTCAAAACCGACGAAAGAAGCAGCACCGAATCCTAGGAAAATCGTCATAATAAAAAATGCGCCAATAAACCATGTTGAATATACAACAGATTTTCTTGCCGTCGCAGCATCTTTTACAGTAAAGAAGCGGACAAGCAAATGCGGAAGTCCTGCTGCGCCGAGGACAAGTGACATATTAAATGAAATCATATCAAGTCCATCGGTGTATTTATTACCTGGATTTAAAAAGTCTTTTCCGAGCGGTGTTGCTGTCTGAACATGGTGGAACATTTCTGCAATATTAAAGTTAAATCGGGAAAATACGATAAACGTCAATACAGTAGAACCGCCCAGCAAAAGAGCAGCTTTCGTGATTTGTACCCAGCTTGTCGCTCTCATCCCACCGAAAATAACATAAATGGTCATTAATACACCAACGAGAAGAACGGAAAGACCGTAATCGATGCCAAGTAGCAGTTTAATTAATCCACCCGCACCGACAAGCTGAGCAATCATATAAAAAATAGAAATGACAAGAGTGTTTGCTGCGGCGATCCCACGCACCTTTTTTGACTTAAAACGTGCAGAGATCATATCGGCTAGTGTATATTTTCCAAGATTACGAAGCGGCTCCGAAACAAGGTATAATAAGACGAGAAACGCGACAAGATTGCCAATGCTCATATAAAAGCCATCGAAACCGATCAGCGCAATTGCCCCTGTAATACCGAGAAAAGAAGCAGCGGACATAAAGTCACCAGCAACGGCCAATCCATTTTGCCATGCAGTCAAACCACCGCCAGCTGTATAAAAATCGCTCGCGTTATTCGTTTTCTTAGAAGAGTAATACGTAATTGTAAGCGTCAACAGTATAATTCCTAAAAAAAGCGTAAGAGATAACGTGCTCATTGACCAAGCTCCTTCTGATATTTAGTTAAAATATTTTGGGCCATCTTGTCATACTTCTCTGATTTCTTAAGGTAGACAATTCCACCGATCCAAACGACAACAAATTGAAGAAGTGCGTACACCCATGCCCATGTTATACCGAGAAAAGCTTCTCCTTTTAATACATCTGTAGAAGCAGCTAAAACAGGTAGAACAAAATAAAAGGTAAGGAAGAAAATAGTGACTGGAACAATGAATGCTTTTTTCTTTTGAAGCAAATCCTTAAAATCTTCGGTTTCAACCAATTGATGATAGGGCTTCTTCTCGACATCTTCTTCGGCAAAATAGCTTTTACTTACTGGTTTTTCCATAATAACCTCCCCTTAAATAATACGTTTTTAAAACGAGAGTGGCATAAAGTGATATATGCAACTCTCGTTTTAAAACTACCATAATCAGAAAATTATGTAAATACAAAATATTATAAAAATATTTTACCTTCGTTTTAATTTCGTTATAAGATATATGAGAGGGACTAAAACAATGTACAATCCAGAAGTTGAAACAGCTACCCGTACTGAAATGGAAAGTTTGCAGCTGATACTTCTTAAAATCTTTTGTTCTTTCTCAGCTTCTTGTGCAATTGCCCATATGAATCTAGTTAACTCTCTTGCCATTGCTGTTATTGCTTTTCCGGCAACTGTAGCAGATACGATGATGGCTTATACTCTTTCTTCTAAACTCACTTCAAATCAAACATTTGCATCAATTGATTTGCATACAACATTTCATAGACCAGTCATGCAGGGAGATGTCGAACCAGGGTTGAAAGGATGGGAAGGAACGCATATGTACTTGCTGATTTACATCAAAATGGTAAAAAAGTGGCAAGTGTCGTTTCATCAATCTTGATCATGACTGACTAACTACTTCTTGAAGAATGAACCAATATTAAATATTCTTCCGAAAGGACTATGCAGATGAATACTGGGAAAGTATTTGAGCTATTTGAAGGTTCAATAAGTGATATTAACGATGGAGCTAAATTAATTGTTGGTGGATTCAGTATGTCCAAGATTTAGAGATTAATTGCAATGGTGTTGAAGTTTTTGCACCAGAACCAACTATATAGAACATACTTAATTTTTCGATATAAACATTACTGGTCAGTCCACCTACTTCACTTCGCTGTTATGTACTTTGTTACATAAAGGCTCGTTCAAGCAGGCCAACCACCATTTCCTATGTCGATTTAACAAGCCGCACTTATATAAAATAAATATTTTTAAATATTTACAAGCTTAATAACGTAATAATACATTAAATTATTATGGCAGCATTCGTTTAATATGCTGCCATCCTTACTAGAATCAAGTAAGTTTATAAAAATTCTTTATATAAAAAAAGTAGTATGTGAATAATTTGCTATAATTCAGAAAATTCATAATATATTTACAACTATTAAAACATGTGATAACTTATAAATACAAAGTATAACAGGGATTTAAGAAAAAATAATATTCTTGTTATACTTTGATGGTTAACTCCAGATGATTTACCTAGACGTTCATTTTGAGAGGAGAGGGAAACAAGTGATAATTCATGAGGAAGAATTATATTCACGAAAAGAAATGGAAACGCTTCAACTAATGCGTTTAAAGGAAACTGTAGAGAAGGTTTATAACAAAGTACCATTCTATCAAAACCAGTTTAAAGAACGAAATATTAAACCAGCGGGAATCCAATCGCTAGAAGATTTGAAAAAACTTCCGTTCACGAAGAAAAAAGATCTTAGGGATCATTATCCTTATAATTTGTTTGCGGTTGATATGAAGGATATTGTTCGGATTCATGCTTCTTCAGGGACAAGTGGCAAGCCAACAGTTGTCGCCTACACAGAAAATGATATCCGTAACTGGTCTGATATGGTAGCGCGTGCGATCTCCATTGCAGGCGGAGAACCTAGTGGTATATTCCATAATGCATATGGGTACGGACTATTTACTGGTGGCTTAGGTATTCATTATGGTGCTGAACGGCTTGGAATGGCAACGGTTCCAGTGTCAGGTGGAAACACAGATCGACAAATAACCGTAATTGAAGATTTCCAACCAACTGTTATTGCAGGTACACCATCCTACGTATTAAAAATAGCGGAGGAAATGGGTCAATTAGGAAAGAATCCACGTGAAAGTTCATTGAAGTTTGGGATTTTTGGTGCAGAGCCATGGTCAGAGGAAATGCGTAAATTGTTAGAAGAATCATTTGCTATAAAAGCCTGTGATATTTATGGATTGAGTGAAGTCATGGGTCCTGGTGTAGCCATGGAATGTCATGAAGCACAAGATGGTTTACATATTGCAGAGGATCATTTTATTGTTGAAGTGATTAACCCAGATACTCTTGAACCAGTAATGGATGGTGAAGAAGGGGAATTGGTTTTCACTAGTCTCACGAAAGAAGCTTTTCCTGTTATACGATATCGAACAGGGGACATTGCTTCTATTACAAGGGAAAAATGTAAATGTGGCCGCACGACAACAAGAATGTCCCGTGTCAAGGGGCGTATTGATGATATGCTGATTGTTCGTGGTGTTAACGTATTTCCTTCTGAAATTGAGCATTATTTAATTCAAATAGAAGGGCTATCCCCTCATTACCAAGTCCATCTACATCGAGAAGGCACTCTAGATATAGTAGAACTTCAGGTGGAAATTAATGATGAAACCTATCAAAAAGTAAACGGCGATATGAAACATGAATATATTTCAACTATTATGAAAACCGTTCAACATTCGATGAAAAATCATTGTTTAGTCAGTATGAAGGTAAAGGTGTTAGCTCCAAGAAGTATTCCAAGGTCAGAAGGAAAGGCCATTCGGGTAATAGATCAAAGAAGCCAACCAGTATTGTTGTAAAATAAAGAATTTTTAAAAAACAGTTGATTTTTATATAACAATAAAATACAATTACGTTATATAACTGTTATATAAAAAGGAGGATTATAAAATGTCCAATGTTGTTGCATTAGATAAGGAAGCTGAACTAATGGAAAGTTTTATTCAACGGATTGAACAAGGAAAAAAAATTGAAGCAGACGATTGGATGCCTGAAGAATATCGGACAGTATTAATTAAATTAATTTCAATGCATGGAATAAGCGAAATAATGGGAGCACTTCCTGAAAAGGAGTGGGTTCCTAAAGCTCCATCACTTTACAGAAAACTAGGAATTATGGCAAAAGTACAAGATGAAATGGGACACGGTCAATTATTGTTACGAGTAGCCGAAGATTTACTAAAGCCATACGAAAAAGACAGAGGCGATTTAATGAATGATTTATTTAAGGGAGACCTTAAGTTCCACAACGTCTTTCATATGGCAACAGAAACTTGGGGAGATGCAGGATTAATTGGCTGGCTTGTTGATGGTGCTGCAATTATTACGCAAACAGATATGTTAGGGGCTTCATACGGTCCATATGCAAGAGCGTTACAACGTATTTGTGCTGAAGAGGTGTTTCATGCTCAGCATGGTGAAGCGATCATAATGGCGCTTGCAGAAGGAACGGAAGAGCAAAAAGAGATGGTACAGGATGCATTAAATCGTTGGTGGCCAGCACTTCTCATGTTTTTTGGTCCTGCTAGTAAAGATACGACAGGAGCATCGAAACAAGATGCAACGATCAAATATAAAATTCGTACGAAAACAAATGAACAGCTGAGGCAGAGCTTTTTCACAAAATATATTCCGCGTATTTTATCACTAGGATTGACGATACCAGATTCAACGATTCATTTTGATGAGGAACAGCAAACGTGGATCTATCAACAGCCGGATTGGAACGAATTTAAGAAAATTATTAAAAACCAAGGTCCTCGTTCTCAAGCTCGACTCAATCTGCGCAGAACTTCCTACGAAAATAATGCGTGGGTACGAGAAGCGTTAAGCGCAAGAATTAACTAATAAACGGAAAGGAGTAATGAAAAAATGGTAAACGATAACAGCACATTTTATCAAGAATTTGAAGTGTTTAGTAAACGAACTCCTAGCTCGGCATTCCAACATCAATTCAGCTTGCTTGCACCAAACGCAGAAATGGCCTTGGTAATGGCACAAGAGAACTTTATGAGGCGGGAACCAGTTGAGGATATTTGGGTGGTCAATCGAGTAAACATTCGCGGACTAGATCAAGAGGAGAAACAAATCCTCAATCGTATCGATAATAAGGATTACCGAAATACAAAAGGCTACGGGTATTTAAAGAAAAAATGGCGTCATTACGAGCAAAAAATGTTTGATGAAAAAGAAATCCTGTCATGGGGAAAGGAGCAAGGTAAATGAGTCAAGCTACCCTAACTTTAAGTCCAGAATATAAGAAAGCACTAATTGAACTCTTATTTCAACTAGCTGATGATGACTTTTTATTTGCATATCGTGGTTCAGAATGGCTTGGATTAGCACCGCATATTGAAGAAGATGTGGCTTCCTCTTCCATTAGTCAAGATAGTATGGGGCATGCTGCCATATTTTATAAATTACTTGAAGAATTAGGAGCAGGTAATGCGGATGCATTAGCACATGCACGTCCTGCTAATGAAAGAAAGAATTGTATTTTAGTAGAAAGAGTGAATGGACCAGGAAATTATATGGAAGATGCACGGTATGACTGGGCATATGCAGTTGTTAGAAACTATTTCTATACACTTGCTAAGAAAATAAAAGTTCAGTCTTTAAAACAAAGTGACTATCAACCACTTGCAGATGTGGCTGTAAAAGTTGATATGGAAATACACTATCATTTATTACATTGGAAAACATGGTTTGTCCAATTGTTAAGTTCAACAGAAGACGCTAAAAAACGTATGATACAGGCTATTGAAAAAGTAATGAATGATTTTCCTGATGTCTTTTCTTTCGGAGATGGAGCACAACGAATTCATTCATACGGTTTAATTGAAGAAGAAATCGTTTTAAAAGAACGCTGGATCGCTGCTTTAGAACAGGTATTGGAAACGGCTCAGATAACCATCCCACAAACTACAGGTGTCGAAAGTAAAAATGGGAGAAATGGGGAACATTCAGTAGAACTAGAGGAAGCTCTTGAAATACTAGGGGAAGTGTACCACCAGGATACAGCTGCTGCTTGGTAAATTGAAAAGAGAAGAGGTGTGAACGAATGATAGCACCCTTACAACTGACACAGGAAGATGTGTTGCGTGTATTAGAGAGTGTGAAAGATCCTGAAATCGATACGGTGAGTATCATTGATTTAGGTATGGTTGAAAAAGTTTCCATTCAAAATAAAACCGTTCTGATTGATATATTACCAACCTTTGTAGGTTGTCCTGCTTTAGAGATTATTCGAAACAATATCATAAAGGCTGTAAATATAATCGAAGGTGTTGAGGAGACTCTTGTGAACTTTATCAATTCTCCTCCTTGGACCTCAGATCGAATCACCCAAAAAGGATATTTAGGGCTAAAAGAGTTTGGAATTGCTCCTCCTCCTAAACACTTCAAAGAGGATGGCTCTTGGCATATTGACTGCCCCTATTGTGGATCAACTTATGTCACACTAGATAATATCTTTGGTCCAACTGCCTGTCGTAGTATTTTGTATTGTAAAAGTTGTAAGAATCCGTTTGAAGCGATGAAATTAATTTCGAATACGATGTGAAATGAGGATGAAAAAATGGTTAAATTGATTGCGTTTTATAAACACCCTGAGAACAAAGAGGCATTTGATGAACATTACTTTAATGTACATGTTCCTATTACAGAGAAAATTCCTGGTCTTCGTAAAATGAAAGTGACAAAAGGAACAGGTTCTCCTATGGGCGGCGAAGCCAAATATTACTTGATTTGTGAAATGTATTATGACAGTCCTGAGGCATTGAAGGCAGGTCTTCGCTCTGAAGAAGGAAAAGCTTCCGGTAAGGATGTAATGGGATTTGCAGGTAATCTAGTTAGTTTTATGATTGGTGAGGAAAATGAGTGAACCATTTGAATTCATTGAGGTATATTCGAGAGATGGAGTAGGCGTCATTATACTAAATCGCCCGAAGCAATTAAATGCACTAAATCGGAAGCTAGTTAGTGAAATTGTTACCGCAATGGAGCGTTTTGATCAAAATGATGAAGTCATTTCTATCTTAATTACTGGGAAGGGCCGAGCTTTTTCCGCAGGGGCAGATATCGATGAAATGTCTAATAATAACCCGATTCAACTAGAGTTATTAAATCAATTTGCAGATTGGGATCGTCTTGCCTTAGTCAAAAAGCCAATCATCGGTGCTGTGAAAGGATTTGTTTTTGGTGGAGGATTTGAATTAGCCCTTTGTTGTGATATTTTAATTGCTGCAAATGGGACACAATTCTCTTTTCCAGAAGTCAATCTTGGTGTCATGCCGGGAGCAGGTGGTACACAGCGTCTGACCAAACTTGTCGGGCGAGCGAAAGCCTTAGAGTGGATATGGACCGGTGATCGCATTCTGGTTGAAGAGGCTTTAGCTGTGGGAATCGTGAATCGAATTGTTTCAGAAGAATTATTAACGGAAGAAGCGATGAAATTTGCGATAAAGCTAGCTAAGCAACCTCCTTTGGCCTTAAGACTTATAAAGGATTCGGTTAATAAAGCGGTTGATTACTCTTTATATGAAGGTATGCAATATGAACGTAAAAACTTTTATCTCTTGTTTTCCTCTCAGGATCAAAAAGAAGGAATGCAAGCGTTTATAGAAAAAAGAAAGCCACAATTCAAAGGGGAATAAGGAGGTGGCCTTTGATGTATGAAACCATTCAATACACAGTTCAAAATGGGGTAGCAACGTTAGAACTGTCCCGTCCTGATAAACTGAACGCATTTAATTCACAAATGATCTACGAAATCATAACGGCCGTGAAAGAAGCGTCAAAAGATGAACAAGTACGCTGTCTCGTTTTTACTGGAGCAGGTCGTGGATTCTGTTCTGGACAGGATTTAGCAGATGTTGATGAAAATATGGATCATGGACAAGTATTAAGAGAACAGTATGGTCCGATGATGAAACAATTAATGAGCTTTGAAAAGCCAATTGTGGCAGCTGTTAACGGTATTGCTGCAGGGGCAGGCTTTAGTCTTGCACTTGCGTGTGATTTTCGATTAGCCTCTGAAAAAGCCAACTTTTTAAATGCTTTTATCAACATTGGATTAATTCCTGACTCTGGAAATCTTTATTTCTTACAAAATTTAGTTGGTTATGCAAAAGCAGCCGAGCTTTCTATCTTAGGAGAAAAAATTTCTGCAGAAAAGGCCTTTCAATTAGGACTTGTAACAAAAGTGATATCAACTGAAACATGGGAATCAGAAGTGAATCAGTTTTCAGAATACTTAGCTAATTTACCAACAAAAGCAATCGGTTTAATTAAGCGTAATTTGAAATTAGCCAATCATCTTTCCTTCGACTCTTATTTAGAAAAAGAAGCGGAAGGTCAACGGATTGCAGGCTTAACGAATGATCACCAAGAAGGTGTTCAAGCATTTGTTGAAAAAAGAAAACCTATATTCATAGGTAACTAAAAAGGAGTGTAGAAATATGTCAACAATTCAGCAAACTACAGAGGAAAAATCTACGATTAAACGTGATTTCTATCATTTAATTATCAATGGAGAAAAGGTAGAAAGCAGCAATGGTGGGACCATTAAAACCTATAATCCAGCTACTGGTGAATTAATTGCAGAGGTGGCAAAAGCAACGAAAGAAGATGCAGAAAAAGCAGTTCAAGCAGCCCGTGAAGCATTTGATCATGGAAAGTGGAAAAAATCTCCTGTCAATAAACGTTCCCGTACATTAAATAAAATTGCTTCTATTATGCGTTCACGCTTCAATGAATTGGTAGAATTAGAGGTTTTAGATACCGGAAAATCACTAAGTACTGCTCAAGGTCAAGTTTCTCAAGCTATTGAAGATTTTGAATTTTATGCAGGGGCGATCGTTGGACATGGTGGTAGAGTAAACACGATCCCAGGCCAATTCCATAATTATACGGAAAAAGAACCAGTTGGTGTTTGTGCTCAAATTATTCCATGGAACTATCCTTTAATGATGGCTGCCTGGAAAGTTGCACCAGCCATTGCCGTTGGATGTTCAGTTATCGTTAAACCAGCATCATTAACACCACTTACAGCGATTATTTTAGGCGAAATTTGTCTGGAAGCAGGTGTACCGGCAGGAGTTGTAAATATCGTTCCTGGATCAGGTTCAGAGGTTGGAAACTATCTCGTTGAACATAAGCAGGTCGACAAAGTAGCTTTTACTGGGTCTACACCAATTGGAAAAGATATTATGGCAAGAGCTTCCCAAACGTTGAAACGTGTCACATTAGAGTTAGGTGGTAAATCTCCTAATTTAGTTTTTGAAGATTGTGATATAGAAGCAGCTGTAGATGGTTCATTATTCGGAATTTTCTATAATACAGGCCAATCTTGTGAAGCTCGTTCCCGTTTATATGTTCATGAAGATATTTATGATGAATTTGTAGCTAAATTCGTAGAAAAAACCAATAAATTGAAACTAGGAAATCCTTTTGACAAAGAGACACATATTGGGGCGATTATTGATCAAAACCAATTAGACGTGATTGATGGTTATGTTCAATCCGCTATCCAAGAAGGTGCCGATATTTTAGCAGGTGGAAAAGCCGCTGTTATAGAAGGATATGAAAATGGCTACTGGTATGAGCCGACTGTCATTGCGAATGTAAATCATGATATGACAGTGGTAAAAGAAGAAATTTTTGGTCCAGTTGTTGTGATTATGAAGTTTAAAAATGAAAAAGAGGCAATTAAACTAGCAAATGATACAGAATTTGGATTGGGATCGGCGATTTGGTCGAAGGATGGAGCTCGAGCTACTCGTGTGGCAAATCAAATTCAAGCAGGTATCGTGATGGTGAATTGTCCGTTCTCAGCGTTCCCAGGTACTCCGTTTGGAGGGTATAAGCAATCGGGCTTCGGGCGAGAGCTTTGTATTGAAACCCTTGATTTATATACGGAAACGAAAAGTATTGTTACTTACTATGGAAGCCGTCCATTAAATCCGCTGGGTGTTTAATAAATCAACGAATGAGTGCGAGTTCACTCTAGAATGGGCTGGATTCGTACTCCTATACATAATAATTGATAAAGGGGAGAGGAGAAATGATTAAAAACATAGTCGTGGTAGGGTCAGGTGTTATGGGAAGAGGAATTGCTTATGTTAGTGCATTGGGCGGTTTTACTGTTACTCTTAATGATTCAAATGAAGCTGCCTTACAAAATGCAGAAAATGAACTGAACCAAATATTTGAAAAAGGATTATCACGTGGCAAAATCTCAGTAGACAAAGTTGAAGAAGCAAAGAATAACCTCCACTATTCATGTGATTTAGCAGACTCTGTAAGTTATGCAGATCTTGTCATTGAAGCAGTGCCAGAGAAAGTAGAAATTAAAAGGTCTGTGTTTGAGACACTTGAAGAAAATGCGCCTGAACACTGTCTTTTTGCCACCAATACATCTACAATGAGCCCCACGGAAATTGGTTCTTACGGAAAGCGCCCGGAAAAAACCATTGCCATGCATTTTTTCAATCCAGTACATAAAATGCCGCTTGTAGAGATCGTTCGTGGATTAGAAACAAGTGATGAGACGGCACAGCAAATAAGAGCAGTAGCCGAACAAATGGGGAAAGAAACCGTTGTTATTAATGAGTTTCCAGGGTTTGTAACAAGTCGAATTAGTGCTCTTGTAGGGAATGAAGCTTTCTATATGTTGCAAGAAGGCCTTGGCACTCCGGAAGAAATTGATAAAGCGATTAAGCTAGGATTGAACTATCCGATGGGGCCATTTGAACTTGTTGACCTTGTTGGCTTAGATGCTAGGTTAAATAACTTAAAGTATTTACACGAAAAGTTAGGTGAAAAATATCGCCCTGCTCCATTATTAGAGCAATACGTAAAAGCGGGTCGTTTAGGAAGAAAATCAGGTAAAGGGGTTTATGATTACACGATAAAGGATAAAGAGGTGGTAGTGAAATGAAGGAAGTTGTGATTGTCGATGCTGTAAGAACACCAATTGGAAGATATAAAGGGGCTTTAAAAACGGTTCGTCCTGATGATTTAGGAGCCATTGTTATCAAAGCACTAGTCGATCGCAATCCCACAACTTCCTGCAGATCAAATTGAGGAAGTTGTGTTCGGAAATGCGAACCAGGCTGGGGAAGACAATCGAAATGTGGCAAGAATGTCTGCCTTGCTTGCTGGTCTTCCTATTCAGGTAGGTGGAACAACAATTAATCGTTTATGTGGATCAGGACTTGATGCTGTTATGTATGCAGCAAGAGCTATTGCAGTTGGTGAAGGTGATATTTATATTGCAGGCGGTACGGAAAGTATGACGCGCGCACCTTTTGTAATGGCTAAACCTGAAAGTGAGTTTCCTAGAGGCAACATGGAGTTGCAAGATACAACGATTGGATGGCGTTTTACGAATAAGAAATTAAAAGAAATGTATGGTGCAGATAGTATGCCTCAAACGGCTGAAAATGTTGCTCAGCGTTTCCATGTATCACGTAGCGATCAAGATCAGTTTGCTTTCGATAGTCAGCAGAAGGCGAAAAGAGCCATGGAAGAAAATCGTTTTGCAGAAGAAATTGTCCCTGTCGTATTTAAAGACCGAAAAGGGAATGAAATTGTTGTCGATACGGATGAGCATCCACGTCCCGAAACAACATTAGAAACGCTAGGGAAACTAAAGTCTATTTTTCCAGAAGGAACAGTTACTGCTGGAAATGCTTCAGGTGTCAATGATGGCGCAGCGGCTTTATTGGTTATGAGTGCGGATAAAGCAAAAGAATTGGGACTAAAACCTTTAGTCAAATATGTAGTAGGCGCTACAGCTGGATTAGAACCTGAAATAATGGGTCTTGGTCCAATATTCGCTTCAAGAAAAGCACTGCAACGAGCCAATTTAACTGCAGATGATCTTGGATTGGTTGAGTTAAATGAAGCATTTGCTTCTCAATCATTAGAATGCATTCGTCAGCTAGAATTAGATAAAGAAAAGGTAAATGTCAATGGGGGAGCCATTGCCTTTGGCCATCCTCTTGGTGCTAGTGGGGCACGTATTCTAACAACATTAATTTATGAAATGAAAAAAAGAGATGTTCAATACGGTCTTGCTACGATGTGTATAGGAGTTGGTCAGGGGATTTCTGCCATCGTAGAAAATAGTAAGTAATAGAAAGAACTCCCTTATTTGGCTTTATACCGAGTAAGGGCTCTTTAGTAGGGAAATAAAAGTATTTTGAAGTGATAGGTGTTTTCTTGAGAAATTCTTTCTATTACTTCGTCTAATAGCCAGCATATCTAAGGAATTCTATTTATTTTTTATCTAAAGTTTCGAGGAGTGAAGAAAATGTCAAAAGTTTTATATAAAGTAGAAGAAAATATCGCATATGTAGTAATAAATCGCCCTGATGTGTTGAATTGTTTTGATTATGAAACACTGCAACAGTTAAGCGAAGTAGTAAACTTAATTGAAATGGATCCTGAAGTAAGAGTAGCCATTTTTACCGGTGCAGGAGAGAAGGCTTTTAGTGCAGGAGCAGATTTAAAAGAACGTAAAACCTTATCAGAAAAAGAAGTGAGAAGAAACGTGAAGGCAATACGAGATGTTTTTAATAGTATAGCATTGCTTCCACAACCTACCATTGCAGCGATCAATGGATATGCATTGGGAGGCGGGTTCGAACTAGTACTTGCATGTGATTTTGCGATTGCTGCAGAGGATGTAAAGCTAGGTCTTACAGAAACGAGTTGGGGTATTATTCCAGGGGCAGGAGGTACACAACGACTCCCTCGATTAATTGGTGAAGCAAAAGCGAAGGAATTGATTTTTACAGCGCGAAAAATATCGGCTTCTGTTGCTTTTGAATGGGGAATATTGACAAGAGTAGTAAAGAGAGAAGAAATGATGAATGTTTGTGTGGAATTTGCGAATGAAATGCTTAAGAATGGTCCGATTGCATTAAGACAGGCTAAGTTTGCTATTAGCCAAGGGGTTAATGTAGATTTACAGACGGGCTTAGCTCTCGAGTCAAAAGCATATGAAATAACGATCCCAACGGAAGATCGCATAGAAGCGTTGAAAGCTTTCAGTGAAAAGAGAGCTCCGGTTTTTAATGGAAAATAATTATTGCGACTAACGTGAATAATTAGATATGATAAAGGGAACTTCCAACAATATAGTAATATTGCATACTGTATATTAAAAGGGGGAAAATAAGTTCTCTGCTCTTCTTTGTTAAACAAGGAAGAAGATGCGAGTAGAAAGAGAGAGAATAATAAATGAGTAACACACAATCTATGATTTTAACTATCTTCGGTGATTATATTCGTCCAAATGGAAATAAAATTTGGATCGGAAGTTTAATTCGGCTACTAAAAGAGTTCGGTCATAATGAGCAATCTGTTCGAGTGTCTGTTTCCCGTATGATGAAGAACGGATTGCTACAGTCCGAGAAAAAAGGGAACAAAAGTTATTATTCATTAACGCCACGTGGAGTCAGCCGTGTGGATGAAGCAGCAAGGCGCATTTATAAATTAACTTCACATGAATGGGATAAAAAGTGGAGAGTCATTATGTACAACATTCCAGAGGAAAAAAGACAAATCCGTGATGAGTTAAGAAAGGAACTAATGTGGATCGGTTTTGGAAGTTTATCTAACGGATGCTGGGTATCGCCAAATAACTTTAAGAAAGAAATCAATCTATTAATTAGTAAATATAAAATTGAAGAATATGTTCACCTCTTTCTCTCTGAATATGTAGGGCCTCAATCGAATTTAGCATTAGTAGAGAAATGTTGGTCTTTACATGAAATCGAGGAAAAGTATGAGCAATTTATTGATACTTATAGTAAAGAATTTATTATTCGCCAAAGTATTATTCAAAGTGGTCGAGTAACAGATGATGAATGTTTTGTAGAAAGAGCCAACCTAGTTCATGAATATAGGAAATTTTTATTTGTAGATCCGGGGTTACCAAAGGAATTATTGCCTGAGCGCTGGAATGGCAATCATGCAGCATTATTATTTAATCAATATTATCAAATGCTTGCTGGCCCTGCCAATCGCTTCTTTGAAGAGGTTCAGGAGGATAATGAATTAAGTATAAAAGACAAATCATAACATTTTTCAGTACGATCACTTAATAAGAACATAAATAAAATCCCTGGAAACTAGTCCCGGGATTTATTGAAAATTTCATTATATTTGTACCCCTTATCAACATAGGTTTCAATGGACAATTGAATAAGATTTAAATCCTTTTCAGTTAACTCACGAACAACTTTTCCAGGGGAACCTACTACGAGTGATCGGGGAGGGATTATTTTTCCAGGTGGAATAAGTGTATTTGCACCAACTATACATTCTTCACCGATTTCTGCACCATCTAAGATCGTAGAGCCCATTCCAATGATTGATCTTTTTTTCACTTTACATCCATGAAGATTAACATGATGGCCGACTGTTACCTCGTCTTCGACAATGACGGGAAAACCTTCGGATAAATGGATCGTTGCATTATCTTGAATACTGCATCTTTCTCCTATTACTACAGCATCTTCATCAGCGCGTATGACGGCATTGAACCAAATCGTACTCTCTTTACCAACTTTGACATCGCCTATTAAATAGGCACCAGGAGCAATGAAAACAGTTTCGTGAATACCTGGTTTTTTTTCATTAAAAGGAATAAGCAACGAAAAAACCTCCGAATTATTATTTCAATTTTCGGTTTATTATACCATATTATGATGAATAAGGTGGGAAAGAATAATGAAATCCATTTGTGAACTATTATCGATCAAGTACCCCATTATTCAAGGTGGGATGGGAAACATCAGCAATGCAGTGCTAACGGCTGCTGTTTCAGAAGCTGGTGGACTTGGAACGATTGGGTGCGGAACAATGAGACCTGAAGAAATCGAAACCATTATTTTGGAAACGCAAAGAAGAACCTATCATCCATTTGCTCTAAATATTGCGCTATCTGTTAATCCATATGTATCAGATTTAGTCCAATTAGCGATTAAACATAAAATACCTGTTGTATCTTTATCTGCAGGAAATCCTGCCCCTATTATACCGGTGTTACATCAACATGGTATTAAAGTCGTTGCAGTTGTTGCTTCTGTCAAACATGCGCAAAAAGCTGAAGCAGCAGGGGCAGATCTATTGGTAGCAGAAGGATATGAAGCAGCTGGAATTAATTCTAATCTTGAATTAACAACATTTACACTGATTCCGCAAATTACGAAATCTGTTTCCATTCCAGTTGCCGCAGCTGGGGGAATTGGTGATGGAAAAGGTTTGGCTGCCGTCTTCATGCTCGGAGCAAGTGGTGTACAAATGGGGACTCGTTTAATCGCTACAAAAGAAGCACCGTTTCATGATTTGTATAAAGCGAACTTACTGCAGGCAAGCGGTACAGACACGAGGATAGTTGGGCGTTCTGTTGGACGTGTTAGAAGAATATTAAATACATCATATGCACAAAAGTTACTTCAAGCTGAAAATGATGGAGTGAGTTTGGAAGAATTTAATGAATTGACTTCAGAAGATCAACATATAAAAGGTGCATTATTAGGAGACATGGAAAATGGTTTCATTAATAGCGGTCAGATTGCTGGGCTCATCACATCCATTCCAAGTGTTAAAGAACTATTTGAAAGTATGATAGATGAAGCCAAAACACAAATTAATCGTTCTGCACAAATAATTGCAGCAGTTACTAGCAAATAGCAAAAAGTTTTTATTTATTCAGAAGGATAGAAAGGTGGAGGTGTAGAAGGGTAATGAATTTGACTGAAAAGGAAATAAATCAGAGGTATCAAGAAGATATTTTTAGACATTTTGAACAAGAAGTCGTCATCTCAACAAACCAATGACTCGTGGAGAGTGGATGAAACGTATATAAAAGTAAAAGGTCAATGGATGTAACTATATCATGCAGTGGATTCCGAAGTTGATGATTAAAGCAGGATATGCCTTGAATTCAAGCTTGGGATTCCTGATTGCCCTTCAAGGCGGTGCCATTATAGGGACTCTTATCATGGGTAGACTTTGTGATAAATATGGCTCTAAAAAGATACTTGTTCCGATGTATGCTTCAGGTGAATGGAATTCTTTTGGATTCATGCTTAATTAAAATAAATAAAGGGAGATAAAATGGATGTCCACTTTACGAAATGATACATTAAAAATGCACAAGGAAAATCAAGGAAAGCTTAGCGTTCATTCAAAAGTTCCTTTACGCAATGCGGAAGATTTAAGTCTCGCTTATTCTCCAGGTGTCGCAGAACCGTGTATGGACATTTATGAAGATGAAAGAAAAGTATATGACTACACGATGAAGGGAAATCTGGTTGCAGTTATTTCAAATGGAACAGCCGTCCTCGGTCTTGGAAACATCGGACCGAAAGCAGCAATGCCTGTTATGGAAGGAAAAGCCGTATTATTCAAATCCTTTGCAGATGTAGACGCCTTTCCACTATGCCTAGATACAACCGATTCGGACAAGATTGTAGAGACTGTTAAATTATTAGAGCCCACATTTGGCGGGGTAAACTTAGAAGACATTAAGGCACCAGAATGTTTTGTAATTGAAGAACGACTAAAGAAAATATGTAATATTCCAGTTTTTCATGATGATCAGCATGGTACGGCCATCGTAACAGCGGCAGGGTTACTCAATGCTCTGAAACTAGCAAACAAAAAGATCGAAGAGATTCGCGTTGTCGCAAACGGAGCAGGTTCTGCCGGTGTTGCTATTGTCAAATTGCTGATAAAAATGGGTGTAAAAGACGTCATTTTATGTGATACAAAAGGAATCATTTATGAAGGACGTCCAGTGGGAATGAATTCTTTTAAAGAAGAAATGGCTCGGATCACCAATAAAGAGAAAAAACAAGGATCTTTGGCAGATGCCATGGTGGGAGCGGATGTATTTGTCGGCGTATCTGCCCCAGGTGCGGTCACGAAAGAAATGATTCGTTCCATGAATCATCATTCGATTATTTTTGCAATGGCAAATCCGGTACCTGAAATTATGCCAGAGGAAGCAACAGAAGCAGGTGCGCTCGTGGTCGGAACAGGTCGTTCTGATTTTCCAAATCAGGTCAATAACGTACTAGCCTTCCCTGGTATCTTCCGAGGTGCATTGGACGTTCAGGCGAAAGAAATCAATGACGAAATGAAACTAGCAGCGGTTTACGCAATTGCTGGATTAATTGAAGCGGAAGAACTTCATGCTGAATATGTGATTCCCAACGCATTTGACCCTAGAGTCGCAGCATTTGTAGCAGCCGCTGTTGCAAACGCTGCAATGGAAACGGGTGTTGCACGTAAGTTTATTAACCCAGAAAATGTAAAAGAGCGCTTATTAGCATGGGCAGAGGAAAATCAGCCCGCTTTGGTATAAATCCAGTTCTAACTAATATCTCTCAAAAGATGATTGTTTCTCAAACCTGATTGTGCTTCATGAAGACGTACACCGGCTGTCACTTTAGGAGTTATTTTGCACCTGTTTTAAGTGCTATTTTGCACTATAAGTAAATATAAAAAGCCCAATTTCTCAGTAAAGTGTACCCTTTGTAAAGGACATTTAAAAAAAGCCTAGGCAGTTTTAAGGAGATGATCTCTGTATTGAACAGGGGTCATCTTTTTTAAGTTCCACTGATATCTATAGTAATTGTAATAAATCATATATTGTTTAATTTCTTTTCTTAATTCATCTAGACTTGTACATGCTTTAATAGAGGCTTCATCTTTAAAATGGACAAAGAATGATTCTTGAGGGGCGTTATCCCAACAGTTTCCTCGTCTTGACATAGATTGACGTAACCCTAATTTCTTCACTGCTTTTTGAAAGATAGGACTTGTATAATGAACACCTTGATCCGAGTGAAAATACAGAGGAAAGTATTCGGAGAAGACTTTACGGTCCCCCGCTCAAGATGATTTCAATGAGTAGCGGAACCAACATATAAACTAAGAAGAAGACAAAAGTACCTAAAACAACTAATCCTCATTTTCCCTTCAAAGCCCCTAATGCCTGTTTCTTCATTTCTGAAATTCTCATTTTCTATTTTCCCCCATTCATCAGTACCATCATCACATAATATTCAATATATGGTCGTTATATGAAAGAATCGGCTATTTAATACAATTAGAATCTTGAGGTCGGGGTCTTACTGCCCGTTAACTTTCTTATTAGGTTAAACCTTTGAACTGCGGGTGTGAGTGGTCTTCATGAAAACGTGCCTCCTACTCGATTAAATTGCCTTTCGCAAAAATAATTCTTAATATTGCGAAAATTATCTTGTTTGCGATAGTATAGGGACCTTTGGTCTTTGATTATCAAGGACATCTGTTGGCATGATACTTGCAATGTAATTAAGCAAAGGGAAAGGAGGAATGTTTCATTCAATAGTCCAATGAACGAAGAACAAGATTTTTTACTTTAATTAGTATCCAATTACTGGATATAAATAATAAGACGAAAAAGGGGAGAGAAGAATGAACATCTACGTGATTATGAAGCGTACCTTTGATACAGAAGAAAGGATTCAAATTGAAAACGGTACCATTAGGAGTGATGGTGTTGAGTATATCATTAATCCTTATGACGAATACGCCATCGAGGAAGCAATCGCTCTTAAGGAGAAACACGGCGGTGAAGTAACGGTCCTAACCTTAGGAGATGAAGAAGCGGAAAAGGAGCTTCGTACTGCTCTTGCCATGGGAGCTGACAAAGCTGTATTGATTGATAGCGATGAATTGGAAGCAATCGATCAGTTTTCTACCGCTACTATTCTAGCAACCTACTTGAAAGATAAAGAGGCGGATATCATCCTGGCTGGAAACGTAGCCGTTGATGGTGGTTCAGGTCAAGTAGGTCCGCGTGTAGCCGAGATGCTGGGGATTCCTCAGGTCACAGCCATTACAAACCTTACGATTGAAGATGGGAAAGCCACCCTCATTCATGATGTGGAAGGGGACGAAGAAACCATTGAAGTATCACTCCCTGTTCTTGTGACCACTCAACAAGGGTTGAATGAACCACGCTATCCTTCTTTACCAGGGATTATGAAAGCCAAGAAGAAACCATTAGAGACACTCGAGTTAGATGATTTAGATCTGGAAGAAGAAGATGTGAAGGCCAAAATTGAAAAGATTGATCTCTTCCTTCCGCCTAAGAAACAACAAGGTAAAGTTTTAGATGGAGAATTAAATAATCAGGTCCAAGAACTTGTTTCATTATTAAAAACGGAAGCAAAAGTCATTTAAGGAGGGTTATTATGGGAAGAAAAGTATTAGTTCTAGGTGAAATTCGTGACGGTGTTTTAAGAAATGTTTCCTTTGAAGCCATTGCCGCAGCTAAGCTTATTGCCGATGGGGGAGAGGTGGTTGCCGCATTATTTGGAGAAAAGATCGATAATGAAAGTACAACCATGCTTCATTATGGAGCCGACCGCGTAGTGAAAGTGGAACATCCCGATTTAAAATCGTATACCACTGACGCTTATCAGCAAGCATTACTACAAGTTCTGGAGGCAGAAAAGCCAGATGGTTTTGTGATGGGGCATACCGCACAAGGGAAAGATCTATCACCTAGAATTGCGGCCAAAATAAATACAGGTCTCGTTTCTGATGTGGTCAATATTGAAAGCGATGGTGGAAATGTTATTTTCACGAGACCTATTTATTCAGGGAAAGCATTTGAAAAGGTCAAAATCAATGAGGGAATCATATTCGCTACAATTCGCCCTAATAACATACCTCCACTAGAAAAAGATGAATCACGTTCCGGTGATGTCAATGAAATGAGTGTGGATATTAAAAATCTTCGCACCATCATTAAAGATATTGTCCGGAAATCTACTGGCGGAATCGATCTGTCTGAAGCGAAAATTATTGTTTCCGGCGGACGTGGTGTAAAGGGTGCAGAGAACTTTCAACTGTTGGAGGAACTGGCCCATGCATTAGGGGCTGCAGTAGGTGCCTCACGAGGTGCGTGTGATGCGGGTTATTGCGATTATTCTTTACAAATCGGACAAACTGGTAAGGTTGTTACTCCGGATCTCTATATTGCCGTTGGGATTTCAGGTGCCATTCAACATTTAGCAGGGATGTCGAATTCAAAAATCATTGTGGCGATTAATAAGGATCCAGAAGCCCCTATTTTTGAAGTAGCAGATTATGGAATTGTTGGGGATTTATTCGAGGTTGTTCCATTGTTTATTGAAGAAATGAAAAGTGTCACTGTTAGCTAATGTTACAAAAAATATATGTTATTTAATTAAAAATTAGGAGGAGTTTTTGATGATGAATTTTGAATTAAATGAAGAACAACAAAGTGTACAAAAAATGGTGAGAAGGTTTGTTGATAACGAAATTATCCCGTACATTCAAGAGTGGGATCGCAAGGGTGAATTTCAACCTGCTATTTTAAAGAAATTGGCGGATTTACAGCTGATGGGTGTTTGTATTCCTGAGGAGTACGGTGGAGCCGGCATGGATTATAATACACTTGCTATTGTTTGTGCTGAATTAGAACGTGGTGATACGGCATATCGAACAGCAGTTTCGGTTCATACAGGGTTAAACAGTATGACGTTATTGCAATGGGGAAATGAAGAGCAAAAACAAAAGTACTTAACACCTCAGGCAAAGGGGGAAAAGATTGGTGCGTTTGGATTGACAGAGCCGAATGCCGGAAGTGATGTAGCTGCAATGAAAACAACAGCACGAAGAGACGGGGATGCATATATTCTTAACGGTTCAAAAACATGGATTTCCTTATGCGATTATGCAGATAATTTTCTGATTTTTGCAAAAACAGATCACGATGCAGGACATAAAGGGATTACTGCTTTCATCGTTGAACGTACATTTCCTGGAGTAGAAACAAAGGCAATCAAAGGGAAACTCGGGATTCGTGCAGGGAATACTGGTGAGGTCTTTTTATCAGATGTAAGAGTACCTGTAGAAAATATACTCGGTGATGTAGGGGAAGGCTTTAAAATTGCCATGGCTGCGTTAGATAATGGACGCTTTACCGTTGCTGCAGGAGCTGTTGGTTTACTTGAAGCCAGCCTTGAAGCAAGTGTGAAATATTGTCATGAGAGAAAAACATTTGGAAAAGAAATCGGGAAACACCAGCTTGTTCAACAAATGATAGCGAAAATGAGTGCAGATCTTGAGATTTCTAAATTGCTCGTTTATAAGGCTGGCTGGTTGAAAAATGAAGGAAAACGCAACACAAGGGAAACGTCATTAGCGAAATGGGTTTCTTGTGATGCAGCGTTTGAGGCAGCAAATAATGCAGTCCAAGTCCATGGTGCGTACGGTTACTCTGATGAATATCCAGTTGAGCGTTTCCTTCGAAACTCTAAGGCACCTGTGATTTACGAGGGAACAAGAGAGGTTCATACAGTAATGCAGGGTGAATATGCGCTGGGATATCGTGATGATAAGCCGCTTCGTCAAATGCTACCTGCATGGCCATTTGAGCAAGTTTCACTACAAAAATAAAGAAGAGAAGACAACAAAGAAAGATCATACCTTTTCTGGTATGATCTTTCTTTGTTTCTTTTTAATATTAGTCTAGTATGAAAGTCTTGCATTAATAATAATAGAGGAAATATATAGTACTTATTAACTAAAATGGAAACGATTTCTTTCAATATATGATAATTCAATATATACTAATAATTAAGAAAATTAGGATAATAAAGGAGGGAGCAAAGATGAGTTTAACCAACTCGGAACTGTTTATCGGGCAAACAGCACGTTTGCAGCGGGTATTTACCGAAGCTGATGTTCAGCAATGTCGAGAATTAGCAAAAGATTTTAATCAAATATATCAAGAAAGTAGTTGGAAGAAACGTTATTCTCGGCCAATTGTTCCCGCTCTGTTAGTAGAGGGTTTAATTACCCAAGTGATTTCCGATAAACTTCGGGGACGTGCCTGTGTATTGGTGCAAAAAGAAATGATCTATTATCATCCGGTACATATTGGAGATGCGATTACCGCTGAATTGTTGACTATTGATATAAATCTGGAAAGAAACTGGGTTACGCAAAAGGTTATATGCTTCAATCAAAATGGAACCGAGGTTATTAAAGGACAAGTGGTCATTTTTGTTTTACGGGGGGGCTGATTACATGGAGAAGACTGTTCATTTAATAGATGATTGGGGATATATTGAAGTTGATGAAAGCGGAAGACTGATTGACGCTAGCCCAGATTTTTGTGAAAATTTTTCGATAAATAAGGTAGATTGCTTAGGGGATTCCATACATGATGTCATTCACGGAATGTATGGCAGAAGACGTAAAAAAGTCTTTTTCGGAGTGATCTCTGGGATTAATTGTATCATTAAAGTGACGAAAAAGGGTCAAAAGGAGATTTATCGGGTAGTCGTTCGTGATGGAGATATCGAGCATTATGAAATGGTATCCTTCATGCACTCAATTGATATAGCGAAAATGAACAAAAAAAAGCCTCACCAAAACAAATACAGCTTTGAGGAAATTATCGGGAATAGCCCGGCAATGAAGGAGGCTAAGGAGTTAGCCACTCGAATTGCGACCAGTAATTCAACCGTGCTGCTGACTGGGGAAAGTGGGACGGGAAAGGAATTATTCGCTCAAGCGATACATGGGATGAGTACAAGGAAAAATAACCCTTTTATTGCAGTGAATTGTGCGGCTATCCCTGGAGAATTATTTGAGTCTGAGCTTTTTGGCTATGAACCGGGAGCATTTAGTGGGGCAAAAAAGGAAGGAAAGCCTGGGAAAATTGAATTAGCCATGAATGGGACCCTTTTTCTTGATGAAATATCAGAACTCCCTTATGAAGCACAAGGAAAGCTGCTCCGTGTCCTGCAGGAAAGAGAGGTAGAACGTGTCGGAGGAACTGTTAGTAAAAACATTGATATTCGTATTATTGCAGCAACGAATCGTGACGTAGAAAAAATGGTTGAGGAAGGGAAGTTCAGGCAGGATTTATATTATCGTCTATATGTCTTCGATTTAACGATTCCCTCACTTAGGGAAAGGAAAGAGGATCTTCTACCATTAGCTCATTATTTTATCGATTCCTTTAATGAGGGGTTTGATCTTGAAGTAAAATATATCGATTACAAGCTTCAAGAGTGGATTTTGAACTATGAATGGCCAGGAAATGTTCGTGAATTAAGAGCCTTTATTGAGCGGGGAATGAATATTGTAGATGGAGATACTCTTGCAATGGATGATATCTATTTTTCACGCCAGGTGGTGAACAATCGAACAACTAAGGTAACCACGTCTCTGCAAAGTTTAGAGGATGAAGTGAGAAGTGCGGAGATAAACGCAATTCAACGAGCTTTACATGAAGCAAACGGCGATCGATCACTAGCGGCACATAAACTAAAAATACATATTGCCAGCTTGTATCGAAAAATCGCCAAGTACAATCTAAAATAATTCATTCCTTATTTGGGGCAGTCCAGAAAATCGTATGATCGATTTTTCTGGACTGCCCTATTTTTATTGAACATTCCCATTCTTGTATCAGAATTTGTAGCTTTATAAAAGGAAGTTTTGGTAAAAAGGATTTCGATTTTATCCTTTTTGCATAAATGATTCTTAATTATGCAAAATATTATCAATTTTGCGATAATTCTGTAATTATATTGCTTATTTTACAAGGATACTTGTTGGCACGGAACTTGCAAATATAGATAAGTGAAAGGAGGAATTATATTTTAGAATTTTTCATTCACAGAAGGACATCATTGGAAAAGAATACCGCTCTTATTCATTAACGGTTTAATGTTTGGAAAGAAGAAAAAAATCAACAAAAAAATAGATAAACACGAAAGTGGAGGAATGAAAAATGGAATTATTAGATGTTTTGTACGAAAAAACGAATGGTATGGCAAAGATTACGATTAACCGCCCACAGGCTTACAATGCTTTTAGTGGACGGACGATTCAAGAATTAATTTGGGCTTTCCGCGATGCCTGGGACGATAATCGCATTGGTGTTGTCGTTTTAACAGGTGCCGGCGAGAAAGCATTTTGTACAGGAGGGGATCAAAAGGAAAAAGGAGATGAAGGAGGCTACGATTATAACGGAGGATTAGGCGGTGGTATGGGCCTAGAAATTGAGACCTTGCACCAAACAATTCGCAATATTCCAAAGCCAGTTATTGCCGCAGTGAATGGCTATGCAATTGGTGGCGGACATGTCCTGCATGTTCTTTGTGATTTGACGATTGCTTCGGAAACAGCAAAATTTGGACAAGCTGGTCCAAAGGTAGGAAGCTATGATGCTGGTTTTGGTTCCGCTTACTTGGCAAGAGTAGTTGGGGAAAAGAAAGCAAGAGAAATTTGGTACTTGTGTGAGCAATATACTGCTCAAGAAGCAAAAGAAATGGGTCTTGTCAATAAAATAGTCCCTGCTGATCAGCTGCAAGCGGCAGCAGAAGAATGGGCTACTAAGATTCTAGCTAAAAGTCCAACAGCGCTCAAAATGCTTAAATACTCATTTAATGCCGACAGTGCGAACATCCAAGGGATTTCACAACTTGCAATGGGCAGTCTAGCTATGTTTTATAACACAGACGAGTCTGCTGAGGGAATGAATGGGTTTCTTGAAAAAAGACCTGCAGATTTTAGTAAGTTTAGAAAATAACTAGGAGATGAAGTCCTTGAAACTAGAAACGATTTTGAGTCCAGAATATGTGGAAAAGTATCAGTCCGTTTGGCCAAATAAAACCATTCTCGATTATCTAAATGATGCTATTGCGAAATATCCAGATAAGGTTGCGATTATCGACAAAAAGAGCCGTTATACGTACAGTGAGCTCGGGAAAATGGTCGACCGTGTTGCATTGGGTCTGTTGGAATTAGGCTTGGGAAAAGGGGATGTCATTTCTCTTCAGCTGCCTAACTGGAATGAATTTATTATTCTTCACTATGCGGCAACGAGAATTGGTGCCATTACCAATCCATTGATTCCAATTTATCGTGATCGCGAAATTGGTTATATGGTTGGAATGGCTGAGTCGAAAATGATTGTCGTTCCCGATGAATTTCGCGGATTTGATTATCCAGCCATGATCGATAGACTGTCCCACCAATGGCCGTTACTTGAACATGTTTATGTAATTGGCGAAAATGTACCAGCCCACATGAAGCCACTTGCTTCATTGTTTGATAAACCGTGGGAAGAAATTCGTGATCCAGCGGTATTAGATAAAATCACTCATGATCCAAATGATGTGACCGAAATTATTTTTACCTCTGGAACAACGGGAAATCCAAAAGGAGTTATGCATACACATAATACCATTTGTGTTTCAACCAATTACTGGATTGACCATTTGCAATTAACTTCTGACGACGTGATGTTCATGGCCTCGACCTTTGCCCACCAAACTGGGTTTGGGTATGGTGTACGCCTTCCAACTACGATCGGAGGAACAGGCGTTTATCAAGAAATTTGGAACCCGTTAGAATTTATTGAACTCATTGAGGAGGAAGGAATTACTTTTACAGCCGGAGCGACCCCATACTTGCAGGATACCATGCAATTGGAGGGACTTGAAAGTCGAAACATTGACTCACTAAGAGTATTCGCAGCTATGGGTGCGCCGATTCCAATGGCGTTGGTAAAAGAAGCTTCCAAAAAGGTAAATTTCGCGATTCTTTCCGGTTGGGGTCAAACGGAAAGTGGTCTCGTTACTTTGACAAAGCTTGACGATACCGAAGAAAAACTGACAGGTACTGACGGTGTTGCGCTTGATAGCATGGAAGTAAAAGTAATTGATTCGAATGGGGACTCTTGTCCACCTAATCAAGAAGGAGACCTCCTTAGTAGAGGACCTGCCCTATCTGTTGGGTATCTGAAAAATCTTGAAGGTACATTGTCTGAGTATCAGGATGGATTGGTTTTTCACGGGAGATCGTGCGGTCATGGATGAAGACGGTTACATCCGAATTTCTGGGCGAAATAAGGATATTATTATTCGCGGTGGTGAGAATATCCCTGTCGCTTATGTTGAAAATGTATTGTATGAACATGAAGACATATTGGATGCTCAGCTTATCGCACTGCCTGATCCAAGACTGCAAGAAAAGGCATGCGCTGTTATTAGCATGAAACCTGAGAGGTCGCCTCTTACATTTCCATTACTGCAAGAATTTCTTAAGCAAAAAGGGGTCGCTAAGCAATATTGGCCAGAGTATCTGGAGATTGTTGAGAATTTTCCGAGAACTGCAAGTGGGAAAATTCAAAAGTTTCGCTTGAAAGAAAAAATTCTCCAGCGTTTAAGTGAACAGAAATTAAATATATAGATTCATAGATTCATATTGCATTCAAATTTAATCATTTAACTAAGAAATCAGGGGGAAATAATTATGACAAAAAGAGTAGCCTTTATTACTGGAGCAGGACGTGGAATAGGAAGAGAGATTGCTAGAACATTATCTTCTAGAGGAATGGACATTATTGTAACCGATGTCAATTTGGATAACGCGAATGAAACGGTCTCCATTTTAGAACAAGAGGGTGGAAAGGCAGTTGCGGTTTATTGCGATGTGACAAAGCTAGAGAGCGTTCAAGAGGCGGTAGCAACCTCAGTTAGCCATTTCGGAAAAATTGATGTGCTTGTGAACAATGCGGGTTGGGATAAGGTTGAACCATTTTTGAAAAGTGAACCGAGGACATGGGAGCTGATTATGAACATTAACATGATGGGGCAAATCCATACTTGTAAAGAAATTTTACCTGTCATGATCGAAAATGGTTATGGCAAGGTGGTCAATATTGCTTCTGATTCAGGGAGAGTGGGTTCAAGCGGAGAGGCAGTCTACTCAGCTGCTAAAGGAGGCGTCATTGCTTTCACCAAAACCATGGCACGAGAAATGGCGAGACATAAGATCAATATTAATTGTATTTCACCAGGACCAAGTAATACACCTCTTTTCCAAGAAATTGGTTCTTATAATGAGGGGATTGCAGCGGCACTTGAAAAGGCCATTCCGTTTAGACGTTTAGCACAGCCAAGTGATATCGCCAATTCAGTTGCGTTCCTTGTGTCTGACGAAGCAGAATATGTAACTGGCCAGACCCTTTCAGTAAATGGCGGATTAGCCATGGTTTAATGGTATTAGAAAACAAACCTTCAATTTCGTGAATAGATGGGGAAGGGAAAAATTTGCCCCTCTTCTCACAAGTTGCGCCAGATGGTGGGTATTGACCCCGTTAAAGTCGTGCAGCTTGTGTGAAAGAGGGACGAATGTAATTTCTACTACCGGCTTTATTTAAGTAAACGTGCACACCATTAAGGAAAGGAACGTGAGGCAAATGGTACAAACTCTACCAAAAGATATCCAGCATTTAAAACAAGGAATTCGCGAGTTTATTGATAATGAAGTAGAACCACATGCCATGTTAATTGAGGAAACGAACGAGATTCCTCAAAGTATTATGGAGAAATCCAAGCAAATGGGTTTATTTGCGCTGAGTATTCCAGAAGAATATGGCGGGCTAGGTATTGGAATGGTTGGGAAATGTGCGGTCTTAGAGGAAGTCGGCAGAACCCATAATGGCTATACAACGGTCATTGGCGGCCATACCGGAATCGGCGGCGTTGGAATCGTAGAGATGGGAAATGAAGAACAAAAGCAGAAATACCTGCCGAAAATGGCGAGCGGGGAAAGCATTGGTGCTTTTGCTTTAACAGAGCCAAGTGCTGGCTCCCATGCGACCAACTTAAGAACAACGGCGGTACGAAAAGGAGACCGTTACATTTTAAACGGATCAAAGTGCTATATAACAAATGCCGGAATTGCTGATGTATTCACGGTTATGGCGGTGACCGATCCGACTAAAGGAGCAAAAGGCATTACTTCTTTTATTGTTGAAAAGGATTTCCCAGGCTTTAAGCTGGGCAATAAAGAGAAGAAAATGGGTCTTCATGGGTCGCATACTTGGGAGATATTCTTCGAGGATTGCGAAGTACCGGTTGAGAACATGTTGGGTGAGGAAGGGCAAGGCTATGTGAACGCTCTGAAAATTCTAGCGAACGGACGGGCAGGAATGGCTGCTAGAAACTTGGGTTCCGCCGATAAATTGTTAGAAATGTCGCTTGATTATGCACATATGCGTATTCAGTTTGGCAAACCGATTTTTGAGCAGCAAATTATTCAACACTACTTGGCAGATATGGCAACGGAAATTGAAGCTCTTCGTGCCCTTACATATCATGTGGCCAATATGGTGGATCAAAAGAAGAATGTCATTAAAGAAGCTGCTATGGTCAAATTGTTTGGTTCTGAAACGTATAATCGTGTCGCCGATAAAGCTGTCCAAATTCATGGAGGAATGGGCTACATTTCGGATTATCCAATTGAACGTTTTTACCGTGATGCTCGCATTACAAGAATTTACGAAGGGACATCTGAAATTCAAAAGAATATTATTGCTGCCCAATTACATCGGAAATATCAATAAAGGAGGAGTTCAAAATGATCTATGAAAATCTAATTGTTGAAAAGGGAAATCAAATTGGTTTTATTAAAATCAATCGTCCTGAAGTAAGAAATGCCTTGAATAATGAAACCGTTACAGAAATCTTATCTGCTTTTGAAGAGTTAGAGAATGATAAGGAAATAGGTGTGATTGTATTTACCGGAGTTGGTGAAAAGGCATTTGCAGCAGGTGCAGATATAAACCAGCTGACAAAGAGGAAAGCAATTGAAGCATTTAAGACTGGAAGTATGAGCGATGTGTATCGCCGCATTGAAAATAGTAAAAAAGCAACGATTGCAGCCATTAATGGGTTTGCTCTTGGCGGTGGAAGTGAGCTTGCAATGAGCTGTGATATTCGGATGGCATCTGAAAATGCAAAGTTCGGATTGCCTGAATTGAACTTATCGGTTATTCCTGGTGCAGGAGGAACGCAGCGGTTAACACGAATTATCGGTAAGGGCCGTGCGATGAATATGATATTAACAGGGGAATTTATATCTGCGAGTGAGGCGAAAGCAATCGGCTTAGTGACAGATGTAGTTCCGTTAGAGGAATTGATGGATGCTGTTCGTGAAAAGGCTGAAAAAATCTTAGCTAAAGGCCCTCTTGCGATTCAAATGGCTAAGCTTGTTGTAAATCGCGGCTTTGAGGTGGATATGGATACCGGATTGCTGATTGAAACCTTAGCACAAGCCTTTTTATATACAACAGAAGATAAGGTAGAAGGAACAAAAGCTTTTCTTGAAAAAAGACAGCCATCATTCTCAGGATAATTAAATGAAGAAACTGGTTTTTTATGAAAGGCTTTTTGAAGGAAACTTTTAAATAAGAAGTCCAGTTTCTACTTCATATCAGGAGGAGAAGATAGATGGAACTTGATTTGAAAGAAAAAAACGTCTTCATTACCGGTGCGGCTAAAGGGATTGGTAGAGAAATTGCCTTCGCTGCTGCCGGTGAAGGGGCGAATATTGCTTTACACTATCTGAGTTCTGAACAGGAAGCCGTTATTACAGCGGAGGAAATCAGTAGAGCTTATGGTGTAAAAGTGAACCTTGTTAAAGGGGATATCGCAAAAGCGGAAGATGTCGTAAGGATGAAGGAGGAACTTGATCATAGTCTAGGCGGCATTGATTGTATTGTAAACAATGCTGGTTTTGCTCAGATGAAATCGTTCTTTCAATATGAACGAGATGAATGGAAGCATGAAGTCGATGTTTGCTTTTATGGAGTTCTGAATTTGGTTCATACGTTTATGCCTGAAATGATTGAAAAGAGGCAAGGAAAGTTTATTAATATCGTGGGTGATTCTGCACGGACTGGCGACAAAAACTTAATTATTTCGGCTGCTGCCAGGAATGGCGCCATTAGTTTCCTAAAATCCTTAGCACAGGAGGTGGGGAAAAGCAATGTCCAATGTAACACAGTATCACTTGGATTGATCAATCATGGATCATTGGACTTTAGCGAAGCAGCATTAGAAAAAATTGTGAAGCAATATCCTTTGAAGCGGCTTGGAAAAGTGGAGGATGTAACGGGAATGGTTTTATTTTTGCTATCAAACCATGCTGATTGGATTACCGGTCAAGTGATATCGGTAAACGGCGGGCATAGTATGCTAGGGTAATAGGGTTTTGGACAGGCAAATTGATTTTGTTCACTTGATCTCCTTTGAAGGAAGACTAGCCAAAGAGTCAGCATAAGCGATCAATTCAAAAAATGTGAAAGTATGGATCGTTCTATCACTTTTAATAATAGAAGGGGATGCTGATAAATGGAAATAAAACTTATTAAAAAAGAACTCATGTACGAAGATATTCAAATAGGGGATACGGATTCTTTTACTAAAACGATAACGGATTATGATATTGTTCAATTTGCCAGGGTGACTGGTGATTTTAATCCGGTACACCTTGATCCGGAGTATGCTAAGAAGACACCTTTTAAAGAAAGAATTGCCCATGGTCTTTTATCAGGTAGTATTATTTCTACTGTACTTGGAATGAGGCTGCCTGGGGTGAACACGATCTATTTGTCCCAAAACTTCAAGTTTCTTTTACCTGTAAAAATTGGAGATACGATCAAGGCAAATGTCGAGGTAGTGGAGAAAAGGGATGATAAGAATATCATTCGGTTAAAAACGCAAGTATTGAATCAGCGACAAGAAATGGTAGTAGATGGGGAAGCGGTTGTGATGAAAAAATAGGAAGTAAAAAGGAAAATGGGTTTTATCAATGGGCAAAAGTGGAAAAGAAGCGGAAGGGAGGGGATAAGTCTTCCTAATAAATGGTCATCCTATCCTTCCGACTGTCAAAGGAGTACCTAAATAGGTATGGATATCTTTTGTAACATGCCGCCCTCTACCAAAATTCGGAATTTATCTAATCCTCATTCATATAAAGATCGTTCCTTTAAAATTCTTAAAGTAAGTTCGTATTGAAAAATGATAAGAAACCAAAATCAAATGCGCCTCGGCGTATTTGCGCCCAGATTTTATCGAGTCGCTCGATAAACTCCTTTTAAAATCTGTGGCATCCGCCGGAGGCTTTAACTTCATTCAGTCAGTTTGAACCCCACTGAATTGATAAAAGCTGCATTCATCTCACCACTTATAGAAGTGGGAGACTTTGCTGAATGAAGTTAAATCATGCTCTATTCTTTCGAGGTAGGGGAATGGGTTTGTTATTTGATTTATTTGCACAAATGATTCGCAATATTAAGAAAATTTATCTCTTTTGCGATCGTATAGGGACCTCGGTCTTTGATTATCAAGGACAACGGTTGGCATGATACTTGCTATATATTAAGCAAAGGGAAAGGAGGAATGTTTCAGTCCATAAACCAATCAAAGAGCAATAGGATTTTTTAACTTTAAATAGTATCCAATTACTGGATATAAATCATAAAACGATAAAGGAGAGATACAAATGAACATTTACGTGATTATGAAGCGCACCTTTGATACAGAAGAAAGGATTCAAATTGAAAACGGTACCATTAGGAGTGATGGTGCTGAGTATATCATTAATCCTTATGACGAATACGCCATCGAGGAAGCGATTGCTTTAAAGGAGAAACACGGCGGTGAAGTAACGGTCCTAACCTTAGGAGATGAAGAAGCGGAAAAGGAACTTCGTACTGCTCTTGCCATGGGAGCTGACAAAGCTGTATTGATCGATAGCGATGAATTGGAAGAAATCGATCAGTTTTCTACCGCTACGATTCTAGCAACCTATTTGAAAGATAAAGAGGCAGATATCGTCCTGGCTGGAAACGTAGCCGTTGATGGTGGTTCAGGTCAAGTAGGTCCGCGTGTAGCCGAGATGCTGGGGATTCCTCAGGTCACAGCCATTACAAACCTTACGATTGAAGATGGGAAAGCCACCCTCATTCATGATGTGGAAGGGGACGAAGAAACCATTGAAGTATCACTCCCTGTTCTTGTGACCACTCAACAAGGGTTGAATGAACCACGCTATCCTTCTTTACCAGGGATTATGAAAGCTAAGAAGAAACCATTAGAGACACTCGAGTTAGATGATTTAGATTTAGAAGAAGATGATGTAGAAGCTAAAATCGGAAAAGATTGATCTCTTCCTGCCACCAAAGAAAGAACAAGGAAAAGTGTTAGCAGGCGAATTAAATAATCAAGTTCAAGAGCTAGTGTCATTATTAAAAACAGAAGCAAAAGTTATTTAAGGGAGGAGATCTATTATGGGAAGAAAAGTATTAGTTTTAGGTGATATTCGTGACGGAGCTTTAAGAAACGTTTCATTTGAAGCCATTGCAGCAGCAAAACGTATTGCATACGGGGGAGAGGTAGTGGCAGCCTTATTTGGAGAATCAATTGGTGATGAAATCTTAAGCCTTCTTCACTATGGTGCAGACCGTGTGGTAAAGGTAGAACATCAAGATTTAAAAGTATATACGACTGACGCATACCAACAAGCTTTACTCCAAGTAATAGACAATGAAAAGCCAGATGGGTTGATTATGGGCCATACTGCACAAGGGAAAGATTTATCCCCAAGGATTGCCACAAAATTAAACGCTGGACTTGTTTCGGATGTGGTCAATATCGAAATGGACGGGGAAGAGGCTGTTTTCACGACCCCAATTTATTCCGGGAAAGCATTTGAAAAGATCAAAATCAAGGATGGCATGATCGTCGCAACGGTCCGCCCTAATAACATACCTCCACAAGAAAAAGATGAATCACGTTCCGGTGATGTTAATGAAATGAGTGTGGATATTAAAGATCTTCGAACAACGATTAAAGATATTGTAAAAAAAGCAACAGGTGGAATCGATCTGTCTGAAGCAAAAATTATTGTTTCCGGCGGCCGTGGGATGAAGGATGCGGAGAACTTTCAACTTTTGGAGGAACTCGGTACTACACTCGGTGCTGCAGTGGGTGCTTCACGAGGTGCATGTGATGCAGGTTATTGCGATTATTCTTTACAAATTGGACAAACGGGTAAGGTTGTTACTCCGGATCTCTATATTGCCATTGGGATTTCAGGTGCCATTCAACATTTAGCAGGGATGTCTAACTCAAAAGTCATTGTGGCGATTAATAAAGATCCAGAAGCGCCTATTTTCGAGGTAGCAGATTATGGAATTGTTGGAGATTTATTCGATGTAGTACCAATATTAATAGAGGAATTCAAAAAAACCGCAATGGCTGCGGGAGTCTAATGTTGTTGTATGGGGAGGATCCATTCCTCCCATTTATTTCAAAAGTTTATCATTAGGGGGGATGAAAAAGATGATATCATTACTGAATTTACTTGCTTTTCTAGCTGTGGCTGGATATGCAGCCTATTTGTTTATCAATCTTGTATATACGAGGTATTTGTTTATAAAGCTTGGCAAAGAAGCAGAGTTCCAACCTAATCTGAAGGAACGAATCAATACGGTATTAATCAACGGCTTTGGACAGAAAAAACTATTCAAAGACAAGAAAAGCGGTCTGATGCATTTAGTATTATTTTATACCTTTTTTATCATTCAAATAGGACTTATTGAACTCATCATAAAAGGATTTATTAAAGGCTATGAGTTTCCTTTTGGTGAGGCACATAAATATTTTAGTCTTATCCAAGAGTGGGCGACGTTCCTTATGCTGTTGGCTGTCGTATATGGATTTTACCGTCGTTATGGTGAAAAATTAAAGCGATTGCAATGGAAACGTGATGGTAAAGCTGCCTTTGTTTATATCGCCTTATGTACTTTAACCTTATCAATCCTGCTTTCATTAGGATTTGAAGCCATTATGTTAGGTCATGAACCAAATCTCGTTTACGCTCCATTCTCTGGAAGCATGGCGCTGCTGCTTTCCGGCATGGGAACAATGGCAGGAACGGTCTTGTTCTATGTATTTTGGTGGGTCCATATGCTGACTGTATTTACTTTTATGGTATTCGTACCACAGTCAAAGCAATTTCACGAATTATTTGCGATGTTTAATATCTTTTTCAAAAAACAAGGTCCTGTTGGAAAATTAAGAAAGATCGATTTTGAGGATGAGTCAGCTGAAGTATTTGGTGTTGGAAAAATTGAAGACTTTACTCGTCATCAATTGATGGATTTATACGCCTGTGCAGAATGTGGGCGATGCACGAATATGTGTCCAGCTTCAGGAACAGGAAAAATGTTGTCTCCGATGGACCTCATTGTGAAGATGAGAGATCATTTGACAGAAAAAGGTGCAGCAATGACTTCTAGACAGCCATGGGTGCCCACCTTTACTTTTAAAAACACAAGAGGAAATCAATTGGCTCTTGCGGGTGCCGGAGCCGGGGAATCTGCTGCAGCATTGGACAGTGTCAGCTTAATTGGAGATGTCATCACGGAAGAAGAAATTTGGGCATGTACAACTTGCCGGAACTGTGAAGACCAATGTCCGGTAATGAATGAGCATGTTGATAAAATTATCGATTTACGTCGTTACCTTGTCTTGACAGAAGGAAAAATGAATCCTGATGCACAGCGTGCCATCACAAATATCGAGCGCCAGGGAAATCCATGGGGTCTTAATCGAAAAGAGCGTGAAAATTGGCGTGATGGACGAGAGGATATTTCTGTTCCAACGGTTAAAGAAACGGAAAAGTCTGGAGAAGAATTTGAATATTTATTCTTTGTTGGCTCAATGGGCTCTTATGATAACCGCAGCCAAAAGATTGCCCAGTCCTTTGCCCGTGTCATGAATTTAGCAGGCATTTCCTTTGCGATTCTAGGTAATAATGAGAAAAATTCAGGAGATACGCCGCGTAGAATCGGAAATGAGTTCTTATTCCAGGACTTAGCAAATGCCAATATTGCAAACTTCCAAAAGTATAACGTAAACAAAATTGTAACGATTGATCCACATGCCTATAATTCTTTTAAAAATGAATATCCAGACTTTGGACTAAAAGCGGAAATTTATCATCATACAGAATTGTTGGCTTTATGGATCAGAGAAGGAAGAATTAAATTTACAAAAGAACTAAATGAAGTGATTACTTATCATGATTCTTGTTATTTAGGCCGCTACAATACGGTTTATGATCCGCCACGTGAAATTTTAAAAGCAATTCCGGGTGTGAAAGTTGTTGAAGCTGCCCGCAACCGTGAAAATGCCATGTGCTGTGGAGCTGGCGGCGGTATGATGTGGACAGAGGAGAATACTGGAACACGGATTAATATCGCTAGAACTGAACAACTTCTTGAGACAAAACCAACCATGATTGGAAGCGGATGTCCGTATTGTTTAACGATGATCAGTGATGGTGTAAAGGCAAAGGAAGTTGAGGAGACAGTAGAATCCTTTGACATTGTTGAAATTTTGGAAAAAGCATTGTGAATGAGCAAGTAATAAACGTAATTAGCAAAGCAGCTTTAACAGTATAGATGGTTGAAAATGGAGGAATAGGAATGAATTTGGTATTAATGGGGCTCCCTGGTGCTGGAAAAGGTACACAAGCTGAGAGAATCGTAGAGAAATATGGCATCCCTCATATTTCCACTGGGGATATGTTCCGTGCAGCCATTAAAGAAGGAACTGAACTTGGTTTACAAGCTAAATCCTTTATGGATAAAGGTGATTTAGTACCAGATGAAGTGACGATTGGGATCGTACGCGAACGATTAAGTAAAGAAGATTGTAATGAAGGCTTTTTGCTTGATGGATTTCCTAGAATGCTTGCTCAAGCTGAAGCGCTTGAAAACATTCTAGCTTCCTTAAGCCAAAAAATTGATTTTGTTATTAACATTGATGTAAATCAAGAGATTTTAATGGAACGTCTGACAGGTAGACGGATCTGTAAATCTTGTGGATCTACGTATCATCTTATCTTCAATCCATCTGCCATAGAAGGCGTATGTGATCGATGTGACGGTGAATTGTACCAACGTGCGGATGACAATGCTGAAACTGTACAAAATCGCTTAGAAGTCAATCAAAAGCAAACAAAGCCACTACTTGATTTCTATGAATCAAAAGGATACTTACGAAATGTTAATGGACAACAAGATATTCGTAAAGTATTTGATGATCTCGATCAATTACTGGGAAGTTGCATAAATGATTCGTTACTTTGCGAAAAATTATCAGTTTTGCGAGAATTTTAGAATTATTCTGTTTATTTATCAAGGTTAATTGTTGGCATGGAACTTGCAATATAAATAATCAATAAACTAGAGGGGGAATAAAAATGTTAAATTTTTCATTCACAGAAGAACAAGAATTTTTTCGTAAGATGTTAAAGGACTTCGCAAAAGAGGAGTTATTGCCAAACTATACAAAGTGGGACAGAGAAGGGATTACACCAAGACATTTATGGAAGAAGTTAGGAGAATTAGGTGTTAATGGGCTTCGAATTCCGGAAGAGTATGGCGGCAGCGGTGCCGATTGCGTAACGACTGGGATTGCAGCAGAAGAAATTGGCCGAGGTGATTTTAACCTTACCTATGCCGTAATGTTGAATGCTTTAATTGGCGAAATCATTAATAAACATGCTAGGGAGGAATTGAAGCAGGAGTGGCTTCCGAAAATAGCCAGCGGGGATCGAATCGTCGGCATTGCTATTACAGAGCCTAGTGCAGGAACGGACGCCGGTGGAATTAAAACAATGGCCGTTCGTAAAGGAGATGCGTATGTCCTAAACGGTGAAAAGTCCGGAATAAGCGTGGCAACAGTAGGAGATGCCTTTCTTGTTTTTGCTAAAACCGATCCTGAGCTGGGGAACCGTGGAATTAGCTGCTTTATCGTTCCTGCAGATCTTCCAGGAGTTGAATGTAAAGGTTATGAAGACATGGGGAATATTCCGGTTGGACGCGGTTCGGTTTATTTAACGGATGTAGAGGTACCAGAGGCGAACCTGATTGGCCTTGAAAACAAAGGCTTTTCCCAAGTCATGAATGGGTTTGATCTTAGCCGCCTGTTAATTGGTCTTCAATGTGTAGGGGCAGCTTCACAAAGTATAGATGAGACGATTGAACACGTTAAAATGCGAACTTCCTTTGGAAAGCCGCTCGCGACATATCAAGGGGTTTCCTTCCCAATTGTCACTCACTATACTCAGTTAGAGTTTGTGAAATGGCAGGCGTATCGAGGACTATGGCTTCGTGATCAAGGATTACCGCACTCCAAGGAATCTGCCTCTGTGAAATGGCTGGGGCCGAAATATGGTGTGGAAGCGATTCATGAATGCCTGTTGTTTAACGGTCACTATGGTTATACGAAAGAAATGCCTCACGAGCAGCGTTTGCGTGATGTCATTGGTTTGGAAATCGGAGATGGAACGGCACAAGCAAACATGATGGTCATTGCGAAGGATATCATCGGAAAAGAATTCAAATCTACGAATCATTTAGTGGCTGCCAAAAGTTGAAACTGAATATGGAAGATGTTAAACACATTAGTGAATAGTAGATTCGTAATGGTTAAACGTTAAAAAATAAGCAGGAATAATAAATGAATAGATTTATAGGAGCATATGGCACCTTAAATCTATTCATTTCTATAGGAGGAGCATATGAAACCAGTATATGTAGTTGAATCAGTTCGTACGGCTATAGGGAAAATGGGTGGAGCGCTAAAGGAGGTCCAACCTGATTTTCTTGCTGCTAAAGTGATTGAAGAAGTAGTTAGAAGAGCAAACATAGACAAAGATGCAGTAGATGAAGTCATTCTTGGACAGACAAAACAATCTTCAGATGCCCCAAATATTGCTCGGTCAGCTTTGCTTCGGGCAGGTCTTCCCGTTGACATTCCGGGGTATACGGTACAAAGACAATGTGGTTCAGCGCTTCAGGCGATCAATAATGGTGCCCAACAAATTATAAGTGGGCTGGGTGAGGTGATTGTTGCTGGTGGTGTTGAATCAATGAGTTTAGCGCCATTTTATATTCGCAATGCCCGTTATGGCGTTGGAACAGGTAGTACCGTGCTAGTGGATTCTAATACAGAAAGCCAAGTACGGTCACAGCCGATTGAGGAGTATGGAAATCTGACGATGGGCATGACGGCGGAAAACTTAGCTGAAATCTATAAGATTTCCCGAATAGAGCAGGATGAGTTTGCCCAAAGAAGTCAGGAACTTGCCCATCAAGCCATCACTTCAGGCCGATTTGAAAAAGAAATCCTTCCTTATGAAATTCGCGAGCGTAAAAGTGTGAAGACCTTTGCTGTTGATGAACATCCACGTCTAACAACCGTAGAAAAGCTAGGCAGTTTAAAACCAGTTTTTAATGAAAATGGAACGGTTACTGCTGGAAACAGCAGCGGACGTAATGATGGAGCATCGGTTGTGGTGCTGATGTCTGGGGAAGCAGTCGAAAAATATGGCGTAAAGCCAAAAGCGAGGATCGTTTCACAGGCTGTGTCAGGTGTATCCCCTGAAATTATGGGAATCGGACCTGTTTCAGCAACCAAACTTGCTTTAAAGAGAGCAGGTTTAACCTTGGCGGACATTGGTTTAATTGAGCTGAATGAGGCTTTTGCTGCACAATCGATTGCGGTCATAAAAGAGCTAAATATAGATTTAGATAAAGTGAACGTTAACGGTGGTGCCATTGCCCTAGGTCATCCATTAGGGGCAACTGGATCCATCCTTACAACAAAACTACTGCATGAAATGGAACGAAGAGGCGTGAAATATGGATTAGTGACCTTGTGTATTGGTGGTGGACAAGGAATTACGACCATTTTTGAGAACTGTCAGATATAGAATAGGAGGAAAAGAAATGGAAGTAAGTAAGATTGCTGTAATCGGAAGTGGAACAATGGGTCGCGGGATTGCCTATACGGCTGCTTTATCTGGATATGAAGTGACTCTTCAGGATATATCAGCAGAGGCACTTGAAAAAGCAAATGATTACAACGTGTCACTTGCAAATCAAAGTGTAGAAAAAGGGTATATCACTAGTGAACAACGAGACCTTGTTCTACAAAATTTAACCTATACAACAGAGTTGCAGGAAGCAGTGCAGAGTGCTGATTTGGTCATTGAAGCCATCCTTGAACTTATGGATTTAAAGGTTGAAACCTTCCAAAAAGTTGAGCAATATGCACCAGCACATGCCATTTTAGCAACGAATACTTCAACAATGAGCCCAACGGAAATAGGGGCGGCCACGACAAGACCGGAGAAGTTTGTCGCGATGCATTTCTTCAACCCTGTTCACCGTATGAAATTAATTGAGATTATTCGTGGAATGGATACTTCAGACGAGACGGTCGAAGTCATTAAGACTGTATCTGAAAAAATGGGAAAAGAAACCGTTGAAATAAACGAATTTCCAGGCTTTGTCACCAGCCGCATGAATTGTCTGATTGGAAACGAAGCCATGAATATGCTGATGGAAGGGGTCGCATCAGCTGAACATATTGACAAGGCCATTAAGCTTGGTTTAAACCATCCGATGGGTCCGCTGGAAATGGCCGATCTCGTTGGGTTGGACAGCCGTCTTCGCAACATGCAGTACCTGTACGAAAGTCTTGGCGAGAAATATCGTCCATCTCCATTACTGGTGAAATATGTGAAATCTGGACGCTTAGGCAGGAAGTCAGGGCAAGGTTTTTATAACTATAATTAAAAGTGAGAGTCACATAGAAATACAAATGAAAGGAATGTGAAGATAATGGATCAAGTAATAACAAAAGACATCCAATATTTAAAACAGGGAATTCGCGAGTTTATCGACAATGAAGTAGAACCAAAAGCCATGATAATCGAGGAAACCAACGAAATTCCGCAAGAAATAATGGAAAAATCAAAGGAAATGGGCTTATTTGCCCTTAGTATTCCAGAAGAATATGGCGGGTTAGGCATTGGCATGGTGGGAAAATGTGCACTCTTAGAGGAAGTCGGCAGAACTCACAATGGCTATACAACCGTCATTGGCGGCCATACAGGAATTGGCAGCGTCGGAATCGTAGAGCTGGCAAATGAAGCGCAAAAGCAGAAATATCTGCCAAAAATGGCAAGCGGAGAAAGCATTGGTGCCTTTGCTTTAACAGAGCCAAGTGCAGGCTCACATGCGTACAACTTAAAAACAACAGCGGTTAAAAAAGGCGATCATTACGTCTTGAATGGATCGAAATGCTATATAACGAATGCTGGAATTGCTGATGTGTTCACGGTAATGGCCGTTACAGATCCGTTGAAAGGTCCTAAGGGGATTACTTCTTTTATCGTTGAAAAGAATTTCCCAGGCTTTAAGCTTGGCAATAGAGAGAAGAAAATGGGTCTCCATGGCTCACATACCTGGGAGATTTTCTTCGAGGATTGCGAAGTGCCGGTTGAGAACATGTTAGGCGAAGAGGGGCAAGGTTATGTAAACGCTTTAAAAATTCTAGCAAATGGACGGGCGGCAATGGCTGCGAGAAACCTAGGTTCCGCTGATAAATTGCTAGAAATGTCACTTGATTATTCGCATATGCGTATTCAGTTTGGGAAACCGATATTTGAACAGCAAATCATTCAACACTATTTGGCTGAAATGGCAACAGAGATTGAAGCGCTTCGTGCACTTACTTATCATGTTGCTCATATGGTAGATCAAAATAAGAACGTGATTAAAGAAGCCGCCATGGTCAAATTGTTTGGCTCTGAAACCTATAACCGTGTTGCTGATAAAGCCGTGCAAATTCATGGAGGAATGGGCTATATTTCGGAGTATCCAATCGAACGTTTTTACCGTGATGCTCGAATTACAAGAATTTACGAAGGAACCTCTGAAATTCAAAAGAATATTATCGCGGCCCAATTGCACAAGAAATATCAATAAGAAGGAATTCATGAAAAACTAAGAAACGAACAAAAAGGGGGGAATCTTTTTGCGGCTTAAAGGTAAAATTGCCTTTATCACTGGTGCTGGGGGCCCTATGGGACAAGCGATTGCTATACGTTTTGCCGAGGAGGGTGCAAAACTAGTAATCACAGATATTTCTCAGAATCGATTAAATCAAACAAGAGAAAAAGTGCTTGAATTTATCGATGCTGATCATGTTATCGCCATAAGAGCTAATGTACTAGCATTTGATGAAGTAAAAGAAGTGGTGGAGGAAGCGAATAACAGATTCGCGAAAATAGATATTCTCGTGAATGTTGTTGGTGGAATCCGTGATCGTAACATGATTAAATCCATTTTTGAAATTGATGGTGAACGTTGGGACAGTACCATGGAACTCAATTTAAAGGGAACCTTTAATTGTACAAAATTAATTGCCCCAACGATGCTAGATCATGGTTATGGAAAAATCATCAATATTTCTACGATTCATTTTGACGGGGAGAAGGGGTACGCCGATTATGGGGCTGCTAAGGCGGGAGTCGCTTCCTTTACGAGAACAGCTGCGAAGGAATTAAGTCCTGCTATTAATGTGAATTGTATTGCGCCGGGGTTAATTCAAACCTCGATCTTAGACAGAATGGACAGCGAAGCTCTTGAAGAATATCGTAAAAACACTTTATTGGGAAGGTTAGGAAAACCCATTGATGTCGCCAATGCTGCACTATTTTTAGCCAGTGATGAAGCAGCTTATATTACTGGGCATATCATACCTGTTTCTGGTGGAATATGGCCCCATCTATAATCGAAAAGGAGGGGTAGCCAATGTTTGATTTTGCAATCATTGGAGGCGGAATTGTAGGGCTTTCAACAGGCGTGGCAATTTATAAACGCTTCCCAAATGCAAAGGTTGTTGTCATTGAAAAGGAGTCGGCGGTTGCTGAGCATCAAACCGGTCATAATAGCGGGGTTATTCATTCAGGCATCTATTATAAACCAGGGAGTTTTAAGGCACGCTTTGCTAAACAAGGAAGCCAATCCATGAGAGAATTTTGCCAAACCTACGGAATCCAACACGATATTTGCGGAAAAGTCATTGTGGCAACAAAAAAAGAAGAAATCCCTCTTCTTGAAAATTTATACAAAAGAGGATTAGATAACAGTTTAAATATTCATCGAATTGGAGTAGATGAATTAAAGGAAATTGAACCACATGTAAAGGGTCTTGGTGCCATTCGGGTTCCAATGGCAGGCATCGTGAATTACCGTCAAGTGAGTGAGAAATTTGCTGAGATTATTGAGGAAAACGATGGCGTCATTCTTTTAAACACAAAAGTAGAGAAAATTCATGAAGGAGAAGACGAAGTTACGATTGAAACGAACCGTGGTACGGTAAAAGCGAGTATGATCATCAACTGTGCTGGATTGCATAGCGACCGTATGGCAGCTGCAGCAGGGTATAAAACGGATATGAAAATTTTACCATTCCGTGGTGAATATTTTAAATTAAAGCCAGAAAAAAGATACCTTGTTAAACATTTGATCTATCCTGTACCAAATCCTAAATTTCCGTTCTTAGGCGTTCATTTTACCCGGATGGTCAGTGGTGAAGTGGATGCAGGTCCAAATGCTGTACTAAGTTTTAAACGAGAGGGTTATAAAAAGACAGATATTAATGTCAAGGATTTAATGGAATCGTTAAGCTATCCTGGACTATGGAAAATGGCTGGTAAATTTGCGAAGGAAGGCTTGGATGAATATGTTCGTTCTTTTAGCAAAAAGCAGTTTACAAAAAGTCTTCAAGAATTAATTCCTGAAATTCAGGAGGATGATTTAATCCCAGCGCCTGCAGGTGTTCGTGCACAAGCCCTGAAGAATGATGGGAATATGGTGGACGATTTCCATATTATTATGGGAAAACGCTCTATTCATGTTTGTAATGCGCCGTCACCAGCGGCAACAGCGTCTATTGAAATCGGAAAAGAAGTGGTAAGGCGTATTCCAGTTCAGGCGAATTTAGTGAATAGAGTCAGCACAATCGTATAAATCAATTTTTCGAAAGGGGTAGATTCAAATGTTTAATGAAAAAACGCTGTTTATTGCAGGCCATGCACGTCTACCCCAAGGAATGGCGGCTACAAGTGTATTTGAAACCTTGACCATTACCGCAGAAATTGACAGAAAGTATGGGGTGATTCTCGAGGCATCTTGTACATTGGCTACCGAGCATGGACGTCAATTTATTGGGAGACTATTAAAGGGTGTCAGTATAAATGATGGAGTAGATGAAGCAATCGCTGCCATTCATAAGTATTATCATGGTAAGGGAACAAATGCATTGGTAGCGGCGTTAAAGGATCTTGCTCTCCATTATCAACAAATGAAATCTAGTGGAAGTAAGTGAATGTTTTTATTAAAAAGATACTATAAAAATATCATAAAGGGATTATTTTATTTGAATGATGTTTGATCACTTATTCAATCCTGGTTAGATCCTTTTCGCAATAAATATAAGAATATTAAAAATAATTTGATAATTATGATTGAATCTGCTATTATATTACTAACTACTAATATTCATAACATGTTTACCTTTTGAATGATACCTTTTCAAAACCGTAAACAGTTATAATATAAGAAACAGGAAAGTAATGAACAGAAAACTGTAATATTCGCTGTGACTCTATTCCCATAGAGCAGGGAAGTGAATATAAGCCAGTTGTACAAAGTAGATTCCTAAATGATTAGGTATCCTTTTACAACTGGCTTTTTATTATTCCTGTTTAAAAAACTACCTACTATATGAAAACAGGGGGAATGAAACATGGGTATTATAGAAATGAAGAAAGCTAAATTTGAAAAAGAAACGGCGACATTATCGAGTATCCGTTCATCCGCAAACAAACCGTTTATATCACATTCAATTGTCAAAAGAAAGTGTTGCAAAATTCCTTGATCAGGTACATCAGGAGAATTTTTCCGTGCAACACTTAGAATATACCCCGTATGCACGCCATCTAACTGCTTCTATTTTATTAGATCAGGTCGGAGAAGAGTTTGGTGAGCTGCTTTGCAATATTATTCATGATAGAGATTCGGGAGGCTTTACTTTAGGCTTACAGGGAGTGACAGAGGATACGGATGAATATGTCATTTTCGCAACAGCGATTTCTCATTTGCTTGGTGCCCCGAACTATGATTCGATGTCTGGGAAATATTATGCACGATTCAGCGTGAAAGATACAGACAATAGCGATTCTTATTTACGTCAGGCCTATCGTTTATTTACACTCCATACGGATGGAACGTTTGTAGATGAGCCAACGGACTGGCTGTTAATGATGAAAATGGTGGAGCAAAATGCTCGCGGTGGAGAATCAAGACTATTGCACCTCGACGATTGGAAAGAGCTTGACAAATATGTCAATGACCCATTAGCTCATCATAAATTCACTTATAAAGCGCCAAGCAGTAAAAATGTAAGCCAGGAGATTGAACGGTTAACCTTCTTTAATCATAATAACAAGCCGGGAATTTGTTATATCGATCAATTCGTATATCCTGAAACCATTGATCAAGCAAAATATTTACATGATCTTTCCAATTCTATGGAAAACGATGAAAGTGTAATAGAATTGGAGCTTCCTGTAGGAGATCTTGTTGTGATAAATAATATTTTTTGGCTGCATGGACGTGCTGCCTTTGAAAAGGATCCAAACTTAAATCGCGAATTGCTACGCCAACGTGGGAGATTTAATTCATAAATGAAAGTTATTATTTGGATTTAATAAAAGACAAGTTCATTTTCCTGACTTACGTATGGAAAATGAACTTGTCTTTTTTGTACGATTCAGAATGTATATCAAGAAAGAGGATGATCGTATAAGTGCAACTACGCCTCTTTCGTCGCCTTGCAGATTATTAGCTTTTTGCAATCATGTGTCACAGGGTTGCGAAATTATCATCTTTGCGAATTCACAAAAGTGTTGAAATGACGCTTGATAAGGATACATAGTTGGTACGGAAATTGCTTCTTTATTGTTAATAGTAAATCTGAAAAGGACTTTGAATGGGAAAGGTGTCTAAAAGGCATATCAGGAAAACAATTAGAATCTAAATTTTATAGATGAGGTGAGAGTAATATGAATGCAAAGTATTGTAGAGAATCAAGAGTTATCAAAACAAATCGTGTATTTCAAAATGATTTAAATAGTCATAATACGTTATTCGGTGGGCGAATCATGAGTGATATGGATCAAGTTGCTTCTATTTCAGCGTTACGACACTGCCACACTAGATTGTGTAACTGCCTCAACGGATACGGTTGATTTTTTATCACCGATTAAAACGACAGATGCAGTCTGTTATGAATCATATGTAACTTGGACAGAATCATCATCGATGGAAATTTTTGTAAAGGTTATGGCGGAAAATTTAAAAAGTGGTGAGCGTAAAATAGCAGCGACTGCATTTTTAACCTTTGTCGGATTAGATGAAAATAGATGTCCAGTAACGGTTCCTGAAGTCATTCCTGAAACAGACGAAGAGAGAATGTTATATGAAACGGCACCAGAGCGAGCTAGAATGCGAAAAGAAAGAAAAGAAAAAAGCAAAGCATGGTCCAAGTTTTATACTACAGGGATTACTGGGAGTGATAATGAATACAGTCCACGTTTAAACAACAGAATAGGTAAAAAAATAGGTCTCTATTTAAGGCCTTCTTTCTGTTTTTTCTTCCTAACCCTATTAAAAAGTTTTGACCAATGAGAATCAAACATAGGTTCATAATTTTAGAGACCCATCCATCCTTGAATTTATCTTCCGTAGAAAAAATTTAATAAATTAGGTGGGAGTAAGAAATGATAAAGAAACTTAGTGATAAAGATTTGGTAGATATATATATAGCAGCACTAAAAGTAGATAAAATTGCTAAAGATTTTATTGAACTTTTAAGAAAAGAATTAATTAATAGGAGTTTATTTTTCAATTTTGGGGATTATTAATCTATCTATTGTTGTTTTTGATTTTAAGAATTTTACTAAGACTAGTAAAATCTTAAATCTAGTTTTAACGAAGCCATTTGGGGGTTACAAGATGGATAATAGGAATTATAGATGGAGCAACAAGCAAATAAGAAACCATGTAGAGGTACTTGATGGAGTCATAAATCCTCATATGATCCTAAAAAACGCGACCTATTTAAATGCCTATTTGCATCAATGGTTAGTTGCGAATATTTGGATATATGAGGATCGTATTGTTTATGTAGGAGAGAATCTTCCTGAAAACTCAAATGGATATGAGGTTATTGATTGTCAGGGTCAATATTTAGTACCTGGATATATTGAGCCGCATGCGCACCCTGATCAGTTATACAACCCTCTTACATTAGCAAAACACGCGGGGAGGTTCGGCACAACGACTTTAATTAGTGATAATTTATTTTTTTTCCTTAATCTCCCTACCAACGTAGCCTTTGAATTATTAAATGAATTTAATAACATTCCATCAAGCATGTACTGGTGGTGTCGTTTTGATGGTCAAACCGAGTGGTCGAATAATGATGATATTTTTAATGCTGAAGATGTTATTTCTTGGCTCCAACATGAATCTGTGCTGCAAGGAGGAGAGCTAACAGGGTGGCCGAAATTATTAAAAGGAGATAACAGAATGCTATCCTGGCTACAAGAGGCAAAGAAGCTACATAAAAAAGTAGAAGGGCATTTTCCAGGAGCTTCTGAACGTACTTTAGCAAAATTCATGTTAATGGGTACTGATTGTGATCATGAGGCCATGACTGGTCAGGAAGCACTTACACGTCTAAAGCAGGGCTATACAGTTTCTCTTAGACATTCGTCTATTCGACCTGATTTAGACATTCTTTTAAAAGAATTAATCGGGTTAGGTGTCCAAAAATTTGATCGATTTTTCTTTACCACTGACGGTTCACATCCTTCCTTTTATGAAAACGGAATGACGGATGAATTGATAAAAATAGCTATTCATCAGGGAATACCATTAATGGATGCTTATCATATGGCAAGCTATAACATTGCCCGCTATTATAATATGGAACATTTACATGGATCCATTGCTACAGGGAGAATAGCGAATATAAATATTTTAGAGAGCCCACAAAACCCTACACCTATCAGTGTATTAGCAAAAGGAAAATGGATTAAGAGAGATGGAAAAGATAACGATGATTCATCCACCATCGATTGGAACAAGTATCAAATATCCCCGCTCCATTTAAAATGGACCTTACAAGAAGATGATTTGAGCTTTTCAACCTCCATTGGCATTAACCTAATAAATAATGTCATTACCAAACCGTATGAAAGTAGTATCGATTTAAGTAGTGATGAATTATCACTGGAACATGATGAATGTTTCCTTATGATGGTTGGGCGAGACGGATCTTGGAGAATAAATACAGTAGTGAAAGGGTTTGCTCAACATTTAGGTGGATTTGCAAGTTCTTATTCTGGTACAGGAGACATCTTAATCATAGGAAAAAGAAAAACAGATATGCTCATTGCTTTTGAACGAATGCATGCAATAGGTGGTGGGATGGTTTTGGCGGAAGAAAATCATATCCTACACGAAATTCCATTACCTTTAACGGGAATCATGTCTGATCTAGAAATGGGCTTTTTGATTAAAGATGAGAAAAAAATGAAAGAGTTACTAAAAGAAAGAGGCTATAAATTTAACGACCCTGCCTTCACCTTATTATTCTTTTCTGCTACTCATTTACCATTTATTAGATTAACTCCAAGTGGTTTATATGATGTGAAAAATGGGAAGGTTTTAGTTTCTCCAACAAAAAGGGAAAATTATCAGATGCAATAGGACTTCATTCTTTCATCCCATGATTAACAGTAGGGGCTGAACTTGATGAACAAGATTAAGTAGTGTGACTAGGGAAATCATTGGGAGAGGTTCCCTATTTTATTTTACCATTCGCAGTTTTGATTCGTGACGGTGCGAAGGAATATCAAATTTGCGAAAAATATGCTAAATGAAGCCTTATATCTACAGTAAGAAAGATGGTACATAACTTGCTAAACTAATAGACAAAGGAAAAAACGGAAATGTTTATTATTCATAGAATGAGCAAGGATTCTTTTTTAAGACATGCTTTGGGAGCTTTCACTTAGATGAACTACTTTCCCATTTATATAAGGGTGCATTTTTATTTTTATAAAGGTGCATTTTTATTTTATATAGATTTTTTAAGAGCTTATTTATATGCTCTAAATAAAAAATAGGGGGAAAAATATGCGTTCAATTAATATCAGCCGTACCGTTGATGAAACAAAATTTAACCGTTTTCATGGTCTCGTTTTATTCTTGTGTGCCTTTATCATTGTCTGTGATGGGTTTGACTTAGTGGTTTATGGATCTGTTGTATCTGTACTGATGGAAGATTGGCAATTAACAGCGGTTCAAGCAGGCACTTTAGGGAGCTATGCTCTTATAGGTATGATGTTCGGTGCTTTTATTTTTGCACCACTTGCGGATAAGATTGGGCGCAAGAAAGTGATAATCTTATGTGTGTTACTATTTAGCCTATTTACTGGTTTAATTGGTTTTGCCAAAAGCCCTACCGAATTCGGCATTTATCGTTTTATATCAGGTTTAGGATTAGGAGGGGTTCTACCAATTACAGTAGCATTAATGACCGAATTTGCCCCGAAACCTCTCAGAAATCGATTAGTTACTATTATGATGTGCGGTTATTCTGTAGGTGGAATGTTAGCAGCAGCGCTGGGAATCTTCCTCATCCCTAAGTTTGGTTGGGAGTCCGTCTTTTTTGTAGGCGCTTTTCCTTTACTCACCTTACCAATTATTATCAAATTGCTTCCGGAGTCTCTAGGATTTCTTGTAGCTAGAAATAAACAAAAGGAGATTGGTCGATTGTTATCAAAAATTGATCCATCTTACACACCTCAGAAAAACGATTATTATGAAATCGTTATTCCTCCAAAAACGGGCATTACAGTAGCAAAATTATTTGGAGATGGCCGGGCTTTAAGCACCTTGTTATTTTGGGTATCGTTTTTCATGTGTTTATTAATGGTCTATGGATTAAATACATGGCTGCCAAAATTAATGGTTCAAGCAGGCTATGCCCTAGGTTCTAGTTTAACGTTCCTCTTAGTGTTAAATGCAGGAGCCATATTCGGATCGCTTATTGGTGGATGGGCGGCAGACCGTTGGAGTACGAAAAAAGTTGTGATCTCCTACTTTATTCTGGGTGTAATCGCGTTATCATTACTCGGAACTCACCCAAATATATTTGTTCTCTATACTCTTGTTGCAATTGCAGGGGCTACCACAATTGGAACACAAATTATTCTATATTCTTATGTTTCTCAATATTATCCGATCCAAATTCGTTCAACAGGACTCGGATGGGCTTCTGGGATTGGTCGAATAGGCGGTATTGTAGGTCCAATAATGGGTGGGTTTCTTCTAAGCGCTCAATTACCATTACAACTAAATTTTATGGCTTTCGCTATCCCAGGAATTCTTGCAGCTATTGCTATCGCTGTTGTACGGGAAAAAAGGAGCTCTTTGTCATTGACAGAAGTTTATATAGAAAGATCCCAATCATCTGAGAAGTTGTAGAAAAGTAAATTCAAAGTGAACCGCTAAAAGAACAATACTTATTTGAGTCACTCCCAAAAGTTAAGCTTTTGGGAGTGACTCATTTAATGGATAAACCAACTTGTGGAACATCTTCCTCTTTTCTCAATTGTCGACAGGGCCCAACAATTATTAACAATTAGGGTAAGAAATCTAATAAAACTCTATATTAAATGTAGAAAATAGGATATAATAAATACATATATTAATTATTCTGATAATTTAAAAAAATTAAAATGATGGGTGAATAATATGCAATTAGGAATGGAATTAAAACAAACACAGACATTAAAGGTTACATTGACAGCCTCAAATGCTCCAATCCATTAATATGTTACAATATTCATCATATGAATTAATGGAATTTATACAACAACAAACAGTAGAAAACCCTTTATTGGTCCTAAAGGAAAAATCCAGTCATGATTTTATCGTGGGTAAAGAAAGATCATCATTTAGTTCCTACAATAGGGAACAGGAATATGATCCTATTACACAATACTCTGATACTCATGTATCACTAGAAAGGCATTTAATGGAACAAATCATGACCTTACCCGAAATTACCTCTAAGGAGATCAAAATTTTTAAATTTTTAATTGGGGATTTAAATCGATATGGATTTTTAGAAATAGAACCGGCCATGGCTGCAAAAATTATGTCTGTTTCATTGCAGGAAATGGAGAATGCCATTTCGATTTTGCAATCACTTGATCCTGTTGGTGTTGGGGCAAGAAATATCAGGGAAAGTTTACTTATCCAAATGCGTGTGCAAACAGATTATAATCCACTTGCGTATGTGATGGTTGAAAAACATTTGGAGGATATTGCTGAAAAGAAATTTCGGAAAATTGCAAAAACATGTAATGTAACTTTACAGGAAGTTCAGGAGGCAACTGATTATATTAAGACATTAAATCCACGGCCATGTAGCGAATTCAGACATGAGATGACACAATATATTGTTCCTGACGTTATGGTTGAAAAAGTAAATGGGGAATATATTATTATCGTAAATGATCGAAACATGCCACAGCTTGATATTAATCCAGCTTATAAAAATAACGAAATGGATTCAAATGATGATTATGTTAAAAAGAAATTACAAGATGCAACAATGTTAATGAATGGAATGGAGCAGAGAAAGTATACTCTTTATAAGGTCACACAAGTAATTTTAAAATTACAAGAGGACTTTTTTAACTATGGTGGGACAAAATTAAAACCTATGACTTTAAAGGATGTGTCCAAACAACTCGGTTTCCATGAGTCAACGATCAGCCGTGCGACAAGTAATAAATATATGCAAACTCCGCACGGACTCTATCATATAAAAAACTTGTTTACGACTGGGATTAGAAATAATAATAGTGTTGAAGCGGAGTCGTCTAGTTCAATAAAAGAAAAAATCAAAATGTTTATTGATAAGGAAGATAAAGAAAATCCAATATCAGATCAAATAATTGTCACATTATTACAAAAGGATGGAATTCAAATTTCCCGTCGTACGGTTGCGAAATATCGGGAAGAAGCAAGAATACCGGGATCTTCAAAAAGAAGAAGATATTAATAAGGAATCTTTCATGAGTTGAACCATTAATTCTAGGAGCAGTAATATCCAATACTGCTAACCGAACAGTCGCTGTTACTGTTCGGTTTTTTTGTAGGTGTATTAGCTAAATCTGTCGTTTTTTGTCGATGGCCATATATCCAACTAATTAAATCGACATAGGCATTCTTTTCTATAGACTAAAACATCTCATGCTTGAATGTACTGTTAACCTTTCCCTACTTGGCAGCCTTCAATTAATTGTGCTAGTATCAATATCGGTACTGTATGGCATGTTTAAAAAGAACGATCTGGATAAATGAAGTCTAGCAGATTTGTAGAGAATGAATATGTTTTACGGTCTTAATGAAGAAGACCGTATTAAAAGTAAAAGGAACAACTCCACCCCATGAGTACGGGAAATTCCCTATCGATTGATATAGACTAAGATGAGTTATTGATCTTGGATAGAACAAGGAAGAGGCGTTATGGTAACAATTATTATTCCAGTATTAAATGAAGAAAAGACAATCACCCAAACCTTACAGAATGTTAGCAGACTAGTTGGTGAAAAGGAAATCATTGTTGTTGATGGCGGAAGCACGGATAAAACGGTTGAATTAGCGCGTACATATGCCCGTGTCATTCAAAGTGAAAAAGGAAGGGCTAAACAAATGAATGCGGGTGCTAAGGTCGCTAACGATAATGTTCTTTGGTTTATTCAATCAGACTCGGTGCATGAACCAAATAGCTTAGAAGAGATTGAAAAAGCAATAGAGGAAGGGTATATAGGGGGATTTTTCCAACTTTATTTCTACGATTTAAAGACAAAAATGATGAAATTTATCGCAACTACTTCCAATTGGAGAGCTCGTTATTTGAAGTTAATCTTTGGCGATCAAGGGATCTTTATGAGAAAAGATATTTTTGAAACCATTGGAGGATATAAGAGTATGGATCTGATGGAGGATTGGGATTTATCCCAACGAATTCATAAAGTAGGAAAAATGAAAAAAGTAAAAAGTAAAATTGGCACTTCAGCACGAAGATTTGAACAAGGCGGTCCTTTAAGGACTTTACTGAAACTGCATCGAATTAAAGAGTGTTATATTTGTTCGGGATATTTAGTAAAGTACGATATGAATGAGTATCATTATAGAGTTATAAGCAAGAAAAAACCTCCTTGTCTTCGTTTGACAATTTTAGGTGACTAAATATAGTGCGATACTGTTAAAGATTGTACTTAACTAGTAGATTTGTTAAAGAAATTAAATTTACGCTCTTATTCATTCAGATGTATTGAATCTGTTTCTGGAAAGGGAAGATTACAATAAATGGATATCAATAAAATATATATTCCAAAGGCTATGAAACACTGATGAATCTTAAATATAAGATTTATCAGTGTTTTTTTATTTATTAAATGAATAGCTATCAAAGTGAAATTTAAACTTTTTTCGCATAAATCAAATGTTAATATTTTGTGAATGATGGTTGATATTCTATTGATTTTTAAAACCGAAGAACGTTGCTACAATGGGATTCTTAATATTGTTATTTAAAAAATAGATTCGTTTTAATTCTATTTATCGATAAAACAAATTTATATTAGAATAATATCTGGTTATACTTTAATAGTATAAGAAATACATAATTTAAAGAATTAGATTGGTTGAAGGGAATGAAAAATATGGGGCAGCAATATATACCAGTTATGACATATGATGCGGGTCCAACCGGTTGCGGTGAGTTAATCATGAATTTGTTTCTAACCATGAAAAAGATGAATAGTGGAGAAATTATTGAGGTTATTTCTTATGATCCAGGTGCACGTGAGGATATTCCGGCGTGGTGTCGATTACAAAACCATCAGCTATTGCAACGAGATGATGATGGAAACACTAGTCATTATTTTATTAAAAAAGGCTAATTTAGCTTTTTACATATTAAAGGAATTATTAGGAGGAAATAAAAATGGCAGGAAAATTTTTAGTAAGTTTAACAAATGCAAAAAACGATCCCGATAAAGCGACGGTTGGTTTTGTTGTGGCAAATGCAGCTGTTGCATCAGGTCAAGAAACAGTTATCTTTTTAAATGTTGAAGGAGCGTACCTAGCATCTAAAGGCTATGCAGATGATATACACGAAGAAGGATTTGCTCCATTAAAACAACTTATGGACCAATTTATCGAAGCTGGTGGAACTCTTTGGGTGTGCAGTCCATGTTTCAAAAAACGTAATTTAAGCGAAGAGGATTTAATTGAAGGCGCTACTATTGTTGGTGGAGCCAAAGTTGTTGAATTTTTAAGTCAAGGCGCTGCTTCTATTACTTATTAAGAGAGTTCTTTTATGGATTCAATAAACCATTTAATTTTATTAGTATAATAATCTAGGCCATTTACTCCCCTTTGTTAGAAGGGGAGTAAAAAATCAACTAGTTAAGCCTCCGGACGCAAATTCGGTGGTCAAATTTGATTTTGGTAAGTGAAAAGTTTAACAATATGAAAAAGGTGATTTTATGGAGAATCCAAAAGCAATTTGTGATGGTGGAGATTTAGATTGTGGTTCAGGTCTATTGTTAATCATCAAAAAGGCAATGGATCCCTTATTAGATGGTGAAATATTAGAAGTTCGCAGCCGTGAGCGGTCGGTTGTTGAGGATTTACCGGCTTGGTGCAGAATGGTAGATCACGAGTTTCTTGGTTCAGAACCAGGGGACAATACGACTAGATATTTTATGCGAAAAGGTTCTCAACAGGATTTAACAGATGAACTAGAAGCGGCGAAAGGGTATAAATGGAATGTTCGGGTTCAGGCTGAAAGCGCTTTAACTGCAAAAGTTCATTCTCGAAATCATACCTTTGTGGTTGGACAACCGGCTGATTTCAGTCCTAAAGTTGATGCTCCTAGTGCAATCGATTACTTACTTGGGGCTCTTGCTTCAGATTTGACGGTTGGCTTCAAGGCACAGGCGTCTAGAAGAAATATTGAAATTGACCAATTAGAAGTATCCTTAAAAGCTGGATTGGAAAATGTTTTATTTCATCTTGAATTGGAAGATGAGGGCAGTCCGCGAATACAAGAGATTAAAGGCACCTTCTATGTTTCCTCGCCACAGTCGGAAGAACCCTTAGAAAAGCTGTGGGAAAATATGCTTGAACGGTCCCCTATTTATCAAACGCTAAAACAAACGATTACAATCGATATACAATTTTCGATTGTATATTGAGGAGGTTATTAAAATGACGTTACCAACATTTCCTACGACTGTCATTGGCAGTTGGCCACGCTCGAAAGAAGTACAAAGAGCCATGCGTGATAAGCGTGCGGGTCGACTAAGTGAAGAAGAATTTCAAGTTGTTGCAAATCAGGCCGTTTTACAATGCTTGAAATGGCAAGAAGAAGCAGGCATCGATATTGTTTGCGATGGTGAACAGCGTCGAGATAATTATATATCCTTTGTAGCCGAACATTTGAATAATGTTCGTATGCTAAGTGTTTCTGAGTTACTGGATTACGTAGAAGATAAATCAAGTTTTGAAGAAATTTTAGGAACATTAGATGTTCCCGCTTTTTCGATGTATAACCCTGCAGCGACTGGCAAGATTAGTCGCAAAAAACCTCTTGCATTAAATGATTTTTTATTTTTAAAACAACATACGGACAAAGCGGTTAAGGTGACTTTACCTGGACCTTATCTGTTAACAAGATCGATGTGGGTAGAAGGACTATCGAGTGATGCTTATCCAACAAAAGAGGATTTGTCTATAGATATTGTAAAAGTATTACGCGAAGAATTAGAGGATCTTATTGCAGCAGGAGTTGAATTTGTCCAATTTGATGAGCCTGTCTTAACAGAAGTAGTGTTCACGAAAAAGAATGCAAACCGAACCTTCATGTGCGGGGCACTAACTGCAAAAGCGGACGCAGAAGAAGAATTAGCATTTGCCTTAAGCTTAATTAATAAAGTGACAGATGAAATGCTAGGTAGAGGAACAACCATTGGCGTTCATATTTGCCGCGGGAATTGGAGTACAGATGATGACATTTTGCTACGTGGTCCGTATTTTCCATTAATTCCTTATCTTGAAGGAGCAAATGTTGATCAATTGGCTCTTGAATATGCGACACCTCGAGCAGGTGAACTGGATGCCATTCGTAACATTGGAGGCAAGTCACTCGGATTTGGGGTCATTAATCCTAGAACGGTTAATGTTGAATCTGTAGACGATATTGTTGCACGTGTAGAAGAAGTAAGAGCATTCTTACCTGATGAAAAAATCTTATTAAATCCAGATTGTGGTTTTGGTACCTTTGCACAGCGTCCAATGAATAGTGATGAAATTGCATTTGAAAAATTAAAAGTTATGGTAGAAGCCGCAAAAAAACTTCGAGAAATGGTAAGAATTTGATTGATTATGGAGGAATGAAAAAATGGGACAACAAATAACAGTAAAAATACAAGGAATTGGAAATGGAATGAGAACAGATTCAGTGGCAGGTAAGCATAAAATTGCCATTGATGAACCAGTTGCAATGGGCGGACAAGATTCTGCCATTGATCCGCTTTCAACCTTTTTAGCATCACTTATTGGCTGTGAAAACGTAATGGCACAAATCATTGCGAAAGAAATGAATTTTGACCTTCAAGGAATCTCATTTGAAGTGGAAGGTGATCTTGATACGAGTGGTTTAATGGGGAATTTAGAAGTAAAACCATATTTCCAAAAAGTTATGATTAAAGCGGTTGTTGAAACTTCTGAGACACAAGACAGAATAAATGAAATGCAAGCTGCCGTTGATTTACGATGTCCGGTCTTTAGAACCATTAAAGATGCTGGAATTCCTGTTGAAAATCAATGGGTAAAAGCAACTGAAAAAGTAACTGCTTAAATGTGATTAAGCCGGATCTTGATGGTTATCAATAGGGGTCCGGTACTTTACGTTGAGTAATTCATTTATAGTATATTTTAGTAATAGATTGAGGCCTTCCTAGTAATATTAAGGCCTATTTGTCGATTTTACTGTTTTAAGTTTAAAAAATGAATAGAGCCTGAGGTGCAGAAGAAATGAATCATTTAGAGAAACACTTTCAATTCTTTAGAAAAAATATTATTGGAAATGAACAATTTTTTCACACGCCTTATGGTAAGAAAAAAATTCTTTCCGCAGACTGGGCAGCTAGCGGAAGGCTATACATGCCAATCGAAGAAAAAATACTTGATCAATTTGGTCCATATGTTGCAAATACCCATACAGAAACGAATATCACCGGTAAAAGTATGACGTGGGCTTATCGTGAAGCCAAGAATATCATAAAAAAACATGTACACGCGAATGAAAACGATATTCTTCTCTTTGAAGGATCAGGAATGACTGGGGCAATTTATCAGCAAGGGAACGGAATGGAGATCGTATTTTTATTACACCATTAGCTAGAAAAATGGTAAGAGAACATCAATTGGATATTGAGACAATTGAAGGAACAGGCGGAAATGGACGCATTACGAAATGGGATATCGAGCGTGCGTTACAAGAGGGAACGGCTGCAGCGAGGGTCGAATGTCAAGTAGAGACACAGCCGGCTCCATCTGTTAACGATGAATCGATTGGTGCTGGTCTTCGTCCGATGAGAAGAGCAATTGCGCGAAATATGCGTAAAAGCTTAGGTCAAACCGCACAATTAACCTTACATCGAAAAGTCAATGCGGATGCCTTAATCAATTTTCAAAAGGTACTGAGAAAGCAAGCTGAGTCAGCAGAATTGGATGTTAAGCTGACAATCACCGTATTGGTGGCACGTGCAACGGTTCTCGCGTTACAAGAGCTGAAGAAAATGGATTCTCACTATGCGGACGGCAAATTAACCGAATTTGATGAGGTCCACGTATTGCCACTTCCTTAGACGACGGCTTAGTCGTCCCGGTTGTCAAGGATGCTCATCAAAAAACAATCGGCACACTTGCGAAAGAAATCAAGGACGTCTCTACAAAAGCAGGAAACGGTGAAGCCAATGAAGATTTACTAACAGTCTCCACATTTACCATCACCAACCTTGGGGCAAGCGGCATTGAATACTTTACACCAATTTTAAACACACCTGAAACAGGAATCCTAGGCATAGGTGCGTTCCAAGAGGAATTAGCGTTAGACGAACAAGGTCAAATCAAATCTATTAAAAAAGTCCCACTCAGCATCACCTTCGACCACCAAATCATCGACGGCGCCACAGCAGCAGAACTCCTAAGTGTATTAACCAAATATTTAGAAACACCATACTTGCTCGTACTCTAGCGAAAAAAAGGCGACTAGGCACCATCCAAATAATGGATGGTGCCTAGTCGCTTTTTTGTTCTTTTGACTTGATTCTCGAAATTGAAACAGAAAAGACTATTCAACTATAGGTGTGTTAGTTGAATAAATTCGCATTACTCTTGTATTACAAGGTATACTGATTTATACTGTGTATATACCTTGTAATACAAGATAATAAGAATGGTGGAAAACGAATGTCGCAAACACAAATGATGAAGGGGATCTTAGATGGTTGTCTCTTGTCTATTATCAAAGGGAAAGAGTGTTATGGATATGAGATGGCAGAGCGTTTAAGTGAGTATGGTTTTGGTACTATCAGTGAAGGAACCATTTATCCATTATTGCTGAGAATGCAACGTGAAGGACTAGTCACTTCTGTTCGTAGAGATTCGATAGCTGGTCCAAAGAGAAAATATTATTCATTAACTAATGAAGGGCAGCAGGAACTAAACGATTTTCTAATTAGATGGAAACAACTTGAGAAAAGTGTAAACGCAGTTATCAAGAGAGAAATTAAAGAATGAGGTGAAGAGAGTGGAACAACTGCAACTGTCTGATAAGAGTAGGAAATTTATCGATGATTTAATACTATACTTGTTTTCGAGTGGAAAAAATGAACAAGAGATTAAAGATATAACTGAAGAACTTGAGGTTCATCTATATGAAGCAGAATTAAATGGTAAATCAATTGATCGAATTATTGGAGTTTCGCCAAAGGAATATATGATGAGTATTTCGACCGAAATGAAGACGGATTATAAAGCATGGGCAAAATATATTTCACTCATTATTATCGGTGCAATGTCATTTTCTGTGCTTGGAGATCTTCTACAAGGTACATTAAGATATAGTTTATTAAAAATTATAGGAACGCTTGTATATAGTATTATCTTCTTTGTAGGTGTGTTTACCGCATTTCGCTATATGGCTAGCAATCAAGTTTCTAAAATTAAAGAGTTTTTAATTTTATTGTTACCTATTTTTATTAGTACACTCTTTTTCGGGGGCATAATAATTACGGATTCAATTTATAATACACCCATAGTTGACTTTGGTATTTTAGGAAGTATAATAATCGGATTACTTTTTCTTGGTTTTGTAGTTTTATTTTCAATTTGGGCAAAAACGGCTATTCTGCCTGTCATTTTAATTGCACTTCACCTACCAACAATATTATTATCACTTACTTCTTTCAATGAAGGAACACAGTTAATTATAGGCTTCGTGATAACGTATTTATTGATTGGTTTATATTTACTTTATGTAGTGAAAAAAGAAAAAAGGAAAATTAAGATAATAGAATAGACATCTTAACTAATACAACAAAATTGAAGGGAAAAACATTCTTGTACTGATTGAAAATTATGAAATTTTATAAGTTAAATAATTGGATTGTGCAGTATTATACTTAAAGTAACGGGGGCAAGAGATTAACAGTTGCTTTTTGTTCTAAAGTAGCAGTTTTATTGAAGAAATTATGTTTAGTTATTAGAAATGAAGAAGCAAGAAAGGAAAGAGCTTTCTTTGAAAAAAGTAAAAATCCATCCATTAATAATATTTGCTTTAATAATGAGTTCCATCTCAATGGCACTATATGCTTATCGAAACTATACAAGTCAAGAAATTGGCTATGGGATAGTATTTACAATATTATGTATCTTTCTATTCGAAATAGTAATTCATAGTATTATAAGAAATAGAAAGATTAACAATGAAAAGACCAAGTGAATTCTGTTTTATTGAACTAAAGGGTGCGTTTCTACAATAAGTGGAGACGCTTTTTCACTAAAGGGCAGGTTAATGAAAGAAAAGTATGCTCCCAATATAAGGTAAAATATAGTAACGTTGATTTAGGGGTGCATGTGTGAAAACTATTAGAAAATACTTATATATTATTTATTTTGTTATATTGTATATCGGGCTAATTGCTTTTGAATACTTTAACAATCGTGATCTCAATTGGTTTGAGAATTTAATTCAATCCATTTTTTATGTTTTGTTCCTTATGTTTTTTAATTGGGCATTAAATGGTAAAGATAATAAGAATGAAAAAAAGACATGAACTTTTAAAATACAAAAATAAACAATCTTCAACTACCATGAAAATAAACTTCAGTAACTTTTGGAAAAAGGCAATACTAAAGAAGATGCAGCTTATTTATTTTTTAAAAAGAGGAGAGCGCCTAATTAATTGGTTGTATCGAAGAAAAATTGACTGGATTAAGATGCTTCAGTTTCTTTTAATTTAACTGTGTATCCTAAACTTTCAAGCCTTTGTAGGGAATGTCGAACATTTGATTGCTCTTTTTGCTTATCAAAGTAGTATTCTCTTAAGTATACATACATTTCTTCCCGAGTTAAGAGATAATAGGAGATGCGTAACATGGCATGAGCGACGACAATTCCTGCTCGTTTCTTATCTTTTCCTGATGCTGTACGCCTATACAGTGCACCGTGGTCGTTGGAGTCAGACTAACGGATGGGCTCAAACGCACTATAGTTCATCGGCCTTCCTCTCCCAGCCGTATAATCAGTATTGACGGTTTTTCACCATTTTCATTCTCTGTGGTGAAGCGCTGATTTTGCGCTTCATGGATGGCTAATGGGTAGCATTACTTGAATAACGGTAATGCTCCTTTCTTCTTCAAGTAAAGAAGCAGGATTGTTGAACAAGAACAGGTTTACAATACATGAGTTAAACTTTTAATTTCTAATAGAAAGTAGGTTGATATAATGAGTAACGATTCTATTATTCAAATGTGGGAGGGCTATCGGGAAATTGACCCTAATGTACCTAAAGAGTATGTAGCTTGGGCATTTGGAGATTCAAAGGAAATGGCTGATGAGCTTGCAAAGTTAGTGTTAGAAGGAAAAAAGACAGCAACGGCATCAAATTATACTTTATATGAACTGGAAAAAGAGGAATTACCGTTTCCTGGTCTTATCAATATTATTCTTGATGGTGATGGAAAAGCGGTTGCAATAGCAGAGACTACATCAGTAGAAGTGGTGCCTTTTGATGAAGTTACCCAAGAACACGCATATCTGGAAGGTGAAGGTGACTGTACATTAAATTATTGGCGCGACGTTCATGAAACCTTCTTTAAAAAAGAATTTGAAAATATGAGCAAAGTTTTTGATGATAAAATTCCTGTTGTTTGTGAAAGGTTTAGGCTATTGTATAAAAAATAAAAGTGAGTTTGTCATTTTTATTAAGGGAGCGATTACTACATAAAGGGTATTAATTTTTCAGTGAGAGTAGAGGTCGGTTGAGTATGAAACAACTATATTTGTCATTAAACGAAGCAGGTTTAATGTTTAAAGTGCCTACAGAACAGAGAGTGGTTGAAAACCTTCTTTAACGGGGAGCATTACTGGAACAGCACAATGCTTTTTCCTTCTTCAAGTAAAGGTTAGTGTAAGTTGAAAGGAAGTGACATTATTGTTGAAAATTCTTCGTTATGTGTTATCAGTAATAACCTTTTTATTTGCTTCTTATGGACTAATTACGAAAAGTTTTAAGTTTGGGGATATTATGATTTTTTTCTTAGGTCTAACTATGTTGGTTATGGGGATAGAAGAATTTCGAAATGAACGGAAAGTAATAGGTTGTTTTCTAATTGTTGCTTTTTTATATTCATTATTCGTATCAATTGAAGGGTACTTATTAAGCTAATGGGTAGCGATCGTTCAAAAAGAACAGTCGCTACTTTTGCTAGTGGCAGGTTAGTTCAAAAACATAGCCAGTAAAATAGATGTTAAAATAAAACTATATTGATTGGAACATTTTTGAAACCTTTAGTAATTGTACCGTTTTTAAAATTTTGAAAAGGAGATGCAGAAATGATGGGGAGGCAAGTAAAGTTTGGTGAACAAGAACTAATGTTAAGCCTCACAGGTGCAGGATAACACAAAAAGTTCAAAGTAATAAGTTCAATCGTTCTGTTTGATTTGAATTTGAATATGATTAAAGATACGTTATTACATTCTTTCCAGCGATCATATCAAGCGATTAAATAACGGGGGATAAATTCTTATGGATAATGTATTAAAAGTATCATCAAAATCAAATCCGAATTCAGTTGCAGGTGCAATTGCAGGCGTATTACGTGAAAGAGGAAATACAGAAATAGAAATTCAAGTGATTGGAGCTGGTGCTTTAAATCAAGCGATTAAAGCTATTGCCATTGCAAGAGGGTACATAGCTCCTAGCGGTGTTAATCTTGTTTTTGTTCCAGCATTTACTGATGTTTTAATCAATAATGAACATAGAACAGCAATCAAATTAATTGTAGGTCCTAGAAAAACAAGATAGATTTTCGTTGAGAAGATCAATAAAAGAATTATTTAACAAACATTCGCCTGCCTAATGTTCTATTAGCCTGTTGTGCGATCGGGTTCTTTTAATAATGCGAAAAAGCGACACCATTTGAGGTGCCGCTTAATTGCATTTATTCGGTTCATTGGCTTTAGCTTATATTGTAGAGCAAGGGTATGCTCCTTCCCTTATTATTGATTAATTGTAAAAACTAAAGTCTTACCATCTTGAGAAATATAATTACCTTGGTGGAAACTTTTTACATATAACCTATTGAAGAGAGAACAGTTTAAGGCAGTTTTCTCTTGTTTTCTGTTAGAAAATCATACAGTATCATAGACTAGACATTATTAATGAATTTAGACATCTACAACGTTTTTCGGAGTTTCAAAGAATCTTTTTAAAATCTAGTGGATTACCATATCAAGCTGGAGAATTGATGAAACAGCCTGACTTAGCTTTAACTTTAGAAGGAATCGCAAATGTGGGAAGTTCATTCCTCTATCAAGGTGAACTGGCTAAATTAATATCTCGAGATCTACAAAATAATGGCGGTCTGTTAACCTATCAATATTTCATAAATCACCGTTCCGATTGGGTCGATCCGATTTCTGTCCGTTATCGGGGATATCAGGTCTATAATGTCCCACCAAATTCACAAGGCTTTGCTTCGCTTTCCATATTAAACATTATAAATAACTTTGATCTGTCCTATATTGAAGAAGGCTCTGCTGACCACTATCACTTACTTACAGAGGCAATATTTATTGCCATTTTAACCTTATTGATATTAGAAAAGTGGAAAGTGCATCCTGCATTTGTCATTGTCGGTGGATTGGTTTTTGGGGCGATCTTTTTAGTGTAAAAGTACAGCTGCCCATAAGCATAACGAAAAGCAAAAGATGTTAACCGCAAATGGTTAGCATCTTATTTTTGTGGCTCCCATATAAAAATAGTTTTTTGGGGGAAGTATGAAACATCGATTTAAGGAAGTATTTTCAGAGGTGCTTCTATATCCAAATGACAAAACTTGCCTACGTGAAATAGTCCCTGGAGAGTTAATCTTAACTCCGGAATAACAGGGAGAACTAGGAAGGATAAAGTTAAAAATGGATTGAAGTCTCTACTAGCACCTAATTTAACTAGGGCAGTATCGAGTTTTTTAAGCTTTTGATAGACATCAGGATAGGGAAGCGGGGAAATAAGGCCGCCAATTGGTAAATCTAGTGATGCTAGAATCGCCCCATTCTGAACAACAATTAAACCTCCATGTCTTAGTTTTAATTCTGAAGCGGCTACTAGCATATCCTGATCATTATCACCGCAAACGATGAGGTTATGAGAGTCGTGAGCAATGGTTGTTGCAATCGCCCCGCTTTTTATACCAAGTCCTTTGACAATGCCTAAGCCAATTTGTCCAGTCATCTGATGTCTTTCGATTAAGGCTATTTTCAATTGATCTTTTTGGATAGAAGGTTGGAACATTCCTCTGCTATCTGTTTCGACTTCCTCGATAGCATGTCTTGTTACAAGGTTATTGGGAATAATTTCAATCATATTAGCCACCGTGCTTGAAAGGGGGATCTGTAAATCGTTCTGACTTATAGGCTGAAACACAACCGTTTCACGTAATGATGAGTATTCTTTAGGTGAAGCACTTTTTAGGAGGCTGGATAATTGACCGTTCGAGATCACGACGTTTCCATTTTTAATCACTTGCTGAATCCTCATTTCTGTTAGGTCGTCGATGATTAGAATATCTGCTTGGTAGCCTGGGGCGATGGCTCCTTTATGATAAAGACCAAAACATTCAGCTGCATTTAGCGTTGCCATTTGAATGGCAAGTATAGGATTGATGCCTAACTGAATGGCAAGCTTGATACTGTAGTCAATACTTCCTTCTTCCATTAAGTCGTCAAGATGCTTATCATCGGTGACAAATAAACAGCGGCGGGCATTGCGGTTGTTGACAACATGAATGATATTCTTCAAGTCTTTAGCAACCGTTCCTTCGCGAATCATTAAATACATGCCTTTTTGCAACCGATCTCTGGCTTCTTCGAGAGTGGTGCATTCATGATCTGTTCGTATTCCTGCGGCCATATAGACATTTAAGTCATGAGCTGATAGCCCCGCAGCATGTCCATCGATTTTCTTTCCATGAATGGTTGTCGCTTTTATTTTCTTAAGCATTGAATCTTCTGCATGAAGTAGAGCGGGAAAATTCATCACTTCTGCCAGCCCAAGAACTCTAGGATGTATTAGTAATGGTGTTAGCTCCTCCGCATTTAGTTTTGCCCCAGCAACCTCAAAATCAGTGGCAGGAACACAAGATGGCAGCATAACAAAGACATCGATTAAAAGGTCTTCTGATTGCTCAAGCATATACTCAATTCCTTTTACCCCACAAACGTTTGCGATTTCATGTGGGTCTGAAATGACGGTGGTGACGCCGTGTCTAATCAGAACTTTTGCAAATTCTTCAGGGGTAACCATAGACGATTCAATATGAACATGTCCATCAATTAATCCGGGTGAAAGATAACCCCCCTTGGCATCTATTTCTTTTTTTCCCCTGAACAGGCCAATCCCTGCGATATAACCATCAACAATGGCGACATCCGCTTCAATAATATCTGAATTAAAAACATCGATAATTTTTCCGTTTTTGATGACGAGGTCTGCTGGCTCCTGACCTGAAGCAACAGCGATTCTCCTTGCTAAATTATTAACCAACGTAACCACTCCTTTCTTTTTTAGTATGTGATCTTGTTGATGGAAGTTTCCCATGCGTTAAAGGGTTCTTTTGCTACTGTTGGAGATAATTTGATCATTGGAATTTTCCTTTTTTCATGAGGGATATTTAGTTGTTCATAAATGAATTTGTCGTCAAACCCAATAGCTGCAGCATCTTCTTTTGTACAGGCATAATAAACAGCTTTCGGCCTCGCCCAGAATATGGCACCAAGACACATTGGACAAGGTTCACAGCTCGTATAGAGTTCACAGTCATCAAGTTGAAAGGTATTTAACCGTTGACATGCTTCCCGAATCGCTTGGATTTCGGCATGGGCAGTAGGGTCGTTTAGTCTAGTTACGTGATTTTGACCTACACCGACAATTTCTCCATTTTTTACGACGATCGCCCCAAAGGGTCCTCCTGTGTTTTCTTTAACATTGTCGAGTCCAAGTTGAATTGCCTTCATTATGAATTGCTGTTCCATCATTCTTCTCCCCATTTCATAAGATCTCATTGTATTTGATTAAAAATTGAATAGGAATTCATCCATCTGGCCATCTTTTCTAAAAAAAGACTAAAAAGGTATTGATAACATTCTATGTGCTTTTTATACTTTTTCCTACGGTTTTGTAAGGGAAATTTACACATTTTTTTGTGGGGACTGGTCCATCTACCCGCCCAAGATGAGAGCGGGCGAGATAAGAACTTACCTCTGATATGATTTAGGATTAGTGAACGGAAAATTGGTGGTATCAAAGCTCGTTAGAACCAAAAATCGCATGACCGATACTCTTGGGAAGGCTTTGATACGGGGTCAAAGATGATGGCTACGGGTGGTGGTACGACTTACTTTGATATGCCGTTAAATGGAATTCCTTCAACGGTCAATACACATGCATTGTTCGAAAAAGTGGAGCATGGAAAGGCAAAAAGAAGATAACTTCTTTGCCAAACATAAACAAAGCATTTATATGGGCCATACTTTTCCATGTGCGATTAAGCTTACGATTAACAAGGGTTCAATCGTATATGAAAATGGAAAAATGGTTGATGAGAATAGAAAAGGAAAATGGTTAAAACCGAGAAAGAATCAAATTTAAACGGCTTTATAATAGTAAAAAGAGTAAGACGAATACACCATCCTTTCTTTAGAATGATTAATAGTTATGTAAGAGAATTTTACACGAAAGTGGAATAGACTAATAAAATAAGTCATAATATTCGAAATAATCTATGAGCGGCACTTATTAGGAGTAAGGTGGTGCAGATGTATAGGGTATTCATCAAATGAATAAAACATGTCACAATCCCGAAATGAAAGAGGTGCAGATATTTGGATAATATTCATCAGATCTTACAGGCGGCGCCCTCTGAAAATGATGTGTTAGCAACGGTGATCGATGTGGATGGCTCTGCTTATCGAAAAGAAGGCGCAACGATGTTAATCCAGGAACAAGGAAAACTTGTGGGAATGTTAAGCGGAGGTTGTTTAGAAGAAGATGTACGGTTGCGGGCAGAAGGAATGAAAAAAGGCCAATCGCAATCTTTTCTTTATAATATGAAAAACGAAAACGACTTAGATTGGGGGCAGGGAGCCGGATGTAACGGAGCTATTCGTGTTTTGTTAGAAAAAATAGATACATCCTATTGGCTCCATCTTCAAAAAATCCACGAATACCTATTAAAAGGCAAATCCGTTTTAGCAGTAAAAAGGCTTTCGCCAGAATATTCGGTCTCAGAATATGTATATATGGTGGATGAAGACAGTTGCTGGGGGATATGGGAGGATGATTTTTTAAAAACTGTGTTGATGGAAAAGGAGAAATACGATCAATCCACCACCAGCGGAATTCGTTACGTAGAGGAACTTTCCTGCGATTGCTTTTTTCATTGGTTTCATCCGAGACCGCGCCTTTTGATCGTTGGAGCTGGTCCGGGCGCCATTCCACTCTGCCATTTTGCCAGCAAAACAGGATTTACAGTGACGATAACAGATTGGCGGCCAGCGCTGTGCAATAAAGAAACATTTCCTCATGCCGATGTGTTATTGACGGGCTTTCCTGCTGAAATATTCCCGGAATTAGAGTTTTATCCTCATGATTTTGTCGTAGTGATGACCCATCACTTTCAACGCGATAAAGAAGTGTTGCATTATTTGCTGGATAAGCCATTTCGTTACATTGGCATGATCGGATCGAAGGAAAGGACTCGCAGATTATTGGACGGAAAAGAGCTTCCGCCGAATATACACACACCGATTGGATTAGCGATTGGTGCGGAGGGTCCAGAGGAAATCGCGATTAGTATTATGGCAGAACTGATTCAGTTAAATCGCACGCTAGTTCAAACGAAAATAGAGGCTGTGATATGAGCAACCTTCAAATAATCGGCATTTTGCTTACCGCCGGCTTTAGTCGCCGAATGGGAATCAATAAACTTTCCTTGCCTCTTGGATCGTCAAATATTGGCAGTTTATGTCTAACCGCAGCTGTTCAATCCATGCTTGATCATGTACTCGTTGTTAAAAAGAAAGGGGATTCATTAGACTGGATTGATTCCCGTTTAAAGGAAGAGGATTGGAAAAGTCGTTGGACAGCATGTACATGCGAAAATTCCCCAATAGGGCAGGCTTATTCTTTAAAAGCCGGTATGAGAGAAGCGATAAAACTTGAGGCAGATGCAGTCGTTATGTTATTAGGGGATCAACCCTTTTTGACATCAAAATGGATGGATGAGATGATCCACACCTATCGGAGGGCAATCGAACTTGGGGGATCACCTGATTTTGTTGCAGCAGAATTCGATGGATTGAAAAGACCACCTGTATTATTTTCAAAAAGTGTTTTTACGAAACTATTGGAACTAAACGGTGACCATGGAGGCCGTCATCTTATAAGAAATGACAGGCATTCTGGTATTACGATACCCTGTGAGGATCAGACAGCATTTTTTGATATTGATACAAAAGAAGATTATCAAAAAGCGCTGAAGGTGGGGAGTGAGGGTTGAATATGAGGATATTGGAAACAAAAGTATGGTCGCCAAAAGATATAGGGGAAGCATGGGATATGAAGGTATCCTTACAGGATCATTCTGTTTTTATTGCTGGAGGAACATTCCTGCAGACAAAATGGGAAAAGGGAGTACCGTATCCACGTCACTTAATAAATCTTGGAGAGATAAGGGAATACAATCAGATTTATTCGAAGCTGGAGAATCATTCCTATACGATTCATATCGGTGCTTTCGTCAAATTAGCAGAATGCAAGGATCATCCGCTGATAAAAGAAACATTTTCTTTATTATCCGACACCATAGGAACGATTGCCGCACCTGCCGTTCGAAATGTAGGAACGATCGGTGGGAATATTGCTAATCGTACGGGTGATACCATTCCCGTTTTATTAGCATTGGATGCAGAAGTCACTTATTTTAATGGAGGGGAAATAAAAAGAGAGCGATTAGAGAACTGGCTGCAAAGGAACGAGGATTCTCTTGTATTGGAGATGATCCTGACCGAGCGAAAAACATCTTTTAGAAATCACCAATTTTCTAAAAAGGTTGGACGAAGGGAGGCTTTTTCACCTTCTGTTGTTACCATAGCCGGAGTGCTTTCGATCGATGAGAATAAGGTTTCATTTATCCGTATCGCAGCTGGGGGTGGGGACACTGCGCCAAGAAGATTGAAAAAAACCGAAAGGCTATTAAACAATCAATTAGTGGATACCATCCATACCCAACAAATCTATGAACAACTATTAAAGGAATACGAGCCGGTTCCAGATGCTTTTTTTACAGTGGACTATCGGCGAAAAGTGGCCGCCAACCTTTTTATGATGGAATGGGAAAACTGGAGGGAAGAAAATGGTTAATCATACGTCAAGTAATTTAAAATCATCCCGTATCCGTCCTGATGGAATCGAAAAAGTGACGGGAAGTTTATCCTATTTAACAGATTTGCATTTTCCAGAAATGCTTTACGGAAAGGTTTTACGGAGTAAGTATCCGCACGCAAAAATTCTAAGCATTTCGGTGGAAAAAGCGGAACAGATTCCGGGTGTCAAGGCCGTTATTATGAGTAAGGATGTCCCTGGTCTCAATGGGTTTGGCCTGATTTTTCCAGATCAACCGGTATTTTGTGATACAATCGTGCGTTATGTAGGAGATGCGATTGCTGCTGTTGCTGCTGTAACGCCGGAAATTGCAGAAAAAGCCCTCCAATTGATTGAAGTGGAATATGAACCGCTCCCCATCATTGAAGATCCCGAAGAAGCACTCGACCCCTTTAGCATTCCCCTTCATCCAAACGGTAATGTACTTCACCATGCCTCTTATGTGAACGGAAATGTCAAGGAAACGTTTCCGGTATGTGATGTAATCGTCGAAGAAACGTATTTACTACCGCGGCAATTGCATGCCTATATGGAAACAGAAGGCGGAGTCTTTGTCCCAGAGGAAGATGGCAGATTAACGGTTTATGCCGGAACGCAACACGGGTACAAAGATCGGTTTCAATTGGCTCGTATCTTAAAAATACCTGAAACACAGATTCGAGTCATCTCAAGTCCGATGGGCGGGTCCTTTGGAGGAAAAGATGAATTGAATATCCAGCCATATGGGGCCATATTAGCACTCAAAACCGGATGTCCGGTAAAAATTCATCAATCCAGACGCGATTCTATTAGATCAAGTATCAAAAAACACCCTATGAAGATAACCATGAAAACAGGTGCGGCTAAAACAGGGAAAATTCTTGCGCACCAGACAAAAATCATCGCAGATACGGGTGCGTATGCAACGCTTGGACCAGCAGTGCTTGATTTTGCGGTAGAACATGCAGCTGGTCCATACGTGATTCCGAATATAGAAACGGAAGGGTACTCCATCTTTACCAATAATGGTGTATCGGGTGAGTTCCGAGGGTTTGGCGGAAACCAGATTACATTTGCTTTGGAGGGACAAATCGACCGATTAGCCGATCAAATTGGTCTTTGTCCACTTGAGATGAGAAGGATCAATCTCCGTAAACCTACTGATTTAGGTCCTGTCGGTCAAGAAATTGCTCCAACAGAGGGAGATTCTCTTGTTTTAAATGAGATTTCCAAGTCTCCTTTACTGAAAATGGAAAAAGAAAACAAAAAGGAAAGCTGGAAGAAAATTGGTATTGGGGCAGCGATCACCATGCATGGAGGCGGTCTAGGATTCGGGAGATTAGATCCTGCTGGAGGGGAAATATCTTTAAATAAAGCCGGCAAAATAGAAATTGCTTTTGGGTTTGAAGAAATCGGCCAAGGTCTTTTAGCTGTAATAGAGACTTTAACCACGAAGGAAATAGGTTGTTCCCTTGCGGACCTTGAAATTGTGATAGGAGATACAGATAAAGTCCCGTCCTCCGGCTCTTCAACTGCATCACGAGGAACGAGTATGGTATGGCATAGCCTGCAGCGGCTAAAAGGTCCATTTATTGAAAAAATGCTAGAGAAGGCTTCGGCAACTTCAGGTTATCCAAAGGAACAATTAGTTCTTGGTGCAAACGGTGTCTGGCTGCGTGATCAACCGGTAGAAAAAATGGCGGTTACCTATAAACAGCTTTCCGATGAAACGAAGGATCAATCGATTAGAGTAGAGACTATATTCGACTTTCCGACAACGCCCGATGCCATCCCAGGTGGACATTTTTTATATTCGTTTGCTGCAGTGGCAGTAAAAGTAGAAGTGGATCTTTTAACAGGTACGGTAAAAGTCATCGATATTGACCAAGCGGTATCCGCAGGTCCGGTTGTGAATCCGAATGGTTATTTGGGCCAAATAGAAGGGGGAACGATCATGGCTCTCGGCTATACCCTTTTAGAAGAAGCACGGATGATCCAAGGCAAATATGTAACGGAAAACTTTGACACCTATATGATACCAGGGATTGGGGACATTCCAACCAATATGCATGTGAAGGCAATGGAAGAATTATGGGAAGGTGATTCATACGGACCAAGGGGGGTTGGGGAAATTGGAACGGTAGCACTTGCCCCTGCGATTGCAAGAGCTATTTATAACGCAACCGGTCATTGGATAACGAAATTGCCAGTTTCTCGAGAAGAGATTCTGCAAACAAGGGAGCCAATCGTATGATCGAAAAACAGAAAATAAATCAAGTGCAAATCATAAACATTTCCCTACTTGTGAACGGACAGGAACAAAAACTGCAAGTGGAAGCAACAAAGCGCCTTGTAGACATTTTGAGGGAGGATTTAACTTTAACAGGGACGAAAATTTCGTGTGAAATTGGCCGCTGTGGTGCATGCTCGGTGATAATGGATGGGAAACTGGTAAACGCTTGTTTAATCCGGGCTTACCAATTAGATGAGAAGGAAATTGTGACCATTGAAGCATTAAGTCAAAATGGATTGCACCCGATTCAGAAGGCTTTTCTTGAAGAAGGAGGATTTCAATGTGGTTATTGTACACCGGGAATGATTATGGCGGTAAAAGTCCTGCTTGAGGAGAACCCAGTGCCGGATGATGAGCAAATTCTCGATGCTTTATCCGGGAATCTTTGCCGTTGCACAGGCTATGGCGGGATTATCAGGAGTATTCAAAAACTGATTCAGTCTACACCTTAATCATTTACTTGAAATTGATAACAACACCCGCACACTCGTGACTTCAGTCGTGAGTGTGCGGGTGTATTTTTTGTTAAAAATTATTTAGTTTTAGTTCACAGAATACCACCGTTGATGGTGTACTCACTAGATATGAAAACCTTCATTTAATTGCACAACTGCGACATGAACATAATCCCAGAAAATTAGCCGAAAGTCTGTTAGAAAAGTTTGATCATTTTCTACCTGTGTTACTCAACAATCAGGCGCTCGATTGTTGAGTAACCTTACTTATACTTATTTTCTACATATATCCCACAAACTGGTTAGTGGGTATATACCATTTGAAAAAGACACTAATCTTGAATTTTATTTATTGGTAGATACTTGATCCCAAACGCGTTCAGCTATTTTAATTGCGTGTTTTATCTTATTCCATTGGTCCTCTTCTGTTAAAACATTTCCCTCCTCCGAACTAGCAAATCCGCATTGAGGACTTATTGCTAAGTTTTCTAAAGGAATATATTGACTTGCTTCTTTAATCTTTTCTTTATGATGAAAATGCCAGTCATTTATACCAAGTTCAGTTCCCATAATGGCACAATTTCCGTATTGGGCCATGAACTATAGATCTGGGAATCAGAAGATCTGTCCCTTTGCGCCTTACTTTGGGATTGCCATGCAGTTACCGATCCTATAGATTGGTTATTTGCCAATCAATTTCCTCACTCCCCATTTTCCGTAAAAAAGCATTGGTTTGAGAAAACGGCTTGCTGCCAAAGAATCCTTTATTAGCAGAAAAAGGGCTTGGGTGTGGTGTTTTAATAATCAAATGCTTAGAGGAAGTAATCAGTTGTTGTTTTTGTTGGGCAAAACGTCCCCAAAGGATAAACACAACAGGTGTCTCTCTTTCATTTAATGTTTCGATGACTTTGTCAGTGAACATTTCCCAACCAAGCGCTTTATGTGAGTTTGGGATTCCAGCCTGGACGGTTAATACAGCATTAAGCAACAATACCCCTTGCTTCGTCCATTCCACCAAGTAACCATGATTCGGGATATAGCATCCCAAATCAGCCTGCAGTTCTTTATAAATATTTTTCAAAGAGGGCGGAATTCTAACATCCTGTTTAACAGAAAAACTTAAACCATGTGCCTGTCCAGAGCCATGATAGGGATCTTGACCAATAATAACTACTTTCGTGTCTTTAAAAGAAGTAAAGTGCAACGCATTATAGATATCATTTTTATCCGGATAAATTATTTTCTTTTGGTACTCTTCCTGCAAAACTTTTCTCAATTGTTGATAATACGATTTCTCGAATTCTCCTTCAAGTAAAGATGCCCAGTCATTTATTAAAGTTACCACTTCTATGCACACACCCGTTTCCATTATTACTTAGATTATTTATATTATATAAGAAAGGCCGATTAAAACAAAACAGGTCTGCATTAAATGTAATATGGTACCGTGATATGCTCCCTTAACACCATAAGATTAAAGAAGCTGTCGTAACAGTCCAACTAAGTTCATTTGTCGAATCTCAAGTTGTTTGGAGTAGTAATGACAGTGAGCAACGTTAATGGAATCGGGTGTTTTGTCCCGTGTAGACAGGGGAGGGACGGTCCTCATGATTAATTATTGTGGTGGTTGGCTTTTTTTGAAAGATTTATAGGAAATTTGTACAAGCATAAATTTCACACCAACATATACAAAATATAAGAAATTAGAAATATTAGGAGTTGGAACATTGGAAAGGATTCTTGCCATTTCAGATATTCATGGACAAGCGGATGCATTGGAACGTTTGCTAATACATGCAAATTATCATCCAAGCAAGGATCGTTTGGTTCTTCTTGGAGACTACATCGGCAAAGGTCCAAATAGTCTGGAAACACTCGAATTGGTAGAAAAATACGTACAAAATGGGGCTATTGCGTTGAGGGGGAATCATGAACAACGAGCCATTGAACAATGCGAGAAAGGGGACCAATATTGGAAATATCTTTCATTTCTCAAATCCCTACCATATTGGTTTGAAGACTCAGCGTTTTTGTTTGTTCATGCAGGGATCCGCCCAGGAATTCCCCTTAAAGGGCAAAATCCTAAAGATTTAATCACCATTCGAAAATCCTTCTTAGACAAATCGTTTCCATTTGAGAAAACGATTGTTTTTGGACATACGCCAACCGATCGGCTAGGTATATCTTGTGGTAACCTATGGGTCAATCAAAATAAAATAGGCATTGACACAGGTGCAGGTCATGGACAGTACCTTAGCTTAGTGGACCTAACCAATCGGCTTCAGTACCGAATTTCAGTTGAAGGAAAGAACAAGGATCTACCTATTAAGGTAGCATTTTAATCGGTTTGAGTTTTGGTGCTTAGTAGATTGATAAAATAAGATAAAAATCCATGGGGGACTTGTCCCATCCTACTTGACTATAAAGACATGGTTATTCATGCTAGTATTGAATGATCATTTCTTTTTTTGGTTATCCAGAAGGGGACTGAAGTTAAGATTATTACCGTTTATTGCTTTTTGTGGTATGATTCTTTGAATGCAACTATTACATAAAAGGAACTTTTTAATGAAAAAAACAGGTCAAATCACGCTTGTGAGTATGGTTATTATGATTGAATTAATTCAAGCTCTATTTTTAGGTGAATTTTTAAAAAGAGATAGTATTCATTTATTAATAGCAGTAGTTATAGCTTTGTGTGTTGGTAGGCAATATGACAAAATGAAGTTTTATACTGAGAGAATGAAAGCAAGTGAAGAGTATTATAAACAATTAATTGAAACGATACCGGATGCTATTTTCATCTACTCTCAAAATGTGTGCCTTTATGTAAATAAAGCTGGAATGGATATACTTGGCGCTCAAAAGAAAGAGGATATTTTGGGTAAATACATCTACGACTTTATTGATCTTCATTATCAAGAATTAGCAATAAAACGCTTGAAACAGCTTCGTGAAGAAAACAAACCAACGAATAGTGTGGAGCAAAAACTAATACGCCTTGACAAAAAAACAATTTTTGTTGAAATCTCCAGTCGTTCCATTATATATGAGGGTAAAGAAGCCACATTATCAACGGTTAAGGATATTACCGATAAAAAGGAGACAACAGACGGTCTTCTTCAAAAATCAGAAAAACTGGCGCTTGTAGGACAACTGGCTGCAGGGATTGCTCATGAAATTCGAAATCCACTTACTTCTATCAAAGGATTTATTCAGTTATTCAAATCTAAATATACAAATGAAGAAGAGTATTTCAATCTTGTCTTATCGGAGTTAGAACGAATTAATCTTATTGTGGGTGAATTTTTAGTATTAGCAAAACCAACGGCTGTCGTTTTTAAAGAAAAAGAAATTAAAAATTTACTAAATGATGTTGTGACTCTGATCAACACGCAAGCCATTATGAATAATATTCAAATCTTTGTAGAATTTGAATCAGATATTCCTATGATTGTGTGTGAAGAAAATCAATTAAAACAAGTATTTATCAATATTTTGAAGAATTCCATTGAAGCCATGCCAACTGGTGGCACGATTGATGTAAAGGTAAAAGTAAAGGAAAAAGACAAAGTCTCCATTTGTTTTATTGATCAAGGCTCTGGTATTCCGGAAGACCGGATTCCAACACTGGGTGAACCTTTTTATACAACAAAAGAAAAAGGAACAGGTTTGGGATTAATGACCAGTTATAAAATTATTGAAAGCCATGATGGGGAACTAAGAATCTCTAGCAAAATAAATGAGGGAACCATGGTTGAAGTTATTTTACCTATGCCTTCTCAGTAGATTAGTCCCCCGGTGCAGTGAAGCATTACTATACCGGGGGACTGACCTTTTATCCCCAAAATACACCCCTTTCTGATTATGTATTCATTATTACGAAACAGGAACATAAGTTTGATAATTTTAAAAGCACTTCATTCCTCTCGACACTTAAAGGAGTGGGCATCCTGGAGCTAAATTCTGTGAAATAAGATTTTTCGAGGCGTACCAGACACGAAATCTAATGAATAAGAACTTTCCTAGACGAATATATTACATGAGGTCATTATAAAGGAGTGGTTTTACTTTATGGCAAAAATGATTATTATGTATGAACAACCAAAGGATAAGATTGGATTCGAAAAGCATTATTTTGATGTTCATGTTCCCCTCGGTAAGAAGATCCCTAATATTATCAATAACTCCATACACCATATCATTCAATCTCAAAATACAAGCCTCGACTTATACCTAATGACCATACTAGAATTTGAAAATATGGAAAAGCTAATGGAAGCCTTTGCAAGCCCAGAAGCAAGAGCTGCGGAAGAAGATGGCGTAAATCTTTTCAAATATATTAATCCGCCAATTATAACGATCGTTGAATAAGATAAAATGAACCTTGCTAGTCTTGAAAATATTTTTCGTCACATTACTCGCTGACCCCCAGTGTATTACTGTATTAACGCATCAGGGATCAGGCACCTTTTTCTCCAATAAATTTTGAATAATTGCTACATGGGTAGCTGTCAAGATCAAGGATTTCAAATATGAATAAATTTTGTTATAAAAAAGTTAATCGCATCACAGTATTTAAGGGCATGTTTTGAGTTAATTTTTTTTCGAAACATGCTTTTCTATTTGCTTTTGAAGAGGTTTACTGCGCTAATTCAATCAGATTTTATTTCAAATCTACAATAAAAAGGTGATGGATCCTAATTCCCTAATTTCTTCTGTTATCAATACCCCAAAATAATTCATCAGTTCAAGCCACATGTTTAACCTTTACTTATCTCGATTTAATAATAATTTAATAAGGCTTATTGAATTAATAAATAGGTTTTTTTGTATATTTATATATTTCTGAAAATAGTATTGCATTCTATTAAAAGAAAGAGTAGACTTTATAATTATATTAATATATAAAATCGGGAGTCTGTGGAATCAGGCTGAGAGTACGACTTATCTGTCGTAGACCGTTTGAACCTGTTGGGTAATGCCAGTGTAGGGAGTGACAAAAAGACTATTCTATGCACTTTGCTTATGCGAAGTGCATTTTATTTTGTTCTGAAAGGATTTGAAGCAGATGAATCAGCAGCAAGACATTATAAAGGATCTTTCTCAATTTATAGAAAGGAATCCGTCCTCCGAAGATGATTTTAATGAACTCGCTTTACGGATTTTTTCTTACCAATATCAGAACAATCTTCCTTATCAAGCCTTTTGTAGACAAAAAGGAAAAACACCAAGGCTTGTAAAAAATTGGAGGGACATTCCTTTTGTGCCAATTAATGCTTTTAAAGAGGTTCCCTTGACTTGTACAGATCCAGAAAAGGCACAAGCGGTTTTTATGACAAGTGGTACGACAAAAGGGATTCGAGGCAAACACTATCATTCAACTCTTGAAATAAGGGAACTTTCGATGATTGTAAATTTCAAAGAAAGATTTATGAAAGATACAGAGAAAATTCGAATGGGCGTGCTATTTCCAACGGAAAGCGAACTGCCGAATTCATCATTGGCTCATTATTTAGCCCTTGGGGTGAAGGAGTTTGGAACCGAAGATAGCAGTTATTTATTAAATGAGAAGGGCTTAGACATGGAAAAAGTCATTAGTGAATTAGAGCATGCTGAAGAAACAGGAGAACCGTATGCTTTACTAGGGGCAAGCTATAGCTTTGTCCATCTCTTTGAGGAACTAGGAAAATTAGGGAAAACATTCTATTTACCAAAAGGAAGTATGGTCTTAGATACGGGCGGCTATAAAAATCAATCAAAAGAATTGGAAATCAATGAGTTTTATGACTTGCTATCAACGTATTTTGGTGTGGACAGAAGCGATTGTATCAATATGTATGGAGTGACCGAGTTAAGCACTCAATTTTATGACGATGGAAATGAAGTCGTTCCATCTGTTAAGTCAGGACCAAACTGGATCAAAACGAGAGTCATCAATCCGTTAACAGGTGAAGAGGTTGCAAAGGGTGAACGTGGAGTTTTAGTGCATTGTGATTTAGCAAACTTTAATTCGGTGACAACGATCCTTACAGAGGACCTAGGAGTTGAAGTCGATGGTGGCTTTCTTTTATTAGGAAGGGTTCAAGGAGCAGAAGCGAGAGGGTGCTCGATTGCTGTTGAGGAGTTTATCAATTTTGCGAAGGGCTCTTTGAAATGAGGGAAGTAGCCGGGTATATTCCTGAAATCGGAGAAGAGGAATTTGAACAGAAGATTTTAAAGTTTCAGGATTTAGAAGTGGAGATCCCGCTGCTTACTAAGAAGCAAATGAATAAGGTCATTGAAACGGTCAAAAAGGGCAGTGCTGAAACATTAAAATCACTCACCGTATCAGAGATTGTGAACATCATCGATAAAGTGACGGACCGATTACTCGATCGAAGTTCATCCTATCGCCAAAAAGCGGAAAAGCTGTTACCGATCGTGACAGGCTATGATGAAGAAATGATTCGACTTGCTCTTACTTCTTATTTAAAATCGTTTCGTAAGCATGAGCTTCAGCGTTTTCTTGTGGAGGACTTAGGTAATCCTTTAATGCTCGATGACTTCCAGCCGCGCGTAAAAGGAGGGTTCTCAAAAGCAGTGGGACCAGATCTCATTACTCATGTTTGGTCAGGGAATGTTCCGGCATTGCCTCTATGGAGTTTCATATCCGGTCTCTTAGTAAAAGCAGGAAACATCGGAAAAGTATCGAGTGCCGAGCCTCTTTTTGCCGGCTGGTTTGCGCGTCTTTTAGTAGAAGTAGAACCGAGATTAGCAAATTGCTTCGCGGTTGTGTGGTGGAAAGGCGGCGATGAAGAGCGAGAGAATTCTCTATTTGAACAATCTAACTTAGTAATCGGGTACGGTGGGAATCAGTCGTTGCAGTCGCTTCAAAGTCGTATTCCGATTACAACACGTTTTTTACCATTTGGTCATAAAGTTAGCTTTGGGATTGTTTCAAATGCAGCCCTTGATTCGCAAAAAGCATGGAGAACCGCCCATCAAGCTGCTCTTGATGTTGTTCGTTATGACCAGCAAGGCTGTTATTCACCTCATCTCTTTTATGTTCAAAACGGCGGAAAAGTATCTCCGCGAGAGTTTGCGCGGTATATGGCTACGGAGTTGGATAATTTCGGGAAAAAGTATCCGCGTCGAACTCTTTCAATGGAAGAGTCCGCGTCTTTAGCTTCATGGAGGCAAAAAGAAGAAATGAGCCTCTTTTCAAATCTTAACAAAGAGGTGCTTGGGAATTCAGCAAATGACTGGACGGTTGTTTATGAAGAGGAGAATGTAGACTTTACTCCAAGCCCTTTGAATCGAGCGATTCGAGTCATTGCCTTTGAAAAGATCGAAGACATTCTTCCTTCTATTAAGCCTTACCGGTCTTTTCTACAAACGGTCGGAATGGCCACAAGCCCAAAGGAACTTTTTCAATGGGCTAAAAATTTAGGGGGGATCGGAGTGACACGTATTACGGCTTTAGGAAGTATGACTGCCCCCGAAGCTGGCTGGCATCATGACGGCCGCTTTAATCTATTGGATTTAATAAGCATGGTAGACATAGAATCCTCTGCTGAAGAGGATAGTGAACGATTTGCTCCTTATGTCGATTAGGAGGGTTGATAATGAGTTTTTTGACAATCGAAGATGTGACCTATAGTTATCAAGGGGAAAATCCTGTGCTTCATGAAGTAAACTGGGAAATAAAAAAAGGGGAATTTCATTGTTTACTAGGAAAAAGCGGTTGTGGCAAAACGACGCTGTTAAAGCTTGCGGCAGGTTTGCTTCAATCTGATAAAGGAAGGATTCGTTTGCAGGGGAGTGAAGTAGTGAAGCCTTCTCCGGAATGTGGATTTGTGTTTCAATCTCCTAATCTTTTGGAATGGAAAACGGTCATCGATAATGTTTTGCTTCCGATTAAGCTTAAACGAAAAATAACAGAAGAAGATCGCAAACAGGCTTTGGAGTTATTGGAGCTCGTTGGATTGGACTCTTATTATGATCGATATCCTTTACAATTATCAGGCGGACAGCAGAGTCGCGTTGCCATTGTAAGATCACTTGTTCAAAAACCTTCCCTATTGTTTATGGATGAACCCTTTTCCGCATTAGATGCGATTACAAGAGAAGAGCTTCAAGATGATCTTTTACGGATGTGTAACATGCACAATATGACGGTTCTTTTTATTACCCATGATATTTCGGAAGCCGTTTATTTATCGGATGTAGTAGGCGTCATGGCACAAGGGGAAATTGTGTATCAATCAACAGTTGAGCTTGAAAGACCGCGAAAGATGGAAATGAGATATGATTCCTATTTTAATGAATTTTGTTTAACGTTACGTAAAGTGATGGGCGGAGAACATTCATGAAAAAAATGCCATTCTATTCGTTCTTACTGTTGGTTTTATTGCTTGCTATATGGGAAATGGCAGCTGGAACGATGTCAGAGCTTGTGTTGCCAGCACCTTCCGTTATATGGTTCACCCTTTTGGATGGAATGAAGAGCGGCTATTTCACTCAGCATATCATTCGAACAGCGTCAGAGGTTTTGCTTGGTTTACTTTTTGGCGGCACTTTAGGATTTGTTATTGGGATTCTCATGGGAGAGGTAACGTTTTTACGGAAGCTTCTGTTTCCTTATATTATTGCCAGTCAAGCCGTTCCAAAGCTCGCGTTAGCTCCTCTATTTATTCTTTGGTTTGGTTTTGGGATGACATCTAAAGTGGTGATCACAGCTTTAGTTTGTTTTTTTCCATTACTCGAAAGTACCGTTACCGCTATTCAGTCAAGCGACAAACAGAAACAAGAACTGTTCAGAATGCTTGGGGCGACACGCTTTCAAACGTTAATCCATTTAAAAATCCCTGCTGGCATGCCGGGAATATTAGCTGGGTTGCGTGTATCTGCCGTATTAGCTGTAGTAGGAGCCGTTGTCGGGGAATTCATTGGGGGCAGTGAAGGATTAGGAGCACTTATCATTGCTTCCCAAGGAATGATGGATACACCGCTCATGTTTGCCACATTAATTTTGTTAACGGTTATGGGAATGATTCTATATCTGATGATTACTTGGTTTGAGAAAAAGTGGTTAAAACCCTATAAGAAGGAGAAATAAAAATGAAACTAAAAGGTTTATTTATCGCGATTTTATTAGTTGTTTGTCACTGCATGCGGGGCAAAAGAAGAGACAAGCCCTGCTCCGAAAAAAGAAGAATTAGAAAAAATAACGGTGGCCAACTGGAGTCAGCCGATTACGGAGGCAACCAATCTATTAGTAGATGAGAATAAAGGTTTTTTTAAAGAGAAAGGAATCGATTTAACGGTGATCCCCGGCGCCGGCGGTGGAGATGCAATCAAAAATGTTTTATCAGGAAAAGCGGATATTGCCTTTACGGATCCCGGGTCCCTTTATTTTGCTTTAGATCAAGGAGAAAAGTTAAAGGTTATTTATAATATTTATCCGCAAAATGTGTTTAACGTTGTGTCATTAAAAGAGAAAAATATTACGAAACCGGAAGATTTAAAAGGGAAAACGATTGGCGTTTATAGCTTAACAAGCGGAACGCGGCAAAATTTATTAGTGCTTTTACATAAAGCAGGTCTTTCTGAAAGTGATGTAAAAATTGTTGAAACAGGTATCTCGAATTTTGCACCGTTAATGCAAGGACAAGTGGATGCAACAGCTGCCACCGATACAGGATTATTCCTTGGTAAACAAAAAGGGTTAGGCGATGTAAACGTCATGGAAGTAAAAGATTATTTGAATATACCAAGTGATGTATTCGTTGTCACAGAGCAAACGTATGAAGAAAAAAAGGACGAGCTTCAAAAGTTTGTAGAAGCTTACCGAAATAGTGCGGAGTGGATGTTGGAAAATCCAGAAGAAGCGGCAACTCTTGCGAAAACGTATGCCATTGATGGGAAAGATGAAAAAGTGAATCTAGAGATTATCAAACTACGAAATGCTTCTAGTGTTTCTCTTGAAACGGAAGAGCGGGGATTAGGAGCCATTGATTCAGTCGTTTTACAGGAAGGGGCAGATACGTACCAACAATTAGGCTTAGTGAAGAATAAGCTCGATCTGTCGAAGGTTGTATCTGAGGAACTTATGGAGGACGAAGAGAAATGATGAAATTCCAAGGGAAAGTCGTCCTTGTTACAGGAGCTAGCCGCGGAATTGGAGCGGCGATTGCCCGTGCTTTTGCAAAGGAAGGTGCTTTTGTCATCGTCAATTATCTTCAAAATGAAGCGAAGGCTGAACAAGTGGCTTCAGAGTGTATAGAGCTTGGAGGCGATGGCTGGGCAATCCAAGGAGATGTCACCTCAGAATCTGCCGTAAATCAAATGATCGAACAAGTAATGTTAGAAACAGGAAAAATAGACGTTGTCGTCAATAATGCATTTAAACCTTTCAAATTTGATCCGGAGCAGCGTAAATTAGCATGGGAGCTAAAGTGGGAAGATTACCAAGCGCAAATCGATGGTGCCGTTCGCTCGACTCATTATATGTGTCAAGCCGTTATCCCGATAATGAAAAAACAGAGTCAAGGAAGTATTGTTAACATGATTAGTAATTTAGTAGAAAGACCGATCGTTCCTTATCATGAATACAATACGGCCAAAACAGCTCTAATGGGCTATAGTCGTAATTTAGCTGTAGAACTAGGATCTTTTGGAATAAGGGTCAATTGTGTTGCACCTGGTCTTGTCTATCCAACGGACGCAAGTAGAACGACAAAGGAAGAGTTGAAGGAAATGATTATCGCTCAAACCCCATTAAAAAGAATTGCTACTCCAGAGGATATATCTGGGCCGGTGATGTTCTTAGCCTCTGATTGGAGTCAGTTTATGACAGGGCAAACGTTATATGTTGATGGTGGGTTTGTGATGTAAGATATAATCTATTTACATACAAAGTATAATATAATCTATTTACTAAATCAATTATAGTATTAAAAAACTGAACAACTAAAAATCTCTACAAGCTAAAATTTAGTGGTATATTCGGTATGCAGATCATTGATGAAGTAATTATAGAAGGTCACAATGCTATGTTAAAGTTTAAAAGAGATTGTGACGACTTGTACTCACCTAATGGAGAAAATTAAATAATTTCAATTTTAGAAAATCAAGGGATAAAAATCGGAAGTGCTATTCATGCATCATTAGCTTATTAAGTTATTCCGCCATGGCCGGGATTGTCGGTGGGGGCGGTATTGGCGACCTTGCGATTCGTTTCGGATATTATCGTTTCCAAAACGACGTAATGTTGATTACCGTGATCATTTTAATTATTATCGTCCAACTGATTCAATTCTTCGGAGACCGAGTAGCAAAAGCAGTGAACAAAAAATAATCTCATAGGAGGAAATGTAAAATGAGCGTGACAAAAGAAACATCTTTTTTATATGGCTGGGAACATCCTGACAAGATGAGAGAATATCGTAAAAATAATAAATCTATGGCGAAAAAGGATAAAACAACCACCTTAAAAGAAGCCATTGCAAGAGGAGTAAAGCAAGAAGATTATATTGTTTTTGGCGGAATGGGCTCTACCAGAACCCCAATTGCAGCTGTTCATGAAATCATCCGGCAAGGAATTGGCGATTTAACAATTGGAGCAAACGGGTCCCAGCACGATTGGCAACTATTGGCTGCAGCAGGAAATCATGATGAAGTGATTGAAAAGGTCACAAGTAACTGGTCTTTATTCCTTTGATGAGGTTCATTGGCAAGAATGGTTAGATGCATCCACAAAGGAAGAAGCCGTAAAAGATTATTTAGAAAAATACGTTTATTCTAGTAATGACTTTTATGATTATTTAGAAAAAATTGGTGGGGTTCGTACCCTTCATCAGTTAGAAAAAATTGAAAACAAACTTGCGAACTATCCAAAAGTTGCTAGAAGGAGAGGATAATCATGGCTACGGATACAGAAAAAATGATCATTGCCGCATCTCGCTTGTTGCCAAAAGATGCAGGGATCTATGTAGGAACAGGAATGCCATTACTAGCTTCCGTACTTGCTCAAAACACACACGCACCTGATTTACTACTCGTCTTTGAAGGTGGCGGTGTCGGTGGAAGGCCAACCGGACGATTGCCTATTCAAGTGAGTGAATCGTTAACGTATGAAAATGGGGTAATAGTCGGATCGATGGACTATGTTATGAGTCTAGCGCAAGCAGGCTGGATTGAATACGGTTTTCTAGGCGGAGCCCAGATTGATCAATATGGGAATCTAAATACAACGGTTATTGGGGATTGGGAACAACCAAAATTGAGATTACCAGGTTCTGGTGGAGGTGCAGACATTGCCTCTTTTTGTGAGAAAAACATTATTCTGATGAGACAGGACCGAAGAAAATTTGTTGAAAAACTAGACTTTCTAACAAGCCCTGGCTATTTAACAGGCCCTGGTGAACGAGAAAGAGTCGGTCTGCCAAGAAATACTGGACCTTATCGTGTCATCACCCAAATTGGAGTATACGGCTTTGATCAAGAAACAAAGAAGATGACCCTTCTTCAATTATTTGAGGGGAATACAGTAGAAGACGTACAAGAACAAAGTAGTTTCACCATTGAAATCAGTGATAATTGGAACTACGTTCAACCGCCTACCGAGGAAGAATTACAAACACTTCATGCGTTAGATCCAGACGGGATTGTTCTTTCTTAAAGAACCAAAGAGCTGTTAGAAAGGAACTTTGGATAGGTAAAAGTCAGCAAAAGGCACTTTTACTTCTTAAAAAATAAACTATAGAGAAAGGAAGTATAAATATGACAAAACAAACGTCCATTCAGGATGCGGTACAAACGGTCCAAAATGGTTCCTTACTTGCCCTTGGTGGAAATGCCTTACATCGTTCACCCATTGCCTTTGTTTACGAATTAATTCGCCAAGAGAAAAAAGATCTTTCTTTAATAAAAACGGCTGGAGCGTTAGATGTGGATTTACTTGCTTTAGCAAAATCGCTGCGCTCCGTGTATGCAGGCTATATCGGTTTTGAAATGCTTGGTCTTGCGCCAAACTATCGAAAAGGTGTCCAAAATGGAGAAATTACCGTTCACGAGCATGCTTGTGCAAGTGTGATCGCTGGTCTCAGAGCAAGTATTTACGGTGTACCTTTTCAGCCCATTAACGGATTTGAAGGTAGTAGCCTTCCAGAATTAACTGGTCAAGTGAAAAAAGTAACTTGCCCGTTACGGCTTGTACTCACCTAATGGAGAAATTAAATCATTTCAATTTTAGAAAATCAAGGGAATAGTTACATGAATAATTATTTTCAATGAATTGGTTTCTGAGATGAATTTTATTGAATTTTTTAAGGAAATCTATCGAAAATAGTATAAAAAATACTGCTAAACATAAAGGGTATGTTAAGGAACTCGGAGGAAGTAAAAATGAATAAATCAAAATTATGGACAAAGGATTTTATCATCATGTCCGTATCCACTTTTTTTGGGGGGTTAACCTTTTATTTATTAATAACGACTTTAACCGTTTATGCGGTTGAAGAATTTAACGCTTCACAAAGCATGGCGGGTCTTGCGTCTAGTATATTTGTAGTGGGTGCACTAGTTTCACGTCTTTTTGCTGGAAAATATATTGAGATCATTGGACGTAAAAAGATGCTTTATGGCGGATTATTTTTATTTTTGATTGTGATGTTGTTATATTTTATAGTAGCAAACATGAACGTATTATTGTTGATTCGTTTTGTTCATGGAGCAGCGTTTGGGGTGTTTACCACAGCTACAGCAGCAGTTGTCATGGATCTTATTCCGAATGAGCGTCGAGGAGAAGGAATAAGCTATTTCTCATTAAGTATAACCCTTGCAATGGCAGTTGGTCCCTTCCTAGGTCTTTATCTCAGCCAACAAGTAAGCTTTACGATGATATTTATAGTTTGTACACTTTTCTCTCTCATAAGTACGATTATCTTATTATTTGTGCATATCCCTGAAGGAGACATCACAAAAGAACAGCTTGAAGCGATGAAAGGTTTTAAGTTGAAAGATTTTTTCGAAATAAAGGCTGTTCCTATCTCCATCATTATTGCAATTATGGGTTTTGCATACTCAGGTATCCTGTCATTTATTAATTCTTATGCAAAAGAAATTGATTTAATAGATACTGCAAGTTTTTTCTTTATTGTATATGCTGTATTCATCTTGATTTCAAGACCATTTACTGGACGGTTATTAGATAAAAAAGGAGATAACATTGTTATTTATCCAGCACTGGTATTATTTGTCATCGGATTAGTCATTCTTAATCAAGCACACCATGGATTCACTCTCCTTTTAGCAGGTGCACTAATTGGTCTTGGATTTGGAACGCTGTCGTCTTGCTGTCAAGCAATTGCCATAAAGGAATCACCGCGGCACCGAGTGGGGCTTGCAACCTCAACCTTTTTCGTATTTATGGATTCAGGAGTAGGAATGGGCCCTTTTGTATTAGGATTTATCATCCCTATCGTTGGTTTTCGTGGATTGTATCTAACTTTGGCAGTGGTTGTATTTGCGAGTATCTTTTTGTACTATGTACTTCATGGAAAAAAGAAACGTACAGAAAACAATATCCTACAGGCGAGCTAGTATTTAAGTGGATTTGAGTATCGTACAAATTAGTTAAAAAAGATGGAAACCTTGCTCTTGATAAAGAGGGGGTTCCATCTTTTTTTGATAAAATGATTGTTAAAAGAAATAAAAGAAAAATAGATGAATAGTGCCTTAATCAAGCGAATGGTTTAAAATTTTAACGCTACTTCTTTCGCCCGAGCAATCGCTTTTTACATGTGATTATGAATTTCTTTGACAATCTTTCTTTTGAAGGTTTATTTATAACTTGATAACGCATCAGGGGTCAGGCGCATTTTTCCGTGTTTCAATAAACTCATAATTTCTCAACAGTCACAAAGGTGTCATAAAATGCAATGTTTTTAAAGACAGATTCTTGATTACTCGAAACTTCTGTGCTGTGTAGGTATAAGCTCGTTAATGGTAATATCTGAACCAGGATACCAACCTTGATAAATCATGACAATATCTTTTGAAACTTGTTTGCTATATACGACTTTAATCTCAATACAAGCTTGATCATTGTAAACCTTAACAATATCCCCGTTCGTAATGCCTAAATCTGTGGCTGCTTTTGGATGAATGGCTACAAATGCTTCTTTCTCATCTGATAGATTTAAGAAATGAAATTGAGAGTTAAATGCATATGGATGATGAGGAGTGATGAGCCAAAAAGGATAATCTTTTGGTGGTAAATTCCCCATCATAGGTTTGAAATCTTTATTTTGTTTAGTTTTATTAGAGTAATGCTGATTCATTCCAGTATCAGGAAAGGCCCCTGTCATGCGTCTTTCTTTCAAATCAGATATGTTTCTAATCGAATAACGGTGAAATACCTCATTGTTAAATTGTGCATTAAGATATTCCTCTTCTGAAGAATAAATAGGAAAAGTACAAAGTGACGGTAACTGCTGACTAAGTCTTTTCGCTAATTCTGTCATAATCCACCACTCACTTCTACTTTCATAATAAGGAGATATGGCTTTTTCGTTAAACGCAATTTCTTTATGCCACCAGTTTACAACAATATCCATTTCTTCAAAATGGGTGGTTGTTGGCAGGATGAGATTTGACATTTGTGCTGTGGGTGTCATGAACTGATCCACCGTTACAACGAATGGAATATCCGTAAGAAAGCGCTTAATAGATCTCGAATCGGGTTCTTGAGTTAATGGGTTTGCACATGAAACCAATAACATTTTAACAGGTAGATCTCCCACATTATCTCTATCATTTATATTTATGATTCGATTTTTCCCTAATAACCTTTCAGGGGTTTGATTATTAAAAATCATCGTGTCATTATCTCTAAAGTAAATACCCCCGCCTATTTTCCCAATATCTCCATGAATAGCTGCTAATTGTTCAATCGAACGAATCGTTTGTCTGAAGTTGGAATGCTTTTGCAGTCCTGTACCGATTACATAAGAAACCGTCCTAGCATCCGTAAGCCAAGTCAACAAAAGGTTTAATGCCTCTTTGGATACATCACAATTCATTAAATATTCTTCTTCATCTATTTCATTAATGCTGCTAATAAATTCATTGATTTCAATAGAATTCATTTCTAACAAACTCTTATCATATGCATTCATTTCGATCAAATGTTTCATTAATAGACTTGCGAACGCTCCATCTGTACTAGGCCGTAATTGAATATATAAATCTGCTAACTCAGCAGTTTGAGTATAAAGAGGATCAATGACGACAATTTTTGCCCCTTTTACTTTTGCTTCTATTATATAAGGGATAAGATGAATATTGGTTGCAGCTGGATTCGCTCCCCAGATGATAATCATGGAAGCCTCTTTGATGTCAGAAGGGACAGGCCCATTCATCTCACCCATATCAGATTCAATGGTATTTCTTGAAAATAAAGATGAGGAGCCAAACAATCTTGTTGTTTCTCCTAAACTTGAAAAAAAGTCATCTGTTACATAATGATGCACCCCTATATTTCCAGAACCTTTAAACAAGGCTAAAGGGAGAAAGCTATCAAAATGATGATGAATATTCAATAATTCACTAATAATGAGTTGAAAAGCCTTTTCCCATGTAATTTGAATATATTTCCCCGATCCTTTTACTTTTTGGTAGTAAGGATATTTTAAGCGGTCCCTATGGTTATTTTTTTCTGCATAAGAAAACCCTTTCGCACAAAGCTTTCCCTTTGTATATGGGTGACTGTTATCTCCTGCAATATGATGAATCGAATCGTTTTCTATATGGGAAATCATCGTACATGAACTTGGACAATTTCTAGGACAGACATTCCTATATGTTCTGGCTGTATGAAGATTCATTAGGATTCTCCTCGTATTTTAGTAGTAAAGCTGTTAAAAACTTTTAATTCACTCACCTGCTACATCGATATAATGCTTCATTTTAATGTATAAAATTAGCTAGATTGCAAAATGATTAGAATTCATTGTTGAAAAAGAAAACTCTTGAATATTGCTATTTGTGTCCGATGTCACTGTCGTTAGCTATAAAAAATGTAAAACTATAAAGAGTTCACAAGATTGTAGGTTATGTTTAAGAATTCTACTATAAACATATTTTATAATTTATTTATAGTAGATAAAAGAGATTTCACGAATATGTCAGAAAGAAGGAATGACTCTATGACATCACGTTTAGTATTTTCCATTAATCTCAACAGTTGTATCAATTGTAAAACATGTGAAATGGCTTGTAATGATTTTTACGGGTTGATGGGGATGCATCGTAGAAATGTTGTAACGATTGAAACGGATGCAGATGAACCTCCATTACATATTTCTATCTCTTGTAATCATTGTGTGAATCCTGTTTGTGTGTATAGTTGCCCTGAGAATAATTTCCAAGTACGTGAAGACGGAATCGTTGTTCATAATCCAAACCGCTGCAAAGGATGTAAGAGATGCGTTGAAGCGTGTCCTTTCGATGCTTTAAAGTTAAATCCAAAAACGAATCGGGTGGATAAATGTAATTTTTGTGTGGATCGGATTGAACAAGGCTTAAGACCAATATGTGTAGAAAACTGCATAACAAGTGCGCTCAGCATCATGAAGGTAGATGAGGACGAAATTAAGGATAATAATTTCCAAGATGCAGACGTACCGATTGTTGCTTATACAAAACCTTCTATTAATATAATAAAAAAACAAAAGGGGCATATTTTTTTAAGGGAAGGATGATCGTTATCTATGAAGACCTTATTACAGGACATTTTATTTCATATTCCACTCTATCAGCTTACGTTTTTAACGCCTTTACCAAAGGAAGAAACTTATTTTGAAAGTGTTTCGACATCCATTCCTGATCAATGGTTTGAAACTCCAACTTTGCTTCTTCTTGATCATGATGAGGAATGTTTAAAGCTGAGCAATAAAACATTCGTCAATCGATTAATTCAAGATTCGAATCTGATTGGGATTATCCTTTGTCATCAACATGAAATGGTCATTGAAGAAGATTGCCTCTCTCTGTTGAGCGAATGTAAAGTGCCAATCGTTAGAGCAGAAGAATCTATATATATTTCCGATTTTCTTACATGTAAGAAACAGCAGCATCATTCCTTTAGTATGCTGAGTATGGAGTTAAATGGTTTTATGAATAAAGGGTTTATGGATATGGCCGCTAATCTTTCTGTAGCTCTAGAAATCCCCTTTCTCTTTTTTGATGAAAATAACCAACTCCTATGGCAAATCGGTTTTCAGGAAGATATCGAAAAAGCATTGCAGTGGTTACAAAATGATGGGCGTGAGAAGAGGAAGACGAACCAGCCTGACATGCTTTTAACAGATCAAGATCCTTATGAACCATACAACATGAATATTGCAGGACATGTCCAACTAACCTTAGTGACAAACAGTAATATAGAAGAGTGGCAGAGGATGATCATTGATAAATTCATCGGATTGTCGACTCTTTTTTTTCAAACAGAAGAAATCACTCGGGATCAACAGGAAAAAATGAAAGAGCATTTCCTATATGATCTTCTCTATCACAAGTTTGAGTCGAAAAAGGTTCTAGTCAAACAAGCAAAAACGTGGGGCTGGAACTTGGATAAGCCGCATCATCTGTTACTTATTGATGTTACCTTGTCTGATGAATGGGAGATTCATCTAGAGTGGATGGATGAGATGTTGGTCTATTTAGAGAATGTTCTATCGCATTTAAATGAGGAAATCATTCTATTTCCTTTTCAGGATCAGATGGTGGTTCTTTTGAAAGATGATGAAAATCGCAATCCTAGTAAAAGAAAGAGTTTTGTATCTGAAATAGCTGCAACAATTGAAAAGGACCTTTCGAGTCATTGGACCCATTGCCGAATTTCATATTGGTATAGGGAAATGGTATCAAGATAGCGTCAATCTTAATAAAAGTTATCAGGAAGCCAAAATGGCTTTGCAATTTGGCAAAGTATGGTTGGAAAATAACCATGTCTTTCATATTAATGATTTGGGTATCTTTAATCTCATTATTCATTTACATAAGGAGATCCTATATGACTTTTGTGAAGAATACCTGTCATTTTTAATAGAAAGTGATGAAAAACTCGGAACAGAATATCTAAAAACTCTGAAGGCCTATTTTCAGTATCATGGAAACATTAATGAAGTCTCAGAGGCGTTATATATTCATCCCAATACGTTAAGAAACCGTCTTAAAAAGATTGAAGACATGACGGGTGTGTACCTTCAGAATAACGTAGATTTTCTGAACTTAATGGTTGCTGTGAAAATTTATTATTCTATGACTTTTTAACATACATGTTTATAAGAGCATCTTGTTTTGCTGTTTATTCGAAAACTTGATGCTTTTGTTATTTAGAAAAGAACCGTGCTTATGATAGTGGAATGTGAGCTTGTCTATTTTGTGACGGAGCTTTCATAGATAACCCCCCTAACTAAATGAGAAAGGTCATCAATGTTCACTAAAAGTTCATCATTTATTCAATTCTTATTCAAAATCTCCTTTTTTCACGTAGGAATGAACTATGAAACATACACAATTTAACGGGCTTAAGTGTAGAGGAACCCACACTCCTCATATTGAATTGTAAGTACTAAAATGAAGTTGTAAGAGAAATCACTCAAATATAGACGATACATCAATCACAATTTAAATAGGCTCTACTAATCGTTTTTTATATACGGGAAATGAAATGGAGTGAGAATCAAGATGACGATATCAAGAAGAAATTTTATTAAGGCTGGTGCAGCTGGAACAACAGCACTAGGAATCTCTGGCTCTCTTTTTTCAAAAAAATGGTTTCAAACAGCTGCAGCTAAAAATGAACCTACAGAAAAGTTGGCCTACACTTACCATACAACCAACTGTGGTGGAAGATGTGCTTTCGAGTGTACGGTGAGAGAAGGGAAACTAGTAAAAATTGTTCCAAATAACTGGACCGATAAGCGGTTTTCAACGGTTTGTCTAAAAGGGTTGAGCGAATTGGAGAGGATCTATAGTCCAGATCGACTGCAAACCCCATTAAAGCGTGTCGGTGAAAGAGGAGAAGGAAAGTTTGTGCCGATCACATGGGATGAAGCCCTCACAACGATTGCTGACAAGCTAAAAGAGTTAAAAAGTAAACATGGTGGTGAATCGATTTTATTTAGCTGTTCAACAACAGTTGAATATGCCTATCCATTCCTGCCATCCCTGCTTGGTGCGCAATTTGCGATTGAAAGTGGAATAGATATTGGATTAGCGAATGGATTGGAAGAATGTATCGGTGGAAAAGCGTATGGTTATGTTCAGAACGAAACATCCGACTGGGTTAACTCAAGTACGATCATTCTTATAGGTTGTAATATTCTTGAAACCACCCTAACAGATTCAAAGTTCTTTTTTAAAGCAAAAGATGCGGGAGCGAAAATTATCGTTATTGATCCTACCTATACAACAACGGCTTCCAAAGCGGATCAATGGATTGGAATCAAACCTGGTACAGATGCAGCGTTACTGCTTGGAATGGTTAGCATAATCCTTGATAACAATTGGTATGATCACGATTACTTAGTGAAAAATACATCTGCACCGTTTTTGGTCAGACAAGATAATCAGCAATTATTAAAGGTAAATGAATCCGAAGAAGGTGGAGAAAACAATCCATACCTTGTTTGGGATGAAAACAGTCAATCTGCAAAGCCTTACAACGGGGCTGGTGTGAAAGCAACATTAGAAGGTGAGTTTACTGTTAATGGTGTAAAAGTAAAAACAGTATTTACTTCACTAAAAGAAAACCAAAAGCCATATACCCTTAAATGGGCAGCAGAAAAAACAGAAATAGATGAGAATACGATTTATGAATTAACGAAGGATTATGCGAATCGCGGCCCGGCTGTTCTCGGATGGGGATTTGGCGGTGGCGATAAGTATGCGAATGCAGATATTACTGGCCATACAGGGGCGATCCTTGGGGCATTAACTGGTAATATCGGACGAGTTGGCGGCGCCGTTGGAAATGCTTTATTCCATGGTACATCATGGGGGGCTACTCTTGGTACATGGGAGCTACCTCCACAGTTTAAACCAACGCCGCTCGAGATGACAACACCGGATATGCGTGAAAAACCAAACTCTGTAAAAGCTGTGATTAACATAGGAAATACGATTCAACAGCATTTTGCTAATTTGAGTAAAACAATTGAGTGGATTAATACATTAGACTTTGTTGTGACCATTGATCCTTTCCATAATCCAAGTGTAAATTTTTCTGATATTGTTCTCCCTGCGTGTACAAGCTTTGAGAGTGAATATGATATCGTGAACATGCAAGTCAACCGTTCACATGTCCTTCTTTCACAGAAAGTCATTGAGCCATTACACGAAAGTAAGTCCGATTTTCAAATTGAAAAAGAATTGGCACAAAAACTCGGGCTTGCTCAGTATTTACCAAAGACACCTGAGGAATATCAAAGAGCTCGTTTGAACTCAGATGATCCATCATTAAAAGGAATCACCATTAAAAGCCTTATCAAGAATAATTGCATTGAGCGATTAAAGGTACCTGAAGAGCCTTACCGAGGATTTATGAATCAAGAATATAAGACACCTTCTAAGAAAATGGAACTTTATCATGAAAAATTAGCAGAGGACAATCAAGCGCTACCAACGTTTGAAGATGCGGGAGAGGTTTCTTCTAATAATCCATTAAAGAAAAAGTATCCGTTGCAATTTAGCCAGGCGCATACAAAATACCGTGTCCATTCTCAATTTACGAATGCCAAATGGATCAACCAAATTGATCAAGGCCCAAAAGTGGAAATAAATCCAAAAGATGCGAAAAACAGGGATTTGAAAACAGGAGATATCGTGGAGGTATTTAACGATCGCGGAAGCTTCAAGGCACACTGTAAGCTGACAGAAGCCCTTCGACCTGGACAAATCAGATTGTATGAAGGCTGGTGGACCAAGCATATGGAAGGCGGAAATCTTCAAAATGTCACAAATGACAAATTGAATCCTCGTCAGTATAAGTTGCGTTACGGTCCAGTAATTCCGTTTAATGATACGTTAGTTGAAGTTAAGAAAATATAGGGCGGTGATGGTATGACTAAGCTAGGAATGGTCATTGATTTAAATAAGTGTGTTGGGTGTCAAACTTGTGTAAATGCTTGTAAAATGCAAAATAATGTCCCGATGGGCATGTTGTGGAATCGGGTTCTTACGGAAGGATCCGAAGTCATTGATGGTGTGGAAGGAGTTTATCCACATGTCCAAAAGAAATATATTCCAGTTGCCTGTCAGCACTGTGAAAATGCTCCATGTGTAAAGGTATGTCCAGTTGAAGCAACTTACAAAGCAGAAGATGGACGAGTCTTAATTGACTATGACCGCTGTATTGGCTGTCGCTATTGTATGGCTGCTTGCCCTTATAATGTCCGTGTTTTCAATTGGGAAGAAGCAGTGCGTCACCCTGGCTTTAATTATGGTGATAGCAAAGTACCTGTCCGTCCAGTCGGTGTCGTAGAAAAATGTTCAATGTGTAAAGAAAGGACCGATGACGGATTAAATCCAATGTGTGTGGTCTGCTGTCCGGCTGAAGCAAGGATATTTGGTGACTTAGATGATCCTAATAGTGAACCGTCCCGCTTGATTCGAGAAAAGAACGGGGAAACTCTATTAAAAGAAAAAGGCACGAAACCACAAGTCTATTATTTGGGATTGTCTTAAGGAGGGGAATCTAGATGAAACGAAATCTATATATTTGGACGGGGGCCTTAGGTCTCCTAAGTTTGATCGGGTTTGGCGCCTTAGGCTACCAGCTCGTCAACGGACTGGGTGTTACGGCGATGAATAATGCCACCTCCTGGGGACTTTACATTACGATGTTTATGTTCTTTGTCGGTCTATCTGCCGGTGGTTTAATCGTATCTTCATCTGCTACAGTGTTTAATATTCCTGCATTTAAAGTAGTGGCAAAGCCGGCTACAATTCTTTCCACGGTTTGTATTATTGTAGCAGGTATTTTCATCATGGTTGACATAGGAAGTCCTTTCAGAGTTCTTAATCTCATTTTACATTCACAATTCAAATCGCCATTAATGTGGGATGTTTGTGTGATTACTCTTTATTTATGTATCAATGTAGCCTATCTGTATTTAATGACACGGAAAGAGCCGAGTAAAAAGGCCCTATCTGTCATGTCCAGAATAGCTCTGCCAGTTGCCATTCTTGTTCACTCGGTTACAGCTTGGATTTTTGGACTGCAAATTGCCCGTGAAGGATGGCATAGTGCTCTTATGGCTCCATTGTTCGTAGCGTCTGCTTTAGATTCGGGCCTTGCACTTCTTATCATCGTTCTTGTTCTTTTAATTAAATTTAAAGTATTCACCGTAGAGAAAAAACTGATTACCACTCTAGCAGGACTTTTAGTTACTTGTGTGGCAGTCGATGCATACTTTGTATTTTCAGAAATATTAACGATGTTTTATCCACAGGAAGAATCCGTTATGCTCGTGTTAAATGAAATGCTGAAGGGCTCCATGGCTCCATTTTTCTGGGGAGAAGTGATCTTAGGGTTTTTGATTCCATTAGCTATTTTACTATTTAAAAAGAATCGGGAAAAAACAAGTTTGGTCATTTTCTCTTCTGTGTTGATTGTCATCGGTGTATTCTTTAAACGGGTATGGCTTTTGTTTACATCGTTTATCCATCCACATGTGGAAGGAGCACCAGGAATTACCCTTGGTTCTTATACACCAAGTGAAAGTCCAAATGTTTTTCCAAGCTTTTGGACGCTTCATGGACAGTATGTACCTACACTCGTTGAGTTAATGGTTGTGGTTGGAATGATCTCGTTTGGAGTCTTGCTCTTTATATACCTTTCTCGCAAGATTCTTATGGGTAAGCAAACAGAATCAAAACAATCAGATTCAATTCAGTTTGAGGCTCCGAAAGTAGCTCAACAATAGGGAGGTAGCATCATGAACGGATCATGGGATGAAATATGGAGTTTGCGAACATCATTGTATGGTTTTTTGGCAAATAGTTTACTAGAGCCGATACAAGGATCTAATACAGTGGTATTCACAAAAAACTTTTGGAACAACTTTCCAATAGAAAGTGCGAACTCGCAAATAAAATCTGGTTTGGAACAGCTGGTTAACTGCTCATCCAAGTTGGAAGTTCTTTCAGGTGAAGAGGCAAAAGAACAGGTCATGGTAGAATACACCAGTCTCTTTCTTGGACCGGGTTTGCCCAATGCACCACTTTGGGAATCATTCTACCGTACTAGTGAAAAAGTATTCTTTGGACGTACTACATTTGAAATGAAAGAAATGTTATACGCTCATGGTTTGGAGAGTAAAAGGAAGAATCAGCAACCAGAAGATCATATCGGACTTGAGCTTATGTTGATGTCAGTATTAAGCAATCCATTAGCCGATTTTGAATTAGAACAACAAGTTTCTCATATTAAGGAGCAAATTGCATTTATGGATGAACATTTGCTTTCCTGGATTCACGAGCTATGCCGTGATGCAAAAGAACATGGAACAGTAGGCTTTTATGGTGGTTTCATTGAACTAATTTGGGGAGTTCTCCTTTGGGACCGGGAACTCTTGGAAGAGTTTGTTGAAAGCAGTGAAAAGGCATTAGTTTCACGTGTTTAAAGGACACAATTTATTAATGTAAATGAGAAGGTGGCTAATATGGGGTTATTTAGTAGTTGGGTAGAAAGCTTAGATTATGAATATGAAATATTATCTTCCTGCACTCGTCATAGAAGCCATCATTCTACTTGCGCAGAATGTGTAGAGACTTGCGAAAAGCACGCCATTTCAATAACGAACGGAAAGCCAGTTATCGATGATAGTAAATGTGTGCAGTGTGGCGATTGTATGGCAGCGTGCCCTGTTCAAGCGGTTGCAGGTATCCTTCCGAATAGGAAAATAAAACAAAATCACCTTATTATTTCAGATCGTTCATTTTCCAACAACGACAGAATTGCTTATCTTTCATAAAAAGGGAATTAGGTCCATTATTTTTGAAGATGAATCTTTAATCCAAGAATGGAAGCAGCGGATTGAACAAGTAAACCAAATGCTCATGGAACTAGGAGAATCTCCTTTCTCGATTTCAATTGATTCTGTTGAGGATGAGGAATATGTGTTCAAGAAGAGAATTTTTCTCGCTTTGGAAAAAAGAAAGCCAATCATTCATGAAGCAGATGACCCCTGCAAAGTGGCGTTTTAATCATAATGCTTTAAATTTACGTCAGTATTATACAGACTTCCAATTTACCGACATAACGATTGATATTGATAAATGTACACTCTGTACTGTTTGCGTGAGAATTTGTGACCAAAAATGTTTTGATTTTCAAGAGGAACACTTTACTCTCTCCATGCAGGGATGTACTTCTTGTGGCTTATGTGCAGATGTTTGTCCCGAGAAGGCGATCAGAATGGAAGGGAAAATCATACAAAAGAAAGAGATTAATCTTTCTATTTATGAGAAAAAGTGCCAGGCTTGCCATAACTCTTTTAAAACAGTACGTGAACATGATGGGTTCTGTACAACCTGTACAAAATTGAATGATTTCCCTCAGAAAGGAGAGCGATTAGGATGATATCCAATATTGGAATTCCAGGGTTAGTTTTAATTTTAGTACTTGCACTGATTATTTTTGGTCCTAAAAAATTACCTGAACTAGGGCGTGCGGTTGGTCAAACCTTAAAAGAATTTAAAAATTCTACAAAGGATTTAATCACAGATGAAGATGAGACAAGTGAAAAAATGGTTAAATCAACAGAAGAAATAAAAAATCCTTAATTAAAATATAACACTCGTGTTGCACAGTGAAAATCGCATACCAATTAACAAACAAAAACGCTCAGAGAAATTTCCGCTCTGAGCGTTGATTTTAATGTTACGGTTATTCAATTAACGTTCTCGTTTTTAAAAACACCATCTTATTAATAATTGCTTTTTATGAATTTAGGTGATATTATAAACATCCTGCTTCTTCAAAGAGGACAGGGATATATGATTTAGACTTCTA
>CAVXVN010000014.1:0-119934 GCA_963765265.1 uncultured Bacillaceae bacterium
TAGGTACCTTCAGGACCTATACTTGTAAATCCACTTTTTTCATAAAATCTATGCGCAGCTAAAAATTGTGGTGTTGTTCCGAGATAGATTGTTTTAATTGACTTTTCTCTCGCCCATTTAATTGCATTATTTAATAAAAGACTCGCAGTTTTAAATTTCGCTCCTCGGAATTCTTTATCTACAAACATCTTTCTTAATGCAACTTGATGATTACCTATATCTAAAAAACTGATTGTACCAACTACTTTATCGTCATAAAGAGCCACCCAAAAGTTCCCTTTACCAGTTTGATAAAAATCCTCTATAGTAAACAAATCGGGCTGGTCATCCTTGGTTATCTGAATATTGTATTCTTGTTGCTGAATATGAAGAATTAAATCTACGACTTGTGACTGATAATCAATAGAGTATTCTTTCACAATGGGAATGTTGTTCATAAATTACACCGCCAAAAATAATATATTTTCACTTTATGTTTTACATTATAATACAAGCCACCTTCTACATCTTCAACAAAATAGCTTAATTTAAAAAGGACACTGGCCCAAAAAGGAAATAAGCGCTGATCCTTGCTAAAGGATAGCGACCGATTGCTGAAGATCTTAATAAAATAAATTAATACTTCCTAGTATTTCTTCTTGTGCTACTCCCCCGTTCGTTGAATTGTATTTGTAATTATTTTTCCACGAGGTAATTCAATTCAACAAATTGATTAAAAGTCCTAGTACCTTTTAGAGAAAGGTCTAGTTGATAATCTCCCTCTTTAAATAAAGGAATACCCTCTCCAATGATAGTTGGAGCAATTGTCAAAAACAGTTCATCGACTAATTTTTCTTTTAAAAATGTATGTAATAAATCTCCGCCTCCAACCATCCAAATATTTTTCCCTTTTTGTTCCTTTAATTTCGAAGTGAATTCCACAATATCTTCGTTGATGAACGATACATATTCAGTATCTTCTAATGGAGTTCTAGAAAAAACATAACATTGTTGTTCTTTATAAGGAAAATCACCTTTTATCTCTGCCATTAACCAATCATAGGTTCTTTTCCCCATAAAGATTGTATCTATAGTTGCCAAAAACTCTGAATACCCATTATCTCCTTCTCCTTCAACTTTGAATAACCATTCCAAAGATTCTTCTTTTGTTGCGATATATCCATCTAAACTTTGAGCGATAAATAATACTAACTTTCGTTGGTTCATTAAATTACGCCTCCTATATACATTCCGAACAAGAATGTATATTCTTAAATCAATTATTAATACTTCTTTTCTCATTTAACTATCCTGCATCGTTCGAACACTAAAAAATAGCAATCTTTTTTATTGAGAAATCGCCCCAATTAGCCTAATAACGCTTTTATGAATTAAGCATAATCAGTTCATAAGTTCCTTTAAAAAATAAAATTAAATCACCAAATACACCTATGCAAAAGAACACAAAATAGTAACTTGCATTTGAAATTTCCTTTTTAAATAGTTCTTTGAATGCCTGAATAAACAACTTATTAAATTTAAACCAACTTAGTATCCAGCCAATGATAAGAAAAGTTATAATCGTCATTTCTCAATTCTCCTCTTTAAACAAAATAGACCACTATATTGTACAATAATATAGGCACTCTTCCTAAACAATCCTGCAATGTTACTTTAAGTACAAATCTTCACAAACTCCTCAACAAGATTAACGTAATATCCAATTTCATTTGAGATTCTTGCTCCACTATTTCGGCCCTTTAATGGAATTACAAGGAACCTCCTTTAGTTGATTAGTTTTTAGTTAAAGTAACATTATTTTTAAAAAGGGCCTTACGAACTTTATGCATAAATAGTTCTGGGTTATCAATCTGTTCAAAACCGTACTGTTTATATAATGAATGCGCATCATTAGTAGCTAACATAAATCTACGAACTTCTTGTAGTTCGGAATGGTTGGTGATAATATCCATTAACCATTTTGATAAACCTAATTTACGATAGTCAGGTAATATAAACACATCACAAAGATACGCATATGTCGTTAAATCAGTTATTACCCTAGCAAAACCAACTTGTTCAATAACGTCTTTTCCTATTTCACCTTTGTAAACCCCAAAACATAGAGGAGTATTTTCAATTGCCTTTTTTACTATTTCCTTAGATATACCCTTTGACCAGTAAGCATCTTGACTCAAAAAATTATGTATTAGTTGTAGATTTAGATACCTTTTATTTGTAGAAATTGAAAATCCTTTATTAATCCATTTATCCAATTCAAGTCCCCCTTAATTTATTAAACTGTACTGTAATTAAATTAAACTACTAATAAAAATCTTGTTCAACTAAATGGCCCGATCGAATAACAGGATTATATTTTAATGAATCCTTTATCATTATCGGACGTATACAAATTAAACTAACGTTTGGAGATGAAAAAAATGGATCTCATTTTATGGATGACTGTTTTGTCCGGTGCCTTTATCGCAATATTCGCCGATAATAGCAAATGCAAAAAGAAAAAATGTTAAACTTTTTCATATCTACCCGATTTCTTGATGAATTTAGGAACTGAACCATATGTTATAGATTTCTTTTTTTAAGACGCACATCTTGTTTCCCCCTAATTCCGCTTATAAGGGGTCTTTTTTGATGGGTACCTTTTAGATTAACGGGTTCTCTTTGGAAGGGAAATCTCATATTTTAAGGTCAAATCGCATTAAAATTATCATTAATAATAACACTTCAAATCATAAATAAAAGAGCAGGGATTTTCCGCTCTTTTATTTATTGAATAGCCTGTGTTAAACAATAATGTTGAGATTTTGGACATAAAAACAGACCATCATCTCGATGGTCTTCCTCAACTAAAGTTATACATTAGTTTGATAATCAATCTCTTTTATTTTCCTCTTATAATCTAAGTAAAGCCAAAAAATTAATAAGAACAAAAAAATGGTAATAGAAATTGGTATCAACCATAGATTATCTCCGTTTAGATACAAGCCCAAAAACATAATTGAGACCGAAATCACTGGTGCCATTACATAAAAGGGTTTAGCATTATAAAACCAGCCATAAGGAAAAAAGTGGGCTCCTGTTATTATTGCAACAAATATGATAGCATCATTCGGACTTTTTATCATTCCCCAAAAAAGTATAGGGAAATAGATAAGCTGAGCCAGATTTAAGTATAAACCTAGATTACCTAATGGATTATTTTTAAGTTTCCAATCAGCCTTTATTAAAGTAGAAATTCCTACGGATAATGGGAACATTAAACCTGTTGAATACAACATATAGGTGTTTTTCTGATAAATTTCTATTGGCTGTAAAAATATTATTGTAATTATTGACCAAATTACAATAGCTGAAAATAAAAATCCTATCCCGTTTTTCCCTCTTACTGATAGTTCATTTCTAACCTCGTTTAATTTCAAATTTATTCCCCTTTTCTTTTTCAACATCCCCGCTAGTTGAATATATATCTAAGTTTTCATTATTATACAACATTTTCCATATAAACCCTTTAACGATCTCAAGTAATTTATATGATTGATTTTAAATTTATAATTTTTAACACCTAGTCGATGTTGAAAAAAACCATAGAATTAGCATAATAATCAACAAAGACAATAGCTATTGTCCACCTAAAATTTATATGCTGTTTTTGTGCTATTTTAAATGTAATTTTAATAAAAGCCCTTAATTAACAACAAAAAGAACAGACTAAAATATTGTTATTTAGTCTGTTCTTTTAACATTTATTTCTTACTTTTCTCTCCCAAAAGAGAATCCGTTACTTTTTAAAATGTTGAGGTTTTTTTCTCTATTAATTCTTCCTCTCTAATTTACGCAAAATTCTGCTCATATAGCTGTTATCAAGATTAAGTTCTTGCACGAGATTATTCGCAATACACTCAGTTTCTCTCGCTTATTTCAAATAGTATTCGTGCTGTAACAAACTCATACGCCCAAGAAGCTTCCGAAGTAGTTATTACTTCGGGATTTTCAGAAGTTGTTTCATCGTTACAAGCAAATTTGGAACCCTCTTTTGTTATACTCCTAATGAACGCCTTTCTTCTTTTTCTTCCTTTTCCTTTTGAATGCATTCCATGTATATTTCTCCTTCCCGTTCAATGATTTCCATCTCCTGCTGAATTTTTTATAAAAGGACTGCCTTAGCAACTTAATAGGTGTTTATGAAGCAATTAGAGTGGGGCTTTGATTTAGATGCCAAGAAAGTAGTAATATGAAATAGAATCACTGGAAATGCTTGTTATTATGAAATCTATCTATACGGAGGTCAATTTTTGTTAGAACTACTTACGATTTTTAAAGATATTATTTTACCTATTTTTATCGTGATGTTAATTGGCTTTATCTTGCAGAAAAAGTTTGCGATGGACATCTCTACTTTGTCCAAGTTAAATATTTATTTTGTTGTTCCCGCTTTTATATTTGTGAAATTATATAGTACACAGTTTTCCGCTAGCTTATTTGGGCATGTTCTATTGTTTTTCATATTATTGGTCCTCATTTTATATGTTTTTTCTGCTCTTTTTGCTAAAATTTTAGGGTTAAATCGAGGGAAGAAAACGACTTTTTCAAATAGTACCATTTTCTTTAATTCTGGCAATTATGGGGTACCCGTTAATGAGTTGGTATTTAAAGGTGATCCTTTTGCAATGTCTATTCAGGTGATTGTACTAACGCTGCAAAATATACTCACCTTTTCCTATGGGATTTTTGCATTACAATCGGTGAATACGAGTAAGTGGAAAGCGATGATTGGTTATTTTAAGATGCCGGTCTTGTATGCGATGATGGCTGGATTATTATGTAATGCATTAAATATTCCCATTCCATCGGTTATTTTGGTACCAGCTAATATGATTGCGGATGCGATGATAGGTCTTGCATTACTTACACTAGGTGCCCAAGTAGCACGTATCCAATTTAAAGCAGCACTTTCTGCTGTTTACTCAAGCCTCACGGTTAGGCTAATCATTAGTCCAATCATTGCGCTGTTAATTATTTGGCTATTTCGAGTAGATGGAGTTACTGCCCAGGCCTTACTGATTGCGTCCGCTATGCCGACTTCTGTAAATAGTGCTGTAATTGCAGAGGAGTACAAGAACTACCCTGAATTTGCTGCACAGGTGGTTTTATTTTCAACGATTATTAGTGCTTTTACTGTTTCTTTAGTTATTTATTTAGCAGGTATTTTATTCTAAGTGATAATGACGTTATTCTGTTCATTAACAAGAAAAACTTGGCACATACCTTTTGCTTGAAATTATTTCAACTGAATATTTTTTTCAAATACATAGGGTATTGAACCTTTGCGATTCTATACCCTATTTGTATTGCTAATTCTATCTTGCTAATGTTAATTATTTATCATTGTCTAAATCAAAGCTCTTTCAAGACCTTGTTCAAGAATTTGGCCCTTTTAGGCAAAAAAAACGTAGATCCATACTCTGGAATGGCGCCCAATAATTGAATAAGAGATTCCGTATCAATTGAACGGAGATAATCTTCGAAAATCTTCTTCAATACACAAACATGAACAAAATTAGTTAATCCAATGGGAGGGTCGTTGTATATGAGAGGGTAATGTTGTCTTTATATCACCTTTAGCCGAATTAATTTGCATTTGAGTTAAAAACATACTCGTAGATAAGTTTGCTCCCCTTAAATCAGCATCACGCAAATCCGCGCCAATAAAATCAACACCTCTTAAATCTGCATTCCTCATATCTGCAGTTTATCACACAAAAATAAGCTTCTATTTAAAGAAGCTTTTCCTTCTTCATATTCATCTTTTCATAATTCTACCTGTTCAAAAAGGTCCACTGCATAGGAGTTTTCTTTAACTAGCAAATAAAAGAAGAAGATACATATTCGAGCCTTAAAAATCATATTTAGTAACGATTGATGGAAATTAAATTTTGGAGGCTATAATAATGAATGAAAAACATCATGAACAGAGGCAAACTTTATTAGAGGAAAGCCATTATGAGAATCGAGACCTCTCCAATGAGCCAGCTAAACTTCATTCCCAGACGATCGGCTCTGGGGGACCTGTACTGGAACAAGATGGTGTACTACACGAAACCTTACAAGAATTTATTCATGAAAAGATTTTAGAAAGACCTGTTCATGTAAAAGGATTTGGTGCATTTGGTTATTTTCAAACGATATATTCGATGTCCGAACATACAAAACTGAGCTTTTTACAAAATTCTAATCAGAAAGTTCCTGTTATGGTTCGCTTTTCGTTAGCTGTCAGTACGAAAGGAACACCTGATACATCTAGAAATGTACGTGGTTTTGCTACAAAATTTTATACAGAAGAAGGCGTTTTTGACCTTTTATGTAATCACATTCCTGTCTTTTCTGTTCGTGATGCGATACGATTTCCGGAATTTATTAAAGCATTCTTACCTTCACCAAAAAATAATTTAATTGATCCTGATAGGTTTTGGAGCTTTGTAGCAAGAGCACCTGAATCGATTCATTTTGTTGTACGTTTATACTCTGATGCTGGTACGGTAAAAAGTCTTCGCCACATTCCAGGACATAGTGTAAATACATATGTTTGGAGAAACGCTCAAGGTATTAGAAAGTACGTTAAATACCATTGGTACCCATTTGAAGGTGTACAATACATTGGTCGCGAAGAAGCAAATAGACTAGCCGCTGAAAATCCTGATTACGCTGGTAAAGATTTATACGATGCGATTGCGGGTGGTAAACCGGTGGAATATGGCTTATATGTCCAGCTCATGGACCCAAAGGATGAAGCAAATCTTTCTTATGATCCTTTAGACGATACAAAAGTATGGGATGAAAAAGAGTATCCCCTAATACCAGTAGGCAAAATGGTATTAAATAAAAATCCTGATAATTATATGGAACAAGTAGAAAAAGTCGCCTTCTCCCCTTCTAATTTACTAGACGGCGCAGAATTATCTGATGATAAAATGCTGCAGGGCCGTGCCAATATTTATAGTGATTCTCAAAGAAGAAGAATTGGAGCTGAATTTCGTAAATTACCGGTTAACCAACAGCAAAATTGGACACCAGCTAATCAAGTTACAAGTGGTGATGGAAGATATGTTGAAGGCAAACTAGAAAGAACTTCTATAACAAAGCAAGACGATTTTGGGCAGGCTGGTGAATTCTATACGAGGTTAACTCAAATAGAAAAAGAACATCTTGTCGAAAATTTAGCTAGTGATTTGAAAGTCATATCTGATGATATTAGAAAGAAAGTTATGGAGTATTTCAATAAAGTATCATCTGACTTAGCAAAGAGAATTGAGATTGAAATGAAAAAGTGATAAGAAGATTAAAAAACGTCATTATTACGATTAAAATGACGTTTTTTTGTATAAAATTTATTAATTTCCACCATGTTCTTAATAACCGTATACTTTCACAAATACTACAATTGTTGTATTGAAATAAACTTTGATTAAAAGAATCGCGCGAACCCATATTTTACGATAAATAAAAAGAATCCATTTTGAAAAAAGAATAATTAAAATGGATTCTTTTCTTCTTGAATGAACATTCCGTTTTATAAAAAAGTTTGATTAAAACTCACTTAGAATTCTTTAATCGAAAAGGAATAAAACGGTGCAACTTTTTTGTAAACGGTATAACTTTCTTTAAAACGGTACATCTTTTTTATAAACAGTACGACTTTATTTCAAAGCTACAAGGGCCAAATCGAAGAAATGGAACAGCTCTTATCAGTAAGTCTAGAAATTAAATCCCTCCTAGAAATCACCATTTGGAACAATGGCTTCTTCACTTCAAGGGTCTGAACAGTCACAAAAATTGATCTTTACAATAAAAAAATTTCTATGACATCACTAATATTATGATCAAATAGGAAGTAAACAGGTTTATCCTCAAGTTAACGAGCAGGCTTAAGCCAGCTTATCCTTCTAATAAAAACTTCAATCACAATAAAGGCTCAAATTTATATAAAAGAATTCGAAGAAAAGGACTATTCTCGAGTCCTTTATTTTTGCTATAACTTAGGTGAAGCCTCTACTAAGTCAGCCAAATCACTAACGGAAATGGAAAAATAGGAAAAACCGAAGTAACTCCAGAGACATTTAACTGAACTGTACACAACGTACTTCTATCGGTCTTCAAACGGACTGCTGAGGGTTTATTTTATTTAAATGTATTTTTTTATTCTCTTCATAGTATTTCTTGTTATATTCTTTCCTAGATTCAAGTATTCTGTCTTTATTTTCCTTATAGTATTTTTCAAAATAACCAGGATTGTTTTTACACCATTTCTTATATTGTTCCCTATAATAATCTTTATTTTCTTCATAGCGTTTTTTATCGTATTCAGACACTTGTCCATTACGATATTTATTTTCATACATATAATGTCGTGTGGTTCATAAGTAAATGGGGGTGAAAAAATGTCAGTTGGACATTATCAGGGATTGTGTCAAAGACATATGGGTAGAGCTGTTGAAATCAGAACTCATGACGGGAGAATTCATAGGGGAATCATTCACCGGGTAGCCAACAACAGAGTTTATCTTCGACCATTGGGACGACCTAGAAACCTAGGTGGTTATGGTTATGGAGGTTGGGGCTGGGGTTGGGGCGCTGGAATCGCACTTGGTTTTATTGCTTCATTAGCTGTACTTTCTCTATTCTTTTGGTAGTTCATTTAAATGATTAAACAAAAAGCCAAGAACTCGCAGACGGATAGATTCCGATAAACTACATTCAAAGTGATCAAAGGATCATTTGATCGTTCTTGATCAATAGAAAACAGACGAAATTTTTTTCGTCTTATTTTTATTTTAAAGTACTTTCACTTTATTTGTGCAATATGATCTGTTTTGATTGTTAATAGATCCTTACTTGTTTTGTTAGTTGCTTCAATATAATTCTTAACTAAGTAATATCCAACACAGTAGCCTAACATTTTTGGATAAAAACGTAGTCCATATAATATGGTTTGATGTTTACGGTCATTTTTTAGAATATTTCTATTTGGAAGCACTGAGTGATTCCACATTTTTTTTAGCTCTTCATTGGAATAATACGATGTCCAAGTAGCTAAAAATTCTTCACCCAATCTTTCACGTACTGCATTTTCAGCTAATCCTTCTAAGATGATTGAGTCCAGTAATACGTAATCCTCTTCACTTTTTTGAAACTTGGATAACCGACAAACATGGTTATACTCATGTGTAAACAATGCCCTTAGTTCTTTTTCCGTGTTATCCTCTGAAATAAATAAAAATAGTTTATCCTTAAAGGCTAAACCTGATTTTCCGTTAAAATCCTGTTTTAATTTTCGGTTGTTCTTATCTGATGGAAAAATAAAGATAGGGATATTTGGTCCTTCCCACACTTTTTGAAGTCGTAGTTTTTCCTTTTGTACAATTTCCCATACTTTATTTTTTTGTAATTTATTCACTACCTCGTGTCCGTTCCTCAAAGGATGATACATTCCATGTTGAGTTAAGTGATCGTAGATTTCGAAAGCTAATGCACCATCAAAGTGTTCTTTTAACTTTTCACATATTTCAATTGGTTTATGATAGGAATCGTGTAACCATTTATCCGTTCTAATCACGCCCATATCAGCACTCCTAACTATACATTTTGTTAAAAATACATTATTCACTTATCGTATAAACGTTCCAAAACACCTCTTTCTTTACCTTTTCGATTCTTTAAAAACAATTTTTACTAGGTTTCTATCTTTATCTCTAATAGGCTTTTAAAAGTTCATCTGTGTTTGTAAGAGTATCGTGAACAAATCTGATCCCATTATCATAAAATAATGTACAATTTCTAAAAAGGATGGGACTGAATTTGAATTACACTTATCTTGATTGTTTAGCAGTATTTGGAGTTGGAGGTGCTCATCCTGGAGGTCTTCAACTAACAAAAGAACTTTTATCAAGGGAAAAAATAGATGAAACAAAGTCGATTCTTGATGCTGGATGTGGAACAGGACAAACCTCTGCATATATAGCAAAACAGTACCGATGCAATGTTACTTCCTTAGATTGTAATAAAATGATGTTAGATAAGGCTAAACAAAGATTTTCATCCTTACATTTGCCTATCGAAGTTAAGCAAGGAAGCACTGAAAATCTTCCTTTTGATGAGGGTGTATTTGATATGATTCTTTCAGAATCAGTCATATCCTTTACAGATGTTTCCTTAACCATTCCTGAATTTAAAAGAGTATTAAAGCCAAATGGTGTATTGCTTGCAATTGAAATGGTACTTGAAAAATCACTTTCTGAAGAGGAATTGAAACCAATCGTTAATTTTTATGGAGTTTCTCAATTACTAACTGAAAAGGAATGGTATAACTTTTTCGAAAGAGCCAGTTTTAAACAAATTAGTGTAGAGAAATTTAAACTTCAGGTTGATGAAAATGACGTACAAAATGCTACTGATTTTTCACTTTCGGAGAATATAGATGATAAATTATCCGAAATTTTTGAAAAGCACATGCACTTCACAACAGTCTATAAGGATATACTAGGTTTTCGACTATTCCGATGTTGTATTTGAATTGTTCAAGTCATACAATTTCGGCTCCTTTCAAAGCATTATTAGAGATTGACTGTTAAATCTTGAATTTTGTGGTTAGAACCTGATATTTTTTTCTATTTTCGGGAGGAGATGCAAAGGTAGATGACAATCAGAAAGGCTACTTATAGTGAGATCCAACAAATATTGAATCATTCTTTAGATGTATTAAAAGAAGCAACCATGGGGTATGTTGAAGTGAGGCGAGAGATAGCATTTCAAATGGTCTCTCCATTTTTGTCTGATGGTGGATATTACCTTGTTTATATGAAGAATCATGTTATCCAGGGATGGATTGGTGTAGGAAGGACAATTGACTTCCATTCTGAGGAAATGATTGGGATTATTCCGGAAATTTATGTTCTACCAGAATATCGTAAACAGGGAGTAGCAAAAAAATTATGTGAGGAAGCGCTTAGGCAATTGAAAGAAAAGAGGTATAAAAAGGTTCAATTGAATGTATTTTCAGGAAACCATGCGAAACATCTTTATCAAAATCTTGGTTTTCAAGAAGTTTCTACATTAATGGAAAAAAAATTAGATCTTGATATCTAGCCAGTTAAGGATTGTGTATAATTCTCGGTGGGAACCATTCAGCTACCTGAATTACAAAAAGTTTTACTAGTCCTTAAAATTTTTCAATTTCTTTTACGATTAAATGCAATATGAGTAGCTGCATTAGGTGACATTCGATGAAGTGCACAACAAGAGTTTCATATTTTCTATTTTATCTAATAAGGACCATTTGCCAAAAGCAAATGGTTACCTTCTTCCTCGGATAATCATTCAAGAATTTAAGGTTGCTTCAGCAACCGTCAAGCAGGCTCGATGCCTGCTTTAATCAAGAAAAAACGCCCGTTTTTTTCTTGATTGCGTAAACGGAACCAACTGAAGAAGATCCAACCGCTTCCCCTTTCTTTTATTGATCATTTCCTCAAGTGCTTTTTCTGCATCCCTTACATGTTCAAAATAATCACTTTTTCGATCATATGGCATTGGAATTCCGTCTTCACCGGTTATTTCTCTCCCTAAATAATAACCGGCTGCGAATTTCATCACCTTTAAATCACTAAATCTTGCATTCTCGTTCATTTTACTTTTCTCCTTTCAAGCAAAAGGGCTTTTCCCCTTTGCTCGTTCTTCTTTTTTTATAGATACCCTTTTTCTTTTAAGCTAACATTTTTTCCTGTATGAGTGACAATCACATGGTCAAGAACTTCAATTCCAATAATTTTTCCGGCCTCTGCTAGTCTCTTAGTCACTTCTATATCTTCCCTACTCGGTGTGGGGTCTTATCAAGAGTAAAGTGTTAAAAATATTATAAAATCAATTTCTTCACTTTAACTACATGTCTTTAAAGAGACCAACATATCGTATCTTTAACATAAAACTGGCTCTAAAATTGAAATAAGCGCTGATCCTTACTGCAGGAAAGCGCCCTTTAATTGAGTATATACAGATTAGGTTAGTTCTTTCATATAGCTTGTAACATTTGCCAAGCAACAACTACCTTGAGGGTTGTTTACATCACAACCACACCGATTTTCCTTTATGTTCTCTCGAATATGTTCTACTGGATTCGGAGTAAGACCTTTTTCTACATATTCTTTTATTTTTTCTTTTGTCCAATCAAAACAATAACAAATCGGTGTAATAGGCGAGTCATTTTTTTGATGAACAGCTACCTTTATGTCAGATACAAGATACACTTTATTATTCGAATCAAAATAGACTACTTCACAATCTTTGGTTGAACAAAAATAGTGATTTTCTTTAGCATTTAATGTTTCTAATGCAGATGGTTTAAGCATTGATTTTAATGTTATCAACTTTACATTTTTAGATTTATTTTTACAAAATGGACACTTTATAATAGTTTCATTTTTAATTTCTTTAATGTTATTACAACAATCTGACATCATTCTCCCACCTTATTTTTTATAAATATTTTTCTGCTTTCTTTTCTAATTCATCAGAGTTTCGATAATAGGACATTCATGTAAAGATTTTTCATCAGGACAACAATCTTTTAAATTAATTAGCCTGTGTTCAATTCTTTTTAAATCTCTAATTTTCTTCTGTACTTCATCAATTTTTTGAACAAAAAAATCATTCATGTCCTTACATCGTTCATTGTCTTTATCAACGATTCCGAGTAATTTATTAATCTCAGCTAAGGAAAAACCTAAATCCTGCATCCGTTTAATAAACTGTAGGCGATTTACAAACTCTTCTGGATATATTCTATATCCAGCATGCGTACGAGAAGGTTCTGAAAGTAGCCCTAGCCTTTCGTAATACCTAATTGTTTCTTTATTGACTCCACACCTCTCAGCAAGTTCGCTAATACGATATTTCCATTAATTCACCTCAAATATAACTATAAACCCTGTACCATAGTACAGGGTTTATAGTAATTTTGAAATTATTTAATTTGCTCAATTATATGGCCCTAAAGTGGAAATAAGCGCTGATCCTTGCAAAAGGATAGTACCCGTTTGTTTAATAATACTTATAAATATAAAATCATAAAGTCTACATCAAAATAAATATTATTTTCTAACTTTAAACCTTTCTTCTCTGTACCAAAAACTTCAAATCCCAATAATGAATACAGTTTTTTTGCTGATTCATTTGTTGAAACAACCGCTAAATATACCTGTTCCAAATCTTCTATAGTTTTTGCTTTCTTTATTGCTTCTTCCATTAAAGCCTTCCCAATTCCTAAACCCCTTTTGGAGGGAGAAACATACATTGCTCCAATATGTGCTCTATGTCGTAGTTTATTTAAGTTTTCTTGATATAAGGTTATGATTCCAACTAGTTCTCCCTTATCAAAAGCTCCGTAGGTAAAAGAGGACTTCGATTGAAACTTGTTCTTCAATTCTTCAATTGATAAGTCTTTTTCTTCTCCATAACTCGAAGCGAATGCTTCAGGTGTATTTTTTAGAGATTCAAGTCTAATACTACGATATTTTTCTGCATCTTCAAATGAATTTAAAATTATAATATCCACTATTTTCTCCTTTAAACTAATTAATCTAATATGTATTATTTTACAATAAAGTTATTACTGTTTGTTAAATTAACCTACCATTTACTTTAAGTAAATATATTCACAATCTTTAACGCAATTTTAACATAAATATCCAATAGGAAATCAACTCTAAGCTTTAGCTTTATAATAAAGTTTGATCATTTTTGTGCTACGTTCTTAAACTAAAGAGCCCCATTGTTGAGTTATTAGTATCATTTCAATTCCGTTAGTTCTATTTTTCTTAGGAGTTTCCTAGTGTAATAAGCTAAAAAACGCATGGTCTTGGATGTATTCCAAATGACCATGCGTTTATATTATTTTTTATCTTTTTCAAATAGGACAATCAATGCGGGTAATAGAATACCTCGAATTAAGAATGTATCCAAAATGATTCCGACTGCTACGATAAATCCAAAGACGAATAGCAATTGGATTGGCTGAGTCATTAATACAGCGAATGTTGCAGCTAGGAGAATACCTGCGGATGAGATAACTCCACCTGTGTTGGACACTGCAATTTCTACAGCCTTTTTCACGGGATGTTTTTCACGCTCTTCCAAATATCTAGATATAAGAATAATATTATAATCGATTCCTAGTGCAACTAAGAACACGAACGAATACAACGGAACACGATTACTAATTGTATCGATATCGAAGAACAGATTCGATAAGAACATACCTAGACCAAGTGCAGCCAAGAAGGATAATAAAATCGTCCCCATCATGTAGATTGGCATCTTAATAGATTTCGTTAACACGATTAATAAGATAAAGATTAATATTGTTTCCAGTACAACAATAAGGATTAGATCACGACTATTTACTGAACGATCATCCACTTGTGAGGCTGTTTCGCCTGCAAAGTATAAATCGCCTTCTGCATTGCTACCTTTAACAATACTTTCCTCATCTTCAATCATTTTTTCAAGAGCATCCATCGACTCCGTTGAATAGGGACTTTCCTCGAATGTTAATTGGAATTGTGCCGCAAGTCCATCTTCTGAAATCCCCGTAGCTCTTACAGTACTAACTAAATCTTGCTGTAATAGCTGTTCGACTAGGCTTGCTTGCGTTTCTTCTGTAATTTCACTTTCAGATTCAAACAAGACAGTTGTAGGAGCTAAATCTCCTTTTGCAAATTCATTTTCAATAATTTCATACCCTTCACGAGAAGGCATATCATTAGGGAAAGACTTCATGGTATCGAATTCATAATTCAAATTGAACAGATTCAATGCGGAAACAACTAAAATCACTAATATGGAAACAGCAGCGATTTTGGGTTTATTGACAACAAATGCTGCAATTTTACTCCATAAAGAGTTCGATTTTACTTCTTTCTCTCCATACTTTGGAACACGTGGCCAAAATGATTTTCGACCGAAAAGTGTAAATAATGCTGGGATTAATGTGACAGAGGCAAACATAATGACAAGCATAGTTGTACCGAAAATTGGTGCGAAATTACGATAATCTCCAAATGACGCAAAGAATAGTACAAGCATTGAGGCTAAAACTGTACCACCTGCAAAGAATACAGGAATTCCAGTCTCACGCATTGCATACTTCATAGCATCGAATTTGGTTTCATAGTTCTTTAACTCTTCTCTGTAACGAGAAAATACAAACAATGAATAATCAATCGTTGCGGCAAACAACAAGATGGACATGATGGATAATGACTGACTTGCTAAATCTAATCCGTTAGCACCAAGAATTCCAAGCAACTGATTTACTACTTGATACACAATAACTGCTGCTAAAAGTGGAATGAGTGCTAATAATGGAGAACGATAAATGACAATTAACAGAATTAAAATAATCCCTACTGTCGACAATATTAATACAATGTCAGCACGTTCAAATAAATTCGTTGTATCTACAGCAATTCCAGCTGGTCCTGTCATATAAACTGTTGAACCGGTTTCCTCGGTTACTATTTCACTCACCTGAGCCAAGTTCTCTTCTAAATCAGAAGTTTCTAAAGAGGTGATAAAACTTATAGGAATAACGGATGTTTTCTTATCTTCTGAGAAAAAACCTTCTAGCGCTTGAGGTGGCAAACTACTAAAAGGAATCATTTCCTTCAAACCGTTTATATCTGCCGCCGCTACTTTATCTAAGGCTGCTCCAAGTGTTTCAATATCTATTTCTTCCTTCGACTGAAGTACAAGAATTCCCGGCAAACTTTCTGCATCTTTAAAATGCTCATCAATATTTTCCTGAGCGATAATCGACTGTGCATCCTCAGGTAACGAAGCCACACTAGAAACTTTATGATCGCTTGAACCTGGTGCAAATATGGTAAGAATTACTGTTAGAGCTATCCAAATACCTAAAGTAATCCACATACCTTTTCGAGTTGTAACAAAATCAGTTACTTTGCGTAGTATCTTTTTCAATAAGTCCACTTCCCTCTTCTTTTAATTAATGACACTAGCGTCACTTTGACCAAAAAAACATACCTGTCATTTACATTATGTGTAAAAGTGACCTGTTACTTTGCGTAGTATCTTTTTCAATAAGTCCACTTCCCTTTTCTTTTAATTAATGACAATAGTGTCACTTTGACCAAAAAAACATACCTGTCATTTACATTATGTGTAAAAGTGACCTGTATGTCAATTATTCTCTCTCAAACATCCCTTCACTTAAAATCTCTCTAATGGAAGCTATCCATTCATCCTTAGGAATTCCAAAATGATTGGGAATAGCAATAGTTTGAAAAATCATCCCAAGAATTATAGCATCAGATAGATGACTTTTAATCACATGCTCTTTCTTCCCCTGCTCGATTAAATCCTGAAATTGTTTGTACATATCAATGTAATATGTATTTAACTGTGTCTGATTGGATGGTTCACGATTGGAAGACTTTTTAGGAATTTGATTAATAATCTCCAATATTTGATGAATCTCACTATGCCTAAAAATAAAATCAATAACTAGATAAAACTGAGTTTGAAAATCTCCACTTTTATCAAGCTCACTAAAACCTTGGAGAAAACGATTCATTTCATACATCAGAAACTCAGAAATCAATTCATCTTTGTTCTCATAATATTTATATATACTTCCTCGAGAAACCTCCATCATCGAGGCTAACTTGCTAAATGTAAAGGAATCATAGCCATCCCCAATTAACAATAACTTCGTTGCTTTAAATAACTCTTCATCTGTAAATTTACGCTCACGTGCCACTCATTTCACCTCACTACAGAAATAGTATAGTACATAAGCGGAAATAGTTCACCTGTAATGTGAAAAGAAAAAGTTAAACACAACTCCTTTTCATGTCTATTTCTTTTCAAGCGATACTCCATACTATATAATCCGATGATTCAGCGCTGAAAAAGGCCTAGTGAACTAGGCCTTTTCTCTTTACTCTGTTACGCTCTTTGTATTTATTTTATTCGTAATATAGCCAAAGCAAGTTGTCATAAACAAGACACCTACAACCATTATCATTATACTGCTCATTAAATAAGCTGAATCGATGCTCAATTGAAGGTTGGTTAAAGTTAATTTTTGAATAATGAAATTGCATCTATTTAACTAACCAAATACTTATAGAACCTTTTATCGACGTGTAACACTGGAAAGATCTCAGGTAAATCTTCAGGACCTATACTTGTAAATCCACTTTTTTCATAAAATCTATGCGCAGCTAAAAATTGTGGTGTTGTTCCGAGATAGATTGTTTTAATTGACTTTTCTCTCGCCCATTTAATTGCATTATTTAATAAAAGACTCGCAGTTTTAAATTTCGCTCCTCGGAACTCTTTATCTACAAACATCTTTCTTAATGCAACTTGATGATTACCTATATCTAAAAAACTGATTGTACCAACTACTTTATCGTCATAAAGAGCCACCCAAAAGTTCCCTTTACCAGTTTGATCAAAATGGATTCTTTCTTTATCATTTCGAATGTGGTTTTTATAAAAAAGTTTGTTCATTTTTGTGCTACGATTTTAAACTAAAGCCCCCTTTTCTGGAAGATCTCAGTCTTAAAATCAATTAATTCTTCTTTCACTAACGCACCGTTGCTTATAGAAACATACTTTCACAAACGGGTATGAAGAATGGTTTGATATTTAAGCAATATCATAGGGCAAGATCATCAATTCATCAGAAGCTGTTTCAACATCACGATCTTCTGTTTCTTTACAGAATTCTAAACAAATTGTTTTAATATCATCAAAATCAGCAAAAGACATATTTTCCTCCCCTTAAAATTAATTGCAATATTCTAATATTATTATCCACCTTTTATTGGATGGTTTAAATAACTGAAATTTACACATATTAGCTGCTTGTTCAATTAAAGTGCCCTATTCGTGAATAAACTATAGTTCTCATTAACTAGTGAGTTTTTATTAAGTTGTGCTCTGATGAACTCATTCAAATTAACTAATCGTTTATATTCAATCCTTTAGGAACGTCCTTTATGTCTGTGATTATATCTGCTAGGTACATCGGAACTAGCATTTTCATATTAACATTCATCTGAACTTTCGTCGCTGCTTTGGCAGCAAGAAACACAACCGTGAACTTGTATATCCCCTGAAAAACTACAAGTACCTCCTGGTGAATCACTACATTGAACCCTTACTTCCTTAACAGAGTCAAATGAAGCATAAAAAAATTGGTTCGGTTCTATTTGAACTCGTTGATGAACTTTGTTCTCTTTCACAATTATTAATGAAAAGGGACAGGTATTAAAACTCTCCAATCTGATTGTTACGGTAGGAAGACATTCTGTAAATGCTTGGTATATTTGAACGGAGCTTCCGTCGCATTGTCGGTTGAAACCGAAGAATGAGGGGTTAGCCGTATAAGAACCACAGGGTGTTGAACTATTACCATCCATCGTAAATATACCTCCTTTCAAAAAAGATCTATATGCATATTGATTGTCGCGGGATTCTCAAGCGTGAGGGGTTGCTCTTATTTATTTGCTGTTGTTTTAAGGTTATTGTTCAAAATCAGCCGCAAGAAACACAACCGTGAATTTGTAATTCCCCAAATATGTTACAATTACCTCCTGGTGAATCACTGCATTGAACCTTTACTTCCTTAACACAATCAAAAGAAGCAAAAATTTGAAAATTTGGTTCAATTTGAAATCGGCGAAAATCTTTTTTCTGTTTTACAAATAATGTAATTGGGCAGCCACTACCAGCATTAGCCACCCGGAGTGTAATGGTAGGAAGGCATTCTGTAAATGCTTGATATAATTGTACGGAGCCTCCGTCGCATATTCGTTGTATATTGATACCCAATTGGTTAGCGGTAAAAGAACCACAGGGTGTTGAACTATTACCATCCATCGTAAATATACCCCCTTTCAATAAAACTATATGCAATATAGTAAATGCAATTTTCGTTCATTTGAAAGGGACAAGTTATTTAGTTAATTCATACATTTTTGACCTATATTAAAATACTTATGTTTTTCATCCCATCTACCACTAAACTCCGTTAGTGAAAAATCAACCTTCTTATCAATCAATTGCACCCGTTAGTCGGGGTAGAACGCCGCACCCGTGGGATTTAATCTCATTGGCTAAACTGTTCACCCCCTACTTGTATAAACATGTTTCAGTCTGGTTGGGGTAAAGATCCCGTTTAACAAGCGAATCTATGACATTACAAGAAGCCTTAGGGGATACCGACTAATATTGTATTTCTAGGAGGAGATATTTTATGAATCCAGTCATTGGTCTGGATGTATTAAAAGGGAAAAGTCAGGTACAAGCATTTTTAGATAAAGGAAACCATATCGCAAGAGCTTTAGTATTGATCACAATCTTGAAGGAATACTTTATTGTGAAAAATGACCAAGGGAATTATTTGATGAATACAAATTTAGTACGTTATGTACGGATTTAAGCAATTAGATATAAAACTTTTATGTGATCCAATGGATTTTATTTATCCTGAACATATTGCTGCAGATTCAAATGTCAACCCATTGTTTGAAATTTATTCTCATGAAGCCATAATAACATCTAATGGTAATATACCTTAAAAGAAGTACTACAAAAGCGAATCTCTTATATATTCACTTTTGTTCGTTATTTGAATAAAATGAATAACCTGGCAAATCCTCTATTACACGCCTACACCGCCAAAATATAACAAAGGATCTTCCCATCTAAAATAACTCAGAGAACAAGGAGCCTGCCAGCTATTCATCTGACCACTTATTTTTCTTCAATCAAATCATTCATAACTTCTTGGGCTGCCCTTTCGCCAGATGCAACTGCTCCGTTTAAGCAACCTTGATAATCAACCGACGTGTGCTCACCAGCAAAGAAGATGTTGCCTTCTCGTTCTTCTGCGATACCTGCAAATTTCGTATATTGTCCAACCCTAAAATAAGAATAGGAACCTTTCGTCCAGGGGTAACTCAGCCAGTTTTCAACTGTAGATAATCCATTCCAATTTTGTTCACTTCCCGGTAAAACAGGATTCAGCTTGTCCAGAAAACGCTTTGTTAGCCTTTCTACCTGCTCCTCTGTTTTAGCCTTCTGTTCGGCAGCCTTTTCATCCCCAGTATAGTCAACGAGAATTCCTGATCTGCCTTTTTGTGCTCGAGAAACTTCCCATGTACTCTGATACCCAGTATCCGCAAAGGTTTCCCCGTTGTTCCCGAGCCTTCGCCAGAATCGATTGAAAAACTGTGCATGCAGTTTCGTATTGACTCCCATACCAGTATCCTCTATGGCATTTTCTTTCAACGAACGAAATCTTGCATCATCGTAATCTATTTCTCTCAAAATACTAAAAGGAATCGTCATAATAACTTTATCTGCCCAAACATCCCACTCTTTTTCACCATGTCGGAAGACAAGACGCATTTTACCTTGACGATTTTGTTCAATTTTTATCAGCTCGTAGTTAAATCTAATTTGTCCTTCCAGCTCTTTCGCTAATAACGTCGGAAGCTGATCATTACCGCCTCTAATATGGTATCTTTCATCAGACTCTCCAAAAGGTTGCAATGGACCTCCTGGAGTAAATCCTAACAAATAGAGAAGATTTAATGAACTCTGTTCTTCGATATCTGCCCCATATTCAATGGTGTATGCTACTGCTAATAATTGGCCAAATCTTGAACGGAGACCGCCGGGAACAATTTCATCGATATAATCGGCAATAGATGTATGATCAAGTGTAAAGCCGCGTTCTGTAAAACTATTATAAAGTGTCGGATAGCCTGCTTCTTCAATATCCTTTTGCAGCCGCGGATAGATTTGCAGAAAATCGTTTGTTGCTTCTTCAAAGGTATATGGGCTTCCATCAAAATAGTAAAACGGTTCTGTACCTAGGGATTCAGCCTCGATTAAATCATCTAAGATTAAACCAAGCTCTGCAGCAAGCGCCTGAATTTCCGTATGACCAGAATCAATTAATTCTCCGCCACGCTCGACAATTTGACCTTCTTTGAAAAAGCCTCTCTTCGTCCAACAACGTCCCCCAACCCGGCTCGTCGCCTCATAAATGACAGCCGAAATCCCTGCTTGTTTTAATCGGTAGGCACAGGTGAGGCCCGCTAACCCAGCTCCCACAATGACTACCTTTGGATTATTTTTCTTATCCCCTTTCCATTTAGAAGGATATTTGTTTTCCGTTATTGAGGAAACAGGGGCTCTTTTCGGAATTTTCATATCATGCTTACCAACTTGTCCATGATTCTTAGGTTTCTCTAACTTCATACGCGCGGCTGCAAAAGCTTTTCGAAGCTTTCTTCCTAATGGTGTACGCGCCAAAGCAGACCATCTCCTTTTACCTTCCTTTGTAAAAAAAAGCAAATTATTTTATTGATAAAATATGCATAACTCCTTTTATTGCTATAGGTAATACATGTATTTAGTGTCAAAATGAGCGAATGGATTATGGAATACAAAAGGGGAAAATGGATGGAGTTTAATTGCAGTCAAAAAATACCACAGTATCAAGGACTGTGGTGTGACGAAATTCTATTCTTTATTGTCATTAAACTGTTAATTATTAAGTGCTTTATTAATTGCTCTCTCTACCCACTGACTCATAGTCATATTCTCTTGTTCTGCTAATTGTTTAACAGCATCCAACATATTTATTGGCAATTCTAAGTATCGTCGGTTTGATTATGAGCTGCATTACTTGGATTCGTCATAATAGCGGTCAGGATATTTCCTCCATCCTCCCAGCGTTTTTCTAAAAAGTATCGACGTGTACCATTCGTATTAAATATTGCTTTCCTTGGAATACCCCCAAATGTACCTGTTTTAAGAGAATTCATCTGCTAAAAGTGACATTAGATCCTATTTTTAACTCAACTCCAAGATATTCATAGACTACAAAAAAGGGCTATATCGTATGAACGATATAGCCCCTTTCGCAGTCTAATAATAAAAGAAATTGGTTAGTCTGATACTTGGGCTTCCGTATTTTCCTCAGACACTCCAAACAGAAGTCCTTAGTCTAAGCAATAGAAAAAAGTACCAGCAAACTTATTCGTTTTTATTATATGCTTCCTTAATGTCTTCAACTGTTTTATCTAATTCTTGACCCCAATAATCATTTACCTGCTTTAGTACAACTTGTCCATTTGGATTAATGATTGCATAACCTCTATAAGAAGCATCCCCGTTCTTCATGCCGACTCCATCAATTAATTCCAGTTCTGGATCAGAAATAAATGGAAGGCTTTTTCCGAAGGATTTCTCTAGTTCATCATGCAATAGTTTCTGTTCCTCTGGTTGGTCTTTGCTGATTACATACATTTCCATGTCTATACCATCAAATACTTGAAGATTATTATGCAACTCAACTAGTTGCTGTTGACAAAGTCCTCAGGTGTAGGTAGTCATAAAAAACAAGAGTACAGGTTTATCTTGCGGGAACGTTACTTTATTGTTGTCATGGTCTACTAATGTAATGGACTCGTCTATTGACTTAGGTCCACATGCAGCTAAAATAAACATGGCTACTAGGACTAGTAAAAAGATTTTAAGTTTCATAAGATCCCCTTTTTAATCTTTATATCCTATCCATTCTATTTACATCACCGATCATTGTCAATAATTTTAAGAAAAAACTGATTTTTATCAGGCAGATAGCAATCTCTATTAATCTAATGGACTTTTGATTAAATTATTTTGACTTTATCTAGTTCAAAAAGAAATTTATCATTTAATACTTTAATAAACGTACCTTTCATCCCTAAAGATCTTGATTCAACTACGCTTGCGCTTTCTAACTTTCTTAATGCGTTAACAATTACAGACCTTGTGATGCCAACTCGATCAGCTATTTTTGAGGTAACTAACAAACCTTCCGTTCCATTTAACTCTTCAAAGATATGTCCAACGGCCTCTAATTCACTATAAGACAAGGAACTAATTGCCATCTGAACGATTGCTTTATTTCGCACTTCTTCTTCTAGTTGTTCTGATCTTACATGCATAATTTCCATGCCAACAACTGTTGCACTATATTCTGCTAATATTAAGTCTTCATCATAAAATTCCTTGTTTAAGCGAGATAATATCAATGTTCCTAATCTTTCGCCACCCCCAGTAATAGGGATAATAGTTGTTAGACCGTTAGTAAAAAGATCTTTATCTTCAAAAGGAAATACAGAGTATTCACTTTCTAACTCAATGTTAGCGATTGTTTCTTTAATTTGTAATAACTTTTGAACATATCCTTCAGTTCCTTGAGCTGTTTTCAATATTTCCTTCATACGCTCACTTTGAACCTGATGAGAAAGCGCATGTCCTAAAATTTTCCCACTACTACTTACAACAAATACATTCGTATCTATCACTTCACATAAGGTTTCTGACATTTCCATGAAGTTAACAGAAGTACCTTTTCTGTTTTGAAGCATCGCATTTATTTTTCTAATCCTTGATAATAAATTCATATGTCCTCCTAATTACTCTATTACCTTTTCTAAATCCTTTATCTTCTAAAATATAGGACTTTTCAAATAGTTATATACTAATAATAAATGAAGTCAAACAAAATTCAACAAATTTCTACAAAAATTTACAAAATATCAATAATTGGCGCAAAATGATCATGCGATTTTAATTTTAGATTATTTCGTTTATTCAATTAAACATAATATGTAACCATATACATTGTGAGGATTTTGTGTTTTTAGGGATAGTATGTATTTAATCTTCATTGGAAAATCTGTAAATGGATACACAGCAGGAGGTTTAATGATTGAGGAAAAGTGAATGATGATTGAAATGATCGATGAATCTACAATGATGGATTTATGCAAAACCTCTCCTACTAAATATTTACTAAGAGAGGTTCTTTATGTCAAAACGATATCCATAAAGAATCTCAAACTAAGCTTTACATTTCCTCTAAGATTTGAAAATAGAACCCATTGACCTTTTCAATTTTTAGAGGAAGCAATCCATTACTTCTTATTTAATATTTCACAGATCATCTCTTCTGCTTCCATTAGGTTTTTAGCTCTCCACTTCGTATTGATATTTCGATTATATGGCATGTCCATTAAAATAACATCTCTACCTCTTTTCTGGAATTCCAAAAAGGTATCAGGTTTATCATCAATTAATAGATCTCCTGCAATCATCCACTTACAGCTACAAAAAATAACATTTTCTTTTGGAAGGGTCGGAAAATTTTCTTTTAACCATGCTCGTTTATCATCAACAGGATTAGAATATGGAACATCAATCGGATAATTGATATTCGAGAAATGAACAGTATCACCGTAAGATGTTCCGCTGGGTGCATCACTTACTACAAATACTTCTCCCATCTTTTGAATCGAATCCATAAATTCTTTCGCATAAGGTTTTACTGGAATATGTCTAAAAAGCCCTGGCATTTTGAATAGATGGTAAGCTTCCACTCCCCTACTCGAAAATAAATCAAACTCCCATTGATCTACGCTATTATAATGGACACTCTCTTCAAATACCTGATTATGTAACGCCCAGTATGTTTCCGCAAACCGATTAATGGTATCATCGATATCCACTAAAATAATTGGCCTTCTTTGTTTAAAACTCGAATCTAAATTCCACATGATATTCACTCTCTTTTTTGTTATTAAATTCTATTTGTAAACCCTTTCATAATTTCTCCTCTTATTATTTACTTTCTTCATATTATTATATAAGATTGATCCTTATTGTGTTGAACTTTCTTTTATAATTAAATGAATAAATCCCCCTAATCTTCTTCAATTAAATGAAGTTTCGATCTTGTCAGAAGTGACTAAAACAATTGGATTAAACCTAATTAATCTTTATACTAATTATATAGTTACATAATTAATTTATAGAGGTGATTTCCATGAGGAAAAATAGTTTAAAACAGAAATTGTTACATGAATCTGTCTTCGGAACATGGATTATGACCAACAGCCTAGATAATGCTGAAATTTTAGCTCACACTGGATCCGATTTTATCATGATAGACGCCGAACATGGTTCAATGGACATCGAAACAGCAGGTAGAATGGTGTCAATTATTAGAGGCACACAAACAACACCTCTGATTCGAGTTGCTGGAAATGAGGTTTCACTCATTAAAAGAGCTCTTGATACAGGGGTTTCCGGCGTGATGATTCCCATGGTTAATACAAAGGAAGAAGCTGAACATGCGGTGCGTTCTTGTAAATATCCACCCGTTGGTATCCGTGGTACCGGAGCTGGACGAGCAGTCTTGTTCGGTGCTAACGCTAAAGAATTTGAGAATTATTATACACAAGCGAACGATGAAGTGTTGGTCATCGTTCAAATCGAACATGATACTGCTGTCGAAAATATTGAAGAAATCCTAACTGTACCTGGTATCGATATTGCCTTTGTTGGTCCTTATGATTTAAGTACATCCATGGGACTTCAAGGACAATTAGATCATCCAGACGTTCTAAAAAGCTGTGAAAAAGTCATTAAAGCTTGTGAAAAAAATCATGTAACACCGGGGATCATGACTTGGACTGAAGGAATGGAGAAACATCTAGATATGGGATTTAAATTCCTTTTAGGTGGGATTGACGGAGCAATCCTTTATGATGGTGTCAAGAATTTGGTCAATGAATTTAATCGTTTTCGAAAGTAAAAGCTTCATCAAATAAGAGATCAATTCTTTTAGAAGAACTGATCTCTTATTTAAAAATGTAACAAGGTATTTAATAGTGGATAGGACAGCCGACATTGAATGTGCTTTTCTTGAAACGATTTTATTTACATTATTAGCATTTTATTTTCTGAAATAAAATGTCCGTTTGAATGGGAGGATTTTTGTGTTGTGAAGGTAGGACCACGCGTTATTAAAACAGGAATTGCAGTTACACTGGCTTTATATATTTGTTCTATATTTGATCTTGATTCTGCCGTATTTGCAGGAATGGCTGCTATTTTTACCATCCAACCATCCATTTACCGAACATGGAAACAAGTTTGGAATCAAGTGGAAACCAATACTTTAGGTGCCATTATTGCCCTACTTGGATTATACTTTCTAGGCAGTGATCCGTTTTCCATCGGACTTGTTATGATTATCGTCATTCTAATCAGTTTGAAATTAAAGATGGCTAATACGATTTCCCTTACATTAGTCACCGTTCTCGCCATCATGAGCGCTCCCGGAAATGAGGACGTGGGATTTGCATTACATCGGTTTGGATTAACTTTTATTGGCATGATATCGGCCCTGCTCGTAAATATTTTTATATCTCCTCCCAATTATAAGAAAATGTATCTCAACAAAGTACATACTGTTTTCCAAAATATGTCCATCCTCATGCGGACTGCTGTCTCTAATGAATTGACAGAAAAATCCTATCAGGATCAAATGAAACAATTAGAAGAAGATCTATTACGTCTAGAAGAACAATTTAAACTATTTGATGAAGAACGTGAAAAAATAGCAAAATTAAATACCTTAGATTTACGTGAAATCGTTGTGTTTAAACAAATGTTTAAATCTCTTCAACAAGGATTTATTGTCCTAGAAGACATTGATGCTTTTTATTTTGGGAGTAATCCAACCAATGAGGAAGATCTGTTATTTGATCAGCAGTTAGAACTGTTAATTAAGTATCATGAACTGTTTTTATTAAAGTATGCTGGAAAAATAAAAATAGATGAACCCTCATATGAAAATGATTTGATGGAACAAACGAGCACATTTTTAGAAAACTGTCATATATTCTCATAACCAAGACCAGAAACAAAAAATTCAACTGACTGTAATTGGTTCGTCTATTTATAATTATGCTTACCAAATGGACCGGTTGAATCGTGTCGTTGAACAATATCAAAAAAAATCAGAATAGAGAATGAGGATTATCTTTTGCTTTCAAAAAAACTAGACTTACTTTAATAGTAGGTCTAGTTTTTTATCCGTTACATGATCATGAACGGACTGATGATATCGAATAATAATAAACTATTTACAGAAAATAGCCCTCATTTCATCTTTTACATTAAAATGCAGCCTTTATAGGATGATCTTTTTCCTTTCCATCGACTGGTACCTGGTACTGAAGCCGATTACTTAAATCCGCCAAACTGAGATAATTGCCGTGACCTGCACCAGTATCGATGCCTATTTTATTTTTTTTTACCCAAAGGCTACCAAGTGAAACACCTAGACGATCCGTTGGCGTATGTCCAAAAACAATCGTTTTTTTTAATGGAATTGATTTGTTTAAAAAAGGTTTCCGTATGGTGATCAAATCTATTGGCTTTTGTTTTTTAATGGGAATACCTGGACGAATCCCTGCATGAACAAATAAGTACTCTGAGTCTTCATACCAAAGAGGAAGTGAGATAAGAAATGGCTTCCATTTCCATAAATAGTCCCCTTTCTTACATTCTTGGATGACTCTTTGTTCATGATTCCCTCTCAAAGCAACTGCCCCATTTTGTACATATTTTTTTACCAAATGCAGTGTTTCTAAGCTATTGGAACCTTTGCCGATGTAGTCACCTAGTAGAAACAAGCGGTCCTTCGTAGGATTATAGTTTGCATATTTTAGCAAACATTTCATCGCATCTGCTTGTCCATGTATATCTGAAATGGCAAGAATCCTTTTCAATGATCCAACTCCTTATTGCTAATCTCTTATTAAATATATTTGGCTGGAATTTTTTTAGATCGTTATTCTAATCTATCTATATCCTTGTCCATCTATGTACATATCCCATAAGTAGTCTTAACGTAGTTTGAAATGGCTACCCGTAATATTATATATCTTTTTATCCTGCACTTTAAGATTTTTTTTACTCAGAAATAAAAAACTTTTTCATAGAGCTTCTATCTTCTTCATCCTGAAAAATTGCACAAAAAAAGGAATGACAATGTCACTCCCCCTTTATACGCTCATTTCAACATGTACGTCTGGCAAATCCGTATTGAAGTATACTCGATAGATTGTATCATTTCCATATTTAACAATTGAATTTGAAACATAATAAGAATCAAGTGGTTTTTCATTTTCATCATCGAAATAAATCGTATCTGGCTTTAATTCTTCAAGATAGTTAATAAATTCTAAAATATAATCAAGATCATCATTGCAATCCATTTCTCTAAAAATACGATTTGAGGAACAATTGGCAAATTGTAATTTATACATAATATACTCCTCCTTTAATTTTATATAAATATACCATGAAAGCGGTTACATTATCAATAGGAACTATTAATGTTTTTAGAATATTTAGAATTTAGTATCATTTAGAACATATTCATCTTTAAGCTAACAGTGCCCAAGACTGTTAGCTACACCTTCTTAACTTGCGATCCTTTTCCATCCCCCAAATACAAAATATTTTCTAAAAATCTTTATTAAGAAATTAGACTCCAGTTCCATTTGCGATCGTAATGACTACTTTTCCTTTTGCATGACCCTCACAAAAATACCGAAATGCTTCAGGGATTTCATCAAATTGAAAATGGCGATCAATCACAGGTGTTACTTCGCCTGCTTCTATTATTTCTTTGATTAAAATGAGATCCTTTTGATTCGGTCTTTGTAAAAAGCTGACTACTTTTCTTTTACTTGTCATGGAAATCCATGGGCCTCTCAGCATCGTTTGAAACAATTGACTTTCAGATCCACCTACATGAACGAATATACCAGTTGGATTTAAAGCACGTACATAAAGCTTAATCGGTTGCATTCCATTTGCTCCAATGATTAAGTCATATTGTTCTATTATTTGAGAGAAATCTTTCTTCTTGTAGTCAATGACATGATCAGCACCAATTGACTCTGCAATTTCCACATTTCTTGTACTGCAAACTGCCGTGACTTCTGCTCCAAATGCTTTAGCAAATTGAACGGCAAATGTTCCTACTCCCCCAGATGCCCCATAGATTAATACCTTTTGGTTCTCCTGAATCTTTCCTTTATCTCTTAATGCTTGAAAGGCAGTTAAAGCGGCCATTGGCACTGCTGCAGCTTCTTCAAATGATAGATTGGAAGGTTTAGGTGCTATGGCCTCCTCAGGAACTACTGCATATTCGGCGAAACCACTCCAGCCAAAACCGGATAGCTCTCCATAAACCTCATCACCTGGCTGAAATTGTGTTACATTTTTCCCTACTTCTTCCACCGTCCCTGCAATATCTCCTCCTGGAATCGGAAATTTAGGTTTTCTTAGACCAAAGGCAAGACGTGCTAAGAATGGTTCTCCTTTTAACAATATTAGATTGCTTTTATTGATAGAAGCCGCTTGTATTTTAACTAAAACTTGATTCTCATTTGGAACTGGTTTTTCAACTTCTTTATATTCAAGTGTATCCGGTGATCCATACTGATTAGAAACGATCGCTTTCACTTGAAATCCTCCTCATATGTGCGTTATAAATATCTATACGTGCTTTATTGTGAAAAAGACTCATTTATTTATGAATTTTGCAATATATTAATCTTGTTCCTTCATTCAAAAATGCGTTTTTTCATTTTACATCAATTAAAATAGTAACGATGATCCACGAAAGCTCGAATATGTATGTGTAATTTTCTGTTTAATCGAAAAAATTCGAATGAATTGGGAGGAAGATTAAGGATGATTCGAAAGCTCTTGTCGGTTTTTTTAGTTTTAGCTTGTATTTGTGTTGTTGTAGCAGGTTGTGGAAACCAGCATGTGGAGAAGACGCAAACCCTTACGAATAAAGTGGAGGAAAAAGAAAGCAACGACTTAACAGAGCAAGAAACTCCTGCTTCTATAAAGGAAGATGCCCAATCTAAGGAAGATACATCACCTGTCGCAGAAGAAGAAAAAGTGGATTCCTATCAATTTAGTACATCCATCTATCAAAATGGTCATCTTTCCATTGAATATCCTCTGCTTACGCAAATGGTTGATGGAAACAAAGAACATCAAATGAATGAACTATTAGAACAGGAAGCTATTAAATATGTAACCCAATTTGAAGATGTTGACACAACTCTAAACATGGATCATCAAGTCATAATAAACACACAAAATATATTAAGTATTCTTTATATAGGTAATTACAATGGCGGAATGTATCCAACTCAACTTTTATTCACAACCAATGTAAACTTAAAAGAAGGGAAAAAAATACGGTTATCTGATGTGTTTTCAATCAATGAGAGGTTTGTCGAGCAGTTCAAACAATCCCCCTATATCGATTGGGAAAATCCCTCTCATCCAAATAAGGAGAAACAAGCTGCCGTGGTAGAATACTTGAACGGGATCAATCAACAGGAACTAATGAATGCCTTCAAACAAGCAGATGATCCATCTATTGAAGACAATCCATACGGTATTTACTCATACTTTAAAGAGGATTTTCTAATCATCAGCATTCAGGTACCTCATGCTCTTGGAGATCATGCGGAATTTAAAATGAACGTAGAATGAAAAAAAGACAAAATAAGCATAAAAACAACAAAGTTTACGAAAAGAGCCTCTAGAAAAAACGCTAACAATGCTTCATACATCTTTAAATACGAGCGATCATGATAAAAACATCATGATCGCTCGTATTTATACTTCTAATTGTAACCTTTTGCTTTAGACCTTACCTACGACTTATTTCATCATTTCATTAGATAATACGGATAAATTCCTCTGCATCTTTTTCCATTAATTGTATACCTGCTTCCCAAAAAGCCGGTTTTGTTAGATCTACCCCTAAATGTTTCATAGCTAATTCTTCCACTTTCATTGAACCCGTGTCACGCAGTAAAGCAATGTATTTATCCTCGAAACCATTTGAGTCCTTTAAATATTCGGCATAGATCCCCAGGCTGAATAAAAAGCCAAATGTATACGGGAAATTGTAGAATGGCACATCATCAATAAAGAAATGCAATTTGCTACACCAGAAATGAGGATGATAGCTGGATAAGCTGTCGCCATATGCTTCTTTCTGAGCATGGACCATTAGTTCATTGATTCTTTGTTCAGACACAATCCCTTTTGAACGTTCTTCATAAAAAGCTTTTTCAAAAAGGAAGCGAGAATGGATGTTTAAAAACATGGCAATCGTATTTTCCATTTTGGTATTTAAAAGGGTGAATTTTTCTTCCTTCGTTTTTGCATTGGCTACAGTTGCATTGCTGATAATGTTCTCTGCAAAGGTACTAGCCGTTTCAGCAACATTCATGGAATAGCTACGGTTTAAAGCGGGCAAATCTTTCATGACAAAACTATGAAAGGCATGACCTAATTCATGAGCTAAGGTGCTTGTATCAGACGAAGAACCGGTAAAGGTCATAAATATTCGTGATTCTTCAAACTCTGGAAGTTCCTCACAATACCCACCAGGTCGTTTTTTCGGACGATCTTCAGCCTCTACCCAACGATTTTCCAAAGCATGTTTGGCAAAAGCAGAAATTTTAGGTCCAAAAGTAGCAAAGTTTTCGATCACAAAATCACAAGCTTCGTCATAAGTGAAGTGTCGTGGCTCCACATCACCTAAAGCAATAGGAGCATCCACATCCTGCCAGCCTAATTTTTCCATTCCTAATATTTTTGCCTTTTGTTTTAAAAACTCAATGAAGGGTTGTTTATGATGAGAGACAGCCGTCCACATGGCATCCAGAGTCTCATTGGACATTCGATTATATTCTAATGGCTCTTCGAGAAAATTTTCCCGGTTGTGAGCTTTTTGTAGCGTAATCCGGTAGCCATCTAAATGGTTTAACGTATCAGCAAAAATGGGTGCAAACTTAGTCCAAGCCTCCTCCCAATTTTCAAAAAGTTGTTTTCTCACCTCAGGGTCTGGGTCAGAATACATCCGGTTCATCGCCTGCCCCACTGAATATTCCGTTGTTTTTCCCTCTTTATCAATAAATGGAATCGTCATGATTGAAACCGCGGTATCGTATAATTGACTCCATCCCGCTAAACCATCTTTATTTAAATCAGTAATAATCTTTTCTTCAGCCTCTGATAACAAACGTTTTCCCTGATCGCGAATCTCATTCAACGCGAAAGATACTTTGACTAATTCGGAATCCTGCAAAAGAATATTCCAATCTTCATCATGAATGGCGACAAGTTTTTTCGTAAATATAGTAGAAATATTCTCTACTTCACTCGATAAGTCCATTACTTGTCCCATCACAACATTCGCATATTCATCATCAATAAATGCATCATGCCACATTTGCACAAAAGTACCGGATTGACCTATGCCTTTGTCAATGATTTCTTGTTTCTTTAATATTGCTTTTAGCGGTTCTACAGATTTGTCTTCTGTCATGTTCCACTCATGGATTAACGTTTGATATTCTTGGATCTCTGCATGGATATTATGTAATTTTGTTTGCAATTCGGGAGATTTTGTTCCCCCTGGAAAAATGGCTTCTAAATCCCAGGTTTCTATATATTTCATTTAGCTCACTCCTTCTCTATTACCATTTTATACTTTTATTCCTTGAAGACAAATATAGAACACTTCAAATCATTCAATGCTTAAAAAATCTAGCTTGATTGTTTTTATGATCTAGTTCCATCATAAAAGTTGGTCAATCCTCCAGATATCAAAAAGTTCATCAAAAAAGAGTGACTTCCGTATAACCACTAATCGTGGAATGAAGTCACCCTTTTTTAAAAAATGGACAATGCCATTATTTAATAAACATCACGTTGGTATTGCCCTTGTTTTTGCAATTGATTTAGATGCTCTTCTGCTGCTTCACGAGTCATGTTACCTTCTTTTTCAATAACTTGAATAAGCGCGTCGTTGACATCTTTCGCCATTCTTTGTTTGTCACCACAAACGTAGAAGATCGCTCCATTTTCTAGCCATTGGAACAATTCTTTACTATTTTCAAGCATTTTATGTTGTACATATACTTTTTGCTCTGTATCACGGGAGAACGCAGTATCTAATTTTGTCAGTACGCCCTCTTTTTGATATTGTTCTAGCTCGTCTCGATAAAGGAAATCGCACGCTTCATGCTGGTCTCCAAAAAATAGCCATGTTTTACCTGTTGCCTTCGTTACGGCACGTTCTTCGATAAAGGAACGGAATGGTGCAATACCAGTCCCAGGACCAACCATAATGATATCTTTATCAGATTCCGGTAGATGGAAGTGTTTATTTGGTTGAATAAATACTGGAATTGTACTTCCTTCCTGTGCACGTTCTGCAACTTGAACAGAACAAACCCCTTTGCGATCGCGGCTATGAGCATTATAGCGTACAGCACCGATCGTTAGATGAACTTCATCCGGATGTGCAGCAATACTACTAGCAATAGAATAAAGACGTGGTGTCATTTTTCTTAATAGAGAGACAATCTCTTGAGTTGAAGCCTTCCATGGTCCGAATTCACGCAACATATCAAGCAAATCACGTCCATAACAATACTCTTTCAATTGGTCTGCATTTTCAACCAAAACAAGGGTATGTAACACTTCATTGTCTGTGAATGGTGCTGCTTGTTGTACGATCTTTTTAGATAATAACGTAATTTCAAAGTGTGAAGTTAATGCGATCTTTAATGGAAGTGTATCCCCTTGCTTATTAATGATCACTTCTTCTTCCGGATTCCATTTCATTTCCTCAAGAATGGAAGCCACTAATTCTGGATCATTACTAGGGACAATACCAAGGGCATCCCCTGGGATATAAGAAAGGTCTGAACCTTTTAACGATAACTCGAGATGTCTCGTTTCTTTACTTGAGCCAGCTCCATTAATATTTACATTTTTGAGAACTTCCGCTTGAAACGGATTATTCCTTGAAAATGTTGTTGGACCTTTTTTGTTTTCTTTTGCATTTTCAGAATCTACTATTTTAACTTGCGACATATTCATTCACCTCAAAATTTGGTATACGACTAGAATAACATAATATGTGAAAATGAAACATATTTTTGCACCTTATTTCGAATGATTCGATTTTGTTTTCATCCACAATACTACGTTTACATATATTTTGTGGTGACCAAAACTCCAATTATTCAGTCGGATTTTTTATCTCTATGCATTCTTCTCTAGCACCCATATTATTATATATTGTTTGAAGAATTTTGCTCTTGTCTACCTGCAAAAAATTCCACAGAGTTGTGCATAGATGTATTTTTGTATAATTCAGATATTTAAAACGGTTTCATTTTTACCCCGTAACGAATGATAAACATTCAAATTAGTCAGGAGGTTGTTTTTATTTACGAAAGGAATAAATCAAAAAGAGAAACACATAATATTTATTTCTAATATGTGTTTCTCTTTTCATAAAACATTACTTAGCAGAGACTATAGCATTTTCCTTTTTTTCTTCTTTTTGCTGTATTAATTTTAGAAGATCCAGGAAGTTATCATCACGTGTATAAATGGCTTTTGCTCCATTATCATCATATTCGTAGAAACCTTTATTTGAACGTATGCCAAGGTCTTCGTTTTCCACCATTTCTTTTAAGAATGAAGGAACTTCTCTTGTATTCGATAGATCTTGTTCGATGTTGTGAACCATAGCCTGAGTTGTTTGCAGACCTGCTAAATCTTGACTTTCCATTGGTCCGCAGAAAGCCCATTTAAAGCCCATGCTTCCTTTCACAGCGATATCGATATCTTCAGCTGTACATACGCCTTGTTCAATTAAGTTAAAACACTCACGTAGAAAAGCTACTTGAACACGATTAACGATAAAACCTGTAATCTCTTTTTTCAGTACGACTGGAGATTTTCCGATTTCTTTCATTAGATCATATGTAACTTTGACTACATTTTCATCGGTCTTCTCGAATTTAGCAATTTCCACAATTGGCACAAGTTGTGGAGGATTAAAGTAGTGAGTAATGATGAATCTTTCTGGATTTTTTGCATTTTGAGTTAATTCTTTTAATGGAAAAGTAGACGTATTAGACGCAATAATTGTTTTTTCAGAGACAACGCTTTCAATTATTTCGTAAGTAGCCAATTTTGTTTCAAGAACTTCTGGAATCGATTCAAGAATGAAGTCAGAATCTTGAATGGCTTCATGTAAATCTGTTGTATAGGAAAGATTAGACAACGTTTGATCCATTTTATCTTGAGCTAACATTTCTTTTTCAACCATAATTTTCAAGCTGTTTGTAATCATTTCTCTTGCTTGATCAAGTGATGTTTGACGTCTAGCTTGAATACGCACGTTATATCCTGCTTGAGCAAATAGTTGAGCGGCACCATGCCCCATAATACCTGCTCCAAGTACTGTGATGTTCTTCATTTCCATACCCCTTTTTCTTATAGTGAATTTCATAATTGGATACTATGCTCCATTTAGTCACTTATTATTTTACCATTAATTATCTGTTTTTTCATTATAATATTATTCTTTTGAAAAGAAAGGGTAATATTTTTTTAAAATAGGGGATGGAAAATGAATCCAAATCAGAAATTCTACTAATAAAAAATCTTCCTACAAGAGTATAAGAAAATAGAACCAAAGAGAGTTTTTCAACTTTTAGAGTGCAATATCTTCTTTCTTAACATCCAACTTTTCATAATGACACATTTGCTTTTGCTGCTTGGACCTGTTCATCGGCATGATAGGATGAGCGAACGAGCGGTCCTGCTTCGCAGTGGCTAAACCCTTTTGACAACGCAATTTCTTTTAATTCATTGAATTCCTCTGGACTCCAGTATTTTTCAACTTTCAAATGGCGTTTTGTTGGCTGCAAATATTGACCAATTGTCATAATGTCTACATCGTGTGCACGAAGGTCATCCATTGTTTCTATGACTTCTTCTTTTGTTTCTCCAAGACCAATCATAATGCTTGATTTCGTTGGAATATTTGGATTCATTTGTTTCGCACGGCCCAAAAACTCAAGGGAACGTTCATATGTTGCACGGGCACGAATGGATGGAGTTAAACGTCTCACAGTTTCAATATTATGATTTAATATGTCTGGTTTAGCATCCATTAATGTTTTTAAGTTATCATATATCCCACCCATATCGGATGGAAGGACTTCAATGCTGCAAAACGGATTGTGCCGTCTCACTGCCAGTACCGTCTCTGCAAAAACACCAGCCCCACCGTCTTTTAGATCATCACGGGCAACGGCTGTTATCACCACATGCTTTAATCCCATTTGCTCCACTGATTCAGCCACCCGTTCCGGCTCTGCCCAATCAAGTTCAGTCGGAAGCCCTGTTTGAACCGCACAGAATCGGCACGAGCGTGTGCATACACTTCCTAAGATCATAAAGGTTGCCGTTTTACGTACAGCCCAGCATTCATGAATGTTCGGGCATTTCGCTTCTTCACAAACCGTATGAAGCTTCTTTTCGCGCATCATTTTTTTTAAACCTGTATATTCTTCATTGGTATTTAATTTAATTTTGAGCCATTCCGGTTTACGAGCATACTCTCTGGTCATTTTATTTTCTCCTAAACACAACTTAAATTGACTAAAATAACACATGGTTAAAGATACATTTATTCAGTATTCATTGGAATATATGAAACTAAAGGAAAGGGAAAATGATCTTCCCCATCCGTTTCACTCATTCACTTTGAAATTAGCTAGCACCACACTGGAATTTTCGCTTTATGCTTTTACGATTTCTTTTCCCTGCTCTAATACTGCTTCTTCTTTTGTATAACGTAAGATTGGATTTCTGGCTGCTTCAACCTCATCCAATCGACCAATCACGGTTGTATGTGGTGCATCAAGGACGATTCCTGGATTTTCTTCCACTTCTTTGGCGATTTGAATCATCACATCCGCAAAGGCATCCATGGTTTCCTTCGACTCGGTTTCTGTCGGTTCAATCATTAAACATTCTTCCACATTTAATGGGAAATAGATTGTTGGTGGATGGTATCCAAAATCTAACAGACGTTTTGCCATATCAAGCGTGCGTACTCCAAGTTTTTTCTGTCTTGAACCAGATAATACAAATTCATGTTTACAAATTTGTGAATAGGGTGCTTCAAAATAAGGCTCAAGTTTTTTGCGAAGGTAATTCGCATGAAGAACAGCCCCTTCCGAAACTTCACGCAATCCAACGTTCCCCATTGTACGAATATACGTGTATGCACGAACCAAAATACCAAAGTTTCCATGATAACCTTTTACACGACCAATCGATAATGGGCAATTTGAATTTAAAACAAATTGGTCGCCGTCTTTTTCAACGCGTGGCACTGGCATATAAGGAATTAGGATCTCCTTAACCCCAACAGGACCTGCACCAGGACCTCCACCACCATGTGGACCCGTAAACGTTTTATGAAGATTTAAATGCACGACATCAAATCCCATTGATCCCGGAGTTGTTTTCCCTAAAATGGCATTGGCATTCGCACCATCATAGTAAAGTAAGCCGCCAGCTTCATGAACCACTTCAGCGATTTCTGCGATTTCTTTTTCAAATAAACCAAGGGTATTCGGGTTTGTCAACATCAATGCAGCGGTATCACCATCAACATGTTTCTTTAATTCTTCTAAGTTTACTAATCCATTCTCATTGGATGGAATGGTCACTGTATTAAAGCCAGCAACGCTCGCACTAGCAGGGTTTGTTCCGTGCGCGGAGTCTGGAACAAGTACCTTTGTTCTTTTTTCTCCTTTTTGTTCATGGTACGCTTTGATCATCATTAAACCGGTCCATTCACCTTGAGCGCCTGCAGACGGTTGTAATGTGACTGCATCCATACCAGTGATAACAGCTAACTCTTCTTGTAGATTATATAAAATTTCTAATGCACCCTGTACGGTTTCGATCGGTTGATAGGGGTGAATACGACTTAATCCTGAAAGACGTGCCACCACTTCGTTCATTTTTGGGTTATATTTCATGGTACAAGAACCAAGTGGATAGAATCCATTATCGAGCCCATGGTTTTTATTTGAAAGTGCTGTATAGTGACGAACCAGGTCAAGCTCTGCTACTTCAGGTAGTTCTGCTGCTTCATCGCGAATTAAATGCTTTGGAATTCGATCTTGTAATTCAATACTTTCAACGTCACTTTTCGGAAGGCTGAATCCTACACGTCCAGAACGACTGATTTCAAAGATTAGATCATTATACTCAACCATTTACAACCGCCTCCAATACTTCTACAAATTGGTCAATCTCTTCTTTTGAGCGTTGTTCTGTTACCGCAATCAGCATTTGATTGTCAAAGCCGTAATCGATGCCTAAGTCATATCCTCCAATGAAGCCTGCTTCAAGAAGTTTCGAGCTCACTTCTTTGACTGAACAAGGAAGTTCCACAACAAATTCATTAAAGAATGCTGATTTGTTCAAAATGTTAAAGCCTTTCTTCCCCAGAGACTTTGCCATGTAGTCCGCTTTATCAAAATTTCGCTGTGCCATTTGACGGATTCCTTGTTTTCCAAGTGCTGACATACAAATAGATGAAGCAAGAGCATTTAATGCCTGATTCGAACAAATATTAGATGTCGCTTTATCGCGACGGATATGCTGCTCACGTGCTTGTAAGGTTAAAACAAATCCACGTTTCCCTTTATCATCATGCGATTGTCCTACAATACGTCCTGGAATTTTACGCATATATTTTTGTTTAACGGCAAAATATCCGCAATGTGGACCCCCGAAGGACATTGGTATTCCTAATGGCTGCATATCACCGATTACAATATCAGCTCCAAGTTTACCTGGCGATTGTAGAAGTGCTAAGGCAAGCGGATTGGAACTGACAACAAAAAGAGCACCCTTTTCTTCCGCGATCTTCTTTATTTCTGCTAAATCTTCAATCGAACCAAAGAAGTTTGGATATTGCACAATGACAGCTGCAGTGTCTTTCTCTATTTGTTGTTTCAGTTCTTCTAAGTCTGTCACATCAATGGCTAGACTTACTTCTTCTACTGTATAGCCTTGACCTTTTGAAACTGTGCTTAAGATGGCACGTGATTCGGGATGCACAGCCTTTGATACAAGCACTTTTGAACGTCTTGTCGTTGCAACCGCTAAGGAAGCAGCTTCTGCAAGAGAGGTAAATCCGTCGTACATGGATGAGTTTGCTACATCCATTCCTGTTAATTCACTAACCATCGTTTGGAATTCAAAAATCGCTTGTAATTCCCCTTGGCTGATTTCCGGTTGATAAGGTGTGTAAGCTGTATAAAATTCAGAACGTGAAATCATATGATCTACGACACTTGGAATGTAATGGTCGTACGTACCCGCTCCAAGAAAAGTCGGATATTGATCCGCGTTTATATTACGTGCGGCAAGTTTCTTCATTTTCTTGATAAGAGTGGGTTCTGAATCTGCTTCTGGAATGTTTAGCTCACCTTTTAGGCGAAGTTCAGAAGGAATGTCTGCAAATAATTCTTCTATTGAAGACATGTTTAATAAATCAAGCATTTCTTTTTTATCTTGTTCCGTATCTGGAAGGTATCTATAAGTGTTTGTCATATTATTCCTCTCCTTCATTAATAAAGGCCTGGTAATCATCTTCATTTAGAAGTGATTCTAACTCTTTAAGATCTGCCACTTCTACTTCTACTAGCCAGCCTCCCTGAAATGGTTGTTCATTGATCCACTCAGGTGTATCGTTTAAATCTTCGTTTACACGAACAACTGTACCTGAAACGGGAGAGTATAATTCAGAAACGGCCTTAACGGACTCGATGGACCCCATTGATTCATTAACTGTTACTTCATCATCCACTTGAGGGTTTTCCACAAAGACGATATCGCCTAATTGCTTTTGTGCATAATCAGAGATTCCAATTCGCACACGATTTCCGTCTAATGGTAATACCCACTCATGTTCCTTGCTATAAAGTAGGTTTGCTGTTGTATTTGTCATAGTTTTATCTTTCTCCTATAAATGTTTTTATGTATTTTATTGTTCAGAATATCAATATAGGTATTTTCCCCATCGCTTGCTTGTTAATTGAACGCCTACATATAAAGCGACTACAAAACTCCCATTTTCAAAGAATACTACAATAGGACTCTATGTAAGTTACCAGAAGCATGAATAAGAATAGGATGAGCACTCCTAAAGGAGCTTGTTGCCTTTAGAAGCACTCCTTCTATACCCAAGAACCGATGGCATGGACACTAGTATTCTCGAATCGCTTGTCTTAGTTGTTTAAACAGCAAAACCAATTCCTGCCTCAAGAGGGCTGATTTCTTTTGTGAGCTCTTGGCTGATTACCTCCAATTAGGATTTCTTACAAAATAACTGTTCTTTCACCCTTTTACCTGTTTCGGTCATTGCAAGACCCCCAAGTGCGGTTTCTCGGAGCGTCCGCGGCATTTCTTTTCCAATCTTATACATAGCTTCAATGACTTCATCACATGGAATGCGACTTTCCACACCAGCAAGAGATAAATCTGCGGCGGAAAAGGCAATCGATGTGCCAATGACATTTCTCTTGATACAAGGGACTTCAACCAGTCCTGCCACCGGATCACAGACTAAACCGAGTAGTGATTTCATGGCAATGGCTGTTGCATTTACAGCTTGCTTTGGTGTGCCACCATTTAACTCCACGATGGTTCCCGCAGCCATAGCTGTTGCGGAACCTACTTCTGCTTGACATCCGCCAGCCGCTCCTGAAATAAAGGAGCGATTGGCAATGACGTAACCAAGCATACTGGCTGTAAACAAGCCCATAACTAAATCTCTATAGGAATAGCTGCCATTTTTATATAATGAGAACAATACTCCGGGCAAGATCCCAGCTGCTCCAGCTGTTGGAGTTGCGACAATCACGCCCATTCGTGCATTGCTCTCAGAAGTAGCTAACGAAAAAGCCATGGCATCGCTAATATAACTCCCCGAAAGCGCTTTACCTTGATTGATGTAAGCCTGCATTTTGACGGCATCCCCACCGGAAATACCACTTGGTGCTGTTGATCCATCCGTTATTCCAGTTTCAACGGCTTCCTTCATTTTAATTAATCGTTCTTCCATCATATTGATAATGGTTTCTTCATCTTTTCCTGACTTCTTCGCTTCCAACATCAACATGATTTCACCAATCGTTTTTTGTTCACGCTCACAAGCTTCAACGAGCTCTTCCATCGACCGAATTTCCATTATATGACCTCCGCAAGGACTTTACTTGGTTGCTTATACTGCTTGACTAGAGTTGCAAAGTCATCGCCTGTACTTAAGCGAATATCCATTTCAATATCGTCAATCATAAAGATTTTAGATAATCCACCGCCAAGTGATACGCCTCCAACCTTTACTTGATTGTCACCACATTTGACTGTTACGACCGTAGTGTTTGGATGATTGTAATCGTCACAATGGTCTTCAAACTCGAAACGGTATTGCATTCCATATTTTTTTGCCATTTCGAGAGATTGTCTAATCCGAGTATCAGATGTATCCAGTCCAAGTAATCCGCCAATCAGCGCTTTATCTGTCCCATGTCCTTGATACGTTTCAGCAAAGGAATCATAAAATACAATCGTCGCTTCCTCTGGACATTCACCTAGCCATTCATAAATAAATTTTCCGATTGATACGACTCCAGCAGTATGAGAACTAGATGGCCCAACCATGATCGGTCCGATAATGTCAAAACAACTTTGAAATTCCATCGCTTTGTCTCCTTCTTATACAGTTACTAATTGTTTTTGAAATAATGGGAATTCTTGACAAATGGCTGTTGTTGTTTCTTTTGCTTTCTCAAGCACTTCTTTATCCCCGTTGCTCTTTAGAACGGCTGCAATCACTTTAGCAATTTTCACCATTTCCTCCTGCTTCATTCCACGAGTAGTTAAGGCCGCTGTTCCCATACGGATGCCACTTGTGACAAATGGGCTTTGTGGATCATATGGAATCGTGTTTTTATTGACGGTAATCCCTGCTTCTTCTAATAATTTCTCTGCTACTTTTCCAGTTAATTCCCATGGGCGCACATCTAGTAGCACAATATGGTTATCCGTTCCTCCAGATACAAGAACCGCTCCTTCTTTTTTTAACGCTTCACCAAGTGTTTGTAGCATTTTCGATTACTTGTTTGGCATATTCTTTAAAGCTTGGTTGTAATGCTTCATTGAAGGCAACTGCTTTAGCTGCAATGATGTGCATCAACGGTCCGCCTTGAATTCCTGGGAATACTGCTTTATTTATCGCTTTAATGATTTCTTCATCGTTTGTTAAAATGATCCCACCACGCGGACCTCTTAGTGTTTTATGTGTTGTACTTGTTACCACATCTGCATATGGAACTAGGTGATGGATGAAGACCCGCTGCAACAAGTCCAGCAATATGGGCCATATCGACCATGAATTTTGCTCCAACTTCATCGGCAATTTTTCTAAAACGAGCAAAATCAATTGTTCTTGAATAAGCACTTGCTCCAGCAATAATCAATTTAGGTTTTTCTTTTTTCGCGATCGCTTCTAGCTCATCGTAATCAATCAATTGAGTATCTTCTCTTACGCCGTAGGACACAATCTCAAACCATTTTCCTGAAATGCTGACAGGACTTCCATGGGTTAAGTGACCACCATGTGAAAGGTTCATCCCCATCACTTTATCACCAGGTTGAAGCAATGAGTAAAATACAGCAAGGTTTGCTCCTGCACCTGAGTGAGGCTGAACATTGGCATATTTAGCACCAAATAGCTCTGTTAGACGGTCAATGGCTACTTGTTCTGCTACATCGACAAATTCACATCCGCCATAGTAACGCTTCCCTGGATATCCTTCTGCATATTTATTTGTCATCACACTTCCCATTGCTTCTAGAACATCTTCACTTACGAAGTTTTCTGATGCAATCAACTCCAATGTTGTATGCTGGCGATTTGCTTTCCTTTTCTAATTGCTTCAAAAATCGTTGAATCATTTTGTTGTAAACTCATCCGTAACACTCCTTTAAATTGTTGTTATAAATGATCCTTTTTATCGTTGAACGGTCTAGATCTACTCAAACGATTTCTCTTCCACCCATCCATCTTTTTCAGGTGAGCTTTGATCAATCTATATACACTTCTACCTTTCTCCGAACACAAAAAGGACAGAGAAAGGTAGCTTAATTGCTTCCCTTCTCTGTCCTTTTACCTGAGAGTTTAACTTCATGATCCATGAAGTCTTCCCCTTTGGTGGTGTTTTATATACACGCTCTCCAGAGTTGCGTCCCATTGTGGTTCTTTCTACCTGAGAGATTTGTTCCAAGGGTTTTTTGGAACTTGCTCCTTCGGTGGCTTATCATCTAGCGCTCTCCCACAATGGTCATCCGCATATTAAATTTTTGTTATTTTTAGAATAATCAATTTATAATATAATGTCAATGCTTTTTTTACATGTAACAATATCTTTTTTAATATTTTGATCTAGTGACTCTTAATTTTCCATTACCGATTCCTGATTGGATTGATCTGCATTATTTACATTTGGTTTCCGCGTTTTATAAATAGCAACCAGCATAATAAACCATACAGGTGTTACCATCAATGCAATGCGAGTATCTTCCGCAAGTGCAAGCACAACAAGAACAAATGCTAGGAAAGTAAGGATCAAGTAATTGGAAAATGGATAAAGTGGCAATTTAAATTTGTTCGCTTTCGCTAGGTCTGGTCTTGTTTTGCGGTATTTCAAATGGCTGATCACTGTAATTCCCCAAATAAAAATGAAACATACTGTAGAAATACTTGTAATGAGTGTAAATACTCCTTCTGGCATAACATAGTTCAAAACAACAGAAATGAGAATGACAACCGTTGAAAAGAACAATGCATTGGAAGGTACTTTACGGGCATTAAGTTTTGCAAAAGGTACAGGTGCATGTTTATCTTTGGCAAGAGAGTATACCATCCGGCTTGTACTAAAAATGGCGCTGTTACATGCCGAAGCGGCGGATGTTAAAACGACAAAATTGACGATACCAGCAGCTGCAGCGATACCAACCGCCACGAATACTTGAACGAACGGACTTTCCGCTGGGTTGATCCCATTCCACGGATAAACACCCATTATGACAACAAGTGCGCCAAGGTAGAAAATGATAATCCGAATAGGGATACTATTGATCGCTTTTGGAATTACTTTTTCCGGGTTTTCTGTTTCACCTGCTGTCAGTCCTACAAGTTCAATTCCAACGAATGCAAACACGACCATCTGGAATGAGAGGATAAACCCATTTATACCATTTGGAAACATGCCTCCGTGGCTCCAAAGATTTGTGAAACTCGATGGTCCTTCACTTGTTGAAAAGCCTTTGATAATCATGAAAATACCGATCAAAATTAATGCTACGATCGCGATGACTTTAATTAATGCGAACCAAAATTCCATTTCACCAAAAAGTTTTACGGTTGCAAGGTTCATTATTAGCAAAACGACCAGTGCAATTAATCCTGGCATCCACTGTGGCACAGCCGGAAACCAATACTGAGTATAGAGACCAACCGCTGTTAAGTCTGCCATTGCGATTGAAACCCAGCAAAACCAGTAAGTCCAACCGGTGACAAATGCGGCCATATTCCCTAAATAGTCTCTTACAAAGTCAACAAAAGAATGATAATTCAAATTGGATAGTAGTAATTCTCCGAGGGCACGCATGATTAAAAAACAAATGATCCCAGTAATCAGGTATGCAAATAAAATCGATGGTCCTGCTAAATGAATCGATTTTCCTGCTCCAAGAAATAACCCCGTTCCGATTGCACCACCAATAGCAATCAGTTGTACGTGCCTATTTTTTAGGCCTCTTTCCAACTTTTGTTCCTCCATATGATTTCCCACTTCCTATTATTTAGATAATTAAATTAGTAGTTTAATATTTCAGTCAATTGCATAAAAACGCTTACAATGGTAAGTGAAATACAGATTCAATTTCTTGCTTATAAGTATTTTGATGCAAACCTTGAAACTTGCAAATACAAATTTAAGGTTAATAGTCATATTTTCAGTTTTGTATCATAAAAAATTCTTTCTTAAGTATTTTATTCCAAATGAAAATTTCTCGTAGAGTAAGCAATATTCATAGAGTCACCCTCCTTTTTTTGAATGATTTCTATCTTTCTCCAGCACAAAAAGGACAAAGGAAAGATAGGTTTTAATCTACTTTTCCTCTGTCCTTTTACCTGAGAGTTTAACTCCTTCGGTGGCATATGGCTCTCTCCAGAGATGCGTCCTATTGTGGTCCTTTTACCTGAGAGATTGATCCTTTATTTTCTTAGGACTTGCTCCTTCGGTGCTAAACAATATGTTTAGTCTCTCCCACAATATTCATCCGCTCGTATTTTATTAATTTTTATATTAATACAATGCTAGATTCATGTCAACTGAATTTTCAGTATTTTAAAATTATTGTGAATTTATAAAATATAGTGAAAATAGACACATACCATCCAGATTAAAAATTAAGTTTCTATTTTTCGGATAATTATAAAGAACCATTAACTACAGCTCGATCATTTCATTAGGCTGGTTCAATATTCCCATACATGAACGTTTTAAACTTGTGAAAACACTTGAGAATGAAACGAGCATAAAAAAATCCCACCTTCCATATAGAAAGTGAGATTTTTTACGTTTAAATCGTCTACTCTATCCTAGTATTTCTTTACTGAACAACTTCTTCTCCTTGATAAATTCGAAATGCTGGAACAATCGTGTCCGAAACAATTTCTTTTCCTTTTTCACGAATGAAGTCCAATTTATAATAGGCATCAAATCGTTGGCTGATTTCCGTTTTCACAAGTTCGGGCGGAGTGACGACGATGAATTGGAACTTCAGTTTTTCGGCAACTGCGAATATCGGATCAAGGACATGTGCCGATGCTGCTTGTCCGAACGGATTATCACAGACTAACGGAACCCAGCTATGATCTGTTTCGCTTTTAACGGATAATAACATCATCATCATCACCATTCGGGCGGATAACTTTTGTCCTCCACTCCCATCGGATTTCGTCTTAGAACCTTGATTAATGGTCTGCCAGGTTGAATAATGCTCTCTTTGCGGTTTCCCATACATAAAGGCATTATCCGTTCGCATATTATAGACGAGTAGCTCAGGATATCGATTTCGAAGGGATACAAATAGTATTTGCTCATCACTAATGAGTTGTTTTATTTCTTGGTCTAATAATCGATTATAATCATCAATTCGTATCAAATTGTTTGGTGATTTTGTTAATCGCAGCTACAAAATGCTGCTTTAGTAGTGGTTCGATATCTTCGGCCTTTTTAGGTAAGATATCTTCTTTGAGTTGGACGAGCGGAAAGGATCCTCGTTCATTTTTCAGCTTCATTTTCGCAATCATGGAACGTATGGCCTCTGAAATACTCATCACTTTCATGCTGGCACGGCTAGCCCAGAAGTTTTGCGCATTTTCTGCTCTTTCTTTGTCGCGTTCTAATTGTTCCAACCCACTTTGTGAAAAACGCTTCATATTCTTAACGATGCTTTGAATATGCGTATAATGCCTTGTATCCATGTGGTCTAGTGTTGTTAATACTTCATTTTTAAAACGAATCTCCCAATCTTTTCCTTCAATCGTGAGCTTTAAATTGCGCAAGGATTGATCGATTTTCGCATGCTTCTCTTGTCCCTCTTCTAGAATCGCTTGATGTTCTTCACACCAGGATAAGATACATCGCTTTTCCTTGACTCTTAATTTTTTCTATATCATGATCAGTAAATGCTGCCGCTTCCTCTTTTAGGATAACGGATAAGGTTAACAAATCCCCTTCAAACCCGCTAATATTCTGTTCTGTTTCTTTTTGGCGTTTTTCAGCCTGCTTTACTTCCTCTTTCGTTATGTTTCGTTTGGTCTTTAATTTCTACGGCCTTTACTTCTAAGTCAAGATCTTCCCATTCTTCAGGCTGTTTTTCATGCTTTTCTATCTTTTTGCCTGACTTTTCACGTTGTTCGGCTGCATGCTTTAAGGTTGTTTCTGCGACGGTTACGGCTGTTCCTTGTTCCCGTTCTTCTTTTTCCGCAGCCTTCGCTTCTTTCTGTGCCGTTTGTAGCATATTTTCTAATATACGTGATCGGTTCCTCTGGCTCCGAAGCTTCCTTCCAATCCTTGTTATGAGTATTGAGTTTTTTCTCTAATTTCTTTTGCTGCTTTTGTTCTGTTTCTTTTCTTGCTTGAATCACCATTAATTCTCTAGCTTGTTCTTCTTTTGATTTCTGGAGCTGTTTTAACTCATTGATGCTTCCATTTATCTCTTCTAATAAATGGGGTGATAAACGTGGGACCTCTTCACATTGCTCCGCTTTTTCATCCGTAGGAAAAACCGCTTCGTCAATAAAGAAGGCGATCTCCTTTATATTTTGTTCGGTTGTAAGCTTCCATTCTAAATACGTTTGATTCCACTCCGTTTGCAGTTCAACGTTATTTTGATGCTCTATTCCTATTTCTTGCTGCCCTATACTTAAAGCTTCCTTTTGTTTCTCTTTCTCTCCTTTCACCCGTTTATTTTCTTGGTGAAGAGACTTTTCACGATCAAAATCCACTAATGTTTCTACATTTTTAGCAAGCTCTTCTATTTTTTGCTTTGTCTTTTCCAGCTGTTCTTTTAGCGAAAGCTGGTATTCCTTTTCTTTTTCCTCTTGTATTGTGATTTCCTGTAATTTCGTCTTCTTTGATCGGAGAACGTTCTGTTCCTGATTGAAGTCTTTTTCGATATCACTAGAAAGCTTACTTGATATAAACCGATCGATTTCTTTTAACATACGACGTAAGGAGGTTTCTGTTTTTTCAATTTCAATCAGTGTATCTTTCTTTTCATCAATTTGTTTAGCAATCTTTATTTTCCAGTTGGTAAACTGATTTTTATCCGTTACTAGTTCTTTCTCCGTTCCGTTAACGATCACAAAGGATGGTTGGTGATTTTCGCTGTTCATTTCCTCACGCATGAAAATCGGAACAGGACTTTTAAACATTCTACCTGAAAGAACCTGCTGATTAATATTTTGCCATTGATGCCCGCTTACGACTAAACCGTATGGTAGAAGCGGATACGTCAAAGATAAGTTCGCCATCTCCTCCGCACTTAATGATTGGAGAAATTGAGTTCCATAAAACACATCAATACCAGTCTTTTCATCGATCCATTCCTTTAATTCTTTCACATCTTTATTGGGAATCCAGAAATGTTCATCATTTAAGGAATGGTCGAGTTGTGTTTCCCAAAGTTCTTTTTTTATTTGTTCCCCTTGTTGCAGGTTTTGACCTAGTATTTCTTCGATCTGTAAGGAATACTTCGAAAGAAGCGCGGGTGTGAACGGTGCATCGACATCATCTAATAACCCGTGAAGCTTATCTAGTAGTTTTGCTTCTTTTTGTTTTTGCCCTTCATTTGCTGCCCTTAACTCTTCACATTTCTCTTCTGAAAACTGAATATATTGGACGAGCGTACCATGTTCAGTCGCAAGTTGATTTTGCTTTTCACTAGACTCTTTCGTTTTAGCTTGCAGCTCTTCGATCAAAGCCTTTTTGTCTTCAATTTGTTTAGAAAGACTGAGGGTAAGGCCGTTTAAGTCATAGGTTAAACGGTCACCGAATTCTTTGATGAGCGCTTCTTCCTTAGACTCAAAGGTATGCATTTGTGTATAGAGAAAATCAATTTCAGTACTAAGCTTCGCCATTTCTTTTGTTTTTTGTTTATCCTGCCTTGACAGTTCCGTTCCTTTTTTCTTTAGGAACTTTTGATAACCCGAATATTGCTTTACCGCTTCTTGTATAGAATGAGAAGTTTGTTCCCATTGTTTGGCTGCTTCTTTTTTGATTTCATCCATTCTCTGATTCACTTGCTCTAAGCCGCTATTTTGTTCCAATTTCTCTATCTGCTGTGAAAGAGAGCGAATACTTTGTTCGTTGTCACTCCATTCTTTCATTAATAGCTGAAAGACCAATTGTTCTTTTCGTTCCTGTTTATCCTCAACAATCGCTTGTAAGGAGGTATGCTTATTCTTTTCTTCCACTAATTTCTTTTCCCAATCTAGTACCTCTCTGTGAGCTTTTGCATACTCTAAATTGTCTTTTTGATAGCGTAAATCCGCCTGCCTTAGCGTTAATTTTTCAATATTTTTCTCTATAGTAAGCAGGGTTTCCTCTTCCGATTGCTTCAAATGCTGTAGCGCACCAAGCAATTGTCTTCCTACCTTTATACTGGTATGAACAATTTCTTTATGCTCTACTCCTTTAGCTACATTCTCTTCAAAAGGGACAATGTCTTCTAAAAACTCCTTATGAGCTTGCTCTCTTTTTAAGAGAACAGGCAGATCCTTCGCAATGCTTGCCTGACTTTTGAAAATCTCGACCAGATCATTCTTTTGGTGTTCAGTACGATGCAAGACCCCGACTAACAGTAGGAATAATTCTTGTTTTGGAACAGAGAATGATCATCCTCAGCTCCCTCAAAGTATTTCCCAACGCCGCCTTCATCTTTGTTAATGTCCTTCATAATATCCCAGTCTTTACGGTTAATTCCGTATGTATCAAGAATGCGATAGTGCTTCTTTGTATCTCGGTAAACGTCATATCCATTCCATTTTAAATAGTCCTTCAAGCTTTCGGTTTCAGCCACCTCATCATTTTCATAAAGTGGAATATGATCAAGCGCGGCCTCTTCTCTCCGTTCAAATTCTCTTGTATAGAAGGTAATATTAGGGAGGATCTTTGCTTCCTGTTCCAATGTTTTACTTTCATTTCCACTTTCTTCACTCATCGAGATCCGCTGTTCGGCTGAGAACATTCCCCCAGTGATCAGATGCCGGTGATCAGCACCGTCCAATTCCCATTGAATGACAACATGAAAGGTATAGGGAATAAATTGTTCTTTCTGATTAAAGAAATACTGTTGATAATAACGATTGTTTTGTTTTCCCCATGAAGTTCCAGGTTTAAGTATTTGGAAGATGGTTTGCAGGAATACACCTTTCCCACCCCCATTCATCATGGCAATGAGACCATTGGTTGATGTCTCTCCATTATGAAAGTTAAAAGTGGTATCTTTGTATTGCTTTTGCATGCCATCATACTTCAGGCCAACAATTCTAATTCGATGGATTTTCGGCATGCTCATCCTCCTCTGTAGTCATTAATTTTTTAAATAATTCATACCGATCATAATCGTGATATAGGTATTCAATTCGCTCAAATAGTTCATTCTTAGGAATCACCTTTGGAATATCATCCCGATCGAGAATGACGATTAACCCTTCCGTCTCTAATAAGCGCATGCTGCTTGCAATTAAACCAATTCGGGTTCGTTTATTGGCTTTTTTAAACCCATAATCCTCTGTATCAACCTCCATGTATTTCCAAGTTGTCACAACTTCCTTCATATCGATTCGTTCTGCTTCTCCGAAGGTCGGTTTGGTTTTGAGAATGCTATCCCAATTCATCATAAGATCATTGACTAGCCGTTCTAATGCGTAGTAGCTAATTCCTTCCCGCTTCGTGCGGATTCTTGCCGCCTGGTTGCGGTCTATGCTAGCTAAAAAAGCCATAATGACAACGCTAATAAGATGAAAGTGTTTTTTCGTTTCAATTTGCTTATGCTTTTCTTTCATATGGGTAAAATTCGTAGCAAAGACCGAGCCGGTTGGCTGGACCACTATTTGAATACGTTTAGGTGATTCAATAATATATGTACCTGATTCATCTGCTAATAAAAGAACGGTCTGCCTCACTTCTGGATCAAAATAAGTCTGGAAGTGTTCACTATTTTCGTCAATTACTTTATCTTTCAATAGAGTAAAATAGACAGCTGATGCTCTTTTGATATGTTTCTGCATTCATCTTTTATCCTCCTGCACACATATTTTAAAAGGGGTCATTTTCATGTTAGACAATGGAAAGGCTCCGCTCGATGATCAAACATCGGTAAAGATTTTCAAGCCCTCAAAAGTTTCAAATTGCGGATATTCCTTCATGAGTTTATAAAGAAGAATTTCCCTCTCATCACTGAATGTTTCTTCCTTCCGGTATAACACTTGAACCTTCAGCGGTTTTTTATCAAACATCATCCATAAATCAATCGTTTCCGATTCTTCAAACCATAAATCCTGCACTTCTAATGGCAACTTCTCTAAATCAGCTAATGAAAACTCCCTGTATGTTTGTAAATATTGAAAAACATAACTCCATGCCTTAATAATCGATTCCCAGTTCGTCACTCGCTTATGAGTAATAGGTTCTTCTGCTTCCTCTTCTATAACAGCATCCGTTACTTGTTTTTCATCAAATTCTTGTTCACCCCAAATCCAATCAAGCGGCAAAATAAATTCATTCTTTGGTGAAAATAAAGGAGAAAGGACCCTTTCGATCGCCTCGAAGCGATGAACACCTTCCTTCATGAACCCATTTTCATAAATATGTTCTCGAAATGAAACCAGGCTGGTTTCCCAAAACAAGGAAGGGTTTTCCGCTTTTAATTTCATCTCATATGAGATATTTTGAATGACTAGCTTGGCAAAACGATCATGCAATTGCCTGGTATGACCAATTTTTTCTTGGAGAAGAATCAATTCCTTCTGAATCTAATCATCTTCTTCATTTCTTCGTTTCGTTTTTTCGATCATGCTCGTGATGGTACGAAAGTGATTTTTTTCTTCTTCAAATTGCTTTTCAATTTCAACACGATTGTCGGACCTTTGCCATTCTTCTTCAATCAATAAGATTTTGGGATTGTTCATCATTTCCTTTTGAAAAGTGAATTCTTTTGACATTAAGCGGTTTACACGTGAAATGAGGTGATCGAGGTTTCGAGTCGCTTTTCGGAAATTACCGTTTTTAATCAGCTGCATACTATAGAGTTGTTCGATCGTAATGGAGAATTCCTCAGCCATTTCCCTGCTCATAAAAATCATTTCCTGAGAGACATCCGTGAGTTTATAAACAATGGACCCGCCCATCTCTAAATTCGTATATAATTCATCCATCGTGACATATCGGAAGACCTGAGTTTCCCATGATTGTCCTATTTCATCGTAATATAAGGTTTCAAACGGTTTACTATACTCTTCTTTCCCCTGATATAAAAGACCGCTTGTAATCCGTTCGGTTTGCTTATCGTCTGCTAAAAGCTTCATCCTCTTAATGGAATCTTCTACCATATACTTGATATCTGATTTACGCCTGCTATCATCATCATTTAATTCTCTATAAAAGATTGCGAGGAGCACTTGCATGAGAATGGTTTGGATATAAGGTTTCAGCTCCCCTACTTCCATTCCCCTCCCAAGCTCAAACAATGGATTTAGTCGTTGCATTCGCTGGGCAAATCCTTCCCATGATTCGTTCACATCCATCGCCTCCATGTTTCGATTGTTAGCACTTCTTGTGGGATCCGCTTATTTTCCTGCCATAATTGGCCTAATAGCGCTTGCTCCTCTTCCGTAAACCATTGAAAGAATAGGATCACGATATTGGATGTTTTGTGTTTGGCCTTGTTTTTGGTCATTCTTTTGGTCTAGACATTCGAGCATTTTGCGATAAATTTTCAAGGCAGGCTGAATACAGCAATCTGGATATTTTTCGATCAGCCGAATGAGGATCCCGTATCCTGATGCATCAAGATCTCCTGCGTAATAAAAAAGATAGGATTTTGGCGGAAACATTCGGAAGAAAAAGGAAAAGCTTCGTTCAATTTTAGACCCTTCCCCATAAATGATCAGTTCAGGTTCATAATCGAGTTGATTCGCTTCCAATAACTTAATGGAAGTATGAAAGAAAGAAAGATTTTCGACAATGAGTACTCGTTGAATCTCTTTTATTTCTTTCCCTTGTTTCAACCAAAATACAAAAGGCTCCCCGTAGTTCACCATTTTAAGTTGCTCTTCTGATAGGCCAATTCTAGCTAAAAAGCCTTTTCCTTCAGGAAAGGTATCACCATCTAGTAAGAATTTTTCATGGCCAAAGAGCTCTAAGCTTCTTTCTTCGACTGACACCATTTCTCTTTCTTGATTGGACTTTAGAAAAGTATATAAATTCTGGATTCGAGTCCATTCCTCTTTCGTTTGCCATTCGGGATGCCGTTCATAAAAGGAGAAATCAAACTGATCACTTAATTTCATCATCTCAAGACGATCCCATTTGGCTACCTGAACTTTTATATTAACCCAGTAATATAAGGCAAGCGCGGGTGTCCTTCCATTGTATTGATTATTTTGAATAGGGATCAGTTGTCCTTCTGCTTGCAATGTTTCGATTGTACGATAAAACATCGAATAACCATCCATTTCAAAATAATCATCCAAAAGCTTTCGCAGCTGTTGCTCTAAATCGTTCATATTTATTTTCTTTTTTTGATGAGGGTGTTGAACATCTTCAATAAAACCTCTCACCCTTGTTTCAATGACATCGATTGTAATTCACCTACTTAAATCTTCTTAGTTTCATAGGAATAGATTCCTACTATCTCATTTGGACATCCTTATATTATAAACTAGTTGTGTGATGGTTGGTAAATGGATTTTCTTACTAAAACTGTTTCCAAATGTAAGGAAGTGCAGAAAAAACCGAATGAGTGAAAAAATCTATATACATGAATAATAATGTTTTGGGAGGGAATATTTAGATAAACACCCTTATTTAGGAGGTATTTATATTGTTAACAAATCATCATATCGAATTAACTGCGGCAGAAATTGCGAACCTTTGGACAAACTATATGAGTGACACCTCAGCCGTCTGCATATTTGAATCCTACTTGTCCCATGTGGATGATATCGAAATTCGTTCTGTCCTCGAATTTGCCATGGAGCTTTCTCAAGCTCACGTTCAGAAATTACAAGCTATTTTCGCCGAGGAAAAACATCCCCTTCCAGACGGATTTTCTGTAAATAATGATGTGAATAAAGAAGCACCTCGTTTATTTACGGATAACTTTTACCTGTTTTATATTCAAAATATAGGGAAACTCAGTATGGAATTCTACACGATGTGTTTATCAAATTGTGCCCGTTTGGATCTATGTGAATACTTTACTGAATGTTTAAATGAATCAGCAAAGCTCTTTAACAAGGCTACGGAAATTATGCTAACAAAGGGAACTTTCGTCCGCTCCCCATTTATTCCTGTTTCGAAAAAAGTGGAATATGTCAAAAAGCAAAGTTATTTAGCAGGATGGTTCGGTCATCGTCGACCTCTAAGTGCGGTTGAAATGTCGCAAATTTATTTTAATCTAATACAAAATCAGTTAGGCCGAACGTTGCTTATGGGATTTAGTCAGGTGGCGAAATCTCAACAAGTTCGTGATTATATGGTAAGAGGGAGAAATATTTCTGACAAGCATGTTGAAATTTTTGGTTCATTATTAAGTAAAGAATTTCTTCCTTCAGCTAGTGCATGGGATACAATGCCGACTGATTCAACCGTTTCTCCCCTTTCAGATAAACTGATGATGTTCCATACGGAAACATTAAATTCCATAGGAATTGGCCATTATGGCAGAGGTCTCGGTTTGAGCCCCCGACGTGATTTAGGAGCCAATTACACTAGACTAACGGCGGAAATTGTACAATTTGCGGAAGATGGAACAAATATTATGATTGAGAACGAATGGTTAGAGCAACCGCCCCAAGCAACGGATAGAGATGTATTAGCTAACAAATGAAGTAGTACTAAGGGATGATGTCCCACCTGAGGGACAAAAAAACTGTCCCCTTGTACCACCCTTGTACCACTCTTTCCTTTGATTAATAAGGCTATATTCGATTGACAATATTGGAACAAAAAGGATACAATTAAAACAACTACTATGCATAACAAAGTAGTTGTTTTTTTATCTACTATCTTGTTATGCATAGTAGTTGCTATTTTAGCTTATTACCTTGTTAACAAAGTACCAGAAAGGGAGCTATACAATGTCCTTAAGAAGCCAATTATTAAAGGGAATATTGGATGGTTGTGTCTTAGCTGTTATTGAAAAAGAACCTGTTTATGGCTACGAATTATCTAAGAAGCTTCAAGAATTCGGATTAAGCGATATAAGTGAGGGAACTATTTATCCAGTCTTGCTTCGCTTACAGAAAAATGGACTGATCCGTGGAGAAATGCAGCCTTCCGAGTCTGGTCCAAACCGAAAGTATTATCATTTAACCGACGAAGGGAAAGGGTCACTAGAAATGATTGCTTCAGAGTGGAAACAGATTGTTGAACCAGTTAATTCTTTATTTAAGGGGAGGAATTTACAGTGAAGTCCAAACAATTAATTGAGGAGAATAACAGAAAACGTGAACAACTCACCCCGCAGAACGATAAATACTATAGTGACATGCTCATTTACATTCGTCTGCAATTATCTCTGTCAGAACAACAATCCGAGGAAGTGTTGATGGAAATGCTTGATCATCTCCTTGATGGTCAACACGAAGGCAAGTCGGCTCAGGACATTTTCGGTGATGACCCTAAACGTTATGCTGATGAAATCATTCTAAACTTACCGAAGGAACAGAAACGAGAAGTAATTCCCTTTATTTTGAGGATTGTCATTGATCTGGTAAGTTGGATGTTAATGATTCGAGGCGTGGTTATTCTAGTTTTCTCACAATTTAATATTGGGAATGTAAGTACTAGTGTCTATCTGTTTTCAACTCTATTTATATTTGCATTTATCTTAGGATCCATTACATTTGGCGTATGGTATATCTTTAGGATAATCAAACAATCTTTGTTTAAAGAAAAAGCAAATGAAAAGAAAAACATAGTAAAGGCTGGACTTTTCGGAGCGGTATCCACGGGACTCATCATTGCAGTAAGCCAATTTACACCAGAGTTCGGTCCCGCCTTCCACTTTTCCTGGTGGGCATCTCTACTAACAGGTGGGACCCTTTGGGTAATCGTATTTACGCTAAAAAAATTAGATCTTGGGTTTAGATAGACTAGGAGCATACTTCCCACATCAGGCTGTAACGTAGCCTAATGTGGGATTTTTGTGACCTTACTCTCTCTTATGAAAAAAGGTGACAAAAAAAGTTTCTACAATTCTAATCCTGCAATCCCAAAAGCCCCAGGTCCAGCGTGGGTAGAAATCATAGCACCCGCTTGAATCCATATTATCTTTTCGAATCCATTTTCTTTTGCGACTTCAGCCATCCGTAGCTTGATACTTTCATCAAGTCCTATCGAGTACTGAAAATATAGTTGTTCTCGATCAATATCATAATCATTTAAAAAATCTTGCATTAGTTTTTCTGCAACTCCGCTCATTTTCCCACGGTATTTTTTCGTTGAAACAAGTTTACCCTCAATTAATTCAATGCATGGCTTTATTTTCAACAAAACCCCGCCGAGATAAGCAACATTACTTACGCGTCCACCAGCTCTTAAAAATTCTAAACTTCCCGGAATGAATGACAGTCTTGATTTAGTAACGATTGATTCTATTTTTTCTATTAAACGAACAGGCTCAATCGTAGGCTCTTTTTCTAACAAAGTAGCAGCATACATCAAAATAGCCGTTAATCCACCTGCAACGTTCAAAGCATCAATTAGATAAAGATCTTTAAAATCTTCCGATGCAATGATTGCATTTTGAAAGGAAGAAGATGCCTTTGAAGTATAACCAATATGAATAATGATACAATCCGGAAAATCCTCTTTTATCTTCGTAAAAAAACCATGATACTCATGGGCATTTGTGGACGTTGTAGATGGTATTTTTTTTGTACGATTATGATATTCATAAATATCCTTTACAGATAAGCTACCATCTAAATAATCCTGTCCATCCATGATCACATGCATCGGCACCACTTGAATGGCATATTTGTCAGCTAAATCTTTTGGTAAATCCGCACCACTCTCTGTCGATAAAATAATTCTTCTCATTAAATGTCCCCTTTCATATCACACAGTCATTCCTGTTCGTGCTTCATTACTATGACTTCCTCTAACTATACCTGAAAGGACATGGGATAGGTATCACCTGTCCCACCGAATATTTACAATTTGTAGGATGTATATAACTCTGTGGAGTCCATATAAATCACTTACAGATCTCTCCAAACGAGAAGGTGGTTTTTTACATTCCGAATATCCCACCAATCGTTTATAGATACATTTTTGTCATTTATCAACATATTTAATTTTGCACGAAAAAAACTATCAGTACTCATTATACTTGTCCCATTCAATTCTAAAAATAATGAATATAGTAAAATAAACAACCAATTTATAAAGAAAGGTGGAATATATATTGGCATCAAAAAAAGAAGATTTTGAGATGAACGCAAATTTAGCTAAACAGCTTTTAAACCGAAAAGGAGTCTATTTAACAGAAGAAGGTAAGCGACGTTTAGAAGAGTTAATAAGAGATTATCAATAGACTATACGAATAGTGCTTGCAAACTGAGAAAAAAGATTTATGGAATAAAAAGAAAAGGGAGAGTAATCATAATGATCAGCTCTCCCTTTTCCCTATTCAAATGGGTGGTCAGAAATGACGCCCCCCACTCGGGTCGTTCAAATATCAAATGCGCCTCGGCGTATTTGCGCCCAGATAATATCGAGCTCGCTCGATAAACTTCCTTTTAAAATCTGTGGCATCCGCCGGAGGCTTTAACTTCATTCAGTCAGGGTTTACAGAATTGATAAATGATTCTTCAAGTTAAATGGCTTTAGTTGTCCATGATTCTACGTCCCAAATATCGGTTACCACGTCTTGGTAAAACTCAGGTTCATGAGAGATCAGGAGCACGCTTCCCTTATACGATTTTATAGCCCGTTTAAGCTCAGCTTTGGCATCTTTATCCAAATGGTTGGTTGGCTCATCGAAAACAAGGATATTGCTTTCTTGGTTAAGGAGCTTACATAAACGAACTTTCGCTTGCTCTCCACCACTTAAAACCGATATTTTACTTTCAATGTGTTTTCTAGTCAATCCACATCTTGCAAGAGCAGCACGTATCTGACCTTGGCTTAAATGAGGAAACGTATTCGATATTTCTTCGATACACGTGTTTTGATTTTCCGTTTTCACTTCTTGTTCAAAATATCCAATATACTGGTATTCACCTCGTTCAAGTGTACCAGAAAGAGAACTTATTTCTCCGAGCATGCTACGAAGGAGTGTCGTCTTACCGATCCCATTCGCTCCAACTAATGCAACTTTTTGTCCACGCTCGATATAAAGATTTAACGGTTTTGATAATGGCTCTTCATACCCAATGACAAATTCCTTCGTCTCAAAAATTAATTTACCTGAGGTTCTTGCTTCTTTAAAGTTGAAATCAGGTTTTGGCCGTTCCTGTGCGATTTCAATAACGTCCATTTTATCAAGTTTTTTCTGTCTGGACATGGCAAGGCTACTAGTAGATGCCCTTGCCTTATTACGGGCTACAAAATCTTTTAAACTAGAAATTTCTGATTGCTGTCTCTTAAAAGCAGCTTCAACCTGTATTTTTTTAGCTTCATAGACAACAAGGAAATTGTCGTGATCCCCCACGTAGCGATTTAATTTTTGATTTTCTAAATGGTAGATCACATTTACAACGCTATTAAGAAATGGAATGTCATGAGAAATCAATAAAAAAGCATTTTCATATTCTTGCAGGTAACGTCTTAACCACTCAATGTGTTGTTCGTCCAAATAGTTTGTAGGCTCATCTAAAAGAAGAATATCTGGTTTCTCAAGTAAAAGCTTGGCTAATAAAACTTTTGTTCGCTGCCCACCGCTTAAATCATGAACATCTTTTTCTAATCCTACACCATCAAGACCAAGTCCTCTTGCCACTTCTTCTACTTTAGAATCAATAATATAGAAATCATTATTTGTTAATATGTCTTGTAATGTACCAACTTCCTCTAACATCTTTTCCATTTCTTCAGGTGTAACGTCAGATATCTTTTCGTAAATGGTATTAATATTCGTTTCCACGTCAAAGAGATATTGAAAAGCCGTTTTTAATACGTCACGGATTGTCAATCCCTTTTGTAAAGCTGTATGTTGATCAAGATAACCAACTCGTTGATGCTTAGACCACTCTATTTTTCCATCATCAGGCTGAAGTTGTCCTGTAATGATATTCATAAATGTCGATTTACCTTCACCGTTTGCCCCAATCAAAGCGATATGTTCCCCTTTTAACAAGCGGAAGGAAACATTATCAAAGATGGTACGATCGCCAAATCCATGGTTTAGGTCTGTAACTGTTAATACACTCATCTATCTAACCTCTTTTAAGTTTTATTTTATTTTATTTGATTTAGGAAATATTTACATATTTGTTCACAATATTGTTAGAAGTCAATATTGAACTATAACACAGATAATGGAATAGTTAAATGGTTTAAATTGTAAATGAAGGAAACGGGAAGGTACAAGCGGACAGGTGTTTAGACCCACTATAGAGTTTAATAGCCGGTATTAAACGTAAAAAGCCTGGAGAAAAAACTCTCCAGGCTCTTTATATTTAGACTTTATTTAAACTCCCAAATACTTATGTTGGATTTCCTCATTTGCCATCAGTTCATCGGGTGTCCCCTGCCATACAATCGTACCTTTATTCATGATTAAGATTTCATCTGCCGCTTTACAGGCCAGAGCGATATTTTGTTCTACCATTAAGATCGGCAAACCTGTCTCCTTTAATTTAATGACGATATCACCAACTTGATCAATAATAACGGGGGCTAATCCTTCAGAAGGTTCATCCATCAATAAAAATTGCGGATTCGTCATCAGCGCTCGTCCAATCGCCAACATTTGTTGCTGTCCACCTGATAACTGTGTACCCATATTCTTTTCCCGCTCTTTTAAGACAGGGAATAAATCATAAACTTTCTCAATATCCCAAGTAATTTTCTTATCATTTTCCTTTTTCTTACGAGCAGGCATGGTCAAATTCTCTCTAATCGTTAGAGAAGGGAAAATCCTTCTTCCTTGGGGTACTAAACCAATACCAAGACGAGAAATTTGATGAGATGACAAGGATTGTACCTGTTTGTCTTTAAGTCGTATACTCCCCCTTTTTGCTTTATGGAGACCTGCAATTGTATGAATGGTCGTCGTTTTACCGGCTCCATTCCGTCCTAGAAGTGCTACACATTTTCCCTCTGGAACTGAAAAATTAACCCCTTGAAGGATATGACTGGTTCCATAATAGGAATGAACATCTTGTAGATCAAGCATGTTTTTTTGCACCTCCACCGAAGTATATTTCCTTTACCAATTCATTGTTTCGAATCTCTTCTGGTGTCCCGCTCAAAATCGCCTCTCCATGGTGAAGAACTGTAATTCGATCGGCAATGGCAAAAACCACTTCCATATCATGTTCAATCACCACTAATGCAATGGAACGCGGGAGTTTTTGAATCATCTCTGACGTTTGAGTGGTCTCTGCCGGTGACATTCCAGATGTCGGTTCATCTAATAAGAGAATCTTTGGCTTACTAGCCATTGCAAGTAGCACTTCTAGCAAACGTTGTTCTCCGTAGGAAAGATTTTTGACCTGAATATGACGGCGTGAAGAAATGTCCCATTGTTCTAATATTTCATTCGTTTCTTTTTTAATATCAGAACGTTTCGTAAGCTCAAAAAAAACATCATAACGATAAGATTTTCTTGACGCTAAAGCCAGGTGAATATTTTCCTCTACCGTTAACTCACCAAATAAGTTATTTTTTTGAAAAGTTCGCGACATCCCTAAATGGACCAATTGATGTGAAGGTAGTTTACTAATATCATTTCCTTCTAAATAAACGGACCCTGAGTTAATCTGCAGGTGGTTCGTAATGCAATTAAATAGTGTCGTTTTCCCTGCACCATTGGGGCCAATAATGACATGACGTTCACCTGGTTGAACTTCCAATGATACATTGTGCAATACTTGAAGGGTTTTAAATGATTTACTGATATTTTCCACTTTTAGTAAACTCAACTGACTACTTCCTCCTTTTCAACTTGATTAGTAGGGGAAACTTTTTCTTTAGGCTTGCGTTTAAAAATCATCGCTTTAAAATATTGTAGCCAATGAACAACCCCGCCTTTTCCGATAAGAACAAGGATAACTAAAAGGACACCCATGATCAGCGGCCATCTTTCTGTATAGGTACTGATAAAGTTTTGTAAAAAGATAAAAACTCCGGCTCCGATTGCAGGTCCAAGTAAAGTACCAACTCCACCAACTATGACCATAATCATCACTTGACCTGAAAACAGCCAACCGGACAACTCAGGTGAGACAAAGACATTATAGAAAGAATAAAGGGCTCCGGCTAATCCTGCTAATGCACCAGAAAGTGTATAGGCTAATAATTTATAAACACGAACATTATAGCCTAAAGCGTTCATACGTGATTCGTTTTCCATGACACCTTTGGTTATTTTCCCTGCGGATGATTCAACAAATAAACGTAGAAGAATGAAAGCAAGGACAAAAGCGATTCCCATCACATAATAAATCGAACGAGGATCTAGTATGTCACCAAAGCCAAGATTCATGATGGCTGAGACTGACATTCCATCCGCTCCACCTGTCAAATCCTTCATTTGCCAGAATAAGGTAAACACTAACTGACTAAAGGCCAGTGTAATCATTAAAAAGTAAAACTTAGAAGTACGGATGAACACGGCCCCGGTAATTAAAGCGAGTATTCCGGAAATTGCCAACGCTATAATAAGCAAAAGATACGTATTTGGTACATATTGTCCTACTAGCGCCACCGTATAAGCTCCAATTCCAAAAAACGCCGCATGTCCTAGTGATACCATTCCGGCAAAGCCCATAATTAATCCTAGACTCATCGCAAAAATGGCCATTATATAGATTTCTGCGGTTAAATTGATTCCAAAATCAGAGAATAATAACGGCACAGCTAAAACGAAAAGAAAGAGTAGAATCGCATACGTAATATTTTTTTTCATACTATGCCACCTCTTTTCCGAAAAGACCTTGAGGTCGGATGATCAAAACCACCATCATAATCAAGAATACAATCAGCATGGATAAGGATGGGAACCAGACCTTTCCAAGTGTTTCTAATACCCCGATTCCAATGGCACCAATAAAGGAACCTTTCCAAGAACCTAAACCGCCAATTACAACGACAATCAAGGATGTAACAAGAATTTCGCTGTCCATTCCCGTATACATTCCAAGCAGTGGTCCACCTAAAACTCCGCTTAGTCCTGCTAATGCTGCTCCAAAAACAAAAACACCTGTAAATACTAATCCTACATTAATACCAAGAGCACCAACCATGGCACGATCATCTACTCCTGCTCGGATAATTGCCCCCACACGTGTTTTGCTTTCTAAATACCATAGTAATATCGCTAATAAACAACCAACAAATACAACAAATAAGCGGAAAACTGGGAATGTCATTTCCCCAATTGATATGGATGCGTCCAGTAAAGCAGGTACCGGAATCGTTTTCATCTCTGTACCCCACATCCACTTTACAGAATCAGCGATAATAAAACTTAAGCCAAAAGTCAATAATACTTGTTCGAGTTCTTTACCATATACATGTTTGATTAATACTTTCTCCAGGATAATACCAAACACTCCTGTTAAAATGACGGATAAAACAAGAGCAATCCAATAATTAACCCCATTGCTAATAAAAGAAAAAGCGATATAAGAACCGAGCATAAATAATGTCCCATGTGCTAGATTGACAACATTCATAACTCCCAGAATAATCGTTAATCCTGCTGCAATCATAAAATACAGCATTCCATAAGCAACTCCCGTTACAAGTTGAACTAGAATAATATCCAAAGGACCATCCCCTCTCTTCCTTCTAAAATTAAGCGCATATAAACGAAGGTTTTAGTTACTCTGGTGGAGGGATGGATATAGAATCTTATCCCCCCACTTGAGTTAGTCTTTAGAAACGATTATTCAAATGGTGATTTTTCCGGCATTGCCACTTTTTCTTTTGTTTCAATGATTTCAGGAACGATTCGACCGTCCTTCATAACATTTTTCGCTAAATAGAAGTTTTGGATTGGGTTGTGCGTTTTTTCATCAATTGTAATCGGCCCACGTGGACTATCATAAGAAATACCTTTTAATACTTTGATTAAATCTTCTGTTTTAGCACTTCCTGCTTCAGAAATAGCTTTATCTAATATGATCGCTGAGTCATAACCACTTACAGAAAAAGTATTCGGAATTTTTTCATATTTATTTTTATAGGATTCTACGAATTTTTTATTTAAATCATTTTCAAGAAAAGCGGAATAGACAGTTCCTGAATAAAATCCTTCTGTAGCATCTCCAGTAGGTTGAAGAATGAGTTCATCCCCAAATTCTAATGATCCAGCCATTGGAATCTTTCCTTGTAAACCAAATTCCTTGTATTGTTGAGCATATCGAATACCGTCACTGCCGGCAAAAAATGCAAAGATAACATCAGGCTTGGCACTAGAAGCCTCTTGTAAATAGGTTGAAAAATCATTTGTTCCTAATTTTGGATAATGTTCTTCTATTACCGTACCACCCGCAGCTTCATAAGCGGCCTTAAAGGATCGAAGAACTTCTTTTCCAGCTGGAAAATCTGAACCCATAATAACTGCATTCTTACCAACATTTTTTGCTAAATATTCTGCAGTAGTATATCCATTTTGCCAATTGGACCAGGAAACACGGTAAACATAATCGCTCTTTTTACTCCATGAAAGATCATCTGCTGCTGCATTTGGTATGATTAATGCAATTTTGTCTTTATTCACTTCATCACGTAATGCAAGAGCGATCGATGAGTTCGTTGGACCAACAAGAAGATCTACTTTTTCACTGTGAACCAATTGACGATATTTTCTTAGACCTACTTGTGGATTTCCTTCATCATCTTCAAATTTTAGTTCTACCTTTTTACCGCCTATTTTACCTCCATGTTCTTCCAAGTAAAGTTCAAATCCTTGTTTAATACCTTCAGATAATGGAGCTAATGGACCTGTGAACGAAAGAATAAAACCAATTTTAATTGTATCGGAGTCTTCTTTTGAATCGCCCCCACTTGTTGTTCCACTACTTTGTGCGCATCCTGCAATCACTAGCATGAAGGCAATCATTGTAAGGATTAATACTTTCATTTTTAAAAACTTTTTGTTCATTTCCTATTTCCCCCTTTTGTCTCTCTTAAAAATACCTTGAATAAAATAAAAATTAGACACCCCAAAGATTAAAACGCTTTCATTTTATCGAAAAATCATAATGAAATTTCAGGTATTGTGTCACCTTTTCTAATTATTCAGAATATTTTTATATTTCAATAATATTATGCTTTATACCAATTATCAAACTGTATACTCCGCTATACGGAACAATTAAAGATTTTTCTATTATTTTTTCATTTTAGACTACTAAATTTGCTAAATTAATAGTTTTTTCAGCAAAAAAGTATGAAAAAAAACCTTTAGACGTAGATTTGAAAACATAAAAAAACCCCTGATATTGGCTTTCGCACCAAAATCAGAGGTTTTCTTTTGTTTTAAATATCACATTTACGATCATTCATTCACTACGTATTATAATGCATTAAGTATTGCTTGTACTGAATCTTTAGCGTCACCGAAGCACATAGCTGTGTTCTCTTTAAAAAATAGCGGATTTTGCACTCCAGCATAACCGGCACTCATAGAGCGTTTAAATACAACGACATTTTGCGCATTCCATACTTCGAGTACTGGCATACCAGCAATCGGACTATTTGGATTATCTAGAGCAGAAGGATTCACTGTATCATTAGCCCCAATAACAAGGACGGTATCCGTTTCTGGAAAATCATCATTTATTTCATCCATTTCTAAAACAATGTCATAGGATACTTTTGCTTCAGCTAAAAGTACATTCATATGACCTGGCAAACGTCCTGCCACTGGATGAATGGCAAAGCGAACATTTATTCCCTTTTCACGAAGTTTTCTCGTGATTTCAGCGACCGGATATTGAGCCTGAGCCACAGCCATACCATATCCAGGAGTAATGATAACAGAACTGGATTGTTTTAATAGATCTGCAACATCTTCAGGACTCATTTCACGGTACTCGCCCATTTCTTCTGCATCTCCAGAATCTACTACTTTATTGCCAAAGCCTCCGAGAATAACTGAAATGAACGATCGATTCATTGCTTTACACATGATGAATGACAGAATCGCACCTGAAGACCCTACTAAAGCTCCAGTTATAATTAATAGGTCATTCGAAAGCATAAATCCAGCTGCCGCTGCTGCCCAACCTGAGTAGGAGTTTAGCATTGAGATGACTACCGGCATATCTGCTCCACCGATTGACGCAACCAAATGCCAACCAAAAATCAATGCAATCGCAGTCATAATAGCAAGATAAATCAACGCATCTCCAGCATTCGCATTAACAAATAAGAACATAAGTACAATTGTTGCGATAAGAGCTAATAAATTAAGGCCGTTTTTGAATGGCAACGAAAGTGCCTTTGACTTAATAAGACCATGAAGCTTTCCGTAAGCCACGATCGATCCTGTAAAGGTGATGGCCCCTATAAAAATACCAAGATAGATTTCAATCATTTCAATATTTAAAAGTACAGCGGTTTCAGGTAAATGACCATTGTAGATATTAATAAAGCTATTATATCCAACCAATACAGCTGCCAAACCTACAAAACTGTGCAGGACTGCCACTAATTCCGGCATCTCTGTCATTTGTACCTTTACTGCCAATCGAACCCCAATCAGGCTTCCAATCAGCATGGCAACTAAAATATAGATGATACTTTGAACGTCAATATTAATCATTGTAGCAGCCAATGCAATGATCATCCCAATTACGCCGAATCGGTTACCATTTTTGGCTGTTTCTTGTTTTGATAAACCAGCTAAACTTAGAATAAACAAAATAGCTGAAATAATGTACGCTGTTGTAATTAATCCATTTAACATAGTGGCACCTCCCTACTATTCCTTAGAAAACATTTTTAGCATTCTTGAAGTTACAGTAAAACCACCAACAATATTAATAGTGGCAATTAATATACCAATAAATGATAGGATCTTGACGATCGTAATTTCACTACTGATCTGTAACAATGCACCGACCACGATAATACCAGAAATCGCATTCGTAACCGACATAAGTGGTGTATGTAAAGAATGGCTGACATTCCAAACGACATAATAACCTACCACACATGCAAGGGCAAAAACAATAAAGTGTGATAAAAACTCAGGAGGTGACATATAACCTACCCATCCGAACAGGATAACACCAACTACCGCTAATACATATTTTAGATTTGAAGGCTTTTTCTCTACCACTTCTTGTGGTGCTTTAGGTTCTTCTTTCTTTACAGGCGCAGCAGTTACACTGATAGCAGGCGGTGGAAATGTCACCTTCCCTTTATGAATGACACTCATGTTGCGCAAAACGACATCTTCAAAATCAATATTAATATTGCCGTCTTTTTCTTTACATAGTAATTTAGCTAAATTCACAAGATTTGTAGCATACATTTCAGAAGATTGAGTTGGCAAACGGCCGGGAAGATCTGTATAACCGATAACCTTAACTCCTGAATCCGTAATGAACATTTCACCTGGAACCGTATACTCGCAGTTTCCACCTGCAGCAGCGGCCATATCAACAATAACTGAGCCTCGGCTCATACTGTCGACCATCGCTTTTGTAATCAGCTTTGGTGCTGGTTTTCCAGGAATAAGAGCGGTTGTTATAATGATATCTACCTCTTTAGCCTGCTGGGCAAATAACTCCATTTCCGCTTTAATAAACTCATCGGACATTACTTTTGCATATCCCCCAGAGGTAGAACCATCTTCATCACCACTAAAGTCAAGCTTTAAAAACTCTCCACCCATAGATTCTATTTGTTCTGCCACTTCAAGACGAGTGTCAAATGCCCGAACAATAGCTCCAAGCGATTTGCTTGTCCCGATGGCAGCCAGTCCTGCTACCCCAGCGCCAATGACCATTACTTTTGCTGGCGGTACTTTACCTGCCGCAGTAATCTGCCCTGTGAAAAAGCGGCCGAAATTATGCGATGCCTCCACTACAGCTCTATATCCTCCAATATTTGCCATTGAGGATAATGCATCCATTGACTGAGCACGCGAAATTCTCGGCACCATATCCATTGCCAATACATTAATATTTTTTTGAGAAAGCTTGTTTACCAAGTCTGAATTCTGTGCTGGAAATAAGAAGCTAACCAAGGTTGCTCCTTCTTTTATCATTGAAATTTCTTCCTCGTTTGGTGGATTCACTTTGTAGATTAAATCCGATTGCCAAATGTCAGTATCCTTTACAATGATAGCTCCAGCGGTGATATACAATTCATCAGTGAAACTAGCCCGCTCACCGGCTCCAGACTCAATTGCAACATCAAAGCCGAGTTTTTTTAACTGCTCGACGGTTTTAGGAGATGCTGCAACGCGCGTTTCTCCGGTAAAACTTTCTTTTGGTATACCTATTCTCATTGTCATACTCCTTCCAGCTTATAAAGCCATTAATATTTTTGTATTAAAATAATATATTATGAAATAATATATTATTTCAATTATTTTAAGTGTACATTATTATTTCGTTTATGAATACGTTACCACTTCATTTTCTAAAAAAAATTTTGATTCTGAGTTAAAATATTTGACACAAATAAGGAAATAGGGGGACGGTTCTCCTGTTTCCACGGAGAACCGTCCCCCTACTTACTAAACACAGAAAGAATAGTAATGAATCATTCAATAAATCTGTATATTCTGCCATTTTATCTACAGAAAACCTTTTTGAAGCCATTATGTTGACCTTTCAATAGATTTTCCTTTTTCAATACGACATGACCGAATCTATCCGATGGTGCCAACCTTTTTATTTCTACCTGCACCTTGACCGACTATAAAGAGTAGAAGTGATACACCAACTAATATCTGTAGTGGAATCTGCCAGCTATCGGTTAGATCATGTAAATATCCAAAGAGCATAGGACCCATAGCCGCAAGTAAATATCCCACAGATTGAGCCATTCCGGACAACTCTGCCGCTTGTCCCGAGGTATCTGTACGTAAGCTGAAAAAGATCATGGCGAGACCAAAGGTAAATCCTGCCCCCATCCCTAGCAAGATAATCCATAAAACAATAAAATTCAAACTTCCATAAAGCAAACCAACATTTCCAACGAAAAAACACACAGATGCGATCGTTACTAATAGACGCTGATTTGACATCCGTCCAGCGAGAATCGGGGCGATAAAAGTAACTGGAAGCACGGTTAGTTGCATGATGGATACGAACAAGCCTGATTGATCAATGCCGATTCCTTTGCTCTTTAAGATTTCAGGCAGCCATGCGACAAGGACGTAAAACAACGTAGATTGTAATCCCATAAACAAGGTTACTTGCCAGGCAAGTGGAGATCTCCATAAATTCACCCCATGATTCCGTGCTTGAGGATGAATCGTAGTTTTCTTTATAGAACCGCGTTTCAGTTGAGGAATCCAAAATAGAATAGATAGGAAACTCAAAATCCCCCAAATTCCCAATGCACCCTGCCATTCAAAACCTAATCCAACAGCAACAGGGACACTGATCCCCGAAGCGATTGCCCCAAAGAGATTCATAGAAATCGAATAAACACCTGTCATAAGACCGATGCGTTCAGAATATTCTCGTTTGATCAAACCTGGCAACAACACATTACAAACAGCAATGGCTAGGCCAAGGACCGCTGTACCTATGTACAAATTAGCAATGCCTGAGAAGGATCGTAAAATAATCCCAAGGGTTAGAAAGATGATTGAAATGAAAAGAATCCGTTCAACACCAAACCTTTTTCCCAGTTTTGGAACAAAAGGAGAGAAAAATGCAAAAGCTAGCAAAGGGAGTGTGGTGATCATCCCAGCCAATGTGTTTGAAATATGTAGATCATTTCGAATGAGTTCTACTAAAGGTCCTACTGAAGTTAAAGGCGCCCGTAAATTGACCGTAATAAAAATAATTCCTAATAGAATCACCCAAGGCGCTGCCTGCTGACGAACTTTTGCCTGAATTTTCTTCCCTTGATCCAATTGATTTAATAGATTCATCATGATACCTCTCTTTGTTATTCTTAAAAATAAAAAGTTTCATCCATCATATCATTTAAATACAGAACATTATGATTATTTTTAATAAAAAAATAATTTTTCAATAATAATTTGATCATTTCCTCAAAGAACACTCCTACCTCAACGAATGTGTAGGGGTCCAACGTAGTAGAAAGTATGTAAAATACACAAAAAAACTACTCATTTTGCGAGTAGTTTTTTTGTAGTAGATTAATTTACGGAAGAAAAATCCTTGATTAACAACGATATTAAAAATAATCTGAAAAGTAGGGTGTCTGCTGTTTAATCAAATCTTCTAACGTTTCCACTGTTTGTTCATCACCGATTAATCGACCGATGGAAGCTAAATAAGACGGTCTCTTGTAACTAAGTAACATGGTTGTCAGTGTCTGTATATCCAACGAAAGAGTCGTTTGACCCTCACTTTTATAAAGCTCCCCTTTACCTGCAGCGGATACATGAAGTGTAAATATCCCCTGATTCCACTCCAGAATTGGATCATCAAGCATAAACGTTATTTGGATATCGGTACCAATTGCCCTAAAAGGATATTGAGCAATAAATTGTTTGGCATCTACAATACGAGCCATGTAATAGGGATTGATTGTTTCTTTAATCTCTCCATCATCCAGCCAGAATGCCAACGGATCGTTCGTATAGGTGCTTCCTACAACTTTTGTCACCATAGAAAAATGGGCACTGATGAAATTCCAGAGACCGTTACGCGTCTCTTGATTATTGTAGACCATTTCTTTTATATGAAGCACATCCTCCGAAATCCAGTACAACAGGTACCCTTGCGGCTGGTGTGAATCATCATAATAAACAGCTGCCGTTAAATCATCCAAATCCCATCGCCAATACTCGTCCCAAGCTAAATCATTTCGAATCATTGCCGCATGTCGCTTACTAGAAAAGGTCTTGTATACCAATCTAATGTCAGGATGCTCAGTATCTAATCTTTCCACGTAACCTGAAACTTTTTTTACCTTTGGCAATTGGTAGTCTTTGATTTCAAAGGTCATCTTATCGGAAATAATTTCCCATCCTCTTTGACGGTAATAAGGAAATGAATATGGAAACAAATAAGATATGGATTGCTTTTTTTTCTGCATATCCGCTAGCGCTTGCCTCATCAACTGATTCATCAGTCCCATATTAGCATATTCCGGATAGGTACCGACCCCTGTCAACCCTCCCATCTCAAATATTCGTCCAAAAATATTTACTTGAAAAGGGTAAACAGCTAGTTGAGAAATCAGTTTTTCACCATCAAACCAGCCCAATACATCCGCATTTTCCAAAACAGGTAACTTGGCTAATGCTATTTCAGGTTCCTCCCATCCCACCGTTTGTAAGTCTTTTTTGGTCACTTGAAATACATAACGCAATAACTGATTAAACTGTTGCAAATGGCTTGTGTCTACTTTCCCCATTTTGAGTCTATCTAGTCGACTCATACTATTACCTCCAACATATCTAAATTCTATTTCTAGATTCAATTATAACCTATTTCTTTTTCATGTAATAATACGATATGAACTGTAATGTAAGCAAAAAAAAACAGACCCTACATGTAGGGTCTGTTTTTCAGCTATTATTAAGCTTTTTGAACGTTTGTAGCTTGTGGGCCACGTTGTCCTTGTTCTACTTCAAAAGTTACACTTTGACCTTCGTCTAAAGATTTGAAACCTTCGCTTTGGATTGCTGAGAAATGTACGAATACGTCTTCTCCTGCTTCACGTTCGATAAATCCAAAACCTTTTTCTGCATTAAACCATTTAACTTTACCTTGTTCCATTATTGTTGCCTCCTAGTGTGGATTTCCACACAATGTGTTACTATCCTTGCTCAAAACTTTAGACGAAAAACAAAACCTATTTCAATCTGAAAAAGAACAAAAATAATTCTTCATTAGAATAACAGATCTATTATGAAAAAGCAAATGGATTGAGACATATTTAACTAAACGATTCATATCCACCATAATCTTCACTCAGTTTCTGATTGCATTTTTCATTTTTAATAACATGGATTGATATCCCTTCACCACACTTATTTCAGCCTGAGCACGGATGAACTCCTCTTGCAGCTATTGCATTTCTACTATTTTATCTGTTTTATGAGCACCAAGGACTACTTATTTCAATTTTCAATAAATATTTTAATATGGAAATTTTTTCATGATATACTAGTTATACCCTAATGAATTGGGAGGTTATGTCTAGTATGGATGTTTATGAAAAGGTCGAAAGTGTTGCTAAATTAATTGGTGTTTCCCCTTCAACATTAAAGAAATACTATACAATGTTTGAACAAGCGGGATACCAATTCAAAAGAAATAATGAAGGTCGAATTCTTTTTTCTAATTATGAGATTCAATTATTCAAAGAATTAATGGTTTTAAAGAACCAACCAGGAATGACCGTACTAAAGGCAGTTAAACAAATTGCGGATACGGAAGGCATAACGAGTATAAAAGCCAATCCAGACTCATCAGCCATGTCGAACGATCCAACCGTATCGGACAGGACAGATATATCTATTATGACGAAACAAGTTGAAGCAGTTATGACTGAAATTACTGAATTAAAAAAACTGATTAAAGAACAAAATGACCTAATTAAACTACAGCAAACACAATTAGAATCTATGAAACAACGTGATGTACTAATGGTTCAATCCCTTAAACAAGCAATGGTGGAAAGAATCGTACTTAATGAAATAGCAGCCAATAAGGAGAAAGAAGAAAAGAAAGGTTTATTTGCTAGGCTATTCGGTAGATAAAATATTTGGATTCAATACTACGATTTAAAAATAGGTAACTACGACACTTTGCAAGTTCTGTTAAAAACTCATTCTTCAGCACGTTCCACGTATTTTTCTCTCCATCCGCTTGTTAATTACGGAAACAATGTCGTTTCATTCACGGGTTTTCTCCAGTGAGTTAGATGAAAATGAATTGCGTTTTGTCTTTTGCGAATACATACACAAAACCTAATGACGGTTATTATTCTTGGAAACATGGGTTTAATGGTAAGGAGAAATTACCTCTCATTTATATTTTGTTTTCAACCATCCTATTAAATGGAGGTGAAAACAATGCCAATTAAAAACCCTATTGGAAGGCCTATCGAATTTACTGGAAATGTGTTGGACCAAAGAAATGACCTTACAGGGCCAGATGATGCAGGCAAGGCATCCTACCCAGTACTTCCTAAGAATGTATCGATTCAGCAACAAGCAAGCAAAAATGAGCAATAACCTTTCTAGTTAAAGTTGTTCAAATAGGATCGAAAGTTACTACTAGATCAAGGTCGAGTTTAGGACAGTTTTTCAGAAAAAATAGCCGTTAATATGTAAGTTGTTAATGATAACTTCCATATTAACGGCTTTTTATTTTGTTTGTTATGATTACATCACTCTTTATGGAATTAAATCTATCCACATTACATAGGACCTCATACATAACTAAATTCTAGTTTTTACCTCTTCTCTTATTAACTCAATCATATGATCTGATAGATCTGCCGGGAGCGACATCCCCTCTTTAAAAACCCAAGTATTCATTATTTCCAAATCTGCTTTTTTAAAAGTAATGCTATAATCTTGGTTTTGGTGTGTAAAATCCGCCGTCACATATTCTTCACCATCAAATTCATCATCAATAATCATGTTATTCATTGTATAGGGTTTCACGATTAGTCTCCTCGTTTATCCTTCTTATTATTTGTCAACGTTATTTATGTAGTCCTTTTATAAAACCTACCTGTACTGATTTTTTAAAAAAACAGTCCTATTTGTTAAAGTGTTACCCGCTAGAAAAGGACAAAAATATTATGAAACGTTAACCCAAATGAGCCATTATTCATCATCATTATTCTGGTCTTGATACGCAATTAGGATGACTTCTTCTCCTTTTTCTTTACTAAGTATTGTTTCGAGAGTACTAATTTGGTGGAGATCTGTATTGGATAGATTTGCAATATCGTACTGTTTCTTCTCCATTTTCATCACCTTTCGATTATTCATCATTTATATAAAGGAAGAATAGAGATGTTAGACCTCTTTAACAGGGGTAAAGAGGTCTATTTAAAGTATTTGTTGAGGAACCATTTTTATTCAAAAAAGGCCCACTAACTTACCAAAGTAAGATATTTCCCGTTGAATTATTTTATCCCCTTAAATAATCAATAAATACTTATTCCATTTATTAAATTACTATTAGTTGTTTATCCTTTTCAATGTCACAACAACCATTTCTGGACGATTAAAAACCCTTAAAAGATATGTATTAAAGTAGGTTACTTCTTTTTATTGACGTGGTGCCAATAACATCACCGAAACACCCACTAAGCATATACCTGCACCTATCAAATCATATATATCAGGTGTTTTTTTATCAATACCCCATCCCCACAATACAGAAAGAACGATAAATACCCCTCCGTAGGCTGCATAAACTCTACCGAACGATGGGAATGATTGAAACGTAGCGATAACACCGTATAAAGCCAAAGCTATACCTCCAAAGATCCCCCAATAAAATGGTTTACCTTCTCTTAACCATAACCAGATTAAATAACCACCACCTATTTCTGCTAAACCTGCAAGTATAAACAAAACAATTGCATAAATCATTCTTAACTAACTCCTTTATATTCTTTAATCAATATAGTTATTATAACGTATCACTATTGAACAAACCTGATTACATTACTTTAAGTAAAATCTACACAATTCTAAATTTTTATATATCCATTTCCTTTACAGTTGTTGCTCAAGAATCTGGCTCTAAAATTTAAATAAGCGCTGATCCTTGCTGCAGGAAAGCGCCCTTTAATTAAGTATATACGGATTAGGTTAGTTCTTTCATATAGCTTGTAACATTTGCCAAGCAACAACTACCTTGAGGGTTGTTTACATCACAACCACACCGATTTTCCTTTATGTTCTCTCGAATATGTTCTACTGGATTCGGAGTAAGACCTTTTTCTACATATTCTTTTATTTTCTCTTTTGTCCAATCAAAACAATAACAAATTGGTGTAATAGGCGAATCATCTTTTTGATGAACAGCTACCTTTATGTGAGATACAAGATACACTTTATTATTCGAATCAAAATAGACTACATCACAATCTTTGGTTGAACAAAAATAGTGATTTTCTTTAGCATTTAATGTTTCTAATGCAGATGGTTTAAGCATTGATTTTAATGTTATCAACTTTACATTTTTAGATTTATTTTTACAAAATGGACACTTTATAATAGTTTCATTTTTAATTTCTTTAGTGTTATTACAGCAATCTGACATCATTCTCCCACCTTATTTTTTATTTATATTTTTCTGCTTTCCTTTCTAATTCATCAAAGTTTCGATAATAGGACATTCATGTAAAGATTTTTCATCAGGACAACAATCGTTTAAATTATTTAATGAGTTTTTCTTTGAAATCCCCCACATTGCATGTTTATTTATTTTATTTCGTTCACAATCATTTTTTTTTGCATAAGCTCATTAATAAGGAGTGAATGCCATGAAACCTACACATGAACAGTTTGATATCGAAACGATTAAGCATATTAGAAATAGACTTGACTATATTTACTCCATTGCTAAAACTGACAAGCATGATCATCCTGAATTAATGGACACGATTGCAAGTTTAGCAATAGTCGCAAACATGTTTGCGAAGAGTAAATTAGAAGAGTTAAACGGTCATTCAGAAACATCAAGCATTCAAGGATTCATTGTGAGTAATCTTGGAAACTCATACTCAAGAATGAAAGAATATGAAAAACAAAAAGAAAACATAGTCATTCCGACTTGGAAGCTCTGATATTTTCTTTATAATGATCGGAGCAATCACCAATGGATTAAACGAATATTAAACATTATCTTAGGGTCCTTCCTACTGTTTTCGCTTCCAATATAAATACATCAGGTTTTTTGTTTCTTATTTTTCATCTAAGCTCTTGTTCTCACTTAAGAGCTTCTTTATTTGAGCAACCTTTAATACCTTGCCAACCGACTTAACCTTATCATCAATGACAAAACCTGGTGTACTCATAACTCCATATCTCATTATTTGCACTAAATCTTCAACTTTCACTATACTTGCCTCAATACCAAGCTCTTTAATGGCTGTTCTTGTGTTCGCCTCCATTTTTTCACATTTATTGCATCCAGTACCTAATATTTTAATTTCCACTTTCCATCCCTCCCAATCAAGATCTTCCTTAATAAAACTTCTAAAGGCTTTAATTTTTCAATTGCATTTCTTCACCAATGATTTCATTCCATGCATCAAATATATTTTTTATGATAGCTGGTCCTATTTTTGATATAATGACAAGCTGTGATTCTGTTTCTAATGTATCTGAGAGTTTATAGTCTATTCTGCTATTTACAACATCAACCTGATTCCATCCATCCTCAAGCTTAAAGAATCCTTTAATTCTGTAAGCGTTCTCAGAAATCTTGTCAATGAATCTTGTTAAGTCTTCCTTTTTAACTTGTCCTTGAAATGTTAAACTTAATGTTTTCGGCTTATTCTCAGGACCATTGGTCGTATCCTCTGTTTCTGCCCATTGATTTTTCATTAGGTCTTCATTTAAAAAATCATAATTAAGTTTTCCAAATACGGATGTTTGAATTTCGACTTTATTGTTTATCTCACGTATTTTCGTTTTAATTGTATCCAATCTATTACTATCAACTAAATCTACTTTGCTTATTACTACAAGGTTACAGTGCTTAAGCTGTCTTTCAACTGTTTCTATATCCTTTATTTGTTCTAGAAAATATACAGCATCAACAAGGCAAATGGCTCCTTTATAATCGTAAGCATCTGCTTTAAGCTCTTTTACAGCATTCATTATTTCTCCTATATTAGAGGGGTCAGCAAGTCCAGAACTTTCAACAAATAAATATGTAAGCTCACGATCCACCATGTCAATCATAGCTTGAACGAAAGAAAGTTTTAGACATGAACAAAAGATGGATCCCTTGTTAATTTCTACAAGTTCCATTCCATCCTTTTGAATGATGGTACCATCAATGCCGATCTTTCCAAACTCATTCATAATAACCCCAACTTTTTCTCCTGATAGGTCCTTTAATACATTTGTTAAAAAGGTAGTCTTTCCTGCCCCTAAAAATCCTGTTAATAAATATAAGTTTGTTTTCTTTTCCATTTCCATCCCTACTTTCATCATTTTTCAACTAATTAAACCTATAAAATGACACTGAATTTTTGACAAACTATAATCCTTGTTTATTCATTCACATATTCAAAAACGATATCCTACATCAAAAGATAACCAAACACATTAAAGACATAACCAATGATCAGGATTCCAATCGGTCACAACGACGACAAAGGTGGTTAAAAGCTTAGGCTTCACCACTGTTTTTAACAGAATAATAGATGGAAGTGACAGAGCCGTTACAGCCATCATGAAAGCAAGAACCGTCCCAAGGCCTACTCCCTTTCCAACCAAAGCTTCCGCGATCGGCAAGGTTCCAAAAATATCTGCATACATGGGCACCCCAACAAATGTTGCTAATAGAACTGAATACCATTTGTCTTGACCTAGAAAAGCATTGATAACGGATTCCGGAATCCAGTTATGAATGGCAGCACCTATACCAACACCAATCAGAATGTAAAGCCACACTTTTTTGATGATGTCTAACACTTGACCCATTGAGTATTCCATTCGATCTCTAGTAGTCAATTCTTCTGGCTCAATATCGATCATTTTATTTTCATATACAAACGATTCAATATACTTTTCAAGTTTGAGTTTACTGATAACCGTTCCACCAACGACCGCCAATACAAGACCTACAACAACATAGGCAATGGCAATCTTCCAGTTAAAAACACTCGCCAGCAGAAGGACCGAAGCCAAATCGACAAGAGGCGATGAGATTAAAAAGGAAAAGGTAACCCCAATCGGCAAACCAGCACTTGTAAACCCAATAAAAAGCGGAATGGATGAGCACGAACAAAATGGAGTAACCGTTCCTAGTAATGCACTCAATATATTGGCCGGTATCCCCTTAAATCTACCAAGAATTCTCTTTGTTCTTTCAGGTGGAAAATAACTTTGGATATAGGAAATGATAAAAATAAGAACAGAAAGTAAAATAAATATTTTTAGGACATCATAGATAAAAAAGTGAAGGCTGCCCCCGATTCTTTCACTTGTATCTATTTTAAAAACGTTTTCAACAAGATGCGAGATTAAATCGCTAAGCCATTCCATTTTCAGGAGTTGGTTATTTAGCCATTCAAAAATACCCACAGGAATCATCTCCAATTATTTTTCATACTATAAACGTACTTCACTATTTAAATAAGGAATTACCCAGGTTAATTGATTTTTGTTTACACGATAGATGGTAAACTTCCCTTCGCGTCTCGACAGAATGATTCCGCCCTCTTCCAGAATTTTCAAATGGTGACTAATCGTCGAAGGCGCTGCCTTTAAAACAGCCACAATCTCACACATACACAAATCACCCATCCAGAGCAAGGAAATAATTTTTAATCGAGTCTCATCTGCTAAACCATTAAAAAAATTCGAAGTCTTTTCTAATTCGTCATTGTCCATTAGGATTGAAAATTGTTTTTCTGTTTGTTGGAACATGTTCTCCATTTCATCTTTAGACTTCAAACTCCAATTGGATTTCATAAGGTTTATACCCCCTTAAGTAAATTATATAACTATTTTCCTAGTTTTATAGTTTTGTTTGTGTCTGTATTTTGACAATATTTTCATTTAGACTGCGAAGAAAAAATACAAATAAAAACGAGGTATGTATTAAGAGTGGATCTTGCATACGATTGGAACTTCACTATTGATGACCTTGCGCTAGATACATCGTTGTACAAAGAAGCACAGACACGCGTACAAGAAAAACAAACTCCAGCATTTAATTTTTGGGATAAAGGTACCCTACTATATATAAGACAGGATAAAAGGCTATAATAATAGGAAAAACTTTATTTTGAGGTGAAAATGAATGCTTCATTTGGATAGAACCCATGACCCACGAAAAAATGCGGATCTGTTAGCGCAAATAACACAAAATCGACTACCGATCAAAAAGAAGATACTAAAAACAGAGCAACTGTTCAAGCAAGCTTGTCAGAAACCCATTCCTGTTGTGCCTACCAAACTTTCTAAGCAGCCTCGCTCTTTCTCAGAAAAAATGATGGAGGGTCTTTTTCGTCTCCTTTCTAAACCTTCTACTCTTTTAAATCCTAGTAAGATTATGGTAGATGAGAAAGAAGTTGTGTTTCCAGATTGGAAGGAAAAGCTGGATCGAGAATTCGATCAACTGTTGAATCATATAACACGTGAGGTCAACGTAATGGATTTCGGTGCAGTAGGTGATGGAAAAACAGATTGCACAGCTGCTTTTCAAAAAGCAATGGGCAATGGACGGGTGAAAGTCATGGTTCCAGAGGGGGTTTTCATCACGAAAGGCATCCGGCTCCCTTCATGGACATACTTGAAAGGTGCTGGAAAAGGTGTAACAACGCTTAAATTACATCATCAAGCTCCTAAAGATACAAGATTAGTCACAAATGCGAACCATTGGAAAGGCAATCATCATCTTTTTGTTGGGGCTCTTAGTTTAGATTGGCATATTGAAAGGCTTGGGAACACGACAAAAACAAGTACATGGGGAAATCATTCAAGCTGTTTAACCTATGCAAATGTGACATATGGCTGGGTAAAAGATGTAGAAGGAATCAATCCAGGCCTTCATTGTTTTGATATTTCTTCATGCCTTTATAACTATGCTGGAGATGGATACAGAGCCCGAGGTGGCAGTAAGTATGTGTGGCTTGATCAATTAAATGGGTATGGATTTGGGGATGACGGCATTACTACCCACCACAGTGATTATATCTTTATTTCCCATTCCCATATGTGTGACCCAAGCGGACGTTCTCATAAAAAGGGCTTTTCAAATTCCAATGGAATCGAAGTCGATGACGGTTCGAGAAATGTTTTGCTTGTCCATAATTCCACAGCAAGATGTTTTGGCGGGGTTGAAATTAAGGCCCACCAAAATTCTTCCGCTGCCTCAAATGTACAAATAGTTGGACATATTTCTGTAAACGATAATCGTTCCTATAATTTTCGCCATATTGGACATCACAAAGGCTCGGATGCAAGGTCGAAAACAGCTTTCAATATCCTGGCTTGTGACCTCGTTTCGATTGAACCCATCTTTTCAGATTTATACAAGGATTCTACGCCCCGCAGCTTAGTGGTTTCAGGTTATCAAAATGTCGTCATCCACCACTTTTATTCCATTGGTGATCCTGATTATGACTATAAAAATAACCCTGTCGTAGCCATTCAGTATCGGGCAAGAAATATTGTATTGAATCAGCTTTCTTTTAAAAATTTTAACAAAGCAGGAGCGGCCATAAAGGTATTCGGAGGAGAAAACCGCGCGGATATCATCAAAATTCAAAACGTTACAGCAGATGATTCCTTCGCAAAAGTTTTTGAAATAGGGTCCGATATTACGGAGATTAAAATTGAAAATGAAAATAGGAAAAGCGTTAAAGTTTAACTTTAACGCTTTTCCTATCTTGTTTTTTTACGGATTAGTGGGTCTGTTTCTCGACAGACTTAAACGTTCATACACTGAGGGACTGATCCTATAACTTCATTCAGCAGAAGTCTCCCACTTCTATAAGTGGTGAGATGAATGCTAGCTTTTATCAATTCAGTGGGGGTTCAAACCCCTACTGAATGAAGTTAAAATAGTTTTTTGATACGAAGACGCAGTAAAGTGACCTGATTCTTATCATCAGCACTTTTGCATCATTCATGGTGACCTATTACACAACGACCATCTTTTTTTTAAAAAAGTGCAAGTGAGAGTATGATTCAAATTCTTAGATCTTTCACAAAGATTATATCATATCAATCTTTCACGATATACTTACATTTTCCTTATTCTCCCAAAATCAATCTACCATCTGCTTTTCAAGGCTACTCTCTTGAACTTCTCACATTACGCCAGTCTACAACATACTTTCAGATGGGATATTAACAAACACGTTTTTATTGAAGTTTTAGAATACCTTTTCATTAGCTGAACGGTCTTTAAAAAACCATCGGTAATACATGTTCGAAAAATAAAATAGGGTCCATAAACTGGAAAAGGTCCAATACCAATTCCAATTTTTGTACTTAATCAGTTTTGTATACTTTAAAGCAATCAATTCAAGAACTGTGATAAAGGAAGTGTAGGAAAAATAATAATACATTTTATGGATCTTCTTTTTCTTTTCGGGGTAATACAAATTAAATAGGACACATAAAGCAGGATAAACAAAATACTCAAAGGTAAAGCTAGTTTTGGAGGCCTTCTTAAAGAAAAGTCGAGAAGGATAGCGAATGAAATTTTTCTCAACGACCACTAATCCAAAAATCCAAGTCAAGAATTGCTTAAATAAAAAGATAACCCAGGCTTCCCGAATCCTATTTCTTGGTACAAATTTAATTAATAAGATAGCCATGATGATCCATACTGAAGTTTCAATTATTTTTTCTGCTTTGTGCTTCAAAATTATTCACCCCTTACTTAGGTTAATATGTCATAAAAAAACTTTTTTCATGTATCGAAGAAACTACAATATGGACGAACTGTCTTTAATTATTTCAAAATCCTAAATACATACAGCTATATCACTGCGGAATAATAGAGATCGATTGAAGGAATGATAAGAATAGTCTTGTGTGCTGTGGTGGGGGGTGGAATTTTGGACAATAAGAGTGCCACAATGCAGGTTCGCCGATACAACCAATTTACTTCTGCCTTTAATACAAACTATATTCATTTACGGAATCCTTGGGTTACCGCATGGTGGTCAGCTGCTTTTCCTGGTTTTGGTCATATCCATTTAGGCGCTTATTTAAAAGGATTTATCCTATTTTTTTGGGAAATCATTATCAATGTAAATGGCAAGATTAATCTTGCTATGGTGTACTCTTTTACAGGACAATTTGACATGGCAAAGGATGTCATAAATATAAGGTTTGTGATGATGTATATTCCCGTTTATCTCTATTGTATTTGGGATAGCTATCGGCAGACGACTGACTTAAACAAACATTATCTTTTGGCTGAAAGTGAAAAAGCACCCATCGTACCCTTTAAAATGAATGGATTTGCCTTAAATTCTTTAGATAAAAGAAATCCTTGGGTCGCCTTAGTATGGTCCCTGCTTTTTGCCAGGACTCGGCAGTTTATATATCAAAAGAATACCATCAGGTTTTTTTGCTGTTTCATGGACTGCTATCATTCTCTATTTTTCTCATTTTCTTGAGGCACTTCAATATACATTGATGGGCTCATTTGATCAGGCAATTGCCGTCCTTGATCCAGAATGGTGTTTATTTTTACCGTCCATCTACTGTTTTGCGGTGTATGAGGCCTACATACTCTCAGTTGAATTCAACAAATTGTATAAGAAAGAACAAAGGCAATTCCTCCAAAAGAATTACTCATTTCTAAGCGATCCATTATTGAAATCAAAAAGAAAGTGAATTATAAACACCATGCATATTATTTCCTCTTTTGAACACTCAGCGTTTTTAGAATTAGCCATTAATAAATTACAGGAAAAAGGAATTGAAAAAGAAAACATTGTTGCGGTTCCGCTACAGAATATAAAAGACCAACCTAAATTATTTGATACCATTCATCGTTCCGATGGCGAAAGTTTACTGGATCTGGCAGCTGTTCTGGGAACCGTCTTTTCGGTATTGGGAGCTTCATTTGGTTTTGTCTTAACATGGGGACCCATCATTTGGGGCATACTCGGATTGGCATTCGGAGCCATTATTGGTTTTATGATTGATTATTTGTTAACAAAGAAACGTATAAAAAGAAAAACCACTTTACATACAGAAGTTATCCTCATTGTAAACTGTAAAGAGAATGAATATGATACAGTTAAAAGGATCTTATTTGAGAATAGGGCTTTAGGTGTGGGGGAATTAAGAAATTAAGTCTTCTATATTTCATTCGTTCGAGAGACAATGGGGTCTGACCATCGGTACAGTAACGCTTTATTTTACTGGGGTACTGACCCATTTTTTATTACCTTTGATTGGAAATAACTGGTGGGACAATGCACTGTCCCTCGGGATAGTGACTGGCACCCGTGTCCTTATCCCCGTGTTTTCCCCATCAGAAATTCATATCTCTAGCTAGATTGGAAAATAATATTTAAGAGGATATGTGAGGTGAGAAGATGAGGAAAAGTCTATACATTAATGGGGAAGAAGTAAATATCAGAGCATCCGGTGAATTAGTAACCATCATTAAATCTCAGTATGTAAAAAATATGAAAAGATACTCTTACATTGTCAATGAATATCCAACTACCTTTTTCTTTGAAGAAGAATTAACGAAAGAATAATAACAATAATCATCTATTAGGTAAACACGAGAATCGCTCACGTGTTTACCCCCATCCCTTTAGTTCGATAATTAATTCGGGTCATCACTATGACCAAACCTCCAATTTACCCAAAACTTCGCGATACCTATTTGGAATTATTTGGTGGGACAAGAAACATCCTCGTTCCTTCAAAAACTATATCGATGTTAATGAAAAAGGAAAAAGACACCCCTATACGGGTGCCTTAATTGTTTGTTCATATTCTCCTATAATTTTGTAAAAAGAGATCTTATAAAAATGTCAATGTTTCAGCTTCCTTCTTTCAAAACACATAAGTGAAATCATTTAGTGGCTTGTTCAGTTCTTTTGTTTATTCTCCAAATTAAATATTCAGTTTGCAATTGTGAAAATATAATGCCACCAATCATATTAGATAACCACATTTTTCTATTGGTTTTTTGCATCGTTCGTAATCCTATTAATATTGCAATTGAAGTAGATATTACTGTTACAATTGGTGCAAAATATGTACTTTTTGTATTCATATTGTCCTCCACTCTTTAAGATATTCTTTCATATTTTTTTTCAGAGGAACTTTAAAAATATACAGAAAATAGACTGTAGAAATAATTGAAAAAATCCAAGTCAGCAATGGTCTTTTTATCATAAGCAAACTAAATATATATAATTTTATATAAATGCACATTGACCAGCCTAAATGCCAACCATGATCAAAAAAAAGCATTTTAAATTTCTTTTTCCCAATCCATTCGATACATGTAGAAATTAATACCCATTTACTAATATAAATAACTTTTTTTAGAAAGGATTTGGGAACATTTGATAAATATAAAAGCATTAAAAGAGGGTTTATAATCAATATATGTAAAGCCCTAATAACCCTTGGTTTAAAGATTCTTGATTTAAAATCCCACATTAGAAAATCTTTACATAAAATATAATAAATTAAGTTAAAAAAACTCACATAAAAAATACAAAGACAGTATTTTGACACGTAACGCCATGTTTTCCTTTTTATATTTTGGATTAAAAGGAACAACGCTAAAATAATATGCAATTTTTCCCCCTACCTTTTATATGGTTCTTTCTTTTAATATTTTTAACTAAAAAATATTATTTATCCTGTTTGTGTTCCAAATTAATTACACTTATTTATCCGTTAATTAAAACAACAACAAAAAAAATCCCCTTATTGAGGATTTTTTTGTTTGATCCGATTTCTTATTTTCTCTATTGTTAACGTTCACAGGAGACTATAGGGTCTTGCGGTACAGTAACTTTATTTTACTGGGGACATTTTGGACTACTTCTCTACCCTTGTTGAAGTTAGATAAAAGAATTCAATGATTGCTTTGTTTAATTAGCTATTACGAGCTGAATAAAAAATAGAATGGCAAAGATATGGGGCGAATAAATATTAATCATACTATGTGTATTTAGCACATAGTACATTTAGTTAATATTTCTTGTTCAATCTTGTCACTACAAAAATAGAAAAAAATAAAAAGACCGTTTTTCTAATTAAAAACAGCCCTAAAAATTTACGTATTATATGAAACTTTTCTTTTCAATAATGAGACTAATATTGCCATATTAGAAATTTCTATTTTTAAGCAAAACGAATATTGTCTGATTTTAACTTTTCAAGTTCAACTAAAAACCGATCATTTAAGACTTTAATATAGGTTCCTTTCATTCCTAAAGAACGTGTTTCAATAACGCCGGCACTTTCTAATTTTCGTAGAGCGTTAACAATAACTGAACGGGTAATTCCAACACGATCGGCTATCTTGGAAGCAACTAATACACCTTGTTTGCCCTCAAGCTCAGTAAAGATATGTTCAATGGCCTCTAGTTCGCTGTATGATAATGAACCGATTGCCATTTGTACAACAGCCTTACTCCGTGCTTCTTTTTCAATTTCTTTAGAAATTTCATGAAGAATCTCCATTCCAACAACTGTGGAACCATATTCAGCAAGGATTAGATCATCATTATCAAATGGTTTATCAAGTCTTGCCAGAATGAATGTACCTATTCTTTTTCCACCACCGATTAATGGTATGATGGTTGTTAATCCATTTACAAATAGATCCTTATTTTCTGTTGGAAATGCGGAGTATACGCTATCTACATCAACATTTGAAGATGTTTCATTAATTTTGGATAAATGATTGATAAATTCTTCAGGAAATTGGCCATTATCAAGAAGTTGATTCAAATTTTCATGTTGATACTGGTGATTCTCTGAATATCCTAGTATTTTACCTGAAAGACTTACAATAAAAATAGTTGCATCGATAATATCGCTTAGTGTTTCAGACATTTCCTTAAAATTTTGATCTTTAGAATTTTGTAACAAAGCATTAATCTTTCTTGTTTTTGATAATAAATTCATTTCTTTTTCCTCCTAATTAATTAAAATATTTATTCATTGCTCACTATTAAAGAAAATTTAATCTAATTTGAATGTTTTGTTTATGTATACAAGCATACTACCATTTCAGTGCTGATTCCAATATTATTAATTAAATATTCATAGTTTTCTTCAACTAGTTAACAATTCTGTCACATAACAAACAAGGGGGACGGTTCTTGCGTTTCCAAACGCAAGAACCGTCCCCCTTGTCACTATCTTTGATATACCCCGATGATGGCTGGAAAAGATAAAAAGTCCTTTTTCATATCTCGAAAGCTAACAAACTCTTTTCCACGCATAATGGTAAAATCAAGCGAATATTCCTGACAATTGCGCGGTTGGATCTTCCACTTATTTTTGATAAAAGAAACCGCTTGTTGCGGATCTTTTGCAAATACGAACACAAATTCATCCGCAGCGATCTTTAAGGAATACACTTTTTCGACAGAAATACCTAGAAAATTTTGCTCCGTCCATTCACCGACTAGATCCACATCAATCTCTACATCATCAAGAACAGTATGTGGATCATCCGGTGAAACGAGACCTTCACGAAGCAAATAATAAAGGGAATGAGCCATGAATGAATAATCATTTTGAATACATTCATCGAATAATTCTTTGACAGTCTCCATCTTGTATCACTCCTGTACTTTCGTTATAAACCGTATGAGCAGTACCAATTGCCCCATTTCTATTTTTCGTAATGATTAACTCTAATATAGGATCTTGTAACGCTCGATCGTAATACTTCTCCCTGTATAAAAAAATAATTACATCGGCATCCTGCTCCACACTGCCAGAATCGCGAATATCACTCATCATCGGACGTTTGTTTTGTCGTTGTTCAACCGATCGATTTAATTGTGAAAGACAGATAATCGGGCAATTAAAATCCTTTGCCATTGCTTTTAGATTTTTGGAAATCTCCGTGATTTGAAGATTCATATTCCCCCCATAGTTTTCATTCGGTTTGATCAATCCTAAATAATCAATAAACACAATGGGCTTTTTCCCTGGATACTCATGGATCATTTTACGAAGCTTTGCCCGCATCACCGGAATCGTTTGTAAGGCTGTATCAAAAATTTGAATGGTTGTTTTGTTCAGCTCGCCTAATACCGTTGACCAATGATTTTTTTGAGATTCTGATAATAATTGATAAGGATCCCGCATTTTACCGCGATTGTATCTTCCCGTGCTAGCAATAAGTCGCTGTGTAATGCTTTTGGCCGGCATTTCGAGTGAAAAAATAATCGGCAGATATTGTTGCCACCCTGCTTGTTTGGCTAGATGGAGCATCATATCCGTTTTTCCCATGCTTGGTCTTGCGGCAATGATCGTGACTTCCCCGTCCTGAAAGCCATCTGTATAGGCATCAAGCTGCTTGATACCCGTTAGAACGCCTCGGCGTTTTTCCTCTTGGCACCATGGAGACTCAAAAACTGCAGCAATCTCCTCACTAATCGATTTGTGGTCATCCACCTTTAATTTATTCATATCCGAAACGAAGTGAACACTCTTTCAATCTCCCAGTCTTCTTTTAGCGCAAGTGTTAAAATATTCCGCTTCTCCCGTTCTTTCCAGTGCTGGAGTACAATTTGTTCATATTCCTCAAATTGGATCGGATTGGCATAGGAACAAAGCTCATTTACATAGGACAACCCTCCATACCGTTCTGGATCACCTTCCAGTGCTAGGGTAATCGCATCTACCGTTCTTCCATGACTATGTATCTTTTTCATGAGATGCATTAACAATCGGTGTCTGCCTTCTTCAAAATGTTCTGGTTTTATCATGGTGTCATCCAATAAGTGATTCCCTTTTAAAAATGTTCCCAATAACGCTTTTTCTGCAATCAAGGCCAATCCTCCCCTTCTGTCAAATCAATATGAAAGCCCTTTGGAATATCCCTGCTTTGAAACACTTGGCAGTTGGATCGAACTGACTGACTCGCATGAACACGTTCCTTTTCGTGCTTGACTAAATCCTTAATATTTTGAATCCCCAAATTCGCCCAATTCGAGAGAACTTTCCACAAGTAATTCAAGACAGGCTTTGTCGCTTGTTTGACTCTTTCAATACCTTCTAAAATGAGCGACTTGGACATGTGATCATCTTCCATATATGTATCAAGCATTTGAACATGGTTTACCTTTATCTCAAATCCAAACACCGATCGCCATGCATCCACTAAATCAGACCAAGTGGCATGTGTTTGTTTGTCTGTCTGTTGTTGTCTAAATAATGCGGAACAAACTGCGGAAATTATTTCCGAACTTGAACGATCCTCGGAATGAATGACGGAAATTTTTTCCGGGGTATGACATTCTTTCGTACGTTCTTTTGCACAAACTTCGGAATTTTTTTCCGAACTCTGATCATCATTCGAGCAAATCTCTGGATCAACGACATCTCTTTTTTCCAAACTTGGACAATCATTCTCCTCCCATTTTTTTGGTTGAAGAGGCTGTGATGGTTGATTTCCTTCTTGAAAGGGAATCATCCGATAAATCGGTGCTTTTCCTTTACGCGAAATATAATCGATTCTCCCTTTTTCCTTTAGTTCTTTTCTCGCTTTTCGTAACGTCCGATCGGTTAAACTCGTTTTTATGGATAATACCGATTCAGCCACCGAGAAGGTTTCTGCCCAACCGGTTTTGTGATTGATATGCATGAGCGCATACCATAAGTTGATTGATGATGGCGTAAGTGTATGTAGTTCAAGCCAGCCATAGAATGAAGACATTTCCTTTTCATAATTCATTTTGTATCCCTCACAATCAGTTTTTTATTAAATGCAGTCCTCCTACTCTTTATATACAGAGGAGGCTTAAAAATGGACTGTACGATTTTTAAAAAGTTACATATTTTTTTTGCAGTTGTAACAAAGTATTCAAATTTATCTTTTTACACAAAAAAACGATACCTCTAGGAATAGACGTACCGTTTTATATTTCATTTGAATTTTCCCGGAAATTGCTTTACAACTTCACTAGACGCACAGAGAAAACAGAAGTAATGCTTTGCGCTCATTTGATGGATGATTATTTTTTTGTTTCAGTGAATACATTTTATCTCTTACAACATTAAAACGCTCTCTAATGAGCGCCACAATATGTATTTAAAAAATTACACCTAGTAAAACTCACTTCCGCTTAGTCTCGATACAGCTTTACAGAATCTGGATGGTGCCTGGCTTTTCATGTCCTCTGTCTCCGTAGGGCCGCAATTTCTCCAGCTCCGGCTTTTCCATTTGCATTAAAAAGGCCCTTTTTAGGGGCTTGGCCTTAATTATAATTGTCCCATCCAGTTATATTTTGAGTGCATATCTTAATATTAAGCCACTGGGCATATAGAATTACCTCAACGAGGCGTTAGCATTTATTGCAGACGCTTTTCTATTTTTTTAAATTGTTTAAGCAAATCACTAATTTTTTCCCACTATATGATGATTGCCCAATCGACCTTTGTTTTAAGAAATATATATATTAAGAGTTTTTCCTTAGAGTATCCAAAAAGGCGGTGAAAAATATAGGCTTTGGATACGGATGTGGATGTGGCGGTTACGGCTATGGCGGTGGCAGCTTTGTATTACTCGTTGTATTGTTCATTCTGTTAATTATCGTACTTTCTAATTGGACTTATTAAACTAAACGGTAATATTTCGAAGAGTTAAGTCCTTTGTTGCATTGCTAATAAAGAAATAAAAGGGGTGGATGGGTATGGCAAGAAGATTATTCGATGAGTACGGTAACCAGAATGTCTTCTCTTCTAAAAAATCAAGTTCTGAATCCCATATTGAAAAGAATGATAGCGTATATTTTGATTATATCGTCATTGGTGCTGGAACCGCTGGAGGGGTTATCGCAAAAGAATTATCAGATGATTACAGAACTTCTGTACTCACTCTTGAGGCAGGAACAAACATGAGAAATGAGTTAAGCAGTGCTTCTAACCCAGGCTCAGGCCTGTTAGCTACCGATAACAGACACTCCTTTAATATAATGTCTACAATAGAACCTAATATTAATAGCCAGCTAAGGATCTCAAGTGGTCGAGCAATTGGTGGAAGCTCAGAACATAATGCCATGTATGCAGTAAGGGGAAGTCGTGAACTTTATGATCAGTGGGGAGAGCTTGTTGGACCTCAATGGAAATATGATAATATTAGTTCTTTATTCAAAAAAAATGAAACTTATACAGGAAACACACAAGAACCGGAAGAACGGGGAACAAAAGGTCCGATTTTTGTTAGACAACAAATAATTCCTAGATATGGACTTACAACTACTTTAGCTAAAGCAACATCAGATATTTTGGATATCCCAATTGTTAAAGACTATAATACAGGCATAAGAGATTGCACATTTTATAAATCACAGGCTATGAACAAAAAGGTAAACGGAAAATTTGTTCGTTCATCAACAGCAACTGGATATTTAGGTAATGATGTGGTTACACAAGGAAATGAGTTCAGGTCTGATGAATTTGGGGTTGGTGGAAGACAGCTCACTATTTTCGCAAAAACAACAGTGAATAAAATTCTCTTTAAAGAACAAAAAGGAGTTCAGATTGCTGTCGGTGTTGAGTATGTCAAGAATGGAATAACTGAAAGGGCTTATGCAAACAAAGGAATTATTCTTTCTGCGGGAAATTTTTCTTCGGTCATCCTTCAACGTTCAGGAATCGGAAATTCTATGGATTTAGCCAGAATCGGTGTATCAACATTAGTAGAGAGTCCCAATGTTGGACACAACTTTCAAGCTCAATTTAATGGTGGAGTGGGGGTTGAAGTAGAAACTAGTCGACTTCTAGAAGTGAGAGATGCTGACCCTGATCTACCATTTCCACTAGGTGCTCATAAAGGAGAAGGTGAAACAGGAGGTCGCCGTCTTCAAATTTATAGCAGCATAACACCTTCTTTTCTTCCACTACCAGTTATCTTCGGTAACAACTGGGCGTTTGATCCAAATAAAAAGACAAATGTGATGAGTATTGGTCCTTTCGACAATAACCCGAGAAGCAGAGGAACGATTTTGGCCGCTCACAGTGATCCTGAAGTTTATCCATCCGTTAACCTCAATCCATTGCAAGATCCGAATGACTTAGAATTTATGATCGATCAGTATATTGAAATTTACAAAATTATGAGGAAAGCTCGAGAACTTGACCCTGAAGGTATTTATAAATTAGTATACCCTGCTGAAGATATCTTTAAAATAACAAATAAGGCAAAAAAAAGAGCAGTGATTGCTAAATATGTTAAAGCTACGTATCGCAATATTCAACATTTTGGCGGACAATGTAGGATGGCTAGGAGCATTCAAGAAGGAGTTGTTGATGGGTATCTCAATGTCTTTGGTACTAAAAACCTGAAAGTCGCAGATCTTTCAATCTCTCCTATTTTACCAGATGGTAACACTTCCCTACCTTCTCAGATGATCGGTTTAAATGCGGTACGATTTATTCGAGAGGATTCTTGACCTATATGTAGTGGATGATGAGGAATTTGAAGATAATGAAGAAAGCTCGTAAACTAGATCCGGGTGGCATTTATAAAGTTGTATACCCTCCTGAAAATATATTCAATTTATCGAATGAGGAAGAAACAAAAATAAGTGACAGGGCCATCCAATTTTCTGGATGGTGCCTGGCACCCGATTCCCCTTAGCTCGCTCGATAAAGAAGACTTCCATAAGTGGGAATCTTCTGATAAATGAAGTTAAAATAGTTTTTTGATTGAACCAAGTAAGCCACCAGCCTTGTCTAAAGAAACTTTTGCATTGATCCCTTCAAGCAATAGCTTGATTTGATCATCAGGTAGGTCTACACCGATAACCGTTTCGATGGCTTTAATCGGATCGTTGGAAAACTTGGCAGAAAAATCCTTATCCTCTTTTATTCGCGCTACAACTTCTTCAATTTTTGCTTTAATGTCCATTTTCAACTCCCTCCCTCTTTCCTACTTTTTAAAATTTTCTTACTATTTTAAATGAAGACGCAGTAAAGTGACCTGATTCTTATCATCAGCACTTTTGCATCATTCATGGTGACTTATTACACGACTACCATTTTTTTTAAAAAGTGCAAGTGAGAGTGAGATTCAAATTCTTAGATCTTTCAAAAAAATTATATCATACCAATCTTTCACGACATACTTATATTTTCCTGATTCCCCCAAAGTCAATCTACCATCTTTTTTTCAAGGCTACTCTCTTGAACTTCTCACAATACGCCAGTCTACAACAGACTTTCAGATGAGGTATTAACAAACACGTTTTTTGAAGTTTTAGAATATCTTTTCATTAGCTGAACGATCTTTAAAAAACCATCGGTAATACATGTGCGAAAAATAAAACAGGATCCATAAAGTGGAAAAGGTCCAATACCAATTCCAATTTTTGTACTTAATCAGTTTTGTATACTTTAAAGCAATCAATTCAAGAACTGTAATAAAGGATGTGTAGGAAAAATAATAATACAATTTATAGATCTTAGTTTTTTTTTGGGGGGGTAATACAAATTAAATAAGACACATAAAGCAGGATAAACAAAATACTCAAAAGTAAAGCTAGTTTTGGAGGCCTTCTTAAGAAAAGTCGAGAAGGATAGCGAATTAAATTTCTCTCAACGACCACTAACCCAAAAATCCAGGTCATGAATTGCTTAAATAAAAAAATAACCCATGCTTCCCGAATCCTATTTCTTGGTACAAATTTAATTAATAAGATCGTCATGATGATCCATACTGAAGTTTCAATTATTTTTTCTGCTTTGTGCTTCAAAATTATTCACTCCTTACTTAGGTTAATATGTCTTAAAAAAACTTTTTTCATGTATCGAAGAAACTACAAAATGCACGATCTTACTTTAACTAATTCAAAATCCTAAATACATATAGCTATATCACTGCGGAATAATAGAGATCGATTGAAGGAATGATAAGAATAGTCTTGTGTGGTGTGGTGGGGGGTAAAATTTTGGACAATAAGAGTGCTACAATGCAGATTCGCCGATACAACCAATTTACTTCTGCCTTTAATACAAACTATATTCATATACGGAATCCTTGGGTTACCGCATGGTGGTCAGCTGCTTTTCCAGGCTTTGGTCATATCCATTTAGGCGTTTATTTAAAAGGATTTATCCTATTTTTTTGGGGAAATCATTATCAATGTAAATGCAAAGATTAATCTTGCTATAGTGTACTCTTATACAGGATAATTTGACATGGCAAAGGAAGTCATAAACATAAGGTTTGTGATGATGTATATTCCCGTTTATCTCTATTGTATTTGGGATAGCTATCGGTAGACGACTGACTTAAACAAACATTATCTTTTGGCTGAAAGTGAAAAGGCACCCATCGTACCCTTTAAAATGAATGGGTTTGCCATAAATTCTTTAGATAAAAGAAATCCTTGGGTCGCCTTAGTATGGTCCCTTAATTAAAACAACACCAAAAAAAATCCCCTTATTGAGGATTTTTTTTGGTTTGATTCGATTTCTTACTTTTATCTAATTGTTAACGTTCATAGGAAACTATAGAGTCTTGACCCCCGGTACAGTAGTGCTTTATTTTACTTGGGATCCATTTTTCGGACTACTACTCTACCTTTGTTAGAGTTAGATAAAAGAATTTAATGATTGCTTTGTTTAATTAGCTATTACGAGCCGAATAAAAAATATAATGGGAAAGATATCGGGCGAATAAAAAATAATTATATTATGTGTATTTAGCACATAGATTATTTAGGTAATATAGGTAGATCTTTTTGATTTAAGCATGTATTCCCCCTCTCCCGGAGTTTTTAATTTTCTAATTTTATCTAAGTAGACTGACAATATGGTTATCTCAAAATACGAATTATTCAAGGTGTCACAGGCACTCTAAAACTAAAAATGGCCACAGTGACTACTTCAAAAGTCCCTTTGACCACCTCAATCATTATCTTTAATTAGAAATAACTGGTGGAAAAGTACACCTCTTCCCCTTGTCCCCAACAAATCATTTCCCACAACATTTTTTATACTTCTTGCCACTCCCACAAATACACGGGTCATTTCTACCAATTTGCACTTCATTGACAATCGGTTTATTAGTAGAACGAAACGTAAGTGCTTTTTCGGAACTAAACATTTTTTCTAATTGATTTCCTGCTCCTCTTTTGTCCTTTTGATGAAAACAATACCAATCCTCGAGTTCCTCTATCGTATTTTCAATAAATCGATCATAGTAATGCGTATTTTTGCTAAGAATCTCTTCTTTTGACTGAGCAAGCGTTCTTTCAATATCCCCTAAATTTATACTCCAAGTGTCAATTAAGTCATTTCTATAGGCTGACTTAATATCCTCATATACCTCTACTGGATATAATCGATCACAACAAATGACAACTTCAGTATATACATCCTTTATTAAAGACTTCTCTCTTAGTAAAGTCTGATAATAATCTATGACCACCTTTCTTTCAATTTGATTATTCAAAACTAAGATTGTAAGTGCTGACACAAATTGTCCTCGTGCATACGAATATACTTTTTCATCTTCAATCATTTCTTTAAGTGGCTCTATATTCCCATCATAGTTAGTCGCTATCACTCTTCCCCCAGCTTCTGTTAAAAAGTCTCCGAGCAATTGTTCTAGCATTTCTCCTGGCATTTTTAAAATACGAAAAAATTTAGTTTTTTTGTAGAAGACTACTTTTTCAGCAGTCTAGAACCGTCCCCTTGTCATTTTATTGAAACCAGCTCAAATAAGAGACTATGGGGACCCGTTTTTCGGACTACTTCTCTACCTTTGTTAAAGTTTAATAAAGGAATTCAATGATTGCTTTGTTTAATTAGCTATTACGAGCTGAATAAAAAATATAATGAGAAAGATATCGGACGATCAAAGATTAATTTGCTTATGTGTATTTAGCACATAGAATATTTAGGTAATATTTCTTATTCAATCTTGTATCTTCATAAATTGCCGTCCCCTTGTCAAAACTACAAAAATAGAAAAAATAAAAAGGCCGTTTTTCTATTTAAAAACAGCCCTAAAAATTTACGTATTATATGAAAGTTTTTTTTCAATCCTGAGACTAAAATTGTCCTACTAGAAATTCCAATTTCTATGCAAAACGAATATTGTCGGATTTTAACTTTTCAAGTTCCACTAAAAACCTATCATTTAAAACTTTAATAAAGGTTCCTTTCATTCCTAAAGAACGTGATTCAATAACGCCGGCACTTTCTAATTTTCGTAGAGCGTTAACAATAACTGAACGGGTAATTCCAACACGATCGGCTATCTTGGAAGCAACTAATACACCTTGTTTGCCCTCAAGCTCATTAAAGATATGTTCAATGGCTTCTAATTCACTGTATGATAATGAACTGATTGCCATTTGTACAACAGCCTTACTGCGTGCTTCTTTTTCAATTTCTTTAGAAGTTTCATGAAGAATCTCCATTCCAACAACTGTGGAACCATATTCAGCAAGGATTAGATCATCATTATCAAATGGCTTATCAAGTCTTGCGAGAATGAATGTACCTATTCTTTTTCCGCCACCGATTAATGGTATGATGGTTGTTAATCCATTTACAAATAGATCTTTATTTTCTGATGGAAATACGGAGTATACGCTATCTATATCAATATTTGAAGATGTTTCATTAATTTTGGATAAATGATTGATAAATTCTTCAGGAAATTGGCCATTATCAAGAAGTTGATTCAAATTTTCATGTTGATACTGGCGATTCTTTGAATATCCTAGTATTTTACCTGAAAGACTTACAATAAAAATAGTTGCATCGATAATATCGCTTAGTGTTTCAGACATTCCCTTAAAATTTTGACCTTTAGAATTTTGTAACAAAGAATTAATCTTTCTTGTTTTTGATAATAAAGTCATTTCTTTTTCCCCCTAATTAATTAAAATATTTAATTTAATTTGAATGTTTTGCTTATGTATACAAGCATACTACCATCTTAATGCTAATACCAATACTTTCAATTAAATATTCATAGTTTGCTTCAACCAGTTAACAATTCTGTCACATAACAAACAAGGGGACGGTTCTGCGTTTGGAATCGCAAGAACCGCCTCCTTGTTTCCATAGCACCCGATTTCTAGTTTTAAAAAATTACAGCGAGAATGAACCAAACGATCATTAGCAATTGAATTAAGGACTTTGGCAATGCTGCCGCCTAAAAACCCAATGATGGTGGCAAATCCAATTTTTAAAGCTTTTTTACCGTCTTTATGAAGGATAAGTTCTGTAACAAGCACGGCTAAAAATGGAACGAGAAGAATCCCAAAAGGAGGAAGGATAAAGGAACCGACAATCGTGGCAATTGCTGTTAATCGTTTCAGATGTTTTTGAGCCACCGTATTTTTTCACAAAATAGCTGTTTGCGATTATAGTCTGCCGCAATTAAAACAGCACTTAATATTACCATACTGATCCAGAACCATATCGATAACTCATTCGGGTTTATGAGAAATTGATAAACAATAAATCCTCCCCAAATGGCCACGATCGAAGGAATCAGCGGATAGATAATCCCTACAAAACTTAATACGAATAAGAGAATTGTTATTCCCCACCATAATATTTCCAATGTCAAACCCCTGCTTTCTTTTGGATATTTGATTTATGTTTTTTCTTAAAAAATGATAACCTAATTTTTTCTTTTAAAAATCACTTGATCTATAGTGATATCAGTATGATTTTTTCATTTAGTAACGAATGGACAGGCATATAATTAGTTCCCTTACACTTGCAAGCTACTTAATCCTCTAATTTCCAAAACGTTGTAAGAAACGTGTAGTCTTATCCATAAACTCTTCAAAAGTCGGAGAATGATTGCTCCTTTGATTATATCTTTTTCGAATCGTTTCTATTAATTGGAGTGGAACAGGTTTCCCCTCAATTAAATGGTAATAATGATCATATGCCTTTTTCAAATGCTCCCATCTAAAATCATTTCCCTGCTGAACATATTCGGAAACATCAATTATTTTTGCTCTACCATTTTGTAGTAAAATATTTTTTAAGTGGATGTCACGAGGATTTAATCCTTTTTGACGCACATATTCTCTTGCCTGATCGACATCTTCAATAACCTGTTTTGGAATAGGAATACCTTGAAGTAAACAATCATATAAAGTAATTCCTTCCTCGAAGTTTAGAACAAGATAATTATCTTTATAACCAAAACATGTTGAAAAATAGGGGGAGTCTCCTAATGTTTTATAGACTTTCCCCTCTATTTGAACTTTTTGAATTTTATCATCTGCATACATTTTAAATACATATTATGAAACATCAATGGATTGAAAAACAGCTGCGTCCGTTCCTATACCAATACATCTTAAATGATCAGAGTATCCATGGATCGATACAGGCTCGTTGTTTGGATTTGAAGAAATTGAAATTTTTGATAAGTGTTTATCGGCAAATATCCAATCCTCTCTCATTGGCCACATCTCCTTTTTAAAAGATTTATTGTTATTCTTTCGTTAATCTTTTTGATTAAGATACCTCTCGTTTTCTTTTGCATACTTTTGGTAGATTGATATTTATTTTCTTTATATAAATATATAATTTCTAGTAAACTAATACATAATAACTAGCCAAACACCTCCAGCCATGTAGCCTGCCATTACATCAGAAGGATAATGCACCCCCAGGTAAATACGACTGATACCTATTAATAAAATAATAAACCAAACAAAATTCCCCAGCCTAACTTTGAAAGAGGTTTGTACTTACTTCGTAACACTAAATAGCATTAAAAATCCATAATAAGTCATACTGCCCATGGAATGACCACTGGGAAAACTGAACCCATCCGCCTCGATGATTCGATTGACGTTGGGACGTTCTCTCTCAAAAAAGTTCTTTAACCAAAGATTTAATAGACCTCCTCCTGCAACAGTAATGAAGTAAAATAGCATTGCCCATAGATTTTTACGTTTTACATAATAGCCAAATCATACTAATCACGAGAAGAAGGCCAAGCATAAAAGTTGATCCCATTTCTGTTATAAAATACATGAATCCATCCATTGCTGGTGAAGTATAGAATCTGACAATATCAATAACCTTCTGATCAAATAGGAATGGCCTTTTTTCCATTAAATCACTTGATAAACCGAATAAATATGTATAAACAAGCACTAGAAAAAAACAAGCCAGTAATTCCCCAAACTGTAACAAGAGGGGAGACAGAGAATCCCTCGATACGTTTTCGAAACAATGTACATCACACCTCCTAACCATATCGAATCTAGTAAAACTTTTTAAAAACAAAAATCAGATGACTTCCCTGAAAGTGAAAAGACCCTTACTACTAGTAGTAAAGGTCTTTAAAAATAAAAAGACCTTTACCAACTATATTGGTAAAGGTCTCGCTAACAATGAAATTGCTAACAAAGCCGGGGACTCTCATCCCGTAATGACGACTTTGTTATTAAAGCTACTCCCCTTTAGAGGATTATGTTTATTTAGAATACTAATATTATAACGTTAAAATGGTTAAAAATCAATAAATTTGTATAATGGTGATGTATTGTATTCAATAGCAACCAGTTACAAGTAAAAAGAAGAACCCACTTTGATCCATGTTTCATCAAAAGGGGCTCTTTAAATGGTTTCACAAATATTTTCTAAGGGGCATCGATTGACTTTTAATCAATCAATCCGGATTTTTGTAAAAAGTCTTGGCCACAGCTTCAACCATCATTCCATCATTATCCACCTTCGCGTTCATTTTTTGCATGGTAGATTCATCAATTTTCTGTTCTAACTGACGAAGCACTTTTGCTAACTCTGGATATTGTTTTAACGTTTCTGTTCTAACCAGTGGAAGCGCGTGATAAGGCGGAAAATAGCCTAAATCATCTTCTAATACGCGTAGATCATAAGCTTGCAATTGCCCATCCGTTGTATAGGAATTGATGACATCGACTTCTTTTGCGTTAATGGAACGGTACATCATGCCGTGATCCATTCCTTTCACATCTTTAAATTGGATATTGTATGCATTCTGGAAGCCTGGTAAGCCGTCTGGACGGTCAATGAATTCAAATACTGCCCCAAGAGTAAATTGATCAGATACTTTAGCAAAATCACTGAATGTTTTCACATTCAGTTTCTCCGCATAGCGTTCATCCAATGCCAGTGTATACGTATTATTAAAACCGAATGAATTAAAGGCTGTAATCCCGTCACGTGCTACGAGCTCTTTTGTTTTAGCTAATGTTTCATCAGCGGTTCCAGCTGTTTCATGATAATAGTTAATCACAATTGTTCCTGTGTAATCTGGTATCACATCTATGTTGCCGTTTACCATGGCGTTCCAAACGACATTCGAACCACCAAGGTTTTCTTTATAGGTGACGTTTATATTGGTTGTCTGCTTCTATTAATTGTCCCCATAATTTGAGACAAAATAATACTTTCCGTATTGTTTCTTGAACCAACGATGAGCGAATCTTCCGTTTTGAATATACATCCGGCAAGCGGCATCACGCATAGTACCGCCACCATACACATGATTAGTTTCTTTTTATTCATCGTATCCCCCTTATCTTAAGCCTTTTGGTGTAGACCAACGTTCAAGGGAGCTGAAGATTACTTCAAGAACGACAGCTAATAGCGCAGCAGGAATAGCCCCAAGTAAGATTAAGCCATCAATCCCTCGTGTTATACCTAAGAAGATGAAATCTCCCAACCCGCCTGCTCCGATAAAAGCTGCAAGAGTCGCTGTTCCAACGTTAATGACAGCAGCTGTACGGACTCCGGCCATGATCATCGGAATGGCGAGAGGAAGCTCTACTTTTAACAATACTTGTCGTCTGGTCATACCCATTCCTTTAGCAGCTTCGATTGTCGCTTTATCGACATCTTTTATGCCTGTATAAGTGTTCCGAATGATCGGCAGCAATGAATATAAAAAGAGAGCAGCAATGGCTGTTGTAACACCAATCCCAAATATAGGTATCATAAATCCGAGAAGAGCAAGACTTGGGATGGTCTGCATAATTCCGGCACCGCCTAATACAACCGTAGTCAGTGCGGGAACACGTGTAATCAGGATGCCTAACGTAATTCCGAGAATAATAGCGATCAGCATGGAGAAAAAGACAAGTTGGATGTGTACCGACGTTGCCTCTAGGACCTCATGCCAGCGCATTTGACCTTGTTGGATGAATTGTTCCCATATGTTTAAATTCTTCATTCATTTACCTCCATCTCTGTCCATTGGCTTGATAAGGCAGAAAGCAGTGTTCCACGAGTGACTAACCCTTTTACTTTTCGAGACTCGTTAATGACTGGAATGATCCCGAATGGGGCATCCTCCATATTGATGATTGCATCTTTAGCAGTTGCTGAGTCAAAAAGAACAGATTGAGGAGCCTGCATGATTTCTTCGATTGTTTTGATACTGCCCATACCTTTGAGCAAATCATAGGCAGATACAATTCCGAGAAGGGAATGATCTTCATCCACGATGACTAAAGCAGTGGTTTTTCTCTGACGCATAATGGATAGTGCTTTTTCTGGAGAGTGATGTGGAAGAGAAGTGACAACCCTTTCGGTCATGACATCCGTAACCGACATGAGATCGGGGTTTTGAATAATCCGGTGCTTACCAATGAACTCTTCAACAAATCCGGAAGCAGGTTCGTGTAATATTTTTTCAGGTGTGTCGAGTTGAAGTAACTGTCCATCTCTCATAATGGCAATGCGATCACCGAGCTTTAAAGCTTCATCCATATCATGAGTGACAAACACAAAGGTTTTCTTCAACTTTTTATGCAAAGAAATTAATTCTTCCTGCAGCTGTTCCCGGGTAATGGGATCTAAAGCACCAAAGGGTTCATCCATCAAGATGATACGAGGATTGGAAGCAAGTGCTCTTGCCACACCGACGCGTTGCTGCTGTCCTCCTGAAAGTTCTTTAGGATAGCGGGTGCTGAATACTTCTGGATCAAGTCCCACCATATTTAAAAGCTCTTTCACCCGTTCTTTAATTTTCTCCTTATCCCAGCCTTTAAGCTCAGGAACAATGGCGATGTTTTTTTCAATCGTATAATGGGGGAAAAGACCAATTTGTTGAATCACATATCCGATATTACGGCGAAGCTCAGCCGCATTTAACTTGTGTAATATCTTTACCATTGATGGTAATGAGTCCACTCGTATGAGGAATCATTCGATTAATCATTTTCATCGTAGTTGATTTTCCAGAGCCACTTGGTCCGATGAGAACGAGAAATTCTCCTTCTGGAACTTCAAGATTAACAGAATTCACGGCTATAAATCCTCTATTATACACTTTGCTTACATTTTCAAATTTGAGCATATGTACCTCCTAATTAGAATATTTGAAATACTTTCGCGCATTACCGCTTTAATATATATAAGTAACACAGTTAAAAAAAAGAGCTCTTCTCCAAATCCAGTGTGATCGAATACACACGTAAAGGATAGGAGAGATGCTTCTTTTGTCTAATATATGACAAGCAGCATAATCCAAAATAACCTAATAATGTAAAACATTATTGTTTGACATTTTTAAATAAAAGTTATTTTGAAATATTTTCAACCATCTAAACATAACACTCTTTCTTTAGTCTTTCAACCTTGTTGGCGGAGTATGCATGATCAAAGGCTTAAAAAAACGTGATAGCTACACGTTTTCAAACCGTACTAGGTATAGTGTTATCCTTGAAAACTACCAAAAAATAAAATATTTTCTAACACGTTGAAATATTCTTTGGATGGTGGGTGGATGAAAAAGAATTGAATGGATCAGAAGATGATGCTTTCTATGCTTTCGTTCTAGAAGCAAATGGTTGTAACTTCAACGAACGGGCGCAATTCTAGTACAAGGAATAGTGTCTTTTTTTGATGATAATCTTGAATAATAGCATGGCTTATTTGCCCAAAACTATGACATAAAAGTAAACGTCAAGTAGCCCCAAATACACGATAAAAATTGTGTTTTCGGGACTATTTTTTGTTTGCTTCCCTTTTTATCGGTACCTTGCATATGGAAGGTACATCCGTTGACCAAGGTAAGACTTTGTCTATTTCTTCTTTATTCGTTACATCCATATTTGGTAGCGTTTCAAATAAATTTTGTGTAATTTCATCCCCATATTATTATTCCAATTCATAGTCTTGCTATTTTCACTATTTAAGAATAACAATAACTTTAAGAGTTTTTCCAATTGCCTTATTCTCGTTATTTGGCAATCCAGATGGTAGAAAACCCTTCCATCGTCCAAATCCCATTAATGTCATATACATAATCCGAATTAATATGTATATGAGGTGGAGGTCATAACCTTTGATTCAAAATTATTTTGAACAGTATTAAAGATTTTACTCTAGAAAAGATTTCCAATTGAAGAAAATTCTTCTTTACTTGGAGTTGAATATTAAATTAGATTCAGTGCCCCTCGAAAAAATCTTATTTCATAATAATGTTCCATGGAAGATTTTGTGAAACACGATGTAAATTTTCGCACTGTGATTATCAGAAAATAGCTAGTAGTACTCGTTGTGCCTTTTTACGTGCAACACGCCCAATTTCCCCCTAAAACAACCTTTTCCAGCGCTTTGAAATAGACTTGTATTGTTTCTTTTTTTAGCTTCACATTTTATGTTAGACATCGGGATTGCAATCAAACAAAAGAACGGTCCCTTCTTCTCCATTAGAGAAAATAGGAGAGCCACTCATGATCTTACATGATGGACTCTCCTATTTTCATGTATTCATTATTCTTTCGTGAACCATTTTTGTAAAACAAGACTTTTCTGGGATTCACTGTGGACCAAACCTTAACGCAATAGGAAAAGGGGAAACAAGAGAACCGTCCCCCCGTTTCCTAATCTATTGGCACTTCAAGAATAATCTTGGTTCCCTTTCCAATTTCCGATCGTATTTGCAGCTTCCCATTCACCGCGCGAGCTCTCTCATCCATGCTAAACAGACCGACACCACACCTAACAAGTAATGGATCAAAGCCCCTCCCCTTATCCTCTACCATCACCCTTACGACTGTTTCAAACTCTCTAATCGTAACGGAGGCATTTTCAACATCCGCATATTTACGAATGTTTGTTAAGGCTTCTTGAATGATTCGGTAGATCGTAATCTCTTTATTCGAGTCAAGTCTTCTACTTAAAACGCAGTCAAACGTCACATCGATTTGATAGTGGTTGGAATAACGCACAAGGAACGAACGAATAGCAGGTATAAGCCCAAGATCATCGAGTACAGATGGACGTAACTCCCATGAAATTTCTCGCACTTCCTCAATCAATTGAGCCGTTTCATTCTGCATCTGTGTTAACAGTGGGTGGTCACATCTCCATTTGCAAACGGTTAATGGTAATCAAATGGCTGTATAAATTTTGTCCGATGCCATCATGAAGATTTCGCGAAAGGCTTTTCCGTTCACCTTCTTGTACTTCAATAATTCTTTTTGTCATTCGTTGCAGCTCTTCTTCTGCCTCTTTCAGCTTCGTTATTTCGTAGCGAATGGCCAAGTATTGATAAGGCTTTCCCTCATGATCTAAAAAAGGAACAATCGTGGTATCCACCCAATAAGTGGAGCCATCCTTTGCTCTATTTTTTATTTCGGCCTTCCATACTTGCCCAGAGGTAATCGTACGCCACATGTTTTGAAAAAATTCTTTGGAATGAAAACCAGCATTCACAATCCGATGGTCCTGACCAATTAATTCATCATAAGAATACTTCGACACCTTACAAAACTGCTCATTCACATATTTAATCATTCCTGTATGATCGGTAAAAGCAAAAATAGTTGATTCATCAATAGCAAACTTTAAGTCAATCAGCTCATTAAGTGGCTGGACAAGCTCTTTTTTTAATTTGAAATGGTTCCGAGCATCTTGAAGCATAAGCAAACAGTATGGCTGTTTTTTAAAAAGAAACGGGCTGAACCGGAAAAAAACCGGAAATGTTTTTCCCTTTTTACATTTTCCATATTTCTGAATGATGGTCCCTTCGTCCAACTCTGCTAGGTTCAGATCGAGAAATAGATCCGTAAGATTTAATTGATTATTTTCTTCTTCCTGATAACCAAACAGTTTGCTCGCGCCTTCGCTCATATAGCAAATGGTTCCAGACAAGTCGATTAGGATCGTTTCATCCTGAGGATTCTCTGTAAATGAAGGTGTTTTCTGCTTTTCAAATTCATTCATGTTGTCCCTCCATCTATCGTTTGATATCCTTGTTTAACATCACTTCCAAGGATTGGACCGATTGCCGGACAGACATCTGCTCATGATCTTGAAACGGCATGGATACTCTTCGCCCAACAAGCAGTACCCCCTTTGGCATCCCTTCAAAAAAGACTGGGACTGCATAAGCGGAAACGAGCTTTTCTGCTAGCATGATCGGATATTCAAGCGCTTTACCTAGAATTTCATTTGGAAAATTAGCCACTTCAATCGGTCTTCCCGTTGAAATAACCCGACCAGCAATCCCTTTTCCATAACGAACGGTAATCCGTTTATATTTGTCATTCCCGTTCCCAACCGCATAATGCCATCTTACATCCGGTCCCCTTTGGTTTTGAATCGCAACTCCGACAAAGTCACAGGGGAGCTCTACAAGAAGTTTTTGGCAAATACTTACGAGTGGTTCATATTGTTTAATTTCATTCATAGAGTATCATATCCTCTACAATCCCAATCCAAGCAGCCCCTTTTTTAACGCATAGGCTACAAGTTCATGTCGAGTTTTCATTTGCAGTTTCACCATTATATTTCCTTTGTGCGTTTCAACGGTTTTCACACTAATCACGAGCTGTTCAGCAATTTCTTTATTCGAAAAACCCTTAGCAATTAACGTCAGAACCTCTCTTTCTCGATCAGAAAGGAGATGATAGGTATCCGTATCCCCCTGTTTGACATTTCCTAAATATTCTTCCATTAATCGCTTCGTCGCCGAAGGGTGAAGATACGCATTGCCCATCGCTACCGATTGGATCGCAGCAATGAGCTCTTCATGGGGAGCACTTTTTAAAATACACCCCGATGCTCCGGCTTGAATGGAGCGAAATAAATATTCTTCATCATCATGCATCGTCAATATTAAGATCGATACATGCGGCATTTGTTTTTTCAATTCGATCGTGGCAGAAAGGCCATCTTTCCCATGTGGCATACTCAAATCCATAACGACCACATCCGGATTAAGCTCATGTGCTTTCTGAATGGCTTCATTTCCCTCTGACGCTTCTCCGATCACTTCCATTTCAGGATGATTGTTCAATAGCATCGTCAGACCCATCCTCACGACAGCATGATCATCACAAAGCAAAATATTGATCATATTTTTTCCCCCTTTGTTCATCTCGTAAAACTTTCTTAAACGATAAAATCAAAAAATCCTGCTTCATGCGCACAGTCTCTTTACTTAACGTAAAAGATGCTGAAACCACAATCGTGCAGGAAAGTTCTACAACACTATCATAATAAATAAGGTTATTTAAAAGGTAGGGATACACGTACCATCGTACCTTCTCCAATGGCAGAGGATACCTGGCATGTTCCGCCTACCAAGTACATTCTTTCTTTCATGGCCTCTAGACCCGATGATTGTTTCCCCTGTTGCTCGTAGTCAAAACCTTTTCCATGATCTTCAATGATCATTTTCAGATCATGGTCACCCCATGTGAAGATTAATGATGCCTCACTCGTATCTGCATATTTAGCAATATTCGCTAATGCCTCTTGGCAAACACGGAATAAAGCAATGCTCCGTTGTTCAGACATCATAATCTCGGTTCCAAAACTTTCCATTTTTACAATGATACCAAAAGTTGACGTGTAAAGCTTTAAATAACTTTTGATGGCCGGAACAAGACCAAGCGTAGCTAGCGTTGGAGGATGCAGTTCAACAGATAACAGTCTGATTTCCTGAATCGTCTTTTCTAGCACTTGTTCCATTTCCTTCACATAGCTTTTGACAGCCGGTTTTTCAATGCTGCTTTCAATCATTTGAAGACCCGTAAACAGGCTGTAAAGAGTTTGACCGACACCTTCATGCAGCTCCAAGGCAATTCGCTTGATTTCTTCTTCTTGAGTTTGAATAATATAAGAGCTAATATGATTCTCCGGTCTTTTCTCCATCCTCCCCAGCTCCTGCTCTATTATTTATATTTATGAATGAAAATAGATTTAGTTTTGATTGGCAGCTACTTTTTGATCCAAAAGCTGTTGGTTTTGCTGTTTATCTTGATAGTACATCCAAATGACTAAAATAAGACTGGCAAGAGCCACTTCAGACAATGCCATAAATCCGATCGCATAATGCCCGGTAAGCTTGAACAATGAGCTTAAGATAAGCGGTGGAAAAAAGCCTCCCAAACCACCAAATGCAGAAACTAATCCGTTTACAATTCCTGCTTGTTCTTGGAAATAGGTTGGTACTAATTTAAAGATAACACCATTACCTATTCCTGCACAAATGGCAATCGCTAAGCAGCCCACTGTGTATAAGCCAATCGATGGTGAAAAGGATAAGATCAATGCAGCAATCGTAAAGCCCAAAAAGACAAACATTAACATCTTTAATGGATGCAAACGGTCAGCCATCCAGCCACCAATAGGTCTCATGGCTGTTGCAAGGGCAATAAAGCCTGCTGTTCTCATTCCTGCATCCACCTTTTCTAGTCCATAGTTCGCAACAAGAAAGTTTGGTAAATAAATCGTAAAGGCTACGAATGAGCCAAAGGTGATGAAATAGAACAAGCTAAAAAGCCATAATTTTTCATTTTTATACACACCTTTGATTTGTTCAATCATCGATGTTTTCACCTTTACTTCTTTTTTATCTCCCATAAAGAAGTTTATTAAAATAAAAACGCCTAATATAACCATGTACAATTGAACAGTTGTTTCCCAACCAAGCTTTGTCGCAATAACGGGTGCAGCAAATGCTGAAATCGCTGTCCCAAGGTTTCCCGCACCATAAATTCCATTAATAAATCCATGACGTTCTTTCGGGTAATACTTTGGCAAGGAGGTGACACCAACCGAAAATATGGCTCCCCCAACACCCAAGAATAATCCACCAATCAATAAGTCAGTCACAGAATTTGCGATACTAATATAATACACCGGGAAGATACAAAGTATAAAGCTGATCATAAAAATCTTTCTTGCTCCGAAGAGATTCGTATAATAACCAATGGGTACACGCAGTATGGATCCAAGTACCACCGGAAGTGCCGTTACCCACGCAAGCTGACCTGCCGGTATATGAATATCCTCTTTTATAAATGGAAGTAGTGATGAAAGAATAACCCAAATCATAAAACCCACGGTTAAATTTAATGTTTGCAAAGGAAGTTGCCATTTTTTAATCATGTCATCCATTCTCCCTTTTAATAGTATAATTCAAACCCGAATGCTGATCACATGCCGTCCACTCATTTACGGATTCCGTAACGGTCGCATCGAGTGGAATCGCAAAAAAGTTTACTTCATCAAAATAAATACGTAAATGGGTATGATCTGGACAGAATTGCAGCTTTTTGATTGTTTTTTGTACAAACGGAGCTCTTTCTTCTCCTTGTATGTCTTGAATCCCAACTTGAATCGGTTCCGAGAGAAAACGGTTTAAATCTTCAGGTTTAATGGGTTCCACAGCTGGAACACCCCCTTGTATTTGCTGGATAGATGTACATCTGGTAGCCTTGCAGATACTCCCAAAATGTCTTTTCCTGCTTGATCTTCAAGAAATTGAATCGTTTCCTCTTCCGAACGCCATTTACTCATTCCTTTTACTTGAGCAATCACAATGTCTGCCCCTTGTTCGATCTTTTCTTCTAAAAACCAATTCAAATATAATCCCGTAAAAAGAGCTGAAAACAAGTCATTGATTTCTTTACTAAAGTTCCCTTGCGTCTTTCGAACAAAACAAAAGTCCAGATAGGTTTCATTATTCATCTTTTACTTCCGCCTTTCGATCCCGTTTATAAATCAAAATAGCTAATGGGAATAAGACAATATTTAATAGTCCTAAAACAATCGTGTTTGTATAGTGTTCAAAATAAAATTGATGCACCATTTTTTGCGTAAGGATCACATTCAAAAGCAAGATGATACATAGAGCAGCAAAGTATACATGTTTAGACTTCATAACGCTTCACCTTTACAGCATATACCGCACCTTTCTCCACTTTCACTTCAATGGCTGGAAGTGGACGTCTCGGTGGTCCAGCAGTTGGATTTCCTGTTGCTACATCAAACTTGCCGTGATGGCAAGGGCATAGCATTTGCTGCTCTTCTTTTTCCCAAAAGACTGGGCAACGAAGATGGGTACAGGCATTTTGATAGGCGACATATTTATGTTCCGTTAGACGAATGAGAATGGCATCATCGTGTTCACCAGGAAATGTAAAGTCAACCGCATCCCCAATGGCAATGGCATTTACATCGGTAATTTTCTTATGTGGATATTCTTTTTCCCATAGTCCACTTAATTCTTTTGCTGCTACTGCTCCCCATGGCAGGGAGGATAAGGCAAATACGCCCGCCGCTCCCACAAGTGTCTTCATGAAACCCCGTCGATCTAGCTTTCTTTCATTCGTACGATTGATATTATGTGTATAGTTATCTTCATCAAAGGGGATTTTATTGTTTTTATCTGTCATGGTCTATCCCTCCTAATATAGCTTCGCAATTCCCTGTAAAATACCAGGAAGATTGACTCTTACATTTGTTTCGCCTTCAAGATAGGGTTGGCTTGTCACCCATTTCCCGTTATCCAAATGATATTGCTTCTGCTTCGCTTCAATTTCCTCATCTGTTAGCCATTGAAGAGTGTTCGATGGACAAACGCTTGCACACATCGGTGGAATGTCGTCTTTGGTCCGATCAATACATAAATCGCATTTATACATTAAGTTTTGTTCGGTATCGAACTTCGGAATCCCATATGGACAAGCAATTGTACAGTTTTGACAGCCAATACATTTTTCGACGAGTGCGGATAACACGGCACCTGTTTCGTGAATTTGAATGGCTTGTGCCGGGCAGCTTCTTGCACATGCTGGATTCACACAGTGAAGGCACATTAACGGCATGGTCTGCCGATTGACAAGAGGGTTCACATCGTATACAAAGTTTCGATTTCGCTCCTCATGCCCACCACATTGGGTACATGCAGCAAGACAACCACGACACCCAATACAATTATCCAGTTCAATATAGAGCCTCTTCTTCATTTATTGCACCTTCTTCACGTCTAGTTTTTCAATTTGGGCCGCACATGCTTTAAACTCTGGCATTCTTGAAATCGGATCAAGAGCAGCAATCGTTAAGAGATTAATAGATTGATCATGCCCAAAATGGTAGGGAACAAAGACGGTATCTTTGCGAATCGCTTCCGTAATTTTTACTTTGTACACACTTTCACCACGACGGGTAAAGAGATTTACTCTTTCTTCATGGACAATCCCATACTTTTTTGCTGTTTCTGGATGTACTTCAACATAGGGTTCTGGACACATATCACGCAGGAACGGAATTCGTCTTGTTTGGTTTCCTGATAAGTAATGATAAACAACACGCCCTGTTGTGAGACGCAATGGATAATCTACATTCGGTTCTTCTGCAGGCGGACGATACGGAAGGGCGCAAATTTTTGCTTTCCCATCTGGATGATAGAATTTTTTATCTAAAAACATATGAGGTGTTCCCGGATCCTCTTCATCCTTACAAGGCCAGAACACGCCATCCTGTTGATCAATTTTTTCCCAGGTTGCTCCGTAATAGTCTGCGTAGCCACCTTTTGACGCTAAACGCAGCTCATCTGAAACATCTTTAGCTGTTTTCAAATGGGAAAAGTATTTTCCGCGACCAAGTCGTTCAGACAGTTCGACTTGAATCAGCCAGTCAGGTTTTGACTCGCCAACGGGTGCTTGGGCTGCATTAATTTTGATAATTCTTCCTTCTAGGTTTGTCGTCGTTCCTTCATCCTCCGACCATGTGGTAGTCGGAAGGATCACATCCGCAAATTCAGCTGACTCGGAAAGATAGAAGTCCACACAAACCATGAAATCCAAGTTCTTTAATTGTTTTCGAACATAGTTTAAGTTTGGTGCTGACACAGCAGGATTTGAACAAAGAAGATAGAGTGCACGAATCGTCTTTTGTTCCATTAATTCAAACATTTCGTAAGCAGACACACCTGGTTCAGGCATTTCTTCTGGTGTGATTCCCCATACTTTACACACTTCTTCGACATGCTTTGGATTCGTCAGTTTACGATAGCCGGGCAGTAAATCGGACTTTTGTCCATGCTCACGTCCACCTTGACCATTTCCCTGTCCAGTCATGGTCGCTACCCCTGCTTTCGGACGGCCGATTTTACCTGTGATCAGCGCCATATTTGTATAGCCTGATACATTATCAACACCTTTGATTTGTTGCTCAATTCCACGGGCAAACATAACAATTGCATTGGGTGCTTTCCCGTATAGTTCAGCGGCACGAATAATTTTCTCCGGCGCTACACCAGTAAGCTCGCTCGTATATTCAGGTGTAAATTCTTTCACAAGCTCCTTCGTTTCCTCAAAGCCATTTGTATGATTTTTCACAAATTCTTCGTCAACATGACCATTTTCAATCAATAAGTTTAAAATTCCATTTGCCAGTGCCAAGTCTGTACCTGGTTTTAAATCAAGATGCACATCTGCTCTTCTTGCTAGTGCGGTTTCGCGTGGATCGACAACGATGATATAACCGCCTCTTTCTTGGACATTCCAAACTCGGAACATGGAGGTCGGATGACATTCTGCAATGTTGCTTCCAGCAATAAATAAACAATCGGTTTCATGTATATCCGTCCATGGCAATGTTGATCCTCTATCTACGCCAAAAGAACGAAGGAAGCCACCTGCAGCACTTGACATACAAAAGCGACCATTATAATCGATGTATCTTGTACCTAGACCAACACGGGCAAATTTACCTGTTAAATAACATTTCTCATTTGTCATCGAAACACCGCTGAATACAGATAATGAATCTTTCCCATAATCGGTTTGTAGCTCAGTGAATTTCTTCACAATTAAGTCATAAGCTTCTTCCCAGCTCGCTTCCCGAAAGCCTTCTTTGGTTCCTTTTAATGAAGCGTCGTCACGAATTAACGGTTTTAGAATTCGATCATCGTGATTCGTTTGTTGATAGGCCGTAACCCCTTTAGGACACATTTTCCCTAGCGTAACTGGCCAATCGTAACGAGGCTCAACACCAATAATTTTATTTGTCACCGTATTGACCCGTAAATTCATCCCGCATTGCATACCACAGTAGCTGCAATGTGTTTTAACAAGGGTTTCATTCGGATGTTTCAAGTTTTCTACTTCTTTAAAAAACGTATCTCTTGGATTCTTATAATTATCCTCTTGCATCCTGGTTGGCCTCCTTAACTTTTACTTCGTGAGTGGGAAATCCAGAGAATTGCGCAATCCGGTATTTCCTACGGCAAGGCAGGCACATTTCAGCAAGATGGTGGCCTTCCTTCGTTTGAAAATCAATATGGTTCACACCCAGCACCTCAACGACATCTTTGGATTGTTCCGTTGAAACAAACTTGTCTCCACACACCTTACATTCCTTCATCGATTGCTCTCCATAATGTTCGCGGTAATTTCTTGCTAACACACTCATTGGGCGAAACGGAATATGGGCGAGCTTGCCAAACGGTAGATAAATTAACGTAATAATAACGGAATATTGATGAATCAATGACATAACCGAGTGACCTTTTCCCTCTAAAAACATATTCATAACGGTTAACGCAAGTCCTGTAATACTTACAAATATAAGCAAGTATAGTGGTAAGAAATCATAGATAAACTTTTGCTCGGCTCTTGCTTGCATATTTTTCAAGCGACGATATAGCGACATACTAACTCCCGTGATGACCATTACTGCACTAATATTTAGTGCATTATATGATACGTAGGCAATAAATCCATTGGCCTTGATTTCCATGATGTTCATGCCCATGGCAACAATTGTATAGTAACCGTTCTCATCCATTGTGAAGTACATGAGGCCAAATACGAGTGGAAACGTTACCAAACAAGCGAGTACGCAACCCCAGCCAATTAATACATGCTGTGTCCATCGGTAAATTCCCCGATTCCAAATAAAACGGTAGGTCGCTAAATCCTCGACAGATGTTTTTGCAGTTGATTTACGGAACAATAACTTTAGCCCTTTTTTAATAATAATTTTTGTTGGTGGACGTTCTCCCCAAGCAATAAAGCGATAAAAGAATCCCCCGATAAACACCAATGTCCCCATCATATATCCGTAAAGATTCAAGTCGATATGTGTAAACATCCTCGTTCCGATAAACACAAGTACAAGTAGCCCAAGAACGGTTAAGAACACAGACTTGGCAAACTGAGACGCAAACGCATGATTAATTGAACGTTCTGTCTTTTTATTTGCTGAAAGATTCGTTTCCATCGTGATACCTCCTAATTCAAAAAATGTAAGTGACTTGTTTCGCTTAAGAAAAATCTTAAATGAGGCTTATCTTTTAGCTCCGTCAGCCCATTGGCGCTGAAGCTAGATGATATTTAACACTTATAAATACTTTTTTTATAAAAAAAACACTAACCCTATTTCTATTGTAAGAAACGGTTAGTGTTTTACCTATCGGGGAATCTCCCCATCATTAGAGGGGAATCCCCCGATTTATTTTTATAATCTTCCCACAATCTGAATGGTGCCTGTAATCTGGATGGTGCTTGTGACCCGATTACCTTGTCACGTTATCTTAACATAATAGCGAGCGAACAGTCTTGGTCCTGTTCACTCGCTATTTGTTCATTCCAATTACTAGGACACTCTTCGTTCTTTAATCTTCTACCTTATTCCCTCTCATTAATTTTTCAAATGGTTTCATTTCTTGATCCTGTTTAGGAACTGTGTTAAATGGGTTTTTTTTCTGTGCAAATTCCATATATTTAATATCTGCATTAAGAAGTGTTTTGTATTTTTTTATAAAAAACGTTCTCTTCAACAATAGAGAACGTTCAATCTCAAACTATACCCATCCTTTAGAAATAAAGTCCTTCACTAGCTATGTTATATCCTCAAAATCGACGACAGTATGCACATCTGGTTTCTGGATATTAGCCCACCACCGATTCATTCCCTGTTACAACCTAAAAGGCGAAAACATTCGCTTCAAATATCACCGAATTTACATTTTATATGTGGTCGGAACCAAAAACCCGCTCATTTTCCAAGAAGGAAGTAAGCGGGTTTTAAGCGTTCTACAATTTTATTCCGTTGTCGTCAGGGACGCCTGGACATCCGGATTAATTTCCGCCTGAGGATAGTTAATTTGTTCCTCGAATTCTACCCAGTCTAGATTTGCCATCAGCAGCAGGTAGCGTTTACCGCTGGCCGGGTCACTGATGATGATGTGGTCACGACCAGCCGTTTCTACCCGCCCGTGGTAAACCATCGCATTCCATTTGTTATTACCTTGGTAAGTAAAGTAGAATGTACCGATCTTACCTTTGTTGAAGCGTAGGATATTTTCAATAAATGATTCTTCCCTCACACCTCCCAACGGGACCGTCGGGACGGCAAACGAGGGTCCAGAAGGCATATCCATCGGGAAGCCGGCAGAATGTGCTCCAGCAGGCATCGTCGCCGGGAAGCCGGCAGGTTGTGCGACACTGCCTCGCATCATGGAAGTTGGATAAAAACCAGGATAATAATTCATTGGATAATAACTAGAGTCTCCACAAGTCATGAGAAGATCAGCTCCTTTTTAATTTATCTATAAAACTCTGGGCAGTAGCCCGGTACCGCGACATAGAAGCAATGGTTCCTGTGTGCAAAATCGAACTTCGTCATGGGGGATCTTGGCATCGTTGGGGTACAAGGAGCTCGGAACTTTTTCCCCGGACTGGGGTTAAAAAACCACAAATTCATTCTGGACCGAGGTTCCCTATCGCCCTGCAACAAATTCCTAGCCCTCTGGAGGTCAGCTTCTTTGGGACGTTGTGTATACAATGTTCCATTTAAGACGGGCTCAAAGTGAGGAATTCCAGTTCCAGGTATGGTTTGATAGATCGCATCTCTGATATTGCGCAACCCTTTGAAGTCAGGAGCACAGTCAGCCTCGACCCGATTGGACACAACTGTTCCCACCATGTTCATCCCTTCGACTCCTTCACCGATCCCTTCCGCCAGCATGAGCCTCGCTAACTCCTCCACGTCACGTGAAGTATGTTTTATTCGTCTCCCCATTTTCTCACTCCCTTCGGCTTATACAAATAACTTATTAGCTTGAAGCTGGTTTTGGTAACTTGCCTATCAGCCCAAACTTTGGAAATTGCATCCTCAGGCGAAAAGAGTCTTGTCCTGTTCCCTAGATTTTCACTACACCTTAAGTTATGCCACTAAATTTTGTAATTCCACAGCCATCTTCTAAGAAAAACAGGATTTTCTTATCTAAGTTTTCTGATCTGGATATGTATGAAATACTTCGATTCCATCCCCTATTCAAACTACAAAAGCATCCGCTCCAAATACAAAAGTGTTTATAAATCTTCTAGATTATGACGCCCGTTCTTGATCTACTATTTATACAAAAGCTAAAGATCAGGTTCTAAACAAATAAGCGACACCTGAAATGGTGTCGTTGTATGAAGTAGTTTATTTTTCCACCTATTAAAATTAACTGAATTATTCTAACAAACCTAATAGAACATACTCTCGAACCGTTACTACGCCAGTTAACGGGAAATGATTTATTTTCTGAAACCTTTTGACTGCTCTTTCGGTGCTTATACCATAAATTCCATCTTCCATTCCATCATACAACCCTATGGCTTTTAATCTATGTTGAACAAGTTGTACTAGATTTCCTTTCGAACCTAAAGCTAGGTTTATAAACTCACCCTTACCTTTTCCAGTAACGGGTCCTTCTATATAGACCATTGTCCCTGTGGGGATAAGTTCAAATAACGACTCTACATCTTTATTCTGCATACGAATACAACCACCGCTTACACTTTTACCAATTAGATTCGGTTTATTTGTTCCATGTATTCCATATTGTCCCCAAGGAACGTTTAAACCTAACCACCTTGAACCAAACCCACCCCCCCATGATTTTGATTTTTCTTCCACCTTGAAAAGCCCAATCGGAGTAGGGGATTCTTCAGTCCCTGAAGCAATAGAAAATCGCTTGATTACTTCGTTATTTTTTGAAACAATAAGTTCATTTGTCCATAAATTTATCCTTATGTATATATTATCTTTATGTTCCCCATAGACGTTTATAGTTAAGAATAAGGTAACTACAAGTACAATAATTTGTGCAGCAAATAATCTCTTTACTTTCACAATTTCCCATACACCTTCTTTTTAGTGTTTTTCAACGAGATTCCTTGTTAGTGAGGTATTGTTTGTAAATCCCCCTTCAAATTATTTATCCTAGTTAAGACCTTCATTTTTTATTAAGTTACAAACCGTATTATCTGCACAAAAAGTAGGTAGTATGAATGGAAAAGATTAGACGAAAATTCAAACCAAAATAAGTGCCAGAATCAAGTGCCGATACCATCCAATTTTTCATTTATTTTTTAACCCTGTACTATACTTTAAAAGAAGAAGTTGTCTATTTTTCGGTTTCAATCTGTTTAATAACAAATGAACTAGTTATTTGACAAAAAGTATTACTAGATTTATATTAAACATATACCACACTGGGTATATAAACGATCATTACTCACTATTTATAATGATTAAATTTCTACACAAATGTGGATTCAACTTGAAAAAATTATACACATTTTTCCCCAGCAATATTTATTGCACAGTGTTCCGTTGTCGATCAATTTAGGCTTTATCATGGGAACAAGAGTATTTTATGTTTTTTAAGGTTAAATTTTTTAAATAAATGGAGGGTTTATTTATGCAGATTAAGATAACAGAAGTAGCGCTGGAAACATTAAAAAAATTATTAGCACAGGACGAAAATAATCAAGCAATCTATATTTATTTGGCAGGGATCGGTTGTGGAGGTGGAGGAAAAGCCAGCTTTTCACTTGCACCTGTTAATCACAAAGAAGGTGAAAACGTTTTAGAAATAGAAGATATAACATTTATTTACGATCGTCTAATGTTATTCCATACTAAAAATATACTCATTGACTACACCCCTTCTGCCTCTCTGTATGATCAAAAAATATGGCTTGAAAATTTCACCATAAAAGATGCCAAATAGGCATCTTTTATTGGTACAGGGGACAAATGGGTCACAGGGACAGGTTTACTGACCCAGTTTGCCATTCATTCAAGTTACTAATTAACAAATATAAGTGACACCAGGCACCATCCAATTTTCTGGATGGTGCCTGGCAACCGATTACCCCTTGCATAAAAAACGCCATTTTCTCTAAGTCCTCTTCCTGGTATCGGCCCCACCTACGCCAGATACTATGACAGCCACACATGCCATCCAACCCATTATAATGGGAACGTAAAAACAGCGAATTTCAGTTATTCAAAAACCATGAAAAAAAGGTTTCTCTAGACCCACTCATATTCTGTCATTACTGCTTTTTAATCGGAAACCAACCAGGAGAATGTAAAATAGCATTCCATAAACTATCTGGAACAACTAGCTGTTCTTGAGCAGTTGGATCCAATTCTGTCTCGATTTCATTTTCGCGACCGCTTTCCATCTTCTGTACCCATTGTGGATCAATGATAAGCTCACGTCCTAACGCAATTAAGGGAATGTCAGATGAGAAAGCTTTTTCTGCATCTTCAGCTGAATAAATAGAGCCGACTCCGATAATCGGTGTGCGTCCATTCACTTTTTCCTTGATCATCTCAATGATAGGAGTAGTAGATTCCTTATCACGCATAGGACGTTGGAAGAACTCACCTAGTGAAACGTGAATATAGTCTAATTCTTGATTTGTAAGAGCATCTACTAAAGTAAGAGTATCCTCCAGTATAATACCAGGGTTTTCTCTTTCCTCTGGAGATAGTCGATAACCAACAATAAATGGCGCATTCGTTGCTTTGTTCACGGCCTTTTTTACTTCCTCAATGACAGCTAGTGGGAAGAGTAGTCTGTTTTCCAACGTACCTCCCCATTTATCCGAACGTCTATTTGAATGAGGGGAGAAAAATTGTTGGATTAAGTAGGTGTTTGCACCATGAAGTTCTACACCATCAAATCCGGCTTCAACTGCACGTCTAGCTGCATGGCCGAAGTCTTGAATAATGGATTCGATTTCTTCTTCCGTTAATTCACGAGGAGTCTGTGCACCTTCTCTATCTGCTGCAACGGCACTGGCACTTACTATTTCACCATTTGGAACGAGCTCAGGCGGGCACATACGTCCGCCATGAAAAATTTGTAAAATGGCTTTAGCTCCTTCACCTTTAATCGTTGATGCTAAACTTTTTAAACTATCAATCATTGAGTCATCATGAGCTCCAAACTCACCTTGAAATCCTTTTCCGGAAGGTGTCACATAGGCACAAGCTGTAATCACTGTTCCCACTCCACCAGCACGTTTTCTATAGTATGACAGTTCTTTTTCTGAAACGGTTCCATCATCATGTGAACCAAAATTAGTCATTGGTGCCATTATTACTCTATTTTTAACCTCAACACCCGATGGAAAAGTAAAACTAGAAAACATTTTTTCTTTTGCAGACAAGTTAATTCCTCCTTAATGATCGATCACAATTAAAGTATGTACCGTTACCACTTTCACATTCGCTTTTAATTACATAATCAATTGATTGGTTCATGTTTTTCTACTATAAAAAACCTTTAAGTCAAAGAAGTGGAGAATATGGATTGGTTATTGAAGTACTAGAACAATTAAAAAAGATACCTCTTTCAATCCATTTCTGGCAAGGTAATGGTTTGAATTAAACTAGGTAGGGTTACTTCAAAAAATCCACTTCTCCACAAATTCAAACTTTTTGACGAATGCCTGTTTCGGCGGCTTTCTCTATTGTATCGAATAAATGATGCATGTTAACCGCCGTATTAAAGTCAGGAGTGTCATGGGTATTTTCATGTAAATCTTTATAAAATTTAGCATAAAGTTGTGCAACATTATAAGCAGGCCCGTAATTTAACTCGGAAGGTACCCAGTAATATTGAGAAGGAATCGTCAATACTTCGAGATCTTTACTTTGTCCTTGAGCACCTTTTAAAATAAACGAGTCCATTTGAAACATCATCTTATCCTTGGAAACCATCACAAGATCGCCTTCTGTACCATTGATTTCCAAGGTTAACCCTGCAACAGTAGTATTACGTACATGACTTGATATGATTGCGCCATTTTCCATGATTCCATTTATCAGAACATAGTCCGGTGAAGTGGCTTGAACGATTTCTCCAGTTTCAATAACCTTTACGTTTTGAAATTGTGTCCCTAAAATCGCTGATACCTCAGAGAATTGTCCCAATATGTATGTGATTCCATCTAGCAAATGTCCATTCCCAATGGTCAACTGGTTTGCTCCATTGGTTTTATCAAGAATATAAACATGCCCTTGGTCAATCGTACCACTTGTGGACGGAAAAGGTGGCAATGAATAGCTTACATTCACTGATAGAACTTTACCAACATAACCACTAGAAATGAGATCCTTGACATAATTCACTGCAGGATTTGCTCGAGCTTGAAGCCCTATGATATGACGAACCCCTTTATCTTCAGCCATTTGAAGAAGGTCAGCAGCTTCCTTCGTTGTACGCCCAAGAGGAAATTCGCAGTACACATGTTTCCCCGCATTCAAGGCAGCTCGCACCAACTTGTCGTGCTCTGGAACTCTGACAGTGATGGTAACAATATCTACATCAGGATGAATGGAAAGTTCATAAGGGTCAGTAAATGCATGAGGAATCCCAAAACGTTTAGATGTTTCATTTGCACTCTCTTGACGAGTGGTGCTTACTGCTGTCACTTCAAAATTTGGTAATGCTTGTAACGCAGGAATGTGGCCCATGCTACCCCATCCACCATTCGGACTTGCTCCAATTATTCCAACACCTAATTTATCTAACTTCATGTCGTTATCCTCCTAAAAAATTACTGATTCCTTTTTCACTTTACACAAGTGTACCCAAATGCTGATTGACGTCATATTCAATTAATTCTTCACCATTTTTGATACGATGCAGAAAATCAGGGTTGGCAATTAACGGTCGACCAAATGCAGCCACATCAATTGTACCCCCTTGGAGTGCTTGTTCAGCTATTGCTGGATTTAATTGACCTACTCCGATGATGACACCATCCCAGTATTTTCGCACCAGTTGATGCAGCGTTTTCCCATCAGCAAACACTTCCGTAAAGTCCATCATAGCAGTAGATGGGTGGATCATTTTCACTCCCACTTCTTTGAAAGCCTCGGTAAATGTACGAATAGCTTCTTCTCGATGCTCCAAGATGTTGTCAGAGTACCCTCCTTTCATAAGAGAAAAGCGGATTAACGTGCGATCGGCACCAATCGCATCGATGACAGCAGCTAATACTTCTTTCATGAAAGTAAGACGCTGAGCAAAATCTCCACCATAGCGGTCCGTTCGCTTATTCGTGAGATCGGAGTTGAATTGGTCGATCAAGTAGCCATGAGCTCCATGGATCTCTACTCCATCGAAGCCAGCTGTCCTCGCATTTTTCGCTGCTTGAGCAAATTGGCGTACGACTTCCTGAATGTCTTCTATCGACATCTCTTCAGGCATGTCATATGGCTTGCGGAAACGATGAACTAATCCTTCTGCTTGAATGGCAGAGGGAGCTTGCGGCGGAAGGCCTCCTGTTAGTTCGTGATGTGTGAGTCTTCCCACATGCCAAATCTGTGCAATAATCGTGCCCCCTTCGGCATGTACAGCTTCGGTCACTTTTTTCCATGCTGCAATTTGTTCTGAGGAATACAAACCTGGAACCCCCGGATTCCCTTTCCCTTGTGGGCTAATCACTGTCCCTTCTGTAATAATGAGGCCAATCCCATCTGCCGCACGTTTCCGGTAATACTCGACTACATCAGGACCTACGACACCTGTTTCGTCAGCAAAACAGCGTGTCATCGGTGCCATAGCTGTGCGGGTTCTTAAGTTCCAAGCTCCAACTTGAACAGTCTCAAAAAGTTTTCCTTGTACTGCTTGTTTCATAGTGTTTCCTCCTGTTTTTGGCGATCTCCGTTTATAATTCTATGTTCTTGATTTATTTATTCGTTCAATCGTTCGAAAACAATCGAACAATTGAATAGTATCACGCTTTTTGATATCATGCAATTATGAGAACACCATTTCAACCAAATCAATCAGATATTCAATTGACGGCTGTATTATACGCTTTAAGTGACCCCATTAGGTTGGAGATAGTCAAGAATTTGGCAGAACACAGAGAACAAAATTGTGGTGCTTTTGATATTTGTATCGCTAAATCAACTCTTTCTCACCACTTTAAAGTGTTGCGTGAAGCGGGAGTGATTGAAACAAGACTAGAAGGAAGGCAACGTTTTATCTCTCTTCGAGTTAGTGACTTAGATACTCGTTTTCCCGGATTACTAGAAGTCGGTCCAGACAGCAACTACACCTTTTTAAAATATAACCAACGTTAAACAAATAGGTTATATTTTGGGGGTTATTTGTATAAATTACCTTTACTTCTTTAGGAATCCTGCTAACAAAAGACGGCGGCCTTTAAGACCATTTTTAATGAAAAATAGCCGATGACTCCTATGTAAAGAAATCATCGGCTTAAATTATGGAGGCTGCTTTTTATTGTGTTTTTTCCACTCTTACACTTTTAGTGTAGAGCGTACAAATGTTTTTCATGCTGTTCCGTATACAGAAGAGTTTAATTAAAACTTTCA
>CAVXVN010000015.1:0-27505 GCA_963765265.1 uncultured Bacillaceae bacterium
TAGCAGAAGTTCTTTCTGCTTTGTATAATTTATATAAACAAAAATCATATAGATATTGATAAGTCTACAATACGAATCAAAGGAGAAAAAATTAATGAGCTCAAATGTAAAAAGTTATGAATCTGACAGCCTTAAAGTTTATTGGAAACCTGAAATTTGTGAACATGCAGGAAATTGCGTAAAAGGACTTCCAAATGTATTTAATGTAAACAGTAAACCTTGGATATCTATTGAAAATGCAAAAACAAAAGAAATCATGCTTGTAATTGATACTTGTCCAAGTAAAGCACTTTCTTATGAGATGAAAAATAAGGGGATCTAATTCAATAATGATTGAAATCAAGTCGGATAAAAATGAAATTTATATCGAAGAATTTGGAGAAATTATCGCAAGGATTCAATTTATTCCGAGTAGAACGGATGTAAACGGTCAGGATTTAATCATTGTAAATCATACAGTGGTTTATAACGGACAGAACGGTCGTGGATTAGGAAAACAATTAGTGGATAAGCTAGTTGATTATGCCAGAAATGAAAATAAACTTATTATCCCTGTATGTCCCTATGCAAAAAAAGTACTTGAAAGTAACCCCGAGTATCAAGATGTTCTTGCAAAATAGAAAACCCAAACGTAGTAAGAATGTATATCTTGGAATTCCATTATGAAGTTAAAGGATCAGATCTCTATACTGATCTTTTTTTTGAAAAAAGCTTATTGACACTTTATCCTTAATTCGAGATAATTTATTTAAGGGTAAATACTTAAATAGTTTAAACTAGATGGAAAAACAAGATTAAAAAAGGGAGAAATGAAATGGAAACGATAAAAAAAGAAAATAATCTTTTTTACGTGGGAGATAACGCCGAACATGCATTAGCAGAAATCACATTTGTTCCAACAGGCGCAGATAAAATTATTATTGACCACACATACGTCTCTGAGGCTTTAAAAGGACAAGGAGTAGGTCAAAAGCTAGTTAAAAAGGTAGTAGAATATGCACGGCAAGAAAATAAAAAAATAATTCCACTTTGTCCCTTTGCAAAAGGAATCATGACAAAGAGCAATGAATACAAAGATGTTTTATTATAAAATCTAAACTACACTACCTTATTAGAGTCCCACATATTTAAAAGAAGCGTTTCTACAGTTTGTAGAAACGCTTCTTTTATCGGAGCCCTTATTGGAAATCGATTTCTCAAAAATAGTGTTCCAAACGCTGTAACCGCTGGTAATATGATGAATACCAGCTATTTTGGGCATTATCCTTTCACCAATAGCTACTGCAAATATTTAAAGAATGTTTTTAATTACATATTACTTAATTCGAGATGATTTAGAATAAGAACGCATCTAAAGCATATTGACCAGGTCCAATTAAAGCAACACCTAATTACAACAGCTATCACAGTTAGGTTATATTCGTAACCATTTTCTGTTGACCATAATCCATTTGGAGCATGTACCTTTGCGATTGCCATTACCATTGTTCCTGCAATCATAATCCCTGCAAGTGGTGTAAGAAGGCCCAAAGTAAATAAGATCCCTCCAATTAATTCAGTTAATCCTGCTAGCAAAGCCATGGCAGTACCTGGTTTAATTCCGATTGATTCGAACCAACCACCTGTTCCTTTTATTCCATAACCACCAAACCAACCAAACAATTTTTGTGCTCCATGCCCCATGAATATTACACCAATTACCACCCTAATGATTAGTAAACCAATATTGATCATTTTATAAATCCCCCTAAATTTAATTATTTTGACTTCAAGATATTAACCGTAAACATTCAACTTTTTTCTATATCTTTACTTTTTTCAACAGCCTTACTATTGTCTCTTCCTCATCTTTAGTTAATGATTCAAACATGTCATCAACTATTTCATAATGTTTCGGCATAATTTTATTTATCACTTCAATTCCAGCTTCCGATAACGCCACATTTATGGCCCGACGGTCACCGGGACAGGCATGTCGATTCAATAAGCCTTTTTGTTCTAATTTATCAATCACATATGTCATCGATCCACTCGAAATAAGTATGCTGCTACCAATCTGCTGTATGGTCTGTTTTTCCTTCCGGTAAAGTACTTCTAAAACGGAAAACTCCGTAATATTAAGCTTGTAGTTGTTCAGTTCCATCCTTATTTTCTCGTGAATGGCTTTAGATGTTTCCATTAATACTAGAAAAGTCTCATTTTTACATTTCCCTTCCATATTTTCCACCTCCAAAAATAAACTTTAATTAAAATATATTTAATTTAATTATCTCGAATACAAGATAATAGTAATATGTTTCTGCATTAATGTCAATCCATTACTTTAATGAAATTTCAGCTTTCACCAACCTGCTTGATATGAAGAGATATTTCATGTAAGATAAAATAAGAACTAATGTTCCTATTTTATCCAAAGGAGTTTTTGGAGACTATGACCAGAATCCCAGAGAACGATCGAGATATCATGGAGCAAGCCATATATTTGCCGATGGTATTAATCATTTTAAATCGAGATCTCACTGTCATTGATAAGAGTCCATTTAAATTAAAGCAACCCTACTTAGACCTCATTGAGGAAACCATGAAGGTGATACAAAAAGAACTGAAGGATGTTAAGCAGTATATGAGGCAACAAAAGCTAAAGGTCGAACAAATAAATCATGATGATGCTTTCACAGGTTTTCTATTTTTATATAAAGGCTACGAAGAACATCATAATTACTTTAATCCCCGTATCCGGAACAAAGTCCAGGAATTGCTAAGCTTCTATCTCTTTAAGCGATTTTCGTCTGCTAATGGCCTAATCAAGGATGGGAATAGGTCCTCGATTTAATCATTCCAGCAACATTCAAAGCAGAAGCATGTTATGACTTTCACATAAATACCTCTGCTATCGCCATTTTCGATTAAAGCGAACCAAATAGGATCCAGTTTACAAAGTTTAATCTTCTACTTTTATTTTCACTCTTTTTTTTACTTTATTATATATATCTAAATCTTCATCTCCATAAACTGACTTATGTTCGGATGCTTTAGAATGATTACGGTGAAAAAGGATTGATTTTCGATCAAAGTCATCTATTCTCTGCATAAGCTTAGTTCGTAAGAAAGCCGTTCTTAACATTTGGTTCTGAAAGGAATAAATCGAAATAGGAATAACCAATGATTTCTTATTTCTAAAAGTAACGAGTGTGTTGGTTGAATCAATTTTATCATAATGCAAAACATGCTCATGAGAAATCCAAGAACATAGGGGATTATTAGGTGAAGTAGTAGGAAAAAAATACATTATATTTGTAGCATCGATTATGATTGGAATTTTATGGGTGATGCCTATTAATTGTCTGCTTCCCTCCTTTCTCCCTTCATATCCAGATCCAAATAATCGGCAGCTCATTTTAATAAGTTCAAGTGGTTTAAGTGGGGAATAAAAATCTTGGTCAAGCTGATGAATCTGTGAAAAAAGCTTGCTTCCATATTGTAACGGTATGATAGCAGCCGTTAATGGATTAATCTCATATTCCTCATTCATTTCCTTTTTCTTCATTATTTTTTCATCTCCTTTTAATTAACAACAACTATCATACCATGTTATTTCCAAATAATTTCTAATAAATAAGTCTAATTTCTTACTTTTTTTGATTACTACGAATCTTTGAAAATATTTTCAAAAAATTCTAAAAATTCAGTTGATATTTACATGATAATTCCATATAATATAAAAAAGCACCCGAGGTGATTTCCATGAAAGAGAATTCTAATACAGAATTAATGAAATCCAGTGCCATGAAACAAAAGAAATTGAAAGAAAGCTTTATGCAAGATTTGTACATTGACATGACTCTAGCCGAGATCTTATTGAATTCCGAAAGAGACCAATTAATCGCCCGCATTGATCAAGCCATTGATGAGCGTAATCAAGAATCATTTAAACTGCTATCACATCAATACAAAGAATTGAACAAACGTTTTGGAACTTAAGAAAACAACTAGAAAGTATTCCATTCTCCTCCCGCTAAATCCCTCTTGTCCTGTGTAACTCTAAGCATCATGGCCCTCACAATTATTTCATTTTAAAGAAAACTCGCCGATTGGCGGGCCTGTAAGGCGAAGACAGAGGCGTAGTTGCACTTATACTGTTTTCCTAAAAATTGCAGCTACGTCGAACTTCTCCAGCGTTACAATTTTATAATTTCTTAACAGTGCAAAAAACATCCTCCTAATTAATCAGGAGGATGTTTTTTTGAAGGTTGATTCATTGCCACTATTTCGCTTCTTTTCCCCCATGATCTAGTTCATATTCTTCAAGCGTAGAGATTCTCTCCAACATGGTCGGATGTCCATAGCGAAAGATTTTCACCAGAACTGGAGGATTTACTTGACTCAAACCTGAACGCGTTAATTCCTGAAAAGTAATAATACCCGCTTCAGAATCCTTTGTCATCTCAATCGCATATCTGTCTGCTCTTGTTTCTTGATAACGGGAAATCATGTTGGATATCGGACTGGATAAAAAAAGAAGCATCGAAATAATCATTAAAAAAAGTGGTAAAGAACGAATATCCTGTACAGTTGTGATATTCAGCACCGTGCCTAAACGATTCACTACAAGATTCATTATTTTTGCGGTAAAATACAGACCTACTAATGAAAAAATCAAATAGGTGGCAATACCAAAATAAATATGCTTCTCGACGTAATGAGCCATTTCATGCGCCATAATAAATAATATTTGTTGATCAGACAGCTTATTTAGAGTCGTATCCCAAAGCACAATTCGTGCATTTGAACCAATTCCCGTCACATAGGCGTTAAGAGAATTCGTTTTTTCAGCCATATTCACTTCAAAAACATGTTCTGCAGGGATATTGGCTTTACCTGCTAATTCTAGGATCTCTGTTTCCAATTGTTTATCCTTTAATGGATAAAAATCATTGTATAGTGGATCAATCACAATCGGCTGAATAAACATTATGAATAATGTAAACGGTATTGATAGGAACCAGGCATAAAGCCACCACCGTTTAGTACTCTTTTTCATTAGCCAATATAGAACCGATACAAGGATCAACATCGTCCCATAATTCAACCAAAAATCAATGAGCTCATCTTTCATCCAGGAAGCAATGGTCTGCGTTGAAATATGATAACTTTTTTCCAACGAATAACTCAAATAGCTAATCGGTAGGGTTGCAATAAACGAAAGAAAGGATAGCCAAATTAAATAGATTGCATTTTGCAACCACTTATACTTGGAAGACGTCACTGCCCAATTTTCAAATGCCTTTGAGATTCCAAATAATAATATAAACAAATACAGAAACCACTCAAATGGTGTTGAAAGAAAGAACATGAGATTGCGAATTTTCGAGTATTCTTCTGTAAGGACAAATTCTCTTCCATTTAAAAATGTAGCAGGATCTGCACTCGTTCCTTGATACTCAAAAGGTAAACTAGTATCAGCAAAATAAAATAAATACCAATAAAAGAATAAACCATAAAGAAAATAAGCCAAAATACCATATAACCCAATCTTTCTTGCCATTCCCTTCCCCCTTCCCAACGATGAAACGCTCATTCCCATGTACAAACTTACCTTATTATTAGTGTAGTAAACAATATAGAAAATTAGACCAAGAAATCATCTTGTATTTTTCTAGCTTATTTTAACTCTTCAGTTAATGTATTTAGTACTTCTGATGCATGTAAACAAAAAGAGATGCAGCTATGCAGAGTCACATATCTACATCTTTTTTAAGCATGAATCATTGTAATAGAAAAATTATTTCTTATATCCAAAGTTTGGTATGTTATTCCAGCGATCACTTAAATAGCGAACAACCATTTTGGGTTCTCTTGATCTAGTAAAAATACCTTTCTTGTTACCTTGAACTCGCATGATTCCGAACTTTGTTTGGAAATCGGCAAAGTTCCATAATTGCTCGCCGACAAAGTTTTGAACTTCATCAAATTGGCCAAATGTTTTTACAGAAATTTGTACATCAGCTTTTTTAGACGATAAATCTACTTCTGGCACGAGGACAATATCTTCAATGTAGTCACAAGGAGTAGAGTGGATTTTGACTGGACGATGTAAGCCTGCATAGTTAAAGAAGTCGAAGTTTTCATCCACTTATCCTTTTCACAGGATAGGTTATCCATAATTACCATGGAATATTATGTTTTTCATTAACCCTTTTTGTAAGGCTTTTAATCTAACTTCATTTATATCAATGCATACGATCTTGAATATATGGCTGTTGGAATTTGGAGAGGACTGTCCTTTTATGGAAGGGCAGTCGGACCTTTCATATCAAGTATGTCATTTAAGAATGTATTTTATGATCATGAATAGGATGACAGAAACATTCCAAAGTATGATCATTCACCATTCCCACTGCTTGCATATAGGAATAGCAAATCGTGCCTCCTACAAATTTGAATCCATTTTTTTTTAACTGCTTGCTCATTTTATCACTTATTTCAGTTGAAACAGGTACTTCGTTTACAGTCTCCCAATGGTTAATAATCGGTTGGTCATCTACAAAACTCCAAATATATTGAGAAAATGAACCATATTCATTTTGAATTCTCACGAATGCCTTAGCATTCGTGACGACGCTTTGGATTTTCAATTTATTCCGAACAATCCCCTTATTTTCTGTTAATGATTGTAATTTTTCATCTGTATACTGAACAATTTTTTCTGCTTCAAACTGATCAAAGGCTTTTCGGTAATTGTCTCTTTTTTGTAAAATCGTCCACCAACTGAGTCCAGCCTGTGCTCCTTCTAGGCAAAGCATTTCGAATAATAATCGATCATCATATACTGGAACTCCCCATTCTTTATCGTGGTACTCCATATATAAAGGATCTTTTGACGTGACCCATGCGCATCGTTTAATCAACTGTGGTATCCCCTTATCTCTTCTTATTTTTCAAATACTTTTAAACAAATAATTCTTTTTTTAATATAGCATCCTTTCATTAACGAACATCCCTTTACTTCAACAAAAAAGCGGACTTCTCCATAAGCTTTTATTTTATTATACAACTATACCCTCACAGGCTATTTTGCTATGATTAAAATAGATTATATCCATAAAAAAGATTTATGTTAGGAAAGGAAATTTACGTATGATTAAAAACGCAGATATAAAAGAGAGATTGGATCTATTGATTGGTAAGGAACTGACTAGCGAAAACCTACATGTTGCGGTATTTTGCGAAGAAAAACACGAAAAAATACGACGCCGTTTTAACGTTGGCACTCACACATATATTCAATACCAAATTAAAAGACAAGAACAGCTTGACATTCAAACATTTGCCAACATATTTATTTCGGGTAATCCCAACACCTTTAGAGTCGGAGTGGAAGAAAAGGATGGACAAGTCATCATCAATTCCGAATCAAGGATCTCTTATACATATTTGTCATGAATTGTTTTTCGCATATATCCATTCATACCATTTTATCAAAAGAAAAAAAAGAAGGCTGACGTCTACGTCAGTCTCCTAAATTAATACAGCCCGATCACTATTCATTTTTTCACCGCGAATACGTTGGAACTCTTCTAAAAGCTTTTCTACAGTAAGCTGTTTTTTCTCTTCTTCATTTACTGTTAAAATCACTTGACCTTTATCCATCATGATCAGCTTATTGCCTAGATCTAAGGCTTGCTGCATGTTGTGGGTTACCATCAAAGTTGTCAAATTGTATGTTTTAACAATCTCTCTCGTTAAGTTCGTAATGAGCTCTGCACGGGATGGATCAAGCGCAGCCGTATGTTCATCAAGCAGAAGAATCTTCGGCTCGGTAAAGGTTGCCATTAACAGGGAAAGCGCCTGTCTTTCACCACCAGATAAAAGACCTACTTTTGCTTCCAAACGATTTTCTAGACCTAAATGCAAGGTTTCAAGTTTTTCTTTAAAAAAATCCATTCTTTTTTTAGAAACGCCAATACTTAAACCCCGAGTCTTTGTTCGCATATATGCAATGGCTAAATTTTCTTCTATCGTCATAGTGGGTGCTGTCCCGGCCATTGGGTCTTGGAACACACGTCCCACTAGCCTTGCTCGATTATGTTCCTTGACATTCGTAACGTCCTGACCATTGATAGACACACTCCCAAGGTCTGTCATCATCTTTCCTGAAATCATATTCATCAAAGTAGATTTACCTGCTCCATTACTTCCAATTACTGTCATAAAGTCTCCAGGTGCTAAATGAAGTGTTAGCTCTTGAAGAGCAATTTTTTCATCAGGCGTTCCTTCATTAAAAACTTTAAAAATTTGTTTTAATTGTAGCAAAAGACTCACCTCGTTTCTTCATGTTGATGATGGATCTTTCCATCTTATTGAATCGATTCATTCTGCTTGAGTGATTGCATCAACCTACTCTTTCTTCGCTGCTTTTCCTTTCGACTATCGTTAATTTTCGGAAGAACTAAGGCAATAATAACAATAATGGCTGTAATTAACTTCATATCCCCTGTTTCCAAAAATTCAACTCGAAGAGCCATTGTCACGATTAATCGATAAAGAATCGCACCGCCAATAACAGCTAAAGTAGCTCTGGCAATCTTTTTGGCTCCAAAAACAGCCTCACCTATAATAACCGATGCAAGACCAATGACGATCATCCCGATCCCCATTCCCACATCACTAAAACCGTTATACTGAGCAATAAGAGCACCTGAAAAAGCAACTATAGCATTGGAAAGTCCTAGACCCAAGATTTTAAGAAAATCAGTGTTAGCTGAAAAACTGGAAATCATCGTTTCATTATCTCCAGTTGCCCGTATAGCTAGGCCAATATCGGTTTTAAGGAAGAAATCAATCCCTTTTTTCACGATATAAGCTAACAACAACATAATGATAAGGATTCCCCATGTTTTTGGCACAAACGCACCCAAACCAATCGATTGGAAAAGAGAGTTAAGCGCATCGTCAATTTTTAAACTTTGCCAGAAGGCAGTAAGCTTTGTGATGACCGTTTCCTCTTGAAGCAGTGGAACGTTTGATTTGCCCATTATGCGCAAATTAATCGAATAAAGAGCAATTTGCATAAGAATTCCTGCTAATAAAGGGTTAATTTTCCCTTTCGTATGAAGAAGTCCAGTGATACAACCGGAAATAAATCCAACAATAAGAGCGATTAAAGTAGCGATAAATGGATCTGTACCACCAACAATCAATATAGCAGCTACTGAAGCCCCTGTAACAAATGATCCGTCAACTGTCATATCAGGAAAATCTAATATTCTAAAAGATAGGTAGACCCCAAGAGCCATTAAAGCATAAATGACACCTGCCTCAAAAGAGCCAAAAATAGCATTAAACATCAAAATCTTCCTTTCTTAATGTAAAGCGTAAACGCCCATAGGCGCTGAAGCTAGACCACTTTAAAATTGTCTGTGAACAAAAGGGAGGGGCTCCCTACATAGAGTCCCTCATCCAGATATAGACTTATTCAATAAATTCAGCAATGTCTTTCCATTCATCCTTCAGTTCAATATTCATTTCTTTAGCTGCTTCTTTATTGATGACCAATTTTAAATTTTGCGGGTATTGAGCAGGTAATTCAGATGGTTTCTTTTCACCCTTTAAAATTTGTGCAGCCAACAATCCAGCTTCATAGCCAATATCTTTATAATCAAATCCGTATGCAGCAAAGCCACCACGTTTAACAGAATCAAATTCTCCAACAAATAATGGTAAATCATTATCATTCGCAACTTGTGTAACTGATTCTAAAGCAGAAACAACGGTATTATCAGTAATCACATAGATTACATCCGCTTTTCCAATCAAAGATTCAGCCGCTTGCTTTACTTCAGCAGAAGTGGAAACCGTTGCTGTAACAAGGTCCTTAAGGCCAAGCTCTTTGATCGAATCCTTAATAATTTCTACCTGTGCTACAGAATTTTGCTCACCAGCATTATAGACGGTACCGATTGTTTTACCAGGAAAATTTTCACTAATAAACTTCACGGTATTCGGAATCGCATCTGGATGGTTATCTATGGTTCCTGTTACATTTCCACCAGGCTCTTCCATGGATTTAACAAGTTGTGCACCTACTGCATCTGTAACAGATGTAAACACAATTGGAATGTCCTTTGTTGCATTTAGTGCCGCTTGAGCACTCGGTGTAGCATTTGCAAAAATTAAATCGACTCCATCTCCGGCAAAATTATTTGCGATCGTTTGGACGTTATTTTGATCCCCATTCGCATTTTGTTCATCATATTCTACAGAAATTTTTTCATCCTCTAATGCCTTCTTGAACCCTTCTGTTGCTGCATCTAATGAAGGATGTTCAACATATTGCGAGATTCCAACTTGATAGGTTTGTTCATTACTGGAAGTAGATTTCTTTCCCTCTCCACTACCACTTTCATTTCCACAACCACTTAAAAGCAAAGCACCCGCTAAACCAAATGCTGCCAACCCTATTGCCTTTTTCTTTCTTTTTATCATGGTAATCCCCCTCATATTTATCTAATTTACAATATCCCTTTTACACTTTTATGCTTTTATGTATTAAATTATAATATCAAAATAATAATATATCAATCAATTTTTGAAATTTTGTAATAATCATATATATTCTTCTTTTTTTACATGAAAATAAAAGAAATACCATTCATTCTTTCACGTGTTAAACAAAAAAAACAGACATCAATGTCTGTTTTTTTTGTTTAACACATCATCATTCTAATAAATCAACTGTATAAAATCTTCCTTGGTGATATTGCCAAAATAATGTTTTATATCCAGATCTTCTAGAGCTTTATCAAGTGATGCGCGTTCATATTTCACATTTATTAAACGATCTTCAATATCTATTACTTCCCCTACACCAAAGAAATCACCATATATCTTACAATGATCAATGATGCCTTTGTTCACTTCAAGTCTCACATCTATGCTTCCAACTGGGAACCGGTGTGAATGTTGGAGATTGAATTTAGGTGATTTTCCATAATTCCACTCCCATGTTTGATAACGTTCTTCCGATAACTGATGTATTTTTTCCCAATCTTCTTCCGTTAAAACGTATTCAGGAATTTCCTCTAACCCCTCGAAAATATTCGTTAACAACAATTGACGGAACTCTTCCACCGTAACTTTTTCCTCTAAAAACTCGGATATATTGGCGACACGGCTGCGGATAGATTTAATACCCTTTGATTCAATTTTATCCTTTTTTACTCGCAGTGCTGAAACCACATGTTCAATTTCTGAATCTAACAACAAGGTTCCATGACTAAACATTCTTCCTCTTGTGGAAAATTGTGCATTCCCAGAAATTTTTCGACCTTCTACCTCAATATCATTCCGTCCACTTAATTCTGCATTCACACCAAGCTTTTTAAGTGCATTTATAACAGGCTCAGTAAACTTTCTAAAATTATGAAAGCTCTCACCGTCATCCTTTGTAATAAAGCTAAAATTTAAGTTTCCTAAATCATGATAAACCGCCCCACCTCCAGACAGCCTACGCACAACTGTAATTCCTTTATCCTCAACGTATTCCGTATTGATTTCTTCAATGGTATTTTGATTCTTCCCAATAATAATTGAGGGTTTGTTTATGTAAAATAGCAAATAGGTTTCATTAATATCAAGATTTTTCAGAGCGTACTCTTCAATGGCCAAGTTAATACGTGGATCTGTTATTCCTTTATTATCAATAAATAACACTTATAACACTCCCTTGATGATAAATTATTCCAATTTAATACCGTGAAGTACAGTATTGATCTGTTGTAAACCCTAGTATTCACTTTTATAATATACCTTAAAGGTCTACAATTATGATCGTATCATAGTTTACATATTTATGAAATTCTAGTGTTTTCACTGAATAATACATGGTCATAATTCATCTTTTTGTAAATTGTGTATCTATTTAAAGGAGGTCATACAAGTGAATCAGAAGTTAACGAAAATGTCTGAATGGATGAAACAAAACGGGCTCGACGTTTCATTTATTACTTCTACAGAAAATGTATTTTATTTAAGTCGTTTTTTTAGCGACCCTCATGAGAGATTGCTTTGCCTTGTGTTATTTCAAGAAGCAGAACCTTTTCTTATTTGTCCTAGCATGGAAAAAGAAGATGCCAGAAACGCAGGATGGGATTTTGAAATCATCGGATATAGTGACATAGAAAATCCTTGGGAACTAGTCCAAAATACCATTCAAAAGAGAATCACAAAAGTGAGTAAGGTTGCGATTGAAAAAGAACATATGAATGTCGAGCGTTTTGAAGCTCTCTCTTCACTATTTCCGGATGCAGCTTTTATATCAGCAGAAGAAAACTTGCGTCAATTACGAATGATCAAAGATGAAGGAGAGATCTCAAAAATTCGTGAAGCATGTGCATTAGCAGATTATGCGATTAAAGTAGGATGCTCAGAAATAAAAGAAGGAATAACAGAATTAGAAATACTTGCCGCCGTCGAATATGAATTAAAGAAAAAAGGCGTAGCCCAAATGTCTTTCTCAACAATGGTTCTTACTGGTACGAACGGGGCTTCCCCTCACGGAAATCCAGGTGCTTCAATAGTAAAGAAAGGAGACTTTGTCCTATTTGATTTAGGCGTCGTTGTGGACGGATACTGCTCAGACATTACAAGAACTGTAGCCTTCGGTGACATTAGTGAAAAACAAAATGAAATATATGATACCGTTTTGAAGGCTCAACTGGCTGCTATTGAGGCTAGCAGACCTGGAGTTCCATGTGCTGATGTTGATCAAACAGCAAGGAAAATCATTCGTGATGCTGGATATGGACAATTTTTCCCGCATCGTCTTGGTCATGGTTTAGGAATTGGTGTTCATGAATATCCATCACTGACAGAAACCAATTCATTAAGGCTAGTAAAAGGAATGGTTTACACCATTGAACCTGGAATATATGTACCCAATGTGGCAGGCGTTCGAATAGAGGATGACATACTTGTCACAGAAGATGGAATAGAAGTATTAACGAAGTTCCCAAAAGAACTACAAATTATTTGATTAAAGAACCTCCGGAAACTTTTTCGGAGGCTCTTCATTTTATGATAGTCTTCTCAAAACTCTATTCAATGGATGGTTTCCGATCTTTCCATATAAATTCTCCATTTTCTTGATCCATCACACCGAAGTTGTAAGCGTTCATAATCTGTTCGCTCACAATATTTGTTCCTTGATCATCATAAGTCAGATTTAATGACTTAATTCCATCGCCTTTTTCCATTTGTCTACCCCCTTTATTACAAAAAAATATCTTTCTTTATATATATTTCGAAATTTTTACACAATTATACCTTCCTTTTATTGTATAATAAAAGAAAAGGGAGGGATTTATTATGAGTCTTACATATAAAAAAATTCTTGTTGCAGTAGATGGATCAAAAGAAGCTGAATGGGCATTTAAAAAAGCGATTAGCGTTGCTAAAAGAAATAATTCTAAACTTGTTTTGGCACACATCATTGACACTCGTACCTTTGCAACTGTAGAAGCCTATGATCGCACGATTGCAGAAAGAGCGGATATGTTTGCAACAGAACTAATGGAAAATTACAAAAAAGAAGCAAATGATGCAGGTGTAACAGATGTTGATTATGTAGTTGATTACGGTTCTCCTAAAGTAAAAATCCCGAAAGATATTGCTAAAAAATATGATATTGATTTAATTATGTGTGGAGCAACTGGTTTAAATGCTGTTGAGCGTTTCTTGATTGGAAGTGTTTCTGAGCATATTACTCGTTATGCCCGTTGTGACGTCTTAGTTGTCCGCAGTGACGATACAGACGAATAGATATAAAATAAAACCATGCTGTTTAAACAGCATGGTTTTATTTTATATTCTTGCTTATGAAACTTATGATTTATCCTTTTAAACAACCTTTTGCCTTTTCAATGGCAATCTTAATTTGTTCAAATCCTGTTCCTCCAGCACTATTACGTCGAGCCACTGCAGTTTCAGGTGCCAGAACCTCATAAATATCGTTTTCAAAAAGAGAACTGGATTGTTTAAATTCATCCATAGATAAGTCAACCAAGAAGCATTTATTCTGTACACATTGAAGTACAAGTTTTCCAACTACCTCATGTGCTTCCCTAAACGGCATTCCTTTACTGGATAAATAATCCGCAAGTTCTGTCGCATTAGAAAAGTCTTGCTTCGTTGCTTGTTCCATATTCTCTGTACGGACCTTCATTGTTTGAATCATACCAGCGAATATTTTCAATGAGCCCGTAACAGTCTTAACGGTATCGAACATACCTTCTTTATCCTCTTGCATATCTTTGTTATACGCAAGTGGCAAACCTTTTAAAACCGTTAATAGTCCAAATAGATTTCCGTATACTCGACCGGTTTTACCACGAATAAGCTCAGCCATGTCTGGATTTTTCTTTTGCGGCATAATACTGCTTCCCGTTGAAAAACTATCATCAAGCTCGATAAAACGGAATTCTTGGCTTGACCATAAAATAATTTCCTCACTAAAACGTGAAAGATGCATCATTAATATAGAACTAGTTGAAAGAAATTCAAGAATGAAATCCCGATCACTTACTGCATCCATACTATTTTCATATATCCCACTAAAGCCCATCAATTCTGCACTGTAGGCACGGTCAATTGGAAAAGTTGTACCTGCAAGAGCACCTGCGCCAAGAGGAGAAATGCTTATTCTTTTTATACTTTCGTTTAAACGTTGTTTATCACGTTCAAGCATCCAGAAATAAGCCATCAAATGGTGTGCAAAAGAAATCGGCTGCGCTCTTTGTAAATGAGTGTATCCAGGCATAATCGTCTCAATATGATTTTCAGCTTTTTCTAGCAAGGCATTCTGCATCTCAGTGACTAATTCAATAATGGAAACTACTTGCTTTTGTAAGTACAAATGCATATCTGTTGCCACTTGATCATTACGGCTTCTTCCTGTATGGAGTTTTCCACCAACTGGACCGACCATATCTGTCAATTTACTTTCCAAATTCAAATGAATATCTTCTAATCCCACTGAAAATTCTAATTCATCATTGGTAGCCTTTTCCTTTAATGACTCCAAGCCTTTTTTGATTTGCTCGGCTTCATCATCTGTTAAAATTCCTGTTTTGGCAAGCATCGTCACATGGGCGATGCTTCCAGTAATATCTTCCATTACTAATTCTTGGTCGAAGAAAATGGAGGCTCCAAATTCCTCAACCCATTCTTCTGCGGATTTTGTAAATCTTCCGCCCCAAAGTTTTTTCACGCTTCCACCTTCTTGTTTTTTTGCACGATGCTTTGTACTTTTGTAGGAAGACCCCAAAGTTTAATGAAACCTACAGCAGCATTATGATCAAATTCATCATCAGATGTATACGTAGCTAATTTTTCATCATATAGTGAGTACTCAGATTTTCTACCTTCTACAATGGCATGTCCTTTGAAAAGCTTCACTCGAACAGTACCTGTAACATATTTTTGTGTTTCTGCTAAAAATGCTGTTAAAGCGTCTTTTAGAGGTGAGAACCAAAGACCTTCATAAATAAGCTCAGATAATTTTTTCCCAATTACTGGTTTGAAATGTGCCACTTCTTTAACTAAAGTTAAATCCTCTAACTCTTTATGAGCAGTAATGAGTGTCATAGCAGCAGGACATTCATACACTTCACGCGATTTAATCCCTACAAGACGATTTTCGACATGGTCGATTCTTCCAACTCCATGTTTACCAGCAAGAACATTTAAATCTAGAATAAGCTGTGATAATGAATCATAGGCTTGATCATTTAAGCTTACTGGAACACCTTTTACAAAAGATATTTCAACAAAATCAGGTGTGTCAGGAGTATCTTCAAGTGCTGTTGTTAATTCATATGCATCATGTGGCGGTGTAGCCCAAGGGTCTTCTAAAATACCACATTCATTCGCTCTACCCCATAAATTTTGGTCGATAGAGAACGGGCTATCTAAATTGATTGGAATTGGAATATTCTTTTCTTTTGCATATTGAATTTCTTCTTCTCTTGACCAGCCCCACTCACGAACAGGTGCTAATACTTGTAGATTTGGATTAAGCGCTTGAATGGATACTTCAAAACGAACTTGGTCATTCCCTTTACCCGTACAACCATGTGCAATGGCAACCGCACCTACTTCTTCTGCTATTTCAACAAGCTTTTTAGAAATAAGTGGTCTTGACAGTGCAGAAACAAGCGGATATTTCTCTTCATATAGCGTATGTGCTTGTAATGAAATTAAAGCATAATCACGCGCAAACTCTTCTTTTGCATCAATTACAAAGGATTCTACCGCTCCAACAGTAAGAGCTTTTTCTTTAATAAAATCTAAATCCTTCCCTTCACCAACATCTAAACAACAGGCAACAACGTCATAACCTTGATCCTTAATCCAATTTATCGCTACTGATGTATCTAATCCTCCAGAATAGGCAAGTACTACTTTAGGGTTTGACATATTATTTCCTCCTCATATATTCATTAAATAAATATACATTCATTTAAATTTTTATACATTATTTATAAACTATACTGTAACAATTTTTTGAATAAACTTCAATACATATTCATGAATTTGCAATAAAAATATTTTTTATTATTTTTTATCATAAAGCCTTCCATCCGTGTGGGTTTTACTGCTTATTAAAAGTAGTATAAAGAAGACTTCCATCAGTGGGGGCTTTTCTTCATCCCCCACTGATGGTTAGCCACGCTACGCCTGATTGACTTTTCTAAGGGCTGAAGCCCTAAGAAAAGATCTTATCGCACTTATCGGATCTTTACGGGCAGTTGATCCCCCACCTATCATCTTTCGTATACTTAGAATCTCGAGGTGGGGGTCTTACTGCACGTTAAGATGGGGCAAAATGGAAACTTGACAGAATGGAAGATATATATTGAATATAGTAGAATATATAAACAAATCATTTTTACATAGGAGTGGCAATATGGAAAATTATTTTATTCATGACGAACGATTAGGAATTCAACTTCCTAAATCAAATCTAGATTGGAATTATTTATCAGTTGATGTTCAACAATCCATTCTCATGCAATGGGAATCCATTAGAGGAAGCATACCGGACCGTATCGCAGGCCTCGAAAATCAGATTAATAGAAAACAAGTACAACTTTCCGAAGAAAGTAATTTTAAACTTTCCTGTCAATTAAATGCTGAAATTGCCGAACTGGCATCCATTATTAACGATTTATGGCTTTGGTTTCGAAAGAACCAATATGTTACACAGAAAAAACGTTTATAAAGAAAAACCATTTATAAAAGTAGTGACTTAAAGAGTTATCCACTTTAAATCACTACTTAATAAAGAAAATTCCCCACTATGATCTCACTTCGAATTAGGCAAATCTTTTTGCAATTCCCCCACGATATGTCCTAGCTCAGGTAAGATTAATTTATTCATAGCAAGTTTAACTGCACCTGACGAACCTGGAGTACAAAAAACGGCTTTATTCCCGATCACCCCTGCATTTGCTCGAGAAAGAATCGCAGCAGAACCAATGTCTTCCAGATAACTCAACATTCTAAACAATTCCCCAAAACCACTTATTTCCTTTTCAAATAATTTAGAAACGGTTTCGATCGTAACATCTCTTAGAGCAATTCCCGTCCCGCCATTTGTTAAAATGACTTCTACCTCCTGATGTCTACATCCTTGAAGAATAGCCTCTCGAATGGGTTCCTCTTCATCCTTCACTAGACAATAATCCACAATCTTATGTCCTGCCTCTTCAAGCAATTCCATCATTAACTTACCACTTTTATCATTATCCTTATTCCTCGTATCACTTACTGTCACAACTTTACAATTTACACTCTTAAGTGCTTTTTGTTTATGTTCGTGAATACTCATAAAAGATCTCCCTTTTTAGACAGAAAAAATCTCATTTGGTAGTACTTATGAGCAAAATCAGTAACTTTACTTGTCAATTGATAGTTTGTTCCAGAACCAATTGCCATACTAATAATAGGAATTCCTTGAATCAGTTTCTTTTTAAAGAATAGAATAGCTAATCCTTTCATTCCTTGTTTTAGTACCTGTTCTACCCAAGCAATATTCGAAATGTCCTCACTACCCTCATAGAAATAGGTATCCTCTGCATGTTGAATATCATTCATCAATTCTTCCCATCCCTTACTCTGTAAACGTTTTGGGAGTGTCGAAATATTAAAAACTTTTAATGCAGTCATCATTTCAAAAGGTGTATTTACTTCGATTCCATAAGTCATAGCGATTAATTGAACAACTCTTAAATTAATGACCGCGATCCCTGGAATATCAGTGCTAAGAAAAACGGTTCCTCCTATTCCAGTCAGTCCTCCTTGGGCGAAGGAGTACAATTTATGACGTGCTATTTGCTGTTGTGCTATGTATTGTAGTTGTTCAATAGAAAGGTATTTCATATCTTCAATGGATTCAATACGCTCTTGAAAGATTCGACCGTTTGCCAAAATTCTCTCTTTTGCATCCATTTGCAGCTCAGACCCTTGAATGAAAGTTTGAAGATGAAACATCCAATTATCAATAGAAGAAAAAAATTGTTCTCTTATTTTTTCAGGTAAAAGTTGAAATGACCGCTCAATATATTTGTCATAAACCATTTGAAAATCATTCGGTTCATAACTATACAAACGGCTTTCCCACTCGCGGATTTCATGTAACACTTTCTTTTCCCGATTTGTTAATGACATAGTCATTCCTCCTGTTCACCCGTTAATGAAACATTCAAAAACCACCGCTTATTTTGTTACATTATAACATAATCACTTATCAAAATCTTACACACACTTTGTCATTTAAATGTAAAAAGACAAAGGCTAAAACCTTTGTCTTTTTACGCTTTTACATTATTTACTTAATCTTAAACCGTCACGAGCAATCATGACTTCTTCATCCGTTGGAATGACCATCACTTTTACTGGTGAGTATTTTGTCTCCAAAACCCTATTAAATCAATCTTATCCGTATGTTATTTGTTCAATTTTATCATTTTGGTAATCGTTTGACAATACTTACTATTACATGAACCTTGTTCTTTTCCGTTGTCTTTAAAACAAACGGTTATTTTGTGAAAAGCATATTTTGGCAGTATGATTATTAATCTTTATTAATCATCACTCAAGGGAAAACTGTATGAATGCTAATATTTATTCATTTTTGCGAAGCCCTGTTTACTGTACTAACCAGAGCAGATTAGTTCAATAGGTAATGATAAAAGATATCTAATTTAGAAACGATATTTCGAGTTTGATTTATTTGATACGCAAGTGTTGATTGATTTTATAGAATTTCGTTGAGATAATACGGGAAGATATACCTAAAAATTTTTTTCTACCTTGAACAAAATTTAACCCAAAAACATATCCTGACAATAGGTAGTTCACTACCATAAAAAAGACCGTGCCTCACACGGTCAGAAAACAATGCTAATGGTGAATGAGTAATCCATCTTCGTAAGCAAACACATGGTGGATTATTCTTTTTTGTTTAATTCGTCTAAACAAGTGGGACATCATCTCACTTCTTATTTTTTTGTTATAGCTGAGAATAATAAACATGAGTATTAATATACTTAACAGTAACATAGTTTCATTACGGTAATTGTATCGTTTTAATATGCTCTATATTCCGATACACCGTTTCCCTTTCAGCTGTTATCAGAATTGCTTTGTTATTTCGAACCTTTTGGAGTAAGCCTATTTGTTCTGTATTTTCTCCACCATCTATAATAACTAGTTGATTTTCAAATTTCTTCAACTGCTCATCAAATGACCTAGCTAATGGAGTAGAAACGGGCAGAAGAGGTAGATTTTCATTGTTTAAGGAATACGGCGTGGCATTTGGTGGATACGGAATAAGCCATTTAACGTGTTTCATCGCAATAAACATTGTTTTGTACACAGGGGAGTGAAAGACAAAATAGTCGTTCATAATGCTAGTTAAATAGCCATGAATGGATTTATTTCCTGTCACGTACACTTGGACAAACAAACCTTTAGCAATCATTAATGCTTTTCGAAAAGAGATAAGATCCGTTTCAATCGGTCTTTCAGAAGGTGGTTGATAAGAGGGATCTTCTTCGTCTAATATGGTTTCTTTCAACTTTTGAACATGAACTAAGGGAATATAGAGAAAATGTTGATTTTTAGCATCATACATGACGATGATATCCAAGCCACTATCTAACAGAGTTCCCTTTAGAAAAATATCTCTAGACATTTCCACCTCAATCGTTTTCCCTATTAAATCTACAAAATCGATAAGCATCTCAATTCTCCTTTCTTCTCAAAGTCTTCTCAAAGTCTTATCCTTGAAGAGTGCCGCCAAAAAGCCAATAAACCCAATAATATAGAATAACTAAGGTAAATAATGTAGCTGGAGGAATAACAACTACTGTGATTTTTATATACTCCAACCAACTGAGCATTACTTTCCCTTTCCTTATGATATGCATCCACATCAGCGTTGCGAGCGTTCCCATTGGAAGTAATAATGAACCCATGTCGCTTCCAATCACGTTTGCTAGATAAGCTATTTTTAATTCGAGTAAACTCAGATTCATGTTCATTAACGTGAGTGTCCCAACCATGAGGGCGGGGTGATTATTAAAAATATTGGAGAGTACAGATAGGAGGATACCCATCAGGACACTCGTATGGAGCAGGTTGCCTGAAACCATTGGCCTCATGAAAGTGATCAACCAGTCTGTTAAACCGATGTTATTGAGACCGTAAATGATGGTATACATACCAAAGGCAAAAACGATAATATACCACGGCGTTTTTTTCAGCATATCGGCAGGGGAAATTTTTAAATAGGCCCATCTCCATCCTAAAAGAACAAGGGAGCCGATAACAGCCATCAGAGAAACGGGAATGTCTACAAACGAAGCGACAAACAAGCTGCAACGGACTGCAAATACGAACAGAAGGACGTTTCTCATAAATCTAGATCGAGCTTTTTCCGAAGCATGCTGAATTCCTTTATTTAGTTTAAGTGGGTGGTCAGTAGAGATTGACAAACCCGAAACATTAGTAGGAACTGTTTTCGGTAGGATTTTCCTAAAGCGAAGGTACAAGAGCCAAGTCAGCAGCAGCAATCCTGTAGTTGCAGGAACAAACATCATTGCCGTATGCAACCACAAATCCATATGGACGATTTTTAGAGCGATTAAATTTACAATGTTACTTACACCAATCGGAGCACTCGAAGCTGTTGCAATTAAAGCTCCAGACAGCAAATACGGAATTTTTTGATGGTTTTTTAAGCCCATGTTGTTTAATAACATGACTAGGATTGGCGTTGTGATTAAGATACTTCCATCGTTATTGAAGAAAAGTGTCATGAGAAAGCACAATAGATTGACGTACCAGAATAAACGGATCCCTGACCCCTTTGCTCTTTCTGCGAGTTTCTCCGCCATCCAGTTAAAGAACCCAAAGCTTTCCAAAACAATCGCCATGACAATCGTTGCCATAATCGTAATGGCGGCACCACTTATGGTGTTTGCAATGATACCTAGGTCTGATAATGAAACACTTCCAATAAGCACGACAATAATCGCACCTATTGTGGCAGGAATAGATTCATTCATACCTTTAGGTCTCCAAAGAATTAATCCCAGGGTAGCCAAAAAAGTGATAATGGTTATCCAAACGGTTAAATGGTGCATTTTTTTCCCCTTTCATCTAGTTAGTAATTCAGGATGTTCCTGAGACGACATTACCTCCACATGTCTCGGCTAAGCTTATGTCCCTCCCTTCCATCTATCCCTATAGTGATGATGTACTATTACTATATGCATCATGTAACGGACAAGCTTTAGGGTTTGTACCCTTTTTCTAAAAAATCAACTAGAGTCTTAAAAACAACGTTCCAAATACAAGATAGAAGAACATATCTAATTAAAAGAATTTGGAAATGAATCAAGTGGATATTAAGAATGGATTTATTTATAAAAACAGAAATAATCCTTAATATTGAACTGAAAGAGTGTCAATCTTCTTTTCTTTCTCTTTAATGTTGTTTTTATTATTAAAAATATTTTCTTCTACAATTTCCTCATTCAATAAGATAGTAAAAACAGATTTAGCATAGTTTAAATAAGTGTTTGCTGTATTAATAGTGACACCTCGGCTTTGTCTTTCTATACTTGTGATTCAAAAATTGAACCTTTTCATCCAACTGTCAATACATAAATTCTCTAACGTCATCTACTGTGAAAATTTTAGTTGCTAATTGATTCGTATATTTTTTGTATTTAGATATTTCTGATTATTAGACAAAGGAAAAAAGCAACCTGCTTCACGTTAAATTAATAACATGAAAAAGATTGCTTTAAATTTTAGTAATGGTTTGTATAGGTCGTGTTTTTCACCAATTTAAGACCAAGAAGTCGTTGCTATGACTGAGTTATTTACTTAATCTTACAACGTCACGAGCGATCATGACTTCTTCATCCGTTGGGATGACCATCACTTTTACTGGTGAGTGTGGGTAGCTAATAAAGCGCTCATCTCCACGAAGTGCGTTTAGTGCAGGATCCCAGTACACGCCCATAAATTCAAGTCCTGTTAATACACGTGCACGAATCGTGTCACTATTCTCACCGATTCCTGCTGTGAAAATAATCGCATCAACACCTGACATACGTGCAGCATATGAACCAATGTATTTATGAATATGACTTGCAAATACGGATAATGACATCTCTGCTCTTTCATTGCCTTCTTCTGCTTTTTGTTCGATATCACGAAGGTCGCTTGAAAAGCCAGAAAGACCAAGCATACCACTTTTTTTATTTAATCCTTCTAATACTTCTTCTGCTGTTTTGTTAATTTTTTGCATAATATAAGGAATAAGCGCTGGGTCAATATCACCAGAGCGTGTACCCATTGTTACACCTGCAAGAGGAGTGAATCCCATAGAGGTATCAATTGATTTTCCCCCTTGGATTGCGGTAATACTTGCACCATTTCCAAGATGACAAGAGATCAAGCGAAGTTGTTCCAAAGGTCTTCCAAGCATCTCAGCTGCCCGTTCGGACACATATTTATGAGAAGTACCATGGAAGCCATATTTACGGATGCCATATTTTTCATAGAGTTCATATGGCAGGCTATATAAGAATGAACTTTCAGGCATTGTTTGATGGAAAGCAGTGTCAAACACAGCCACAGCTGGTACGTTTGGAAGTACGTTTTTAAATGCCTTAATTCCAGTTAAATTAGCTGGGTTATGTAGTGGAGCCAGCTCAGAAAGCTTATCAATTTTTTCAATTACTTCATCATTAATTAAAACAGAATCCGGGAAATTCTTCTCCACCGTGAACAACACGATGTCCAACTCCTTCGATTTCTTCTAGTGATTTAATAATATTCAAGCCTGTTAATTTACTTAATAATAGCTCAACTGCTACTTCATGATTAGGAATATCCGTAATTTCAGTTTGTTTTTCCCCATTTACCGTAATGCTAAAAACAGAATCGCTTAAGCCAATTCTTTCGATTAGTCCTTTAGTAATTACTTCTTCATTCGGCATTTCAAATAATTGAAATTTTAGTGATGAACTACCTGCGTTAATTGCAATAATTTTCGACATATTTTTTATTGCTCCTTTATATAACTATTCTCTATTAATAAAAATTTCATGGGTTCAATTAGTTTGTCCAATCCATATTATTAATATCTTCAATTCCTCATTTAATCATTGTCTGTTAAGGAATTCAAGAGTTAAATTCATTATTAGCAATTTTGCATGAAAGTAATTATATTCGGAATTTTCGACAAATTTCTACAAGGAGCAAAGGAACAAAAGGCTATTACTCTTTATTTTCACTAATCCACTGGTCGATCTTATCTAACATTTTTTTCATTGCCGGAGCGTTTGATAAAGTAGGTAAATTTACTAATAATACTTGTTTTGGCGGTTTAAGTTCAGCATCCTTTTTCTGCAGAATTAAGATACTTTTAGCGGCTTGTTTATTTTTAAACATGCTCTCAGGTAATTGAATGATTCCCTGAATGACGACCGTTTCTTTAAAATATTCATGAAGCTTTTTTGATTGTTCACTTTCAAAAAGTCCATTTGGAATAATAAAAAATAAATAACCACCTGATTTAACATGTCGGATACTTTGTTCCATAAACAAATGATGAGCATAGGAATGACCTTCATCCGCCTTTAATTGGTAATCAGCTGCCCTTATATCATTGGGATAAAATCCAATGGGTAGATCGCTAATGACAGCATCGACTGGTTCAATAAAAAGTGGCTCAAGGCTGTCTTGATTGAAGAAATCAATTGGATGTTCCTGTAAATTAGCACTTATGTAAGCAAGCTTGATTAAAAGATCATCAATATCCACACCAATCCCTTCAATGGATTTATTGATTTCTTGATTCATGACTGTGGTTAATAAATTTCCTGTCCCAACTGCGGGATCCAATAATCGATAACTTGATTTTTTTACAAACTTATGTAATAAATAACCAACTAGCATCCCAATCGAATCTGGCGTCATCTGATGGTTCGGCTGAACACTTTCCTTCATCCCTTTTAAAATAGCTAGTTGAAAAGATTTTCGAATATCTTCTTTTGTATATTTTGTAATCTTTATATCCTCATAAATCTTTTTAAGCCTTTTTACTGTCCATTCACTAAGTGTGTCTTGTAAGACAGATTGGTGAAACATATTTTCACCTGTTTCTGCTAATGCTTCTAAGTAGGTGCAATTCAACTCTTCTTGTAATAATGTAGCTGTTTCATTTAAAACGGTAAATAATTCTTCAACCGGACTGGTTTTCACAATAATTCCTCCTGCATTTAGTCTCTTTTCCTATTCTAGCGAGGATTATCCTATTGTACAAGTAATCCGTAGTAGAGGAAACATTCTAAAAGAATAGCGATTATTATTCATATTGTATATTTTTGCTCTTGTCAGCTATATGGTCAAGATCAACTCATTTCAAACAGATGAATCAAAATTCAAGTTAACACAACAACGACTTACAAAAAAAAGAAAGCCAGCGCAAAGTTGATACGCCGGCTTTCTATTTTTAGATCAATCATAATCTAGTATCTTTATGATTCATATTTATTATTTTGCTTGTTTTGCTGCTTCAAGAGCTGCTTCATAATTAGGATGTTCTGTTACTTCACTTACATATTCTGCATATGTCACTGTATCAGTTGCATCAACAACAAATACTCCACGAGCTAATAGGCGAAGTTCTTGAATAGCAATCCCGTATGCTTCTCCGAAAGAAAGGTCACGGTGATCTGATAATGTTTGAACTTTATCAATTCCAGCCGCTCCACACCAGCGTTGTTGTGCAAAAGGAAGATCCACGCTGATTGTTAAAATTTTAACATCAGCTAGTTTAGCAGCTTCTTCGTTGAAACGACGTGTTTGAGCATCACACACACCTGTATCTAATGACGGAACAACACTAATAATACGCACACTACCTTTTGAATCTTCTAAAGTAACAGGTGATAAATCATTTGCTAAAACAGTAAAATTTGGAGCTTTATCCCCTACTTTTACTTCATTTCCTACTAATGTTACTGGATCACCAGCAAATGTTACAGATGCCATAAAAAAATTCCTCCCAAAGTAAATTATGTACATGAAAAACAATATTTCTTCAAATAATATTATGTACATTAAAACTATATCGTTTCATATATAATTTTGCAATTTTCACGCTTGCACAATGATCAAAAAATCAAAATTACCCAATACTTGCAAATAATATAGGAACATTTCTACAAACTAAAAGGTTAACTTTCATAAGAAGAAAGCTAACCTTTTAGATATGACAAATACGTTCTATTACAAATCAATATCTTGTTTAGGTCCATCATATTCAAAGTGTTCTCCATCTGTTTTCTTTTTATCGTTGGTGGGTTCTTTATGGGTTTGACTGTTCTCTTTATTCGTAAACATTTGTTGAATTTTATCAACTGCTTGCGGAGCAAGATCTAAAATTCGTTCATACAAATGAGTACTTTCGTCAAGATGAACCATTTTCACCCCTTGAGAATTGACAATTAAAAAGGCGATTGGTGTGATCGACACTCCTCCACCACTACCACCACCAAATGGCATCTTTGGTTTCTCTTCTCCTTGGCTTCCTCCCTTAGATCCCTCTAGCATAAATTCACTACCACCTGCAGCAAATCCGAAGCCCACTTTTGAAACTGTGATAATAACACTCCCATCTGGGGTTTCAACCGGATCTCCAATAATCGTATTTACATCAATCATTTCTTTTAAATTTTCCATTGCGGTTGTCATTAATCCTTGAATTGGATGATCGGACATTGTGTATTTCCTCCTCGTCTAGACTGATTTCGTTTTATCCTGTGAAGACAAGCCGGACAACGACTTAGATTTAAAATGCGGGCGGCCGCCTTTCCAAAATTTCAACAGTTTAATTCCTGCTATCATAGCATGCCCGATTCTAAATTGAAGCATACATTTAAATGAGGTTTGTGAAATCGCCATCTGAAACTGTGGCTGGACCGATATATTGGGATTGTCAAGAAGTCTAAAATAATGACTGATCATCCCTATTAAACTTCCCTTTATCGTCCATAAAGCACCTGTTAACATCCCCGTTATAGCAGCATCTCCAACTCCCATGGTTGAATGCCATTCAACTTGTGTTACATTTACCTTTTTTAGGAAATGCCGAAGGATTCGATGAAAAGAAACGACATGTTTCAAAATTGCTTTTATATCTCTCACACTATTCAGAAGATCCTCAGCAGAATATTGAATCGTATTCTTTTTTTTTGTTTCTTCTGTTGTACCTGATTGAACCTCTTCTTTTATGACAATGGTTGGTGAATTGTCATCTACTTTGATCAAAGGAATATTGAGTTTATATTTAATAAGTCCGAGCCACGCCTTAAACTCGATTTTTAAAGAATCATCATCTTGTAAATGAAAATAGTGAATGGATACTTTTAATTTTGTCAAAAAAATAGAGACGATTAAAAAGAATAAAAGGATACATACAATTAAGATCCATTTCAATTTTGTCACAACCTTTCAGCCAATTATTATCGGCAAAAAAAGGCATAAATAAACCTGTCATTTGATCGAGCATGACAGGTTTATTTATGCCTTTTAACTTCATTATATTATGATCGTTCATGTACGACAGTTGTATCTGCAAATAAATCGTGAATTCCTTGTTTTTTCGGAAGAAAACCAACGACAACATACAAAATAATAATCGTCCCAGAGATAAAACGACCAATCCATTCTCGGAACATAATCGTTCACCAACTCAGGCTTTGATCTTTAAGAGAAATGACCCTTAATCCAAACACCATTTTCCCTAATGTTTGCCCAAAGAATCTTGTCATAAGTACAAAGTAAGCATAAAAGATCATGGCTGTTACGATAGATACTGGGGCCAACATATTTGCATCATTTAAAGATAGACCCAGTGCCC
>CAVXVN010000016.1:0-25005 GCA_963765265.1 uncultured Bacillaceae bacterium
GTTGACATTTAATAACGATTATAATATTATTATCTCATATTCAAGATAAATTAATTAAAAATAATTTAATTAAGAATAAAAGATCCGCTTAAAGTATTGGGAGCATTTAGGATTAAAAACTAAAAAACTATTGGAGGAATTTAAAATGATGGATTTAGGCTTATTATTAATACGTTTGGTCATTGGATTATTATTTGTTGGTCATGGTGCACAAAAGTTATTTGGATGGTTTGGTGGTTATGGTCTAAAAGGTACAGCGGGCTGGTTGGAGTCCATGAATATGAAGCCTGCAATTTTGATGGCGCTTATGGCAGGCTTGTCAGAATTCATTGGTGGACTATTATTTGTACTTGGGCTACTTACACCACTAGCAGGATTATTGATTGTGGCAACGATGGTGATGGCTATTGTTAAAGTTCATGGTGCAAATGGACTTTGGTCTACAGGAAACGGGTATGAATACAATCTCATTTTAATCGCAGTTGCAATTGGTTTGGCACTGATCGGACCTGGGAAGTACGCACTTGATGCATTTTTATTCTAAAATATCTTGAAATAAAGACTCTTGGGGTTGAAATAATAGAAAAAGGGATTCATAAACAAGGGAATCGTATGAAAAGATTGAAAAAGGAGAGGGAAATAATGAAAAAGACATTAGGTATTCATCATATCACAGCCATTGTTGGGCACCCACAGGAAAATGTTGATTTTTATGCAGGTGTACTTGGATTAAGATTGGTTAAGCAAACGGTTAATTTTGATGATCCAGGAACGTATCATCTTTACTTTGGTGATGAGAAGGCAAAACCAGGAACCATCATTACCTTTTTCCCCTGGGCAGGGGCTCGTCAAGGTGTGATCGGAGATGGGCAGGTTGAGGTTACTTCCTATGTTGTTCCTAAAGGAGCAATGGAATTTTGGGAGAATAGATTGCAGAACTTCCAAATCTCCTATAGTAAAAATGAACGTTTTGGCGAAGAATATTTGAAGTTTGACGATCCACATGGATTACATTTAGAGATTGTTGAAAGAGAAGAAGGCGAGATCAATACATGGACTTTTGGTGGTGTAACACCAGAAGTGGCGATCAAAGGTTTTGGTGGAGCGACATTATTGTCAGAACAACCCGCTAAAACAGCGGAACTATTGGAAAATGTAATGGGATTAGAGAAAGTAGGAGAAGAAGGAAACCTCATTCGATTCAGATCAGTAGGTGAACTTGGAAATATCATCGACTTAAAATTGACGACTGTCGGAAGAGGGACAATGGGTGTTGGTACCGTCCACCATATCGCATGGCGAGCGCAGGATGATCAAGACCAATTGGATTGGAAACAACATGTTGAAAACAATGGGTACCATGTGACTTCTGTAAAAGACCGCAACTACTTTAATGCTATTTATTTCAGGGAACACGGAAAAATATTGTTTGAAATTGCCACAGATGTTCCTGGTTTCGCTCATGACGAATCACCAGAAACAATGGGTGAGGAATTGAAGTTACCAGCACAATATGAGCCGCAACGTGGAAAGTTAACGGAAGGTTTGATACCTTTTGAGGTAAGGGAATTAAACTAAAAAAGGGGGACTATAGTTGCTTTCATTTGACCCGTCCATGAATACAGAAAGAGAAAATTATAAACTGTTAATAGGAAGTATCATTCCTAGACCGATTGCCTTTGTTACAAGTTTGGGGAAAGATGGTACATTAAACGGAGCGCCATTTAGCTACTTTAATATTGTGTCTTCGAATCCACCGATGATTTCTCTTTCGATTCAACGTAATGGAGGAAAACAAAAGGATACAGCGCGTAATATTCTGGAGAAAAAGGAATTTGTTGTTCATATTGTTGATCAGGACAATGTTGAAAAGGTGAATGAAACGGCAGCGAGTCTTCCACCAAATCAAAGTGAAATTGAACTAGCACAATTGACTCCCGTTCAAAGTACACAGATTTCCGTACCTGGAATAAAAGAAGCGAAAGTTCGATTCGAATGTACGTTAGAACATTCAGTTGAATTAGGCGGTGAGGATTCCACGGGTTGTGATCTTCTCATTGGGAAAGTGGTTCAGTTTCATATTGATGAGGATATACAAGAGAATGGAAGGATTAACCCACATGCTTTAGGAGCAGTCAGCCGCTTAGCAGGTCAGAGCTATGCCAAGATTGGTGAGATTTTTGAACTGGAAAGACCAAAATAATTGATGAAGAATAGATCGGGGCAGCTCGTACCCGAATGAAGAAAATGGGGCAGAAATGGTAGAAATTATGACTGTTTGTGCCGAAAATTTTTGAGGAGGAAAAAGAATGGTTGAAATGAAACATCTATATCAAAAAGGAAAAGATTCATCAAAACCGACTTTACTTTTGCTTCATGGAACAGGTGGGAATGAAGCAGATCTTCTTCCTTTAGCGGGAAAAATAGATGAAGAAGCTTCGGTTCTAAGTGTTCGTGGAAATATTTTGGAAAACGGGATGCCTCGTTTTTTCCGGAGATTGGCTGAAGGTATATTTGATGAAGAGGATTTGGTGTATCGTACGAATGAATTAAATCAATTCCTTGATGAGACGTCACAAAAATATGAATTTGATCGGGATAATATTATTGCGATTGGGTATTCTAATGGTGCTAATATTGCGGCAAGTCTATTATTCCATTATCAGGATGCTTTAAAAGCAGCCATTCTTCATCACCCAATGGTGCCAAGAAGAGGAATTGGTTTACCAGACCTTTCTGGAAAGAAAGTGTTCATTGCAGCGGGAAAAAATGATCCAATTTGTTCACCAGAGGAGTCCATGGAGCTACAATCCCTTTTAGAAAAAGCCAATGCAGAAGTACAACTACATTGGGAAAATAGAGGACATCAGCTAACTTTTGAGGAAGTAGAGGCTGCTGCAAGATGGTACCAAAACATTTAGAAAAATAAATCGTAATCTTAAAAGAGGAGAAGTGATCATTTATGATCATTTCTTCTCTTTTTATTCATTCTAAAGGTCCATATTCGTTTTTCATAATTCGGCAAATAATGTGCTATCATGAATATAATTAAGAAAAGGGATGAGACTTTATGAGTAGAAAAGATGCATTTGTACGGTTAGATGAGGTGTCTTTTACATATGGAAACCAGACGATATTAGATCATATTCATCTCACTTTAGAAAAAGGAAAATCCTATGCGTTAATTGGGAAATCTGGTGTAGGAAAAAGTACTTTGTTAAATCTGATTGCAGGTTTTATACAACCCAATGAAGGCAGTGTTAGGATCAGCGGTCAAGAATTAAAGAAACCAAGAGAAAATACTGCATTTTTATTTCAAGATTTAGGCCTTTTCCCATGGCAGACGGTAACTGAGGCCATTATGATGCCTTTGGGCCTGAAAAAAATACAAGACAAGAAAGCGGTTGAAAAAGAGGTGCTCGCTTTATTAGAAGAAATGGGGCTAGGAAGACTGAAAGATAAGTATCCTCACGAATTAAGCGGGGGGCAAAAGCAACGAGTGGCAATCGCTCGAACATTAATTGGAAAGCCAGATTTTTTATTAATGGATGAGCCAACTTCCTCTTTGGATGCTATGACAAAAGAGCAAATTCAACAATTGATTTTAACGCAGCAGCAAAAATTAAAAACAACCTTGCTGTTTGTTTCGCATGATATAGAAGAAGCTGTTCTTTTAGGTGAGGAAATCTTAATCTTACATAAAGATGGAACGATTCAAGAGATCGATAATCCATATTTTACACAGAAAAATGCAAAGGAGCAGCTGGGTTTTTATGAAACATGTATTGAGATCAGAAAATTAATGAACAGGGAGATTGCAGCTAATGAACATCATACGAAAAATAGTTAAGAGCCAACTACTCGTCGGATTTCTTAGCTTTGTATTTTTTTGGGAAATCATCGATCTGGTTATTCAAACCCATACCATCCCATCTCCCATTGAAACCTTTGTTTATTTATTTACAAGTATAGATGAGCTTCTTCTGCATTCGTTTGGAAGTATTGGAAGAGTAGTAGCTTCCTTGAGCATCTCTTTAATTCTTGGAATCCCTCTTGGTATTTTCCTAGGAGTGAACAAACTGTTTAATCGGCTGTTTTCACCCTTTCTATATTTTATTTATCCAATTCCAAAGGTCGCCTTTTTACCAGTGTTTATGATCTTATTCGGTCTTGGTAATGTATCGAAGATCATGTTGATCATTTGGATTATTATTTTTCAAATAATCCTGTCGGTTCGTGATGGCGTAATGCAAATTCCCGATTCTCATTTTAAGGTGATGAATAGTTTTTCTGCCTCATCAAAACAACAGTTTCGCTATCTTATTATTCCTGCGATCCTTCCTCAAGTGTTTTCTGGATTAAGAATTAGTATTGGTATTTCGCTCGCTTCCCTGTTTTTTTCGGAAAATTATGCAACGACTTATGGTGTTGGTTACTATATTATGAGTGCTTGGACAAAAATGAATTATCCAGAGATGTTTTGTGGAATCCTCGTTTTAGGATTTATTGGTTTGATTATATTTAAGGTGCTTGATCGACTAGAAGCCCATTTCACCCCCTGGATCAAAAGAAGCTGACTCAAATGTTTGAGCCAGCTTCTTCTTTACTAATCTTTTTTAAGGGTGAATGAAAATAAGGTCTATTATTCTATAAATGAGAAATCGGTTAGTTCTTCATAAGTATACGCTTTGTTAATTTGGCCTTTTTCTTTTGCCCATTGGATGATGCTATCAAATTGCTCTTGATCAATAGCCCCAGCATATTGGAAGTCATCAGGCATATTGGATAAATATTCGCTCATTTGTTCAGGGAACTGATAATTTTTCAAAATACCACTGTACTCTGATACTTCTGTTTCATTCATATAATCGACTGCTTTATTATAGGCTTGATAGAAACCTTTAATATCGCCCGGTTGTGATTCAATCATCTCATCTGTAAATTGGATCGTACCGCCTTTAATTCCAGCTTCCTTTGATCCACCTAACAAATGGGCTCCTTGTTTTACGAGCATACCAGCTTGTGGTTCGGTAAAAACAACTCCATCAATTTGATCCGACAATAGTGCTTCTGCTCTACCAGAGAAAGAAGGAATTTCCACCACTTTATAGCTAAAATCATCCTTCTTAGCGAATTCATCCATGATGTATTCTAAAATAAAATTGGGTACAAGTGATACTTTTTTATCACTTAGGTCTTTCATTTCGGTAATACCAGAATTCGGGGATGAAAGAATTTTAAAGTCTTCGCTGATATCTGACGTGATTTTCATATCAATGCCATTCTGTTTGAATGAGGCTTCTGTCATGACATCACCAATCGTTGCATCCAATTCCTTCGCTTGTACGGCGACATTTCGATCATTCGGGGATGAGAATGACTTAATAGAAACCTTTACGCCTTCTTCTTCAAAAAAGCCTTTTTCTTTTGCAAGGATCATCGGAATAGCAGACTCAGCAGGTAACACACCGATCGTGAACTCTTCACCAGTCGGTTCCATTTCTTTATTTTCAACAGGCTTGTCCTTCGCTGTATCGGTTGCTTCTTTTTCGTTCGTATTCCCACATGCTGCTAAAAGTAATAAACCTACTAACATGAGGAAAGAGATGAGTTGTTTTTTCATATGTATGATCTCCTTGTTGTTAACCAATTATTTTTTTGAAAGCATCTAATTCGATAAAGTAGGGAATGGCATTTCTTTTCAGACGAAGGGGATCGGTTTGTTGATCATTGAGCCCTGTTTCCGATGTGAATGCCAAGACAAAGCCTTTTTTCTTTAATAGAGATACATTACGATCATTAAATAAACCAAACGGATAGGCAAATACATCTTTGACTTGAACGAATTCATTGCAAAGATCTAAGTCCTTTGCGAATTCCTCGTCACTTGCTTCCATCATCAGACTTGTTGATTCGTTTGTTCTTTGGTGAAAAGCCTTTGTATGGTTTGCATATTCAAAGACATCAGATATGTCAGCCAAATCTTCTTTTGTCATACATACCGATTTTTTTGGATTGTATTCTTTTGCGGTAGCATGTAACCAGTCGCTGACAACAAAAGCAACAGCATGAAAATTGTATTTTTTTAAAATAGGATAAGCATACCTTTTAATTGATTGATAGCAATCGTCAAAGGTTAATAGGATTGATTTTTCTGGGATTTCCGCCCCGTTGTAGTATCCTTTTACCTCATCCAATGTTAAAGTGTGGTATCCTTGTTCCTGTAAATAAGACATCTGTTCTTCAAAGTGTTCTAGCGTTACAAAAAGCGGTGATGGTAAAATGTCATCATAATCTTGTCCTACATCAATAGATGAAGGAACTTCTGGGTGAAACTCTTCTTCTTTTCTAATTTCATGATACATAAGTGTTGAAAACGCCATGATGAGCCTCCTTTGAATTCCTACACTATATTATAATGGTTAAGCAATAGAATTGATGTGTAATTTTGGTGACAATATCCATTTCGAGTATGTGCTTTCGATCCTTTGTCTGCTGTTAAATGACAAATAGAATGGTTTAATTTAAAATAGAGATATTCCACTTTTGTTATTTCAACAGATTGAGTTTAATGATTATTAATGGATGATCATAAACTAAAACGAAAGACAATTAATAGGAAATAAGGGGGAAATGCAGGGTGAGTGAAACAAACTATATAAATAGTGAAGCTAGAGATGTATTGAAGGCGACAAGCCGGACCTTTTATATTCCGATTAGCCATCTAAAAAAAGGATTACAAGAAGCAGTTGCATCGGCATATTTATGCATGAGAGCAATTGATGAGATAGAAGATCACCCTGAGATTCCGTCTAAAACGAAAAGTGACCTATTACTTTCTGTTAGTCATATTTTGCAAAGAAAACCTTTTAATGAGGATGAATTAAAGGAGTTATTTCAACCATACCAATCTCTCCTACCGAAAGTGACGTTACAACTTGGAAATTGGATAAAAGTTTGCCCACCAACCATTTTAGAGAGTGTTTTAGATTCAACAGCTACTATGGCAAAAGGGATGGCAGAATGGGTCCAAAAAGATTGGCAGATTAATAATGAAGAGGATTTAGATGAATATACATATTATGTTGCTGGCTTAGTAGGCGTGATGCTCTCAGACATTTGGAGATGGTATGATCAAACGGAAACCGATGAAAATTTAGCTATTGCGTTTGGACGTGGCTTACAAGCTGTTAATATTCTGCGCAATCATGATGAGGACAAGACAAGGGGTGTGAGTTTCTTCCCTCAGGGGTGGGAAGTAAAAGATATGTATTCTTATGCCGAGCGCAACCTCGAATTGGCTGACCTATATATAAAGGATATAAAAACCTCCAGCATTCTGCATTTTTGTAAAATCCCATTGGCGCTCGCCCACGGTACGCTTGAAGCCCTAATGAAAGGGAAAGAAAAAATGAGTAGGTTGGATGTATTAAAGGTTGTGAGTCGAGTAATTGGAAAATAATCTATATGTTCTTTGCTTGAAGAAACCGTTCAATTGTTTGGACGGTTTCTTGTATGTCCTTTGAGTTCTAGCATAGAGGCAAACACCCCCTTTTTTAAATTAATTATTAAGTTTTGTAGGATATATTGATTAATTATGTTGAACCCATTAAACTAAATTAGTAAAAAATGGAGAAGGGTGAACATAGGGTAATAATCAGTTAATCCTATAGGGAGAAATTTGATAAAGACGTAGTTGCTTTTTCAGGAGAGGATTCGTTTGTGTATGTAAGATACATGGCTAAGAACGTATGTTATCCTAATGTGGGATATTATGTTGTCTTTGAATGTATTTGATGATGCCTCTATCCAAAAATTTGCAGGGGGTTATTTGTATTGGAAAAAAATAATACAAAAGAGTTGGTAAAGCAACCTACTTTGTTTCATAGCCGTGTATTTCAGGCCATTATTATGTCAGGATTGTTTTTGCAAATAGGAATTTGGGTGCGAAACTTTTCTGTCCTACTGTTTGTTATGGAAAAAACAGACGGTGATCCATTTGCTATTTCCATGATATCGGTAGCGGAGTTCGCTCCTATTTTTATTTTTTCTTTTATTGGTGGTACATTTGCAGATCGGTGGCCTCCTAAAAAAACAATGGTATGGTGTGATGTATTAAGTGCAATATCAGTATTTGTCGTACTGATCACACTCCATTTTGGCTCATGGCAAGTGGTATTCTTTGCCACATTAATATCAGCAATTCTTTCACAATTCTCACAGCCTTCAGGCATGAAGTTATTTAAACTGCATTTGCCAGAAGAGCAAATACAGACGGGTATGTCGGTCTATCAAACGGTATTTGCAGTATTTATGGTGTTCGGTCCTATTCTTGGGACCTTTGCCTTTCAATCCTTTGGCATCGAAGTGTCGATTGCCATCACAGGCTTAGCCTTTTTACTTTCTGCTGGTGCACTCGGTTTCCTTCCTAAGGATTACAAATTGGAAGAAGACACTGCAGCGACAACGATTTGGCAGGAAATGAAGAGTGGAATTCAATATGTTTTGAAAAAGAGAGAACTTAGTTTGTTAGGACTATGCTTTTTGGCAGCAGGTCTAGGGTTAGGCTTTATTCAACCACTATCCATTTTCCTTGTAACGGAACAGTTAGGCTTACCGAAAGAAAATCTGCAATGGTTGTTGACCACCAATGGAATTGGCATGATCATTGGTGGTGCAGCTGTCATGATGTTGGCTCAAAAGGTAGCTCCCCAGAGATTGCTCATACTTGGAATGCTGATCAATGCAATTGGATTAGCGATCATGGGCTTATCTACTAATCTATGGCTTACATTAGCCGCTGAGTTTATTAATGGACTAATGCTTCCATGTATACAGATTGGGATTAATACGATGATTTTGAAAAGAACAGAAGGGGCATTTATCGGTAGGGTGAATGGAATATTAATGCCTTTGTTTACTGGATCGATGGTACTAACCATGAGTCTAGCAGGTATTCTAAAGGAACAGTTTTCATTGGTTGTGATTTTTGAAGTAGCTGCAATTCTATTTATCATTGGTATGGCTTTTATGTTGCCATTATACAACTTGAAAATGGACTCAAATCAAGAAGAGCTTAATTTACAGGAAAAATGAAGAATGATTTTAAGATATTAAGAAAAAGCATTGGCGGCAGATCGCTGATGCTTTTTTTACAGTGTATTCACCAAGAATGAGCGGCATATAGGCGTTATAGAACGTCGAAAGAAATTAAAGAAAGACAAAAGTGAGGAAATGTCTTTCTTTGGTATCAGGCACCGAATCCTTTAATTGATTAGGCGTAAACAAAAGTCGAGATCTGCTTGTAAGTGTTCATGAATTAATTGTTCGGCTAGTTGTCCATCTCTTTGTTTAATGGCTTCATAAATTCTTTCGTGTTCTTCAATTAAAAAGGGTCTGTGATAGAAAACGACTGTACGACGGAATAAATAGATAATAGAATGCATTTGATCAAAAATTTTGATCATGATGGGATTATTACTGGCATGGATGATGATTTCATGAAAATGTTCATTTGCCTCCATGATTTCCTCGACATTTCCGGTTTGACCTGTCCTTACACATTCTTTAAGGGTTTGGAGGTCATTTTCAGATAGGTAGGTTGCTGCACACCTTGCAGAATAGCCTTCTAATAAAATACGAACTTGAAATATATGGCGTAAATCTTTTTCTGTAGGTTTTACGACTAGTTTATTTACGATTAGGCCTTCATTTTCAAGTTTTCGAATGGACTCTCTTATTGGAGTTCGGCTGAATCCTAATTCATTAGCTAATTTTTCTTCCACTATTTTCATTCCACCGGGCAGTTCGCCATCTAGAATTTTATCACGAATCATTTCATATGATTTCTGGTAAGCAGGTTTTGACTTCTCTCGTTTCTCAATCAATTACGTTCACCTCTTTTTTTCCAGATCTCTAACATAATATTATATCAAAATTTTGACTAAAAAACATAGACTCTCTAGTCTTAACTATATCCTCATGATCTATTGTATACGAAATTCATATAAATGTATGCGCTTAAAACATAATTTTGTAAACGTTTTTATTTTTTCGTTATTTAGATTGATTATTTATTTATACTTAATATTATGGACTGTTTTTTTATAATATTATGGATCTATTAGAATATCCATAATTTTGTTATATTTTTTTAAACCCACAAGAGTGGATAACAAAGATATGGGAGGAATTATCGTGATAACAGGTACTGATCGTGTAAAAAGAGGTATGGCTGAGATGCAAAAAGGCGGCGTCATTATGGATGTAGTGAACGCAGAGCAAGCAAGGATTGCGGAAGAAGCGGGCGCTGTTGCGGTTATGGCGTTAGAACGTGTTCCATCTGATATTCGTGCTGCCGGTGGTGTAGCACGAATGGCTGATATTTCAATTGTTGAAGAGGTTATGAATGCGGTAAGTATTCCTGTAATGGCAAAGGCAAGAATTGGTCATATTGTTGAAGCAAGAGTACTAGAATCCCTTGGGGTTGACTATATTGATGAGAGTGAAGTTCTAACACCAGCAGATGAAGAATACCACTTAAATAAAAAAGAATATACGGTTCCATTTGTTTGTGGTTGTCGTGATCTTGGTGAAGCAGCTCGTCGTATTGGTGAAGGCGCCTCCATGTTACGTACAAAAGGTGAACCAGGAACAGGAAATATTGTCGAAGCCGTAAGACATATGCGTAAAGTAAATGCTCAAGTTCGCAAGGTTGTTCATATGAATGAAGATGAGTTAATGACAGAAGCGAAATTACTTGGGGCACCATACGAAATTCTCCTTCAAATCAAGGAATTTGGCAAGCTTCCGGTTGTTAATTTTGCCGCTGGTGGGGTGGCTACTCCTGCTGATGCTGCGTTAATGATGCAATTGGGTGCAGACGGGGTATTTGTTGGTTCTGGTATTTTCAAATCCGAAAACCCAGCTAAATTTGCTAGAGCCATCGTAGAAGCAACAACACATTATCAAGACTATAAATTGATTGCTGAACTATCAAAAAATCTTGGAGCAGCCATGAAAGGGATTGAAATCTCTACACTTGCACCGTCTGAACGTATGCAAGAACGTGGATGGTAAGGAGTTTTTCAAATGGCTAAAGTAGGCGTATTAGGATTGCAGGGTGCAGTAATCGAACATGTTCGCTCGATTGAAGCATGTGGAGTTGAAGTAGTTGTTGTTAAAAAGGTGGAGCAACTAGCGGATCTTGATGGATTGATTCTTCCGGGTGGCGAAAGCACAACAATGCGCAAACTAATTGATAAATACGGGTTTATGGAGCCGTTAAAGGAATTCGCCAATAAAGGAAAACCAATGTTTGGTACATGTGCTGGGTTAATATTGATAGCAAAAGATCTAGTGGATTATCCTGAGCCTCATCTTGGTTTATTTGACGTGACGGTGGAGAGAAATTCTTTTGGGCGGCAGAGAGAAAGCTTTGAGGCAGACTTGTCTATTCAAGGGTTGGATGAACCATTTGTGGGCGTCTTTATTCGTGCACCGCATATTGTAAAAGCTGGAGAGAACGTAGAAATCCTGGCTAAGCATGAAGGTCGAATTGTTGCTGCTCGTGAAGGACAGTTTCTTGGCTGTTCATTTCATCCGGAATTAACCGAAGATCACCGGTTTACTGAGTTGTTTATTGAAATGGTCAAAAAGTCTGTTGAAATTAAAGTGGAAATATAATGGAATAGATGAATAGAAAAGCTCGCTTTGGAAGCGGGCTTTTCTACTTACATGCACTTTTTTCCAAAGCTAGGGCTAATCGACGAACTCCTTCAATAATTTTCTCTGAATTTAGATGTGCGAAGCCTAGTAGCAATCCTTTTCGGGGACTTTCTAAACAGTATGGACTGAGAGGGAAGACTCCTACACCTGCTTTTAAAGCAGATTGAACAGCTTCAAATTCATCAAATTCATTGTTGCTTTCCAGTAATACGTGGAGACCGGATTCGGTTCCTTGCACATGGAATTGGTCTGCCAACCCTGAATCGTTTAAGGCCTGGATAATGTTACGATGCCGTTTATGATAGATGGAACGCATTCTTCTTACATGCTTAAGAAGATCACCTGTTTCAAAAAATTGCCCTAGCGTTAGCTGCTCCATAATCGGAAGATGACGACAAACAAATTCTTGAACTTTAGCCATCCTTTCGATTGCTTCCTTTGGGCCGAGTACTGCCGCTAAACGAATTCCGGGAGCGAGAAGCTTCGTAAAGCTTAATATATATAGAATGTTGGATGGCATTTGTGAATACAAACTAGGCATAGGGCCTCCGCGATAACGGAATTCTCCATCATAATCATCTTCTATAATCCAGGTTTGATTCTGTCTAGCAAATTGGATTAATTCCTGCCTACGATTGGCTGTCATTAGGACACCGCTTGGGAATTGATGGGATGGTGTCGTAAAAATTATTTTAGAATGGGGTGAAATCTTTTCCACACAAAGTCCTTGGCTATCAACAGGGATGGGTTCGATTTTCATATTACGATATTTCATGGTGGACCAAGCAACAGGAAAACCAGGATCTTCTACGGAAACTATATCTCCTTCTTGTAACAGAGCTTGTGCAATGATATCCATCGTTTGCCTTGCCCCTAAAGTGAGCAATATTTGGTCGGGTTGGACATGAATGCCTCTTTCAATGGCTAAGTAGCGGCTAATTTGTTCCCGTACTGAATACAATCCATAGGGTGAGCTATATCCCCAGTCTAATACATTCTTTTCTTTCATAGCTGTATTGGAGGCACGTCTCCAAGAGTTTTGAAAGGTTGAATCGATATAAGGTTCATGGAGGCGAAAATCAATATCGGCCTTTTCATCACTTTTCATGTCTGGCCAGTGATCAACACGTTTCGTGTTTTCCTCTATAAATGGGTTGGGTGGAATAGATGGAACGGATTGTTTTGATTGATAGGTATCGATGTTTTGTATGATGTCACATACTCGTGTACCACCTCTTCTAGAAGTCGTTACATATCCCCGCGATTGCAATTCTTCATATGCGATTTGAACACTTGATCTCGAAATAGCGAGCTCTTGAGCCAATTGACGAGTAGGAACTAATGGATCTCCAGGTGAAAGCTTTCCTTTTGTAATATAATCAATTACCTGATCCACAATCTGCAACCAAAGTGCCCGCTTATCTCCCTTATCTAACTCAATATACATATAAGAAAACTCCCTCAGTAATTAATATGGAATGATAGTTTCATCATATAATTTTTGGTTAGATTAGTCCATAACTGCGGTGAAATATGGTGCCTGACACCATAAAAGGGCACTTTTTCAATATTGTATTTTGGGGGAGGATAATATTTAGAGTAAACTTACCATGTCGCCTCTTATTATAATTTTACCTTCAAGTTCTAGAGAGAAGAGCCTATCCATCATAATTGATTCGCTCGAGTTAAGTGAAATTGCAATAGAGGAAATGGAGGTAGGAGACTGCGAAAGTAGTTTGACAATGGGATCTTGCTCTTGGACTAGATGGGTAATTTGAATAGGTTTAATAGTGCGGATTGTAGCTAAACTGTTAATTTCTAAGTAGGGAAGGGCCCCTTTTGCAAGCAGAAGATTGCTTCCTTTTCCTTCCGAAATATGAATGGGATGTGGAACGGAATAGATCTGTTTACCTTGCTTTCTTGCAAAGTCGGCTGTCCAGAGTGCTCCGCTTTTTTCACCAGCTTCTACGACAACGAGTTCAGTTGACCAAGCGCTGATTAAAGCATTTCTTTGTAAAAATTGTGTAGGGCGTGGTTGCGTTCCAGGTGGATATTGCGATAGGAATACACTTCCATTTTCCAAAGTTTTATCATAGAGATTCTGTTGCTCAGGAGGATAGCAAACATCCACTCCGCCAGCTAGAAAGATAGCCGCATAGCCACTTTGTTTCAGACATGCTGCTTGTGCATAGCTGTCAATTCCCTTCGCAAACCCGCTGATTAACGGAATATCATGCAATGATAAATCGGTACCAATTTCTTCAGCCACTTTACGCCCGTATATGGTGCATCTTCGTGATCCGACAACACCAATCGCATTCATTATTTTGCGCAGATGTCCTTTATAATACAAAACTACAGGAGATTCTTTTATGTTTTTGGTATAGGGAGGGTAAAGATCATCGGAAAAGAAGAGAAGCTTGATTCGTTTTTCGTTACATTGCTTGAGAACATTCGCTGCACCTGTTAAATCTCGGTTCGCCATGATCGAGTCAACGGCGCGTTTACTAATCTGTGGAATTTTTTCCAGATCAGCTTGAGATGCAAAGTAAATAGCTTTTGGCGAATCATCAAATGCAGCGAGCAATCTTTTTTGTAAAACAGGACCTACATATTTAATCTTGCTAAGCCAAATCCAGTATATATCCACTTTATTACCCCCTGTGTAATAGTGCTTGAGTATCTTTTTCCAAATCGCGACTTAGAAGACTCTTTTTCATATGCCTGCTGTTAATGGAAGGTTCATCCTCGAGATCAGCAATCGTTCGTGCAATCTTAATGTATTTGTGTATGGTTCTACCACTATAGTGGAAAAGTTCGGAAGCTTTGCGAAGTAGGTTTAACGACTCGTCATCAAGTGGACAAAATTCATCTATTAAGGAAGCAGGTAACTGCGCATTGCAGGTGATGCCGGGAATATTTTTGTATCGCTTAATTTGAATCAATCGTGCCCTTTCGATATCCTCGCGCAGTTCCAAAGAGCTCTTCCCTTTGTTGGAGCGATTAAAAAAGTCGACCACTCCCACATATTTTTGAATATCCATTCGATCTAGGATGGGACCGGAGATTTTTTTTCGATAGGATAAAATTTCATAGTCTGTACAACGACACTGGCTTTGTCCGAAATAACCACATGGACAGGGATTCATAGCACCAACAAGCATGAATCTAGAGGGATAAGTATTGGAACCCCAAACACGGGACACGGTAACCATTCCATCTTCTAATGGTTGTCTCATGGCATCCAATGCCTTTTTGGTAAATTCCGCAATTTCATCCAAGAATAAGACGCCATGGTGTGCGAGAGATATTTCACCTGGGCTCGCATAGCTGCCGCCACCAATTAAAGCGTTTGTGGAGGCATTGTGATGGGGAGATCGGAAGGGTCTTTCAGTTAGGAGCTTAGAGTGAGTTTTCAATTGATTCGCTACGCTATATATTCTCATTACTTCGAGAGCTTCTTCCTCAATCATTTTTGGTAATATAGTTGGAATTCTTTTGGCAATCATTGTTTTGCCACAGCCTGGGGGTCCTATCAAAAGGAGGTTATGTCCACCTGCTGCAGCAATGGAAATATATTCAAGCAAAAGCTCATGCCCTTTGACTTCTGAAAAATCAATAGAATATTCTTGATTATAGGTTGTGGAAGAAGGGGAGATACGGTTTGGAAGCGGGGGGACTTTTCCTTCAAGTAAATCAATGGCTTCTCTCAATGTGCCGCAACCAATTATTTTTAATCCTGTTACAAGTTGAGCTTCTTCCACATTTTCCTTCGCAACCAGTAGTGTGGTGATATTTGCTTCTTTTGCTTTGATCACCATCGGGAGAATTCCAGATACGGGACGGATCGAAGCATTTAAGGAAAGTTCGCCAATAAAACCGGTGTTCGTTAAGGTGTTTACATTTATTTGATTCGTCCTTATGAGAAGACCAATTGCCATTGAGAGATCAAAATGCGTGCCTGTTTTTTTCATGTCAGAAGGGGCAAGATTAAAGACGATTTTCTGAGGTGGAAAGATGAACTTAGAATGTATGATGGCTGCTTCCAATCGTTCTCTAGCTTCTTTAATGGCTTTGTCACCAAGACCAACGATGGAAACGGAAGGGGGACCAGATAGAACATCGGTTTCAACCTCAACAACATGTCCTTCGATCCCAGATAAGGTAAAACTGCGGACAGTAGATGCCATTATAGCACTTCCTCGATTTTTATTGGGGGATAAATATATTGAATTAATCGTTTTTATATATTCTAAAATGGGTGGTTTGGAAAACAGGTAAGAGTTTAGATGATAATCATGAGGGGGGTCCTTTTATGAAAGATAAGTAAAAAAATTACCTTTTTTTTAGAATTTGATGTGGATTGGAACTTAGGTATACAATTCGACAGAAGGTGCCCAATTCCTTCTCAAATGAAAATACTTTTTAGAAAAGGTATCAAGCATCATAAAAAGACATTTATCCTTTGTTTCAATTTATTTTTCCATAAAAAATATTTAAATTAACAAAGTTGATTATTTGAATAGAGTATAATAAAATAACTCCAAACCAACTAAGCTAATAGGAAATATAAAATTACTATTGTCATAGAAATCTATTAGTGTAAGCATAGAGTCGTTTACGCTAACAGAAAATTTTTTCAGATGAAAAGTCTTGAAAAAACAATCAGATGAATTGCAAGAAGCCGAGCGTCAATTGCAGGAAAGATTAAAATGTTGCTTCAAAATGAAACTCTAAATTGTAAAGAAATTGCTAGGGTCATGTCTAGAAAATAATAAAATTAATCTCACAATACTATAGAAATATTAAGGTGAAAAAATGAAACTTTATAACTCAATTCTTGATTTAATAGGGAAAACGCCTATCGTAAAATTCAATAAATTAATCGATCCAACTGGTGGAGAGGTTTATATAAAACTAGAATCATTTAACCCAGGGGGAAGTGTGAAAGATCGCGCATCCATCAGTATGATCGAGCGTGCAGAAAAAGAAGGAAGGTTAACCCCAGGAGAAAGCTCGATTATCGAACCGACATCTGGGAATACAGGGATTGGAATAGCCATGGTAAGTGCGGTAAAAGGATACCGTTGCATCATTACGATGCCTGATAATGCCACACCAGAGCGTGTGAAAATCATGAAAGCATACGGAGCAGAAGTTTATTTAACTCCAGCAAGTTTGCGCATGCAAGGAGCTATTGATGAAGCAAACCGCTTGGCAAGTGAAATTCCAAATAGCTTTATTCCGATGCAGTTTGAAAATGATGCAAATTCGGACGCACATCGAGGAACCACTGCCGTAGAAATTATGGAATCTTTTGACGGAAAACTGGATGCCTTAGTGTTAACTGCCGGAACAGGTGGTACGATTACAGGTGTAGGAGAAGAACTAAAGAAAAGGATACCAAATTTAAAGATTTATGTGGTTGAGCCAAAAGGATCGCCCGTACTATCTGGAGGAGAACCTGGAGCACATAAAATCCCTGGAACAGGGCCAGGCTTCATTCCGAAGATTTTAAACCGTGATATATATGATGAAATTCTTCTCATCGACGATGAGGATGCCCAAGTGATGGCACGACGCCTTGCTGCGGAAGAGGGGATTTTAGTAGGCGCATCAGGTGCAGCTTCTGCCTATTTTGCCGTTCAGGTGGCGAAAAACCTTCCATCTTCGGCGAGAGTTCTTTGCTTGGCTCCAGACACAGGGGAGCGCTATCTCTCTTCTGACTTATTTCCAAGTTAACCCGGTAAATAAAGGAAGGACTTTTAAAAATATGTCCTCCATCATTGCTAAAAAGGTTCCCAAAGACGATAGCTTTGGGAACTTTTTTTTGTAACAGAGCTAACTTACAATAAATCCAACGGCGCGAATTTGATCTCTGACTTCCTATAGAAAACAGCTTGTAAAAATAATAAGGTTCTTATATCAAGTCTATAAGGTGTGAATGAAGACGATAATAATGCTAAGGGACCTTTTGTGTCTTTATTTAAGTATGAGGAGGCAATAGAATGCCATATGTAACGGTTTTAGGAAATGAACCATTTGAAGTGGAAAAAGGGAAAAAATTAGTATTAGCTCTAGAAGATAACGGAGTAAATATACTCCATCGTTGCGGAGGAAAGGCTAGGTGTACGACTTGCAGAGTCGAAATATTAGCAGGTGAATTTGAGGATTTAACTAGAATAGAAAAAGATGCATTTTCTGCTAAAGAAATTATCGATGACCAATTGCGATTATCCTGTCAAATTCGAGTGGATGGAGATGTGACAATTCGTCCGATTTTGACTGTAGAAAGTTCTGGTACGGACCCCGGTCCGAGACCAGAAGAATAACTGGATTTATAATAAATTTGTTGATCCTACTAATATAGAGTGTGAAAGTTTTTTTAAAAATCTCGTTCAACGTAAAAAATAAGAAGGAATATTATGCTTTCTATTTTCCACGTCATTCATGAAATGGTTCGGGTCGTACTTATAGGATACAGCTTTCCTTTGAAGGCAAAGGAAATTTTCCCGGTCTCCTCTGACACAACGAGGATCAGTGCATCACTTTGCTCTGAAAGACCTATTGCAGCGCGATGCCGAGTGCCTAGTTTTTTTCCGGTTATCACTGTTTTTGTAAGGGGAAGTACATTGGCTGCCGAAATGACATGGTTTTCTTTGATCAAAACGGCCCCATCATGTAGGGGATTCCCTGGATAAAAGATCGATTCTAATAAGGCGGGACTCAAGGTTGCGCCTATATAGGTTCCCTTTTGGATAATAAGATCAAGAGGTTCTGAACGTTCCACTACAATTAATGCACCATGATGTCGATTGGATAGATTTTGAACGCAAGTAGATAATTCGAGATACTTATCCGTAAAGGATGATAAGTAGCAGTTTAAATAAAAGGAAGCAGCAAGGGATTCCATTTGAATGAACTGTTTCTTAATGTTTTCGAAGTTACCTAAAAGACAATAGTTTTCGTCACCTAAGCTCGATAAGCTATGTTGAAGATCTTGGGTAATATGCTGAATTCCTTCTGACAATTGCTGTTTCATGGGGGAAAAATCACAGTTACTATTCACAATTCAACAACTCCATTCGTGTGATCTTTAAAAAATGATAGGTATCCAAAATGGACTACTATGTAATTGCATTCTATGTTGATGAATTAAAATAATAATTCATTTAACCATTATTTATCGTTCTAGCTAAGTAAGTATACCTATGCTGTCCACAAAAGTAATTATTCTGTTAGGATAGTGTTTGTTTAATTCCTTTATTTTAGTAATGCCTATATATGGTCTAATTTACAATTAAAGGAATTTAATTCATTAATAAAAAAAGCCTGACACCCAAAAAAGACATTTGTCTTTTTTAGGTGTCAGGCTTTTTTTTATTTTCGGTAGCGAAGATAATCAAAATGGGAAGTAGGGATCTTTTTGATGACTTGACCGGTTTTATCTTTATATATTTCATATTCTTGATAGGTTTCGACAATATAGTCATCGATTTCAGATTTGCTTTCGAGAACCATTTCTAACGAAAAGTTAAGCGCAGCAATTTCCTCACTTTTGCCTGACTGTTCGTCTATCTCTTCTGTTGAAACCGTTTCGCTTTGTTCTGCCATGGCTACTTCATAAGGAATGCTGGAAACAGTAGCATACTTCTTGTTAAACAAGGAATAAGGAGATTCTAGGTAGCCTATGACAATGAAAGTGAGTAAAATCCCAACGAATGGTAAGTATATTTTCATGCTTTATCAACTCCCTTTAACACTTAAAACCAATCATAGTAAAAAATTTCCGAAATTTAAAAGGAGAATCGAAATCTTCTATATATGTTTATGCCTGTCCTTTTCATTTAGTACAAAGTTAGTGAGCATAGAAAAGAAAGAACTTTATCATTCTTGAACCACAAAACATTCAGTGGACAATTTATTTTTTTCTCCCTCTATGTGATGCGTATCACGTTGATTTAGTTGTTTAACGAGTATACTTTTACTTGAGAATAGTTCTCATCAATAAAAATAATGACACAATATAGATAAATTCTCACTAATGAGGTGAGCTTAAATGGAAAAAATAATTGATTTTCAAAAAACGGTATATGAGTTATGTAAGGATGATCCATTTGTTATCGAAATGATGATAGAACTGGGCTTTGAGCAAATCACAAAGCCGGGAATGTTACAAACAGCGGGCAGAGTGATGACCATTTCAAAAGGAGCCCGGATGAGGGGAATTGACCTTTCAGATATTGTTCAAACATGTGAGAAACATGGATATATTGTAAAGCAATAGAGTCTCATTAATACATTTAAATCACCGCTAAATAGGGATAGGGGAGTGATGAACTGCCCCCCCACATGTTCGTTTTAAATAAGAAGAATGCAATCAATAGGAGGAAGAGATGATGAGCGAATTAATTAATAATCGTGAGCAATCCATGGAAAATAAGGCTGAACGTCAAGAAATGCTTAAGGAAATTATTAAAGAACTTCATGCTGGAAAAAATGTGGATGAAGTAAAGGCAAAATTCGAAGAAGCTGTTGGGGATGTAACGGTTGCTGAAATTTCACAATTGGAGCAGGCACTTATGCAAGAGGAAGGGATTCCAGTCGCTGAAGTCCAACGACTATGTTCTGTCCATGCGGCAATTTTTAAAGGATCGATTGAAGAAATTCACCGTTCAGAAAAACCAGAGGATGAACCAGGTCATCCGATTCATACATGGAAAATGGAAAACAAAGAAGTCGATATGCTCGTGAATTTTAAGATTCAACTTCATACAGAACGCTTTGAAAAAGAGGAATCTGATGAAAATAGATTTAAACTTCTTGAAGATTTAAACTTACTTTGGGATTTAGATAAACACTATTCAAGAAAAGAAAATTTATTATTTCCTTACCTTGAAAAGTACGGAATTGATGGACCAACGAAAGTAATGTGGGGAGTAGATGATGCCATTCGCCTTGCGATCAAAGAAGCAAAAGTAAAATTAACGGATTATCAAGGGAATAAAGAAGAAGTGGTGGCAGTCCTCAACCATGTCATAAAAGAAGTAACGGAAATGATTTTTAAAGAAGAAAATATTCTGTTTCCGATGGCGTTACAAACATTAACAGAGGATGAATGGATTAAAATGGCGGATGAAAGTGAGGAAATCGGCTTCTGTCTGACTGCACCACAAGGTGTATGGAAACCGGTTCGTCATCCGATACAAATGGAACAGGATACAGAAGAAATCAAACCAGAAGAAGGGTACGTTCGTTTTGAAACAGGTATTTTATCAGTTAAACAATTAGAAACGGTATTAAATCATTTACCGGTAGATATCACATTTATTGATGAAAATGATGTTGTTCGTTATTTCTCACATGGAAAAGAACGTATTTTTGCGAGAACAAAGGCTGTTATTGGACGTACCGTACAAAACTGTCATCCACCACAAAGTGTTCATACAGTTGAAAAACTACTGCAGGATTTCAAATCGGGTGAGAAGGATGCAGAGGATTTCTGGATTCAAATGAAAGATAAATTTATCTATATTCGTTATTTTGCCGTTAGAGATGAAAAGGGAACTTATATGGGTACCCTTGAGTTCACGCAAAATGTTGCGGGTATTCGTGCATTAGAAGGCCAAAAAAGAATCCTTTCTGAATAGTCATCATGGAACGGTAACCTCTAGATTAATAATTATATGAAAAAGGGGCCTATACAAATAAGTCCCTTTTTCATACTGATTATTTAGAATATAAATGTACCTGAAATGTTCTGCTTTATTCTTACTTGACATTCCCTATTCGACATGTTTCACGTGAAACATGTCGAATAATAAGATTATATATATAGAACGAGAATTAGGATCGCGACAATAATACGATAAATCGCGAATGGCACTAGTTTTATTTTATTAATCAACTTCAGGAAGAAGCGAATCGAAATAAGAGCAAAGATAAAAGCACTCACAAAACCTGTGATAAAAAATGGCATGGCATCAAGTGTAAAGTATTGTAAGTTATGCAAGAGAGAAATGAAACTGGCACCCGCCATAATCGGAACAGCCATAATAAACGTAAAGTCAGCTGCGGTACGGTGATTTAGGCCGGTCAATACACCCCCTGATATCGTAGCACCTGAACGTGAGAACCCTGGCCATAAGGAGAAACATTGAATGAGACCTACAATGAAAGCGTGTTTGTAGGTGATTTCATCAAGTGATTGGATGGTTGGCTTATGTTTTCTGCTATATAGATCAGCGATGATCATGAGAATAGCACCAAGTATTAATCCAATTGCAACGGTTTGACTAAAAAATAAATGTTCATCAATATAATCATTGAATAAAACCCCTAATATACCGGCTGGAATGATCCCAACAATAACATGAAGCAAATTCAAATGACCTTCTCCACGTTTATATATCTTCTCTTTATGGAAAAATCGATTTAATCCGAGAATATCAATGAAACGATCTTTAAACACGATCACAGATGCCAGGATTGATCCAAGTTGTATAACGATTTTAAATGTATTGGCAACCGGTTGTGTTAAAAACTCTGCTGATTTTAACCATAAATCGTCTACGATAATCATATGGCCAGTAGAAGAAACGGGAGCAAATTCCGTTAATCCTTCTACCAATCCTAATATAATAGCTTTTAATATTTCTAAAAAATCCATATTAATCCATTCTCCTTATATACAATTAGGCTTTTTTACTTTTTTTACGGAAAAAGAGAATAAGGAATATAATGATTCCAATTCCGATAATGGCATAAGCAATATTAGAATAAACACCGATAAAGTTCGTAATGGATCCCCAATTTTCTCCTAAAGCAGCGCCAACAGAAACAAGAATGATGTTCCAAATCAACGTTCCGATAAAGGTGTAAACAAGGAATAGACTAAATTTCATATTAGACATACCAGCAGGAATGGAGATTAGGCTTCGTACTAAAGGAATCATCCGGCAAAATAGAACGGTCCAATTCCCGTACTTGTCAAACCAAGCATCTGCTTTGTGTATATCTTCTTTTGAAATACGCAGGATATGTCCCCAACGATCTACAATTTTCTCTAATCTTTCCACATCAAGTAAAAGACCAATTCCATACAAAATAACGGCTCCTACTACTGAGCCAGCAGTTGATGCCATGATAACCCCAAAGACCGTCATGCTCGTGTATGTTGTCATGAATCCACCAAAGGGGAGAATAATCTCCGAAGGGATAGGGGGGAATACATTTTCTAAAGCAATCATAAGAAAAACGCCAATGTAACCATATTGTTCCATAAAACTTGTAATCCAGCTTTCCATTTCAAACCTCCAACTATTTATTACTTTATGTAAAACCTACTATTAGGTTGTCTTTCTCTACTACAATATTATGCCATATAAAAAAAGTTCATGCTGAAAGATTAACATAAAATGAGGGAAATGCCCATTCCCTATCCAAGAAATAACCACTAAACTACTCACTATAATAGACGAAATAGATGATTGTCATCCCTACATTATCCTATATAAAAATAAAGAAAAAATTAAAAAAAGCTTAAAAAAAGATTAAAAAAGGAACTTATATAGAGATGTTCTCGAATTAACATTAGATTAATCCTTTATTTACGTAATATCAATATTAACTATTAAGGGATCAACTATAATGAAGGAGAAATAGAATCTGAAAGCGATTGTATATTATGTACAGGGAGCTGAACAGTATGGGCCAAACGAATATCGAACAAGATCCTGCATACTTACTAGACAGTATTATTCAATTGAGAGAAGATGTTTATCGTGAAGGGCAAGAAACCATTCAAAGATGGGAACCAAGAATTAAGAGAAACTCTTTTCTAAATAGTGCCTTGAATCTCTCCTATTATCTATCATTAAGGAGAAGGGATATTCGGGAAATCCAAGAAGCATTAATGCCATGGGGACTTTCATCTTTAGGAAGATTGGAATCTCGAACCATTGATAATATAGATGCGGTGATCGCTAGTTTATGTAAAATTACTGGAAAAACAGGTGATCAAGTACAATATCCTTCATATGATTCTTTTATGATGGGGAGATATCAACTTGATCAGAATTCGGCAAGTATCTTGGGAGAGAGTCCAGAGAATAGATACTCACGAATCATGGTGACTATGCCTCCTGAAGCAGCCGAAAACTATAAACTTATCTATGATCTCATTTCAAGAGGAATGAATGTAGTACGGATTAACTGTGCCCATGATAATCCGGATGTTTGGGAAAAGATGATCAAGAAAATTAGGAAAGCAGAGAAAGAGTTGAATCAAAATTGTAAGATCCTAATGGATATTGCGGGTCCAAAGGTCAGGATCGAGCGATTTTATACAACTTTAATGGATCCAAGAGTTCAAGTAGGAGATGTATTCTTTCTTACAGGAAATAAATTATTGCAAAGCTATAATGGGATCGAAATTATATTAGGATGTAGCATACCAGAAATTATTTCATCCCTGAAGGTAGGAGAATCAGTACTAGTAGATGATGGGAAAATTGAAGGTAAAGTTGAAACCATAACAGATGATGGCGTTATCGTGCGAGTAAAAAAATTGAAGCTGCAAAAAGGGGTCAAAATAAAGGCGGAAAAGGGATTAAACTTTCCTGATTCAAATTTTAAAATTGATATTTTAACAGAAAAAGATAAAGAAGATCTTGACTTTGTTTGTGACCATGCCGATATTATTGGCTGCTCTTTTGTAAAGGATTCTGAAGATATTATTCTGATCCAAGAAGAAATAAGGAAGAGATTGGATGAAGAGAGCGCCCAGAAGATTTCATTAATGGTGAAAATGGAAACTGTACAAGGGGTTCAAAATCTACCCGATATCATTGTAACAGCAGCTGGACAAAATCCATTATGTGTCATGATAGCAAGAGGAGATCTGGCAGTGGAAGTAGGGTATTTAAGACTAGCAGAACTTCAAGAAGAAATTCTCTGGATCTGTGAAGCCGCTGACGTACCAGTAGTATGGGCTACGCAAGTACTTGAAAGCATGGTGAAAAGTGGAATCCCAACAAGGGCTGAAATAACAGATGCTGCTGAGGGAGCAAAAGCAGAATGCGTAATGCTAAACAAAGGTGAATATGTGCTCGATGGTGTAAGTATCCTTAATGATATTCTTGAAAAAATGCAGGAACATCAATACAAAAAAACGTCCAAATTAAGAGCCTTGAATATGGCAAAAGAATAAAAAACGAAAAATGGTGCCTGGACACTGTGAAAAGACATTTGTCTTTTCACGGTGTCCAGGCACTCTAT
>CAVXVN010000017.1:0-132848 GCA_963765265.1 uncultured Bacillaceae bacterium
AGAAAAAGCTTTTACTGTTATATCTGTTTTTTTCATAGCAAATATTCCCATTGTGAGCATTTCTTTTCCCAATGAATAACGTAAATCCAAATCCTTTTCAGAGAGCCCCTACCTTACATAAGCTAATAAGATATCGATATAGCTGACTTTTTGACATTTTACATAATTTAGATAGTTCAGTTATAGTTAATGGTTTATTTGCCCGTGAAACTTCTTTAAGAATGGAAAAACCAAGTTCGATCGATTGGATTCCCTTTTTTTCTTGATCCATGTTGTAACCCTACAATTTCCCAATCTATTATATTTATTATTCTATCAGACAATGTCTCATCCTCTGACTATTAATAAATGATTGAAAAGCAATTATAAAATTGAACTGTTATAGCCATAAAAGATATTTGACTTCTACTTAAATTATAAATATAAAAGCTCAATTTCCCATTTTAATTCTGAGAAATTGGGATTTTTTTCGTTCCTTCATCATTTTTCGCGATTGTTCAAGTTCATTGTTTAAAGTTTATTCAAGATAAGTACAAGCTGTTCTAATCTCCGATATTAGAACATTCAAGTAGGTTCCATCTAATATGTCAGTTTATTTAGTTTCCAAGTTAAAAATAGTGAAAATAATAAAAATATATTTACTAATTTATGGTAACCCTGATATGATAGATAATAATAACAACAATTAATTAACTGTGTTCACCAATCGTTAACAAAAGGTAAAGAAAATGACAACAAATCATTCTTAGGAGGATAAACAGTGTTTATTGCGTTACATGAAAAAACAAAAATACAATTGAAATATAATTTTATGACGTTCATTTTATCTTGGTCAGGACTCGTGTTTTAATGAGTATATACATTACGATTCCTTAACATCGGTTTTTGATGACGGCACTAAACATTAGTACGACTGAAGCTGTTTGGATCGGAAGTGCATTTTCATTTTGCTATGCTATTTGTTGTTTAATTTATGGTCCGTTATCAGATAAATATGGGCGTAAAATTTTCTTAGTCAGTGGTATTAGTTTATTAACCGTCGCTACTTTTGCCATAGGATTTACCGATAACTATTATGTACTTCTTTTATTAAGGGCTATTCAAGGAATTGCTGCGGCTGCATTTGCTCCTATTTCACTTGTTTATACAGCAGAATTATTTCCACAAATAAAAGAGTGACAGCAATTGGTTTTATTACATCCGGATTTTTAATGGCGAGTGTCATATGCACAAGTGTTTGGAGTGGTCATTCAAGCAAGCCTAGGTTGGCAAGCGATATTTATCAGTCTAGGTATTATTTACTTTGTAACGGCATTACTCGTTATTTTCTTTTTACCAAAAGACCATATTCAGCATTCAGAGTGAAAGTATATTACGTAAGTTTATTCAAATGAAGGACTTATTAAAAAATCCAAAATTGTGTATACCTTTGTCATTACGTTTATGCTGCTATTCTCACTTGTTGGAATGTATACGATTTTAGGGAGTTATTTGGCATCAGGGAAGTTTGAATTTACGGAACAGGAAATTTTATATGTTCGTGCGTTGGGGATCATAAGTATGCTGATGACTGTTTTCGCTGGGAAAATTTCAAATAAATTAGGGATTATTTTTCGCTGCGTAGTGCTTTGTGGTTGCAGCCGTTGCATTATTGGTGATGGGAATTAGTTCTTCATCCATTATCATTATTATTTGTAGTCTTCTTTTTGTTGCTGGTATTGCATTAGTCGTGCCTGTAAACATTTCATTAGTTAATAAAAAGCTGGGGCAGCACGAGGAAGTGCTGTGTTATTTAATGCTTTTATTCTGTTCCTTGGAGCAAGTTTGGTCCTATGTTAGCAACTAGATTAATGGAATTCGGAAATTATCTCTTAGCCTTTTCTATTTTTGGTATCGTTTTATTTGTTGGTTTTCTCATTTCATTGTTTATTACTCCATCTCCATTGCTTGATTTCATTGAAAGAAAAAGAATTTTGTTGGGAAACAAGTGAAGCAAGAAGAGGTTTAAGGTAACTTGAACTAAAATAACAATATTAAATAGTCCCCTCGGGGGGACTTTGTACAAAGTGTTATAACTTCGATAAAAAAATGGGTAAAAGAAGGTCTTAAATATCCGAGGGAAAAATAAAAATCCCCTAGCCACACTTGGCTGGGAGATTTTTTTAATAATATACCTTATTGTTAATCACTGTAGGGCGCACTTTGTATTCTTCTACCTTATTAAACTGATTTTGTAACCATTCCAATACATTAGGTGAATCAAGGGCGATCCTTAACAGTTGGTCGGACATTTCTGATTTAGTCATTCCACATGAAGTTGATAATCTGGAGAGTTTTCTCTCGTATTCATTGTTAATTGAAATGCTGAACCGGACACATCTTTTACCTCCAAAACTTCGTTTTTTAGCTGGCCTCTGAACGATTTTTTAATATACTCATTAAAAATTCCCTCCAGCTGAATCTATCAGTGTCTGAAAGTGGTGGACTGCACCAGTGCACCACTTTGATCTATGTATATGCTTGTCCATTTGTGTTCAGAACAAGTTTTAAAGTACAACCTCTTTTTATTCCTCCCTCCAAATGGGTTACTTCTGTTTTTCCTTGGTTTTTTCAAAACTTGAAACTACATTAGTGAATCGCTGCATCATTAATTCACTGTAGAAGGGGACCGAATAATACAAGGACTCTCTAGTCTTTGCTAGAGAGTCCTTCCGCAGCTGGTGTTATTGATGTATATGACTAATACCCAGTATAGACTATGCAATCAAGACTACATTTGTATAGGTAAGAGCCCCTAATAAATAATCTTTCTGGCAAACCTAAAAGAGTGCTTTTATTAAAAAAAGCCTAGATCTAAATAATAATAATAATAAATTGCTTCCTCGAACGGAAATTATGGAAAATAGGAAGAAAAATTGAAATATGTTATTCTTAATATCAGCCTTTAGTTGATGAAGAAGAAATTAAAAAAGTTGATTCTTAAATTTCCTGACGCTACCTCTTACAGGTCAATGGAGTATATAATTAAACTTCAGAAGGGGTGAAAGTAAAAATGAAACCAGATGGAACAGAAGAGTTTATTTCACTAGATCAGATTATTGTAACAGAGGAGTTTTTAAATTCACATCCTAGTGTTGAAAAAACACAGCAAGTCATAAATCATGTTAAACGGACAGGATGCTTAGATGAGCCCATTACGATTAATCGAGATACGAAGATTCTTACGGATGGATACAGACGTATCTTGTGGCTAAAAACGTGAGAATGAATCTAGTACCTATTGTTTATGAGAAATAAATTTATAAAAAAAGACCTGATATTAAGCGTTTTTGGGTTTTTCTCCTTAATAAGGTGCCGCATGTTAATTGTCTATTAAGGAGAAAAACAACCGCAATCCCCTGCATTTATGGATGGGTGAGCGTCGGGACCAACAATATATGCTTGTTTCAGACGAGTTTAATGAAGGAGTTGCTTCAGGAACACCTTGGCAAAAAGGCCCCGTGCCACTTGAATTTGCGATTACAGGTCTTGGTCCAGTACATGTCCGCATTGCTCAGTTTGATTACTTTAAAGAAGTTTTAGAAAAAGTCATGTTATTCCGTGAAAAGGAAAAAGAAGGCTCACTTAACTTATTTGAAGTAGGTGAAGGTGGTAACGGTGCACAAGTAATCGTTGAGCATAATACAATTTTACCACAAGGACGACAAGGGTACGGTACAGTACACCATGCAGCGTTCAGGGTTGAAGATACGTCTGTATTACATGAATGGATTGAACGCTTGAAAAGTTTTGGTTTCAGTACATCAAGCTATGTAGATCGTTTCTTCTTTGAATCACTTTATGCCCGCGTTGCACCTAGAATATTATTCGAATGGGCAACAGATGGTCCAGGCTTTATGGGGGATGAGCCATATGAAACAGTAGGTGAAATATTATCATTACCACTGTTCTTAGAGCCAAAGCGTGAACAAATTGAAAATTTAGTTCGCCCAATTGATACAGTTCGCAGCACAATTGAATTTGAAAAAGAGTATTTGTAAGGAATAATTTTCTATTTAGAAGAAGATGAAATTTTATCCCGGTTTAACAGGCTGTAATACCCCGATAAGTGCAATAAGATCTTTTCTTAGGGCTTCAGCCCTTGGAAAAGTCAATCAGGCGTAGCGTGGCTAACCATCAGTGGGGGATGAGAGAAACCCCCCCACTGATGGAAGTTTTCTTTATAAAAACAAAAAGAGCAAAAATAGCTCTGCTCTTTTTGTTTTTATTTAAAAAGTATAGGACTCCTTGATTTCTTTAGCATTCTTTAGTTCCCTTAGCATTTCTTTGATAAACCCTACTTGTTCCTCGGTAATAATAAAATCCTTAAGACGATCCTCAAAATGTGTAATACGTCTATCCAACTCCTCTAAAGTAAGATTAACAGTATTCTTCATAAACTCACCAACTCCTCTTAATAAATTTGTAAATAATTAATCATGGTAGAAAAATAGTAATAATTTTCAGCTTATTGATTTAAACAGGAACCACCTGATGTTTTCATTATACATGAATTCTATGTTATCTGAATATATAAAAAATGAATATTATTTGAACATTTATACTATTTAGAATCATTAAATTTAACTAATTCAGACAAGAGATAAGTAAATGAGCCGATTTAGACAATTCATAATCGTGTCAGGTCATTGCAGTTTAGTTCAGAAATATTTTTTTATTAAAGTATCGGTGTGCAAGAGTTTAACAAAGAGCAAGGGGTTGTTATTCATCTAATAGACATTGCAAATCAAAGTTTTAATGAAAACTTTAGAATTAACTAAAAAAGCAAATCCAAAAGGTAAATGAACTTCGAAAACAATGAAGAATTGACAATCAGAAACTTATGTCTCCAGCTTTGCCTACATTCAGCTTTCTCTTTTTATATTAGCAAGATGGAAATAAAAAGAAGCCATACGGCTTCTTTTATCCTCATAACTTTGATCATGTTTAAGCTTCTTTTTCTCAAAAGTAAATTCGATATATATAACAGTATTAAGAAATATTCTTTAATTCCTCTGTTAATCGTAGGAATTCTTCCTTGTTTCGATTCTCTAATGATCGGTCTATCTCTTTTAGAAGTTGCTCTTTTAGGAAATCATTGAGGACTTTGTTTAACACCATTTCAGCCATTTCAGCAAATTCAGAATCGACGACGTTTACTTCATTTTCTGGTAATGTATTAAGCAAATTCTTTTCCATTAGAATCAACTCCTTGAGTTTTTCTTTATTATACTATAAATTTTCAGATTATTCAAATATTATTCTTGATAGATCTATGATATTTATCTCTAAGTGGCTTGGTATCTAAAAGCATAAACTCAATGATGACATGGTTATGTTCTTTACCATAAAGGGCATCTTTTAATTGCCAAATATACGAAATCTAGCCCTGTACCTAATCTAAATAGAAGTATATGGTTTGTTTTGATACATCTAGAGTTTCACTAATTCTATCAACAACACCCTGATCAAGAATACTTCGTTCTCATGAACCTGTTTGACAAAGGATTTCTGATCTGAGCGCCCCATCTCTTCGATCGCTATCCTGATATCAACAAGAGTACTTTCAATGAAGTACTCAAAAAATTTACCAATTGTCAGTTTGAAATTAAGTCGCGACGTTTGTAAAAAAGATGCGTCGTTTTGAAAAAACTTTAACCGGAAATCCTGTGTTAATATGTAGAATTTCCCCCGTTTATTCAGCAATCGGGCCAGATTCTTGAAAAAGTATTGCCGAATAAGAAGTGTCAAAAAGGTTAGAATTATTATGCAGGGTTAGGTTTGAACGTTCTAATTGGAGGTACTAATAATGAATAATAAATTAACAGAAGGTGAATTTCAAGAAATAATTCGAAGAAGAAGTGACGGAGTAATTAACTTTTCCGAATTCTTAAATGAATTGTCTCAAAGGGGGATAAATGATTACGAAATAGAAGTTGCTACAGGTCAAGCAACATATAAAGGCATTTATTCAGACTTTAAAACAGATTCCCAAATGAGTTTAGTTGTAGCTGATAAATTTAATAGGAATAAAGTATTGGAGGCAATCGCTAACATTTCTCTTCCCTTTTTAGACTTCTTAAAAGAGATTGCTGAAGCAGGTATTGTTAATTATCGTGTTAATATTGGAGAAAAAAAGGTTATTTACATTGGTATTGGAGAAGAAAAAGTTGAAGAACAGCTTAAAATATAAAAAGTTAATATATCCTCGACCATATTCCCTATGTAAAAGTAAGATTGTAAAAAATTTTACTTCAGGTAATCTGCCACTTATATACAATAAGAATTATTAACATTCGGATAGCAAAAAGGGAAAGGTTTTTTAAATCAATGGCTATGGTATCGTTTGTTGTTGATGTTTAGCCAAAGGGAAAAGGCCGTTTTTTTCGGTCTTTTTTAATTTTACTTTTCAATTGCTAATCTGAATATCAAAAGAGCAAGCACAATAGTTAATGGAGTCATTACCATTGTTTCCAAGCCAGAACTTGAAGCTAAATTGCCTATTGTATTAAGCAACATAAGTCCAAACATTACCCATGTACCGACATTCACCGTTCTTTTGAACTTTCCTTTGAAAACATATCCTGCTTTTACAGCAATAATTGAAATAAATAGTGTTTGCAAAATTATTGATACGCTTTCGAATATGATTAAATCTCCCTCACTCCTTAATCGTCCTCCCCATACAAAATCATGTGGCAAAATATTTAGAAGTATAAGAACATGCATTAATAGCGCTGTTGTATTAATGATGATTATTATATTACTTGCCAGCCTAATGCTAATTAAATTTTTCATTTTCCCCTCCTCATTCAATTGAGATATTTTAGTTGGAAATAAACAACAAACTTTAATAAAGCCAAATGAATAAAACTATGTTTTACTTGGATATTTGGTAATATTATTGGATTCTTTACAGGAGGAGTGGCTATGGTGCTGTACTTAATTTTAATTACTCTAAATGCAATATATTCACCCATTGAGGATTTATGATGACTGGAAATGTAGGTATTATAGCTGAAATGCTGTTTGTCTTTTATCTTGTTAAACAAACGGGTGCGATTGTGGAGCAATGCAGGTAGAAAATGATCAAACTTTTTTATAAGACCGAAACTTAAATCTACTGGAAAAGAATCTATTTTGATCAATCTTTCAAAATGGATTCTTTTTATTTATCGTAGAGTGCTGGCTTGTGAGGTGTTTTTGAACAAACTTTATTTCAAAGCAACAGAAGTTAGCAAGTAATCAAAATGTAAATAGTTTGTCACTGTAATACCGTTGATGTTTGGACTCTGAGAGTATAGACTTTATTTACTATCTGAGGAGTGATTAATCTGAAAACAGTAACAGTAGATAAGCTTATATTTAAAGAAAAATTATCGACGATCGAGCAACTCTCACTCAAAGCTATCCTGTTTAAGTGGGTTGGTGAACCAACAGAGGGATTAGATGATTTTCTTCCACTTGAATACATAGAACATGACTTTGCGAAGATGAAGGCAAAAGAGGAAACAGATTTACTCATTCAAGGTGATCAACCATTTAGATATGTCACACTAACAGAAAATAATCAAATTGTTATAGCGGTTTTAGATTCAAATAAAAAGTTAAAGCATATCGTCATTTCGCTGGAAGAGATTTGAAGAAGTAAGCACTTGTTGGTGCCTTTTTTCAATTTCAATTGTTTTTTTACATACTACTTATGTTGTAATTAGTAAATGTAGCTTTTGAATTTAATAAGTTTGATAATTTATAAAAAAGTCTGATTGTTAATAAAGAATGATCAAAATCCAGATTGTAGTTTTGTTAAAGTTGATCGATACACTTACTTTAAGAATAAGAACGAAATATAAAATAGTTCATCGAGTTAAATGAAAATTCATTACTCATCTTCATGGTTTTTAAAATACAAACAAGTTCCTTCGTTTAAGAATTCCTTCTTTTGCTGAATATATATCGTAAAATCGGTGAAAAATATCTCCTATTATCGAAAATTTATGAGGAGAGAATAAAATGGATATCGATATGAATTTATTAAAGCAAACAGCACGACTTCATTATGATGATCCTACATGTGGTGTTTTGATAGATGCCTTTCGCAATGGAAGTCACTGGCACGCAGTGGCCATTGCAGAAAACGCAGAATGGTATTGTCATAATGGATTTGGAGATACAAAAGAGCAGGCAGTAGAGGAAGCCATTGTTGGTGTATTAAATCTCGTTAAAAATCGAGATTTATAGGGAAATGTAAGCACCTTTTAGGGTGCTATTTCTTTTGTCCAAAACAAAATTTGGAGGGTTTCAGTTGAAGTAACTTGCCTAATTGGTTGAAATGAATGATTGAATGTAATGTTCCCCAACTATTGTTATTTTTGTTGAAGTTTCATACACTAGATGGAAATGTACGTTCTCATTAGAGGTATGGAAATGAAGGCGAATAATCCTCGAGAATTAGAGAATTTCATTAATGAAAAAATCTATTTGGGTTTAGAGGTTCACATATTAACTAAAAGCTTGAATCAGTCTACTCTTCATAAAAATGAAAAATTAATCATTTATTTTGAAAAAAGACGAGTTCGCTTGCTGGATGTTTAAGAATATTTGGATTATCTATTATTACAGTGTCTTTCTCCTCTTTCATAGTCCTATCTATTGGATATCGATTTTTCCGATTCGTTCTTCTTATATATTCTTCAGTTATTTTATCTAGGTCCTTTATATACCGAATATAGTTCCACTCATCATAGGCTATTATAGCTTTCTTTTTTAAAGGCCGCTGCCAATTGGAATCTAAATGGACAGATCGAAAATAAAATGAATGTATCCAAACTACTAAAATGAATCTTAATTTACTACCTTATTGACAAACAATTGCTAAAATGATCGATTTATTTCACAATAATGAAATAAAGGCTATAATATAAATATGAATTTTGCATTTTGGATGGAGTTTATAACTTAAGATTAAATTATTTCCTGTTATAGGAGAAAAGTGGAACAATTGGAGGATTAATCATGAATGAAAGATTCTTGGATGATAGTTTAGCCTTGCACACAGACTTGTATCAAATAAATATGATGGAAACTTACTGGGAAGATGGTATGCATAATAGAAAAGCAGTATTTGAGGTCTATTTTCGTAAGCTTCCATTTGGTAACGGTTTTGCTGTTTTTGCTGGCTTAGAAAAAGTGATCGAATACTTAAAAAATCTACAATTTACAGAAAGTGATATTGCCTATTTAAGAGATGAATTAGGGTATCCAGACGATTTTCTTTCCTATTTAAAAGATCTTCGCTTTACTGGATCGGTTCGTTCAATGGCAGAAGGCGAGATTGTATTTGGCAATGAACCTCTTCTAAGGATTGAAGCAACGCTTGCTGAAGCACAATTGGTTGAGACAGCTATTTTAAATATTGTGAACTACCAAACGTTGATTGCCACTAAGGCAGCAAGAATTAAATATATTATCGGAAATGAAACGGCTATGGAATTCGGGACAAGACGCGCGCAGGAAATGGATGCTGCCATTTGGGGAACACGTGCTGCTTATATAGGTGGTTTTAGTGCAACATCTAATGTGCGGGCAGGAAAAATGTTTGGGATTCCTGTTGCGGGAACTCATGCGCATTCACTTATTCAAGCATACATAGATGAATATACGGCTTTTCATAAATATGCAAGACGTCATAAAGATTGTGTGTTTTTAGTTGATACATATGACACGTTACGATCCGGAGTTCCTAATGCCATTAAAGTAGCAAAGGAATTAGGAGATCGTATTAACTTTATTGGGATTCGCCTTGATAGTGGAGACCTTGCTTATCTATCGAAAGAGGCGAGGAAAATGCTCGATGATGCAGGGTTTCCAAATGCAAAAATCACTGCTTCAAATGATCTGGATGAATATACGATTATGAACTTGAAATCACAAGGCGCGAAGATTGATACTTGGGGAGTTGGCACAAAACTTATAACAGGTTATGATGAACCAGCTTTAGGGGCTGTATATAAAATCGTTTCCATTGAAGATGAAAATGGAAATATGGTTGATACGATTAAAATTAGTGGAAATCCAGAGAAAGTAACTACACCTGGTTTAAAAAGAGTATATCGAATTATTAATTTGGCAAATCAAAAATCTGAAGGGGATTACATTACTTTAGACGACGAAAAACCATATGAAGAAAAATGTTTGAATATGTTTCATCCCGTTCATACCTATATTAAAAAAGATGTTAAAAATTTTGAGGCAAGGGATCTTCATCATAATATTTTTGTTAATGGGAAATTGGTATATGAGATTCCAAATATAAAAGACGTTCGAAACTTCTGCCATAATAATTTAAATTATCTCTGGGATGAATATAAACGTTCATTAAATCCAGCAGAGTACCCAGTGGATTTAAGTCCAAAATGTTGGGAAAATAAGCGTCGTAACATTGAAATTGTAAGTAATAAAGTGAACGAAAATAATAAGTAACTATATTTTTCTATTTTAACTATGAAAGGTAGGAAGATCATTTGAACATGCAAAAACAAATTATGCATGAATTGCATATTCAACCTAAGATTGATTCCAAGACAGAAATCAAAAATAGGATTCATTTTTTAAAGGAATATGTTCTTAAAACAAATGCAAAAGGATATGTTCTTGGCATTAGCGGTGGTCAGGATTCTTCTCTTGCTGGGAGATTAGCTCAATTGGCAGTTGAAGAACTAAGAGATGAAGGTTATGATGCTAAATTTATTGCCGTTCGATTGCCATATGGGGTACAACAAGATGAAGAAGATGCTAGGAAAGCTCTCCATTTTATTAAAGCTGATCAGGAATTCGTTTTTAATATTTCTAAGGCAGTAGATGCAGTCAATAGAGAATATGATGATCAAACCAAGGGAGAACCTTTAAGGGATTACCATAAAGGAAATGTAAAAGCAAGAATGCGTATGATTGCCCAATATGCCATTGGTGGACAAGAAGGTCTTCTAGTGATTGGAACGGATCATGCTGCTGAGGCAGTTACAGGCTTTTACACAAAATATGGGGATGGGGGAGCAGATATCCTTCCATTATCTGGTTTAACAAAGAGGCAAGGAAAGCAATTATTAATGGAACTGGGAGCAGAAGAAAGTATTTATTTAAAAGTTCCAACAGCGGATCTACTTGATCAAAAGCCTGGACAGGCTGATGAGACAGAACTGGGGATTTCCTATAATGAACTTGATGATTATTTAGAAGGAAAGATGGTTACGCACCAAATAGCCGAAAAAATTGAAAAGCGTTACTTGGCAACTAAACACAAAAGAGAAATGCCAGCAACTATGTTTGATAAGTGGTGGCAATGAAATTATTTAAAAAAATCCAACAGATAAAGGAATAATAAGATGGATTTTATAAAAGAGAAAGAGGTTGACTATGAGTCAGCCTCTTTCTTATACGAAGGTCAAATTTTTTGTTAATATATGATAAGCTTCCTTTACGTGAACATCACTTGGTGGTTCAATATCTTTAAGAGGGTAATCTAGTCCAAGTGTTTCCCATTTATAAACCCCCAACTTATGGTAGGGCAAGATTTCAAGTTTTTTCACGTTTTTTAACGTACCAATAAAGTTACCAAGATCATGTAAATCTTGTTCATCATCTGTGATACTAGGTACAAGTACGTGACGAATCCAAACTGGAATTTCACGTTCTGATAGGAGACGAGCAAATTCAAGGATATGATCATTCGCCATTCCTGTTAAATTAATATGTTTTTTTCGATTGATATGCTTTAAATCGAATAGTATTAGGTCGGTATATTTTAATAGTTCATTTAATTGTTCCTGGAAAAGAGGCGCAGTAGAATAGCAGCCACCAGAAGAATCAATGGTGGTATGAATACCTATTTTTTTACAAGCCTTGAATAAGTCAATCAGGAATGGAATCTGTAGTAGAGGTTCACCACCACTAACTGTAATTCCTCCGCCTGATGATTCAATAAAAGGGAGGTATGAGGTTAAATCATTTATTATTTCCTCAACAGACATTTCTTTACCTGTTCCTATCTCCCAAGTATCAGCGTTATGGCAAAACTGGCAACGCAAAAGACAACCTTGAGTAAAAATAACATATCTTATTCCAGGACCATCCACAGTGCCAAATGTCTCTATTGAATGTATATTTCCGTTCATATTAAATTTCTCCCTTCGAATTTTCGATCTTTACACTAAGCTGTTAATAGGGGGCTTAAGTAGTTGGGGACTATAACATTACAATCAAAGAATCTTATCATAAAAAGTAAAAAGGGGAGAAGGGATTCAATCCTTCTCCCAGACATTTTCAGAGATTATGCCATTACAGGTTCTTTTGGTGCGCCAACTAAGCTTTCATGGAAAGTACGATTGATTACATCGATTTGTTGTTCGCGAGTAAGTTTAATAAAGTTAACGGCATATCCAGAAACACGAATTGTTAATTGTGGATATAGTTCAGGGTGATCCATAGCATCTAACAATGTGTCACGGTTTAATACATTCACATTAATATGATGTCCACGTTTCGTCATATATCCATCAAGCATACCAACAAGATTATTTATTTGTGTAGGATCTTCTTTACCAAGTGCGTTAGGTGTAACTGTAAATGTGTTAGAGATACCATCTAACGATGATTCATATGGCAATTTGGATACAGATGTTAGGGAAGCAAGTGCACCTTTTGTATCACGTCCGTGCATTGGGTTAGCACCAGGAGCAAATGGTTTTCCAGCTTCACGTCCATCAGGAGTTGCGCCTGTTTTCTTACCATAAACAACGTTTGATGTGATCGTTAAGACTGATTGAGTAGGTACGGCATCACGATATGTTTTGTGTTTTCTAACTTTGTTCATGATTTCTTTAACTAAATGTACAGCAATTTCGTCAACACGTTCATCATTGTTTCCATATTTAGGATAGTCGCCTTCAATTTCATAGTTAACAACTAGACCGTTTTCGTCACGAATTGTTTTAACTTTAGCATATTTAATGGCACTTAGTGAGTCAGCTGCAACAGAAAGTCCAGCGATACCACAAGCCATCGTACGTACGATTTCACGATCATGAAGAGCCATTTCAATTCTTTCGTAGCTATATTTATCATGCATATAATGAATGACATTTAGAGTGTTAACGTATAATCCACTTAACCAATCTAGCATTGCATCATATTTTTGAGCAACTTCTTCATAATCTAAATACTCAGAAGTTATAGGTTGAAAGCTTGGTCCAATTTGTGTTTTATATCTTTCGTCCACTCCGCCATTAATAGCATATAATAATGCTTTTGCAATGTTTACACGAGCACCAAAGAATTGCATTTGTTTACCAATTTTCATGGCTGATACGCAGCAAGCAATTCCATAATCATCGCCATACATTTCTCTCATCATATCGTCATTTTCATATTGGATCGCACTAGATTTAATTGACATATTTGCAGCATAATCTTTGAATGCTTGAGGTAATTTAGTTGACCAAAGAATCGTTAAGTTTGGTTCTGGAGCTGGTCCTAAATTATCCAAAGTGTGTAAGAAACGGAAAGAGTTCTTTGTTACTAATGGACGACCGTCAAGAGCCATTCCACCGATTGATTCAGTTACCCATGTTGGGTCACCACTATATAATTCGTTATATTCAGGAGTTCTTGCAAATTTAACAAGACGAAGTTTCATAATAAAATGGTCAACCAATTCTTGTGCTTCGATTTCAGTTAAGGTACCATTTTGCAAATCTCTTTCAACATAAATATCTAAGAATGTAGATGTACGACCTAGACTCATTGCCGCACCATTTTGTTCTTTAATAGCAGCTAAATAACCAAAGTATAACCATTGAATAGCTTCTTTAGCATTTTTAGCAGGTACGGAAATATCATAGCCATATGAAGCAGCCATTTGTTTTAATTCTTTTAATGCACGATATTGTTCACTGAATTCTTCACGATCTCGAATCACATCGTCTGACATATAGCCGTCACCAATATAGGCATATTCTCTTAGTTTTTCTTTCATTAAGAAATCCACACCGTAAAGAGCAACACGACGATAGTCACCAATTATACGACCACGTCCATAAGCATCAGGTAAGACCAGTAATAACACCAGCGTGACGTGCAGCTCTCATTTCTGGTGTATACACATCGAATACACCTTGGTTATGCGTTTTGCGATAATCTGTAAAAATATGTTCAACTTCTTTATCTAATTCGTATCCGTAGGACTCTAACGCAGTTTGAGCCATACGAATTCCACCAAAAGGCATTAATGAACGTTTAAACGGTTTATCAGTTTGGAAACCAACAATTTGCTCAATATCTTTATCTAAATATCCAGGGCCATGTGAAGTAATCATAGATACGATTTTTGTATCAGCATCTAAAACACCGCCAGCTTCACGTTCTTTTTCTGATAATTCCATAACTTGATTCCAAAGTTTTGTAGTTGCATTAGTAGGACCTTCTAAGAAACTTTCATCACCTGTATATGGAGTAAAGTTTTTAAGAATAAAATCACGTACATTTACTTCTTGATTCCATACGCCATTTGAAAAACCTTTCCATTGTTCCATCTTATAATCACCTCATAGATTTATTTGGGAATAGAATATATAACAGTTGTTACACGTTTCCTATGTGAAAAGTATAACAGACGAATTTCGTTTCTTATTAACCTATATTTGAACATTTTATGAATGTTAGTCATTTCTCTGATACAAAAGTAATGTAAGCGGTTCCATAAATCTAAGTTCTTTATTTTTCTGTATCAAATACAGTTAAAAAATATGAAACTGTTATACAAAAAGATAAAACTGTATTTTTCTGTTGTTTCTTAAAAATTTCTTTTTTATCGATCATTTCTGATATTAATTTTGTAGGTCTTGACAAGCAATGATTGACATGAATGGGTGTTTTTATTTTTGACAATGCATCAGTAAAGATATAATGTTCATATATGACAATTTTACACTTGGATTCCTTAATGAAAGAAGTGTAAGAATACATACATGAATTGTACATATTATTTAAGTTGAGAGGTGGGTTACATTGATTCATTTATATACTCATAATGATTTAGATGGATTAGGTTGTGGTATTTTAGCTAAAATCGCTTTTGGCGAAGAAGTCGAGGTACATTATAATTCAGTTGCTAGACTAAATTCACAAGTGGAACGATATTTTGAAATAACTAAGAAAAATCAGCAAAAAGAGGACTTATTGTTGATTACGGATTTAACGGTTAATGAAGCAAATAGTAAAAGAATTGATCAATTTGTAAAAGAAGGTGGAAAAGCCAAATTTATTGACCATCATAAAACAGCCTTGCATCTAAACGAATTCGACTGGGCAACGGTAGTAGTTAGTTATGATGATGGAAGGCTGACATCGGCAACTTCATTATTTTATGATTATTTAATGACTACTCAAAATATCAGTTCAAGGCCTGCGGTTGAAGAATTTGTTGAGTTAATTCGCCAGTATGATACATGGGAATGGGAAAAAAATAATTTATTAAAAGCAAAACAGTTAAATGATTTATTTTCATTGATTGCATTAGATGATTTCGAAGGGAAAATGATTGAACGTTTAAAGTCGGATGAATCCTTTTCCTTTAATGAGTTTGAACAGCAATTGTTAAAAATGGAAGAAGAAAAGATTAATCGATACATTAGAAAGAAAAATCGTGAGCTTGTGCAGGCTTTTATTGGTGAACATTGTGTGGGAATCGTTCATGCAGAAATGTACCACTCTGAACTAGGAAATGAGTTGGGTAAAGCAAATAGTCATTTGGACTATATTGTGATTTTGAATATGGGTGGCAAAAAGGTTAGTTTTCGAACCATTCATGATCATATTGATGTTTCAGCAGTTGCAGGAAAATTTGGTGGAGGAGGTCACGCTAAGGCTTCAGGATGCTCAATGAATGAGACTGCATACAAGCTGTATGTTCATGAAGTGTTTCCACTGGATCCATCAAGAATGGATGCACCGAAAAATCTGCAAAACATCAAGAATAATCCAGATGGTTCATTATATGAGAATCAAAGCCGGGAAAAGTGGTTTATTAAACAACATAATAGTCAATGGATTGTAGAAAATAAAAACAAAACCTTGCCATTGACTTTTAATGAATTTATCGATGCAGAGCATTTTGTTAAAAGACAATACACAGCAGCATTAGCTAGAGATGATCAATATGCTGAATTCATTAAGAATCTAAAAAGAAATTAAATCGAATGATGTGTCAGTCACCACAAAAATACATTTATCTTTTTAGTAGGGTGACTGATACCATTTGAGGATGTAAAAAAGTATAATCGAACTGAAATCCGGCAAAATAAGGGTGGAGGTGTTGAAAATGAGTAAAAGAAAGCAAGATCCATCCAAAACTGGTTTAAGCTCTGCTCATGTAGAAGGGCAAGGGACGACAACAGAGGAAACAGGCGTGAGGGAGGCATCTTCTTCACGAAAAAAACAAAAACGTTCATAAAAAAACGCAAAGGGAATGTTCTCCCTTTGCGTTTTTTAGATTCGTTCAATTTGATTGAACGAATCTAATACATAAGATGAATGGATTATTCTTCGTACATTTGTGCAATCTGCTTTTGTAGATCACTATCTCCTAAATACTCATCATAAGTCATTTGTTTGTCCATCAACCCGTTTGGAGTAAGTTCAATTATACGATTGGCAATCGTTTGAATAAACTGATGGTCATGAGATGAGAAGATTAATGCACCCTTATAACTAGTAAGACCGTTATTCAACGCTGTAATGGATTCGAGATCAAGATGGTTCGTTGGCTCATCAAGAAGCAACACATTGGCACCGCTTAGCATCATTTTTGAAAGCATGCAACGAACTTTTTCTCCACCAGAAAGGACACTTGCCTTTTTCAACACTTCTTCTCCAGAGAACAGCATTCTTCCTAAGAAACCTCTTAAAAAGCTTTCACTTTCATCTAGAGGTGAAAATTGACGTAGCCAATCCACGAGATTTATATCACTGTTTTCAAAGTACACCGAGTTATCTTTTGGAAAATAAGCCTGTGATGTAGTGATTCCCCATTTAAAAGTCCCACTATCTGCTTCCATTTCGTTCATTAAGATTTTAAATAATGTTGTTTTGGCTGTTTCATTTGCACCAACCAGAGCAATCTTGTCATCTTTATTCATAATAAAGGAAATATTATCCAGTACCTTAACACCATCAATGGTTTTCGAAAGCCCTTCTACTCTCAATAAATCATTCCCAATTTCACGATCAGGCGTGAATCCGACATATGGATAGCGACGAGAAGAGGGTCGAATATCATCCAAAGTAATCTTATCAAGTAGTTTTTTTCGAGATGTTGCTTGTTTTGATTTTGATGCATTTGCACTAAAGCGAGCAATAAAGGCTTGTAATTCTTTAATTTTCTCTTCTTTTTTCTTATTTGTATCAGATGCCATTCGTGTAGCTAATTGGCTAGATTCATACCAAAAATCATAGTTACCAACATAAATCTGAATTTTCCCAAAGTCCAAATCGGCAATATGTGTACAGACTTTATTTAAGAAATGGCGGTCATGGGAAACAACAATGACGGTGTTTTCAAAGTTAATTAAAAACTCCTCAAGCCATTGGATTGCTTTAATATCTAAATGGTTTGTAGGCTCATCAAGTAGTAAAACATCTGGCTTACCAAATAATGCTTGGGCAAGTAATACTTTAACCTTTTCTCCACCTGTAATATCTGCCATCTTCTTAAAATGAAGACTCTCGTCAATTCCAAGACCTTTTAATAGGATGGCAGCTTCTGATTCAGCTTCCCAACCATTTAATTCAGCAAATTCTCCCTCAAGCTCTGCAGCCTTCATTCCGTCTTCATCAGTAAAGTCTGCCTTCGATATAGATGGCATCTTTTTCCTGCATCACTTCGAATAAGCGAGTATGTCCCATAATAACAACTTTTAAGACCTCTTCATCTTCAAATTCGAAATGGTTTTGTTTTAATACAGCAAGGCGTTCACCAGGTCCTAATTGAACAGAACCTGATTGTGGTTCGAGATCACCAGATAAAATTTTTAAAAAAGTTGATTTACCAGCACCATTTGCGCCAATTAATCCATAACAATTTCCAGGTGTAAATTTGATATTTACATCTTCAAATAATTTACGATCTCCATAGCGAAGACCTACATTGCTAACTGTAATCATTAATTTCTATTCCTCCAAAACACAATATGAATTGATTATACCATTTTCAAAGCGGAAGAGCGACCTCATTAAAATTCTGAGCAAATAATTGTTTTACTGTTTACCAATATGATCGAAAATGATGGAAAATATAAAATTTTTATGAAATTTAAATGTAAATGCAGGAAATCAGCTGATAAAAATCGTATTTAAATAAAGAAAAGTGATTTCATGATTTTATATTGTTTATTCATATTTTATTCATATTTATTGTGTATGATCAAATTAAAGAGATCATAAAAGGAGTTATTAAAATGGCTAGTAAACAGCTCATTGAATTAGTGAATCGATTAAAACAATCAGGTATTCAAATTAGCTTTACAAAACCGCGCTCAAAAATTTCATTATATTTACAAGAATCACCAGATAAGAAGAAAGAAAATGGAGAAAACTTTCTCCAACGTAAACATAAAGGTTATACAAAGCTGACAGTCCTTAAATTTATCTAATAAAAAAGGCAGAAAGTGTTAGAACACTTCCTGTCCTTTTTTAACTTATGAAGGATATTAAGAGAACTGATAGAGATTCAATAAACCTTTTAACTTCATTTAGCAGAAGTCCTCCACTCTAAAGTGGGGGATGAAGCAAAGCTTATGATTCAGTGGGGGTTCAAACCCGGCTGAAAAGCCTGACCTCCGGCGGACCACGATTTTTTAGAGGTAATTTATCGAGCGAGCTCGTAAAATCGGCGCATTCGACGGGGCGAATTTGATTAAAAGATGTGGAGGACTTCTATTATTTATGTTATATTTTTATCTTATGGTTTTCTCATCCTATTCTTCTAAATCATGGTATAATGTTAAGTGAAATGATTTTTACTATGAAGCTGTTTAATTAAGAACTTGCACGGAAATGCTTTCATTTTACATGTTCTGCTATACGTAATGAATGAATTTATCCACTAATCATTTGTATAGTATGCTGAAGAAAAGGAAGTTCATTATTATTTTGTATTTAACTGTTAAAACTTTTCATTTTGATCATACTAATAATGGTAATTGATTTCCATTAGAATTAGATATGTAGCTGTATATAAATAATCAGTAAGTATTTTGATCGTGATAAGCTTACTTAGTCAGTGCTATTTATGGTAAACTTATTATATAACTGTAGGGGGCGATTCAGATATTTTTTAACAGGAAGGGTCAGGATGATAAACTAGAAAACATATTGATGGATGTGGAAGTATATTCTTGCAGTGATACTTCTTGTAATGGCTGGATGAGAAAAGAATTTGCATCGGAAGATCTTAAATGTCCTTTATGTGGAAATCAAATGACAATGGAGATTCGTGAATTGCCTAAAATATAACCGCACTTTAAAGTGCGGTTATTTTATTAGATTGAACAGAATATTATAGAGTTTGTTCATAAAACATACACAATTAGAGCGCTTACATTTTGGGATAAAGAGTTATAATGAAGGTGTAGAAAAGAAAAATAGATTCTACGAAAAAAGGAATTAACACTTTTGAAGGCTCAACCAGATAGTGTTCGTTTCGAAAAAGGTCAAACGAAAAACTATAGCCTTTCAAGATCTAGTGCTTTAATGAAGCCGTTCGTTTCATTTATGGAGGAATCATTAGCCTATATGTTCAGGGAAGGAAGAAAGAAAAAACTAAATACAAGGGGGAATTCAAGCGGAAAAGGGTAATTAATAAGCCTATATTGTTTAAAGGGACATAACAAGAAAAACAAAAACTTTGAAAAAGTTCAATTAATATTTTTGAACATGTAATGGGTTGGCTCCCTAAGTTAATAATTGTTTAAAGGTAATAAGTTATGACAAACTTTAAATATTAATACGCTTATGCAAAACTCTTGACCAAAATCATGATACGAGCAAATAGTGAATAGACATTTCACTACAGTATATGATGAAATCCCAAAAAACCTTGAAAAAGAAATAAATTATTGATCGGGAAATCAATAATCCAATTCAATATAAGTGATTGCGAAACTAACACATATTGGCTGTTAGCCTAACTTGGGTGAGATTTAATATACTCACTATAAACGTTTAAATGTTCGCGTATCAGCTGATAATGGTTGGGTCCTCAAAAGTGTTAATAATAAAGCCCTCCGTATAGGAGGGCTTTTTGTCGTATTCATTATATTTGGATAGATCCGTTCTACTTATTGTCTATTCTGTTTTCTTGGAAAGACAACGATCACATTCCATTATATAAGATTCAATATGATCCTTCAAAAATTGACCACACTCAGGGCAAATTTTCTTTTGTGGGTTATTCTTAATGGATTCAGATTGTTTCATTAGCATCTAAAAAGCCCCCTTTTTATAATACAGTTAATTGATTTATTTCTGTTATAATACAGTATATACGATCGAGAACGATATGAACACTATTTTTTTAAAAAAACAGAATTTTTAGCAAATTAAAATCATTAGTTAAATGAAATGTGTGACCATGAACGATTTCTTGGTTATTTTTATACATTTAATTTAATATGAGCTATTATAAGAAAGATCATTTAATTTAACTTTTAGTGGAAGATAAGAAGGGATAGTAGATGAAAAGATTAGAACCTATTTTGAATTTATTGCAACAATTATGGAAGAAAATAAGTCCTCCGATAATAAAGTTGCTTCAACGAGTTTTAGAAACAATAAGACATTTCTGGAAAAAAAAGCATCTAACACAATTTCTTTTATTAGGGATATTGACCTTTGTTTTACTGACCATTTTGTTTTTTGTCTATACAGCTTCACAAGCAAATGTTCAATCACTCCAGGATGGATTAAGTCAAACAACGATCATCTACGATAAAGATGGAGATGTTGCAACAAAGGTTGATACGAACCGGGCTGAAGGGGTTGATGTGACAAGTATACCTGATTATGTTTCCCATGCAGTCATTGCTATAGAAGACCGTCGTTTTATGGACCATAAAGGATTTGACATAATCGGTATGTCCAGAGCATTTCTTAAAAATCTATTTTCAAGAACAATAACCGGTGGTGGCAGTACGATTACTCAACAACTTACCAAAAATGCGTTACTTTCACCTGAACAGACCTATCGAAGAAAGATAGAAGAATTATTTTTAGCGGTTGAAATTGAAAAGCATTATACAAAAAATGAAATTATGAATATGTATTTAAATCAAGTGTATTTTGGAAGTGGGGCATGGGGAATTGATCAGGCAGCACTAGAGTATTTTAATAAAGATATTACGAACGTTACGATTAGTGAAGCAGCGATGCTTGCAGGATTGTTGCAAGCTCCATCTGCGTTAGATCCTCATAACCATTACGAAAGGGCGATAGAAAGAAGAAATATTGTCTTAGCAAGTATGAAAGAGTTGGAAATGATTACTGAAGATGAATACAACAAGGCAAAGCAAGAAAGGATTAATATTGAAGATGGCGGAAGAAACGATATAAAACGTGATTATCCATATTATGTAGATGCCGTTCTAGATGAAGCAATCAACCAATATGATTTATCACAAGAAGAGATCATGACAAGAGATTATCGAATTTACACAGAAATGGATCAAAATATTCAATCTTCCTTAGAAAAAGTGTTTAATCAAGGTAGCTTATTCCCTGATGGAAAAGATGAGACTTTGGTTCAAAGTGGTAGTGTACTCCTAGATCCTAAAACGGGAGGAATTCGAGGACTTGTCGGTGGTAGAGGAGATTATGTATTTCGCGGTTTTAATCGGGCCACACATATTAAAGCACAGCCAGGTTCTACGTTAAAGCCATTAGCGGTTTACACGCCCGCACTTGAATCTGGATACGAAACAACTTCGATTTTAAAAGATGAAGAAATGGTTTTTGGTGACTATGCACCGCAAAATTTTTCCCGTACTTTCCAAGGAGAAGTTCCTATGTATGAGGCAGTTGCTCAGTCTTTAAATATGCCAACTGTGTGGCTTCTAAATGAAATCGGCTTAGATAACGGAATCTCCTCGTTGGAGAAGTTTGGTATTCCTCTAGAAAAGGAAGATCACTACTTAGGAATTGCTCTTGGTGGGATGAGCAAAGGAATTTCTCCCTTACAGTTAGCTGAGGCATATTCTGTCTTTGCGAATGAAGGGAACCGTGAAGATAGCCATTTAATTACCAAAATAGTGGGTCCAACTGGAAATGTGGTGGCTGAACATAAAAATAAATCTACGAAGGTGACATCAAAAAGAGTGGCAAATGAAGTGACCTCACTACTCTTAGGCGTTGTTGAGTCGGGTACCGGACAGGGAACGAAAATCCCTGGAATACAATTAGCAGGTAAAACGGGTTCTACCCAATTACCATATGAAGATATTAATGGAACGAAGGATCAGTGGTTTGTTGGATATACACCAAATTTGGTGGGGGCAGTGTGGCTTGGATATGATAAAACGGACAGGCAACATTATTTATCCTCGAGCAGCTCAGAAACGGTTGTGCCTATTTTTAGAGAAATTTTGGAAACTGTAAAGCCCTATATTGAACAAGAGGAATTCATCGTAAAGTCGGTACAATCCAAGAAAAGGGCAGAAGAAGAAAAAAAACAACCTCTGAAAGATCAAACAGAGAAATTGAAAGAAAAGATTAAAGAAGAAGCACCTAAATGGAAAGAGAAGATTAATGAAGGAATTGAAAAGGGAAAGAAGCTTAAGGATGAAATTGAAAGCTTAATTGGACAGTAAATTCAATTAAACATAAATTTTCAATATAATTTCTCTTTATAAAATACTTTTTTGTGATAAAGTATTACTATTAGTTTTGCATATTTAGTTTAATATTTAGAATGGAGTCGAAGAACCATGTCGAAAGAAAACATCAGCATTAATTTGAACACAAACTGTAAACCAAAACCACAAGATGATCAGCTAGAATTTGGCAAAGTCTTTACAGACCATATGTTTGTTATGGACTATTCAACGGATCTTGGTTGGCATAATGCAAGTATTATCCCATATCAACCCATTGAACTTGACCCAGCTGCTATGATTTTTCATTATGGTCAAACTGTGTTTGAAGGGCTAAAAGCCTATTTTTCAAATAATGGAAGGGTTTTACTTTTTAGACCGGAAAGAAACTTCCAAAGAATGAATCAATCAAATGATCGTCTTTGCATTCCTGAAATTGATGAAAAGTTAGCCTTAAAAGGTTTAAAGGAACTAATAAATGTTGATCGAGAATGGATTCCAAAGACAGAAGGAACTTCTCTTTATATTCGTCCATTCATCATTTCAACTCAAGCGTCACTTGGCGTTCATTCTTCAGAAACCTATAAATTTATGATTATTATGTGTCCTGTTGGATCTTACTATAAAGAAGGAATTCACCCAGTTAAAATTGCTGTTGAAAGTAAATATGTTCGAGCAGTTGCAGGTGGAACTGGAACTGCTAAAACAGCAGGTAATTATGCTTCAAGTTTAAAAGCACAGGAAGTTGCAGAAGAAAGCGGATATTCTCAAGTTTTATGGCTTGATGGAGTAGAAAAAAAATATATTGAAGAAGTGGGTAGTATGAACATCTTCTTTAAAATTAATGGAGAAGTGATTACACCTGCACTAAACGGAAGTATTTTAGAGGGCGTTACAAGGAACTCGATTATACAATTATTGAACCATTGGAATATCCCAACATCTGAACGGAAAATTTCAATGGAAGAAGTATATCAGGCCTATAAAGATGGTCTTTTGGAAGAAGTATTTGGAACCGGAACAGCTGCGGTTATTTCCCCAGTAGGAGAATTATTCTGGGATAATAATAAATTAGTTGTCAGTGGAGGAAATACGGGAGAACTATCAATGAAACTATACGATACATTAACAGCAATACAAGTTGGAAATGAAACAGATCCATTTGGATGGGTTGTAGAAGTTGCTCAAGACGAAAAATAAACCAGTATAGGTCGATTAAAGGGGAGAGGGGATTAATACATGATTAAAGCGATTCTTTTTGATCTCGATGATACTCTACTTTGGGATCAAAAAAGTGTAAAGGAAGCCTTTTCTGCTACATGTTTAGTGGCAGCCGAAAAATATAATATTGATTCGGAAGAGCTTGAGAATGCTGTTAGAAATGAGGCAAGGTTACTTTATTCTAGCTATGAGACGTACCCCTTTACACAGATGATTGGAATCAATCCATTCGAAGGTTTATGGGGAAATTTTCTGGATGATGAAGAAAATTTCCGGAAAATGTCAGAAATTGTTCCAATATACAGGAAAGAATCTTGGAGTAAAGGTTTACTAAGTATTGGAATAGATGATGATGAGTTTGCGACTACACTAGCAGAGAGATTTCCAGAGGAAAGACGGAATAAACCATTCGTGTATGATGATAGCTTTGCTGTTTTGGATCGGTTAAAGGGTAAATACAAATTACTATTATTGACAAATGGCTCCCCAGATTTACAAAATACAAAGCTTGATATTACACCTGAACTGGTCCCTTATTTTGATCAGATTGTTATATCTGGTGCATTTGGAAAGGGAAAACCAGATCCATCTATTTTTGAACATGCACTCTCTCTAATTGAAATTGACAAGGAAGAAGCATTAATGGTCGGGGACAACCTTATGACTGATATATTAGGCGCTACGCGTGCTGGCATCAAATCTGTTTGGATTAATCGTCATGATAAAGAACGAAATGAAGTGGTGCCAAATTTTGAAATTCATCATCTGTCAGAGCTATTTGATGTTTTAGATAAATTAAAATAAGTAGTTTATCCCTTTATAACGGTCAGACCACTAAGTTCGTCGTGATCTGTCATGCTAAGTCTGATTGATTTTTTCTAAAGGCTGAGGCCCAGAGAGAAAACCTATGGCAACGTGTACACTAGCACATCCTTTGTGGTGAAAAAATCCTGCTGATGGAAGTCATCTTTATCTAAATGGATGGAAGATAAGATTAAATATTATCTTCCTATCTGAAAGAGGTAACATTGCTATAATAAATGTATTGAAGTAATGTTGTGAATCATTTTTTGATAGGGGTTTTGGTAATATGAACTGTAAAATAAATCGTCATGCTTCTAAAGTTTTAAAAGAAATGATGGCAAGCGTTGAAGGAACAGGTAAGTTGATTCGTGTTTTTGTTACACAAATGCACGGAGATCATGCTCATTATGATTTACGTCTGGATACTCCAACTGAATACGATGAAATTGTTAAAACAGATAAAGATATTGATATTTTACTTGATACGCGGGAAACATATTTAGATGGCGTTTGGATTCAATACTTTTATGTACCTAAAGAAGAATTTGTTATTACAAATCCTGTTTTAGATCGATCGCACCATGGTCATCACCATTAAGAAAACTCTTTAATGCCCTGGATTCATTTTGGATCTGGGGTTTTGTTATTGTTTAAAAGGTCCTATTAAAATATTGGGGTTTATGTAAAAATATATATAAATGATAAATTTGGAAAAGGTGATCAAATGGGAAATACATTATCAGGGAAGCATATCATATTAGGGGCAACACGAAAAACAGAAGAAATGTCAAAGTTAATTGAGAAGCAAGGAGGATCAGCAAGTGTTCGTTCGCTCCAAGGTACGGTATATAAAGCAGATAATGACGTGAAACGTGATTTAAAGAGATTTGCAGAAATAGGTGCGGATTGGTTTATTTTCACAACAGGAATAGGATTTCAAACACTGATCGAACAAGCGGAAGATATAGAATGCAAAGATGATTTTTTGATGCAGGTTAAGAACGCGAATGTGGCCTCCAGGGGTTATAAAACAGCAGCTGCATTAAAGAAGTTCCAAATAGACACTGTTGTTTCTGACGATGACGGAACAACAAAAGGATTGATTCGACAGCTTGAAAAGGTTGATTTTTCTGGGAAAAGTGTAGTTGTTCAGCTACATGGTGAAAAAGCTCCAGTACTTATAAAGTTTCTTGAATCAAAGGGTGCAGTTATTTCACAATTATTACCTTATCAGCATATTCCCCCAGTGCAAGAAACGGTTGAAACACTTTGTCAGGAATTAATGGAAGGGTCTGTTGATGCCATTTGCTTTACAACAGCAATTCAAGTGCGTTCATTGTTTGATTATGCACGTGAAAAAGGGTACTTGAAAGAGGTGCAAGCTATTTTTAAGGACAAAACTGTTGCGACTGCAGTGGGAAAAGTAACAGCAGAAGCTTTAGTAGAGGAAGGGATTGAACGTATCGTAGTACCACAGCATGAACGTATGGGGGCAATGATCGTAGAACTAGTGCATTATTTTGAGAAATCATAATTTAAGTTTATAGGATGTCTTTTCTTTGTGATTTAATACTATTAATGATATGATTAATCTTGTTTTATTTTAACAAAAGGAGATGTTGATAATGGCTAAAAAAGGATACATAGTAATGGAAAATGGAGAAAAAATGGAGCTTGAATTTTACCCTAATGAAGCTCCTAAGACAGTTAAAAACTTTGAGGACTTAGCAAACTCAGGCTTTTATGATGGAGTAATCTTTCACAGAGTTATCCCAGGCTTTGTATCACAAGGAGGAGATCCTTCGGGCACAGGGGCAGGTGGACCTGGTTATACCATTAAATGTGAAACAGAAGGAAATCCACATAAACATGAAGCTGGATCATTATCAATGGCACATGCAGGTAGAGATACTGGAGGTAGCCAATTTTTTGTAGTACATGAGCCACAGCCTCATTTAGATGGAGTTCATACAGTTTTTGGTAAAGTTACATCAGGTTTAGAGACTGCTCTAAAGATGCAAAATGGAGATAAGATGACAGAGGTTAGAGTATTTGATGCTGAATAATGTCAGTCAAGAGGGGAGCTTATAGCTCCTCTTTTTTTTGTGTATGTCACATTAAAAAAGATGGCACTAAAAGAAAAATAGCGTTCATTAAAATTATAATTATACATTTTAATGATTAATTATTGACATTTAGCTAGAATAAAGTATGATATTTACAAATGAATACAATTTAATAAGGATGATGATTGCAATGACTGAGATAAGAAGGGCAGAAATATCAGATATAGAACATCTATTCAAACTAATTAACGTTTATGCAGAACAGGAAATCGTTTTACCAAGATCAAAAGAATCTCTTTATCAAAGTATTTCTTCAATTTTTGTAGCAATTGTTGAGGGGAAAGTAGTTGGTACTGGCAGTTTAGCCATTTTAGATAAAGAATTAGCAGAGGTTCGTACGTTAATCGTGGATCCTACTATGGAGAAGAAGGGGATAGGAAAACTTCTTGTTCAAAGGATTATTGAAGAAACAAAAAGATTAGGCATTGATAAGTTAATTACTTTAACCTATCAAGCAGATTTTTTTAAAAAGTGTGGATTTGAAATAACGGTAAAGGATAATATGCCACAAAAAGTATGGAAAGACTGCATTAACTGTCCAAAGTTGCATCAATGTGACGAAATTGCCATGATAATATATGTAAATGAAAAGATTATTTCCTAAGTAGAAGAAGGGTAAGAAAAAAGCAAGGAAGGCTTAATGCTTCCTTGCTTTCGTTTTAAATCACAATTTAAAGAGATTTCAGTGTATCTGTTAATACGGGCACAATTTGTTTTTTGCGTGATACGACACCTTTTAATAAAACCGTATTGTTATCAAGTTTTGAATTAAAAGCTGTTTCGACTGCATGTGTCATTTTACCAAGTGCAAGTCCAACAGAATCGTTTGTTAATATGTCTGTAACAACAAATAAGAATAAATCAAGCTGTCTGTCAGAAATTTGCTTCGTAAGAGATTCTTCAATTTCCTTTTGACGTGAGAGAACGTCATTCGTATCAACTGCATTTACTTGCGCGATCACTACTTTGTAGTTCCCCATTTCAAATTCTTTTGCATCTAACGAAGTTAATTGGTCAATCGTTTTATCACTAAGATCAGCGCCAGCCTTTAACATGTTTAAACCATATTTTTCTGCATCCACGTTAGCGATTTCAGCTAATTCATGGGCAGCTGCAATATCTTGTTCTGTGCAAGTTGGGGATTTAAACAATAAAGAATCAGAAATAATGGCAGAAAGCATTAAACCAGCGATCTCTTTTTTTATTTCAACTCCGTTTTCTTTATAGAGCTTATTTAAAATGGTTGCTGTACATCCAACGGGTTCTGCACGGTAATATAGAGGATCACTCGTTTGAAAGTTGGCAATACGGTGATGGTCAATCACTTCAAGAATGCGAACTTCGTCAATATCATCTGCACTTTGCTGACGTTCGTTATGGTCTACTAAAATTACTTGAGTAGATTCTGCCGCTACCTTTTCTACTAAACGTGGGACATTTACTTGAAAATGATTTAAAGCATATTGAGTTTCTCCATTAATTTCTCCAAGGCGAATTGGTTCAGCATTTACGCCAAGTTCAGATTTCAAATTTGCATAAGCAATTGCAGAGCAAATTGTATCAGTGTCAGGATTTTTATGTCCAAAAATAAGTACTTTTTCCATATTTGTGCTCCTTATATAATAAATAATTTAATCATGGAATTTCCACCATACATAAAATAAGAAATTTCACTTAATCAATATATTACCACATTTTTGTTGAATAATAGTTATTTTTCTTACATATTTTTTCCCATTTCCTATTATATTAGTCCGGAATTTACGATAAACCATTTAATTGATTATCAATGATACGAAATAAAGTACATATTATTTGAATTAATTTGTTATAAAAGAGTAAGATAGAAAAAATCTTATTTACTTATTATGAGTATATTGTTAATTGGTTCCAAAAGGGAGGTTGAATTATGAGAGATGTTTCATTAATTGATATTTATAATCATCGTATTGCACAGAAATACGTGAGTCGGTCTGGTTTCGTTCATGCTATTGCGGTTGCCTATCACGCTTTTCAATTTGCAAAGAAGCAAGGTATTGATGTAGATAGCGCCGCAAAAGCAGGTTTCCTACATGATATCGGGCATTATACATGGTATAAAGATGGGAATTGGGATTATGATTTGTATAAACAAAATGATATTCATGCGATTAAGGGAGCTGAAAGAGCTCATAAATTATTGATACGCCTTGGGGAAAATCCAATAAAAGCAAAGGAAATTGCTTTGGCTATATTATTCCATACAGATTCCTATTTTCCAGGTGGTGAAATTGTTAGAACGCCACTACAAGCCATCATTAAACTAGCCGACGAAAAGGATGAAGAACCAGGAGGTAGCCATCATTATAGAAAAATGGACCAATAATCGTTTGTATCGGCTTTTAGAGCGTTTAGATCAAAAAATTAATAGGGAATATTCAAAAAAGCGATCATAAGTGTCTCAAGTGGGCACTTTTTTCTTTTTTATTACATCATATTCTATAAAATAAGAGAATAGGTTTAATAATGTGCAATAAACATAAAGGAGGATGTCCTAATGTGTTCTCATATACACAGAATGGAAGTAAATGCTCCCATTCCTATAGTTTGGAAGTTTGTAAGTTCTATAGATCGATGGGCTCCACTCGTACCGGGTTATATAGAACACGAGATTCTAAATGAAAATGAATCCATGTGGAAATTTAAAAGTGAACTTGGCATGATGAAGAAGATGATTCAGTTAAAAGTAGTAATCACGAATTGGTTAGAACCCAATAGGATAACCTTCGATTTGAAAAGCGTGAATGAAAAGTTGCATGGAAATGGATATTTTGAAGCTATTCATCTTTCCAACAATAAAACAAGTATGGCTGGGTTTATAGAGCTAACAGCATGTGGAACATGGGCAAAAATGGTTAATCCTTTATTAAAAACAAATATACCTATTATGACTGAAGAACTTACCAAGTCTGTCGGACATAAAATAGAGACATTAGAAAGAAATTTATACTGAAATATGAAAAAAGATGGATTAAAGTGGCATGTATTTGTCTACTTGTCTATCTTTTTTATTTTAATAAAACAAAAAATACATACTTTTTGAAAAAATGTTTTATTTTTTTACTAAAAAATAGTTCACGTGAATTTTAAAATGTGTTATCCTAAACTCATAATTAGTATAACATATTTAAATACAATAATATTTTACTATTTGTGATGGTTAGTTAATGTATTTTACATATGGATAGCATCAATAAGGCTGTTGAAGTAAATAATATCTTTTATGAGTTTTTATGAAAAGGGTGTGAATATCATATTGTCAGAAAGAGCAGTGGTTTATGTAGTATCGGATTCAGTTGGTGAAACGGCAGAATTTGTTGTAAAGGCAGTTGCCACTCAATTTAATGGTGGACATGTGGATATTCGTCGCCATTCCTATACTGAAGATACAGAAGATATTGAGCATGTAATTCGGATGGCAAGGCAAAGTAATTCCATCATTGCTTACACGATTGTTATACCTGAGTTGAAGAATTATTTAGACAAACGAGCCAAAGAGGAGAAAGTACTGGCTGTTGATTTATTAAATCCACTCATGAATGCCTTTATGGAAAAATTTAATAAAGAGCCTAATCATCAGCCAAAGTTATTAAGACAACTAGATGAAGAGTATTTTAGAAGAGTTGAAGCGATTGAATTTGCTGTAAAGTATGACGATGGTCGTGATCCACGTGGTCTGTCACGAGCAGATATCGTATTGATTGGTGTATCACGTACATCCAAAACACCACTCTCCATGTATCTCGCACATCAAAGTTTTAAAGTAGCGAATGTCCCTTTAGTTCCAGAGGTTCCACCCCCTGATGAACTTTACACAATTCCGCGAAATAAATGTGTAGGTCTAATCATTACACCAGATAAATTAAATGAAATCCGTAAAGAGCGTCTAAAGTCGCTTGGGTTAAAATCGGAAGCGAATTATGCCAGTTTTGAAAGAATTCTTGAAGAGCTAGAATATGCTGAAAAAATAATGAAACGGGTCGGTTGCCCGGTTATAAATGTTTCAAATAAAGCGATTGAAGAAACGGCAAGTTTAATAGTTGATGTTTTAAAAAGTGAGAGGAGAAGAAAATAATGAAGAAATTTGTTTATTTATTTAATGAAGGAAACAGCGACATGAAGGAATTATTGGGTGGGAAAGGTGCCAATTTAGCAGAGATGACTAATATTGGACTTCCAGTTCCGTTTGGTTTTACCATTTCAACTCAAGCTTGTAACGATTACTATGAAGCGGGTAAAAGAATATCTGAAAATGTTGAAAAACAAATCTCAGATGCATTACAAACTTTAGAAGAAAATACGGGTAAAAAGCTTGGTGATCCAACGAATCCACTTTTAGTTTCAGTACGTTCAGGATCTGTATTTTCAATGCCAGGAATGATGGATACGGTTTTAAATCTTGGTATGAATGATGAAACTGTTAAGGGAGTGGCCGAGTTAACAGGGAATCCACGCTTTGCCTATGACTCCTATCGTCGCTTTATTCAAATGTTTAGCAATGTAGTATTAGGAATTGATGGGTTTTATTTTGAACAATATTTAGAAGAAATAAGAGAGCAAAAAGGTTATCATGTTGATCCTGAATTGACCGCTGAAGATTGGCAGGAAGTGATCATTGGTTATAAGGAAATTGTTAAAAAACATACAAAAAATGATTTTCCAGAAGAACCACAACAACAATTGTTTTTAGCTATTGATGCAGTATTTGATTCTTGGAATAATCAACGGGCCATTGTTTATCGTCGCTTAAATAAAATACCTGATCACTTAGGAACAGCTGTGAACATTCAAAGTATGGTATTTGGTAATATGGGAGACGATTCTGGGACTGGGGTTGCGTTTACACGGAATCCATCTACTGGAGAAAATATACTTTATGGAGAATATTTGATCAATGCTCAAGGGGAAGATGTGGTTGCAGGAATTCGAACACCACAACCCATTCATATTCTAGAAAAAGATATGCCAGAAGTATACAAAAAGTTTACTGCAACATGTGAATTACTTGAAAAGCACTATAAAGATATGCAAGATATTGAGTTTACCGTAGAGCGCGGAGAACTTTATATTTTACAAACTCGAACTGGAAAACGGACTGCTCAAGCAGCCATCCGTATTGCAGTAGAAATGGTTCAAGAAGGAATTATTGATAAAAAAACTGCGTTGCTACGTGTTGACCCAGAGCAATTAGATCAACTTCTTCACCGTCGTATCGATGATTCATATGAGCGTAAACAAATAGCAAAAGGGTTGCCAGCATCACCGGGTGCTGCAACTGGAGCGGTTGTGTTTGATGCCGATGAAGCAGAACAATTAGGAAATGATGGTAAAAAGGTTATTCTTGTTCGTTCAGAAACAACTCCAGATGATATACATGGTATTGTTGCTGCACAGGCCATAGTAACGAGCCGTGGCGGAATGACAAGCCATGCAGCAGTAGTAGCAAGAGGTATGGGAAAAGCATGTATTTGTGGCTGTGAAGCGATCAAAATAGATTTCAAAGCAAATCAATTTACTGTTGGCGAAATAGTGGTTAAGTATGGGGATATCATTACAATCGATGGCTCAACGGGTGAAGTGATGCTTGGGGAAATTCCAATGATTGATCCTGAGTTATCTGATGAGTTTCAAATTTTACTTTCTTGGGCAGATGAAACAAGAAACCTAGGTGTTCGTGCGAATGCAGATACGCCTGTTGATGCAAGTAAAGCACTTGAGTTTGGTGCAGACGGAATCGGTTTGTGTCGTACTGAGCATATGTTTATGGATCCAATAAGACTTCCAATCGTTCAAGATATGATTTTAGCTGAAAATTTGGAAGAACGTATGGAAGCACTTGATAAACTATTAATCATGCAACAAAGTGATTTTGAAGGCATCTTTGAAGCTATGCAAGGTCATCCAGTTACTGTTCGTTTACTTGATCCACCAATGCACGAATTCTTACCAGACAAAGAAGAACTACTAATTGATGTAACAAAGTTACAAATCACATCACCTGGTTCAGAAGAATTGAAGGAAAAAGAATATCTTTTGAAAAAGGTAAATCAATTAGCAGAGATGAATCCAATGCTTGGTAGTCGTGGTTGTCGTTTAGGACTGCTTAATCCAGAAATATATGAAATGCAAGCGAAAGCCATTTTTAATGCCGTTGTTAAATTAATAGAAAAAGGAATTTCTGTGAAACCAGAAATTATGATTCCGCTTGTAGGCCATGTAAATGAACTTACAATCATGCGTAAACTTGTCATTGATATTGCAGATCAAATTAAAGTGGAAACAGGAATTGAGTTTGATTATTTAGTAGGAACGATGATTGAAATTCCTCGTGCAGCTCTTACTGCGGATCAAATTGCTGAAGAAGCGGACTTCTTCTCATTCGGAACAAACGATTTAACTCAGACTACTTTTGGATTTAGTCGTGACGATGCAGAAGGTAAGTTTTTACAAGCATATATTGATAAAAAAGTACTTCCGGAAAATCCATTTGCTGTGCTTGACCAAGAAGGTGTAGGTAAATTAGTGGAAACAGGAGTTAAGCTAGGACGTTCAGTGAAACCGCAATTAAAAACAGGTATTTGCGGAGAGCATGGCGGTGAAAAGAGTTCAATTGAGTTCTGCTACAGAACAGGATTAGACTATGTTAGCTGTTCACCATTTAGGGTACCATTAGCTCGACTTTCTGCAGCACAAGCAACCATCCGTTTTGGACAAAGAGAAGTATCAGTAGCAGTAACTTCAAAATAATTTAGAAACGAGAGAGCAGGTTTAAATCATGCTCTCTTTTTTCATGTTAAAATAATAAGAATTAAGTATTGAAATTCAACTATGTTTTAGCAAATTCTTGGGAGTAATCTTTGCTCATTCAATTTAATCAATAGATGATATAATATGTACGAAGACTTAAGTTATATATAAAGGATGAAGAAAATGAACATTAAAAGGTTAAGTGAAATGCAAAAGGTGCTTGATGATCGGATTATTAAGGAGCACCAGCTAGAAGATAAAAATTTAGAAGAAAATAAAATTCTTGCTTTACTTGTAGAAATTAGTGAATTGGCAAATGAAACACGATGTTTTAAGCATTGGAGTAAGAAAGGTCCTAGTGAAGAAAGTGTGATATTAGAAGAATATGTAGACTCTCTTCATTTTTTCTTAAGTATTGCAAATTATCATCAATATGATGTAGATCGATTGTATAGTCAGTTTTTAAGTGATTTTAATCCAAATGACACTCCCGAAACTCTTGTAACAGCATTTAAAGATATTATGACAAAAATCTTGAAAATGGAAGTGAAACCGGATCGCTACCACTATATTGATGCCTTTTCCGCTTACTTAACGATTGGAAACATGCTTGGTTTCAGCTGGGAGAAAATTGAACAAGCCTATGTTAAAAAAAATGAAATCAACCATCATCGCCAAGACAATGGTTATTAATAGCAGAACCATTCTATAATAATCAAATAGGGAATGACTATTTGAACCATGAATAGTCATTCCTTTTTTTGAGAAATAATCTGGTCTAGATAATGAATAAGATATAATAAGGGGAAATAGTATGAAATTAGTATCATGGAATGTAAATGGAATCAGAGCATGTGTGAAGAAAGGTTTTTTAGATTATTTTCAAAAAGTGGATGCAGATATTTTCTGTATACAAGAAACAAAGCTGCAAGAAAATCAAATTGAACTTAACTTGGAAGGTTATCATCAGTTTTGGAATTATGCTGAACGAAAAGGATACTCGGGAACTGCTGTCTTTACAAAGGAAAAACCATTGTCTGTTAGTTTTGGGATTGAATTAGATGTACCTGATAATGAAGGTCGAGTGATTACATTAGAATATGATGAATTTTATTTAGTTAACGTATATACTCCTAATTCAAAACGTGATTTGACTCGGTTAGATTATCGGTTAATTTGGGAAGATGCTATGATCAAACATTTGGTACATTTAAACACATATAAGCCGGTTGTTTTTTGTGGTGATTTAAACGTTGCTCACAACGAGATTGATTTAAAAAATCCAAAACCAAACATCGGGAATTCTGGGTTCACATATGAAGAAAGAGGTAAAATGTCTGCTCTACTAGAAGAAGGATTTATTGATAGTTTCCGTTATTTTTACCCAGATCAAACGGGTGCGTATACTTGGTGGAGCTATATGAGTAAAGTTCGTGAACGGAATATTGGATGGCGGATTGACTATTTCATTGTTTCAGAAACATTTAAGGAACGATTAAAGGATGCCTATATACATGCTGATATTTTAGGGAGTGACCATTGTCCAATTCTGTTAGAAATAAATTAACGTCTAATTCGGTATGGCAAAATATCCATGCCGCTTTTTTTATTTCTGCTAAGTTTATGAAAACTTTTCTAGACTAAGATCATAATAAGGATAGTCAGGTTTGACAATTTAGAACTAATGTTCTATATTGAATGAAAGAAAATGAAGGTTAATACCATTCAAGCTTCACTCGTAAAAGGGGCTCATAAAATGAAAAAATTAGCTTTTGTATATCCTGAAGCAGTAGAGCATACAAAGCAAAAAGTAAGTGATGATATCATCTTTTTTTTACAAGAAAAAGAGAAAATACCTACCTTTAACGATTACTTAAATGAGAGAAAACATTATATTGAACAAATTTGGATCAATGTATGGATAAATCGAGCTTCTAATCAAGTTCCACGTTCTGAAAAAAAGGAGTACTTAAGTTCAAGGGGATTTGAAGTAGAAGGTGTTGATCGGAAAATAATCAATCACTTATTTCGTTCTGAAATAAAGGCCTACCAACCTTTTCTGGTTGAAGAATGGTTGCAAGAAACGTATGCTGATAAAAATGAAAAGTGGATTCGTATGTATCAAGAGGCAATAAACAATTACAAAAAACGGCAAATGGAACAATCCATAATAGATCAACAAAAACGAATAACTTTAACCATTCAAGAAGAAGTGGATAAATTAATGACGGAGCATCGTCATGATTTATATTTATTGTTAAGAAAATATGTTGCAGATTCTATAAAAAATGATTTTCATTCAAAAGAGAGATTTCAAAAGCTAGATCCAAATGCTATAGAAGAAAGACTTGTTGTGCAAGGGTATTTTGATTTATCGGAATATTCAACGGTACGTGATTTATTAACTGAATTAACGGGTGAGATTCATAAGATCTCAAACTGGGATCATGTTGATTATGAATATGAACAATATTCAGATCTATATCAAACAATGATCTACGAGTATCTTTCTGATATTGTTCCGACGTACATACAGAGTTTGCTTGATCCTGAATTAATAGCAAATGAAGATCCAGTGCTAGTTCAACAAAATATGAATGTATTAATTGCTGGAAAGATCGATCATTTAAGTAAAGAGTTATACTCATTTTTAGGTGATGAATATATTGCTGATTTAATGAAACTTTCAGAAATTCCTTTTAAATTAGAAGAACATCAGGCGATATTTGTTCAGGATATTAAATGTCGAGAAGTGAGAAAAGAAGAGGAACGAGCAGAAATAGGGCGAAAAAAAGAAGAAGAAGCTCGTATCTTGAACGAAATTTTTGGACGAGAATATAATCCACCTTCTAATAGGGGTGTTCATTACTTCTTACATATTGGAGAGACCAATACAGGGAAAACATTTCATGCCCTTCAGAGGATGATGGCAGCTGAAAGCGGAATGTATTTAGCGCCTCTTCGTCTTTTAGCACTTGAAGTATCTGATTTTTTAAACACAAATGGTACGCCATGTTCATTGAAAACAGGGGAAGAAGAGAGAATGGATCCAAATGCCAATCATATCTCATGTACAGTTGAAATGTTTCATGAAAAGAATTTTTATGAGGTAGTGGTGATTGATGAAGCACAAATGATTTCTGATAAAAATCGTGGTTTTTCTTGGTATAAAGCGATTACAAAAGTGCAAGCGAAAGAAGTACATATTATTGCTAGTCGGAATGCTCAAGAAATGCTTATCCAGTTGTTGGGTGATTCTGAGATTGAGCTGATCGAATATAAACGTGATACTCCACTAGAGGTAGAAAAAAAGGAATTCAAAATTAAACATGTGAAAAAGGGAGATGCATTAATCTGTTTTTCGAGAAGAAAAGTTCTTGAAACAGCCTCTAAACTTCAGAATGACGGACATACCGTCAGTATGATATATGGTAGTATGCCTCCAGAAACAAGGAAGAAGCAAGTGGAGCGATTTATTAAAGGGGAGACCAGCGTGATCGTATCCACCGATGCGATTGGGATGGGATTAAATCTTCCAATTCAACGTATTGTTTTTTTGGAGAATAATAAATTTGATGGAACGTCAAGACGTAGACTAAATTCACAGGAAGTTAAACAAATTGCTGGTCGCGCAGGACGGAAGGGACTCTACGAAATTGGAAAAGTCTCTTTTATTGAAGATGTAAAAACGATGGAAAAGCTTCTTTTACAAGAGGATGAGCCTATTCAAAATTTTACCATTGCACCCACGAATGCTGTGTTTGAACGGTTTCAAAAATATTATCATGATCTTGGCACTTTTTTCGAACTATGGCACAAATTTAAGAGTCCATATGGAACAAAGAAAGCATCACTTTCCGAAGAAAAAGAGTTGTATGAATTAATCCGCGGATCTGAAATGGAAGCACGTCTTTCACTTATGGATTTATACGGCTTATTACATTTACCATTCTCTACTCGAGAAAATGAGTTGATTAGGCAGTGGAAAAAGACAGCAGAGGCGATCGTATTAGGGAATGTTCTTCCTGAACCGAAAATAAAGAGGCGAACTCTTGAAGATCTTGAACTATCCTACAAAGCAGTTGGACTTCATCTTTTATTTCTTTATCGATTAAATAAAGGAACAGAGGCCATATATTGGGAGCGGTTACGTGAAGAAATTAGCCTATTAGTTCATGAAAAATTAAAAACAGAAGTAAAAGATATGCAAAAAAGATGCCGTAAATGCAACAAAAAATTACCATGGGATCATCGTTTTCCAAACTGTGATTCATGTTATTCACAGCGGTTTCGATATTATGATTATATATAAAATACCTCAAAAGTAATATAATTTATGATATGAATCACTATAATGAGTCTAAATATATGATACATTGTGATTGAGAAAAATTATCAATTAATGATGATCTATGAACCAATATGATTTCATGAGGTGAAAAAATGAGCCAAGAATTAGTGGATCAAATATACGAAGTACTTGAAGAAGTAATTGATCCTGAGCTAGGGATTGATATTGTTAATTTAGGCTTGGTGTATGAAGTGGAAGTGGATGAGGAGAAGCAGGCATTTATCAAAATGACCATGACATCGATGGGATGTCCGATGGCTGGTCAAATTATGGCAGATGCTAGAATGAAGATATCCATGAACATAAAGGAATTATCAAATATCCAAATTGATATCGTATGGAATCCACCTTGGGGAAAAGATAAAATGTCACGGTATGCCAAAATTGCACTTGGTATCCATGAATAATAATGTTTAAAAGAGGCTGAACCTAACTGGTTCAGCCTCTTTGCGCTTATGTTGTTTTACCCATATGAATCGTTCGTAAGTTATTATAAGCTATTTTTCTACAAAATTCTTTATATTTCCTCTCTTGCGACAAATATCAACATTCAAAACTTTACTCAAGTTCAGATATTTGATACGATAATAGTATTAGTAGAATATTATTTCAAATTCTTTGAAAGGTTCTTAATCTGCTAAAAGTTAATTGAAATAGCCCATGTTCTGAGATATTTCCGTACTAGCACTCATTACCTTTTTAGCGAAAAATGGAATTTTTTGTTGCTGAATTCTCTGCTTTGGACCAACCACAGAAAGTGCAGCAATTACTTTTCCAGTATAATCATAAATTGGGGCTGCAATCGTAATAACCCCTTCAGAAAATTCCTCAACACTATAGGCATAACCATGTTCTCGTATTTCATTTAGATGTGATCGTAATTTGTCGGGATCCGTAATGGTATTTTTCGTGTATTGTTTTAATCCTTGATTGATGATTGCTTCAATTATATCTGGACTGGAGTAAGCCAATAGTACTTTACCTGAACTTGTACAATAAGGAGGGTTTCTTTTTCCTACATGTGTTAAAAATCGGACAGGGTGATTGCATTCTACTTTTTGTAAATAAACAACCTCTAAATGATCAAAGATTGAAATGTGAGCAGTTTCACCAAGAGTTTCTACTAATTTATTTAGAATGGGCTGTGATTCTCGAACGATGTCCATATTGCTGTTAATAATCCCACTCAAGGTAAGGATAGAAAACCCCAAACGATATTTTTTTGTTTCGGGATCTTTGAAAACAAAACCTTCGCTTGCAAGCGTTGCCATTGTCCTACTTACCGTACTTTTGTTTAACCCAAGAGAAGAAGAAATATCACTAACCTTTTTTTCGGGTTCATCCATTGTAAAACTATTTAATATTCGTAAAGCGTTTTTAACAGATGAAAGATAATTGTTACCTGTATGATCCTGTTCCATAAACATCCTCCAGTTTTTCTTTTATTTCATATAAGTAAACATTGTTGTTGTATATGAGAAAATATAACAGAAAAACGCGAGAAAGAAAAGTTTTAATATGACTTTTAAAGCATCTATATTGGATTGACATAGTTTGAAACAAACAAAAATAAATTTATTTTAATTGTTTCATATAGAGCAACTGAAGAGTTGTATATGAAACTCGCAAGCGTTATCATTACTTTAGAAAAACAATTTAATAGTTTTTAATAAAGGGAGGAAATAAAAAATGGCAGTAGAAACAACAAATACAATTGTAGAACCTATTGTAAAAGCATTTGATTGTTTACATTTTATTGATGGACAATTTGTGGAATCTTTAAATAAGAAAACTTTTAATAATGTGAACCCGGTAACGGAAGAAGTATATGGTACAGTTGCAGAAGGTGGAGCTGAAGAAATTGATTTAGCTGTTAAAGCTGCTAAACGTGCTTTTGAAGAAGGTCCTTGGGGAAAAATGAGCACACAGGAACGTTCAAAAATTATCCGCAAAATTGGTGATATTCTTGAAGAAAGACAAGAAGAAATTGCTCAATTAGAATCACTAGATACTGGTAAGCATCTTAAATTCTCACGTCACGTTGATGCTCCTCGTGCAGCAGCAAACTTCCATTTCTTTGCTGACTACATGCTTTCTGTAGGAACAGAAGCATTCCAAGATGAAGTTCATGGTGCAATTAACTACGGTTTCCGCCGTCCAATCGGAGTAGTTGGATTAATCCAGCCATGGAATCTTCCATTATTCTTATTAACTTGGAAATTAGCTCCAGCTCTAGCAGCAGGTTGTACAGTCGTGATTAAGCCTTCTGAATTAACACCAATGACAGCAACAAAATTAATGGAAATCATTAAAGAAGCTGGCGTTCCAGACGGAGTTGTAAACTTAGTTCACGGTTTTGGTACCTGGTGCTGGAAGTGCCATCAACAAACACCCTGACATTGCAGGTATCGGCTTTATCGGACAAGTATCTACAGGTGCTAGAATCATGCAGGAAGCTGCTCCAACATTGAAAAAGCTTTCTTTCGAATTAGGTGGTAAAAACCCTAACATTATCTTTGCAGATGTAGATCTTGATGAAGTAGTTGCAACAACAATTCGTTCAAGCTTTACAAACCAAGGGGAAGTTTGTGTCTGCGGTTCAAAAATTTATGTAGAACGTTCAATCTATGATGAATTCGTTGAAAAATTAGCAGCAAAAACAAGAGAATTAAAAGTGGGTGATCCATTTGATATGGATAACGATCAAGGTGCATTAGTGGCAAAAGTACACTATGATAAAGTAATGAGCTACCTAAAAATTGCTGAAGAAGAAGGCGGTACTTTCGTAACAGGCGGTAAGACGTCCTGAAGGATTGGATAAAGGATATTTCGTTGAGCCAACGATTATTACTGGTTTAGATGAGTACTTCTCGTTTGTTCGTGAAGAAATCTTTGGACCAGTTGTTGCAGTGATTCCATTCGATACAGAAGAAGAAGTAATTGCAAATAGCAAACGATACTCGTATGGGATTAAGTAACACAATTTGGACTAACGATATTCGTCGTGCACACCGTGTAGCACAATCAATCGAATCAGGATTATCTTATATCAACTGCTGGTTCTGTACGTGACTTAAGAACTCCATTTGGTGGTACAAAAGATAGTGGACTTGGCCGTGTTGGTGGCGTTCACAGCTGGGAATTCTACACTGAATTAACTAATATTTGTGTGAAACTATAAATCTATTAAATAACGAATAGAATGTTGCACGGTTTGTTTTTGAATGACCGTGCAATATTTTCATAGATATTTTATTCATATAATTAAAATTAATTTACATAGGGAGGATGAGAGTAGATGACGAGTAAAATCGAAAAATTTGCAGCTCAATTAGCAGAAGCAGAAGCAACACAAGTAGGGATTGACCCTCTAACTGTAGTAGATCCGGAGATTACTGTTGATGAGGCATACTACATTCAATTAGAAAATATTAAGAAGAAATTAAGCGAAGGACAAAAAATTGTTGGAAAGAAAATCGGCTTAACTTCTGTAGCAGTTCAAAAAATGTTAGGTGTTGATGAGCCAGATTATGGACATCTATTAGACAGTATGGTTGTAGAAAATGGTGGAACAATTGACACTAAAACAATGCTTCAACCAAAAATTGAAGGTGAAATTGCTTTTATCTTGAAAAAAGATTTAAAAGGACCAAATGTAACCGCTGTTGATGTTATTCAAGCAACAGATTATGTTTTACCTGCTTTAGAAATCGTTGATAGCCGTGTACAAGATTGGAAAATCAAATTACAAGACACTGTAGCAGATAATGCATCATCAGGCTTATATGTTCTAGGTGGAAAACCAACAAAGCTTGAAGATATTGATCTTGAGTTACTTGGAATGGTTTTATCACAAAATGGAGAAATGGTTAATACGGGTGTAGGTGCTGCAGCACTTGGAAATCCTGCAACATGTGTTGCATGGTTAGCGAATCGTTTAGCAGATTATGATATTTCACTAAAAGCAGGTGAAGTGATTCTTTCAGGTGCACTTTCTGGAATGGTCGTTGCAAAATCAGGAGATTCTTTCACTGCTAGATTTGCTCATTTAGGACAAGTAAGCGTTAATTTTAAATAATCGTATTGCACATAATTAATTGAATTCAAACTATTGAGGAGGAAACAAAATGTCAAATGAAATCATTAAGCAAATTAAAGACTATTTAGTAGCAGCAGAAGTTGAAAAACGTGAAGTGGTTAAAGTAACTTCAACAATTAAACCTGATTTAACGGTTGAAGAAGCATATCAAGCACAAGAATTACTTGTTCAAACAAAATTAGATCAAGGTCACAGAATTGTTGGTCCTAAAATGGGATTAACAAGTAAAGCAAAATGGGATCAAATGGGTGTTTCTGAGCCTATCTACGGTTATGTATTTGATTATATGTTAGTTGATAACGGCGGAGTTGTTCCTTTCCAAATCCATCCAAAAGTAGAAGCTGAAATTGCTTTCCTTATCGGTGAAGATATTGAAGGACCTGGAATTACAGGTGCTCAAGTATTAGCTAAAACTGAATATGTTTTACCTGCACTTGAAGTAATTGACAGCCGTTATGAAAACTTTAACTTTACACATACAGATGTTATTGCCGATAATGCATCTACTTCAAGAGTGGTATTTGGTAATACTTTGAAAAAACCTAGTGAATTAGATCTTGAATTAGTAGGAGCAACATTATCTATTAATGGTCAAATTAAAGATCTAGGAGCTGGTGCTGCAGTATTAGGACATCCAGCTAATGCAATTGCTGTTCTTGCTAATATGCTTGCTAGAAAAGGCGAAAAAATCAAAAAAGGCGATCTGATTTTATCAGGTGCATTAACAGGTGCTATTTTAGTAAATGTTGGCGACTTTGTTAGCGCGAAATTTGATGGCCTAGGTGAAGTTACATTTCACAATGGGAGAATAATTCTTCTATATAAATACATTTTTGATTAGAGAGGGGGATTCATATGCCACTTATTCAAATTAATATTATGGAAGGCAGACCACCTGAAAAAATTACTGAGTTAATTAGTAATGTGACAGATACTGTTTCAGAAACTTTAGGTGCTCCTAAACAAAATGTTAGAGTACTTGTTACAGAAATGCCAAAAACACATTGGGGTATTGCAGGTGTTCCTGCATCTGAAGCAAGAAAATAATAGGAATTCATATTTTGATTGAAAATGAAGGATCATAAATGATACAAAAAAGACGTTTAACTTATGTTAACGTCTTTTTTGTTGTTAAAACAGTGTGAGAGATTTGAATATGATTTGCTATTTATTCGTTAAACCGTCAATATTAATAATGTTAAAATTTATTTTTGGGTATATAGAAGGTAGGGATATCGATGTCAGATTTCAATTCATTAGGGTTATCAGAAAGAATAGTGCATAATTTAAAAGAGCACCATGTATTAACCCCAACACCCATTCAACGAGAAGCCATTCCAGTGGTAATGGATGGGAAAGACGTGATTGCGCAGGCTCAAACTGGTACGGGAAAAACATTTGCGTTTATTTTACCAATACTCGACAAGCTCGATCTACAATCCGAGTATATACAAACGCTCATTGTAACGCCCACACGTGAATTGGCTTTACAAATAACTGCTGAAATTGAAAAAATGATTATAAATATGGATGAGATCCAAGTATTAGCGGTTTATGGTGGACAGGATGTTGATAAACAACTAAAGAAGCTTAAAAAAAATATACAGATTGTTGTAGGTACCCCAGGTCGATTACTAGATCACATCAGAAGAGGTACTGTCGACTTTTCACAAGTTTGTTCGCTTGTTCTTGATGAAGCGGATCAAATGCTTCATATTGGCTTTTTTAAAGAAGTAGAGGAAATTATTTTAAAAACGCCAAGTTCTCGACAAACATTGTTATTCTCTGCGACGATGCCTGTGGAAATTAGAAAGTTAGCTCAAAAGCATATGCGTGATCCCCAGTATATTCAAGTAGAGAAAACACAAGGGCCTGCCCAAACGGTTAAGCAATTAGCTATTCATACAACAGATCGTGCAAAGCAGTCTACATTAATTCAGTTAATTGAAACAGAGCGCCCTTTTTTAGCCGTTGTTTTTTGTCGAACAATACGTAGGGTATCTAAATTGTATGACGCACTTAAATTACATGGGTTTTCTTGTGAAGAACTTCACGGCGATTTGTCGCAAGCGAAACGTGAGAGGGTAATGAAGCGGTTTCGAGATGCTGAATTTCAGTTGTTGGTTGCTACGGATGTAGCTGCAAGAGGTCTGGATGTTGAAGGGGTTACACATGTATTCAATTATGATATTCCCGAGGATTCTGAAAGCTATGTTCATCGAATTGGTAGAACGGGACGAGCTGGTTCGACAGGTTTAGCAATCACATTTTACACTTCAAATACCAGACCAGTTCTTGATACAATTGAAAAAGAATTACACATAACGATAGAGAAGCAAAACCAAGATAATTCAGAAAATCAACAACAGGCAAAACCAGGTAAGTACAATCAAGATTCAAGACATAAGGACAATCGGCAGTCTGGGCAAATGAAGAGACAACAAGTGAAAAACGATAGAGGATCGAGTGATCGTCATCAAAGTAAACATAAACCACTAACTGGGAAAAAAGTAAATTCATCTCAATCAAAATTGAATTCGGAAAGAAGAAGTAAAAAAGAGGGTTCCGGTAACAACAAGAGAAAGTAATGATTGGTCTCTTAATAAGTAGAAAAATTTATGTGAAAATTAGTATAGAAAGAATACATAATGAAGGATGATCTGTACCATGTTAAAAAAGCAAATGACCCAATACTTGGAAAGATTAATGAAAGAAGAACAAACAACACAGGACGATACAATTAAAATAGAAGTATTTAAAGAAGAAAAAGAATATATTGAAAAGCATCAACTGCATAGTGAGATTAGTAGTACTGTTTTATTTATTGAAAAAGATCCTCGCTTACGGTTTAAGGACGTATACATTGAACGATGTGACAAAGAATCGGAAGAACTGTTGGCAGAAGAATCCTCCTTGTTTTTAGAACAACCAATTGAATATTTTAAAGATCATAAAAATGAGTTTATGTATTTAGAATCTGAGTGGTTTGACCTGATTGGGGTTGATGCGATTTCGTTTGAGGCGGACAGTGTTTTTGGTACATACGATGTCATGTTTGGATTAAAGATACAAAAAAAATATGAGACCTCTTTGAAATCATTTTTGACAAGCCAATTGAGCAGTGATGAGGCAACGTTTGATCTAATGTTTAATGGAAATGAAGGATTGTGGGAAATTAATTTTGCATTGAATCATGTAAACGATTTTAAAGAAAATGGGACGATTCAAGAGGCATATGGATCTGTTTATCGTTTATTATTCCAGTTAGTTGAAGCAATGGAAGAAGAAAAAAATAAATAAATTCGAAATGAGATGTACGAGGTATGGTTGCTGAACATGCCTTTATCGATTAATCACCAATTAAAAATGAATCGATTCTATGAAATAAACCTTACTCTAAATTGTAAGGTTTATTTTTATCTTTAACGGATCAAGAGAAAGTAAAAACAACGCATCTGGCTACGAAAACCTATTCTGATCGACGTAGCGATAAAATGGAGAGTGGACTTCTGGCGTTGTAAAGGCGAACATTGGATATGACTTATAGCAAGTATTTCGTCCAGTAAGGAGATTGTCCTCCTACATGGTACGATCAGCCTCACACAGGACGTTTTAAACTTCACTGTTTTTATGAACCCACAGGTGATGAATGCTCAAATATTTACAATGCATTTTAATTTATTCCTTTACAATAGATTAACGTACAATTATGATAAGAAAGAATATTAGTATAACTACTAGGGGTGCCCAGGAATTGGGCTGAGAAAAAAGCACTTTGTTTTTTAACCCTTTGTACCTGATCCGGATTGTGCCGGCGTAGGAAAGTAGGAAGTCGAAAACTTAACTTCTTGCTATCAAAGTCAGGTCCATTAATTGGGTCTGGCTTTTTTTATTCTTATTAGGAAAGCAAAAATGAAGAGGAGGAAATGGAGTTGGAAAAGACAAAAGTACAAGTATTATTAAAGAAGGTAAGGCAGTCAAATCCATTGATACATAACATTACCAATATTGTAGTGGCAAATTTTTCTGCAAATGGACTGTTGGCACTAGGTGCATCACCTGTTATGGCAGACGCAATTGAAGAAGCAGCGGATATGGCAAAAGTGGCGAATGCAGTTGTGTTGAATATTGGGACATTAAATCGGGATACAGTTGAAGCTATGATGGTTGCTGGAAAGTCTGCCAATGAATATGGAATTCCTGTGATTTTAGATCCTGTGGGCGCTGGTGCAACACCATATCGAACACAAGTCTGTCAAAAATTACTGAAAGAAGTATCCTTTTCAATTATACGTGGAAATGCTGCAGAGATTGCTAATTTGATCGATGAAAAATGGGAAATCAAGGGAGTAGATGCAGGGAATTCAGAGGGAAACGTCATTGAAATTGCGATTCGGGCTGCAAAAAAGCTTAAGACAGTCATAGTGCTTACAGGAAAAGATGATATTGTAACCGATGGGTTAACGACTTATGTGGTTCATAATGGACATCCTATTTTAACCAAAGTGACCGGGACAGGCTGCTTGTTATCAGCCGTTGTTGGTGCATTTGCAGCTGTGGAAAATAATGGACTAGAAGCAGCTACTTCCGCACTTGTTTATTATGGAGTAGTTGCAGAAATAGCTGCCAATAAAACGGATGGACAAGGACCAGGTAGTTTCCAAATTGAATTTTTAAATCAACTTTCCCGAGTATCCTCATCGGAAATTGATTTATACGGTTCATTTGAGCAAATTTAACAGGGAGGTAAAAACATGATTAAAGTATTAACAATTGCTGGTTCAGATAGCGGTGGAGGTGCAGGTATACAGGCTGATTTGAAAACATTTCAAGAATTAAATGTTTATGGGATGTCAGCAATTACGGCTGTAACAGCTCAAAATACATTGGGCGTTCAAGGTGTGCATCCCATTCCAGCAGAATTTGTTGCAAAAGAGATTGACTCTGTTTCACAAGATATTGGAGTGGATGCGATTGAAAACAGGAATGCTGTTTTCAACAGACATTATTGAAGTGGTTTCAGGAAAAATTAAGCAATATGATTGGAAAAAAGTAGTAGTTGATCCGGTGATGATCGCAAAGGGCGGGGCATCATTGCTACAACAGGAGGCGATTTCATCCGTTAAAAAGTATTTACTACCTCTTGCCTACATCGTCACACCCAACATTCCGGAAGCAGAGGAATTAACAGGAATACGTATTGTAACAGAGGCTGACAAAATAGAGGCTGCAAAGAGGCTTATGGATTTAGGTGTGAAAAACGTCGTGATTAAAGGCGGACATGATCAAGACACAAATGAATCGATTGATCTCCTATTTGATGGCGAACATTCTTTTACATTCACAAGTAAGCGATTGAAAACGAAAAATACCCATGGCACGGGATGTACTTTTTCAGCTGCCATAACCGCAGAAGTCGCAAAGGGGGCAACTGTTTTTGAGGCTGTCTCGGTTGCGAAAAGTTTTATTTCGGCTGCTATTGAAGAGGATTTACAAATTGGAAATGGGCATGGACCAACCAATCATTGGGCGTATAAAAGAAAAGGGGAAAGAGTATGACCAATATGAACGAGACTGCATTGAGGAATGCGTTAAAGGTTTATTTCATAATGGGAACACAAAATTGTATTAAAAAACCGGATGAAGTGTTAATAGAGGCCATTGCAGGTGGAATTACCTGTTTTCAATTTCGTGAAAAGGGACAAGGGTCATTAAGTGGAAAGGAAAAGTTTGCTCTAGCAGAGGAATTCCAATTAATCTGTCATAACGCTCAAATCCCATTTATTGTGAATGATGATATTGATCTTGCACTTGCATTAAATGCGGACGGCGTACACATTGGTCAAGAGGATGAAAATGTTACTCGTGTAAGGGAACGAATAGGAAATAAAATTTTGGGTGTATCCGTTCATAATTTGGAGGAAGCAATGGTGGCCAAACAAGCTGGAGCAGATTATTTTGGTGTAGGACCCATCTTTCCAACAAAGTCAAAAGCGGATGCTAAGGAAATTCAAGGAGTAAAGGTCATTCAGGAACTACGTTCAAATGGAATAGAGACGCCTATTGTTGGCATCGGTGGGATTACGTCTGAAAATGCGTCTTATGTCATCCAAGCTGGAGCGGATGGTGTGTCGGTCATAAGTGCAATAAGTCAAAGTGAAAATCCTGAATTTGCGGCGGAACAATTAAAAAGGAGTTTGTATTCTCAAATAAATTAAATCTATTATTATATAAAATTATTTGTAATTTTATAATAATTGTGATATTGTAATGAATGGAAAGTCTTTCAGAGCTCTTCTTTCTAGAGGGAGAAACTAAAAGATGATTCATTAGATAGAACAAGGCACTACAAAACATAATATAACACTGGGGGAGTCGGAATTGGCCGGCTGAGAGTAAGATCCGCAAGTCTTTAACCCTTTAACCTGATCTGGTTCATACCAGCGTAGGGAAGTGTATGGAATTCCACATACATTCTTGTCATTTTATATTTAAAATGGCTTTCTTATGCTCTGATTCGTATGATCATTTCTACCCCCCAGTGTTCAAAAACATTGGAGGGTTTTTTTATGCGCAAAACATCAAAAATGACATTAACAGCAATGCTCATTGCAATCGGAACATTAACCAGTCACATGTTCTACATACCAATTGGATTTACAAAAGTCTTTCCTATGCAGCATTTTATTAATGTTTTATCAGCGGTATTGTTAGGACCTGGATATGCTGTCATGCAAGCACTGTCCGTATCAATATTAAGAAATTTGATGGGAACTGGATCTCCCTTTGCTTTTCCTGGGAGCATAATTGGAGCTTTTCTAGCGGCCTATTTATTTAAGAAAACGAGAAAACTTACAATGGCATTATTCGGAGAAATAATAGGGACAGGAATATTAGGGGCAATCGCTTGTTACCCAATAGCAACTCTATTATTAGGTCAGGAAGCGGCTTTATTTGGTTTCATCCCATCGTTTATTTTTAGTTCTTTAGCGGGTTCACTTATTGGATTTGTTCTATTAAAAGTAATGATAAAACATTCTGTTATTAAAAACGTTCAAATAAAAAGCGCTGGAGGAAAATAGGATGAATATAAATTCTAAACAAATGATGACGTCTTTTTCAGGAAGTAAAAAGGTTTATGAACAAGGGTCAAGAATCGATATTCGTGTACCAATGAGAGAGATTTCTCTTTCACCTACAGAAGGATATTCTGGAACAGAAGAAAATCAACCTGTGAGAGTTTACGATACAAGTGGTCCATACACCGATCCGAATGTAGAAATCGATATTCAAAAAGGATTAGGAAAACTGCGGAAGGTATGGATTCTAGAACGGAATGATGTAGAGGAATACACAGGAAGGGACATTAAACCTGAAGATAATGGCGTTCATGAGGAGATTAATAAAACGGAATGGTTTCCAAATACGATCATGACTCCTTTAAAAGCGAAAAACAAGGGTAATGTCACGCAAATGCATTATGCAAAAAAAGGAATGATTACCTCTGAGATGGAGTTTATTGCCATTAGAGAAGGCATGGACCCAGAGTTTGTCCGTGATGAGGTTGCTGCAGGGAGAGCCATTATTCCTTCTAATATAAATCATCCTGAAAGTGAACCCATGATTATTGGACGTAATTTTCATGTGAAAATTAATGCGAATATTGGAAACTCAGCTGTATCATCGTCTATAGTTGAAGAAGTGGAAAAAATGACTTGGGCTACTCGTTGGGGTGCTGATACCATTATGGATCTATCTACCGGGAAAAACATTCATACAACGAGAGAGTGGATTATTCGAAATTCGCCCGTTCCAGTTGGTACTGTTCCCATTTATCAGGCTCTAGAAAAGGTGAAGGGAATCGCGGAAGACCTTACTTGGGAAGTTTATAGAGATACACTCATTGAGCAAGCAGAACAGGGAGTGGACTATTTTACGATTCATGCGGGAGTATTATTACGCTATATACCGATGACAATCAAGCGGGTAACTGGTATTGTCTCAAGAGGCGGATCGATTTTGGCTCAATGGTGTTTAGCCCATCATCAGGAAAACTTTTTATATACACATTTTGAGGAAATTTGTGAAATATTAAAAACCTATGATATTGCCGTTTCTTTAGGCGATGGTTTAAGACCAGGGTCCATTGCAGATGCAAATGATGAAGCTCAATTTTCTGAACTTGAAACACTTGGCGAGTTAACGGATATTGCCTGGAAACATGATGTTCAAGTTATGATTGAGGGTCCAGGGCATGTACCCATGCATAAAATAAAAGAAAATATGGATAAACAAATGGAAATTTGTAAAGAAGCTCCATTTTATACATTAGGTCCATTAACAACAGATATTGCACCAGGATATGATCATATCACTTCTGCTATCGGTGCTGCCATGATTGGTTGGTTCGGTACTGCGATGTTATGTTATGTAACTCCAAAAGAACATTTAGGACTTCCGAATAAAAATGACGTACGAGAAGGGGTTATTACCTATAAAATTGCAGCCCACGCAGCTGACTTAGCGAAAGGTCATCCTCGTGCACAAATCCGTGACAATGCTTTATCAAAGGCTCGTTTTGAATTTCGTTGGAACGACCAATTTAATCTTTCACTTGATCCGGAACGGGCTATAGAATATCACGATGAAACGCTCCCAGCTGAAGGAGCGAAAACAGCCCATTTTTGCTCTATGTGTGGTCCAAAGTTCTGTTCAATGCGTATTTCTCATGATATTCGCAACACAGCCAAAGCTCAAGAAATGGGTGAAGAGGAATTGATTTCATCAGGTATGAAAGAGAAATCACAGGAGTTTTTAAACAGTGGAGCAAACATCTATAAATAATGCTACTAATAGACATGTAATAAATAGTGAATAAGTTATAATTTTCTAACCTCAGATGGTAGATAAAATTAAGAATATTGATTTTGTCTACTATCTTTTTTGGTTTAGGATAATAATTTGATACTCAAAAGAGTATAGTTTAGATTTAAACTATGAAAGGTAGAAACTAGCATTATTTGTCGAATATTTTAAAAAAATCAAACAGTTCGTGTTATTGTGTAATTAATTTGTAAGCGTTATCATTATAGTATCAACTTAATAGTTATATTAAGTGAAAGATGAGTTGCTAGTAAATAATTAGGTGGAAATCGAACATCTATCTAATTGAAAATCATCCTGATGTAAAAGTTGATATAAGTAAAATGAGCTTTGCCTTGTCAAGGTTACTTATGTCCCTTAACTAGTGTAATCCTTGAACCTTCAACCATAAGACATTTCATGAATATATATTAGATTTATCTTAGATTGGATTGTCTACAATGAAATTTAGGCATATTTGGGAGAGTATATCTTATTTCATTGATGGTATTTTATATTTTATTGAAGTATAAGAGATTCACTTTAGTAAAAAGGAAAAGCTGATAATATTAGGTGATATCTATGGAACCAGTTGAAGAATTCTAGTAATTAATTTAAGGGGTGTGTTATCTATGAATGGAAATGGAATTGAAAGAGTAGGACGTATCCAATTAAGAGTGCATGATTTTGAAAAATCAGTTGATTATTATACGAATGTTCTTGGTTTAGATATTACAGGCAGAGATGAAAACAGAGTCTACTTAAAAGCTTGGGATGAATGGGATCATCATAGTGTGATACTGGAAAAATCAGATTCAGCTGGTATGGATCATTTGGCTTTTAAAGTGACAAACGCTGATGCGTTAGATAAATTAGAGAAAAAAATTGAACAGTTTGGCTGCGATGTGTCACGGGTATCAAATCGTTCTCGCATTGGTGAAGGCGAAGCGGTACGTTTCACACTTCCAACCGGACAAAAATTTGAATTATATAATGAAATTGAATATGTAGGAGTACCTACTGGAAGACTTAATCCGCATCCTTGGCCAGATGGACAAAGAGGAATCTCTCCACACCGACTTGATCATGCTTTATTATCAGGAGATGACGTAGTCACAACAACAAGATTATTCACTGAAGCTTTAGGATTTGTTCAAACTGAAAAAGTAGTTAGCGTCGATGGTGAACAATTGATTGCAAGTTTCCTTTCAACCTCCATGACGGGACACGATGTAGCTTTTATTAAAGGACCAGATGCGAAAATCCATCATGTAGGATTTTATTTAGGAAATTGGTATGAAGTATTAAAAGCATCCGATATTCTCGCTCGAAACGAAATTGAAATTGAAGTAACTCCTACACGTCATGGAATCACTAGAGGTGAAACGATTTATTTCTATGATCCATCAGGAAATCGAAATGAAGTTTATACAGGTGGTTACGCTGTTTATTCAGATTTCCCTACGATTACTTGGACAGAAGATAAAATAGGACAAGGTATTTTCTATCATCGCCGTCAATTGAATGAAACTTTCAGTACGGTATTCTCTTGATTCGTAAACCTTACGAATTGTAAATTTGGAAGAATGAGGCTGTTTGTGCTACTAGCCAAACAGTCTCTTTTTCTATTTGAAAGATGAGAAAGAGAGACTTTTGTCACAATATAGTAACTTTTAGCGAAAAAAATTGAATATTTTTAAAAAAATGAAGGAAGTGAACAGATATGTTTAGAATTAGTATTAATGATCAAACTTTCTTGTGTACTACAGAAAGTACCTTAGTTCAAGCGGCACGCCAACAAATGGTAAAAGTACCCTATGCTTGTGTTGGTGGTGGGTGCGGATATTGCAAAGTAAAGGTCATTGATGGTCAATATGTAATGGATAAATATGCGAAAAGTGCCTTATCAGATGAAGAAGTTGAGAATGGATATGTTCTTCTATGTAAAACGCATCCTTTAAGTGATTTACAATTGGAATGGAATACTTAGAAAGAGGTGAACGGGATGCATACAACAATTCCGTTTTTAGATGGTATGGATTTGGAGGCTGTCAACCATAATAGTCAATATTTCCAGAATCTTCAAAACCGCTCTCTTATTGTTGATGTTCATGCGTTTGGATCCTTTAGAAAAGACTTAATAAAAAATATTGGTTTAGAAAGAACAAAAGGATTCATGTTCCGCTATGGATGGGAAATGGGAATGCAGGACGCAAAAGAATGTAAAGAGAAAATACATTATCAAACGATTGAAGAATTAATTAAATACGGTCCCGTCATGCATTCAATGAAAGGATTTGTTGAATCGACTACACGTAAGTTATCGATAAAGAATGAGAATAATATTTTCACTTTAGAAATGGTCAGTGCTTGGAAAAATTCCTATGAAGCGGATGAACATCTAGGTCAAATAGGAATCAGTTCCTCACCAGTTTGTTTTTCACTTGTGGGTTATGCAAGCGGATTTGTGACTGAAGTATGTGGCCAAAAGATCATTTTTAAAGAAATTTATTGTCGTGGATCTGGTGGGCATGAATGTATAGCAGTAGGAAAAAGCCAATCTCAATGGGGAAATGAAATAAAAGAACAGTTAGATGCTTTAGAAGAATCCCCTATTTTAGGAGAGTTAGAACGAACATACAATACATTGTTACAAGAACGAGATCATTTAACAACGGCAAACAATATTCATAAAAAATTAACTGAAGAAGTTGTTAAAGGAAACAATTTGGATTCTATTGTTCAAGAAGTATATAAATTAACGAAACTTCCGGTTGTTATTCATAATTCCCATGGATATCCCCTTACATCCGCTGGTTTTAGCTCTTTATCTTGTGACATCGTTCCGAATGAATTATATCAATATATTAATAATACAGAGCAGAAGAAATCAAAATCTCAAGCTCCCAAAATGATTCAACTGTCAAAATAAATCCTTTAGGTTGTTGACTCACCCGATTTATTTGCAAACAAAGCAAATGGGGTATTGTTCATTCATGATTAATAATCATGATCAAAATAGTCCAGAATTATTAAATATGATAATTGAAAAGATAGCATCTGTTTGCTCGCTTTGTTTTCTTTACGAAAAAACAAAATTAGACTCATTTGATCCGTTGAAAAGCTTTTTTTTAAAGGAGATTTTAAGTGGACATTTTTCAACAGAAGAAATGATTGCAAAATCAAGTTTATATCAACTTGATTTAACTAGACCTTTTTATTTAGGAGTCATTGGGTATCATTTTAATGAGGATACAGTTAACATTGAATCCAATTTTCCATTTGAAGTCATGTCTGCTATTTCAAAATATTTTTCACTTGAAAAACAAGAATATTTAATAAGCCACATCGAACATCAAATCAATATTTTTGTGACAAATGATTTTGCAAAACATAAAAATGAGGTTACCTTTTTTGAAGGACTCATAAAATTCTTGTATACTAAATTTCCACAAGGGCATTTTTATTTGGGCGTTAGTAAAAGAACCAACTCTATTAAAGATGCATCAAATGCTTATAAAGAAGCACTTGGTGCAAATAGAATGGCTTTTATCAATAAGCAAATAATCTTTTTTGATCATCTTGGAATAGTGGGTACATTAATTAATGAAAATAATGAAAATGATGTGCGAATGATGGCAAAGTCCTTATTAGGAAATCTAGATATGAATGGTCAAAAAAATGTTGAGTTCATTCAAACGCTTTATTTCTTCTTGTTACACGGAGGGAATTTGGAAAAAACGGCAGATGAATTATCATTATCCATCAGTGGTTTACGGTATCGAATGAATAAAATTGAAGACTTGCTTCATAAAGACATCCGAAGTCCCATTATTAGCTCTCAGCTTTTGTTGGCTATCCAGGCTTTAATTATTTTAGGTGAATTGAAAATGAAAGCCCCAGTGTTTTTATAAAGATGATAGAAAGTTCATTATATGAAGTTTTCCAACAAAATTAAAGCAGTGGATTTCAATTTCAATGAATTGAAATCACACTGTTTTTTTATAGGCATAACAGATTTAAAAATTATGAATCTATTGATATTGTCATGATCTATTTATGATAATATGAATAGGATTGAAATGAAGTAATGAGATGCTTAATAATAAAACTTTATGTTATAAGGGGATACATCTTAAGAATAGACAGGAGTGATACATTTGAGTCAAGGGAGTCTTAAATTGAATGCACATTCCTTTCCGAATAATGATGATGAGGGTTTCTGGAAAGGCATTAAGGATTGTGTGCCCACTATGCTGGGATATTTAAGTATTGGATTTGCAGCTGGTGTTGTTGAAAAAACTGCGGGACTTAGCATTGCTGAAATTGCCCTTATGGGTCTTCTTCTGTATGCAGGTTCAGGACAATTTATTGCAGCTGGAATGATTGCCGCAAGTAACCCAATATCGGCGATTATTTTTACCGTTTTCTTTATTAATCTAAGGCATCTTTTATTAAGTGCAGCCGTTTCGCCTTATTTTCGTCACCTTCCACCATGGAAAAACATGGTAGTGGGTTCATTGTTGACAGACGAAACGTTTGGTGTTGCCATAAACCATTTACAAAATAAGAGACAAGCAAGTTATAGATGGATGCTAGGCTTAAATATTTCTGCCTATCTAAATTGGGTCATTGCTAATCTTGCAGGGGGATACTTTGGAAAATGGATTCCAAATCCAGAAGCATTTGGACTTGATTTTGCTTTATCTGGAATGTTTATTGGCTTACTTGTTATTCAAATCTTAAGTCAGAAAAAATACTTTGTTGATATTGCCGTGGCAATAAGTGCTGTTGCCATTGTGATCATGGTTAGTTTTTTCTCATCAGGTAGTGCGGGTGTTATAGTGGCGACTATTTTGGCATCGACCATTGGGATGGTGATTGAACGATGGAGGTAAGATGGACGATCTTCATTATCATAATTGGATGTGCATTGGTTACATTTATTCCTCGAGTTCTTCCACTGATGCTTCTTAGTCAATTGGAGTTACCTAAATGGGCGATACGTTGGTTGAAACATGTTCCAGTTGCCGTAATGGCAGCGTTATTAGCACAAGATCTATTATTATCTGAAAATGAAATTTCCCTTTCTGCTAATATTCTTAAGCTATTAGCTGCTATTCCTGCATTTGCCATTGCGATTTTTACTAAAAGTTTATTAGGAACCGTGGTAGTAGGAGTTATTTTCATGATGATATTTCGTTTTATTTATTAAAGTTAGTATTTGAAACGGACTTTTCATAAAAAAATCCGCCTAAAAAAAGGCGGATTTTTTATTAAAATGATATAGACAGATTAAGAATTGAAAAAACCACTTTCCAATGAAAGTGGTTGAGAACAAAATGAAATGATTATTTTGATTTAAGGTTCCTTAAAATATTGTAAGCAAATAGAATAATGGCAAGAACTAAAATGGTTCCAGAGATGGCTACAACTGGTGTTAAAGCGACTTGACCATAAATAATAAACGCGAGGCCAACCATCATAATCGGTAGTGTAATATTATGAAGCCAAAAGTGTATCTTTGCTAATTTTGTTGAAGCAAGATCAGGGAAAAGGGTGTAAATAATTCCTGCGAGTGCAAGCGATACCCATCCTAATAAATTAATGTGTACATGAACGGAAGTTAGTACGTATGAATGGACGATAGACATGTACAAACCAAGACTGACCCCAATGACAAAATAAATGGCAGAAATTTTGATTAAGCGACTTCCCATTGTGACCCCCCCTTTTGTTAATTTCTTTAATTATATGAATGATTATAAAAAAAAGACGCATTCTTTTCGGAATTTTGGGGAAGTACACTAAAAATTATTTGGAGTACATATTTCATACTGATAAATCAAATAATCTGGTTTAACAAAAATATCAATCAACATAGCCTTTAAAATAAAGATACTTGTGACACGTGTCCATTCGAAATTACTCATTCATGCATATACAGTAGTATATCAAAGAAATAAGATGATCCCTTTCGGCTACTATCATTCTTAAAACTTTGATAATAATATGAAGGAGTGAACCGTATGAAAAGAAATACGAGTTGTGATAGTTACTAGAAGACGGTGGACATGATCAATGTTCTCCGCAACCAGCATGTGACCAAGTAAAAGCAAAGGCTGTACAATCTGACCTTTTTCCTATTCCATTGTGGTTGGGTTCCGTTACACTTGAAAATCCATTTATTGATGCCTTAGTTCCACTGGCAGAATTCGAATTAGAAGTTGATGTTGAGGCAGATATTGACCTGCCTACACCTGCAAGAGAGATCAAATCAGTACGTAAAAATGTAAGTTTGAAGCAATGCCGAGCGGTTCCATCTTCACATTCACCAAATATTGTAAAAGTATTTATTACTGGTGTTCTTCATAAGAATATCCAATTTATTGATGCATGTAGCGGATTTGTTAGAGATCATAGTGTAGATGTTGTATTTACTACGATTAAAAGAGTTAAACTAAAAAATCCGGTTAGGAATCCATTTGGTCAAGAAGATATTGAATTCAGTCAAAAAACATCCGTTGCTGAATATCGTGAAATTGATAAAGTTGGACATGGAGCAAACCAATGCATTACTGGATCGGAAACATTTGAGACTTTTAATGAGCCGATTGAATGTAAAATTCTTGGTACAAAAATTAGGGAATTTGATCTTCTTACAGACCAAGATAAGTTTGGAAGATTCAACACAATTACAGAAAAAGCAGAAGTCAGAATATTCCTTCGCTTATCACAACAACAAAAGGTTTTTTTGAATCAAAAGAGGCAGAGGAATCTTCTTCTCATGAATCTTCTAATAGAATCTTCTGGGTATTCTCAATATTCTAGATATACTCAATCTGCCCAAGAATCTTAATGTAACGACTAGTTATATAGGATATTCAAGCAAATTTGATTTTTTCGTTACGTTAAGGAAATGAACCATAAAAAAAACCCCCTTTTTTAGACAGTGAACAAAGGAGTTTAACTGTTTAAACTGGGGGATTTTTTCATCTATTAGATTAGTAAATGATTTAACTGTATAAATTATCTAAGTCGACATACTGTGATTGTAAAAGATTCATTGATAATTGAACCCTTCCTTGTATATCAAGTTCTCTTAGAATACCATTGGAAATTAATTCGTCATGCCAAATAATATAAACATTTTGAAGCTCTGATTGAATGGGTTGTGCAAATTGTTGTGAAAACTCTCGATGAAAATGAACGTCCATGTCTTCATTTCCTCGGTACATATATTCGGCTTGATGACTACTGGATAACTCAGGAAGGTAAAACCAATTCACTTTCTTCACTTTATCAAATGGAATCTTTATTTTCATCGAATGGAGTGAGGATGATTTATTATTATTTACATACGTTAAGTTAGCAATCAGCAATCCTTTTAAGAATACATTGGGTGAAGGCAAAAGAACTTTACAGTCGAATGAATGAACATGCCAGTCGATTTTTGATATGTTTTCAATTGGTATTTCGATTGGAAATGCGTCAAATAAATCAATATCAAACTCAAGGTTGGCGAGTAAGACTGGAATTTTTACGATTGGGAGAGTCCTCTTCAAGGAAGAAACTTCATAGTTGGATTCCATTATTTCATTTTGACGAGAAGAAGATTCTCAAATGGTGGTGGATTCTCGTAAAAAGAGAAGATTCCTCAAATTGGTCGGTGGATTCCTCGTAAAAAGAAGAAGACTCCTCGAATTGGCAGAGGATTCCTCAAAGAAGACTCTTCAAATTGGGAAGAAGACTCCTCATAAAATGAGGAAGACTCCTCGAATTGGGAAGAAGACTCCTCATAAAATGAGGAAGACTCCTCGAATTGGGAAGAAGACTCCTCATAAAACGAGGAAGACTCTTCGAATTGGGAAGAGGACTCCTCATAAAACGAGGAAGACTCCTCGAATTGGGAAGAAGACTCCTCATAAAACGAGGAAGACTCTTCGAATTGGGAAGAGGACTCCTCATAAAAGAGAAGACTCTCGAATTGGAAGAAGACTCCGCAAAGTGAGAAGACGATTCTTCTAACATGGCGATGAATTGATCCTCTAATTCCTCGTATAAAGATGATTCTCCATTAGTAGCAGGAGAAGACTCATCTTCGAATAAATGCTCATTTTCTTCTTCATTTAGAAGATTCCCTATTTGAAAAGATGGCTCTGTATGGTCAAGTTTCGAATCTTGATTCTTTTTTCCTCAGAAGGACCATTCAATTGTAAGACATTCTTTTGTTCTTTGTTCTCCATCACTCGATCAACAACAAGTGGGGGAGTAAAGAGTAATGGGTGTGATGTTCGATCAGTTTTGTGACTTCGAATTTTCTCTTTGATTACCTTCTGCCTGTTTATTTGTTTTTGACGGATGATGAATTGGATGAGTTCCTTCTATATTACCACTAGGATCGGTTAATGATTGATTAAAGGTTGAATGAAATGGACTGAAATGATTTTGTGAAGTATAACCATTTATTTGGTTATGAAAATCATTCATTTTATAAAGGAAGGACTGCTAATGTAGCATCCTTTCCGCTCACCTCCTTTTATTATTTATTATGATAAACAATGTGGATACAGATCATACTTAAATTGGAAAAGGGACTATACCAAAATGGATAGTATAACCCCATGTGTGTGTTTCTTAACTTACATTATTCATCATAATCATGATCACAGTCATTATCCCAGTCATGATCATTGGTTGTTGAAGATACGCGTACTTGTTGATTTTGAAGAACTTTTAATGTGAAATCGACAACCATTTTTTCCTCGATCTTTGTAAAGAATCCTTCACCTAATGGAGAAGCAGTAGGAAGAGGCTGTCTGTCTAATGCTTCATCCCATTCAATAATTTTGCTTGAAATCAGCTCACAAAAAGGAAGTTCATTATAAAATTGTTCGCTTTCTTGATGAAATTGAGAAAGGTCACTGGATAATAATTCATCTTTTTCAGGAAAACCTGAAGGCAATGGTTTTGTAACAAAGAAGTCAAATTCATGACGATTATTCATTTCCGGTCTGACAGGTTTAGAAATAAACTTTTTAATTTCAGTTATGCTCGTGAAAGGAACATCGACTGTTAGTGAATGTAAATCGGAAGAGACAGATGTAGACGTACTATCAGCAATATCTTTGCTTGGGCTTGCATATTGAATGTTTTTACGGACAAACCCTTTGACAAATAATTTATTTGTAGGCAATAAAAGACGACATTGAGTAATTTTTAATCTTTTCTTAATATCTTTAATTTCTAATACGGGTTCTGGAAAAACAATCGTAGTATCAATATTGGCTTGTAGTGTTAACTCGGCTAAAACAACAGGAACCTTTGTAACAATTTTTCCAATCGAAACTTGTGGATGATGGTGGTGCTTAACAGAATGGCATTCACAATGGGCATCACATTCGTGATTGTGTTTTTTGTGTTTTTTAGATTCAGACATTTTTTTTCCTCCTATAGGGCTCAGAATAATGTATCCTATGCAGGACACATAACTATGTTTGGGCAAACGCCCAATTAAGCATTCTGATTTGCATTTTGAAAATGATAGAAGGGATGATTTCTCTATGTATGACTTTGATTCTGCAATTTTTACCAGAAAAGAAAATATATTTTTAGTGACAAACTTTATCATTTCTCATATATATAAGTGAAATTAGTTGAGAGAAAGAAATAACGGCATTATTATGTCTTCTATAGAAGAATTCATAATAATGCCGTATATATCCTATTCATTATTTATAAAGTACATCGCTCAATACTTCATTTTGTAAATTCATTAGCATTCCAGGCGGTGTTGTTGTTGGGATAACTGTTACTGCTACTTGCTGATTTTGCAAAATTTTAATTGTAAACTGTAAAAATATTTTTTCTACAATTCGGTGGAAATAGCCTTCTTCAAATGGTGCATTTCCATGAAGAGGTTGACGATCAACGGCTTCATCCCATTCAATAATTTGGCTTGAAATCAGTTCACAGAAAGGAAGTTCATTATAAAATTGAGTGCTATCCTGATGGAATTGGGAAAGGTCACTTGAAAGAAGATGATCCTTCTCAGGAAAACCATGCCCTAACTCTTGCGATCTGAAAGAAGTCAAATTCTGCACGTGAATTTAATACTGGCCGCTGTGGCGGTGAAACAAAATTCATCTCGCTGGAATTGTTACTACACATTCAAAAGGGATATCTGTTGTAAGAGATTTTAGGCTTGAACTAACACATGAATCATCTGAAGAAAGATGTGTAGGCGATGCGTATTGAATATTTTTTCGAACAAATCCTTTTAAAAATAAATGACCGTCTACAGGATCAAAAGATTCTGTCAACAGTAGCAGCTGGTTTCAGGATTAGACTACACTGTACAATTTTCACCCTTTTTTTAATATCCTTGATTTCTAGTACTGGATGGGGAAAATTAATTTTAGCACTTAGGCTAGTACTGACGTTTCTTTCTGCAAGGGTAATAGGGACTTTCATTATAACTTGATTATTTCTACCTGGTGTTGTAGACTACTGGAGCTATACGTGTACTTTCACAGTCATGTACTGAAGCAGAAGTCATTAAAATCAATACAGTCATTATGCTCATTTACTCATTTGTTTTCCTCCTTAATTATACGTTCCATTTATGGTATGCAAGCTATCCTACTCCGCTTAGATATATGTATCAGTGTAAACGTGGAATTTCCTATATTTTGATCGAAATAAAGTTTCTTGATGTTTGAACAAGATTAGATTTGCATTTGCATTTACTTAAAAAATGGGTACTTGCACAAGTAGACTGCCCATTTGCATAAGATTCAAGAGGAGGTAGATACGATGAGCAACCAACATTTTCTTGCTGTTGATATTGGAAACAGCTGGTATAAAGCTTTGGCAAATGATAAAGGGGTAGAACATGAATATCAAATGCCAAATGCCTTATCATTGTTTGATGAAGAATACTTTGAGAAGCCGTATGATGATGATGATGTCGTTTTGGAAGAAAACTTAATTGTAGAAATTAAAAGTCAGGCGATCGTGGATAAACGTGAGATCTATTATATAGGGAAAGGCGCAGCAAGACAGCGGGATGTTAGCTTAACCGCTTTTAATAATCAAAAAGTCGATGAAGATCGCACCTATGTATTGATGTTTGGCCTTGCGGCTTTTCACGCTGTACTATTAAATCCTGAAGAAACGGATATTCATTATCATATTGATCAATTAGCTATTTCACTGCCTACGACCCAATATAAAGAAAAAAAGGAATCTTTAAAAAAGCGCTTAATCGGTACACATACTGTTATTTTTCATAAAGTACCTGGTTTCCCAGAACCAAAAGAATTAGTAGTGAAACTTCATGTGCAGGATGTTATTGTCGGTGCTGAAGGGGCATGTGCATACCTTGGCTTAACACGTGATCAAGAAACATTAGGGATAAAAGATGATAAACTCATATTAGATTCAGTAAAAGGAGTCATTATTGGTGATCTTGGCGGAGATTCTGTTGATTTCGTGGGAATAAAAAATAATAAACCCGTTGCTTCAGTTGAGGGAGCACCATTTGGAATTAATCAATTTATTGATCATATTATTCAGAAAGTCAGTAAAAATGAGTTATATAAATTTGATTCTCGTTCAGAATTAGAAGAAAAACTTGTGGCAGGACAATCAGAATGGTATGTAGAGCCCTTTGCTGGTGTTAGAAAAGATATCAGTAAATATATTATCCCACAGTTAAAATCAATGGCCATTAAATATCTTGAACATTTTGATCGTGTTCGTAATAGTTCGAATGAAATTAAAGGTGCAGCAAGATATGTTGCTGTTGGGGGAGCTGCCAAACTAGCTAAAAGGCAGATACAAGAAGCAGCTGTTAGATGGGATGAAAGAGGTCGACCTATTCATTTGTATTTCCCAGAAGATATGGAGAAGCTTAATGTTCTTGGATTGATGATCCTAGCAAAAATAAATCAACTAAAGAAAGAACAAGAAGTGAATACAAATGACTATGTATCCGTTCAAGGCTAGTTGGTGATGTTGATGTCTAAAATCTATACAGATTACGTCAATAAAACTGCGATTTCGGTTCCAGAAACTTATATTGATGTCAAAACAGGTGAATCACACACGGTATCCTCTAAAGTTCAAGATCAAATCGAATATCATTCTCAAAATAGTACACTGATTCATCTTCTCTTTTCCGCACTTACTACCTATCTTCATCCTAGAGCCATCAATGGTGGAACGGAAGAAATATTGTTTGAGCTATCTGAAATTAAAAAAATATTGCAACAAGGAACCTATATTCAAAACCATTCAAATCCTCTTAAGAGCACTCATGCAAAAACCAATCGAGTCATTAAAAGGTTTAGACTTAAAAGAATTAGAAGAAATATTAGATGCTTTTGGGGGCTAGTAACGATCAATCTGTTGAATGTCGTATCTATAAGGGATATACCACACCCTGCAAACTTGTGTAACGAAAGAAAAAATGAGACTGACTTTAAGAATACTTTAACCCACAGTATCTCGTATAATATGGTTAATAACCATTAACATACGGGATATTTTGTGAGACAAAAGATTCCGAATCGTTCAGTCTCTTTATCATTTGATTTCTATTTAATGAAAACAGCAGGTAAAGCAGAGATGGCGCAGAAGCAAGAAAGGTCAACGGTAATACAAATTCCTGTACCCACCAAATCGTCGACATCTTTATGATCGATTTGACAACATGGAGAACAAGGATTTTTTCCACTACTCTTTTGATCATTATTGGAACGACATTCAGGTTTAAAAGTCAATAGCTCAAGAACAGCGCAACCATCGTTTAAATCCTTAATTTTAAAAATGAAGGAAGAAATGCAAGAAAACTTTTTCTTATCTGTATGACGGTTTTTGACAATGGTCACCCCTGATGCTTTAAATGGTTCGGAATCTTCATTGTATAGTATGAAAGGAATTGTGTTTTTTTGCGACCTTTTCTTCTCTTCTAATAATTCAGAGATTGATTCTTTTCCGCATGAGTGATGTTCATTATGTTCTCTTTTTGCCTTTTCTTGTGCATGAAGAATGGCTTCTAAAACTTCACCCACGCAACTTTCATGATGTCCGTGGTCATCACTTTCTCATCATGATCAAAACAGTGGCTCTCGCTTTCATCATCGTCATGTTTCTTACAATGTCTGTCACTTTCATTAAATCCATGAAGATCCCAAAAGCATTTTTTATTTTTTTTCTCATGATTTGGACGATAAATGTCCATCATCTTCCACTCCTTCATTATATTTATTCATAATTAGCATATGGTTAATAAAGTTTTTTTGAGTGAGATTCATGCCTATTAAGGGAAGAATAATGATCACATGGTGTATTCTAATGATTAATCATTCATTTAAGAAGACATTTTCTTTTTAGGTTAACGGACTAGGGACAGGCACTAAACAGACATGAGGAGGGTAATGATGATGAAAAAATGGTGGAAAGAGGCGGTTGTTTATCAGATTTACCCACGAAGCTTTATGGATTCAAATGGAGATGGAATTGGAGATATTCAAGGGATTATTTCTAAGCTAGACTATCTGAAAGAGCTTGGTATTAATTGCATTTGGATTTGTCCGATTTATTCCTCACCAAATGATGATAATGGTTACGATATTAGTGATTATAAAGGAATCATGCATGAGTTTGGTACAATGGAGGATTTTGATCAGCTCTTAAAAGAAGTACATGACAAGGGTATGAAATTAATTTTAGATTTGGTTATTAATCATACATCTGATGAACATCCATGGTTTATAGAATCACGATCCTCTAAAAACAATCCATATCGAGATTATTATATTTGGAAGTCAGGGAAAGACGGACAAGAACCTAATAATTGGGCGTCTATATTTGGCGGATCTGTCTGGGAATATGATTCGAACAGTAATGAATATTTCATGCATGTATTCTCACGCAGACAACCAGATTTAAATTGGGAAAACCCTAATGTAAAAAAAAATTTATACGAAATGATTCATTGGTGGTTAAAGAAAGGAATTGATGGTTTTCGTGTTGATGCCATTTCCCATATAAAAAAAGTGGTTGGCTTTACCAGATCTACCTAATCCAAAAAAACTAACTTATGTTCCTTCGTTTAAAGGACATATGAATCGAGAGGGCATTCAAGTTTTTTTAAAAGAACTCAAGACAAGAAACGTTTAGTCACTATGATATTATGACCGTTGGAGAGGCAAATGGTGTAAAGGTGGAAGATGCAGAGGATTGGGTTGGTGAAGAAAAAGGTGTTTTTAATATGGTTTTTCAATTTGAACATCTGGATCTTTGGGGTAAAAGCGCAACAGGTGGTCTAGATATCCATGCCTTGAAAGAAACTCTTACAAAATGGCAAAAGGGGCTTGAAGAAATAGGATGGAATGCTCTATTTTTAGAAAATCATGATCAACCTCGTTCCATTTCAACTTGGGGTAGTGAAGAATATTGGAGTCAGTCTGCTAAATGTTTGGCAACCATGTATTTTTTGATGCAGGGAACACCCTTTATTTATCAAGGCCAAGAGATCGGTATGACAAATGTTCAATTTCCAGCGATTGATGATTACAAGGATGTAGCCATTAAAAATTTATATAAAGAAGAGAAGGAAAAAGGAAAAACACATCAAGAAATAATGGATATCATTTGGAAAAATGGTCGCGATAATGCAAGAACACCTATGCAATGGATGAATAAAGAAAATGGGGGATTTACCACGGGGACACCGTGGATCAAATTGAATTCTAATTATCAAAGAATTAATGTGAGTGAACAAATTCAAAATCCTTTTTCTATTTATCATTATTATCGAAAGTTGATTCAGTTAAGAAAAAAATATCCAGTTCTTGTTTACGGGAATTATGATTTGATTTTAGCAGAAAGTGATCAGATGTATGCCTATACAAGAACCTTAGAAAATGAAAAATTTATGATTATGACGAACTTATTTAATTTAAATGCCATTTTTTCATTTCCACAAGAATTGAAAAAAAATGATTTGACCTTAATGATCAGTAATTATGAGGTGAATCAAAACGAAGATTTGGAGAAGTTAACCTTTAGACCATTTGAGGCTAGAGTTTATCGATTATATTAATTTCTAATAATGTCATTATCGATCTTTATGTTTTGACGAAGCATATTTTTTAAAAGAATAATTGGTAAAAAAATATAGGATCATACGTTTTGTGTTAGGGCTTACATTTGTTGATAATAAAGGATATTTCAGTTATTGACATTGTTCATCAGAAATGGTAAATTTATATTAGCCGTTCTGCATCGTTTTAGATATTGCATGCTGCTTATTCGAAAGATTTTTCTTGAGTTTGGATGAGTAATAGATCGTAAACTATCAACGTTGTAAATGGTAAATTTGCACATGGCTTTTTCAGCCATTAGGAGGATTTTTTTACATGAAAAACGGTAAAGTTAAATGGTTTAATTCAGAAAAAGGTTTCGGATTTATTGAAGCTGAAGACGGAAACGATGTATTTGTTCATTACTCTGCCATCCAAACTGAAGGTTTCAAGACTTTAGAAGAAGGTCAAGAAGTATCTTTCGAAGTTGTCGAAGGAGCTCGTGGACCACAAGCTGCTAACGTTACTAAACTATAATTTAAGAAACAAATATAAAAGCTCAACCAAATGGTTGAGCTTTTTTTTACACTCTTAAAGTATAAAATTGCAACGCTGGAGAAGTTCGGGCGTAGGTGGCAATTTTTAGGAAAACAGTATAAGTGCAACTACGCCTCTGTCTTCGCCTTGCAGGCTCGCCAATCGGCGAGTTTTCTTTATCATAATATAACCAAATATAGGTTCTCATTCTTTTTATTAAATTTGCTATAATAAGAGCATGTTAAAAAGTGAGAAGAAGAGGTGAGTAGGATGAAATTTATCCATACAGCGGATTGGCATTTGGGGAAATTGGTGCATGGTGTTTATATGACAGAAGATCAAAGGTATCTTCTGAACCAATTTATTCAGCTTATAGAAGAAGAAAAGCCGGATGCCGTTATTATTGCAGGTGATTTATATGACCGGTCCATACCTCCAACAGATGCGGTTGATCTATTAGACGATATATTATTTAAAATAAATGTTGAGTTGAAAGTTCCAGTTGTAGCGATTTCTGGGAATCACGATAGTGCAGAACGACTATCTTTTGGGAGCTCATGGTATCGTCATAGTCAGTTTTATTTAACAGGAAAATTGGAAAAAGAAATTCAACCCATCCATATAAACGGGGTGAATTTTTATTCCGTTCCTTACGTCGAACCAGGAATTGTACGCCAGTTATGGGGAGATGATTCGATCCATACTCATCAAGATGCGATGAAAGCAATGATTGATCATATCGAAGAATCGTTGAATGTGAATGAACCGAATGTATTTGTCGGACATGCCTTTGTTTTAGGTGGTGCGACAAGTGATTCAGAAAGGACGTTGTCTGTCGGTGGGTCCGGTTGTGTTACGGCAGATCTTTTTAATGCTTTTTCTTATACAGCTCTCGGCCATTTGCATAGTCCAGATGCGATTAAGCATGATAAAGTGAAATATTCAGGCTCCTTATTAAAGTATTCTTTCTCTGAAGCGAAGCAAAATAAATCAGTTTCCATTATTGAAATGGATGAAAAGGGTGGATTTGATTTACGCTATCGTTCTCTAACACCTAAACATGATATGCGCGAAATAGAGGGTTATTTAGAGGAGCTACTTGATCCCCAATTTTATGGGAATCAAAAAGTAGATGATTATATAAAAATGACATTACTGGATGAAGGAGCTTTACTTGATCCAATCGGAAAGCTACGTCAAGTTTATCCAAATGTACTTCACTTGGAACGAAAAATCCATCTAAGGGATATGAAAAACAAGCAGAATTTGCATTCATTAAAAGAAGATAAGAAGTCTGAACTTGAATTATTCGAACAATTTTACTCAGAAATGACAACAGCCGAAATGACGGATGAAAAACGAAAGGTCATGAGTGATGTTATTGAAAAAGTATTAAAGGAAGAGGTTGCGAAATGAGACCGTTAAAACTGATGATGCAAGCATTTGGTCCTTATGCAGATAAAGAAGAGATCGATTTCACTTTACTTGGCTCAAGGACCATGTTTGTTATTTCTGGAAAAACTGGTTCTGGTAAGACAACCATCTTTGATGGAATTAGCTATGCGATTTATGGTAAAGCAAGTGGAGAAGATCGTAATGGTTCAGATCTACGCAGCCAATTTGCAAGCGACGATCTTCCAACCGAGGTAGCCCTTGAGTTTAGCTTACGAAATAAAATTTATTATATTAAACGATCTCCGCAACAAGAAAAGAAAAAAGACCGAGGGGATGGTTATACTACGGTTGGCGCAAAAGCTGAGCTTTATGTAAATGATCAGTCAGGAAATAGACAGTTAGTAGCAGCAAATGTCCGTGATGTAGACATAAAAATAAAAGAAATTATGCTGATTGATAGCAATCAATTCCGTCAAATACTCATGATTCCTCAAGGAGAATTCCGCAAACTACTTACGTCTGATAGTAAAGAGAAGGAAATAATACTTCAACGATTATTTCATACCGAAATATACAAGCATATTGAAGAAAAATTGAAGGAGGAAGCAACTGAGTTAAAGAATTCCGTTGAAATGCAAACGAATGATCGAAACCAAGCCATTCGAAATATACAAGTACACTTCCATGATGAGCTAAAAGGGCTTTTGAATGAGGGAAGTACGAATGATACCATGATTATTCCTTTGTTAAAAGAGGAAATCAATCTCTCAACCTTAGAACTCGGGCGGTTAAAAACAGAGGCAGGGGAAAAAGAAAAAGAGCGTGGAAAGCTCCAGCAACAGCTTTTTGAAGCGGAAGCTACTTATGAAACAACTGAAAACCAAAGAAGAACTAACAGCAAAAAAAGCAAAACTTGAGCAAGAAAATCACCTTATTGAAGAAAAGGAACAAAGTGTTGTTCTCGCCCAAAAAGCTCTTGTTCTTATTCAGCAAGAAGAACTATGCCACCGGTTGAAAAGAGAACTAGATGAAGAAAAAGGGAACTTAGCAGAATTGGCAACGAAAATTACCTCTTTAACCAAGTCTCACACTGAATGTGAGAACACGATGAATAGGGAAAAAGAGAGGGAAATAGAACGAAGTCAAGCATTAGAACATGTGAATCACTTAAAACATATGGAAGAGGATGTACGATCCATTTCCTTATTCCGTCATGAAGTGGATCTACTCCAAAAGAAATTACAGATTAAGTCAATGGAAAAGAAAAAGATGGAAGAAAAGAATAAAGAAGTAGAAAATGAAATTCAAAAATTCTCTGTTGAAAAGCAAAAACTTGAAAAAGAGCAACCTACTTTTTTTGAAAATAAACTAAAAATGGACAAGCTGGAACGTGAATATAATCTACTTGTAAAATTTGAGAAGCAACAGAATGAGTATAATAAAGCTTCTTTAGATTTACAGAATAAAGCAGCCTTTTATAAGCACTCACAAGCGCGATTTGAGGATGCTAAGCTAGTTGTACAAGAATTAGAGGTGAAATGGCTCCATGGTCAAGCAGCTTTTTTAGCGAACAAGCTAAAAGATGAGGAATCTTGTCCAGTGTGTGGATCCACACATCATCCGAATCCAGCAGTGAGTCAGTTAGGAGATCTTCCAATTGAAGAGGATATAAAAGCAGCTAAGCAACAAGCATCAGATTTGGAAGCAGAAATGAGAAAGGCAGAATCCACTCTTTACGAGGCACAGTCCATGGAAAAATCACTAGAAAAAGAGTTAAATGATGTGTTCAATGACATTGTTGAGGGACGGAGTGATTTTGTAGTTCATGAACTTGATCTTGTGAAGAATACGGTAGAAGAAGAGAAAAATCAACTGTTTACAACACAGAAGACTTTGGAAAAGAATAAGCAGAAACTTGATCGAATTAGGGAATGGTTAGAAAAACAAGAGACAGAAGTTTTACTACGTTCTGAACAAATGGATCATATCACAAAAGAAGTGAATGATTTAACCATCCAGTATACAGAGAAAAACACATTACTTGTGCAAATGAACAATAATATTCCTGAAAAGTTACAAAATATTTCAGCTTTTGAAGATGAACTTCAGAAGGCAGTACATCAATACAATGAGTTAATAGAGAGATTTGACCGTGTGAAACAAAACTTCCAACAAATAAATGAAGCGCTTGTTATGGAAAAGGCACGGTATGATGAAATAGAGAGACAAGTCCATACTTCAGATCGAAAGTTAACGACCGAGAGGGAAGCATTTGTTTCAAAAATGACGGAACAAGGCTTTAATGGATTTACAACCTATCATCAAGCAAAAATGTCAGAACAAGAAATACATTCATTACAGCAAGAAGTTCGTTCGTATAGAGAAGAATATCGTTCTGTTTCTGATCGACTTCACGAGTTAACAAATTTGTTGATCGGAATTCAAGAACCAGATGTTTCGAGCTTGAATATTGCTTTTGAAAATATGAATCATGTTATTCAAGAATTACAAAACCGCTATACCCATTTATTTGTTAGAATAAGTGAAAATCGAGAAGATTGTTGTTAAAATTGAAACGATCAATAGTGAAATAAAATCCTTGGAGGAAAAATATCAATTAATCGGTCATTTATATGAAATGTCGAAAGGACAGAATACGTATCGAATCACTTTTGAACGATATGTGTTAGCTTCATTTCTCGATGATATTTTGCGAGAAGCGAATCAACGTTTAGGGAAAATGACGAATGGAAGGTATCAATTACTTCGAAAAACGGATCGTTCGAAGGGGAATGTTCAAAGTGGATTGGAACTGCTAGTGTTTGACCAATATACTGGACAAGAGCGTCATGTGAAAACACTTTCTGGTGGTGAAAGCTTTAAAGCGGCATTGTCTTTAGCGCTTGGACTTGCCGATATCGTTCAGCAATACGCTGGAGGTGTTTCGCTCGAAACGATGTTTATTGATGAGGGATTTGGAACCCTTGATCCCGAATCTTTAGATCAATCCATTGAGGCATTAATTGATATTCAATCAAGCGGTAGACTCGTTGGAATTATCTCCCATGTTCCAGAGTTAAAAGAAAGAATCGATGCTAGACTTGAAGTGGTTGCTACAAAGAGTGGGAGTACTACTGAATTCCACTTTATGAATTAATAATGGATGATTCCATTTCTCGAAAGCTTGATGATTGCAAGATGACAAAACGAGTAGATTATAAAGGATTTGGAAAGTACAAAAGTTAAAGGAAATCGGACATTTTATAATAGTAGGCTTTGTTAATCGTGTTTATCAACAAAACACATTAACAAAGCCTATTTGCGTATATTAAGATATTGTAAAGTCTGTAATATTGTTCACAATTGCATATTTAGAAATGGGTATTTTTTCATGTAAAAGAAAAAATATTAAAGATTTGAAGAGTTAATGGTCCTGAATATTATTTCATATTTATGGTTGTGCGCTTAGTATTTACCAATATGACAAATATTAGGTAATTATGCCAATTTTTATCGTTAGGACTACAAGTAATTATTTAATAAAATAATAATGTAATAGATCGATAAGGAGCGAACAACATGAGAAAACAAATAATTACGCTGGCAACTGCAACGGGAGTTTTATTTAGTAGTTTTCAGGGTATAGCAAGTGCAAGTGAGAACACATACACAGTAAAACCAGGTGATACACTATGGAAAATTTCTAATTCAAATCAATTAACAATAAGCCAAATAATGGAATGGAATCACTTGACCTCAACGAATATTAATATTGGTCAATCTCTCACTCTATCACAATCAAATGATTTAAATTCCACTGCTTATACTGTAAAATCTGGCGACACTTTATGGAAAATTGCCAATTCAACCGGGGTCACTGTAACTGAATTAAAAAGCATGAATGGATTAAGTAATGATTCGATTCGTACTGGACAACAACTTATGATTAAAACGAATTCAAACACATTTGAGCCATCTTCAACACCTAAGAATACATATACAGTGAAGAGTGGAGATACGCTTTGGAGTATAGCTACTCAACATCAATTGTCTATTTCACAATTAAAAACATACAATCAATTGTATTCTGACACCATTTATGTAAATCAAGTACTGAAATTAACATCAAAAGGAACAGAAACTTTACCGCCTTCAGAAACCTCTTTGTCAAAAATAGATAAATTAATAAATGAAGCCAAAAAGTATATAGGTGTTCCCTATAAATGGGGTGGCAGTACCTCTGAAGGGTTTGATTGCAGCGGATATTTAAACTATGTATATAGTCATTCAGGAGTATCGATTCCTCGAACTGTGGCGACCATTTGGAATGAAACAAAAGCTGTATCTACGCCTAGTATTGGTGATATCGTTTTTTACAATACAAGCGGAAGTGGCGCATCACATGCTGGCATATATATTGGCAATAATAAATTTATTGGGTCTCAGTCTTCAACAGGTGTGGCCATTGTCGATATGAATTCATCTTATTGGAGCCCCAAATATTTAGGTGTAAGAACTCCATTTTAAACAGAAGAAAAAGCTAGATGATTCTAGCTTTTTTTCTTGTAATAAACAATGTGCAAGAATAGTGGAATACAATATAAAAAGAGAACGAGTAGACAAAAAAATATGTTAATCCTATTTGATACTAGCTCAAAGGATAGATATACTTTGTTTAGAGAATGGACTGAAATTTCAAATTGCATTTAAGGGAGAATAAAATATGAGTAATTGCCAATTAGATCATAATCGTGAAGATGTAATAAAAAAATTTGAATCACAAAAAGAATTTCTTCCAGAAGAAATGGTTCCGTTATTTGAATTGTATTTCTCCAAAGAGCATACTCAAAAAATATTAAATGAAATGTTTCATCTATTAAAAAAATATGATTTATCCTCTATTGATGAAAAAGCAAGACGTGATAAGCAAATATTGCTTTTATTAAAAAACCAATAGAGAAAAAGGTCAAGTCAAAATTTATCGAATGTAATACTTTGGAAAAGACCGATGGGTTGTAGAATGATTAGATCGATACATAACAACTGCAACAAAGAAAAAAGCATGTAAATCTACTAGACAAGGTATGACTTGTAGATTTACATGCTTTTATTTTCATTTAATCAATTACTTATTAAGATGTTCGGACCATTCTTCTACATTCCAGACTTTTGTAATCCAACCTTCGTAAAAGTCAGGTTCATGGCAAACAAGAACAACGGTTCCTTTGTATGCTTTCATAGCGCGTTGTAATTCTTCTTTGGCGACAACATCAAGGTGGTTTGTCGGCTCGTCAAATAGAAGCCAATTGCTTTCGTTCATTAGTAGTTTACATAAACGAACCTTTGCTTGTTCACCACCGCTCAGTTGATTCAAAGGACGGGAAATATGATCATTTTTTAATCCACAGTGTGCAAGAGCTGAACGAACTTGGCTCTGATCAAGTGCAGGAAAAGCATTCCAGACATCATCAATTGGTGTTATCGTTCCTGCTTTTACTTCTTGTTCGAAATAAGAAGGGAAGAGGAAGTCACCACGTTCAATTTTTCCACTAATTGGTGGGATGTTACCAAGCATGGTTTTTAACAAAGTCGATTTTCCAACACCGTTACAGCCGACAATAGCTATTTTTTCTCCACGTTCAATTGTGATAGACATTTTCGGAAGAAGTGGTTCAGTATAGCCAATTTCAAAATCTGTTCCTTCAAATACATAACGACTGCTACTGCGTGATTCTTTAAATTCGAATGTTGGTTTCAGGGCCGTTTCTGGACGATCAATCCGTTCAATACGATCAAGCTGTTTTTGACGTGATTTTGCACGGCCCGTTGTTGAATATCGTGCTTTATTTTTAGCAATAAAGTCTTCTTGTTTTTTGATGAATTCCTTTTGTTTCTCATATGCGTTAATATGTTGATTTTTATTGATTTCAGCTAGTTCAAGGAATTTTTCATAGCTTGCTGTATAGCGAGTGAGTTTTGAAAATTCAAGATGAAAAATGACATTGGATACTTGGTTCATAAATTCTGTATCATGAGAAATCAAAATAAAAGCATGTGGATATTCTTTTAGATAGGAAGTAAGCCAGCGAATATGCTCTTCATCTAAATGGTTGGTAGGCTCATCCAAAAGGAGGACTTGTGGCTGTTCTAATAATAGTTTTGCAAGTAAGACCTTCGTACGCTGTCCACCACTTAATGCTGCAACATCACGGTCTAGTCCAATTGCATCCAAGCCAAGTCCGCGAGCTGCTTCTTCAATTTTAATATCCAACGTATAGAATCCACCCGCGTCAAGATGGTCTTGAATTTCACCCATTTTTTTTAAAAGATCTTCTAACTCTTCAGGTGTTGCGTCTGCCATTTTTGCTGTTACTTCATTCAGTTCATTTTCTTGTTCATATAATGGTAGAAAGGCATCTTTTAATACGTCACGCATCGTTTTACCGGGTGTTAAAACAGTATGTTGGTCAAGATAACCATAATGTACATTTGGTGTCCATTCAACTTTTCCTGAATCATGAATTAATTGTTTTGTAATAATATTCATTAAAGTTGATTTTCCGACTCCATTTGCACCGACAAGTCCAACGTGATCTTCAGCTAACAATCGAAAAGATACATCTTTAAATAATGTCCGATCCCCAAATGTATGACTTAATTTTTCTACAGTTAATAAGCTCATTTTTCATTTCCTCACTTTTTAAAAAAATTACTCATTTCATCATAATACAAGATATTTTAATACAAAACTACTGTTTTAATTAATAAAATTTGGTGTTTAATACCAAGGATTTAAAAACGGAGCGATTGCAATACCAAAATAATAAAATAAATCCTTATCCATACATTTTGTATCAAAGGTATTCATAAATAAGTAATCTGTTCATTATAAAATTGTAATAAGAGGTTAATAAGATCAAAATTAATTCTTTGAAATATTTACTTTAACCTAAAAATATGTGATTAGACTTTTTTTATTAAATAAGGTAAATTTAATAATATATTGAAATTTCTCAAATTATTCAACAATAACAAAGGGGGAACAGAAATGATTCGTTATAAAAAATTAGGTTATGTTGTATTAAGTGTTACTGATCTTGATAAATCAGTTGATTTTTATGAAAATGTTGTAGGTATGCAATTTGTTGAACGTGAAAATGAAACCGCATACTTAAGAAGTAGTCACGACCACCATAATTTAATTCTTGAACAAGGTGAAGAAGCAGGCTTAATAAGAGTTGCTTATGAACTTGAAAAAGCTGATCAATTCCAAGGAGTATTTGATTATTTAACAGAAATCGGTTTAAATCCTGTTGAATTAAGCAAAGAAGAAACTCAAATTCCTTAGCTCAAGGAAGAACATTACGCTTTAAAGATCCATATTTAGGTGTTACGTATGAATTCTATGTTGAAATTATGCAAATGGGAACACCATTTGCTCCTAAGAACAGCAAGAATTACAAGATTCTTACATGTTGTTTATGAAACAAATAAATTTGATGAATTATATGATTTCTTTGTCAATAAATTAAACTTCAAAGTATCCGATATTCAGGGTAGAGAAACTGGATGGGCATGGTTAAGAGCATTCCCTTCACCATATCACCATGATTTTGCTTTAACTAGAGGAAAAGATAATAAATTAAATCACCTTGCATACCAAGCAGAACGAGTAGATGATGTTGGTATTCAAGTAAATCGCTTAAATGATGCTAATGTTCCAATTCTATTTGGACCAGGAAAACATCATCCATCAGGTAGTATTTTCTTATACTTCCAGGATCCAGATGGCTTAACAATTGAATATAGCCAAGGTATGGAAGAGTTCCCTGAAGAAGGAGCAAGAGAACCACGTCGATTGGAGCCAACAATGGAAACACTTGATGAGTGGGGTGGAACTCCTCGTCCAGGATGGGGAAAAGTAGGAAAATTAATTTACAGAAGAAAAAGTAAATCAATAATTTCAATTTTTTCAGTGGAGGAAGTTATCCTCCACTGATCGTTATTTTCTATTGAAATAATAAAATATGATTAATCATTGGAGGCGAGAACGTGTCAAAAGAAAAAATCTTTCGTGTAGACTTTCATGCACATATTATTCCAGGTAATTTCCCTGATTTCGAAGAAAAATACGGAGACAATCGTTTTCCAACTTTACACCATACTTGTGATTGCGGAGCAGAAATTTATAAAGATGGTAAATCATTCCGTAAAATCGATGACAATGCTTGGGATCCTGAGAAACGTATCGCACAAATGGATGAAGAAGGAATAGATGTTCAAGTTTTATCACCAATTCCTGTTACTTTTACTTATTGGGCAGATGCAGAAAAATGCTTAGAACTATCTAAAGCACAAAATGATTTTATTGCTTCTGTTGTAGCAGAATATCCAGATCGTTTTGTTGGTTTAGGAACAGTACCTTTACAAGATGCTGATCTAGCTATTGCAGAAATGGAAAGAGCTATTAATGAATTAGGATTAAAAGGAATCGAAATCGGAAGTAATGCAAATGGTAAAACTTTGATGATCCTGAAATTCTAAGATTCATGGAAGCAGCTGCTAAAATGGATGTTCCTATTTTTGTTCATCCATGGGCTACTGTTGGTGTAGAAAGAATGCCAAGACATCAACTTTATGTATTCGATTGGAATGCCATCAGAGACTGCGCTTGCTGCAGCAAGCTTAATCTACAGTGGGATTTTGGAGAAATATCCGAATTTTAAAGTATGTTTCTCCCATGGTGGAGGTTCATTTCCCTTACGTATTAGCTCGTATCGATCAAGCTTGGGAATCATGGCCAAATATTCGTACAACGGAAGAAAAACCAAGTTTTTATGCCGAAAAGTTGTATTTTGATACGCTTGTTTATGATCCGAAAAATCTTCAATTTATGATTGATAAATTTGGTACAGAGAAATTAATGGCAGGATCTGACTATCCATTCGTATTGCGTGAAGTTCCATCTGGAAAAGTTGTTGATATTATGGAACATCTTTCAGATGAAGATAAGAAAAAGATGCTTGGTGATAATGCAGTGAAGTTTTTAGGATTAAATAAATTAGATTATATAAAAGAAACAGTAAAATAAAGCTCGAAAAAGTGTTTGAAAATCATGGTTAGAAGCAAATGAGATTCTACAAAAGGGTAGAATCTTATTTGTTTACCTTGGTTATCGAGAAATTTTATTTTTATAAGACGTTGTTGAAAAAGTAAAATGAAAAAGAGAACTTTTCTTTTTACTTGTAGTTAGTAGAAAGTAAAGTTCTCTTTTATGTGGTTAATATATTTATATACATTGGAGGACGTGATGCTCCTTTAGAATGTAATTTATTTTAAACATGATTGTATTATATGCTTCGTATTTATAAGTTTGTAATAGGGCACAATTTAAGTTTTGTGATTTAAAGAAGAATTCAATTTGTTTATTAGCATAGCGCATTACTTGTTCTTTATAAAACAACTTTTTTTGGACAATTTTTTCACGAATATCATCTGTGAGGGAAAAGATGAATTGTAGAATTGGAAATTCTGTGGTTCCACAATATTCAGCGACGTTCATAACGTTTACCCCCTTTATTATCTGTTTGTCAATAAAATTAATAAAATATTTACGAATAATTTACAATAAATTTACATTCCTTATATTTATTCTATTACATTCTATATAAAAATCAATAGATCCGACAAAAGAAGTCAAAAAATTGTAAAATATTTCAAATAATACCATCGTTCTTGTAGTAGATTTAAGTATAGGCTACAAATTCCTAAGAAAGATGGTCTAGGAATTCTTATAAAAGAAAAACCACTAGGAACTAGTCCTTAGTGGTTGTATTGTGGGTTATTATTATTTTATAGGTGTAAAATTTTTCAAAGTACTTTCAAAGTAATGTAAAAATAATTGGATATTTTCGAATTTTGGAGAATTACTTTTATAAATGCCAGTAATGTTAAACGTAAGATTTTGAAATTCAGGAAAGGGTATGATATAAAATTCATTTTGAATGCTTGCAATATCATTTCCTAGCGTTAATTCTGGAATGATGCTGAACCCCCAGTTCTTCTTAACCATCTGTTTAACCATTTCAAAACTACCCACTTCTATACGATTAAGGTTATGAACTCCCACTAATTTTTCATCAATTTTACTCCATAATGGTGTTTCACGTCGATAACAAATCATCGTTTGATTATGTAGATCTTCCATATTTATTTCAGTTTTGTCCACAAATGGATGATCCTTTCCAACAATAAAAAGAAGATTTTCCTGTAAGAGAAACTGATGGTTTAAATTTGCAAAAGAAATAACATCCCTTACTAGTCCAATATCAATGATCCCTTTGGAAATCATATCAGAAATTTCAATTGAATCGTTTGCTTCAACAAGATCGATAGATAGCTCAGTATTTTCTCGAAGTATTGATAGAAATTGTAATATGATTGAAACAGAGAAAGCAGGAGACAATCCTATTGTCAAAGTTGGAGTTTTTATAAAATTAATGGTATGTTTCGCTTCTTCAATATAGTTGAGTATTTTTTTAGCAAATGGAAGAAAAGCAATGCCTTCTTCTGTTAATGTTATTTTTTTTCCGTCACGATTAAATAATTTGCAATCCAATTCAAGTTCTAATTTATTAATTCTAGCGGTAACTGCAGGCTGTGTTAAATTTAACTGATCTGCGGCCCGTGAATAATTATTGCACTCATAAACTGCTATAAAAGTTAATAATTGTTCATTATCCAAGATGATTCACCTCTATATCATATTAGTATTTAATTTACAAAATTTCAATTTTTCATAACCTATTTGAGTCGTTAATAACGAAGGGTTGACTATAAAAAGATTATTAATAGGGTGGTATGGCTTTTGTTATTGTCATTTGATGATTATGTAAAAAGGTTTTATTATAGGTATTTATGAAATGATTAAGTACGAGATGGCAGATTAATTAATTGTACTCAAAGGTTTTCTATTATTCGAAAATTGATTACATTATACTATTTTGATTGAATAAAGGCTAATAGTAAAATTATATAGCTATTAGAATCTTAAATTGCAGCCAATAATTGGCTGCTTAATAATTAACGGATAAAGTCCAATTATAGTTAATTAATAGTGATAGTAGCGTGATTTTCATTAGAAACAAGGTCATAATGAAGGGTTATTAAAGTGTATTTAACTCTAGGAACAATTGCCACTTTTTATGTTAATATTTTCACAAAATATACATAGATCATACAGATCTATAGATATCATATATGATAAACTTTATCATGTAATCAAATTAGAATCATCCTAGGAGGAACTATAATGAAGTTTAAAGTATTATTGTTAGCAACTGTGTTAGTTGGAACGTTAGCTGCTTGTGGTACGAATGATCAAGCTGCTAAAGACAAAACAGAGGATACTGCGAAAACAGAAAAGACTGAAAAAACAGATGTAGTAACAACAGCTTCCATTGTAGATAATGCAGATGCATTAGTAAAAGCAGCAAGTGCAGAGGGAAATTGGATTTTTGCCATTCTTAATGATGTAACAATGGATAAAGAACTTGTTGTAGATGGTGAGTTCCATGATAAAGGGGATGCAGCAAATCCTATTTATCGTAAATTCGCACCGTATACACAAGATGCTGATCATAACATTACAGCTTCATTCACATTAACTGTTCCTAAAATGACTGTAAAAAGTGAAAACTTCAAAATCCAAGGCGGTACTGTTAAAGGTGACGTATATGTAGAAGCTAACGGCTTTACTGTAGCAGACACTGCGACAGTTGATGGAAACGTTTACTATGCAAGTGAAGATGTAAAAGCAACTGCAGTAATTGAAGGCAAAGTAACTGGAGCTCAAGAAGTAAAATAATTAAATAGAAAAGTGATTCTGAACAAAACTACTTGGTTGGGACCACTAAAAAAGAAACAGTCACTATGTTATATAGAGGCTGTTTCTTTTTTGCTTGGCAATGTTATTACTAGTTCATTTAATGATACTTAGTTGGTAACTTTTTACTTTGATTTCCTTTTGCTTGACGTTTTTCATTTTTCTCTTGCTTTTTTTGTTGATCCTGTAATTTCTCAACAAACTCATGTGTGTTATCCATGGAAATGCCTCCTTTAACTTTGACACTAATTGATAATGTATCCAACTATAATTAAAAAATGCATGAATGAATTTAAATACACAATGTGCTAATTAAGAATCCTATATTTTTCTAATCGAGATCTCCTCTTGTTGTTCCATTTTCTCCATATGCCCATAAACCTGTATTTTGTTCACGAGCTTCTCTTGCAAATTTAATAAAAGAATCACTGTATTTGACATCTGGTTGGAAGGTAGAGGGTTCTGCGTACCCATTAATAACTAAATCTGCATTAAACATTTTTGTGCGAATCTCATTTTCATCCAAATCGTCCGTAGGGATGTCTACCCAAACAATTCGTAATAAACGATCATAGCGGTCCGTTTCAGAAATGTCCTTTTGAATCCAAACTTGTTTTCCACTTAACTTTGAAGTCGTGTATTGACTTGCCTCTTTTCCATACTTTTCCGTTCTTTTTGTTGATTCAGGAGTGTTGATACCAATTAAACGTATTCTTCTTCCATCTGTGAGTTTTAATGTGTCTCCATCTACTACTCGTTCAACCGTTACAGCCTCTAAATTGAAACGTTTTGCAAGCTGTTCTCGTTCCTGTTTTTCAATCTCTGTATTATTGAGAGTTTTTTCATTAACATTCTGCGCGGATTCAGTAGTAGTTTCGCTCTCGAGCGTACAAGAAGTTAATAGTAGGAGAGATACCATCGTTCCAAATAAAATAAATTGCTTTGTATGTTTCCTTTTTCAACGAGAATAATGGTTTTTTCAAATTCTAAATCCCCTTTACAAATAGAAGTCACTGAAAAAATAAATGCATTTCTAATTATAGCATGACGAATCTATTTATCCTTTTGAAAAAAGATGTAAAATAAATGTGAGTATACAAGAATCAACACTAATATTTAATAACATTATGTGCTAAATACACATAAACAGAAAAATGTCGATAATCAAAGACGAATTCCGAAACATGCGGCGGACACCGCATGTTTTTTACGAACAGCACGATATAGTAATAATATTATTTTACATAAAAAGAGTAAAATACAAACCATCATTAGAAAAATACATCATGTGCTAATTACACATTTATAAAATATTAGTGTTCGTCCCAAGCATAGAGAGATTAATTTTTATTCATCTCGAAATCAACTAGGAAACATATCCTTTCAAATGATTGGAAAGGATAATCTTGTATGAATAAAACATAAAATTAAAATAAAAGAATAGATAAGTTAAGCTTATATTGACAATAAACACTTTCGTTACGTTTTAGTTAATGGAATATCAACTATGAATAAGATAGGGGAGACGAATAAAAGAAGAATGTAAGAACATGAAATGACAGTTCTTTATGTTATGATTAATGTATATTTTAGGATGAAGGTGATAGTTGTGGAAAAAGATGAACCAATTGAACAAGAAATAGATCTAACTAAAATATATAACTACAAAGATTTCCCGGATAAAGTGAGTGGTCGTTGTGATAACTGCGGAAATACCATATTTAAAAGTTCTGTTAAAGATTTTGTCTTTCTCAGAGAGTGTCGACAATGTGGAATGAAGAAAAGTATATAAGTTTTTGTCATTAATTTTTACGAGAATGGGAATTATTCAATGTTTTGTAGGAATGCATTCTATAATTACGAAAAGTGGATAAGTCAATAAAAGCCGATTTCCTTTATATTATGGAAATCGGCTTTTTTCGATTTATACATATTAAAATGGAGTAAAAATTAATTAACAGATAAGATTCATGGTAAATAAACACATACTATTAGTAGCGTGTTCGTCATAGAAGGTTGAAGTGCAGGTGTTTTTTTGAAAAATGAAAGCATCATTAAGCCAAAGAAAAAGATTGCAAATGGTAGTTAATAATGGACAGTAGGCAAACTTGTTTAATACATCAAGCATAGGAACTTAATTAGAAAACGAACTGTTAATTGTGCATAAAGAAGATCTTAAGTCTTTGTTTCAAAATAATTATTAGAAATTGTAAATGAATACGTTTGCATGCGCGATCGTGTATTGATTATTATTTAACTTAGCGCTAAAATGTTTCCTGTGGGAAACATTTTATATTTCAAGTATAATTATTTAATAAAAGGAGTTCGTCCATCATGATTGATTTTTTTCAGAATTTTAGCCCAATAACTCAAGCGTTTATAGCTACTTTATTTACATGGGGAATGACGGCATTAGGGGCAAGTATCGTTTTTACAACAAAAACGTTAAATCAGCGACTATTGGATAGTATGTTAGGGTTTGCTGGCGGTGTTATGATTGCAGCTAGTTACTGGTCTTTATTAGGTCCAGCTATCGAAATGTCGGAAGGGAATTCGATCGGAACCTGGTTTCCAGCAGCAGTTGGATTTTTATTAGGGGGCATTTTTTTATGGGGAATCGATAAGATATTACCCCATCTTCATCCCAATACCCCTATTGATAAAGCGGAAGGATTTCACCCGAAAGAAAGAAAGAAAAGTACTTTGTTGGTACTTGCTATTACGCTACATAATATTCCAGAAGGTTTAGCGGTAGGGATTGCTTTTGGTGCACTTGCAAATGGAGGGACTGTAGGATCTTTAGCTGGTGCTTTGACACTTGCACTAGGAATTGGTATACAAAACCTTCCAGAAGGAGTTGCTGTTTCAATGCCGCTTAGAGGTGAGGGAATGTCCAGAAGAAAAAGCTTCTTCTACGGACAATTTTCGGGTATGGTCGAACCGATTGCTGCGGTCATTGGTGCATTAGCTGTCTCATTTATTGAACCATTATTACCTTATGCATTGAGTTTCGCAGCTGGGGCCATGATTTTTGTTGTAGCAGAAGAAGTTATTCCAAGCTCACAAGAAAAGGGTCATAAAGATTTAGCTTCAATGAGTTTAATGGTTGGTTTTGTTTTGATGATGATTCTTGATGTGGCATTAGGTTAAAATTGAAGGATGTTGTTTAGCAGAAAGTGGTCTTATCGATCCAAAAAAGGATTCAACCAAATAAAGAAAATGAATTCTGCCCCAATGTAACTATTTTTAAATTAAGGCAAAAAAATAAACCCTTGACTAGTCAAGGGTTTTAAATATGTCCCAGAAGGGATTCGAACCCCCGACCTACAGTTTAGGAAACTGTTGCTCTATCCTACTGAGCTACTGAGACGTTATGTGACAACAATTATTATAAACATTAATAAATGTCAGGTCAATCTTTTTTTGAATGAAGTTAAATGATAACGTTTTTGCAAACAATGACTCCAAACAATTTATTTAGCAACGGGGATTTAATAAGTATCTTAGTATATAAAGAGATAAAGAGGGAATCCCACTTTATCTCTTAACTGTTATGAGTTTGTCTTGTTCTTCAACCACTTCTCCAATGATCCAAGAATTTTGTCCAGCCGCTTTTAATGTATGGATATATCTTTCAGCCTCGGAAAGGTCCAATGCGATTAATAATCCACCTGATGTAATAGCGTCACATAAGATAAGTTGTTCTTCTGGTGTGATATCTTGATAATCTACATCCTTATCCAGCCATTTATGGTTTTCTTTCGAACCGCCTGGAATAACGCCATCTATAGCTAGTTGTAATGTTCCATCCAATATAGGAACTTTATTTAGATAAATAACCAAACTTACATGGCTACCACTTGCCATTTCGCTTCCATGACCAAGAAGTCCAAATCCAGTCACATCTGTCACAGCACTTGGAGAAAAATCACTTAGTACTTCGGCAGCCTTTTTATTTAACAGGGCCATCGTTTCAGTAACGACTTTCTCTTGTTCTAAAGTGACAGCACCTCGCTTAATTCCTGTGGTTTGTATTCCAACACCTATGGGTTTGGTTAATACAAGAACTTGTCCAGATCTTGCCCCAACATTTTTCCAGAATTTTTTAGGATGAACAATTCCGGTTACGGATAGACCATATTTTGGTTCCTGATCATCAATCGAATGCCCACCAATTAGGACTGCTCCAGCTTCTTTTATCTTGTCAGATCCACCGCGTAAGATTTCAGCCAACATTTCTCCACCGAGCTTTTTAATAGGATAGCCAACCATATTTAATGCTGTTTTGGGTGTACCACCCATTGCGTAAACATCACTTAAGGCATTCGCAGCGGCAATTTGTCCAAACATATAGGGATCATCTACAACAGGAGTAAAATAATCAATGGTTTGTATTAAAGCAATAGATTCTGTCAGTTGATATACCCCTGCATCATCAGAAGTTTCGCGTCCGACAAGCAATTCAGGAACAGTTTCCTGCTCTGGTAATAAACGCAAAACTTGCGCTAAGTCCTCAGGACCAATTTTGCAGCCTCAACCAGCTTTTGTTGATAATGATGTAAGGCGAATATTTTCTTTTTCACTCATACGAAACACCTCCATAAACAGTATACAAGTTTTAGTATTTGAATGCACATGGAGTTGAAACTTTCTTATTCAGCAATATACAGAAAACTTCATAGAAAAACTTGGAAATGTAAGTTCCTATCAACTGAGTATGACAGAAGGAACTAGTCAAGTGGGTGGAGGCACAATGCCTGATGTATCATTACCTACCTACGTAGCCGTTTTAAAGCATAAGGAACACGCGTCTACTTAAGTGTCAAAATGGTTAAGAACGAGTCAATCTCCAGCCACAGCGTTCCGAATACAAAAGAATGAAATTCATCTTGATTTAAGAACCTTAACAGAGGAAGAAGTAGAGATTTTAATAAAAGCTTTTGCTGCGATTAAATAAAGGAAGAGACTGCTGATTCATATAAACGGCAGTCTCTTTGTTGTCATAATACTATATTGGCTTTTTATTCTTACATATCATGGTGAGAATTGTGTTTTTGTCTTGAGTGATTACGATTTTTTACTTTGTGAGAACCACTTAATGGTTCTTGTTGACCTGATTGTTTTGGTGCATTTTTTCTCATATCTTTCCCATCATTTTTATTCACTTTTATCCCTCCTCTTTATTTAGGATGAGAAAATAAGCATTTTTTATACTATCAGAATTGATATTAAGCTGACAAAAGTAAGTGCAACTACGCCGCTGTCTTCGCCTTGCAGTCTCACCAATCAGCGAGTTTTCTTTATGCTGAATATTTTACTGTTTGTCTGCACAATTTAACGGTACATATTTAGCAAAGGAGAGATTAACATGCCGTATCATAAAAATAAGCAACAGGCTTTTCAGGCAGCACAGCAAGGAGTAGAGGATGTAGAAGAACTATATTATGAAGTTGTCCAAGACTCAGCGAGCTATGGACATCAACTTCAACATTTAAAACAAGAAGTGAATGAGGCGTATCAACAAATTGAAAATGCTCTAGAAGTAGCATCTGAACATCAGCGTGTTCAGCTTGAAACATTTCAAAATGATTTACGCAAGATATTAGATGAAGTAAATCAATCATAAAAAAATATTCCCTCCAATTGTTAAAATTAATTTTGGAGGGAATATTTTTTTCGTAAATTTATTTTCATTTAGATGATTCTTATTGGTTTTTCTTCCGCTTTTTATTGTTTTGTTTTTGAATTTCCGTTAACGGTTCATTCGAAAATTCCTCATTATATCCTGTTCCTTTACCTTGTGCATCCGCTGCATTTGCACCAGGTATTACGTGATTTGCTTTTCTTTTAGCCATCGTTTTCACCTCCACATTTCATATTTTTTCCACGTAAAAATTTCTCATACCATATATGTTCTAGAATTTAATCGAAAATCTGATTATTTTATAAGTACCATAGGACAAAATATTCTTGTTATTTACTTATATTGGGGCTTATATTAAACTAAAATAGTTAGAGTAATCGATAATAAAAGTAAATATTCAAATTTTTCGACAATTTAAAGAAAATTGTATATGATTATTATTGATATGATGAATAGGGGGAAATACATATGACAACAAATGATGTTTTTAATGCCCGTAAGTCTTTTGAATTAGACGGGAAACATTACAATTATTATCATTTAGATGCATTAGAACAAGCAGGAGTGGGGAAAGTTTCAAAATTACCTTACTCAATTAAAGTTTTATTGGAATCTGTTCTTCGTCAACAAGATGGACGAGTTATTACAAAAGAACATGTTGAAAATTTAGCAAAATGGGGTACAGATGAAGTAAAAGAAATCGATGTTCCTTTCAAACCTTCACGTGTCATTCTTCAAGACTTTACAGGGGTACCAGCAGTTGTTGACCTTGCATCACTTCGTAAAGCAATGGCAGACTTAGGTGGAGATCCTGATAAAATTAATCCACTAAAACCAGTTGATCTTGTTATTGACCACTCTGTACAAGTGGATAAGTATGGTACACAAGATGCACTTGGATTAAATATGGAATTAGAATTTGAACGTAATGCTGAGCGTTATCAGTTCTTAAGTTGGGCTCAAAAAGCATTTAATAACTATCGTGCAGTTCCACCGGCAACAGGTATTGTTCACCAAGTAAACTTAGAGTACCTCGCTAATGTTGTTCATGCACTTGAAAATGAAGATGGAGAATATGAAGCATTTCCAGATACATTAGTTGGAACAGATTCTCATACAACTATGATTAATGGAATTGGTGTTCTTGGATGGGGTGTAGGTGGAATTGAAGCAGAAGCAGGAATGCTTGGTCAACCTTCTTATTTCCCAGTTCCTGAAGTAGTTGGAGTTAAATTAGTTGGTGAACTTCCAGATGGTGCAACCGCTACTGACCTTGCTTTAAAAGTAACACAAGTGCTTCGTAGTCACGGTGTTGTTGGTAAATTTGTTGAATTCTTTGGTCCAGGTGTACCTGCATTTACCACTTGCTGACCGTGCAACAATTGCAAATATGGCTCCTGAATATGGTGCAACTTGTGGATTCTTCCCAGTAGATGATGAATCACTTGACTATATGCGTTTAACAGGTCGTCATGAAGAGCAAATTAAAATTGTTGAAACATATTGCAAAGAAAATGGTTTATTCTTTGATCCTGCTTTAGAGCCAGTATATACAAAAGTGGTTGAAATTAATCTTTCTGAAATCGAAGCAAATCTTTCTGGTCCAAAACGTCCACAAGATTTAATTCCGCTTTCAGAAATGAAGAAAGAATTTAATAAAGCAATTACTGCTCCACAAGGTAATCAAGGTTTTGGTTTTGACGAGAAAGAGATTAATAAAGAAGTAGTTGTTGACTTTGCAAATGGTGAAAATACAACAATGAAAACAGGTGCTATTGCGATTGCTGCGATTACTAGCTGTACAAATACTTCTAACCCTTATGTATTAGTGGGTGCAGGTTTAGTTGCGAAAAAAGCAGTTGAACTAGGCATGGAAGTTCCTAAATTTGTAAAAACTTCTTTAGCACCAGGTTCAAAAGTTGTAACTGGATACTTGCGTGATTCAGGTCTACTACCATATCTAGATCAACTTGGTTTTAACATGGTTGGTTATGGATGTACAACCTGTATCGGTAACTCTGGTCCATTAAAAGAAGAAATTGAAAAAGCAATTTCTGAAAGCGACTTACTTGTAACTTCTGTTCTTTCAGGTAACCGTAACTTTGAAGGACGTATTCATCCACTTGTAAAAGCAAACTACTTAGCTTCACCGCCATTAGTTGTTGCTTATGCTTTAGCAGGTACAGTGGATATCGATCTTCAAAACGAAGCAATCGGTAAAGATAAAGATGGAAACGATGTATTCTTTAAAGATATTTGGCCAACATCTGCTGAAATTAATGCAGTTGTGAAACAAACCGTTACACCAGAATTGTTCCGTACGGAATATGCAAATGTATTTGGTGATAACGCTCTTTGGAATAAAATCCAAACAAGTAATGACTCACTTTATTCATTTGATGAAAATTCAACATATATTCAAAATCCACCGTTCTTTGAAGGTTTAAAACCAGATCCTGAAGAAGTAAAACCATTGAATAGCTTACGTGTTGTTGGTAAGTTCGGTGATTCTGTAACAACAGACCATATTTCTCCAGCAGGTGCAATCGGTAAGGATACACCAGCAGGTAAATATTTACGTGAAAATGGTGTAGAAATACGTGACTTTAACTCATACGGATCACGTCGTGGGAACCATGAAGTGATGATGCGTGGTACATTTGCCAACATTCGTATTCGTAACCAAATTGCTCCTGGTACAGAAGGTGGATATACAACTTACTGGCCAACAGGTGAAGTAACATCTATTTTTGATGCATGCATGAAGTACAAAGAAGATGGTACTGGACTTAGTAGTTCTTGCTGGTAAAGATTACGGAATGGGATCTTCTCGTGACTGGGCTGCAAAAGGAACAAACCTACTTGGAATCAAAACAGTTATTGCTGAAAGCTATGAGCGTATTCACCGTTCTAACCTTGTTCTTATGGGAGTACTTCCATTACAATTCAAGGATGGTGAAAGTGCTGAAACTCTTGGATTAACTGGAAAAGAGACGATTGATGTACAAGTGGATGAAAAGGTTCGTCCACGTGATCTTCTAAAAGTAACGGCTACTGATGAAGCTGGTAATAAAAAAGAATTTGAAGTACTTGTTCGCTTTGATTCAGAAGTAGAAATTGATTACTATCGTCATGGTGGTATTCTTCCAATGGTTCTTCGTGAGAAATTAAAATAAGTTCTATAATATAAAGTAAGTTCTATTAATGCCATGCAGATATCATGATCTGCATGGTGTTTTTATAAGTAAGTATGTTTATTCATTTTATTCTAATTTCTGGTTAAACTAACCTATAAATAGTTGGGAAAAAAGGAGGCTCTTTCTATGGTGAAAAAAGTAACTGTAGTAGTCTTTTTGATTGCTTTAATGACTGTTGCGCTTGTTCAAGCAATGGAAAAGGAAGAAAAACCGGACAACCTCCCGGGTTTAGGAGTTGGTGAAAAAGCACCTGATTTTGAATTATTAAATTTAAACAGTGAGAAAGTGAAACTATCAGATTTCCGAGGTAAGAAAGTCATGTTGAATTTTTGGGCAACATGGTGTCCGCCTTGTAAAGAGGAAATGCCAGAAATGGAGAAATATTATCAAAAAACAAATGGCGATGTTGTTATTCTAGCCATTAATATTGATCCACAATATAATGTAAAAAAATTCGTTACGGAAATGGGAAGTTCTTTCCCTGTATTACTTGATGAAAAAGATAAAGTGAATTCTATTTATCAAGTTTTGACCATCCCAACAACGTTTTTCATTGATGAACAAGGTATTATTCGACATAAATATTTATCAGCAATGAATTTTGAAATAATGGAGCAGTATATGGATGAAATGTAGAATCGTAAAGATCAAGCGCTAATCTAAATGATTAGTGTTTTTTTAATATTATGAGGAAGTGATAGAAATTTAATTATTGTTCAGAAAAATAAAAATTTACATAATATTAATTTAAAATATATGTTATACTAACAATATGTAGAAAAATGTCGAAAAATCCCGTAAAAAATTTATATTTCGAAAATTTGTAATAATTTAAGCGGCAAATGGACATAATTATAGTTACAATAGGAAATAAGGTAGGTGAAAAAAGAATGAGAAAAATTAGAAAGCGTTCCTTTTCAGAGCTTGTGAATGAAAATAAACTTCAATTATTAAAGGACCAAACAGCCATTGATAGAATTGAAAAGCGTTTAGAAAATAGACATTTAAGCAATGCAAAATAAAATGAGAAAATGAAAATTTGATTATTGACTATTTTTCCCATTAATGAATCCGCTCTCATTGGAGATACTTTTCAAGAGGAGTATTGGCCCAAACTAATGTGGTTGATTGTACATTCCTTATAATTGCTCTAATTGAGGAGGAAATAGAATGGGAAATCCAAAAAAAGATAGTAAACATTTTGTTCCAGAAAATCTTGGTGCAAAGTCTAGAAGCTTTGGTGGAAATAAAGGGAAGCAAATGCAAGATACTTCTGGAAAACATGCCCAAGTCATTCAGACTAAGGGTGAATAGTATAAGAAATATAAAAGAAATGCCATATATGGCATTTCTTTTATATTTCTTAATATGTTTACATAATAATGTTATCGTGAATTTAAAACCCACTTCTTTCCGATTATGATTTTTAAGAATAATTGACATACTATTTTTGTACGATCAATAATTCAATTTCAAGGGAGGAAACAAAATGACTTACAATAATAAACCCAATCCAGATGATCGAAGTGATAATGTTGAAAAACTACAAGAAATGATCGCCAATACGGATGATAATATTCGAAAAGCCGAAGCTACGCTGGAGAATTTAAGTGATGACAATCGAGCTCAAGTTGAAGCGAAAAATGAGCGTCGGAGAGAAAGTATTGAGGCTATGCGTTCAGAAATACATGATGAAAATTCAGTTCATTAATCAATCAATCGATCTGCTCTTGTTTATTTAAACAAGAGCAATAAATTCCCTCCATTCCCCCATCATTAGAAAGATGTTTCTAATGATGGGACCTCAGGTAAGCTTTTTACTATTCCCATTTAATAAATATGTTAGAATAGAAAAATACATATTAAGAAGTAAAGAAGTGGTGTTTAATGAATAGATTGCAACAGCAAGAACCTAATCAACTCATTCATCAATGGCAAAATGAATTAAGCCAACGTGGATATATTGAAAATGAAGGTGGAATTTTAAACTTATTTCAAAAAATGGATTTGCAAAAAGAAGAGGACCGTTTGATTGCCTCACAATTATTAACAATGGTTGCTTTATCTATTTCAAAAAAAGGTAGACCGAATACTCTTGTCCACGCATGGATGGAAAAGGCTAAGCAATTAAATCCACGAAACGATCAAGCAAATGAATTTTTGGCACGGTATGAATGGGATAAAAATAGTACGATATTAGATAGTCTAGCTTTTCCTCCCATTCGTGAAACGGATAATAAACAGGCTAAGAAACAAACCATTGAGACCTATATGGAAATTTGCGAAGAATTTTTGAATAAAGCAGAAGAAAATATTGAAAAATTATCTGTTTTTAAAGGCCCATCAACTGATTTAGTCCATTCGGATTCAACTGGTATGAATCAAAAAATGCTTCAAATATTGGAGCAAGTAGTGGAAATATGCGCCACTTTATTAAAAACGACAAAGGAATATGAAAAAACAATGATTGGTGCATTTCATACTGCTATCCATTTTGAAGACATGAAGCAGCATATTGTTGAAATTGAAGAAATGAAAATGGAGTGGAAACAGTTATTTTCTGCTGAAACTTCTAGTTTAGAGGAGGGAGACAATAGCCCTTTAGACGAATTAAATGGAATGATCGGACTTGAGTCTGTCAAAAGAAAAGTGAATGATTTTTACCAATTTATTAAGTATCAAAAGGTAAGGAAAGAGATAGGTTTTCAAAACAAAGATGAAGTTAGTTTGAATATGATTTTAACTGGAAATCCTGGAACAGGGAAAACGACGATTGCTCGATTATTTGCCAAAATCTATCATGAACTTGGTGTGTTACCTGGTCAGGAAGTCGTAGAGGTTGATCGTGCACAACTAGTTGGATCCTATGTTGGACAGACAGAAGAAAATGTGCGATTAGCAGTAGAAAGAGCACTTGGAGGCGTGCTGTTTATCGATGAAGCCTATAACTTAAAAAGGGAGGGTCAATCGGGTAATGACTATGGTCAAACGGTGATCGACACACTTGTTTCTTTAATGACTGGGAAAGAATACGGCGGGAAATTTTCCGTAATTCTTGCTGGTTTTCCAGACGAAATGCGTCAATTTCTGGATGGAAACCCTGGATTAAGAAGCCGTTTCCCAATGTCTAACCATATCTCTTTACCAGATTATGCGAACGAGGAATTAATCATGATCGGGGAAAAAATAGCATCTGAGAACGATTATATTCTAACGGAGGATGCGAAAATGGCTCTTGAGGAGCGAATTGAAAAAGAACGGGTTGATGATTCATTTGGAAATGCACGAACCGTTCGTCATTTGATTCTTGATGCAATTTTCCATAAAGGGGCACTATCCTATTCAGATGATCATAAAGATATACTACATTTTTCAGTTTTGGAAAAAAGGGACTTCATTATAGATGATGTAGAAGTGAAAGTAGATCCTCAGCAAAAATTAAATCGACTTGTGGGTCTTACTAATGTTAAAGAGGAAGTCCATTCCATCATTTCTTTTGTCAAAATGCAAAAATTAAGACGGGAACATGGATTACCTGTCGTACCGATTCAATTGCATTCTGTATTTACTGGTAATCCAGGTACAGGGAAGACTACCGTTGCAAAAATTTATGCAGAGTTATTAAAAGAATGTGGATTATTGAAACGAGGACATTTAATTATTACGAGTCGTGCTGATTTTGTTGCAGGTTACGTTGGTCAAACATCGATTAAAACGAAACGTAAAATTAGAGAGGCTCTAGGAGGAGTCCTATTTATTGATGAAGCCTATTCCTTATTGGGGCAAACCTCGGGTGATTTCGGAAAAGAAGTGATTGATACATTAGTTGATGAAATGACGAAGCATAATGAAAATCTAGTCATTGTTTTAGCGGGCTATCCAAATGAAATGAAGCTGCTGCTTGAAAGTAATCCAGGTCTTCAGTCTCGTTTTAAAAAATTTCTGCACTTCGCTGATTATTCACCAATTGAATTGCTTCAAATTATGAAATCCTATGGTAAACAATTTCAATTTCAATTAACGGAAGAAGCGGAACGTCTTGTATTGACTAAATTAGAAAATAAGTCTGTTGAAGGAAATGGACGATTTGCAACAAACCTGATGAATGAAGCGATTCAAGCTCAAGCATTGAGGTTGATGACTCCTATGTCTACTCTCTCCATATTGGACCAAGCTTCCATCATCGAAAAGGTAGATATTGAAATTGCATTTCATAAATTAGGAAAAGAAGACAAAGGTGAATTTCAGAACGGCTACTAATGAAGTTGTAATCTAAAAAAATAGCGTAAGATGAAAGTTTCACAATCATTGGAAGGGACTGAAAAAAATGTTTATTTCGAGCAAAGAAATTCAACTACTATATGCAGATACGGATATGATGGGTGTTATTTACCATGCGAATTATTTAAAATGGTTTGAGTTAGGGAGAACTCAACTTATTTTAGATCTTGGATATAATTATCTTGCAATGGAGGAAATGGGTTATTTTGCTCCTGTCTATGATGTCCAAATTACATATAAGAAAGCAATTAGATATGGAGAAAGGGCTTTTGTAAAAACATGGGTTGAAAAAAATGATGGATTGAAAACTGTTTACGGCTATCAGATTATAAATGGGAACGATGAAATTTGTGCTCAAGGAAGTACTACACATATTGTTGTAAAAAAAGATAATTTTAGACCAGTTCAATTTAAAAAAGCATTTCCTGAGTGGTTTAAAAAGTATGAAGAAATAAAGAAAAAATAGGTATTTATGGTTTTTAGGAGGGAAAAGGAGGAAAGAAATTGGCCTTTGGAATTACTAGAAAGGAATTAAAAGATTGGAAAAGGAAAATTGATCAAGGAGAAATTGCCTTTCTTACTCACTTTTGGATTGATGATCGTTTTCCGGAAAGTAAAACAGTCACTAAGGTGGGCTGTAATGATTTAGATAGGTTGATTCATTGGGGAAAACAATATGGACTAAAACCGGAATGGTTAGATATTAGAAAAGATGGTTATACTCATTTTGATTTAATCGGTCATAAGCAAAAAGAAATACTTACGAATGAAGGATTATTGCACCATATTTGGCAATAAGTATTGTAATCATGTCAGTAAACTTTTCAAAAGGATTCCAATAAAAAATGAATAGTCTAACCAAAGTTGGACTATTCAGCAAGGGGTGTATTAGATTGTTTAAGATTACAAGTTCAGCATTTGATGTTTTAGAACAAGTAATTAAGAAAGAAAGATATACGGAAGATGAAAAGCTATTTGTTCGTCTTACAATGGGAATTGGTTGAGGTGCACCTAAAGTAAAGCTGTCTCTGGAAGAGCAGCCTATACAAGGTGATCAAGTACATAGTTTTGGTCAACTTGATCTATTAATCCATGAAAATGATTTTGTTTATTTTAATCATACAAAACTTGATTATGCAGTTGATGTATTAGGAAAAGGTGGGTTTCATTTAATTAGAATATAAAAGTATAATTATAGGTTCTTTTTGTCGATAATAAAAAACACCTTATAGAATTTATAATCGACTTGTTTTTTCTTCGTCTAATCCTTCAAAAAAAGTAATTAATTCATCGAAATTATGAATTACTTTTTCGAGAGTGGAATCTTCTGTTGCATTTTCTGGACATGAAAAAAGTTCAATAACAAATTCGTCTTCATTATATGAGTTGTCAATAGATGTTGAAATAATATAATTTTTATCCTTTTCTTTTTCCATTGTATAAACCTCCCTAACGTGTTAAATCGTATTATTAGTTTATAACAATTTCCCTTGATGCTTTTCCTATTTTATGTCTATTTTTTAACAACAACTATTTTATGACAAAATTATGTACAAAAAGGATGACAAAAAGCGCAACCCATCATAGAGTTTGCGCTTTTTTAGCTTTATAAAGAAAACTTCTTATTTTTGATCGAGAGGAAGTTTAATTGTGAATTTTGTTCCAGCGTTTTTAGTAGTAATACAACTAATTCGCCCCAAATGTTCACTAATGATTTTGTGACAAATGGACAGCCCTATGCCAGACCCTTTTGATTTAGTAGAATAAAAGGGAGAAAACAAATGCTCCTCTGTTTCGCAGGACATCCCACATCCATTATCAATAATATGAATAAATACATATTTTTCGGAAACTTCTGTATTTATTTCGATCGTTCCCCCTGTTGATCTATTACAATCTACAATAGCTTCAAACGCATTTTTTATTAGGTTAATCAATACTTGTTTAATTTCATTATTATTCATATTTATCAGTACTTTTTCACGTGTTAAATGAGTAATGATTTTCACATTTTTAATGATCGATTCACATTCATATAATTGAACGATATGAATGATTAAATCATTTATGCAAGAGGATGTCTTTTTATTATGAGGGGGTTTGACCATATTTAAAAAGTCATAAATGATTTCGTTTACCCGATCGATTTCATCTAATGCGATTAGTGCATATTCTTCTTTATCTATTTCTGTTAAGTGTGGTTTTATTAATTGCAAAAATCCCTTAATCGTTGTTAAAGGATTACGAACCTCATGAGCCATTGCAGCAGTTAAAATAGCCATGTTAGCCGTTTCTTCATTATTCGACATTTCATCGTGGATATTCGTTAATAAATGTTTATTTGTCATCATTAATAAATCGCATCCTTTAATTAAATTAGCTCCGTATCACTTTAATATCAATCTATTAATAAGCTATTTGATAAAAGTGTATGCAGAATAATGACAATTAATGCTCGATTTATGTATAAAAGCGTCAAAATTAAGGCTCTAATACTTTAATCATACTAAATGATTTATGAGTTATCAATAGGACCAATTAAACAAATCATAATGATAAGAATTAGTATTATCAACATATGAACAAAGAAAAAAAGCACAAACGATGTGCTTTTAAAAGAGAAGTTACTTATTCTTATTTTTATCTAACCATTTTACTTTAGGTTCTGTCTTATTCATAATGCGTGTAATATTTGCTCTGTGTCGATATATCACAAATGTAGTTAGAATGGTTACGATAATCGTTAGCGAGATATCCTGAACAATGAGTGAATAAATAAATGCAATCACTCCACCAAGCATAGAGGATAAGGATACGTATTTGGTTATAAATAAACAAACAAAGAAACCAGCTATGACAATAACAAACATAAGTGGATCATAGCATAGTAAAACCCCAGCAGAGGTTGCGACCGCTTTTCCTCCTCTAAAGTTTGCAAAAATAGGATATGTATGACCAATCACAGCAAAAAATCCTGCTAGGAATAGATTTAAATCAGATTGAAATAAAAATGGAAGAGCGGCTGCTAGTGTACCTTTCAAAATATCTGCAGTGGTTACAGTCAGCCCTGCTTTTACACCTAAGACACGAAATGTATTCGTTCCACCTAAATTTCCACTTCCGTGTTGGCGAATATCTACCCCATAAAACTTCTTACCGATAATTAAACCAGAAGGGATAGATCCAATTAAATAAGCTAGTATGACAATGACAACATATTCGAACATTCAAATTCTCCTTCACTTTACCAATGAATCATTATAAAACGAAATCGTTTTCCCATCAAATGAATGATATACCAATTTGTCGATGAACAATCATGGTACTTATACTCTGGGGAAAATGAAATCGTATTTTCATGTTATTTTACCATGTTTTATCGATTAGATACTATCCCTCTTACTATATTATTTTATGTTAATATTCTACATGAAATTAATATAAGGAATGGTGTTTTGATTAGGCTACGAATAATCCTTTTCAACCTGGCTTCATTTCGTTACGATAGAATGGAGGAGGAAAGTTTAAATGACGAATTTGGTAGTCGAGACAAACAAAAACAGCAAAAGGAAAAGGATCCTTTTAGGGTTTTTGATTGTTCTTTTTGTAATGATTTCTAGTATTCTCTTATTTTTGTATCCTTTTGCTTCGAAAGAAAAAGTGAATTATTTTACTGGTGAACATCCCATATTATTTCAGGGCAAGCAAGAAGGAAATGCTTTATTTATGGAAAATGGGATCTACATTCCTATTGAATTTTTGAAGGAACAAATAGATGAGCATATTTTCTATGATGAACCATCCAAGGCCATTATTATTACTACTAAAAACAAAGTCATATATATGCCGATAGATTCATTAACTTATTTTGTCAATGAAGAGCCTATCCAATTAAAAATGCCATCAATAATAGATCAAAATGGAGAGTATTATATCGCTTTGGATCTTATTCTCCCATATTATGAAATTCAACATTCAATCTTACCAAAAACAAATGCTATTGAAATTGTAACTGATGGTATGGAAAAGAAAAATGGAACGATTCAAGTTCAAGATGTGCATGAGGAAAAATTACGATTAAGAATGGAGCCTAGTCTACGATCTCCCTATACCGCTCAAATCGTGGATCATGAAAAAGTCAGTATTGAAAAAGAGGAAAGAGAATATGTTTTTATTCGAAAAAACGATGGAACGGCTGGTTACATAAGTAAAAAATATGTTACAGTGGGTGACACGGAAATAGTTCGAATCAATACAAAGCAAAACGAAGTCATTATTCCACAGATTGAGGGTCCAATTCAACTCACTTGGGAAGCTGTTTATACAAAAAATCCAGACACAGAATTGATTTCAGAAATGCCTGGAGTGAATGTGGTTTCTCCCACTTGGTTTGAATTAAGTGGGTCAGATGGATCCATTAAAAATCTAGGTTCACTTGATTATGTAAATTGGGCAAAAAAACGTGGTTATCAAATATGGGGCTTATTTTCCAATGCATTTGATCCTGACCTTACACATGAAGCATTGAAAAAATATGAAACAAGACAGTCAATCATTCGTCAACTTCTCCAATACTGTCAAATCTATCGATTAGATGGAATAAATATCGATATAGAAAATGTAAGAGAAGAGGATGGACCACTAGTCACACAATTTATAAGAGAAGCAACTCCCTATTTCCATCAAGCGGGATTAATTGTTTCGATGGATATTACCTTTATGACAACCGGAAATTGGTCTGCTTTTTATGAACGGGAAAAATTAGCGGAAAGTGTTGATTATTTAATTGTCATGGCTTATGACGAGCATTGGGGATCCTCAGAAATAGCTGGGAGTGTCGCTAGTTTCCCATGGGTAGAAACCAATTTACAAAAGCTTTTGGAAGTCGTACCAAATGATAAATTAATTCTCGGTGTACCTTTATACACCCGTTTATGGGAAGAAACATCCACGGGTGAACTCTCATCAAAAGCCATGTCGATGGCAGAAGTGAAAGAATGGTTAGCAGCAAATGCTGTCACAACACAATATGATGAGGTTAGTGGACAAAATTATGCAGAGTATTATGCTGCGGATAGCAAATCTACGTACCGGATTTGGTTGGAGGATGAATTATCACTTAAAAAAAGAGCGGAACTTGCATTAAAATACAATTTAAAAGGTATTGCCAGTTGGTCACGTTATTTTGCAGACAACACTGCTTGGACTGCATTATCATTGAACAATAGACCAGTGACCCAAAAGGATTAATTTGAATTCTAGTGGATAGCTCGTTTATAGAAAGAATTTTTTGCTGGGTTCCATATTATTTCTGATTATTTAATGTCTATGTTAGACTTATATTATGAAGGGCAAAAATACTATAAGCATTAAATACTTTTTTAAAAATGGAGGAATTGAAAATGGCTATAGAAAATCCCACAAGAGATGAAATTCGTGATATCTTAAAAAAAGCAAAACGAATTGCAGTAGTAGGCTTGAGTGATAACCCTGATCGTACTTCTTATATGGTTTCTAAAGCCATGCAAAATGCAGGATATGAGATTATACCTGTTAATCCTACAGCTAGTGAAATTCTTGGTGTCAAAGCGGTTGCAAGTTTAAAAGAGATTGAAGGACATGTCGATATTGTTAATGTTTTTCGCCGTTCAGAGTTTTTACCAGAAGTAGCAAAGGAATTTGATGAAATTGATGCTGACGTCTTTTGGGCTCAACAAGGCCTTGAAAATGAAGAAGCATACCAGTTCTTAAAAGAAAAAGGATATACTGTAATCATGGATCGTTGCATTAAAGTTGAACATGCCATGACAAAATAATGGCTAATACTAAATAATAAGAATCTCCAATTTAGCATGTGCACCTAAATGTGTGGGCATGCTTTTTCTTTTAATTATGATTAATCTTCGGTGTATTCCTACAGTAAAATACCCTCAAAGCTAATAGAAACTATTCAGACAATGCAAATTCAATTTGCCAAATTGAATTTAATCGATAAAATAAAGCGTAGACGCTAAACTTAAATATGTTATGATTAACAAAAGGAACGTTTGTTCTTTTTGTTAAAATAACCTTTTGTAAACCCAACATTCATCATATGATATGGTAGAATTGAAAGGGTGAACGAATCGATAATCATTTATGATAGAGTAGAATTTATTAAAAAGATCTTAATGCCACTCGTTTAAAGTGAGTGTAAATGTTATTTATCCTTATAGCATTGGAACCTGAAGTGCAAATACAAAATCAAATTTGATACGAGTAAAAACTCGAATTTTTGTAAGTCTTTTTATAGAACTGAAAGGGGTATGTTCGTGGTAAGAGAACAATCGGCATTTGACTATAATGATGATTCCATACAAATCTTGGAAGGGCTTGAGGCAGTTCGTAAGCGTCCAGGAATGTACATCGGAAGCACGGATTCACGAGGATTACACCATCTTGTTTATGAAATTGTTGATAACTCAGTTGATGAAGTGTTAGCCGGTTTTGGTGAACAAATTATTGTCAAAATACATAAAGACAATTCGATCAGTGTCCAAGATAAGGGACGAGGAATGCCGACCGGGATGCACAAAATAGGGAAGCCAACAACCGAAGTGATTTTAACCATTCTCCATGCAGGAGGAAAATTTGGTCAAGGTGGCTATAAAACAAGCGGTGGCTTACATGGAGTCGGTGCTTCTGTCGTGAACGCCCTTTCTGAATGGCTTGTCGTTAGTATTAAACGGGACGGATTTGTATTTGAACAACGTTTTGAAAACGGTGGAAAGCCCGTTACAACTTTAGAAAAAGTCGGTAAAACCAATCAGACGGGAACAACGATCCATTTTAAACCCGATCCAACTATTTTTTCAACGACTACTTATAATTATGAAACACTTTGTGAACGACTTCGTGAATCAGCCTTTCTGTTAAAAGGTGTTAAAATTGACATTTATGATGAACGGAATGATTTGCATGAAATTTTCCATTATGAGAACGGCTTAAAGGCTTTTGTTCAATATTTAAATGAAGAAAAAGAAGTTATTTCTCCGATTATTGGTTTTGAGGGTGAACAAAACGGCATTGAGGTCGACTTTGCTTTTCAATTTAATGACGGGTATGCAGAAAACCTGCTCTCATTTGTAAATAATGTACGAACTAAAGATGGCGGTACACATGAAATAGGATTAAGAACAGCCATTACACGGGTAGTTAATGAGTACGCACGTAAAGTAAATCTATTAAAGGAGAAAGACAAAAATTTAGATGGATCTGATATAAGAGAAGGGTTCTCTGCGATTATTTCTGTCCGAGTCCCAGAGGATTTGCTTCAATTTGAAGGACAGACAAAAGGAAAACTTGGGACAAGCGAAGCTCGTTCTGCTGTTGATTCAGTTGTTACTGAGCATTTAACTTATTTTCTCGAAGAAAATCCTGATATCAGTATCATGTTAATAAAAAAATCAGTAAAAGCCTATCAAGCACGTGAAGCGGCCAGAAAAGCACGTGAAGATGCTCGAAGTGGGAAAAAACGAAAAAAATCAGAAATTTTATCAGGGAAACTCACACCTGCTCAATCAAGAAATCCACAGAAAAATGAACTTTATTTAGTAGAGGGCGACTCTGCTGGTGGGTCTGCTAAACAGGGACGTGATCGTCGTTTTCAAGCAGTATTGCCTTTGCGTGGAAAAGTGATTAACACAGAAAAAGCCAAACTAGCGGATATTTTTAAGAATGAAGAAATTAATACGATCATATATACGATTGGAGCAGGTGTTGGTACAGACTTTCAGGTGGAAGACTGTAATTATGATAAAGTCATCATTATGACGGATGCTGATACGGATGGTGCACATATCCAAGTTTTGCTTTTGACCTTCTTTTATCGTTATATGAAACCTCTGATCGAGGCCGGAAAAGTATATATTGCGCTTCCACCACTATATAAAGTTAGTAAAGGTGCTGGTAAAAAAGAAATAATGGAATATGCTTGGAGTGATGATGATCTTCAAGATGCGATCAATAAGATTGGGAAAGGATATATCCTGCAACGCTATAAAGGACTTGGTGAGATGAATGCGGATCAGTTGTGGGATACAACGATGAATCCGGAAACAAGAACATTAATCCGTGTTCGAATCGATGATTTAGCTCGTGCAGAACGTGGAGTCACAACATTGATGGGTGATAAAGTAGAACCACGACGAAAATGGATTGAAGCAAATGTGGAATTTGGTTTGCAGGAAGACTCAGGTAGCATTCTTGATAACGAAAACATATCAGTAGCAGAGGAGGTGGAACCATTATGAGTTCAAACGAAGTGTTTCGTGACCTCCCACTAGAAGATGTCATTGGAGATCGATTTGGTCGATATAGTAAATATATTATTCAAGAACGCGCGCTCCCTGATGCTCGTGATGGCTTAAAACCAGTACAACGCCGAATCCTATATGCGATGCACGTTGAAGGGAACACATATGAAAAAGGTTTTAGAAAATCTGCAAAAACAGTAGGAAACGTTATAGGTAATTATCATCCACATGGTGATTCCTCTGTTTATGAAGCGATGGTACGGATGAGCCAAGATTGGAAAGTCCGTAATGTACTGATTGAAATGCATGGAAATAACGGAAGTGTTGATGGAGATCCACCTGCTGCTATGCGTTATACAGAAGCAAGGCTTTCCGCAATTTCTTCAGTTTTATTGCGTGACATTGATAAAGAAACAGTAGATTTTATCCTAAACTTTGATGATACATCCTATGAACCAACTGTTTTGCCTTCTATGTACCCTAATTTACTTGTGAATGGTTCAACAGGTATATCTGCAGGATATGCGACTGATATTCCACCACATCATCTTGGTGAGGTTATAGATGCGACGATGTATCGCATTGATCATCCAGAATGTACGGTTGATGACTTGATGAAATTTATTAAAGGTCCGGATTTTCCCACTGGTGGAATCATTCAGGGCATTGACGGCATAAAACAAGCGTATGAAACCGGAAAGGGAAAAGTGATTATTCGTGGGAAAACAGAGATTGAAACGGTTCGTGGGGGTAAACAACAAATTGTCATAACGGAAATTCCATATGAAATGAACAAAGCCAATTTGGTAAAGAAAATGGATGAATTGCGCTTTGATCGAAAAGTAGAAGGGATTGCAGAAGTACGTGATGAGACGGATCGAACTGGGATGCGAATTGTCATCGAACTGAAAAAAGAAGCCGATGCTGAAGGCGTCTTAAATTATTTATATAAAAACAGTGACTTACAAGTTTATTACCATTTCAATATGGTTGCAATCTATAATAAAAGGCCGATGTTAATGGGCCTGCGGGAATTACTAGATGCTTATATTGCTCATCAAAAAGAGGTTTTAAAAAGAAGATCTCAGTATGAATTGCGAAAAGCAAGTGACCGTTCCCATATTGTTGAAGGTTTAATGAAAGCATTATCTATTTTAGACGAAGTGATTGCTACCATTCGTGCCTCAAAAGATAAACGTGATGCAAAAAATAATTTAATTGCTCAATTTCAATTTACTGAGTCACAAGCAGAAGCCATCGTATCCTTACAACTATATCGCTTAACAAACACGGATATTACAGCACTAAGAGCAGAAGCAGAAGAATTGGCTAAGCTTATTGAAGAATTAACATCCATTTTAAATAGTGAAAAAAAGCTTGTTTCTGTCATTAAAAAAGAGTTGAAAGATGTACAAAAACGCTATATGGATGTCCGTCGAACCAAAATTGAAGCTGAAATTGAAGAATTAAAGATAAATCTTGAAGTGTTGATTGCAAGTGAAGATGTTATCGTGACCGTTACGAAAGAAGGATATGTGAAACGGACAAGCCAACGTTCATTTGCTGCTTCGAGTGGGCAGGATTATGGTATGAAGGATTCTGATCGAATGATCGCTCAACTCGACATGAATACAAAGGATGTAGTGTTGTTATTTACAAATAAAGGAAATTACTTATATTGTCCCGTACATGAATTGCCTGATATTCGTTGGAAAGATATTGGTCAACATATTGCTAATATCATCCCGATTGATCGTGATGAATCGATTATTAAAGCCATACCAGTTAAAGATTTTGAAAAAGAAACCTTCCTTTTATTTGTAACGAAAAGTGGGATGGTAAAGAAAACAGAATTAAAACATTACCAAGCCCAAAGACGGTCAAAAACACTTGTTGCCATTAATGTAAAAGGGGACGATGAAGTAATTGATGTTCATGAAACAGATGGAACACAAGAGATCTTCCTAACCACACATTTTGGTTATGCACTTTGGTTTAAAGAAGATGAGATTAGTCCAATTGGTACTAGAGCTGCAGGTGTAAAAGGGATTAATTTAAAAGAAGGCGACTTTGTCACTGGTGGAAAAGTGAAGGAAACGGATAGCCAACCTTGCATTGTGATTGTGACACATCGTGGATCCATTAAAAGAATGAAATTAAGTGAATTCGAACTTACTTCACGCGCGAAACGTGGAGTCGTGATCTTGAGAGATTTAAAGGCAAATCCTCATCATGTTGTTGGTTTTGAGTTTGCAAATAACCATGACACGATTTTTGTTGAAACGGAAAAAGGGAAAATAGAAAGTGTCCATGTAAAAGATTTACGCTACAATGACCGCTATTCAAACGGTTCTTTCTTATTCGATGAAGATGAAAGCGGAAAAGTAATAACGATTTGGAAGATTATACAAGAGAATTCAACTTCGGTATGATAAGATTATAAACTAAACCCCTACTCATAAAAGAGAAGGGGTTTTTTACATGTTTTTCCCCATTTTTGGACAAGATAAATAGGATCATCCAAATGGGAGGTTTCTTGTATGAAAAAAGAATTCGGTTTAGCTTTAATGGCATTTTTATTCTTGTCACTGAATGCGATTACCGGAGCTTATGCACTCGAAGAAAAGGGAGGGATGCTCACTCTATTGCAGCAAGAGAGTGATATCTCAGGTGATGGAAAAAATGACATTGTAACGATTTCAGGGATTCCGTTTGAGGAAGGAATCTCTTATCTTAAGGAAATATTTCTACATGTCACCGTTTCTGACGGTAAGACCTATAAAATAGACTTGAAAAGCGGATTTGATCCAACGATTGATTTTATTGATTTGAATTCTGATGGGGTTGCTGACCTATTTATTAGTATCCCAACAGGTGGAAGTGGGGGACTTTCCAATTATTTCTTGTATACGCTTGCAAATGATCAATTAGTTGATATTGGAATTCCTGATTCACTGACGATTACAAGTCAATTTCAAGATGGCTATAAAGCAACTATGACCATTGAAAATACAGGTGAAACCTATACATTTGACTTGAAGAGCCGCAAAAAAGATTACAATCGATTAGGTCTATATCTTAAAGGAAAATTGAATGAGCCAACAGAATTAATGGTTGATCCATATAGTTTATTAAAACCAATAAAACTAAAAAATGAACAATATGGTCTAAAAGGAATTCAACAGATCAGTGGTGCATATCATGCAGACGGAATTGCATTTGTAGAATCAAAATGGTATTACGAAAATGGAAAATGGAACATTGTAAGCACTAAAGTATTGGATAGAGAAAAAACTCAGAAAAAGAAATAAATTTAAAGTGTAAATAAAAAAGAAATAATAATTCTATTGATATATTTTCAATTTGTTGTTATTTCTTTTTTATCTGAATGGATATCAAATGATTAAAGTGAAAAAAACGGTTAGTTAGGATGATCAAACTAAAATTCAGTTTTTAACCTAAAAAAATGTCTTTTGTCTCACTATTTTAAGTTTACTTGGTTAATGAGACAAATTTAGTATTATTTTATTAACTTCCTATAATATATATTATGGTGGGGGCGTTAAAGGAAATATTAAAGTAACGTTCAGAGTTCTATGCTACTCTACTCTATGTTTGATAGCTATTATTTTTAATATTTAATATTTATAAATTTAACACTATACTCAATCACATCATTAATAAATAAATGATGATTCTTAGCAAACTCTTTAACTTCTCTAACAATTTTTTATCATAAGTCGTTTTATATTGGACACGATCTTTGGTCTGGATTCTTTGTTAAATGTAATAACTCCTTGAGCTAATACTGTTTGTAATCCATTTTCAATTAAATAATTAACGTGAGTATCATTTTCAATTGCAAAATATTTAATTGATCCAGTATGGATTTACTGACATTTGTTCTAAATTTAACTCTAGTATTCATCTGTTGTTTGAATTAATCTTCCGTTAACTAATTTCCACATCAATATTACTCCTAATTTATATTTATATGATTTAATAAATTTGCTAATAGCACATCTGATCGCTGTGTGCATCATATTCTTTTTTATATAGATATATAATTATTAGATTGCATATTATATATAATTCTTGCTAAGCTTAGGATAGATTCATATTTTGCCTTTAACCCATACACGATAAATGGAATTTCCTACTTGAGCTAATTTCTGAAGTAATTTCAGAGCATAAGATTCCAGGATTGAAAGTACCGTTAATAGATCCTTCTGCAAAAATTTAAACTACCTGATGTGACATTCATAGCATATCCTTCATTATCTGAACCCACCCATCCCCATCAATCACTCCTCTTACGAATGAAGGTAAATATTCTTCTGGTACATCCGGAAATGGGACAGTTAATGATTTATTGGCCAATATTCCTAATTTTTCTAGGTCTTTTTTTATTTCCTTAGAGTTAATCAGTAAAGATGGTGTTGTTTTTGTTGGACCAAATGGTGCTAATACGTAATCAGCTTCCATATAATTTGCAATCAAATGAAGAATATTTTCATCTTTCTGAGAAAATGAGATTGTGTGAGTTTGATTATGAACATGTCCATCTGTCACAAAAAGTCCCAATATCCATGCCATCTCATGAGTCCAAACCTTAAAGAAATTTTCGTTTACTTTATGCTTACGGGGCTGCCCTGAATACTGTTCACGATTCATTCCAACCCCATGCTTATACATCACATTCCGAATAGCACGATCTGAGAGCCCAATGATCGGAATCATTTCCTTGAACGACATCCCACTTTTGTACATTTGAATGATTACTTCGTCTGTCATACCTGGATTTCTAGGCATTCTCTCGCCTCCTTTCACTTTCGTAAACTCATCATCTCTCCTATTACATTCTCTATTTTTATTATAAGAACAAATGTTTGTTTTCGCAAGAGAAAAATGAGTAATTCAGTTATATTGTAGAATAAAATCTCCAAGGTAGGTAGAGTACCTAAGAGAACTGTTATCAAAATCCCTCCTAAGTTCGAAGGGTTTTTGATCTCCTACTCTCAATAATATATATATTTTAGATTACACGTTTGTTTTATTACTCCTTATCCTTTTAAACCTCTCTATCTTGCCGTATTTGCTTGTCCTAGCTTTTAATTCTTGAATCCATATAAATCCCTCTATTTCCTCATAAAACATCTCTGAGATGGCTCTATGAATATATGATATAATTTGTAGGGATAGTGGAAATGGTTTCCTTCAAAAAATCATCTGGGAGAGAATCTATTGAATATTTCTATTGATGAGAATTTAGTTAAATTAAAGAAAAGTCTGGACCCCATGCTAGTCGCAACAAATGAAAATTACAGAAAGGTAAAGACTAAAAACGGATTTGAAAAAATGTGGATGCCTCTATTCGTTTTTTATCCTTTTAAACAATTAGTCTCTTTAGTTACATTTGGAAAGCTTGGAATGAACGTTTCTAAAACTCAGGGCTTAACAGGAATAGTAGCAATAGTCGCTGGAACCTTACCTGCTATTACAGGATGGTTGGATTGGTGGAAGGATTTCTTAAACCAGTTTAGTATGTGGCAAATTGGCTTTTCTGCATTAGGATTGTGGTACATAATAACTGTAATCTATACATTCTTACAAATGCCTAATTGGAGAAACAAAGAGTTATTCCATATTGATGCATATAGATTATTCAGACCAAATGAATACGAAATTGTTGAACCTTTTCTTGGAACCAATTTTACTATTGAATCCATTAAAGACTTCATGTTAAGAAATAGCAACGAAAGAGCAATAATAGAGATTAAAGAGTTAAGTGAAGCTGAGGTTTCTGCTCTAGAAGATGATTTAGAACAGGCGGATAAATTAATATATACTTATGAACAAAATTTAATTTTTCTAAACGATATATTAATTAAATTGAACGAAAACATTCAATATATTGCTGATGGTTCATTGAATCCACAACATCTTTATATCATTAATTCAAATTTCTGTGTATATGAAGTTAAAGATGATCAGTTTAAATTAATAACTAAGGAGTTTCCTAGACAAGATTTCGAAGATTTATTTGATGGAAACGACCCTCAGTTCCAACAGGAACCCTATGTAAGATGCTATTTCCAGGATGGGCATTTTTATCAAGGGGAAGATTCATATAGTTATAAGGTCAATTTGCCAAGATTAGACATACATTGGGTCATTACTTATTATCCCAAGTTAGATGATGAACAGACATTGCAAGCCCTTCTGGAAGATAGTATACTAAAGGTAGGAGATGGAAATCTTCTAAAAACGGCTAATTTATTATCGTTGTTGGAATCTCATTGCAAAATACTAAATGAACGACAAAAAGTTAGCTCTTAAACACAAAGGGGTGTATGAAGATGGTTAAAAAAGGATATTCCTCGAAAGCCAATATAACCGTGTCTGCATCAAGAAAAGATAATTCTCTAGAGAGTTATATTGAAGTAAAACGTCATGAAAGACAAAATGATATAAATGCTAGACGAAATAGAACGGCTCGATATAGAGAAAAAATCAATAGCATAGCAAATGTATAAGGAGCCATTATTCTGGCTCCTTTTATTTTTAATATTCGTTTAGTTTCTTGCGAAAAACACTGGTCCTTTCTTTCGTCTTCTTCCTTTCCTTTTCCCTTTCTTTCCTATTTTTATCTACGATCTCTCTTATAGTGGGCAGATCCTGTTTTCTCATGGTAACCTACCTCCTTTTTAAAGATAGTATTCATCAAAAAACAGGTTAGACCTGATGAAAGTTTTCTTTATAAAAACCCTAAAAAAGCGCTTATAAACTTCGGTCTAAATTCCAGTATTGTTCAATATTTTATAAAGAGACGGTGAGGATTTTTCCTCGTACATGTCCCTCCCGCTCTTTATAAATAAATGACGACAATAAGGAGATGACAAAAGATGTATGGCATTCATTTTTTTGAAAATAATACTTTAGTATTAAGTCAGTTTTTAAAATATATTCCTTCTGTGGATGAAGATATAAAAATTAAAGGTCGTAAAGGAAAAGTTTTTAGTGTTAACATGGTGAAGGAAAATAGCTTCCATGTACACGTCATCTATGAAAAAGTGATTAAAAGTCCAATTAAAGCAAAAGATAATAAAAAGAGAAAGTGATGGATTTTATTTTTTATGTTATTGATTGTGAATATGACTTAAACGACCACCTGCTATTGGAGGTGGTCGTTTAAGTTTCATGCTCTATTTTGATTATTTTTCTTTATGCATATTTTATGCCAGCCAGCTTAATATTGTTGATATCGTCAGAACTGCAAGGTGTAACAGCATAAGTCATTTCACATTTTGGACAGTTCATGATTACCTTTTCTAATGTAAAGGTTTCCCCACACTCACAAGCAATTTCGTGTGCTACAGTTGGTGCAAAGTTTTCTTTCCCCTTACTTTTTACATGATCAACAATTGCTTTTCCATCCTCTAAATTTGAACAACCACAACTCATCTGAAACCCTCCAAGTATTTTTTCAAGTGCAGCTTTTCTATTACAATATTAGAATATCATGGAGAATGATAAACGAATGTATCAAAAGTCACACTCACAAGATTCATTGATCGTCCAACTAGATAAAATGGGTTTATATCGCTTAAAGAATCCTAGCCTTCCGAAATCCATCAATAATATTTACTATTGCAAATACAACAAATAAAATAATGCTTCCCCCTACAATCCAATTAACCAGTTGTTTCCCAGTGATCGTAAATAAATCTGTCATATAGGTAATGAATTCATGATGAAACAAATTCGGATTAATGATAATGACAATAAATATAACTGAAGCTACAACCTCATAAATGGTGTTGAAAATCGCCATTTTATTTGTCCACTGCCCTTTAATAAATTTATAGAAAGCTAGCACAACTTCGATACCAATCGCAATCAGAACCATTGGCCAATAACTTAGTAAAACTTCTTGAATATACATCAAAATAACGCGGACCAATTAGATACACGGGTTGATCCTGATAACCACTCGCTAAAGATGCAGGATTTCCTAATTTTTAAGAACCAACTTTACATCTTCTTCATTGTAATCATCCGCATCCGGTAGCATATCCTCAATAGTCGAGTAACTCAAGGCGTATATCCTCACGACTTTTTTCAGGTAGTCTTCGAGTGACTTCTTGTATATACACCTCAATTAGATTCATCCTTTTCCTCTCCTTTTAATAATTCATAAAGTTCTTTTGAGTTCCGAATCCATTCATCTTTTAACTTTAAATAGAGTAATCGCTTAATACATAATACTTACTCTAGTTGTGTCGTAACTACTCCTGTTCTAAACGGCGAAGCAATGGATATAAAGTGCTTTGTTCAATTGAAATACCTGAATATCCCAACGATTGGACAAGTGAATATCCATATTGGGGTGTTCTTAATTGACTTAAAACAGCTAAAGTCAACGTTCCTCTCCTTAACTCTGTCGTTAATGAATTCAATAAAGTACTCATTCACCCACCTCAACTTCATACACTATTGTTGTGACAATATCAATATTCATTTAAACATAAAGAAGAGCACATATTAATTATGTGCTCTTCTTTATGTTTAAAAAGTGTATTTTACTTTTTCTCTACGTATTCGCGAACCATTTCAGGTGTCACTATTTTTCTAATTGGTACTAGCCTTTGATTTGCTAATTCATTGATTTGTAATGTCACTTCATTAATAAAATCTGTCGTAAATTCTTTTCCAGCTTTGCACAGTTCGATTGCTTCTTGGATATAATCCTCGCGCTTTTGTTCTAAGAGTGCGAATTTGTTAAAAAGCTGATTTTGCTTTTCGGCATGAAGAGAAATGTCTTTATGTACACTCATGATTTTATTCACTCCTATATTTGGATCAATCTATATGAACTGCGATGAGAAAACAAAAAGCTTTTCCCAATTAGTCTTACTCACCTGAGTGTACGACAATTTTATAATTTAGTGGCTGCAAAGTCTTTTCGTATACTTCACTTGATACGATGTAGTACTTTGAATCATTTTCCGTAACTACTACCTCTTCAGGACTTTTATCCACTGTGGCAGCCTCTAAACTAAAGTAACTTTGACCGAGAATTTCGGAAATTTCCATATGATCACCTCCATTTATTATTGTAACGATATTTGAAAGTAAAAACACCAAAATATTCTATTTTCATTCAAAAAGTCTCTTTATAAATATTTATTCTTGGCATCTACCTTAGAATAAATTATATTAATATACTTAAATATTGGTGATAATAAAAAAAATACCGGGTTAACACAAATAAAAAATTATTTTAATATAATAATTATGCAGAATGGTAGTATTTTTACATCAGGATTTTCATAATTAACAGCACGATTGCCCCTCCATCCTTATTTTCGCGCATGTATTTTGCAACTTCACACGATCCCCAAAAAAACACTTCTTAAGTTCGTATGTATAGTATCATCCCATTCTTCAACCGACACTTCTTTTATAATATTTAGATATCATACATTTACCTATTACTCAATACGCTTATTAGGAAGGGTTCATTTTTAATACATGAATTTGTTGTGAACTATGGCTATAAATATATATTTGACTCCTTCATGTGAAATGGACAATACAGCTAAGATGAGATGTAAACTACAACATTTATGAACAAAGTTTTATAAAATGTAAACGGGGTGATTTTCTGTCTGTTCTATTGAAAAAAAGTGTAATTTATACGGTGCGTAAGGGGGATACACTCTATTTGATCGCTCAACGATATAAAAGCTCTCCAGAAGCCATACTACGAGCAAATCATTTATTTGAACCCGTTACGTATCGTGGTACTATTTACATTGGTAATGTATTGGTTGTTCCAAGTTTATTAGAAACAGGAAAAGTGTCATACATCGTTAAACCAGGAGATGCATTAAATCAGATTGCTTCCAAGTTTAGTACGAGTATTGATTTAATATCCGGAATCAATCAGGTTGAAAATCCTAATACTATTTTTCCTGATCAACAGTTAATCGCACCGCTATTTATCTATCAAATTCAACCAAGTGATACCCTCTCATCGATTTCACGTAAATTTGGCATTTCACTATTAGGTATCACGAAAGCAAACCGCGGTAGACCCGGGTTCCAAGAGGATGTCATATGGCCAGAATTTCATTTGATTCTTCCATTGCCAACTTCGCGAAATATTGTATTATGGAACCCTCTTCCCGGATCAAGAGTGTTTACTAGACAAAGGCTTGAAGGGCAAGCAAGAGCCTTCGAAGCCAATGTTTTACATCAATTAAGAGATACGAACGGTGTCATTGTTTCAAATGAACGGTTTACAACAGCTGATGAGGGTGCTCCTGCTTACGGGAATTTTAATAGTTCACTTCCATTCGATCGATCCCCTACATCTAGTACAGGTGAAATATGGGTATATACAAGAAGTGCTAAGGATGGCAGTATCCAAGACTTGGTGAGGACGAAAGTTTATTTTTCATGATCAATAAAAAATCCTCTGTCCACAGTGATTCTGAGGCCAGAGGATTTTTCTGAAATTTGAACTCCTGTAAATAAGATAAGTATGGTAGTCGATTGACTTACTTTTCTTCTTGAATAATTAAGTCCATGTGTTAAATATGATCTTAAAATTGATGAAAGTTATAAGTTCTTAACAACTTAATCTATATGTTTCCTTTTTACGTGTATTGGCAAATGGGGTTTTTCCCTCTTCCACCCTCTATAGTTAACGGCCAGTATGCCAATGGCAACCAGTGCAAGTGCAGCGATAATAAATGGGTTTAATGTTTCACCTGGCACTAATAAAGCGGATAAAAAGGCGCCAAAAACAGGAATGAGGAATTTATAAATGCTGATTTCACCTGCTTTATTATATTTCAATATGGAGGTCCAAAGGGCAAATGAAACAGCTGAAATCAAGGCAGCGTATATTAATAACCCCCAACCTAATGGTGTAAATGTGATCATATTGTCATTATACTGTGGAAGTCCTAGTAAAAGTAGCAAGAGAGAACCAATCGTTAACTGCCACCCTGTTAGTGCAAATGGATGGATATCAATGGCTAGTTGTTTTGCTAAAATAATTGCGAAAGCACCAACCAGTCCCGATATGATCATGTATCCCTCACCAGTCCATTGGAAAGTAAACTGAAAGTCTTGTCCCCAATTTGCCATCATAATTCCGGCCAATCCAGCAAGGATTCCGATCATTTTCTTCCAATCTAAACGATCATTCTTATAAAAGAAATGTGCTAAAAACACTGTAAGAAAGGTTTCACTAGATGACAAAATAGACCCCTGCATCCCAGATACTTTCGCTAAACCGTTATAGAAGAAAAAGTAAGTTACAGCAGTCTGAAGAAAGCCTAGCAAGATTAACACTGGAATTTGCCTGCGCTTCACGAATAATTGATTCCGATTGGTTAGAAATAAAAAAACTAAAATGATTAAGCCTGCTATAAGAAAGCGGATCCCTGCAAATACCATTTGTGCAACAGGACTATCTTCAGGCATGTGCAATTCCACATTGCTTATTTTTAGAATAGGAAACGCGCTACCCCATAATAATGAGCAAAAAATGGCAATACTAATAATCGCCCATTTTTTTTGGAAAATATTTTGCAAAATCTATTCAACTCCTATTTGTCTTTGCTTTTTAAACTCAATTAATATTTTAGCATTTTTATATTGGAATAACAAAAACCCCTGCTAGATTCGCTCTATCAGGAGTTTTTGTATCGATCAATTCTCTTTGAATTTTCTATATCTTAGATTTATTTATAAAATTCGTCTGGGATTTTTCCGAAATTTCTTTTATGATACAATAAAGGTTTTTTATCTTCATTTTGAATATCAATGACTTCACCGATTAAAATAGTGTGATCCCCAGCTTCAATATTTTTGAACGATTTACATTGGAGTACGCCGTAGGCACCAGAAATAATGGGAAGACCGTGTTCAGATAACTTCCATTCACAGTTTGCAAAGCGGTCCACTCCTTTTGTTGCGAAAAGAGAACAAACATCGCTTTGGTCACTTGCTAAAGTATGAACGGCAAATTTTTCAGCATTTATAAATACATCTAAAGAACCAACACCATGATCAATAGACCATAAAATAAGAATAGGATCAATTGATACAGAGGCAAAGGAATTTACCGTTAATCCATGTGGTTTCCCTTCTTTATCCACTGTTGTCACGACTGTTACTCCAGTAGGATAATTTCCCATTACCTCTTTAAACCTTGAAACATTTGTATTGCTATCCATCATATACACACCTTTCTTTTCAGAAATAAAATATTAAATCCTTTTATATCGATTTTATTTTCATAATATTTCAATTACTAATATAATTAATGTGTTAACTATAACATGCTATGTAAGGATGAATCCATCAATTTGCATTTTTGGTTCGTTTTTCATTCTTTTCTTTTTAGCCAATTTTCAAATAACCATAAACATTATAATACTATTTAGTGTATAATTAATAGTAGACTTTTAATGAAAACGCTTTATTTTTTAAAATTATTTCATACATATAGAGGTGAATCTGATGATCAATAGAATTGAAAAAACAGACAAAGTTACTGGAAATGAATTAATGCAAGCGTTGATAGCGATAACGCCTTGGATTGCGGATATGATGCAGGCTGACTTAGGTTTTGCTGTTACGGATAGAGAAAAGTTTATTATACAACGTGATGGTCGAAGTGTTAAATTGAATATTTCACCTGGTGATCCGGTTAATCCAAAATCTGCTATGGCAGAAGCTATGGCAAAAAAAGGTCCTTCAGCTAAGAATATGGATGCTTCCTTATATGGAATCCCTGTTCGAATCTATGGATATCCTATTTTTGATGAAAATCATAAAGTGATTGGATCTGTCGGAATTGCTAAGAATATGGAAAACTGGACAGGTTTAAACAATAGTGCTGAAGAGCTTATAAAATCGAGTAATGAAGTTGGAAATATTATTGGTCAATTTATTGAAATTGCTTCTCAGCTTACAGAGGATAGTAAACTATTACAAAACAAGGCCGATGAAATTAATGTAAAATTCAAAAAGACCAATCAAATTTTGGAATCAATCAAAAAGATTTCTTCTCAAACGAGATTAATTGGTTTAAATGCAGCGATCGAAGCAGCCAGAATTGGTAATGTTGGTCGTGGTTTTGGAGTTGTTGCAGATGAAATAAGAAAATTATCTGGGCATAGCAATGATGCGAGCAAAGAAATTGAAAATACATTAAAGGACTTACAAAATGATTTGCAAAAAATAACCGAGGAAGTTAATTCTATAAATAACACAGTTATTAATCATTTAGATAAAGCGAAAGAAATTAATACAGAGATTGCGAAATTCGATCAAATATCTAAGCTTTTGTTGGATCTATCTCATAAAATGTAATGTATACTCGCAAAATTGTTGAATTTTATGATTGCAGATAGTCTATTTTTGTTTGTACATTCACTTCTTTGATTACCCATTAAGATTAGAAAAAGAACAGAATTGAAACTGTTCTTTTTCTAATTTCTATTATTTCGTTTACATCATAAATGATGTAGATTTTACCCCTTTATTCATCATTTTTAATGATTTCTGGCTTACCGATCGGATAATATTCAACATGCTCACAAGCTTTTAATTTATTTTCATCTAAGCAATTTCTTCCATCAAATATAATGGGATGCTTCATTTTTTTTAATATTTCAGTTAGATCCATTTGTTTAATCTCATTCCATTCCGTAATGATGAATGCCGCCTCTGCATCCAATATGGCTTCGTCAAGTGTCTGTGCATAAAGGATTCGATCCCCTAATACTTTCTTAGCATTTATTGTAGCAACTGGATCATATGCAGTCACATTCGCTCCCATTATGCCTAATAAATGAGCAATTTTAATTGAAGGTGCTTCTCTCATATCATCGGTTTCTGGTTTAAATGCAAGACCAAGCATCGCTATTTTTCTCCCTTTTAAATCACCAAAACGTTTTAGAGCCTTTGTTACTAGAAGTTCCTGTTGAATAATCATTTATTACGATGGTTTCTTTTAAAAGGGAAAAATGGATTCCGTGTTCTTTAGCACTATGAAGTAAGGCTTTTACATCTTTGGGAAAGCATGATCCACCATATCCAATTCCAGGTTGTAAAAATGATTCTCCGATTCGTTTATCTTTTCCCATACCTTTTGATACATCCTCAATATTTGCTCCCACCGCTTCACATATATTCGCTATTTCATTAATAAAACTGATTTTAGTCGCTAAAAATGCGTTGGATGCATACTTAATCATTTCTGCACTTTTAACACTGTTATTAAAATCGGTACATTCAAAGGTTCGATACATTTCTTGTATTTTTTTTGCTACATCCTTATTTTCACACCCTATGATAATTCGATCTGCTTTCATGGTGTCTTTAATCGCTGAGCCTTGCCTTAAAAATTCAGGGTTTGACACCATTTGAATGAGTAATGTCTTTACTTAGGTGTTTTTCCAAAATACTTTTAATATAGTCATTTGTCCCGACAGGCACTGTACTCTTTATAACGACGATTGCGTTTTGTTTTAAATTTAATGCAATATCTCTTGAGGCTTGCTCCAGGTAGGATAAATCCGCTCCTCCATCATTCCTTTGGGGTGTTCCAACAGCTAGGATGATAATTTCAGCATTCTTTAACCCTTCTTTATGAGAGGTGGTAAACTGCAGTCTTCCTGCTGCTGTATTTTTAGCGAGTAATATTTCTAGACCTGGTTCATAGATAGGAGAAATCCCTTGACATAGATTGATTAATCTTCTGTTTATCAATATCAATACAAACGACTTGGTGCCCTATCTCTGACAAACAAACTCCCGTAGACAACCCGACATAACCGGTTCCCAAAACAGCTATTTTCATATTAATCAAGCTCACTTTTTAACAAATTTTCTTTCTTATAAACCGTTTTTAAATAGGAAAGAACTTCATCCCTTATATCTTCCCTTTGCAAGGCAAAATCCAATGTGGCTTTAATCAAGCCAATTTTATCCCCAATATCATAGCGGTTTCCTTCAAAAATATAGGCTAATACTGCTTGTTGTTTATTTAATTCGCTTAAGGCGTCTGTAAGTTGTAGTTCTTTACCATGCCCAACTGGAATTCTTGAAAGAATATCAAAAATTTCCGGTCTTAAAACATATCTTCCCATAATGGCATAATTAGATGGTGCCACCTCTTTACTTGGTTTTTCTACTAATGAATCAATGTAGAAAAGATTGGGTTCGATATCCGATCCTTTTGGTTTAATAATTCCATATTTATGAATTTCTTTATCTGGAACACTTTGAACGGCGATTACAGAGCTGTTGCAATACTCGAAAACATTGATAATTTGTTTTAGACAGGGTGTATCTGATTTCACAATGTCATCGCCTAATAATATGGCAAAAGGTTCATTTCCAATAAAACTTTTTGCACACAAAATTGCATGGCCAAGTCCTTTTGGCTCCTTTTGACGGACATAATAGATATTTACTAAGTTTGATATTTTCTGAACTTCTTCTAACATGTCAAGCTGATTTTTCTTTAACAATGCATCTTCTAATTCATAAGATTTATCAAAGTGATCTTCTATGGACCTTTTTCCTCTCCCAATAATGATCGACGATTTCCTCGATACCTGAAGCTACTGCTTCTTCTACAATATATTGAATGGTCGGTTTATCCACGATCGGCAACATTTCTTTTGGCTGAGCTTTTGTTGCAGGCAAAAATCGAGTTCCAAGACCTGCTGCTGGAATAATAGCTTTACGAATTTTCATAGGCTCTCTCCTTTTATTTTCCTTTATCATTTATATGCAAATCAACTAGTGGCGGACACGTTAAAGGCCTAATCAACTAGGGAAAGATGGAAGAATTATAGAATGAAACCTATTAAAATGGTTTCATTTCATGGCAAAAATAACGACTTGCCCAGAAATAGACAAGTCGTTATTTTTGTATATTGTGTAAGGGGCGATATATTTTTTTTATAAATGTTTGTATGGTTTCCGGAAGCACTTTTTTTCTACGATTCACTAGTGTGTGAACGATTTCCTTTTTTTCCTCTTTTGAAACCATCCAGTCGTCAGGTAGGGTTGAAACAATCTCTTCGATTAAAAAGATAGGCATTGTTTGAATCAGTTCCAATGACTCAGCAAAATTTTTTTCATCCTGGATAAAACGTGCCATAAGTTGATGGGTGGCACTTTTTATTAAATCCGCTGGTAGTATTTCTAAATCGGAAAGAAGCCAATTGTATGTTCCAAATACTTCCGCATGGTCAATGGCCCATAATTGGTAGGTGCTTTCGGATACTTTCATGTAATAGTATGTTTTTACGAGTCCGATCACCATTATATAGCCAATAATCAAATACGATTATACTTGCAAGGGAATGATGATTCATGATTTGAGAAATATGGGATACCTGATGAGCGTCTAAACAATGAGGGATATATATTGATGCAAATTGATATTGAGTCATACTTAACTCTTGAAGTTCAGGGATTTGAGAAGAAAAATCAAGAGGAATTTCTACAAATTGAGCGTAGGGAATGGGAAGTCCTAGGTAACGACCCAAACAATATGAAATCCATTCATTCGCTAGAGTTCTTTCAAAGCCAGATTGAAAGTATTTCACTACATAGTCTTTGCCATCATTAAAGGTAAATAAATGTGCATTTGATTTTCCTTCGAGCTTTTTACAATAGGCAATGGGTTCAATCATGTTCATTCATCACATCCTTTGCCTCTTTAGTCACTGGAATTAGTTCTTTTAATAGTTCGATATATTGTTCCGCTACTACTTGAATGGCAAAATGATCTTGTACATGTTCGATCGCTGCTTTTGACATGCGCTGATGGAGTTCAGGATAATCTAAAATACGATATAGTTGCTTGACCGCGTCCTGCACATTAAGACCTCGAAAGAGAAAGCCTGTTTTTTCGTGAACAACTATTTCTGTAATCGGTGTCATTTTTGAAGCGACAACAGGTACTCCACATACCATCGATTCTATAAAGGTATTTCCAAATGATTCAGATTTTGTTGTGGATAATGTGCAACCGCCCGATTCGCGTATTTTTGCATAAACATGTGGCATTTGCTGATAGGGTATGACAGGAAACCATTTAATCATGTCTGTAAGCTGTTCCTCTTTCCATTTTTCTGCAAATTCATCACGTTGTACGCTTTGTGCTCCACCGATAATCCAAATTTCAATATCATCTCGTTCCTGCTTGATCACTTTCGCAATCTCAAGAAGCATCGGCCAATTTTTACGTTTATCCAATCTACCAATCCAGCCTATAATCTTTTTATTCTTTGGCATAACTGGAGAGCTTTCCCAATCAATTTCTTCAGAGGATAGTGCACGGAAAAAGGATGTATCCACTCCATTATAGATGACGTTGATTGGAATTCCTTCAGTAAGTATTGAGACTAAGCGCTTTTGGTAGTTCGAAGGGACGATAATGGTTAATGGTTCAATTCCATTAAATGATTTCAGGTGTGGTTGCAGCTTGATTAGTTCTGGAGTACGAGCTTCTATAAGCACAGGACCTTGGTAGTTTGCTCTTATGATCCATTTGTATGCAGCGGCTGTATCCACTATAATAATCGCATCATAAGCATTACCTTGAATTATTTTTACGATTTCCTTTTTATCTTTGGTTAAATAAATGGGAGCGACATCCTCCATAATATGAAGGCCGCCGTGATCTGTTGTATACAGAAATTCGGTTTGAATTCCATGCTTTTTGAAATAGATCGAGCGGTTTCGCCATCCAGCATTTACCCCTCCAACAGTGAGTAAACGCCAAATTATAAGTACTTTCATATTCGTTCCCCTCACTCTAATATTAGGTCCTCCTCATGATGATTCATAATTTATCTAAAGGATAGTCAAAAGATGTTGATTCTGTGTACTATTTTTGGCGTTTAGATTTTATACTATTTTCATTGAAATTGAACCAATTTTTATATTTGTTATTATCATTATTTCGATTATGGCTAGGAAAACCATCGGATTTTTGATACCGATTGTTCCTTTCCTTTAAATTAGATTTATTATTTTCGTTATATCCAATGTAACTTCCTTTATTAGTGGACTTTTTGTTTTTTTGTGAATCATGATCGGCCTTGTGCTTATTTTTTCTCTGATTATCTTCGTTGGGTACGTTATTCTTTTTCGGTTTTTCCCAATGTTTATCAATTTGCTCCATGACTACATCAGGATCTGTTTCACGTGCTAACATTGTTTTTTGTGAATCATGATCGGCCTCTTGTTTATTTTTTCTCTGATTATCTTCGTTGGGTACGTTATTCTTTTTCGATTTTTCCCAATGTTTATCAATTTGCTCCATGACTACATCAGGATCTGTTCCACGTGCTAACATTGTTTTTTGTGAATCATGATCGGCCTCTTGTTTATTTTTTCTCTGATTATCTTCGTTGGGTACGTTATTCTTTTTCGATTTTTCCCAATGTTTATCAATTTGCTCCATGACTACATCAGGATCTGTTCCACGTGCTAACATTGTTTTTACCCACTCTTCTTTAAATACTTTGTGTACTAAACTTTCTAGCTGTGTCACATATATTTGTTCGTCATTTGTTGTTAACAATTTATCGCTTAGACCCTTCAATTTATCCTTTTTTGACTGTTTTTTTATAAGAACCTGGTAAATTTGTCGAGAAAGTTCTTCCATCCGAATATAATGCTTCCATTCCTCATATAATTCCGGGGAAAGTGCTTGTACATGGGATAAGAATAATTCTTTATACTCTTCTCCAAAAGAGGTTAACAATTTCCGTGGATATGGATAGACACGATCACGCCAAACCGTCCTCGCCACATCGATTACTTTCAAATTGCCATCAGGTTGCAGGTAGATTTGTCTCTTATGATGGTCAATTCGATCATAGCCAATTTCTTTAAATGTAATTAACATATTAATTAATTTCATGGATAACTCTTCAGTTAATGGATGCGATTGCAGATATTCACGCAAATCTACACCTTTGATGATTTCCATTGCAATATAAAGCGGTCCCTTCTGCATAAACTTCAGGAAAGAGGTTTGTATGTTGTCCTAAAGTAAGAGCATAATGTTCACGTTCGCAATCCTCTGTGTTACCAAACACTTTTACACATATTTCATCTGAAAATTGAAAAACGGCTCCTTGACGCCCTTTGCCAATCATCGTAAGTGGTGAATGATTGACCACCTCAACGTCCGCATTTTCTAAATTTTTAACTTCAATTTCTCCCATGCATTTTTCCAAGTATTCAGTATCCAATTATTTCCCCCTTCTTTCCTCCAAGAATACATTCTCTTATCTCCATATATTAATAAGCAGAAACACTATAAATGGGAAGTGTAAACACCTAGAAATTGAAAATGTATTTTCACTAAAGTCCAAAGTATGATGTATGATGCGATAGATTAAAAAGAAAACAGACTCATCGCATGGATAAGTCTGTTTTCTTTTTAATTTTGAAGTTGTGCCTCAACGTTTTTACACTAAATACTTATTCTGAAAATGTGATAGCGCAAGCAGTGGAAATATATATTGGTAGCTATGATAGTGAATATAAAAAGCTCCTGCCATTCCCTGCCCTTTTGGATAGGATGTCGTCCAATCATTTTGATCCATATTCTTCAGCAAATAATCAACTCCATTCTTAATTGAATGTGTTGGTTTTTCAGACGATGCAATGAGAGCATCGACAGCCCATGCTGTATGTGTTAGTGTACTTGTTTTTAATGGAATATACTTTTTCTCTCTATCACTTCTACATGATTCTCCCCATCCTCCGTCATTATTTTGGATCTCATTCAACCATTTGATTGATTTAGTGATCGAATGGTTAGTTGGCAACACTCCAACCGCTCTTAATCCAGTAATAGCTGCCCAAGTTCCGTATATAAAACAAATCCCCCAGCGCCCATACCATGAACCATTCATTTCTTGATGATTAACTAACCAATTGATAGCGGATCTAACGGATGTCTGATTGTTTGTTAGATTCGTATAAGAACCAAGAAATTCTAATGTTCTCCCCGTTAAGTCTGCAGATGATGGATCATTGATGAGATATTCTGCACCTTCGATTGGAAACAGTTGTAGCAATCGGTTATTTGTATTCTTTTCAAAACTAGGCCATCCTCCGTCAGTATTTTGCATGGATAATACCCAACGGATTCCTTTCTCCCAGGCTTGAAGGTATACTGGGTCATTCTGTACATTTCTGGAAATTGATCTTAGCGAAGCGGTTGTATCATCAACATCTGGTTGAATCGTGTTGATGTCTGAAAATCCCCATCCTCCTGGTGACCCAAATCGATTGTGAACAACCCAATCACCATACTTGTATTGCTGACGACCCAGTAAATAATCGTTGGCCTTTTTCACCGCAGGATCTGCTGATGAAACTCCAGCTTCCTGTAAGACAAAATTGATTAAGGATGTGTTCCAAACAGTTGCTGTTGTATATTGCATATGTGGCAACCCGTTTATTTCACACTTCATTGATTTTAAACCGCTCACAGCTTTTACGATGAGCGGTGACGTTTTTTCATATCCAAGGGAGAGTAATGCAAAAATCATCAAAAAGGTTGAGCTAAAATAACTTAATAAAGTTCCATCTGGTTCAATACGAGCAAGCATATATTGTTTTGCATGTTCTGTTGCAAGTTGATGAATCTGGCTAGGTAATCCTATTAGACTATTGATACCTTGTTCAATAATGGAATGAAGTGAACGCCATTCTTTCAATTCCCTAAAGCTAAATGAATGATCGATCTGTCCATTGTACCTGCTTAGGAATAAATTTGATAAATCGGGGCTTTTTTTAGTTGTTAAACGAAATTTCTTATCAGTAAGAAGCATGATTGGAGTTAGATTGGCTCTTCCAAATACAGAAAAATGATAAAAGTTTATAGGAAATGAAGGAGGAAGTAAGATCATTTCGAGTGGAAGCGGATTAAAACTGGGCCATTTCAACTGTCCAGTCATGGCGAGCATTATTTTTGTGAACATATGGGAGTTTTCTATTCCTCCGTTTGATAAAATAAATTGTTTAGCTTTCAACAATCTTTGATCTTTTTGATCGTAATATCCAGAATAGAGGAGTGCATAATACGCCTCTACTGTAGCTGACACATTTCCCATGGGTTCATCATAATAAAGCTTCCACGCTCCATTTTTCTCTTGTCTGCTTATGATTCGTTCTGTGAGTTGGTTGATTAAATTTTCCTCATGAATGTCTAATGACCTTAATAAAATGATCATATAACAATCTGTTGAAATTCCAGTTTCAAATGGATAATTCCATGAACCATTGGGAGATTGGTCTTGCCTTAAGATTTCTATAATCCGGTTCATTCCATCTGTAATTTGATCTTTTATCATACTTTTCCCTCTCCCTTTACTTTTAACTTAATGATTAATATTCGAAAAACAGCAAGATCATTCATAAAGGGAGTGGACACATTTGTGGAAATTCAAGAAACCAAGTCAACTGTCACTCTCTCAATCTCTTATAAAAATAAAAAAGGAGTTAAAGAAAAAGGAAAAGAAATCCATACCTAAAAGAGAACTTACCTTGGAAGAAATAGCTCTGGTTCAACAAATCCAGGATCAGACAAAGAACTTAAATAAAAATAATGTAACAAGAACAAAAGCCTATCTTGAATTTTATAATCGCCACCCTGAAATACATTGGGCTTTTTTAGGACATATGGTCTCTCGTAATGGTGGATGGAATATGACTGATTTAAAAGGTGGTTTACTCACAGACCTGCTTACACAAAAAGAAAGAGTTTCATTTTTTGCATTTTTAGAACGGGGTAACTGGCTGATTTTTCAAGATGCCTTTCCGCAGTTTTTGATTTATGAAGAAAGCATGAAAAGAGGACAAAACCTATTTTATCTTTTGCCTTATTTCCATGTTTCCATGTTTATGGAAACTCTTTGGAATCAATTTTGGGAAGAACAGGACTCTTATGTACTTACGGTTGCATTAATAATAAATGAACAAAGTTATTTGGAATCAAGAGTGCTTCAAAATCCATCTTTTAAAAAAGAAGTTTTTAGTAAATTGGAGTTTAAATTGCAGGATTTACTATCCATGAATCATATTCTCTTTCCCTGTCTCAAAAATGGAGAAATACAATTAGCAGGCCAAACTCTGCATCATTTTGAAAGTTTACACGAACGTATTCTTTTAGGAAAACGATTGTATGCCATTTTGTTTAGCGATCAACATCGATTAAAAATGACTGAAATATGGGCAACGAGTCATCCCCATTCGGGTTCGAGAAAAGATTACTGGCCACATATTTTTAATGATATTAATGAGGGTGTACCAGGTAAGGCGTTAAAACCAAGGATCCAATCATGTAAAATCGTTCCAGGATCCTTTCGTATTTATAGCCCAAAACTGGCGTTTGCTTGGAAAAATCGAGAGCATAAACAGGCAGAAATTGTAGACTGGTTTCAAAACTGGAATGTTGTAAAGTACCTGACCGATTCAGGAGAAAATATAGATGGAGAGATTGAAAATGACTATTGCAAAACGCTCGAAAGACTTGAATTCGCAGCAATCACAAAAAAAGCAATGTTCCTATTGGATTAGAAATGCTTCGAATTTTATTTCAACTGTACTATTTGCAACTTTAATTGGAACGTATCTTGATCTATATTTTGTAGGCAGTGGGTTTTATTTCTTTCCTATGAGACCTTTTCCAACTATATTTTCAATCAATATTCTTTTTACCTTAATAGGACTTCCGTTTTTAATTGGTTTCTTTATTATTGTCTGTCATAGAGTGATTTTATGGAAAAAAATAGGGATGATACTCATATTGAGCCTATTCATGTCTATTACAGAAAAAATGTCTGAAACATGGGGTTTTTTTAGTCATAATGAGTCATGGAAACACATCTATTCCTTCATTGGCTACTCCGTTTTTTTAACGGTTATCTATTCTTTTTATCATTGGTTCACACAAAGTAGGCGCTAGTTTTTTCACAATGGATCTAGAATTAGGTGTTTACTGAGTATTCCCCACCATTTTCCTAAAAAAAGAAAAAGGCAACCACATATACTCGGTTGCCTTTACATTCAATCATAATTCTTTACCATTTCAGTCATAACCCAATTGGTTTATACCTGTTACACCCGTGCTCTTTTGCATCACCTTTTTGGTATATCAGTTGTTTAAAGATTAATTTAACACTTGATTAATCTTTTCCATTAAACTTGATATTTCATTTGCGGTTGTCAGGATTTCTGAATTTTCAAGTGCAGCAGGGTCTAATGTACCGTTTTCTATATTGTCTAAGTACATATCGATTCCTTCTTCTAGCTTTGCATTAGAGCTTACAATTTGATTATGAATATCCTCTGCAACAGATAGGAGGCTCTATTTCATTAAACGAATGAATTTGTTCTTTCATTTGTCCAAGTTCATTTTCTAAATTCTGTCTCGCTGTCTCATCTGTGACTGCCTCTTTTGCGAGTTGAGGAACTTCATTTGCAAATGTTTTTGTTGAATTTATATATTCTGTTGTGATATCAGCGTACTCTACAGTATCATTAACCTCTCCGATTAAAGAACATCCGTTAAGGAATAATAATCCAATCATTCCAAATACCGTTAAAAACTTCTTCATTATGATCCTCCCTCAAAATAAATCTAGTGCCACTTACAAATATATTATACATCCGACCCTTAATTCCCTCTAATATAAAAGAATTAATTTCTTAAGAAATCTCAGTTTAAAACCATTGGGAGAACGACAATAGTTCAATATATTTTCATTATTTTTAAAAATACACTATATTTGAGTAATAAATAATTAATATATTTATACATGTTTTTACATTTAATAAAAAACTAGGTTTATAGAAAGAAGGATTTTAAATGCTTGTAAATAAAAGATTTAATCAAAGTGTATTGTTTATTTTCGTGAGTAGTATAGGTGGATTTCTTTTATCATTAACCGGTCTTGGAATTGGATGGATGATTGGAACGATTGTGTTAGCTGCTTTTCTTTCTTTTCGTCAACCGACTTGGTTAGAAATAACAAGTGTACCTAATGGCCTTCCCTCTTCTTGGTTAAAAGTAGGTCAATTGCTTTTAGCGGTTGAGTTGGGTCGAAATATTAATTTATCAGTATTACAAACTTTTAGTCAAAATTGGTTAACGATTACAATTATGCTCTTACTTTCCATTATTTTTTCACTTATTTCTGGGGTGATCCTATGGAAATTTAGTCAATCAGATATGCTTACTAGCTTCTTTGCTACAGCACCGGGAGGAGTGGCAACCATGCCTGGTATTGCAGAAGAAGTAGGTGCTAATACTGCAGTTGTGAGCATTATTCAAACGATGCGTATTTTTCTAGTTGTACTAACCATTCCGTTCATTGCTTCTTCGTGGCTTGCGACCCCAGTAGATCAGATTTTGACTACCAATCTTTCTTCCACTTCTAATCCATTTGAATTTGAATGGGTTCAATTAATTGGGACGTTGGTTTTGGTTTTATCAGCTTGGGGAGGTTCGTTTGTAGGGAAATTCTTGAAATTTCCAGCACCATTGCTTGTTGGGGGCATGGTTTGTGTCGCGATTGTGCAAAGTCTTATTTCAATTCTATTGGGACACGATCTATTGGTATGGTGGCCTGGAAGCATCATGATTATATCTCAAATATTCATTGCCTCTAGCATTGGTTCTCGCTTTCAAAGAAGTATGTTCATGGGGATTAAGAGAACCTTTGTGATCGCATTTGTAAGCACCATTGCTTTGATTATAGCAATGTTTGCATGTGCTTATGTTGTGGCTGAAGTAACCGGTATTACGTTATTAACATCTGTTTTGGCTTTTGCTCCTGGGGGGGTTGCAGAAATGGCAACCACTGCAGTGGTCCTTCACGCAGATTCTACTTTTGTCGTGACCGTTCAAGTGCTTCGAATCGTGGTGGTCATCCTTATATTACCTCCATTTTTTCGATTACTAAATCGAAGAGATTTGCGAAAACACACAGAGTCTCATGTATCAGTAGGAATGAAGGAAGCTATTAAATAGGTAAAACTTAGATCACAAATAACTATAGTCGAACTAAAAAGGCGTGTATCAAGTATTGTTTATACTTAATGCACGTCTTTTTCACATATATCGACAGTATGATTATTCTTGTTTTACTCGGATTGTTAGGAGCATGATAAAGGATATCAGGACAATTGAAATGACCCACAACCATGCCATCCTCATATTACCAGAATCAATCGCAATATAAATGGCTATAGGGATGGTTTGGGTTTTTCCTGGAATATTACCTGCAAACATGAAAGTTGCACCAAATTCTCCTAATGCTCGTGCAAGGCTTAAAATACTACCTGATATTAGGGCTCTTGAAGCTAAGGGAATCGAAATAAAAAAGAAAATGGCCCATTCATCTGCTCCAAGCACTCTTGCTGCTTCTTCAATTTCGCGATCTATACCTTGAAATCCTGATTTAGCAGACTGGTACATGAGTGGGAATGCCACAATGATGGATGCTATAACAGCAGCCCACCAAGTAAAAATAATGGGTTGATGAAACAACCATTCTATGGCTTGTCCAACAAAGCTATTTTTTCCGAAAATGATAATAAGAAAAAAACCAATGACAGTAGGAGGAAGAACCATTGGAAGCATGAGAATGGTTTCTACAATGGATTTTCCTCTAAAATACCTTCTAGCCATTGCACGTCCCAGCAATGTTCCTAGTACAATAACAATCATTCCTGCAACAAGTGCTGTTTTCAGTGATAATAATATTGGACGTTATAAATTCTTGCATGGTTCCATCATTTAATAGTAAATCCATAATCCATAAACACCCTCATAGATTCTTTACTTTGTAAATAGTTATAAAACCTTTTCGCGTCTTCATAATGTTTGGCACCTTTAATAATTCCGATGGGATAAATGATGGGTGTATGAGTACTAGGATCAGCGGTTGCAACGATTTTTACCTTATCAGAAATCATGGCATCTGTTTTGTATACAATTCCTGCATCGATATTTCCGGTTTCAACGTAAGATAATACTTGACGAACATCCTTTGCGAAGACCACTTTTGAATTAATTTTTTTCCATATATGGATCTGTTCAAGTAATTCCTTGGCATATTTACCGGCAGGAACGGTTTCAGGCGTTCCGAGTGAGATCGTGTCGATTTCTTCTTTTGTAAGATCCTGAAAACTAGAAAGGCTTGATTGCTTTTCTTTAGGAACAATTAATACGAGTTTATTTCCAAGCAGATCTGTTCCCTCAGTTTTCGAAATGATTCCTTCCTCAACCAATCGTTTAAACTTCTCTTTGTCAGCGGATAGAAATAAATCTACTGGAGCACCATTAGAAATTTGTTGTTGAAGAGATCCAGACCCACCAAAGTTAAAAGTTAACTCCACTTCGGGATGTTTCTCTTGATATGAATGTTGAATAACCTCCATTGCATCCTTCAAACTGGCAGCCGCTGAAATGGTTAATCCAACCTTTTCCCTGTCATCAAATTCTCTTTGTGTTTCCAACTTATCTGTGGATTGATCCGTGGACCTATTATTTGTACAAGCCACTAAAGAACCGAGTATAAATAGAATAAGTATAATGGAATGGAAACGGTTTGGCATCCTTGCACCTCAATCTCATTAATCTGATAGACTATTGCTTTATATTTATAATAGAATCTTGTATTCTTGATTCTTAATACCATCTATTAAATAGGTTCGCTCCACATATTGAATATCTTTATCGGTCATTAATAATACCGTAGAACTTCTTGTTCCATAATCTTTGCTTTTGATGAACATGGGAGAAAGCATTCTTTCCCATTCTAGAGTAACCCCTGTATTTGGCAGGAGATGATCTGGTGAAATTTCAGCATGTTGTAGTAAGTTAAAAAGTTCCTCCATCATGTTTTCTTTTTCCTGACTTATGATGTTAGACATACCAAATTTACCTTTCGTAACCTTTGGCCAATCGGTATTTAATAAGTGATTGCTAACACCATGAATTCCTGGTTTGATTTTTTGTGGAGCATTTCCTTTGTTTGAATAATAAAATAGCTCATTCATATCTCCGGCCAATAAGTTATAGCCTGGAAATGGATCATAATCGTTTATCAGGGTTTGCATATAATCTTTTAGGTTTCCTTTATAGTTCAATGCATTTGCTACTAGGTCACCACGTGAACGTTTTCCAACTGTTTCTTCTAGGGGATCGCGATAATTAGTTAACGCAGAGAATCTCCCCTTCGTGGTCACCCCCATCCAGGTACCCATTTTCTCCAGATCTCTACCAGCGAGAATGTCAGGATGATCCTTCCAATAATGAGCAGGAGAAGTGGGCCTTTCATAAAACTCATCACGATTTGCCGCAACAATAAGCTTATATTTGGGATGAGTCTTATAGGCAAATAATATTAAACACATATTTTTCCTCCTCTTTCTCATAAAACATTAATAGAAAAATAACGCTCTACTTTGAATAACTATTCAATGTAATAATCCCATATTTTTTCGGTTACCTCAATATATTACTGGAATTCTTCCCTATAAAAAAGGAACATGTACAACAAGGTACATGTTCTTTTTTTTATGATAGTTCGATTTGTCGGGTTTCTTTTCCAAAGAAGGCAACTGCTATTACCCCAATAACGATACTTATACAAAATATGGTAAATATGTAGGAAATGGAGTACCCTGCAGAAACAAGTGACCCAACTAAAAGCGGTCCGAGTATTCCACCAACTCTTCCGATAGCCGCAGACATACCAGATCCAGTCCCTCTTATTACTGCTGGATATTGTTCAGGACTATAGGCATACAACGCTCCCCATGCACCTAGGTTAAAGAACGATAATAATATTCCGGAAACAATAAGAATAGCTGTCGATTCTGCGGCTCCAAATACAAGTGCTGAAGCAGCCGTTCCTAATAAGTAGGTTACAAGTACAAATTTACGTCCCATTCGCTCAATTAGCCAAGCTGCTGAATAATATCCAGGTAGTTGGGCAAGGGTCATGATTAATACATATTCGAAGCTTTGAATCATGCTAAATCCTTTCATGACCATCACACTTGGTAGCCAAAGGAACATGCCATAATAGGAAAATACTACTGTAAACCAGAGCACCCATAATACTAAAGTAGATCGTGCATATTCTTTCGACCAGACTTCTTTCATGTTTTGAAAAATAGTTCTTTTTTCTGTTTTTTTAGCGGAAAATGCAGGTGAGTCAGGTAATTTTAGACGTAAGTATAATGCGTAAAATGCAGGTAAAGCACTTATGATAAGTGCCATTCTCCAGCCAAATGATGGAATGATAAAATATGATATGAGTGACGCTAACAGCCACCCAAAAGCCCAAAAACTTTCTAGCAATACGATAATACGTCCACGATCCTTTGCAGGTACGATTTCAGATACTAGCGTTGATGCGACTGGTAATTCCCCACCAAGTCCCATCCCAATAAAAAATCTGAAAATAAGAAATACGGAAAGTGTGGTGGTTAGTGCTGAAAGCCCACTTGCAATGGAGAATATAAGCAAAGTAATGATAAAGATTTTTTTCTCCCTATTTTGTCAGCCCATATACCAAATAATAGTGCACCAATGGCCATTCCAATTGAGTTTACACTACCAATCCAGCCCATTTGCTGAGGAGTTAAATCCCAATCAATTTTTAGTGCTGCAATGATAAATGACAGCATTCCTACATCCATTGCATCAAACATCCATCCGAGACCAGCTATACTTAACAGTTTTTTCTGTGAAATTGGTTTTCCCATTTAATTAATAGTACCTCCCTTGTTGTCTTGTCAGTTGTCATAACTATTTTAATATAGACAGAAATGATGAAAAAAACAAGAATAAAATCTTTATAGCCTACATTTTTACGAAAAAATATGTAGATTTCACTTGTGTAAAATAATATATTTATTTTGTACTTGTGGATATACTTAATATTCCAATGACATGTTAATCTTTTTAAGCAATATCAAAAATTAATTTCTAAATAAAAAAATAGGGGTGGAGGGAATTTTAAGAATGTCCCCTCTACCCACTATTTTATAGCTTATGATTTCACGAACTTTTAACGGTTACCTAATCTATTGAGGAAGCACTTAATGTTATTACCTCTTGTTTAAGAATAGTTATCCTCTATGGCTTTTCTAAGTAATTGAGCTGATCGATCCATATCAACTTTAACCATTTTTTTATAGGTCTTCGCTTTTTCTGTATCTTTAATGGAATAAACAGCCACCTCTTGGTATTTCGATCCTTCCTTAATGATTTTCCCCCTAGTTAACACACCCTCTTCTAATAAATCATGCAACGCTCTGTATATCTCTGAATGTTGCGGTTCAAAACCGAATGGTTTAAATTCTTTTTTCATTTCATCTAATAATTGCATTCCATACCATTTACCATTTTCAATATTTGTAATGAGATACATTTTTATAAATGCCCTTTGTTTGATAAGAAACCCTGTACTTTCTCGTTTTCTATCACCCACTGATGACACTCCCTACTAATTATTGACTTTTCTGAATTAATTATATCACAGATGGTATAGAGCTCATAAGAAAATATGTTTGCATTTTAATAGTCGAAAAGTTTTATATATAATCAAATGTATTATGGTAGGGTAATACATTTGATTTGGAATGTAGGCGGAAGGTTGCTTTAAGTATTTATCCCGGTTTAACTGGCTGTAATACCCCGATAAGTGCAATAAGATCTTCAGCCCTTAGAAAAGTCAATCAGGCGTAGCGTGGCTAACCATCAGTGGAAAATGAGAGAAAACCCCCACTGATGGAAGTTTTCTTTATAGGTATATTTATTTACTTTTTCTATCCTGCGATTGGATGATTAAGAATTGAATTGTCCATTTTCCTTAGTGTCCATTTATACCATAAAACAAGTACGACACCTTTAAATACACTACTAATCGCAATCGACATCCACACGCCATTCAGTCCAAATGGAATAGAGAAAACTAAAGCCATGGGGATTCTAATAGCTGTAAATATGATACTGAAAATAGGAGGAATATAAGTTTTACCAATTCCGTTAAATGCACCAATAGTCATAATCTCCATACACATAAATACTTGAGAGAATCCAATAATCCTTAAATAATGGATACCTAACTCTAGACTTGCTTTTTCAGTCAGAAAGATTGAAAAAAGCTGTTTTGGAAATACGATGAGTAAAATGGATATACAAACTCCGAAAATGACTGTAATAAAAAGTGCTTTTTTATATCCTTCATGTATCCTCTTAAATTGTTTTGCCCCATAATTTTGTCCTATAATCTAGCAATTGCACTTTGAAGGCCACCGATTGTCATATAGGAAATAGATTCAATTTGAATGCCTACTCTCTGGACAGCGATCGCATCAGCTCCCCATTGAACAATTATTTTGGCAATAATGATCGAAATGATTGTGAAAGTAACACGTTGGACTGTTATTGGAATTCCCATTTTAAGTACTTCATTCATTCCAGCGGTATGAATGGATAAGGGTCTTGAGAAGATATTTAAAGTCCTAGTTTGAAGAACAAATAGGATGGTCACGATTAATATCAGCAAATAATGTAGCTATTGCTGCACCCGAAACACCCCAACCACCAAAGCTACCCAAACCAAAAATAAACAAAGGATCTAAAATCAGATTCATAATAAATCCAACTAGGTTCATCCGGAATGGTTTCGCGCTATTGCCCATTGAATTTAAGATAATGCTAAACAACATATTAAAAAAGGTAAAGACGGTTCCAATCATTGAAATAATTAAGAACTGTGACGCCAGTTGCTCAATCTTTGGATTTCTAAGTTCAAAAAACCCAATAAGTTGTTTTTGAGTTGCAAGGATAAAAATCATATAGAGAATACCTAATACAAGGGACATGAAAAAACCATTTAAGATATATTCTCTTGTTTTATCCCCTTTTCCAGATCCCTATTTGTGCTACTTTCACCCCAGTGCCAATTAAAATCATAGAGAATAATGCCTGAGCTAAGTTCACAAAAAGCTCGCGGTACCAACGGCTGCTACTGAACCACTTCCTAACTTCCCAACCCACATCATATCTACAAGACCGTAGGTGGTTTGAATAAAGTTTGTTGCAATAATTGGTATCGCTAATTTTAATAATGTTGGAGTAATGGAGTCTTTTGTTAAATTATTCGTTTCCTTCATATAGACGATCTCCTCGCAATTGCTTCCATTTATTCTATCCCATACCTG
>CAVXVN010000018.1:0-7694 GCA_963765265.1 uncultured Bacillaceae bacterium
TGGTATAGTAGAAGTAGAGAAAGATTCAAATAAATAGGGGGGTAAAAACTTATTATGAAACGCGGAATTGGATTGCTCCTCATTGCAACCATACTTTGGGCTGGAAATTACATTAGTGGGCGTTACTTAGGGGATGCACTGCCTCCAACACTCTTGAACACGGTTCGGTGGGCTATTTCAACTGTAATACTTGTAGGAATTTTAATAGGTAAAGGAAAGAAATTACCATTTTTTTCAAAGTGGAAGGAATTATCTATTCTTGGATTTACTGGGGTTTTTGCTTTTTCGACGTTAACTTACCTGGCCTTAGGCAGTATTAGCGCCTCCCAGGCAGGGATGATCTCAGCAGGTATTCCGATTGCTATTCTTTTGTTCACTCCATATATTTTAAAAGAAAAGATACAGGCAAAAGAATGGCTGGGGGCTTTCATATCCATTGTAGGTGTGATTATTTTATTTCAAGGAAAGACGGATATTTCTTCTACCCAAGGTTCCTTGATCGGGAATTCTGCAGTCGTGTTATCTTGCTTAATGTGGGGGATTTATACCGTCCTTGGTAAACGATTTGGAAAAGATATGGATCCTCTAACTATGACTGCCGGTGCAGCTTTTTATGGAACAATTTTTAGTGCCATCAGTTGTATTGGTACGGTGGATGTGAGTTTGATTCATATGACACCAATTGCATGGATTTGTTTAGCTTATGTCAGTACCTTTGCTTCGGTTGTTGCTTTTTTAGCGTGGAATATAGGAGTGAAAATCATTGGAGCTAGTAAAGCGGCACCCTATATTAATATGCTGCCAGTTTGGACAATCGTATTAGGAATTATGATTCTTAACGAACAAATTTCTTGGATATCATGGATAGGCGGTATTATTACAATCGGCGGTGCTATATTAGCGAGTTTGAAACAGAATTCTTTCTCAAGAAATAAAATGATGGATAATAGAGAAAAAACGAGTTAATAGTTAGTATTATTTTAGTTTAGACGATCCATTTAAAAGAACCACCCCCTACAATTGAACTATAGGGGGGTCTTTGATTATTTTAGATCCATGAAATCCGTCTCTATCTTATTTGTATCATGCCATTCATATCGATAACGGTTAACATTAATTCGATCATGTTCATCGATCTCAATCCCTTCACTTTTAAGAAGTGAAACTTGAACAAAATGGGATTCATCGTCTTTAATGGCAATATCCCCTTTTGCATTAATGACCCTGTGCCATGGCAAATCATAGGTATGGCTCATCGAGTGTAGAATTCGCACCACCTGCCTTGCTCCTCTGGGACTGCCAGCAGCACGAGCAATTTGACCGTATGTCATAATAGATCCTTCTGGAATGGACTTAATTATTTCAATTGATTTTTTCGTAAATGGATTCATGTCAGTCTTTTTCCTTAATGGGGTAAACAAGCTCCACGGATAAGTAAAATTAGAGATTTTCCTTTATTTTTTCAATGTTTTCTTGATATTCTTCTTCGGTTAAATAGGTTTTACCAGGGTTCATTTCGAACGTAGAGCCCCAATTTTCTTTTCCTTCATATTTGGGAACAAGATGCATATGTAAGTGATGCAATGTATCCCCATATGCACCATAGTTAATTTTATTCGGTTGAAAAGCTTTGTCTACAGCTTCTGCTACTTTCTTTACATCCTTCATGTACGCCACTAATTCTTGATCATCCAGTTGAAATAGTTCTTTTACATGACCATTATAGACAACATTACATCTGCCCCTATACGTTTGTTCTTTGAAAAGAAAAACGGTAGAAACACTTAATTTACCGATTTCAATCATCAGGTTATCTCGTCTTTCGTCTTCCATACAATACATGCAATCTTTGTTTAATTCCATATTAATCAATCCTCTCTTGTCTTAAAAAGTCTAATGAAGTAGATCTGTTCAATTCCTTCCGTCAACCTAATACATTATGTAGTAAAAATGGTTATATTTCAAATGTCTATCCAATTTCATGCAATAAAAGTTCCACAAAAATGGTGAATAAAACCTCTATTTTACAAAAAAAAGAGGTTTTATAATAGTCTTTAATACCTAATAAAATTAATTTATGTGAAAATTGGTGCAGTTGTTCGTTTTAAAAAGTTCTAATAAAAAATGAATGAAGAGGCGATTCCATCAGATGTTTGATACCTTATGGAATCGCCCCTCTTTTTAGCCTTTGAGGAAAAGTAAAAAATTAAATCCAAGAGTCTCTTCTTCGATCTTTTCTGTCATCTCGATCAGAAATATCTGCTACATCGTCACGATCAGATCTTCGGCGTCTCTTGTTATCATTGTCTTCAACAATGATCTCGTTTGCACGGATAATTACTCTATCCACATTTATAATGATCGTTCCTTCACGATCATCACGATCTCTTCTTTCATTAGACATTTTTATTCCCCCTTTCCTAATATCCTTATATAAATATGCTGGAATAAAGATAAGGAGTGGACAATTGACATAAGGAAATGGACTCATTTCAATAATCGGCTATGTTAAATAATGTTGTTTTTGATTTATCACTGCTGTAAATTCAAGAAATGGTTTGAGGCAAACTTGCTTTCTCTGAAAATATTTATTGAACTTACAGCAGCACTTCAGCTGCTGTAGGGGGATTGAAAGGTCTATTTCAATCGGACGAGTGTAAAAATAGGTTAACAACAATATCAACAAATAATACTAAAATATAGTGCAAGAAAGTACTGAAAAAATATGTCCGAATGACCAAAAGTTCAAATAAGGTCGAAATTTAGGGCATAGAAAAAACGCCACAAGGGGCGTCTAACAAATATTTATTGGTCAGTATGGTCAGTTATATTGCTCATTTTCACATTTGGATCGATATTATTGGCTCCGTAATCTGGAACATTGCTCGCATGTTTTCTATGGTATTCTGATCCGGATCCTTGCGGGCTAATTATTGCATTTTTATTTGATTTTTGACTATTAGTTTTTTGGTTTGACAAAATTTTCACCTCCTAAACATAACTTAGGATACGTTTCATTTAGTAAATTATTCAATTGCTCTGAGTAGTCGACTTTTGACTATCCGTTTGAAACAAAAACGAGTTTAATCAAATTTTTCATTTTGATTCACGAATAATTCAACTGCTAAGTAAATTAAAATTCAATTTTATCATGTTTAAAAAAGGATCACTTTTTCTAAAATATTTTATTAAAAACCCACATTATTTTCGTGAAACTACATATACTGTACTACAACAGGACAGAGGGAGTAAATTCTGTTTTACAAAAAAAGGAGTGGTGAAAATGTTACAAAGTCCAGTAGAATTTTTTAGAAATGTTCCTAAAAAGGAATGTTGTGAATGTGGTCAAATCATCGAAGAGCAAGCAGAATCTTATTTAATGGAATGTGATTATTGTTTATCAAAGAGAGATGAATAAGGAAATCTATTCTTTAGAGCTATGTAATTTAGTAATAAAAAAGGTGCTAGGTCCATCCATATTCCGGATGGAAACTTAGCACCTTTATTAAATGATAAGGTAATCTAATTAGATAATAAGATTATCTTTCAGCTTTACTTTCTGATTTTTTAATGGCTTCTATTTTATTTGTATCTGAGGGAGGGCTCTTCTCCTCGTTATCATCCTTGACTAGGTCATTTGTTGCTTTTTTAAATTCTTTTAACGTGTTTCCAAAAGCCCGTCCTATAGCCGGTAGTTTGGATGGTCCAAAAATAATTAAGGCGATGACCAAAATGATGATTAAGCCTGGGATCCCAATATTTTGTAACATAATACACCTTCTATTGTTTTTATTTATGTCTTATTTGTAGGAAATGACTTATTAAATGATCGGCATTCCATGACGCTCTAATGCAGCTGCTTCTAATGGAGACATACCTTGATCTTCAGCAAAGGCAGCAAGCTTGTCCGATACAATTGGACCCAAATTTGCTGGTGGTTGAGCAAAGTTCATTGCACGTCTGCGAGCAGAATTTCTTCGGGCAAACGGTCCCCAAATCGCAAAAGTAATACCAAGGCTTTGTATATTCACGAAGAAAGTATTGCCATCTGGTGAGAAAGTGGGCCCTGCAAACTCAGAATGTATGTTGTCGGCAAATGTATAGACGTTTCCTTCTGGAGTTAGGCCAATGATGCGATTGTTGCCGCCTCCGTCTTCAGCAATCCAAAGATCTCCCCAAGGAGTAATGTTAATATTATCTGGTGCTTCTAAATCATTTTTATCAGTAGATTCATAGAAAAGCTCTAATGTGTTTGTTGCTGGAGTGTAACGGTAAACACGACCAAGGCGTTTTGTACCTGCACTTGTATCATCAAACCAGAATGTACCTTCAGAGAAATAGGCACCTTCTAAACGGCTAAATTCAATACAACCCTTTGCTTTAGCATCTGCTTGTGCAATTTCTGGTTTTACTTGTTTCCAAACGATACCAAACTTTTGACCTGATGCCATTTGGCTTGCCTTCGGTAATTCATCAATTGCCGCTGCTTCTAAGATACCGCCTTTTTGAAGAGAACCTAATGTTTGGCTTTTGTCATATGGAGTATATCGATATAGGAAACTTGGGCTAGCATCTTCTGTTAAATACCAAATACCTGTTGAAGGGTCAACATGTCCAGCTTCGTGAGAGAAATATCCCATATCACGGATTGGTGTTCTAGACATCTCGTTTTCAGGATCAAGTGGATTTACTTCAAAGACAAAGCCGTGTCCCATATTACGAGTTTCTTCCATTGTTAACCAAGTACCCCATGTAGTAGCACCGCCCGCACAGTTACGGATAGTACCTGAGCTAGATACATAATGATCAATAAGCTCTCTATTTGGTCCTACGATTAAAGTTGTTGTTCCACCTGCAGCACCAGTGTTCCAAGGATTTTTACCGTTAACAGGGTAATCTGAATTTGTACTATTTTCATGGTTTCGTACTAGAATCGTCGTATTTTTCTCACCTCTAAAGGCAGCCATTCCATCGTGCGCAGCTGGAACTTTATCGCCATTAGACATAAGGTCACCTTTTTTAGAAATCATTTTATAATGAAAGCCTTTTGGAAGATCTAAAATGCCGTTTGGATCCTTTACTAGTGGACCATAACCGCCAAATCCGCTTGTTGGATTACCAGTAGCCTCTGCTGCAAAACCTTTTGATGCATTAGTTAGAGAGAATAATCCAGTTGTTCCTAAAGTTAATGCGACAGTGCTCATTCCACCGACTTTTAAAAAATTACGTCTATCCATACCTTTATTGCTAAAATTCATTTGACTTACCTCCATATAACTAATTTTTTCGCGGATTGTCTTCTCTCAAGAAGTAAGCTCTATGCTTAAAGTTAACAGATGAATCTAAAAGGTTTATGAAAATACTGTAACTTCCTCCTTTACAATGAAAAATCAATCAAAAGTAGGGTGTATTAAGAAAAAAATCGTGTTTTAAATGAAACGTAAGTAACGTGAAAAGGTTGGAAAATAACATACTTACAAAAAAAGGAAAGAAAAACCTAGGATGTTTGACTTGGAAAAATGAATATAACAATCATATTTATTAAGGTTTTGTAAAAAATAAGTCGTTTTTTTAAAGAATATTACTGATACCAAGAGATAAGGTATTATAGAAATTAATAGCTTTATAATTTTAAAAGGGTGTGTAAATCATGATGGTTGTTCAATATGCAATTATTTCGATCTTTTTCTTACTTGAGATAGCCATGCTCGTTTCGTTTATGTATTGGGGTTTTCATTTGGATACTAGCCTGCTTGTTAAAATTCTATTTGGAATAGGAACTCCCATACTAGTTGCTATCATTTGGGGAACATTTATTGCTCCTAAAGCATCCATCCCAGTTTCAGTTCCTATCAGAATACTTCTACAGATTATTTTATTTAGTTCGGCAGTAGTGGCATTATATTTTTCGGAAAAGGGTACTCTAGCGATCATTTTTGGAACAGTTGTACTGATTGAAATGACCTTAATGTATTTGCTGAATCTATAAAATAATGGTTATAAAATTATTGTCAAATAATGTCGTAAGTCTGAATTTTTTTATAATAAAAATGAAAGCATTTACATGTTATACTAACGTTAACAAGTTATTAATATTAATAAATGAAATGAGTGGATGAATATGTTAGAAGAGTTAAAAAATCAGTTTGTACAAGTAAAAAAGCGTACACCAAAACATGTAAATGAATTACTCGATTATCTTCAAAAAAGTTATATTTATGGTGAACTATCAATCGTTGAATACAAAAATATTTTTTCCGAATTGGATAAACTTAATGCTGAAAAGCCAAATGCTTTAGAGTTTGCTTCATTGTAATTTTTGTACATAATTTTGTCGAATTTATCATTTGGGTTTTAAGGTAATTTCATGTGAAATGCTCGTTTTATATTTTTATATTTTAAGAAGAAGAGAGATCAAAGTAGATCATCTCTTTTTTATATGAAAATAATGATTTTGAAAAATGATGAAAGAGAGGGGGGATAATATTCAATTGAAAGATTCAAAATAAACAACCGTGTAAAGGGACACCCCAACACGGTTGTTTGCGCTTCTTTATTGAATATAGAGATCATTTACTTCTATTTCGATTCCATATTAGATTCTTTGTCATGCTCAACGATTTTACCTTGATTTTCCTTATTCCATTGTTTGGGTTTATCTTCTTTTGATTTCATACTATTATTCGGCTTTTCATGGTCTTCTTTTTCAATAGGATCCTCAATGTTTATTTTTTCTGTCTCTCTAAAATTCCCATTGGGATTCTCTTCCTTTTTATTTTGGCCTGGAGGAATGGAAAGGGGTATTTTCCTTAACCGTATTAACTTTCTCTTTTGGTTTAATTGGTTGAGTCTCAACTTGTTTATTCTGTTGAATAGTTGGATTACCTTGCTCTAATATTTCTTTTGGTTGATTAGTTGAATTACCTTGCTGCGGTCGTTCTTTTGGTTGAATAGTTGAATTACCTTGCTGCGGTCGTTCTTTTGGTTGAATAGTTGAATTACCTTGCTGCGGTCGTTCTTTTGGTTGAATAGTTGAATTACTTGCCTTGTCGGTCGTTCTTTTGGTTGAATGAGTTGAATCACCTTGCTGCGGCGTTAATTTCTTTTGATGAATAGTTGAATTACCTTGCTGCGGTCGTTACTTTTTCATGAATAGTTCAATTACCTTGCTGTGGTTGTTCATTTTGTTGTATCGGAATTTCTATTTCCTTTTTTTCTTCTTTTGTTTCTTGTTTCTTTTCTTTTTTATTTGTATTCTTGTTTATTTCTTTATATAAGCCCGTTGTTAAACCCTTCTCCATTGCTTCCTTTCGATCCTTTTGTGTGCCAATCACAACTGTTACCTCAAGATCTTCTTGTTGAACGATCTCTTTAACTTTATCCAATTCTTGTTCCATTTCTTTTTCTATGTGTTTGTTACGATCATGCTTATCTGTATTTACGTAAACCGTAGAGAGGATTACTTCATGGTTCTCTTTCAGATAGCCTTGACTTTGGATTACATCCATAATTTCACTAGTCACATCTTCAATATCCTTCTTTTCCCAATCATGTAGTAGACTTACTATTTTCTCACCGTCCTCATTATACGGAATCAATTCAATGACTTGGCAATTTTTATTAACACCTAATTCTAAACTTGGGTTTATGTCGATGGATAAGTAAGCATAAACATGATTATTTTGTTTGAATGG
>CAVXVN010000019.1:0-103080 GCA_963765265.1 uncultured Bacillaceae bacterium
TTAAACTTAGATGTGCCACGCATTCTACATGGACTGTGTGAGGAAATAAATCCACTGGTTGAACAGTATTTAAACAATAGCCAAACTTTTCTAGTTCTTTAATATCAGAAGCAAATGTATCTGGATTACAGGACACATAGACAATTCGTTCTGGTTTGGCACGACCGATTCTTCTCATTACTTTCCCACCTGCACCAGAACGCGGTGGATCAAGCAGTAATAGGTTAGGACTTCCAAACTCCTCCAACACTTGATCAATGCCTGTTCTTGCATCTTTTGCCAAAAATGAAGTATTTTCAATGCCATTATCCTTCGCATTGCGTTTAGCTGATTCAATCGATGTTTCAACAATTTCAATTCCTACTAGTTCCCCTACTGCATTGGCGAACGGTAGTGAAAACGTCCCGACCCCACAGAATAGGTCAATCATCTTTTCTGTTTTCTTCGGTTGCCCCATCTCAATCGCTAAATCAACCAATTTTTGCGCTTGGGTTGGATTCGTTTGAAAAAAGGTATCAAACCAAAGTCGGAAACGGTAACCATCCATTTCATCATAAATAAAGTCTCGTCCAGCTAGAATATGACTTTTTTCTGATTGAGTACGGTCCGCCCATTGAGTATTTTCGAGCCATAATAAACTTTTTACTTGTGGGAACTTACTCGAAATACGTTGCACCAAATCGTCAGCTACCTTTTCAAGATGTGCCACCGGTCCCTCTGTTGCAAACAAAGCAAGCATCATTTCTCCTGTTGCAAAAGATTGTCTAACCATCAAATGACGAAGCAAACCCTCGTGAGCATCTTTGTTATATCCTGCCAATTGGTGGTGTTTCGCCCAATCTGCTACTTCCATCGAAGCCTCTACCATTTCTTTCCCTGCAATTAAACATGTTTCAAGTGATATAATTTTCCGGAAATTCCCTTGTTCATGCAACCCCATCGAACCATCTGGAGCAAAGGTAAACTCCATTTTATTACGATAATGCCAAGGCTCATCCATCCCAATCGTATCTTGTACGAGACTTGGATCAAACCCTTGCGATTCAATGGCCTGTTTCACATGGTTTGTCTTTTGTTTCAGCTGCCCTTTGTAGTCCCAATGCTGCCACACACATCCACCACATTTTTCAAAGTGCTGACATCCAGATCCAATTCTTTCTGGATGAGACTCTAGAATTTCTTCTGCCATTGCCCTTCTTTTTCTTCGTTCAGGCTGATCCACCGTTACTCTTACTTTTTCACCAGGCAGTGTTTGCGGGATCGTGAGTCTTAACTTTTTCAGAATCCCGTGTTCATTTTCACGCCAAATAACAGCCTGTCCTGATCCCTTTACGTCCAAATCATTTATTTCAGCAACCATTGTTTCTCCATTGGTCAATTCAGGTTCCTCCTTAAAAATAACTCTAAATCCTCTATATAAATGTAATTTACATATGTTCAAATTCCATACACATTTTTCAAGTATAAATGATAAATATCCAATTTGGAAATATTTCATTGCTAAAGGAAATTATCCAAATTAATAGAATCTATGGTATTGTTATTTTATAAAATAAATAGGGGGGGAATTAGAAAATGATCGTTTCTGAACTCATAGAAAAACTAAAGGAATTAGATTTTCAAGATGCACAGATCGTGCTTAGAGATTCAACTGGTGAGAATTTCGACATAGAAGAAATTGAAAATGTTTTAGGTTTCTATTATGTCATTCATCCAGTTTCAGTAGAAGGAAACAAGGAAGAAAAATAGATTTTATTTGTGGGGAAAAGTCAACAACTATGTTGACTTTTCATTATTTTTTAGGAAGATTAAGCGGCAAACCTGCCAAGGAAGAAATCGTCCTTTATTTAAATTCAAAAATCGAGTCAAGCATTTCTCTCAAATATATTCTTTGGGAGAGTTGTATTTTGTTATTATCAAAAGCTTGAGAAACCCATGAATCTGATAAACGAATTAAAGGGTCTCCCAACAAACATCGAAACGGTTCTTCTTGAACAATCCCATGATATTCTATAGCCTTAGACATCCCTCCATTTTTAATCTTCATTTATTATATCAAACTGCCTTATTATAAACGGTATAAACCACTGTAAGATTCTTGGTTTTTAGTTAAAAATAGATGACAAGCACCATCCTTCATCTGGATGGTGCTTGTCATCTATTTGTTACACCTTTCTAAAATGCCCAGTCTCCATTACGGAAGATTGGAACAATGGTGCCATCTTGTTTGATACCGTCAATATTCATTTTTTCAGAACCAATCATGAAGTCAACATGCACAGTTGAAGTATTCATGCCATGTTCAAGTAATTCCTCTTCACTCATTTTCGTGCCGCCCTGAATCGTGGTCGGATAAGCAGCACCGATTGCTAGGTGATTTGAGGCATTCTCATCAAATAAAGTGGTAAAAAAGGTAATGCCTGATTGAGAAATGGGTGATGGATCTGGCACTAGGGCCACTTCACCCAAACCTGTACCGCCTTCGTTGTCAAAAACCAACTTCTTGATGGTTTCATCCCCTTTTTCAGCAGAGATGTCGACAATTTTACCCTCTTTAAAAGTCACTTCAATACCTTCAATTAAGGTTCCAGCATAGCTTAACGGTTTTGTGCTACGAACCACACCATCCATACGATGGGTATCAGGAGCTGAATACACTTCCTCCGTTGGCATGTTGGCAATAAATTCTATCCCTTTTGGATCATGGCTTTCTGCGCTCATCCAAATATGGTTTTTTGGCATGCCTAACGTTAAATCCGTACCAGGTGCTGTGTAGTGCAAGGCATCGAACTGGATTTCATTTAATTTTGCTGCTTTTTCATTCAATGTTTTTTTATGTTCATCCCATGCAGCGATTGGATCCTCTTCATACACACGACAAGTTTTAAAAATTTGATCCCACAAAGCATCCACTTGTTCTTCAGAAGTAGCCAAGTCAGGGAACACTTTTGCCGCCCAAGCAGTTCCGCTAGCTGCGGCAACCGTCCATTTCAAATCATCATTTTGAGTCGCAATACGCTGTGCTTTAAACGCTTTTCCCGCAACATTTTGATAGGTAGCAATTTTTGCCGGATTGATTTCATTTAGTAAGCCTGGATCACTTGATAAAATAGAAAGACGACTTACGCGATGATTTAATACATGATCTTCTGATTCTTGAATTTCGTATTCAGGAATATTGGTTAGCACTTCTACTGGTTGATGTAGGTAATGTAGCTTGTTTATTTCGTCATCAGACCATTTTACAATTACTTTTTCTGCTCCTAATGCATAGGCTTCTTTCGTAATTAAACGAGCTAACGGTGCTTGATCAACGGTAATCGTCATTTTTACCCAATCACCTTGTTGAACATTGATACCTTTTGCCACTAAAAGTTTGGCGTATTTTTGTAAGTTCTCATTAAAATTTGGTAACATCATTTTTACCTCCCATCATTATTTCCAATAACTATACTAGCATAATTATTGGAAAATTTCTCCTCAGGGGATACAAAGGGACGGTTCTTCCGTTTCCTTGAAAGCGGAAGACCGTCTCATACTTATTGAAATATAGAAATAATAGGGAAACAAAATGGTGCCTGTTATCTATCCCATTTTAGCCCATACAGATGTTCATATGCTGGAGTAATTTTTGTAATGATTTTATCTTGAAAAATCTGTTTTATCTCGCTTTTCTTTTGTTTAGCTAATGATAATTGATTTTTATCAGAGAAGAAAATCAATGATTGATTATTAAATTTCTGACCTTCTCTAGATGTGGGGTCATGCAAGTCAAAAAACAATTCGAGTAATTCTTTATAAGTTAATTTCCAGGGATTAAACCATATTTCTACTATATCTAAATTTGAGTCTTTTAGATGCCCTATTCGAACATTTTCAATCCCGCGAAAACCTGAAGTAAACACTTTTAAACTAAAAAAACCGCTTGCACCAAACACTGCTTTTTCCATTTCCTATTCGCTCCTCTTGAGCGATAAGCCTCTTACCATCCATTGAAAAAACCTCTCTTTGTTTAAAGAGAGGCTCGTATAATTACATACGTTTCTCTCATCTTTCAAAGGTTAACACCTTTGCAGGAATTAGCACCGTTCAAGACAATTGTTTGTCTTGATGGTTGCCGGGTTTCATAGGGCCTGTCCCTCTACCACTCTGGATAAGAAGTTATCGCTATTTATTTTTATTTATTGTTACTGATAGTATCATGCTGTTATCTAAAATACAAGTAAATTTTGAAAATATAAAAAATGGGGACATGCAGGACACATGGAGAGTAATTCGGTCATTGCTTTTTACACAAATTCTCATATTTTAATTGGTCGTGAATATTCACTTTGAAACTTTTAACCTACTTCACCGTATAATTATGATAAGAAGGCAGGTGTCTAAAATGAATCAACTACGTCGAAAATTAGTAATGCTTTGTTTTGCCATCATTAGCTATCTTATTTTTATTTCCAAGTCAAAGTCTTGCTGTGGACTATTCCATAACAGATGTAAAAATTGATGCGTTTTTACAGGAAAACGGAAATGTTGATGTGAAAGAAACCCATACATATGATTTCATTGGAGAATTTAATGGCATTACGCGTGAGATCATCCCTAAAAACGGGACGAGTATTACTGAATTCAAGGCCACTGAAAACGAAAACCCTTTAAGAATGGAAAAAAAGAACGATCTTTATTTGATTCACCGAAAAGGGACAGATGAAACGATCACCATCCAGCTTAGGTATTCCATTGAAAATGGAGTAGATCTCTATTCGGATATCGCTGATTTTTATTGGCCCTTTTTTGATGAAAGGAATGAATCTACCTACGAAAATCTTCAAGTAACTGTCCACCCGCCAAAGGAAACCGTTCCCATCATTGCATTTGGCTATGATGAAGCGTTTAAAACGGAGAAAATTCAGCCAGATGGTTCCGTTCTTTTTCAATTTGGCGAGGTTCCATACGAAACAAATGGGGATATTCGTGTCGGCTATGAACCAGCACTTTTTCCAGGAGCCACTTTAAAATCTAATGAACCCATGAAAGATGAAATACTGCGTGCCAAACAGGATTTATTAGATGAAGCGCAAGCAGCAGCAGAAAGGAAAGAAAAACTTTCCAATATAGCAAAAGTTGGCATTTCGGTCTACACGATTCTTTTGTTATTCCTAATGATCAGCACATGGATAAAATATCGAGTGAAAAAAGCTGCTGTACAAAGAGAAATGCCCAATACTTTTTTCATCCCCAAACAAATCATGAGCTTGCCTGCAACGATTCTTTATACGAATGGCGACCTATCTACCTGCAGAAAGGATGGCAGCGGGATTAATGGATCTCGTGAGAAAAGGCTATATCAAGAAAACAGAAGAGAATCATTTTAAAATGGAAAATCATCTGGAAAAACCTTTGAAACACGAAAGAATTTTGCTGGATTTCTTGTTTAAAAAGGTTGGTGCAAACGGTGAATTTAGCTTTGATGATTTATCCAAATATACAAAACGGGTAACCAATCACGCAAAATACCAAACAAACCAATTTAATTGGGGTCATGCTGTTCATGAGGAAATAAAGGAAAATGAACTTTATGAAAAAAGTTTAGGTTATCGGTGGACGATCGGATTGACCAGTATCCTTTTACTTCCATTGATTGTCCTTTTCCTAATTTATGAGTTTTTTGCATGGTTTGCTTTTACTCTTGTATTCTTTTTCGTTGTCATCATTTATGCCTGTTTCTATAGACCAAAAACCTGGAAAGGCTTAACCATCTCCTATGAGTGGAATTTACTCAAAGAGCATTTAAAGGAATGGAATGTTAACGAATGGAAGGATCTACCAGAGGATGATAAAATGCGTGCCTATATTTATGGATTAGGCATCAAGCATAAGGATTTCATGAAGAATAGTGAGAAAATCGTAAATTCCTTTGAAGTCCCGCCAAATCAATCATCCTATCCGCACGGAGCTTATTCTACTGTAGATTTTGCAACGATCGCCTATTTCGGTCCAATGGCTTCCACCCATTTTTACTCTGCCCAACAAAGAACAGCAAGTAGTTTAAATAGCAGTTCAACGAATTCAAGCAGTAGTAGTGGTGGTGGCGGAGGCACTGGCGGCGGTGGTGGTGGGTCTGGTGCTTTTTAATAACATTCACAGAATTCATCCCCATTTTTCTTTGTTCATACTGTCTTCAATGTTAAAGACCGCTTATAGATTCTTTACAAGCGGTCTTTTTAACATTTCTAAATCGTTTTTCAAACAGGAGAACCGTCCCTACGTCTCTTTTTACAGGTAGCGTTTGAAAAGAACGCTGTTTTCCTTTGCAATATGAAGGTAAATATCATCTGCCAATTCATGAAGTTTCGCATAAGCAGCCTTCATAGTAGGGCAAGCAAACTCCGGAGTCGTGAAATCGTTAGTCTCTTTCATTAGGTGCTTAATTATCTCTCCAGCGCCATCGTGTTCACCCTCCAATTCGACGATATTTGACCGTATCGCTGTTCTTTCTTCTAGCGTTTTATCAGGTTTGCGCATGGCCGGAAAAAGTTCCTTTTCCTCTTTAGCGAAGTGTTCCTCCAACTCCATCTTTAACTCGCTGAAGTTTCGGTGCAGCATCAAAACCAATTCTTTGTCATGATCATAGTGCGCAAGCAAAATCTTATTCACGAGCTGATCCAATTCCTTCAATAGAGCCCGCTCTGGTTTGTGATGAATTTCCATGATAAGGTCAATAAGCTCTGCATCTGATAGCTCCGTCACAGGTAATTCCTTGTCCGGTCTAGCTAAATAGTTACTGTATTCAGTCTGTACCTCTGTAATAAAGTCTGCTGTAAGACCCGCTTCTTGTATGGCTTCTTCAAGTGTTCGATCCCCTTGGCAACAGTAGTCGATGTGCAGTTCATTCAAGCGTGAAGTAATGGCAGGGAAATACGTTACAAGTTCCCCAAGTTGTGTTTGACTATCGATAGAAATGATTTGTTTCATTAGAATTCCTCCTCGTTATTTGTCTAACTTATATTGGCTAACTTCTTGTTGTCCTTCTCTCTATGCTTTCATTCTAGTTCATACCGAAGCACAATTCCTTGACCAAAATCAACTTTTTTAAAACAAAGGGACGGTTCTCCTGTTTCCACGGAGAACCGTCCCTTGTCTCTTATTTCTTAGTTGTTCCTAATGGTAATGGATCCATACTTTGATCGTTTGCTGTTAAATCGATGCCGTAATCTTTTGCGAATACCATATGTGTTTCTACTGATACATCTTCCGTTTTTGCATCTAAATTGAATACTCTGGCACCACGAAGTTTGTTCTTATCTGCACCTGAAAGGCCATACGTACCAAATCCTGCACTACCACCATATCCAAGTAAAACACCATAGTAATTTCCGTGGTACGTATTAATATGATCATGTCCACAGAAAACGCCTTTTACATCACCGCGATCTAATATAGCGGAAAACATTCCACTATTAAACGGTCCCGGACATTCATCTTCATTTCTTTCACCGACAATATTGTGTTTTTGGACTGCGCGCTCATGTGCAGCAGTTGATCGATCATCCACACTTGAAAACCACATAAAGCGATGTTCCCATAGTGGAATATGTATAAACATTAAGGAAGGAATTTTACTCTTATATTTCTTTTCAATTTCTTGAGACGTTTCAAAGTACCAATTGATTTGATTCCCGCGAAGCCAATCCCAATCTGGGTAACCATCAAAATTTTGCCCTGCGATCGTTTCTGGAGCATATCTGCCGCTGTCTAATAACCAAATATTGAATGCCGGTTTATTCCCTTGTGAATTATGAATTAGAATATTGGAATTACCAGTTCCTGTTATGCCCTTTTCACTTGGTTTATTCAAGTTGTTCGGGTATGACATATAGAATTCAAGCATGCCTTCTTCATTAATCCCGCTTTTTGATGTAGAATCCTCATCATGATTTCCAAACGTAATGGCCCACTTAATCCCTCTTTTTTCCATCGGCTGTGCTAAATTATTAAGTGCTTGTTTGTTTTCTAAAGGTGAATCCACCCCACCCGTGATATTATCACCATTCAGAACAACAAGGTCTGGTTTTTCTGCATCAAGCACTTTTTCCATTAATTCAACCGTTCTGCGGTCAATTCTTTCATCGTCCTGCGTGTCGTTGAATTGTACAATTTTGAATTTCCCATCTGCATTAAACTTTAAATTTTTGTCATAGTTTGCTTTTGCAGAGGCAGTTGGAGTTGCCTGACCGAATAGTTCCCCTGGAATCCCCGTTGCACCAAGAGTTATAGCTAGAGTACTAACCCCACCAATTTTAAGAAATTTTCTTCTGTCAAACCCATTTTTTTCATCAAAATTACTCATTCTACATCCTCCATTTTCAAAATATGACATGTCCTCTTTAATATAATTTGTCAATGATAAAAACGAGTGGAATAAACATGAAGGATGTGTAAAACATTATAAATATTTCCATAGTGGATATGGATTGAAGTTCACCATCCACTATGAATCTTTGTAACTATAAAATATGAATCTAAAATCCCCTTTTGTATTTTATCAAGCTACATCAATCACAATTAAATTTCCTAAAACGTGAAAATGAGCCCTGAATTTTACCAATATTTCCCATCACTTTTATTTAAGTTCTTAATATAAATTAATATTTGATTTACAAAGGATACTGGCTGACACCCCAAATAAAAAGAGGTAATCACATTATAGATGATTACCTCTTTTTACAATATTCATTATGATATTGAGATTTTATCTCCCTTATTGAGCAAATAGCTCCTATACAATATGTACTGCAGATACAGTAAAGATTCCTTTGCATCTCTTAGGAAAAGGAAACAGAAGAACCGTCCCCTTGTCTCCAATTTAGCCATTGGTATTTACGTGTTTTTCTTGGGATAAATTGGCGGATTTCATCTGCATGGAAGCCTACTTGAAGTCTTTTTTCATCCATTATGATGGGGGTTTTGACTAGTCCCGGATGATCGTGTATTAATTGGAATAGTTCCGTCAAAGGTAGATCATCTAAATCTCCATTTAATTCTTGAAAGGTTTTGGATCTGGTAGCAATTATTTCGTCTGTTCCCTCTATCGTCATTCGAAGAATATTATGAAGTTCACCAATCGTCAACGGTTCTTTTACTATATTTCGCTCAACAAAAGGGATTCCATTTTTTTCAAACCATTGTTTTGCTTTTTTCGTTGATAAGCTCGTTGAACCCGTTATTATTGTAGCAATCATCTATTATTTTCCTCCAAATTTTCATTAATATGTTTTGATTACTTTTTACTAGTAAAATTGACGTTTAGGATCATTCTTGCTTGTAAAGACCCCGTTTTAATAAATTCATTTCCATTTTAAAGTTATGGATCGCCTCGTCATCCGTTAACTCCTTTGAAAATTTTTCAATAAAATTACGAAAGACAACTGCCGTAATTATTTGCAAAATATAGTACAATTCTTTGTCCTCTTTAATGTTTAATCTTTGTTTATTTATTAATTTCGTTATTTCCTTAAAATGTTCGTTGTTATCTGCAGCTCCAAACACATCAGTTAGAGAATAATCGGCCTTGTGGGTAAGGTTTAAGAAGGCATTTTTCAAAAAAGTATGTTCGTACTCATCCGGGAGTTGGACTAGAAATTGATAGTACATTTCCGTTATTGCATCGATAATATCGCCATCATGTTTTTTTAATAACAAAATAAAATTTTCTTTACTTTTCTTTGTTGTTTCATTTAATAAATAAAAATAGAGATCTTCTATGTTTTCAAAATATTGATAAAAACTCCCTCTTGGAATTCCTGCCATTTTGATAATATTCGAAATGGATGCTTTCATTAATGGTACTGTTGAAAACTCTTTTTCTGCTGCTTCGATCAATGTTTTTCTTTTATCCTCAGGTAGGTTAAAAAACGTCTGTTTCGGCATCGTTCTACCTCCAAATCCAACCATATGACACCGTGTCACCTTATATACTATATATTATATGACATAGTGTCACTTGTCAAAGATTTTAATGGCATTGTGTCATATATTTCCCTTTTTGCGCCCTAACATACCATTGTTTGGCAACAAATAATTAACTTGTAGGATAGATTACAAACGTCACTATTTTCGATCTGCATAAAGGATTATAATCAAAGCACATGATAAGTTTGGAGAACATTTTTTATAGCAGATTAATTAAGTCTGAATAGATATATCATTTTTCTACTATCTTAAAGAGGAATGATCGGATTAATGGAGGTCCTTTTAATTGGCAAATACACATGTTTTTTCTAAAGAAGAAGAACTGTCGAATTCCATCACACATGGAATTGGAATGATCCTAAGTATAGCGGCACTCGTCATTTTAGTCGTTTTTGCCTCCCTTTATGGCAACGCTTGGCATCTTGTCAGTTTTACGATATTTGGCGTAACGATGCTTCTTCTCTATACATCTTCAACCCTTCTTCATGCATTCCGTCCTGGACGTGCGAAAGACTTTTTCGAAATTATGGATCATACTTCCATTTATTTCTTTATTGCCGGAACTTACACTCCGTTTCTATTCCTTGCAGTTGATGGATGGGTCGGATGGACATTGTTTGGAATCGTGTGGGGACTAGCTATAGGGGGAACCGTATTTAAATCCTTTTTCGTAAAAAAATTCCTTTTCACCTCTACCCTGCTTTATGTCGTCATGGGTTGGTTAATTGTCTTCGTCTGGAAGGATCTGGCCGTCAATCTACCTCCAACCAGTTTAGTCTTATTAATCATTGGTGGAATGTGTTATACGGTAGGAGCCATTTTCTATATGTGGAAATTATTTAAGCATCACCACGCTGTTTGGCATGTATTTGTACTCAGCGGAACGGTATGTCACTTTTTTGCAGTGCTTTATTTACTTCCTTAATTAATAAAGCGACAGGCAACCTCCATTTTATGGATGATGCCTGTCGCTTTTTTTGTTCCCTTGTTTTCCCTCTAGAGAACGGATTACACAAGTACTAGTTCCTTTTCTTCTACTTTACTTGTTCTTTGTTTTAGTTGTTTTGTTAATTCAGGAATGAATGTCTTAATATCCGCAACTGCTGCATAATCTGACATCTTGAATAGAGCGTTATCTTGATTATTATTGACGGAAATGATTAGGTTCGTTGATTGCATACCAACTGTATAATGAACAGCTCCAGAAATCCCTAAGTTTAAGATCACTTTTGGTTTAACCGTTTTTCCACTTGCACCAATTTGGTCGGCTGCATTGAACCAGCCTACATCTACTAATGGACGTGTCACAGCTAATTTCGCACTAGCAGCATCTGCTAAGTCTTTAGCCATGCCTAAGTTTTGTTCTTTACCGATACCACGGCCAATCGCAACAAGGAAGTCAGCACTCTCTAATGTTAATTCTTCTTCTACCAATGGTAGTTCTTCGATTATTTCATAATTAAAGTCAGCCTCAACCGCAATTGCTTCTATTATTACTTCCCCTCTTCGGTTGATATTAGGTTCCAAGACAGGAAAAATATTTGGACGTACGGTTACCATTTGCGGGCGTGCTTCCGGAATGATGATTTTACACATAATATTTCCGCCAAATGATGGTTTAATTTGTTCTAAAATGCCATCTTCATTAATTTCCAAATCTAAACAGTCTGCTGTTAACCCTGTTCCTAATTTAGCCATTGCTCTTGGGGCTAAATCACGCCCAAAGGAAGTTGCAGCAAATAAGAAGATCGATGGTTGATACTTAATGCTTAATTCTTCCAATACTTTTGCATATGGAAGGGGGTTATATTGCACTAATGCAGGATCATCAACCACAATGACTTTATCTGCACCATGCTGAATCAACTGTTCTGTTAATCCTTGTATTTGATAGCCTAATAATACAGCTGTAATTTCTTCATTTAATTGTTCTTTTAATTCAAGCGCTTTGCCTAATAATTCATAGGTAGACTTATCTTGAATCCCATTACTTTGTTCGGCAAAAATCCAAATTCCTTGAGCTGTCATGTTTTTTCCTCCTTATCTTATATAACCTTTTGTTCTTCCAATACTTGAATAATTTGTTGTGCCATTTCTTCATTAGATCCTTCAAGATACACCGTATTTCCAGTCTTATGTTTAGGCGGGAAAATGGATTGAACCTGACTTGGTGATCCTTTTAATCCAATACGGTTTGGATCACATTCAATATCCTGGCTGTTCCATACAGTAATTTCTTTTTTCGCTGATTGCATAATGGACATAGCCGTTGCAAAACGTGGTTCATTTAATTCTTTTGTAGTTGTAATCATTACAGGTAATTTGACCTTCACTTTTTGTGTGCCTTTTTCTAATAAACGAGTGACAATCGCATGAGCTCCGTCCATTTCGATTTCACTTGCAAATGTAACTTGACGAATATCTAGAAATTCTGCAACGATTGGGCCTGTTTGTCCAGTATCCGCATCCACTGCTTGTCTTCCGCAAAAGATCAAATCAACTTCACCAATTTTTTCAATCGCTTTTGCTAGTGTATAACCAGTAGCTAACGTATCAGCTCCACCTAGAGCACGGTCACTGATTAAGTATCCGTGGTCACAACCCATAGCTAAAGCTTTTTTTAATGCTTTTCTACCTTGAGGTGGTCCCATTGTAACAACGGATACTTCGCCGCCATATGTTTCCTTTAATCTTATTGCTTCCTCAATTGCATTCATATCAAAAGGGTTAATGACACTCTTAACTCCTGTACGATCGATATTATTTGTTTTTGGATTGATTTTAACGTCTACTGTGTCTGGTACTTGTTTAATACATACAACTATTTTCATGTGATTACTCCTCCTGCTTATTATTTTTCGTATAATTTTGGTAAAATCCGGCCTGCAATGTGTACCATGACTTCTGAAGTGCCCGCACCAATAGCCATACCGCGTGCATCCACCCAGAGGCGGCCAACGCGCGTATCTTTTGTATACCCAATACCACCGAAAATTTGTAGGGCATCATCTGTCACTTCAGTCGTTGCCTCATTACAGTAATGTTTCAATAAGGCAGTACTTAATCTTACATCCATGCGATGGTCGTTTTCCCAAGCGGTTTTATATAAAAGACTACGTAAATTCTGTAGTTTGATTTCCATTCGCACTAATTTTTCTTGTATCAACTGATAATTCTTAATTTCTTTACCGAATGTTGACCGTTGTGAAACGTATGCAGCAGCATCATCCATTGCCGCTTGTGCTAATCCTAAATTATTGGCACATACGTTCAAACGTTCCGTTTCAAAGTTCTTCATTAAATTGTAGAAACCCTTCCCCTTTTCTCCTAATCGATATTCTTCTTTCAATTCAACATCGGTAAAATAGTAGTCACAGAATGGAATTAAATGCGTACCGATTTTTTCAGCTGGAACAATATCAATGCCCGGTAAATTCATTGGAATTAACCATAGGGAGTGGCTCTTATTGGTTCTGGATGGATCATCATCTTTCGCAACTATAATGCAGTATTCTGCATCTGTACCATTTGAAATCCAACATTTATTTCCGTTTAAAATGAGCTTGTCTCCCACTTGTTTGACAACAGAGCTCATTCCTTGACTGTCTGACCCAGCGTTTGGCTCAGATAAAGCTAGTACAATATTGGCACTACCAGTCTTCAAATATTTATGAACGATTTCTTCTGTTTGTTCTTTCGTTCCAAAATGAGTTAAATCATTCATACATTGCATGGTGATTAAGAATGGCATTTGGACTCCTGCACATCGTTGTAATTCTTCTAATACTAAGACTTGTGTCATGCTATCTGCGGTAATTCCGCCGGCTTCTTCTGGCAACCCTAAGAGTCCGAAACCAGCTTCTGTCCAAGATTTATAAATTTCATTTGGAACACGATGATTTTTGCACCATTCTTTTACATCTTCTTCTGTAAAATTTCGTTCGCACCATTCGCGAACACTTTCAACCATTAATTCTTGTTCTTCTGTTATGTGATAATACTCATATGAACTAATCATGATAGAACCTCCATATCTCTTAAAATTATTATTTTTTTAGTAGTTTTAATTGTTAAGAAATTCACATAATCGATCGAATGGAGTTAAAATAGATTCATGTTTTGACTGAAATCCACCTTTGCCATCCATTCTCTTACACTTCGAATTACTAGCCTCCTTTTCTTTAGCTATGCCCATGCTAGATTTCCTCTTAAAACTTTTACGTTTTACACTTAATATAAATGCAAGTATCGTGCCAACTCTAAATTTCTTTATTTTTCAAGAATCGTAAAATACTTTTTTAGAAAACTGTATTAAATTGTTTCATCTTGTCCACCCCTCTTGGGATAAAAATGAAACAATAAAAAAGATGTTATGATTTTAAGTCCATAACATCCTTTTTATTGATTCGTATTCGATTAAACACATATCTTAATCAATCAATATATTTCTAAAGTAGAAAAATCTGTCTTATTAGCCTAACTGATACTCCTTCAGCTTTCTATAAAGGGTACTTCTAGAAACACCTAATGCTCCAGCGACAGTTGATTTATTTCCATTGCATTCGAGCATGAGACATAATATTTTTTTCTTTTCCTCCTTATGAAATTCGTCTTCAAGACTATCCTTAAGAAGGGTCCCTTTCATATTGTCATCTTCCAAAAATTCCAGTATATCAGGAGGTAAGTTTTCGATTAATATGGTATCTCCCAAAACATTATTCATACTACATTCAACTGCATTTCTTAATTCTCTTAAATTCCCCGGCCAATGATAGCTAACTAAACCTGATAAAGCTTCCTTTGAAATACCTTTTACTTTTTTACCTAAAAAGGTATTAAAATAATTGATGTTATGCTCAACTAAAATAGGGATATCCACCATTCTGTCTTTTAATGACGGTAAGTGAATGGGAATCACGTTAATTCGATAATACAAATCGGATCGGAAAGATCCTTCCTTGACCATTTTTTTCAAATCCCTATTCGTAGCACTTATCACTCTAACATCAATGGGTACGGAAATGTGGCTTCCCACCCTTGTAACGGTTCTTTCTTCTAACACTCTTAGTAACATGGTTTGGGCAAACAATGGTAATTCTCCAATTTCGTCTAAAAAGATGGTTCCTTGATGGGCGAATTCAAATTTTCCCATTGATCCTCCCTTTTTAGCACCTGTAAAAGCGCCCTCTACATAACCAAACAATTCACTTGCAATTAATTCAGGCTGTAAGGTTGCACAATTAAGAGCGATAAAAGGGCCTCCCCTTCTCGAACTATTATTATGAATCGATTGGGCAAAAAGTTCTTTACCTGTACCACTTTCGCCTGTAATAATGATCGAACTGCTGCTAAGCGAAGCATTCATTGCTTTTTGTTTAATATCTTTCATTATTTTTGACTCGGCTAGGATATTATTAAATGTATAGTAAGCTTGTGTAGTAGAAGATTTATTAACTTTATGACGAATCGATATACTATCCATTAGAGTGACAATTAGTCCAGAAATTTCCCCGTTGCGAATCATCGGAGTAACATCCATTCGCATAAATTGTTTATGCACTGGAGCCTTTTCAAAAACAATTTCCTTATAGCATATTTTTTCACCTGTATTTAAACATTTTAAAGCCCCCTTTAACTCGGGTAATAATTGTAGACAGTCTTTGTTTTTTATCTGTTCTAATTCTACTTGAAACCAGCTCGAAAAATTTTCATTGGCACTTATAATTTTCCCAAAAAGATCTATAAAAAGAATGGCCTTATTATTATTTTCAAGCAACTGATCATATAGTTCATTCTTCATACACAATTCTAATTCTTTCCTATAACTCTCAGTTGTCGACTTCCAAGATTCATGGAACATTCTTGCATAGGAAAGGAACAAAGCGGTAAACTGTTCTTTTGGTATAATGATAAAGGTGTAAACCCTTTCATTAAATTCATTTGAACAAAAGCAATGAGTTGCAAAAGGAGAAAAGATATCTAAATAATGCTCCTCTCCAATTACCCATGCTTCCTGATTTAGTTCATTAATTAATGACATAGCAGTAGTCCCTATATATTCTTCGTTTAGACAACTACCTATTCCTATATTTAAGGAGTTTAAATAACGGAGCATTTCTTTATTTCCTCTTTGAGAAAACACTACACCATTCCCATATGCATAAAATAGCGCACCCTTATATCTTTCTAAAGACACATATAAATTAGAAATAATATTTGGTAATATATAATCTCTTAAATAATCCGTGATCATGGTTCCAACAATATTCTTTTCAGATTTTAACGGGAGATTAATGCATGAAAGTCGTTCATCTAAATTTCGAGCTTTACTTCTTTTCCATGAGCGTTCAATTTCTTCTCGTACATGTCCTTTGTTAATAATACCAGTCTTAAAAAATGTCTCTCTACCTTTTTTATTTCTAGCTTCAGTGTCCACACTATACATTAGTCCCTCTCCTTATTATAGAGATTTCCTTGTTATTATGTTCATTTATTCACATGTTTTCATTATATATTATATAACTTACTTTTTCTGAAATTCATTTGTCTTTTTTAAGGAGATTTTTTTAACATGATTTTTCCAAATGTGACAAGGCTTTTAAATCGGGGATTTTTGTATGAAATTATTCACAATATAAAAAGAGGAACAGAAAAAGTAATGTTTTCCTGTTCCATTAAGCTGTTCAATTTTATTTTATTATGCTAAAACTGGTTCCTTTTGGAATTGAATGATTCCTTTATCCTCTAATTCTTTCATCTTATCATCTGAATAACCTAATAATTGACTAAGAATCTTTTCGTTATCCTGTCCAATTGAAGGTGCTCCACGCCATACTTCTCCAGGAGTTTCACTCATTTTAGGAACAATTCCAAAAGCTTTAATAGTTTTGTTAAGCGTTTGATCTTCATATTCTACAAAGTCTCCACGATCAATCCAATGTGGATCCGTTACCACATCTTCTGCTGTATTAACCCTTGCACAGCCTACTTTGAAATTATTTAATAACTCTACTATTTCATCAGCCGTATTTGTTAAACACCACTCTCTAGAAAGTCTATCTAGTTCTCTACCTTTATCTGAGAACACTGCTTTTTCTGAAGAAGCACAATCCTTAAAGTTGTAATATTCCACATCTAATCCGATTGCTTTAACAAATCGTTTATATACGGAAGGACCAAATGCGCCAATTGCTACCCAGCGGTCATCTTGTGACTTAAATAATCCATAAGGTTGGAATGCTGTAGCATTTGTACCAGTTCTAGATTTTAATACTCCTGCTTCCGTATAACTAACAATCGTATCAGATAAAATTCTTCCCATTGCCTCAAATTGAGCAACGTCAACCACTTGGCCTTCCCCTGTTTCTTGTGCATGAATATAAGCTGATAATGCACCAAACACAGCAGTTAAAGCTGATATATAATCATTTGTCCAAGGTTTTGTTAACATTGGAGGTCTATCAGTGTCACCATTTAAATTCATAAAACTACTATACGCTTGTCCCATCATATCGTATGAAGCGCGATCACAAACCTCAGGAATTCCACCAAATTGTGGTCTACCATATCCACTAACATGGACAATGACCAATTTTGGATTGGCTTCAAATAGTAGTTCATCATTAATACCGAATTTGTCCAACCAAACCATGTTTTCCATATAAATATCGCTTTCTTTAATTAACCCTAGAAAGATTTCTTTAATCTCTGGAACATTTAGATCTAATTCCAAAGTCATACTTAATCTATTTCTTGCATCTTGTGCCCAGCTCGTACTAACCTTTTTTCCTTCATAATCAATAAATGGTGCTAAACCTCTATAACTATCACCCATTCCCGGCCTCTCAATATTAATGACTTCAGCTCCAAAGTCTGCCATCATATTAGCAGCATGAGGCATAGCGACAATACTACCTGTTGATAAAACACGAACATTTTTTAGCGGACCAAAATCAGGGATTAGCTTGTTTTGTTTTTTCATTGTTTTCAATCTCCTTTTTCTAGTGTGTTTAATACTTCACATATTTATAATGCAATTTTCGTGCCAAACTTAAATTTGCTATAAATAAAAGTATGTCAGCCTAAACATGTCTTAAACTGTTTTAAAATAAACGAGATTGTATCATACACAATAAAACAATTCCCTGATAAGAAAGATGTCATATCCAGTTATGCACTTCGCCTAGCACAAACTTTTTTTGTTGTCAAACGGTGCGTGGAAAAACAGCAGATGAATTACTTTGATCAAATCGTACACTTTCAAGATATGAGCTAGAGTAGAATTGACGCTAAAACTATTGGATAATTTACTAAATGGTTAGCATAAAAAAATAAACGATCCAATTGACAAATATTAATTTTTATATGATAATAAGTATGTAATTAGAATTATTTTAAATAAGATAAATTTTAACCTAATACCAGCTATTCGTACATTCAATGTTCACATTCACCGAAGATAAGAAAGTCAGTTAAATAGTATAATTCTATTAGAACACCTACAAAACATAGATCTTTTGAAAAAATAAGGAGGACACTCATTATGATGTTAGATGCAGAAATCAAAACGCAATTATCTCAATACATGCAACTTATGGAAGGCGAAGTACATATTAAAGTAAGTGTAGGAAGTGATGACGTTTCACGAGATATGCTTGCTTTAGTAGAAGAGTTAGCGACGATGTCATCCAACATAAAGATAGAGAAAACAGAATTAGAAAGAACGCCAAGTTTTAGTGTGAATCGTCCCGGTGAAGACACTGGAATCACTTTCGCCGGCATTCCGCTTGGACACGAATTTACTTCATTGGTGTTAGCCCTATTACAAGTTAGCGGAAGAGCTCCAAAAGTAGATCCGAAAGTGATGGATCAAGTAAAAAACCTGAAAGTTGACTATCATTTTGAAACCTATGCTAGTCTTAGCTGCCATAATTGTCCAGATGTTGTACAGGCATTAAACGTGATGAGCCTTTTGAACCCTGGTATTACACATACGATGATTGATGGAGCTGTTTTTAAAGAAGAAGTGGAAGCAAAAGATATTATGGCTGTTCCATCCGTTTACTTAAATGGAGAATTCTTTAATAGTGGTCGTGTTTCATTGGAAGAAATTCTTGCAAAGCTTGGAAGTGGTCCAGATGCTTCAGAATTTGCCAATAAGGAACCTTATGATGTACTGATTGTCGGTGGCGGTCCAGCAGGTGCAAGTGCTGCAATCTATTCAGCACGCAAAGGCATTCGTACAGGAATTGTCGCGGATCGCTTTGGTGGACAGGTCTTGGATACAGTTGGCATTGAAAACTTAATAACAGTGAATTACACGGAAGGTCCTAAGCTCGCAGCCACTCTTGAAGAACATGTTAAGCAGTATAACGTGGATATCATGAATTTACAGCGTGCTAAAGGAGTGGAAAAGAAAGATTTCGTCGAAGTTGAATTGGAAAACGGTGCTGTTCTAAAAAGTAAAACCGTCATCCTTTCAACAGGTGCCCGCTGGCGTACGGCTGATGTACCTGGTGAAGAAGAATATAGAAATAAAGGAATTGCCTACTGTGCACACTGTGATGGTCCATTATTTGCTGGAAAAGATGTCGCGGTCATTGGCGGAGGAAATTCAGGTGTTGAGGCAGCGATTGATCTCGCGGGACTTGTCAAACATGTAACCCTTTTTGCTAGATCCAAGGTAAAAGCAGATCCTGTCCTTCAGGATCGTGTTTACAGTCTTCCAAATGTAACTGTAATTGAGAATGCACAAATAAAAGAAATTACCGGAACCGATAAAGTAAACGGTATTACCTATAACGATTGTGAGACCGGAGATGAGCATCATATTGAACTACAAGGGGTATTTGTTCAAATCGGCACGGTCCCAAATACAGAATGGCTAGGCGACACGATTGAACGTAATCGTTCTGGTGAAATCGTTGTTGATAAGAATGGTTCTACGAGTATTCCAGGCGTTTTTGCGGCTGGAGACTGTACAGATACTTCTTTTAAACAAATCATTATTTCCATGGGATCAGGTGCAACAGCAGCCTTAGGGGCATTCGACTATCTGATTCGTAACTAATAGTAAGTACTGGTGTTACTGTTCGTTATAGACTGTTCAAACGGACGAATGGTTTATGAAATTCAATTATAAACGCCCGAAAAATGCTTAGACAATGTCTCTAAGCATTTTTATTTATTTATAGTTGCCCAATTTGTGGAAACCTCTCAGGCACACTATTTGCTATAAACAGAGACTCACGTTAAAATGAAATTTTGTAGAAAACATATACAATTATATTTTTCTTAGTCAGTCTTTAGGGGGATGTAAATGAACATCATTGAAGTGCAAAATTTACGGAAAGAATTTAAGTCTTTTTCCAGTCGTTCTGGTTTATCCGGCGCTTTTCGAGACTTGTTTACCAGAAATTATAAAGTCCATGCTGCCGTTGATAATATTTCCTTAACCATCAAGCAAGGAGAAATGGTCGGCTACATTGGGGAGAATGGTGCTGGAAAATCTACGACGATTAAAATGTTAACAGGCATTCTGACACCCACATCAGGTTCCATAATCGTCAATGGAATGAATCCGCATAAACAACGCGAAGAATTCGTGAGAACCATCGGTGTAGTGTTCGGACAACGATCACAGCTTTGGTGGGATATTGCTGTGCAAGAGTCCTTCCGGTTATTGAAGAAGGTATACCGTGTTTCGGATGAAGATTATAACAGTCATATGGGCCATGTAATTGAAACGTTAGAAATTGGTCCATTATTAGATAAACCTGTCCGAAAGCTTTCACTTGGACAACGGATGCGTTGCGAATTAGCTGCTGCACTTATCCACAATCCTCCCCTCCTCTTTTTAGACGAGCCGACGATTGGACTTGATGTATTAGTCAAATTAAAGATTCGTAAGTTTTTAAAGGAAATTAACGAGCAATATAAAACGACCATCCTGTTGACGACACATGACTTAACTGATATCGAAGCCCTTTGTGAACGAGTGGTTTTATTAGATGAAGGAAAAATCATTTATGATGGAAAGCTCAATCAACTTCATACACAAGCGGTTAAAGGAAGAAAACAAGTAGAATTCGAATTTTTGGCCGAAATTTCAAAGGACAACCTACCTATCACAGAAAATGTCCAATGGGAACAAAAAGATGCTACAACCTGGCTTGGTTCGATCAATGGGGATGAACAACTTGTCTCCCGATTAATTAGTGAGGTCGTGCAGAAGAATCCCATTAAAAATGTTCGAATCAATGAAGTATCGACTGAGGAGATTGTCCGTAAAATTTATGAAGAAGGAATGGCCTTCTCATGAGTATGTATATCGAAATGATTCGAATTCGTTTTTTAATGATGCTCGCCTATCGGACAAACTATTATAGTGGCATTTTAATTTATAGCATTAACATTGGTGCCTATTATTTTTTATGGTCTGCGATTTATGGCGGGAAAGAGGAAATTCAAGGGTTATCCGTCCTGCAAATGACCACCTATGTGGCAGTGGCTTGGATGGCAAGGGCTTTTTATTTTAACAATATTGACCGTGAAATTGCCGCTGAAATTCAAGAAGGGAAAGTGGCCATCGAAATGATCCGTCCTTATAACTATTTAGGGATGAAAACGATGGCGGCCTTAGGAGAAGGAATCTTTCGTTTTTTATTTTTCTCGATCCCTGGGATGATCATTGTTGCCTTGATTTTTCCGATTAGCTTTTCTGCAAGCCTTTCGACATGGATGTTCTTCTTTATCTCTCTATTGTTTAGTTTTATCGTCAATACACAAATCAACTTATTAACGGGTATTATGACGTTCTTTATCTTGAATAACACAGGGTTAATTCGAGCGAAACGTGTCGTCATCGATTTGTTCTCAGGTCTATTACTCCCCCTCACTTTTTATCCAGTATGGGCTCAAAATCTGATGTCGTACCTACCGTTTCAAACGATCAGCTATGTTCCTAGTATGATTTTTACTGAAGGATTTGTCGGTCATGAGATTTATAACGCGGTGTTCTTACAAGCGGTCTGGGCTTTGATCCTACTGATTCCGATTAAACTGTTATGGTCTCTAGCAAAAAAACAATTAATTGTACAAGGAGGCTAACAGAGTGTTTTACGTTTCGATGTTTTTTCAATACGCCTCTCAATATTTAAAGACAAGGTTCACATATCGTGTCGATACCGTAATTGAAATCCTTTCAGACTTATTAAATCAAGCCGTGAATTTAATATTCATTTTAGTCGTATTTGGTCACACATCATTCTTAAGCGGTTGGAACCGTGAGGAAATTATTTTTATTTATGGGTTTTTCCTTGTTCCTTTTGCGTTATTTTCGGCATTTTTTAACATATGGGACTTTAATGAGCGCTATATTGTAAAAGGGGAAATGGATCGAGTCTTAACTCGCCCCATTCATAGCCTTTTCCAAATTATTATGGAACGCATGGAGCTAGAATCATTATTTGGTGCGATTACCGGCCTAGTGATCATGGGATATGCTGGGAGTAACCTGGGATTAACGTTCGCTTGGTATGATGTATGGATCTTTCTGGCGATGGTGATTGGCGGGATGTTGATTTATGCAGGTATTTTTATCTCCATCGCCACAATTGGATTTTGGTCTGATAGCCGTACCGATATTATGCCGATGATGTATAATATCAGCAACTATGGACGCTACCCCGTTAATATCTATCACAAAGTGATCCAATTTGTGTTAACTTGGATTTTACCCTTTGCCTTTGTTGGTGTGTATCCCGCTTCTTATTTTTTAAATAGAGAAGAATGGGTTGGGTATGCCTTTTTCACACCTGTCATGGGAATCCTATTTTTCAGTTTGGCGATTCTTCTGTGGAATGCGGGAGTAAAAAAATATCGTGGGGCTGGAAACTGATAAAAGGTGACAGTGCACCATCCAGAAAATGGATGGTGCACTGTCACCTTTTTTGTCCTTGATAATTAGTTTTTCTCGGATTGAATGAGTTCTATGAATTCTGGATTAAATCCTTTCACAGCACGGTCTCCTACCACGGTTACAGGAACTCCTAAAAAGCCGTATTTCTCAACTTCTTTTTTATATTCTTCACTTTTGGTAATATCTCTTACCTCAAATGAAACTCCTTCTTCGGTTAGCATCTTTTTTACAATCGTACACTCCACACAATCCTCCATTGAATAAACAATAACTGGATGATTCATACATTTTTCCTCCTTAAAAGCAGCTTGTCAGCGATCAAGAAACTTTTCTGAAAAACCTAATCAAATTCGCCCGTCGAATTTGCGTCCGGATTTTTCTCGAGCTCGCTCTAGAAATTCCCCTTAAAAAATCGCGAGACTCCGCCGGAGGCTTAACTTCATTCAGCTGGGGTTTGAACCCCCACTGAATCGAAGTGCAATTTGCATTCATCCCCACTTATAGAAGTGGAGGACTTCTGCTGAATGAAGTTAAAGTGTTTCCGATTCTAGTCGAAATCCTTCTACGACTACATCTTCATCGATTTCCAGCAATAAGCACCGTTTTCCATCGTAAGTAATATACTTTACATATTTCAGGTCTGTCGGACTGATCGATACATTGGCTACCTTCGTTTCGATTTTAATGGATTTAGGAACGACACTACTTGCTTTAAATTCATGTTTTTCGTCAGCTACTACTGTTTTAAAAGCATGTTCCACTTTGGCCGTATTGACATCCTCAACACCGCTTACGGTTAAGATACGTTCAACGTCCTTATAATCCAATAATGGTTCTTCACTTTCTTCTTTGTCTTCCTTACTCTCCTGCACGATTTTATCGATTTCCTCATAGACATTGGAAATCACTGTTGAATCGACTACATCACCGATCACTTTATTTAAGATTAATTCGAAGCAATCCTTATCCTCCGCAGCAGTGATTGTTTCTTCACAATTTAGTACCTCTTCAATAAAGGTTTCATCGGGTTGATTCACTTTTCCTGCACAATAGAGAATATGATTCACATCTGCAGAATTGTCATTAAACGCAGGGAACAGAAACCCTGACAATGGTGCTGCTAAGTTAATAATGGGATCCACAGCATTATTCGCTTTAAATTCTTTCTCAATATAATCAAACAACAAGGCTTTTTTCGGCTGATCGGTTTTATTGACACTACAAAGGATAAAGTGGCTAGAATACACTTCATCATTCCCACCCTCTTCGGATTCAGGATCACGTTTTCGAGTCGCCTTTTGATATTCTCCCCGTGATAAAAGTCACTACTGTATCAAACTCATAAACAGTATGGGCAAACATTTTCTCAACGATTTGCAGCATGTTTTCTTGCCAATCCGATGAGCCTACATGTAATCCTTGAAAGAGAATGTTTTGCGTGCTATCTTCCACTTCATACCTAAATTTTAGTTCAAACAGTTTCGTATCTAGATTGCCTGTTAGCACCTTTTTAAAGTTTTGTAAAAACAATTCTTGCGCTTCCTGTTCTAACATTTCAAACGGCTGGCTGATATGATGGTAAATCTCACCTGATTCTTTTTGAACATAAACATTAAAGATTTCTCGTATTTTCATAAGATCGTTATTTAATTTAAATTGTTTCCGAATATTAGCGATGTCATTTTTATTCATTCGTCTCAACTCCTATTCCTGATTATACTGTTCTGACCAGAAAATAGAAATACTTGTACTTTTTTCAATTTTAATAGCAATAGTTTGTTAAAGCTAGATGTTCATTTCAAATTCATTGTCTTCAAATCTGTGTTTTTCTGGTAATAGGAATCCCATTTGTTCCATAAACTCCAAATGATCTGCCTGATAAATAGCCATTCCGGTTTTCATTCTTCTAAACCCAAATTTTTCATACATAGCAACGGTTTGAGGGTGGGTATAAAGGATGACGTTACATCCTTTTACTTGATCTAAAAGATTCTCAATGATGGCTCTTCCAATTTGTTTGCCATGGTATTCTTCATCTAATGCAATATTATAGATCGCTGCCTGGCATATTCCATCTGAAAGAGCTCTGCCTACACCGATGATCTTTTCATCATCATAAGCAAAAGCGGTTGCATAACTGTTCTTAAATACTTTCTCCTGCGTGTTTGCATCAAAACCGCTTAATCCAAAGGATTTAAGAAGCCATGCAACCCTCTCCCAATCAACATCTTCTGTGCTCGTTTTAATATATACAGACATGTTTTTTCCTCTCCTTTTCATATGTAAATTGAAGCGTTATTTTCATGATTATATCATTTTAAAAAAACTAAGATGTCCATACAAGTATGGACATCTTTCGTTCTCTATTGTAATTTTGGAGCAAAGTCACCTTTAAAATACTTTTATCGTATCTATCAATGAAAGAAGCAGAACAAGCTGATCATTCAACTCTGTTCTGCTTCTTTATTTCTCATTTATTTTGGTTATACCATCCGTTTGACACCCTGGGGTTCCCCTTCTTTATTCATTATTTTGACAAAGGTTAAACCTTCCATTGCATTTTCCAACCTTCTTCCTTATTATAAATCGTTATATTTTCGACATTTATAAAAATTTTCATAAGAAAAACCATCTTTTTATGTATTTTTTTACAAAAAGATGGTCTTCCATATGGTAATAAACTTCCTATTGTTTCTGAATCGGCGTGCATACCGCATATAAACTTTCTACTGAATTTGATACATTGACCTTAATAACCTTATATCCGTTTCCTATATTTTTATTTTCGTTTTTAATGATCATTTCTTTATAAGCTGTCATCACATATTCCGCCTTTCAAACTTATTTCTCACACAGAACCCAGTATATGTTGGATGGTCATAAATGTGCATGAACCAATTTGATGACAAGCACCTCCTATTTTTGATACTCCTACCACAAAAGCGTGAATCGGTAAAAAGGGGCTGTCCCCTCTCTACTCTGGTCGACCACAATTGATATTTTTATATCAAAAAAAGTCACAAAAAGGTTCGTCTCCCCATTAAACGAGGAGTAACCTTTTTGTGACTTTCGACTTTTAGTATTTATATTAGATTTTCAAATTATAATTTAATACAAACGTTAGATAACTCTGAATAGAATTCAAAGCTGTGAATTCCACCTTCACGGCCAATACCACTTGACTTCATTCCACCAAAAGGTGTACGAAGATCACGAAGGAACCATGTGTTTACCCAGATAATTCCGGCTTCAACTTCTTTTGCCATACGATGTCCACGACGGATATCATTTGTCCAAATAGATGCACTTAATCCATAGTCTGTATCATTTACTTGATCAAGTACTTCTTCTTCTGTGTCAAATGGAATCACTGTTACCACTGGACCAAAGATTTCTTCGTTTACCACACGGCAATGACGATCAAGTCCAACAATAATTGTTGGCTCTAAGAAATATCCTTTATCTAATCCTTCTGGACGTTTACCACCAGTTAGAATTTCTCCGCCTTCTTCTTTTGCTAATTCAATATAGCTTAGAACGCGTTCATAGTGGTCTTTACCAACCAATGCGCCTACTTTTGTTTTTGGATCAAATGGATCTCCAACAACTAATTCTTTTGTTCTTGCTACGAATTTTTCAATAAATTCATCATATGCAGAACGTTCTACATAGATTCTTGAACCGCAAAGGCAAACTTCCCCTTGGTTAATAAAACTTGATTTTAATGTTGTGTCAATGACTTCATCTAAATCAGCATCAGCGAAGATGATATTTGGATTTTTTCCACCAAGCTCATAAGAAAGTTTTTTCAATGTTTTAGCACCTGCAGCCATAATCGTTTGACCAGTAGATGTTTCACCTGTAAATGTAATCGCATCAACATCTTTATGTTCAGTAAGTCCTGTACCTACCACACTACCAGAACCATTTACGATATTAACTACGCCATCTGGAACTCCAGCTTCTTTACAAATTTCACCAATGATTGTAGCTGTCGTTGGTGTTAGACTTGCTGGCTTAACAACAACAGTATTACCGGCGGCAAGAGCTGGTGCAAGTTTCCAAGTCATTAGCAATAAAGGTAGATTCCAAGGGCTAATGATCCCAACGACCCCAACTGGACGGCGAACGGAATAGTTGATCGCTACATCATCTGTTTCATATGCTTCTGTTCCTACAGACCGCAGGTAGTCTGCGAAGAAATGGAAGTTAAATGCAGATCTTGAAATATCAACAGCAGTTGACAACCAAATTGGTTTTCCTGTATCTAATGATTCAAGGCGAGCAAGCTCGTCTTTTCTTTCTAGAATAATATCTCCAATTTTACGAATAACGGCAATTCTTTCATCTAAAGTAAACTTTTTCCAAGGTCCTTTTAAGGCTTTTTTAGCAGCTGCAACTGCCTCATTTACTTCTTCTTGACCACCTTGTGAAATTTGGCTAATTACTTCCTCTGTTGCTGGATTGATATTATCTTTTACCTTCCCTGAAAGTGAAGGAACATATTCTCCATTAATAAAATGCAAACTATCAACCGATTTCACTAAATTTTCTGCTTGTGTACTCAATATAAACAACCCCCTATTATTTTTCGATCAACCCTATGTATCTATTATTAAAATCAAAGATTGACCTAGCACCTTGTACTACTAATGTATATTCAAGGGTATAAAAAACCCTGAATTCCCTAAAATGGATAATATTACTATACACTTTATTTTGTAATTTTGAAATAGTTAAAATCTAATTAATATACTGAAAATATAAAACATTTTTTGACCTTTTGCAACAAAAATGTTTAGAAACTATAATCTTATAGATTATTTCTACTATATTTCTTCATTAACTCTCAAATCTCACCAAATTAATTTTATTTTCGTCACAAAATTCGGAAAAAATAAGCGCAATAAAAACCGAGGAAATACTAGTTACCCATAAGCATGTTTAATAAAAATGACCCAATATTCAAAAATATTACTATTTTTATTATATTATAATGATTTTTTCTGAATAGTACAATATTAATATTAGATCATCAAATATTTTTAAAGTGCGAACCATGTGACCAGGATCGAACTTAGCTTCTGAAGTTAATAAATCAAAAATAAACGATTGACTCTCACGTTACGGGATCCTTTATAGTAGCAATTGAAGGGAGCGAATAAAATGAAAGTGAAAGAAGTGGCCGACTTAGTTGGAATTAGTGTGCGCACACTCCACCATTATGATGAAATTGGGTTATTAACTCCCGATAAAATCACTGAATCTGGTTATCGGGTCTATTCTGACGAAAATCTCGAGATTCTCCAGCAAATCTTATTTTTCAGGGAATTGGGCTTCCCACTGAAAAAGATTAAAGAAATTATTTATCTTCCTTCCTTTAATAAACAAGAAGCACTTGAAATACATCACCATCTGCTTCTTGAAAAAAGAAGACGACTCGATAAAATGATTGAGACTCTAGAAAAAACGATCCGACATTCGAAAGGAGAAATACAAATGACAAATAAAGAAAAATTCGATGGCTTTGATTTTAGCCATAATCCATATGAACAAGAAGCACGTGAACGTTGGGGTGACAAAGCGGTCGATGATGCCAATCATAACGCAAAAAATATGACGAAATTCGATCAAGAAAAATTTAATGAAATTTACCGAAACCTTGCTACGCTTCGTCATTTTTCCCCTGATTCCAAAAAGTCACAAGCCGCTATTGAAGAATGGTATGTATTTTTGAATAAATGGGGAGACTACTCGCTTGAAGCCTTTAAGGGATTAGGTCAAATGTACGTAGATGACGTACGATTCACCAAAAATATCGATCAATTTGGTGAAGGATTAGCCAAATTCATGCGTGATGCCATGATGGTCTATGCCGATACCCATCAAGTCTAGACACAGGATTTAACTCACCTCACTTATTCACTCCTTGAAAAATGTTTTTAGAAACAAACGAATTTATGTATAGTGAGATTGTGCTAGATTCTACATGAATAGAATCTAGCCTTTTTTATTGATTTCCTTACTTTATAAAATCGAGGATTCTCTTTAGTATTGTCATGGAATTAGGTACTTTAATAATCATAATAGGAAGGATTTCAATTTATTCATAGCGAATAAATTATTTATCTAAATTATATTGCAAGAAAGTATTATTTTAGACATACTTATTAGAATAGAATTGCGATTATTGGAGGTACGCGAATGGAGAAATGCATGTATGGCTAAAAAAACAAGTTCAATTAGAGGGATTATTAGCATTTCGTTTAGCGTTCTAATGGTGATTACGCTCATTACAATAGGCTATATTATCTTTTCTAATTGGAACGCATCTTCAAATAGTACTATTTTAAAAATGGAAAATGCCGCAAATAACGATATACTTGAAAAAATTGAAGAATTGATTAACCTAACATATCAAATGAATGCCAACAATCAATCGATCATTAAGAATGGGATTGTCGATATGAACAATCCTACCGAACGTGACACTTTCTTTGCAGGCCTCATCAAATACAGCAATGAGAAGATCTATAGCATTAGTTATGGGTTAGAAAATGGCGATTATTATGGAGCACGCAGAAATAGAAACAATGAGATCGAAATCTATAGAAGTAATGCAAAAACGAATGGCCACTCCTTTTATTACTCAGTAAAAGAGGATATGACGGAAGGTCAATTTGTGGAGGACTTTGGAGAATTTGACCCTCGCAAAAGAGACTGGTATCTCACAGCAAAAAATACTGGAAAACCGATTTATGCTCCATTATATCAGCATTTCATAAAAAATGATTTAGTCCTTACCTCTGCCTATCCCATTTATAATAAAAAAGGCAATCTCCAAGGCGTATTAGGTACACGTATCACCCTTTCAAGTCTAAACGACTATTTAAAGGAAATCGCAAAACGTCGAATGGCGACCGCTTATGTTGTGGAAAGAGATTCTGGTGAATTGGTAGCCAATTCACTTGATCAACCATCCTTTCAACTACTTGCCGATAACACCTATAAAAGAATATCGATCAACACCATTGAAAACAAAGCAATCCTCGACGCCTATGAAAATTATAAAAAAACGGCAGAAAATAAAATGATCGAAAAAACAGATGACGGTAACCTTCATATTAAACTAACAGAATATAAACAAGAAGGAATCGATTGGATCATCATTACTGCCATTCCTGAAAATCAGTTTACAGCGGAAATCAATCAAAACATACGAACTGCTATTATATTATCCCTTATAGCCCTACTTTTATCGATTATCATCTATAAAAAAATAACCGATGTCATATTAAAGCCCATTAATAATTTAATTGATATAGCAGAAAATTTTTCAAAAGGGAAACTGCAGCAAAGGGCTCAAATCTATAAGAATGATGAAATTGGAAAGTTGTCTCGTGTTTTTAACATCATGGCAGAGGAATTGGATAAACACATTAACCATCTTGAAGATAAAGTAAAAGAGAGAACGACCGAAATCGAAAAAGCCAATATTGAGTTGAAATATGCAAAAATCGAAGCTGACAAAGCCAATGAAGCCAAAAGTGAATTTTTAGCGAATATGAGTCATGAAATTCGTACACCTCTCAATGCGGTCATTGGTATTAGTGAACTTCTCTCCAATACGATTAAGGATAAAAAACAGCAAAACTATATGAACACCATAAACAATGCTGGAAATAGTTTGCTGCTTATTATCAACGATATTCTCGACCTTTCTAAAATTGAATCAGGAAAAATGGAACTAAACTTTAAACCGATCAAACTTCATGCCATTTTTAAAGAAATTGAAACCATTTTCATGCAAGAAGTTCACAATAAAGAGATTGAATTTTTCGTAGAGATTCCAAATGACATTCCTGAACTGATCCTCTTTGACGAAGTAAGAATTCGACAAATCTTATTGAATTTAATTGGAAATGCCGTTAAGTTTACGGAGAAAGGCTATGTGAAGCTATCCATAGAAGCTGTACCTTCGAACAAGCGCGACATGAGACAGGTCGACCTTCGCCTCTCTATTGAAGACACAGGCATCGGAATACCTAAAAGTGAAAAAGAACGAATCTTCCAGGCTTTCACCCAAATATCAGGACAAAGTATTAAAAAATATGGCGGTACCGGCTTAGGTCTTTCTATTACAAAGAAATTAGTAGAAATGATGAATGGAAAAATCTCTCTTGAAAGCGAAGTCGGCAAAGGCAGCCTATTTCTTGTCGAATTTGCTCATGTTCAGATCGTGGATGTTCAGTCCCTATCAGAAGAGACGGAGTGCTCTTACTATTGGAAATACAAATTCTTAGGTGCGACCATACTCGTCTTAGATGCTAATGAGACGCACCGCTATTTCTTAAAAGATCTACTTTCAACAGTTGGAATTCGTGTACTTTTAGCTGAAAGTGGATGTGAAGCTCTTAAAGTTTGCGAGTTAGAAAAACCAGATTTAATCATTTCAGAATTGGTTATGCCAGCCATGGATGGAATGGACGTTTTGACTAAACTTAGAAAAAACCCTTTAACTTCCGAGATTCCCATCATCGCGTTAAGTACAGATCTACCTGAGACTAGTGAATTTGATGGTTACTTAATTAAGCCTGTCAATATTGATCAACTTCTCTGTAAAATATCACCATTTCTTCAAAAGGAAGCTGCTGTCAATCCGGACATTCATTCCCATAAAGAGTCGGTAAACAATGATAAGAACAGCATCCCTTCTGAAGTACTGAATGATATAAGAAACCAATTGAATCCTTTATTATTAAAAGTAGAAACCTCAATGATCATTAGCAATGTAAAAAAAGTAGCTGATGCGTTAATCACTTTGGGACAAAAACACCTATCGGAGCCCGTTACAATCGAAGGAAAAGAACTAATGAGTTATGCAGAATGCTACGATATTGTGAATATCAAATTAAAATTAAGACAGATTGAAAAAATACTTTCAGAGGATAATACAGATGGAAAATAAACAAAATGATTTAGTATTAATCGTTGATGATAACCCAAATAATATTCAAGTATTGGCTACCATCATGGATGAGTGCGGTTATGAGCTCGGTATTGCACAGAATGCAAATGAGGTCTATCAATTTCTTGAAGAAAACGTCCCTGAACTTATTTTATTGGACGTTGAAATGCCAGATATCAGCGGATATGAAGTATGTTCTACGATTAAAGCGGACCCCAAACATAAAGAGATTCCGATCATCTTTTTAACGGTAAAAAGTGAGACGGAGGATATTGTGAAGGGGTTTGATTTAGGGGCTGTTGATTATATTACCAAGCCTTTTAACAGAAAAGAACTGATTTCTAGAGTAAGGACCCATATTTCCCTCAAACAGTCTAGGGATGAATTGGCCCAGAAGAATCATGAACTTGAACATGTTTTACAAGCTAGAAAAAAACTTGAGGAAGAAAAAGACTTGTTAACGAAAAAGTTGCTTCAGCACCATACTCACCTTGAAAAAATGGTCGATGATCGAACAAAAGAACTTTCAGCCGCCAATGAGAGAATCAGTAAAATCGTGGATAGTATTACAGATGGTTTTGCCGCGTTTGATAAAGATTGGAGATATATTTACATTAATGATCATCATATTTTTCCCGATGATAAAACAGCGAAAGATATATTAGGCAAGACTGTGTGGGAAGTTTTCCCGAATGCTGTTGATACGTTTTTGTATGAACAATTTCATCGGGCCCAGAAGGAAAGGATTCCTATCCATTTTGAAACACCTTCCTATCATGATGATTCATGGTCTGAAGTAAATATTTACCCGTTCGAGGACGGAATCTGTTGTTTTTTTAGGGATATCTCGGAAAAGAAAAATTATGAAAATGAAATGAAACGTTTATCGGGGCTTGATTTAATCGCACAAATGGCAGCAGGGATCAGTCATGAAATTCGAAATCCACTGACCACCGTTCGAGGATTTTTGCAGCTACTCAGTACAAAGGAAGCATGCTTAGAATTTCATGAATACTTTACATTAATGATTGATGAAATTGACCGTGCCAATTCCATTATTACAGAATTTCTCTCAATGGGTAATACAAGATCAACGGATATGCAGGAGTTAGATTTAAATTCAATCATACATGATATTAGCCCCTTACTTGAAGTGGATGCCTATAACCAAAATAAACAGGTACAGTTCGACACAACTGAAATTCCTCGTTTACTTTTGAACCGAAATGAGATTCGCCAATTAATCCTGAATCTATACCGTAATGGTTTAGAAGCCATGGACGAAGAGAAGATTCTAACGATCAGAACTTATATGGAAAAGGATCATGTTGTACTAGCAGTGGTAGATCAAGGAAAAGGAATTAAGCCTGAAATATTAGATAAATTGGGTACTCCCTTCTTCTCAACGAAAGATAACGGGACTGGTTTAGGCTTAGGTGTATGCTATGCGATCGCTGCACGACATCATGCAAAAATTGAAATTCAAACAGGAGCAAGAGGTACAACCTTTTTTGTGAAATTTCAACAGTGACAAGGGGACGGTTCTTCTGTCAATAAAATGACAGAAGAACCGTCCCCTTGTATTCTTACTATTTTGCGGCTTTAGGGTTTTTAATGCTACCTTTTCAAGCATTTCCATTATTGAAAAGTTCAATCGTTGGGAAGGAATTTCAAGGATATTAGAGCTTTATCATGATTTTCTTGCCATTTTGTCAAACTTCTTTCGGTTAAATCAATGATTTTAGTTTGCTTTCTTTTTTGAAGACAATGGCTATAGAAGGAACATTATTATTCAGCAGTTGCCAAAGAACGACTGGTTATATCGGAGATTTTGGGCTCTGCACTTGGTATATGTTGCATGAGTTTAGCAGTATCCTTTTTAGTCATTGAGGATGTCATTGTTAAAGAAGGATTAAGAGGAAAAGGCATAGGCAGAAAGTTAATGGAGGCACTTGATGAATTCGCTCTAAGTCATGATTGCGCCTATGCCATACTAGTATCTTCCGGTCATCGAAAAGATGCCCATCAATTTTATAAACATGTGGGTTATACAGAACACGTGGAAGGGTTTCGAAAAATGTATTAAATATTATATTTTTCAAAGGACGGATTATCCGTCCTATTTCACTTACTTATTTTGCTGCCTTTTTTGGGCTTTTAATGCTACCTTTTCAAGTCCATTTCCACTTTCTTCTGCAAATTCTACATCTACTTTGGGCAATGCATTTTTATTATTATTCAATTGCTTATTCTTTTTCTTAGCCATTTTTTAATCCTTTATCGTCTATTACGCACTATTCCTTTGGGAATTACCAATCTAGTATTAAAGACAATATGCATATATTTAGAAAAATTTGAAAAGCTACTATTTTTCTTACTATTCGGTCACCCTCCTTATCGTTTAATATCATTATTCCTTTGGGATACCGACTATGCTATAAAGACACTATATATATAGATATCGAAGTAGTTTTTTCTGTTATTGGCACCCACGATTTTAGTTTGCTTTCTTTTTGTAGACTATGCCCTTTGAATTTCGCAACATTCAAAGCTTTTGTTTCTTCTTCGTTTTTTTAAGATACAAAAGGACGGTTCTTTGTCAAAAAAAATGACAAAAGAATCTTTTATCTATTCCGCCAATACTTTATTCACATTTTTTTCTTTTGACTGCGTTTCTTCCATTGGTTTGGCACGTTTAATAAAGAAAGCAAGAACAAGAGCAACTACAGAAATACCCGCAGCAATCAAGAATGAGTAATTAATTCCTTCTAAGGTGGCTTGCGTCAGGATATTCTGTTGCATTTGCGCTAATGCCTCTTGAGTCGGTTGCTCCGTCATGTTTTGCATCGCGATCGCACCGAGCTCTTTCGCCTGTGATTCTGTACGATTTGTCATAATGGTTACTAATAACGCTGTTCCAATCGCACCGGCGACTTGATTTAACGTATTATTCATAGCCGTACCATGCGGATACAAATGTCGTGGTAATTGATTTAATCCATTGGTTGAAACCGGCATCATGACCATCGAGATACCTACACATCGTACAGCATATATAATCATTAAATGAGCATACGTAGTATCAAGCTCTAACCGACTTAAAAAATAAGTCGTGACAACCATAATTGCTAAACCAATAACAGCCAATACACGTCCGCCATACCGATCAAATAATTTCCCTGTTAACGGCGACATGAATGCCATCAACAACGCCCCTGGCATAAGCAAAAGTCCTGCATCCATCGGAGTAATGCCGCGGATGTTTTGAACATAAATAGGAAGAAGAAGCATTCCTGAAAAAAGCGCCATATTTAAGATCATCGAAATGATCGAAGATAAGGTAAACATTGGATATCTATAGACATCCAAATTAAGTAGCGGCTTTTCTTGCTTGAGCTGACGTAAAATAAAGAAGATCAAAGAAATCGCCCCAACCACGATGGTTACATAAACATACGGGCTGTTCCAGCCTTTACTTCCGGCAGAACTAAACCCATAAAGAATCCCACCAAAACCGATACTGGATAAAAGAAGGGACAAGACATCTAGTCGTATATCCACTTTTCCCTTTTTATCTTTAAGCAAGAAAAAGCCAATTAATAGAACGATCACTGCAATTGGCGTAATAAAGTGGAATAGCATTCTCCAGTCATAATGTTCGATTATCCAGCCCGATAAAGTCGGACCAATAGCTGGCGCAAACATTAATATTAATCCAAAAACTCCCATGGCCGCTCCCCTTTTTTCTACTGGGAAACTCACTAACATCACATTCATTAAGAGTGGCATCATGATGGCTGATCCAGAAGCTTGTAACAACCGTCCCGCTAATAAAATAGGGAAAGTATGTGCAGTACCAGCAAGAACGGTACCTAGTGTAAATAAGACCATGGCCGCTAAAAAGAGATGGCGAACAGAATATTTTTGTATTAAAAAGGCCGTTGCCGGAATCAAAATTCCGTTTACTAACATAAAGCCTGTTGTCAACCACTGAACGGTCGATGGACCAATTTGTAACTCTTTCATAATCGACGGTAAAGCAATATTTAGTAATGTATTATTTAAAAATGAAATAAAAGCCCCAATCATCAAAACGATAATAATCCCGTATGGTGGACGATCAGACTCTTTTATGGAATGGTCCATAGTTGTTCCCCCTTTGTATACTTTTAGTCCAATAATTTTATACCCCAATTTCACGCAAAATATATATTATACTATCTGTTCAAATATTTGCAATCAATATATATCCCAATATTTATAATTAGATTTGTAGAAATATTGCAAATGATGTATGACTTTTTTTATACATGCAGTCTAAATATTAATTATCGTGATTATGATTGATCGAAAACAGCATGTGGTTAATATGGCTACCCATTATTTATTAATTAAGGGGTTCAATTCACGTCTGTTCAAGATATATTAGAAAAAAGCGAAATTTCTAAAGGAACCTTTTTTACTTATTTTTCATCTTAACACGAGTTATTAATCGCTCTTTTTACAAATCAGAACAAAAAAAGTTGGTTATCAATTAGATAGCCAACTTTTTTATTTCACTTTATCTTAAAGAAATTCGAACAAGTACTTTTCTCCACACTTCATCATTTTTTATAAGCGTTATCCAAAATTAATTATAATATCTATTTTCAGTCATTGCGTATTTTTGGATTAGAAAATAGGCTGCATTTGTGATGGCCTCAGCTAACGTATCACCCGTACCAGTAACATCATCAAATTGAACCTCTGACACTCCGTTTGTTGAATATGTAACTCCCCACATGTCTAATTTATTTACAATTAACATCGCCTGGTCAATATATTTCTCCGGTAAAAAGTAGGATTCATGAACAAAAACCTCTTTCTCAACATCATACCAACTATTCTTACTTCTAGCTTTCCACCCTAGTATTTCTCTTGCGATTAAGTCTTTTTTGTTCATCTTGATTACCCTCTCTTCATAATTAATTGTCGACTAAATTGTTATATAACATTTCATTAATTTGTATTTTAATTGTATAACAGAATAATAATTTAAACCAGTATTTTTTTAGAAAAAAACAGGCTCCACAAGCACCATTCAATTTCTGGATGATGTCTGTATAATTAATCACATGTTCAGCCATAAGTTTTCATCACTTTTAATTATTAAATTTTTATTTATTTTTCAAAAATTACCCCATACTTGAATTTTTTAGTATAATTGAAGTAGGTAAATAGACTTATAAATAGGATTCACATTAGAAAACGTTGGAAAAATAAACTTCTACTTTTGTTATATATAAAGGGGTTTTCTTTTATGAAATTAACAATTGGTAAAAAACTAATCGGAGGATTTATCTTTGCTCTTCTATTACTATCTTTTGAAAGCGCTGTATCTATTAAACTCATAAGTTCTACAGAAGAATCCTATAAACATCTCATTGATGAAAACATAGAAAATATGTTGAGGGCCAATCGTTTGGAAATTGCTTATTCCAATCAAACTGGATCCGTTAAAGATTATCTATTAACAGGTGATCCTTTCTACCTTTCTCAATATGAAGAAAATGCTCAAAAAGTAAACACGATGATTGCTCATATGTTGAAAACCTTTAAAACAGCAGAAGACCAAGAATACATCCAACAATTGGCAGCATTCCAATTGCGCTATGAGGAATTAGTCAATAAAGCTATTTCCTTTAAGAAAGACGGAAACGAGGCTGGCTATACTAATATACAAAAAACTTCTGCCAAGACCATTACAAATGTTTTTAAAGGAAAAATAGATGCTTTAGTAAAGGGGCAGGAAGCTTTCTTACAACGAAGAACGGAAGAAGTAACCGATTCTGTCGGAAAAATTAAAATAGTTGTGATCTATTTAGGGATTCTTATTTTCATAATCGGCACTCCTTTAGCGATTATGAATAGTCGTTCTATTTCAAAGCCTTTATATCTATTAGCCCAATATACAGAAAAACTCTTCACTCCAACAGGAAATTTAAATACAGAATTTCCAAAGATAAAATCAACCATATATGAAGTAAATCAGCTTTATCAAAGTATCGAATATTCTTTCCAACAAATAAAAAATCATATTAATCAATTAGATGTTGAGATTCAAACAGACGCACTCACAGGAGTAGCGAATCGGAGAACCTTTAATCTTATCATCAAGGAACAAATTCAAAATGGTACTCCTTTTTCATTAATTATGCTGGATATTGATTTTTTCAAAAAGGTCAATGATACATTTGGTCATTTGAAAGGTGACGATGTGTTAATATACCTTGCAAGAACCATGCAAGAACTTTCCCGAGAAGGTGATTTGTGTTTCCGTTACGGGGGAGAAGAGTTTGCCATTATTGTTCCTTACGGTGATGCTGAAACAGCAACTGTTATCGCTGAGCGTCTGCGAATGAAATTAGAAAGTACACCATGCCCAACAGGAGATGTTATTACGATTTCATTAGGGATATCAGTCTATCCGGAACATGGGCAAGATTCAAAAGAGATCATTTCAGCAGCGGATCAAGCTTTGTATCGATCCAAATCCAAAGGTAGGAATAAAACAACTGTATATTCTTTAGTTTACTTTGATCATTTAATGAATGCTTGTGTTGATCAAATTAAATAAATTAAGACTCTGATTTTTCTTCTTAGCATACATTAATCAGAGTCTTTTTATTTATTTAAACAGGTCACTTATTCTTATAATAAAAATACCAATAGGTTTATAGAAAACATGAATCACTAAAAAAGACGACTTAAATATAGATATAAGTCGTCTCTTTTTAGCTTATTACACACAAGTAAACGATTGAATTTGTCGCAGACTTACTCCAAAGAAAACCCAACTAAAGCCATTCCAACGCCATCCAGAGACAGATGTTCTGCCAACGAAGGTTGGAAAGTACCAAAATTGCTGACGATTTCTTAACCACACATACGTATATCTGAATAAACATCCTCTAATACTGCCCGGATCAACTGCAAAGGCTCCAACTTGTTGTGTTTCAGCGGGAACGAAAGATGGAGGTGGTGCGGTAGGTGCTCCAGCTTGTGATCCTTGACCCGGTGGTCCTGGTGGTGGCCCCATTGGGAAAGTTTGTCTATCATCCAAGTTTTGGTAAAAATCATCCGATTGAAATGGTGTTGAATGGAAATAAGGTTGTTGGTCATAGGGATTATAATAAAAGACATAATTATGATTTGGATACATGGGTTTCACTCCTTTTTCTCTTGTCTACACCATCCTATTCAAACGTCATTTGACTATCAACTTGTACTTCAAAAAGTGTGTAATTGCCTATAGACAGTTAGTGCTTTTTTTACGTTAGATCCATAACTAAAGGGACATTTTCTTCCTTACAAAAAAAAGAAACACATTCATTTGTGTTTCCATTCGTCTGGTCAACTATTCTTTTCTATTAAATTTAACTAGTATGAAACCGTCCTCTCGTTATTCCCCTCTATTATTGCAATTCAATTCGATCTAATGCTGGGGTTTTGATTGGTCCTTCAAAGCTTTGAATATAATGGGTCATGATATCTAATTCAATAGGTCCTTTGATTCTATTCGTCCCTTCTTTAAAGACACTGAAACCATCACCGCCTGCTGCTAAAAGTTCGTTCACGGTCAACGAGTAGATTTGATCGGAGTCCAATAGATTGCCTTGATCATCCTTTAATTCAATGATTCGCTCTCCAATTGGGGCGTTTTCATCCCAGGTATAAGATAAACCAGAAATTTGCAGTATTCGCACCTCACTGCCAATCCATTGCTGTTCCAGGACAGATTTTATTTGTCCACCCGTCATGTTCATCGTTACAAGACGATAGCCAAAAGGAAGTGCCGTGTATACTTCTCCCCAGGTAATGTCTCCTTTATCAAGATCAGCACGTATTCCCCCTGAATTCACAAAGGCAAAATCAGTCTCCATTGCCTTACGCTGCGCATCTGCAATTAAATGACCTAACCGTGATTCGCCACTCTTTTCCTGCTTTCTCGTAATCTCATCACTCGACTTTCCGATCACTTCATTGATGATTGGGGCGATCGACACACGATAAGAATCTACCATTTCCTTTATCTCTTGATCCGGTTCCATTCCTTTATGATAGGTTCTGACGATTTTGGCTTTTTTCTCAACCATGTCCTTTGTCATTGGATCAATCAGAATATCCACATCAGAAAAGGCTGTTCCACTGGAATAGGATTGTATGATTAGTTTATGATCAATCGTTGTATTTGCATACGTGTGATTATGCGCTCCATAAATAATGTCAATTTCATCATCTACTCTTTCGGCAAAATCGACAATCACACCAGATGGATTGGATCCATTTTTCTTAGAAGATACTGGATTATGCGCAAGGACAACGATCGATCGCACACCTTTTTCTTTTAATTCTTCCGCTGCCTTATTAATGGCCACGACTTCATCTGTAAACTCCAGATGATCGATTCCTTCAGGAAGAACAAAATTAGTTGTTTCCGTTGTCACAACTCCAATAAAACCTATGGGTACTCCATTTACCTCTTTAATGATATACGGTGGAAGGATGGTTTCCCCTGTTTCATGATCCACCACATTAGCTACTGTATATGGAAAGTCTGCCCCTTCAAAATATCCAGATTCTTCTGATTCTCCACCAAATAAGAGTCGGTTTAATTCATCCACACCTTCATCAAACTCATGGTTTCCTACTGTCCCTACATCAAAATCTAATTTATTTAAAAACTCTATCGTTGGTTGATCCTGATGGAGAGAAGAAACAGGGCTACTAGCTCCTATTGCATCTCCAACATGAATAAGTAGCGTATTTTCATTTTCTTGTTCGTATTTTTTCAAATAGGAGGCTAAATATTCTGCACCACCCACTTGTTTTCCCTTTACGGTACGGTAGACATCCAGCTGTCCATGAAAGTCATTAATCCCTAAGAGCTGAATAGAAATATAGTTATCTTCAGCATTCACATGCCCCGATTGAACACCACAAGCAGTTGTACTAATGAGAGAAACAGAAATAATAATGGATAGAATTATTTTCCTCATATGCTTCACTCTGGCACTCTCCTATTTTTTTAAGTTAACAATAGCTTTCTATTGTTAACTCAAACCAAGAGAGAAATTATAATTTTGTAAAAATATTAATAATAGAAAGTAACTTTTGATATAAAATAAATATAATATTTACTTTATCAAACTATTAACGGTTTCGTTCGTATTGTAGACTAAATATGCGGGTAAATAGGAGGGGATTATTTTGGGTAAATACAACAAAGAAGAAAAGAGCTGGATGCTGTATGACTGGGCTTCTTCTGCCTATTCCATTATCATTACAACGGCCATTTTTCCTATCTATTTTAAATCGGTAGCGGATAATGCTGGTGTTAATCAGGCTGATTCTACTGCTTATTTAGGGTATACGATTTCAATTTCGACCTTCATTTTGGCACTTCTTGGCCCTATTTTAGGAACATTGGCTGACTACAAGGGAATGAAAGGGAAATTTTTTCGTTTTTTCTTTTTCATGGGGACTCTATCAACCGCTGCATTGCTCTTTGTACCGAGTGACAATTGGCTGCTGCTGTTAATCGTGTATACATTAACATCACTAGGGGCACGTGGAGCAAATGTTTTTTATGATGCGTATATTGTCGATGTAACGGAAAACGATCGAATGGATGATATTTCTGCAAAAGGCTACGCTCTAGGATATGTGGGTAGTGTAATCCCATTTGTATTCTGTATCGCCGTGATTATTTTATCACAAATGGGCATGATTCCATTATCTGTCACTGTTGCAAGCCGAATTGCCTTTTTGATTACTGCGTTATGGTGGTTTATTTTTACGATTCCAATGTTTAAAAATGTAAAGCAAAAATATTGGGTTGAGCGTGAACCTAGAGTGATAGTCAATAGTATAAGACGTCTTGGAAAAACTTTTAAAGAGATTAAGAAATACCGAACAATCTTTTTGTTTTTACTATCGTATTTCTTCTACATAGATGGGGTCGGAACCATCATTTCTATGTCAACTGCTTATGGGACCGACTTAGGACTGGGTTCAACTGAATTGATCATTGCCTTATTAGCCGTTCAAATTGTCGCTGCACCCTTTGCTGTGTTATTTGGTAAGCTGGCCAATCGATTTGGGGCAAGAAAAATGATTTTTACTGGGATCATTATTTATATGATTGTTTGCATATATGCGATGTTCTTAAAAACCATTGTTGATTTCTGGGTGATGGCGATGCTCGTTGCCACTGCGCAGGGTGGGATTCAGTCCCTTAGCCGCTCGTATTTTGCTCAAATGGTGCCAAAAGAAAAGGTAAATGAGTTTTTCGGTTTTTATAATATTTTTGGACGATTCGCTTCTGTTTCAGGTCCAATTCTTGTTGGTCTTACAACACAACTGACCGGCAGTTCTGCGTTTGGTGTTTTTAGCTTAGTGATCTTATTTGCGATTGGTTTTGTTGTTTTATTATTTGTTCCGAATTCTTCAACTGCCTCCATTTCATCAGAGTGAGGCATCAAAAAGCAAGAAATCCAATGAAGGGTTTTCTTGCTTTTTTTGTTTGGCCTCCCCTTCCGTAAACAAAATGACTTCCTCTTTAAATATTTCAAAATTATTAATTTTTCATAACTAAATTATCTATTCGGTTAAATAAAGGTGTATCACATTGAAATTCCCATTTTTAAATCGTATGATCATCAGTATTGAACAGTATGGATTTCAATTTTATAGAAAAATAATCATAACTCAAGATAAGTGAAAGGTGAATATTTTGAACACAGACCAAGCATTTGACTTGTTAACGGAAGCAGGTATAACAAATAATCCTGAAACTTTTAGACGTTGGATACGGGAAGGCAAAATAAAAGCAACTGGCTTTACCATTGATGATCAAGCGTTAAAGCGGTTTATTCATGAATATACCTATTCAGATAAAGATAAGGTCATTCAACAATTGAAATTAAAGATAAAAGAAAGAGACCAGTACATAGAAGGAATCGAAGAATTACATAAAACCTCAGCAAAAGAATTAATCAAACAAAGAAATATGTTAAATAAAGAAATCGTCATTCTAAAAAATGAGCACAGTAAATTACATAAAGAAGCCATGGACTTATTAAGAGAAAATATTGATTTACAAAATAAATTGATTGAATTAAAAGAAACACTACTTAAAGGAAACAAAAGCGACGATCAATCGGTTCACCCCACTTCTCCACTCGATCATTATTGTCAAAAATTAGGTCTATCAAAGAGGGCGAGTCATAGAGAAGTGGTCATTGGTTATAAAAAATTATTAAAAATATCTCATCCAGATCAGGGTGGAAACGCAAAGTTATTTCAATACCTAAAAATGGATTATGATCATTTTAGAAATAGATTCAAAGACTAATATGAGTAAAATAACAATCAAAGTTTACTAGATGTATTGATTTCTTTTTTAGTAGGAATAGAAATCACTATTAATCATTTAAATTTGAGAAAATGAGCTACCAATTGATCTTAAGGTATACAGCCTTGGGGTAAAAATATACAGATCATTATAATTATTTTCAATATATTCCCCGATTACTTGAATACCCTTTCTAAAGCGATTGACCAAAATGGAAGTGTACTTCTCGTCAAAAATAAAGCGATTAATTCTTAAAAGTTCATCCGCTATGATACGAAATTGAAATTCATGTAATAATAATTTTAGTCGATACAATTTATCCGAATTTGAAAGATGAATATTATTTTTTTGATCACTTAATTGAACATAATAGATAAAACCCTTAATGTTTTCCGCCAGCATATCTGCCTTCTCTTTTTCAAAATTCAATTCCCATCACCTCTATTAAAAGTGTATGAACGACATGACGCAATATTCGTCCTGTGAAGCAAGGGAAGGAAACAAGGGGACGGTTCTCTTGTAACCGTTTATCTAACAAAACAAGCGAACCTCCCCCTGTCACTATAATTCCGATAAATTTACTTATGTATATTTTTACATTTTTGAAACATATTAACTATTAGTTACTTTTGAGGGCATTACACTTTTAGACTTTTGTTTGAACTTGTTTAAAGCTCCCTTAAACTGTATTGACTTCATAAAGTAGCTTTAAATAAAATGTTTAATACATATGAAGGAGGAAGGAAAATGGCAAAGCGAAATAACACTCAAAACCAACCAAATTCTGGAGGAAATCAAGCAAAAGCAAGTGATACAGAATTTGGTGCAGAGTTAGGACTAAGCAAAAAGGCTAGAAAAAAAGCAGCTAGAGAATTAAAAAATAATAAGTAAAAAATGAATGGTGACAAGCATCATCCATTTTGGACGGTGCTTGTCACCTATTTTTTTGAAATAAAAAGCTTTAACGGTTAAATACCGGAATTCGATCTAGATAAACTTAAACTATGCTTACTACTCTGCATCCTACTTAAGTAGAATTGGTTATCTTCTTACTCAGAAAAGGAAGACAGAAGAACCGTCCCCCTGTCTCCACCTTCTTGCCTCATAGGTTAATTCATCCCGGAATTTTGGATGAGCAATTTGGATTAATGCTTTTGTTCTTTGTTCAATGGTTTTTCCACGCAACTCTGCAACGCCATATTCCGTTACAATACGGTCTACATCATTTTTGGAAGTCGTTACAACAGAACCTGTAGTTAAATGAGGACGGATTCTTGAGATCGATCCCCCTTTTGCTGTGGAGTGGAGGCAAATAAAACTTTTACCTTTTTTAGCAAGACTTGCTCCTTGAGCAAAGTCAGCTTGCCCACCGGTTGAACTATAATAGTGCCCACCAATGGTCTCAGATGCACATTGTCCATAAAAATCCACTTCCGTTGTAGCATTAATGGAAATCATTTTCTCCTCTTTGGCAATTTCTCGTGGATCATTGACAACCTCAACTGGAAGAAATCTGATAGCAGGATTTTCGTGAAGAAAATCGTATAGCTTTTGAGTCCCTAACGCAAAGGTTGTGACGATTTTTCCTGGATATGTCTTTTTCTCAATTCCGTTTACAACTCCCGATTCAATTAGGTCAATCATTCCATCAGATATGAGTTCTGTATGAATCCCAAGATTTTTATGGTTATTTAATAAACGGATGACAGCATTTGGAATGCCTCCAATGCCCGCTTGAATAGTTGAACCATCCTCAATTTGTTCAGCGATAAAGGCTCCGATCTGTCGATCAATATCGGTGATTGGAAGATTAGGAACTTCATATAAAGGATAATCAACCATAATATACCCTTCAATTTGACTAATATGGATTTGATTTTCTCCAAATGTCCGGGGCATCCTCTTATTCACTTCCAAGAAAAAAGGAGCTTTGCCAATAAAAGAAGACACATAGTCTGCCCCAGTACCTAAAGAGAAATATCCATGTTCATCCATCGGTGATGCTGCAGCTAATATAAGAGACGATTTCGTCGTTTCGCGCAATATACGCGGAACCTGGTGAAAATGATTTGGAACAAGTTCGCACTGTCCTTGTAAAAAGGCCTTTCGGGAAGCACTGCTTAAAAAATAAGAAACATAGGAAAGCGATGGTTTCATCTTCCCTTGAATATAGGCCCTTTCCTTTACCGCATGCATTTGATGAATTCGAATATTCTGAAATTCACTAAAATGATCCTCTAGTATGTCGATTAATACTTGCGGCTCTCCATTTGCAATTGGAAGTATTAGATCATCTCCATTGTGAATGAGAGCTAAAATATCTTCTGGTCGTTTTTTCTTCACACTTACCCATTTTCCAACTTGGTTCTCCATCCTAATTTTCCTCTGTAGCCTTCAAATATTTCTTCATGACTAAGGCTTCCCCATCCACTACTATTTCATTACGCTGATTCCATACTTGAGTTTTTAATTTAATCATTTTCTTATCATCCTGCTTTTCGATGACTTCTACCGCTGCATGAATCGTATCACCAATTTTGACAGGCGCTTTGAATTTGAAACTTTGTGATAAGTAAATGGTGTTTGGTCCAGGAAGTTTCATTCCAAGAACAGTAGAAATAAAGCTTCCAGTTAAGAGTCCATGGGCAATTCGATCCTTGAAAATAGTTGTATCTGCAAACTCTTCATTGATATGCATTGGGTTAAAATCACCTGTAATTCCTGCAAATTGATAGATATCAAATTCAGAAATCGTCTTAAAAAAATCTGCGGTATCCCCAATTTGAATCTCTTCATAGGTCAACTCTTTTTGCATAAACCTCTCCCCTTTTACCCGTTATTAAGAGTATCACCTTTCACACTATAACCAGCGTCCACATAAATGGTTTGACCTGTTATTCCTGTACTCATGTCACTTAGAAGAAAAAGTGCTGCGTTTGAGATTTCTTCGAGCGTTGCATTCCGTTTTAAAAGGGCATGTTGACTCGTATAATCAACTAATGTATTAAAATCCCCAATCCCGCTTGCTGCTCGTGTTTTCATCGTTCCCGGTGATAAAGCATTCACCCGAATTCCATATTCCCCCAAATCCGCTGCTAAATATCGGACACTACTTTCAAGTGCAGCCTTGGCCACACCCATAACATTGTAGTTTTTGACCACTTTTTCGGAGCCATAATAGGATAAAGTAATAATAGAAGCTTTACGTCCTTCCATCATTTTATAGGTTCTTTTCACAATATCCGTTAGAGAATAAACACTAATCACCATAGAATTGACAAAACCATCTAAAGAAACATCCATATAATTCCCTGAGAGTTCCCCTTTTTTAGGGCCACCTGCAACCGCATGTACAACAAAATCAAGCTCGCCATTAAAATGGTTATCCAACTTTTCAATCATGGCTGACACATCTTCTGGTTTTGTTAAATCTACCACTTCATAAAATTGACTCTGAATCGATTGAAATAATGGGATGACATAAGAACCTGTCTGTTCATTTTGATACGTAAAAGCAAGTTCTGCTCCCTGTTCAGATAAGGCCTTCGAAATCGACCAGGCTATGCTATGCTCATTTGCTACTCCAAGAACTAACCCTTTTTTACCCTTCATTAAGCTCAACATCGTACCCTCTTTTCTATATGGTTCAAGATTTCAATCAAGAAAAACACATAATAATACCGAAAATTCAAAAAATAATAAAAAAAGTTCTTTCACCGTCATAACTTTTTCAAAATCCAATGTCAAAATTAGAAAACGCGGCAGAAGTTTCCTTCAAACGCAGGCCATTTGTTCCATATTTTTACTTTTTCTAATCACCATTACTATTTTACATGATCACAGATTATTTAGAACTCCTTTGTGAATAAATTAACAAAATTTACAATAAAAGGTACCAAGCATCATCCTGAAAACTAGATGGTACCTGGCACCTTTCATTCGTGGTGAGAAACGGACTCCTATAGAATTATTTCTGAGAAGTACACACGCATTTATTATGACTTTCAATATTTTATAACAATATTCATTTTGTGAGTTTATTGATATACCAACTGTCCAATCTTGCTTTTAGGGATTGAAAAAGTCTACCAACAATAAAAAGTTGATTAGCTTTAAAGATAATCAACTTTTTACTTTTCAGTTTCTGAAAAAAATGATAGTAAAATTAGATACTGATTTTAATGATTCATTTTACTTTCAATTCGCTTGACAACCTCGTCTGCTGATAAGCCGCTTGCTTCAATAACCGAACCTTTGCTTAGAGCATCTTGCATTCCCATTACATCTGCATCTAAACCTGATACAACACAACAATCCATATTTTGCATGTCTGTTCCACTATTTAATTCAACAACATCGTAACCTTTTTCACGTAACGCTTGATGAATATTTGTTAAGGATCCTTCAACTCCAATTTTTTGCATAATTACACCTCCTCTATATCTATTTTTTCTTATTACATGCCTTAATATGTATTCCCTTCTATTTCATTTTGCATACGGTTACAAAGGTACGGTTCTTTTGTAACCAATTTGGTTTTGGTTTTATTGCACTTCAGTTCATAATCCCCAATCTGCTTTTAGGATATCTTTGAGGAGTATTAATTGTTCCGCACCAATATGATTAGCGATCTTCTTCTCAATTGTAGCCTTTAAAGACTCGTTTTTCTCATAGCATTCTTCACCTAATGCCGTTAACTTTATGCACTTATCTTTCTTGTTATTTTCTACATTTTTAACGACAACAAGTCCTTTTGACTCAAGACTTTTAATTAATTTATGAGTTGCTTGCCGAGAAATATCTACCTGTTTTGATACATATGAAATCGTTGGTTGCTTTTGATAAATCCTCGCTATTATAAACCATTCAGAATTTGAAATATTAATATCACTGCTATCATTCCACAATTTCTCAGAAATTCTGCGAAGCAAAATATGATGTTCACTTAACAAGTCTATTAAATCTAAGTTATGCAATTCAGAATTCAACCACTTCACCTCAATCCTTTTATCCGCTACTTAATATACAAAAACCAACCACTAATGTCAACTAAGTTGACATTTTTCGGACTTTGAGGTAGAATTAATATAGTAAACTTAGTTGACAATTATACGTATAGGAGCCCATGCAATGTTTAATATTGGAGATTTGATCATCTATTCAGGACATGGTATTTGTCAAATAGATGAAATATGTGATAAGTCCATTATAGGAGTTACGAAAAAGTATTATGTTTTACACCCAGTTCAAGATCCCAAGTTAACCATAAGTACTCCTGTAGATAATGATACAGTTGTGATGCTCGCACTTATTAATAAAAATGAAGCAGAAGAAATTTTGGAATCTTTCAAGTGGCCAGGTATAGAATGGATCGAAAAAAGTAGTCAACGTTCTCATATCTATTATGAAATTGTCAATGCTGGAAATCGCAAAGAAATTTCTAAAGTCGTGAATACGTTGATGCGGAAAAAGCATGAAATTGAAATGAGCGCAAAAAAGTTTCATGAATACGATCGTAAACTTTTAACTTTTGTTTCAGATATATTATTTGCAGAATTAGCCATCTCATTAGATACTACTTTTGAAGAAATATTTGATAGAGTTACTAATCTCATCAGTCTAGAGGAGTAATACAAAAGAATAATCCCCTAAATTGGATCAATCAATCTATAATGAACGATTCCCACTGGGGGTTTTGTATTTGCCCGCTATAACCATTCTTATTCTAACTCGGTTAGCAGACTCCCTCCTAATATGGCGGAATAAAATAAATTCAAAAAAATAATCAAAACTTTTCTCTTGAAGTTTACTGAATAATTTGTTAAGATGAGTGCAATTAAAAAGCTATGTGTAACTGGCGAACGCGGATAACCGCGAGGGAGCACATAGTACGAAATAGCCGTTCGCCTGGGCAGAGGTAAGGGATTTATTTTCCTTACCTCTTTATGCTTATTAAGTGGGATTTTTCAGGGGAAATATGTGATGGATTGTACTCTTTTGTGAATTTTTTCATTTTTATAAGTATTGCTTAAATTTAAAAATAAACATATTGAATAAGGGGAGAGATATGAATATGAGTACAGTAACTATTGACACAGTGAAGACAATTAAAACTTTAAATGCAATTGCAGAATGTGGATTAAATGTTTTTGATAAAGACCATTATAAAATCAATAATGACAGTGAAAATCCAGATGCCATCGTTCTACGTAGTTTTAACATGCATTCAATGGAATTCGAAAATCAATTAAAAGCCATTGCACGAGCAGGTGCAGGGGTTAATAATATACCTGTTGACAAATGTACTGAACAAGGAATTGTCGTTTTCAATACACCAGGAGCTAATGCGAACGCTGTAAAAGAACTAGTCCTAACTTCACTTATGGCTTCATCTCGTAATTTATTTGCAGGAATATCTTGGACAAAAACACTTGTAGGTGAAGGCGAACAGGTTCCAAAACTTGTTGAAGCAGGAAAAAAACAATTTGTTGGTAAAGAAATTAAGGGAAAAACATTAGGTGTTATTGGATTAGGTGCCATTGGTGCAAATGTTGCAAATGATGCACTGCAATTAGATATGGATGTTATCGGATTTGATCCTTTCATTTCTGTTAATACTGCTTGGAACTTATCTCGCAATGTTGAACGTGCCATGACAATTGAACAACTATTTGCAAATTCTGATTATATTACGGTACATGTACCTTTAACGGATGATACAAGAGGAATGTTTAACAAAGAAACCTTTAGCATCATGAAAGACGGCGTTCATATATTGAATTTCTCACGTGGTGAACTCGTGAACGAACAAGATATGGCTGTGGCACTTGAAGGCGGAAAAGTAGGTAAATATATTACAGACTTCCCAAATGAAACTGTTTTAAATATGAAAAACGTCATTGCTATTCCCCATCTTGGTGCTTCTACTACAGAATCTGAAGAGAATTGTGCTATTATGGCGACTCGTCAAGTAAAAGCATTTCTGGAAACAGGAAATATTAAAAACTCAGTGAATTTCCCAAATGTTACTCTACCTTACAATGGAAAACGCCGCTTAACTGTATTTCACAAAAATGTTCCAAATATGGTTAGTCAGTTTACTACTGCTCTTTCAACTTATAACTTGAACATCGCAGACATGGTAAACAGAAGCCGTGGAGATTATGCTTATACCATGATTGATATTGATAATGAAATAAACGGAGATATTGTTCCTAGTTTGGAAAAAGATATCCAACAAATTGAAGGTACTGTTACAGTTCGTGTAATTTAATACTTACATTATTTAAACAAACAATACAATCGATCATTTAAATTTAGTTCGATGCTCATAAAACCAACAAAACAAAAGGGAAACATCCATTAGACGGATCTAATAGGTGTTTCCCTTTTCCATATCATTCACCCTCTTCATCCTCATTGTGGTCATTAAATAAGTTATAAGCCCGGTCAGAATACAGAATGAACCACACACGGTAAACAGAACAAACATTTTTTGACCACCTACTGTTGAAGATTCAAAACTGAAATAGCTAAGTAAAAATAAAGCGCCACCTATCAAGAATAGATAAAAGGCATACCATTTCCTCACTTTCTTAAATATATAGTATCCTAAAAAAACGAGTAAATATAAACCGCTCACAGTCATAATCATCGGAAAGGTGGGCTGGTATTTGGCCGCATAAATAAAAAAATCCCATTGCAAAATATTACTTGATTCATGCACAGCTCCATACATCAACTGTGTAATAGGTGTAGAATTTCGCCATTCCAAAGGTTTATCCAGAATAGCACTGCCTTCATACCAGGCAGCAATCGTAGAAAATAAAAAAACAGCAGAGGCAGCACCGAATTGAAAGATAAATCTAACCATGAAAAATAACCTCCCTAATAGGATTTGACAACTTTTTTTGTTGTACACTGGCTGATTTTCCACATGATTCATTCGTCCCAAAACCTAAAGAAACCAAAGCAAGATGTATTAACTTTAGTTTTTCAATCGATGTTTTTACTCCACTGTATGAACTATTGATAAGTACTATATTCTTCGTTTTCCCAAAAAAACCTTCTTGCTTCAACGAAATTCTTATTTCTTTCTGTTCTTACTAATTAAAAAAACCAATCGAATAGAATATTTACATATCCATTCGATCGGGTGCACACACCTATAACTTTAATGAATTTTTTGACTTACTCTGCTTTACCCATTTTTAAATCATAAATAAATAAAGAATTAGCGTCATTATTAATTCGTTTTAATTTTTGGACGATGCTATCAAATACTGATTCTTCCTCTACTTGCTCGTTAATGAACCACTTTAAAAAGGAAATGGTTGCATACTCTTTTTCATCACCAGCAATGTCAGAAAGATTATAAAATCTGCTCGTCACTTCTTTTTCATGTTCTAATGCTTTTTCAAAAACATCTAAAACAGATTCAAATTTATTTGTTGGATGCTCAAAGCTAGAAATAATCGCTTGTTCTCCACGATTTTGAAGGTAATTAAAAATCTTCATTCCATGAGATCTTTCTTCTTCAGCATGATCCTGGAAAAATTGCGCAAAACCATCATAATTTTCAAATTTACAATAAGAGGCCATGGCAAGATAGGCATGGGAAGAATAGAATTCATAGTTCATTTGATCATTTAATACTTCTACTAATGTGGTTGAAATACTTGTACTTGCGCTTTTATTTAATTTTGACAACATAGAAAAAACCCCCATTTCAATTAAATTCATTCTACTATATAAAGGGAGTCAATAGCAATTTTCACTTTAGAATTATTTTAAATGATACTTTTAGAGATTCATACATTTTGCATTTTCCAAAACACCCTTTATCTATCAGTTTTACTTTAAAATTGAGATCTGTAAGGGTTTGGAACATCGTTTCATTAAATAATCACTTAAAAGGTCCAAATAAAGCGTTTTCATTATTATTTATTCTTAACTCAATAGAATAATTTTATCATGATAGTTCAACGGGTATTTTTCCAGCTATTCGATCATAAAGAAAGGATGATTCTTTTTTATGTTCAAAAAGATTTAAAAATAATTGCTTATTACGTAATTCCAATGCTTTATCCAATTGATAAGACACATTAAAATATTCAAGCATCGTATCAATAATAGACATTAGTTTATTAGAGTTCATTGCTTTCTCTAGTTCCTTCGCAGACATAAATTCTTTTATTTTTTCATTAATACTGATTAAAATAAACCATCCAACCCCTACGACATATCTTTTTTGATTTAAAATAGTTAAAATATCCCCATGTTGTAGCGTTTTTGAATTGCTTACAAGATTGTCTTTATTATACCCATAATATAAACACTGAACCTCAATACCGTTTTTTGCAGCAACAATTGCATCCATCCTTTAACTCTCCCTCCCGAATATCCCTTATGCATAGTTTATAAGAATCGAATAGGTCTGTATTTTATACGAAATGATTAAATCCTGAAATTCACTGTTTGAGTTGTGTAAAGAAATAGTAGTTAATGAGATATTTGTTTCTATCCTCTTTCAGCTTAATAATACTTTTACTACCATTGATAACTTATTATTAATGATAACCGTTCTCAATGAGAATATCAATAAATAAATGAAAATATTTTTATCATTTTTAATATTCTTTGAAAATGTTTAATTGTCAATGATAAAGAGGATAGCCAAATGCTATCCTCTAACATGATGTTTCGATTTCATTTGTTAAAGCCTCTACGGTAAGAGAAACCTTTATCCCCCAAATTTCTTTCTATATCCGCATTTCCTACACATTTCTTCAACAGCCTCTCTTCTAGAAAATCCATCAAAGAGTTGATTTGCTCGCTCACCCTCTACAATGTCAGAAAAAGGAGTGTGATTAATATTTCCTAAATCAATCACGCCTTCTCCATCCAGACAACAAGGCACGACCGTTCCATCGACAAGAATGGCCGCTTGACTACGAAGGGCATGACAAAATCCTTTTCCATCATCCTCAGGTGCCTGTAAACTAGGCCACTTGAACTCATGATCCTGATTAATATAGATTCGATCTGCCACTTTAATCCCACTACCTGGCACTACTTTTTCTTCGATCCTATAATCTAGGTTGTACTCTTTCTCTAAGATTGCTAATGTTTCACGGTTTCTATCTTTTTCCACATTTGTCGCATTATCTTGATCAAGATTCCATAATCGAAAAGAAATGATCACCTTATGCTTCACGGCTTCACGGACAAAAGAAAGAATATTTGACAAGTATTCTTCCCGATTTGTAGACCCTTCATGTCCATCAAAACTATGAAGCGAGAAATTCATTTGTCTTAGTGCAGGTTTTCCTAGTAGTTTATCTCTATTTTTCTTTATGAGTGTCCCGTTTGTCGTGATATTCACCTTAAATCCCTTAGCATGGCTGGCATCCAGCAATTCATCGATTCTAGGATGGAGAAGTGGCTCCCCTTTGACATGTAGGTAAATATATTTTGAATGAGGTTTAATCTGATCTAGTCTATGATTAAACTCATCTAATTTGATTAACTTCGCCGCTCGACTCGTTGGAGGACAGAAGCTACAAGCAAGGTTACACACACTTGTAATTTCGATATATACTTTTTTGAATGTTTTCAAGTCTTGTTCACCATTCCAGTTCTTTTTTAATAAATAATTCTACTTATTTTAACAGAATTTTATCGTTTAAAGTAAAAAAAAAGAACAAACTTATCTTCCATTGAAAAAAGACAGTGGTTCCAGCTCCTCTGCCCTGAATATAATGTTCGTTCTTATTTAGACTCAGCTAATTTTCCTTCTTTAAATTCCACTTTTGATCGTGATTGTTATTTTAAAATTGGATTACTTCCCTACCAGCCAATTGGATGAATACAAAAAGTTTTTTTTGATTTATCATACTAATGGATTGACACTTCACGTTATTTATCAATAGGATGGTTTGTCGTGTCATCTTTTTAGAATAATAAGTAATAAAGGAGAATTTAGCTTATGTTAAAAATTATTTTTCCATTGCTTGCGCTAATCGGAGGAATGGCACTAGCAACGCAAGGTCAAATTAATGGCGGATTAGGAAAGAAAGTCGGTGTGTTTGAAGGTTCGTTTATTAGTTTTTCAGTGGGAACATTAGCACTTTTATTTATTTTACTTTTTTTCGGAACTGGTAATATTTCAGCTCTTTCCACCGTTCCAAAATGGCAATTAACGGGTGGGTTATTAGGAGCTTTTTATGTGGTGGTTCAGGTTATTGTCGTTCCTAAGATCGGGGTTTCTGCCTCTTTAATGGCTGTCATCGTGGGACAGATCATTCTTGGTGCTGTCATTGACCATTTTGGCTTTTTTGGTGGCAATCGCTTTCCAATTGATAGACAGAAAATGATCGCTATTCTTTTGCTGTTATTTTCATTGTACTTATATAATAGAAAATAAAGTACAAATCGTTGTGGTTCAAGGGACAACAGTAAATGTTCATGCATTTATTACTCCAAGAACCACAGTCTTTTTACTCATCATATCCTCTAACTTTGCTGCATTTTCCCCTCAGATAAGATTGAAAGTAGAGCTTTTTATGATTATTTAAGTTAATTTTATCATTACAAATTTGAATATACTTGAAAATACGATGGTAACACTTCAATACTTACTGGGGATACTCCTGCTGATTCTCCGTCTGTATGTATGTGCAATGATTCATTACTAGTTATTGTGACCTTTTTACCCGTTAATGTTCTTACTTCTTTGAACATGGTATGTTTTCCCAAAAATACACTTACAAAAATAAGAAGTAGTTTAATACGAGAAAGATCATGAACGACTGTTATATTTAATAGACCATCATTTGGTAGAACTGAAGGGGATATCTGCATTCCACCTCCATAGTAAGGTTGGTTTGAAACTGTAATAAACCAAACCTTCGGGTAATACAATATTTGATCATCAATGGTTAACTCAACATCTGTCTGGTTGAAAGGTAATAGCTTTTTTAAGAAGTGCCACTACGTATGTAAAACTACCGATTCCTAGTAGGTTTAACCATTTTTTCATTCGTAATTTGTTTGCTTCCATTGAAACTTCAGCATCAAAACCTACACCTAAACTATTAATAAATAGACGTTTTTCTGGCATATTATTTAGCTGAAATGAACCTACATCAACCTTTGGTATAGATCCATCAAAGTTTAAAATAAATTCAAGGGCTTTGCTCGAATTCTTAGGAATTTGAAACCCCCTTGCAAAGTCATTTCCTGAACCAGCAGGAATAAAACCAATGTTCACATTCGAATGATTCATGAGTCCATTCACCACTTCATGTATCGTTCCGTCCCCTCCAACTGTAATAATGGCTGCTATTTTCCCCCGTTCAGAATGAACAATTTTTTTAGTAATCACTTTTGAATGATTGGGGTATTGCGTGAAATAATATCGATATAAAATATTCTTTTTATCCAATAGTCTTTTCAAACGGCTCCATGTTTTTTTCGACTTTCCATTTCCTGCTGCGCCATTAATAATAAAAAATAATATTTTCAAAAGCGTCTCCCCCTGCCCTGTGAAATGTCACATTCTCTATACTTAGAACGACTGCCTACATCTTATAGCAGGCAATGGTCTGATTTCTTCTTAAAGTGGACTTCATTGCTTTTAATATAATTCCTATCTACTATTGAAAGGCATTTCATCTATTAATCTCTCTTCATTAAGTCTATAACACTTTATCAAAATAGTGATTATTCCTACTAAAAGTGACATAACTTCTTGTGTTTATCAAATAAATAACTCATACTATTGAAATTTCATCATCCACAAATTGTTTAATATTATTTTAGAGAAAAGATAAAATTTTTCCTTTATATGATTTTAAGCTATTATTTATATAAAGTATGTTCAATACTTACGCTATTTTTTGACGATGTATTTTTGTTTCATGGAGAATGATAGAACTTTATGTTTTTTTAGATATACATATAAAGCAACATATATTGGAGGAAAGTTTATGAACGGGCTGTACTTTAAGGAGTTTTTTAATAAATCACCTAACGCCTATTCCTATCACAGGAAAATAGTAGACGAACAAGGAATTCCTTATGACTATGAATTTTTAGCAATCAACGAGGCATATGAAAAAATAATGGGTGTTAAATCTCACGATGTAATAAATAAAAGATTTTATGACGTATTCCCAAAAGGTTGGGAAGGTGAATCGCAATGGAAGAAAACCTTCAATGAAGCAATCCGGAATCAAAGGAGCACTCATTTTGATATGCATCATGTTTCAATACAAAAAAGGATTCGAGTCACAGTATTTCCTTTAGATGCGGATATTTTTGCTTGTATATTTAATGATGTAACAAGGGAATATATGCTGGACAATGAAATACAAGGAATTCTAACCGTAAATCCTGATATGCTCTGTGTTGCCAATACAGATGGAGAGTTCATTAAAGTCAATCAACAATTCGAACAGGTATTGGGTTATACGGTTGATGAACTTGAAGGCGAAAGCTTTGTTTCACTCGTGCATCCAGATGATATCCCTACTACTTTGAATATCATTAAGGATCTAGAAGAACAAAAGTCTATCAGTAGTTTTATCAACAGAGTTCGCTGCAAGGACGGTTCTTACAGGTTTTTAGAATGGCGTTCCCAGCCAAACGGGAAATTTATATATGCTTCTGCAAGAGATATTACTGAAAAGCGCTTGAAGGAAATGAATTTGATCCAATTAGCTGAAGAATTGCAGAAGAAAAATGAATCCTTAGAAACGCTTGCAGTTACAGATGAATTAACTGGTCTTTATAATCGGCATTATATAGATATAAGGTTAGAAGAGGAAATGAAATGTTCAGATTGTCAGAACACCCCCCTTTCCTTGATCATTTTAGACTTGGATCGTTTTAAACAAGTTAATGACATATGGGGTCATCCTGTTGGAGACGAGGTACTGAAAAAGACTGCAGATTTGACACAAAGTATCGTACGAAAATCAGATATTTTGGCTCGATTTGGTGGTGAAGAATTTGTTATTTTCATGCCAAAGACAGATATTCATATTGCACTCGTTGTTGCAGAAAAAATTCGTCAAGCAATGGAAAAGACTCACCATCCCCTTGTTGGTGGAGTAACTGCAAGTTTCGGTGTAGCTGCAAGAAAGAAAAATGAAACATTTTACAATTGGTACAAACGAGCAGACGAAGCCTTGTATTGTGCTAAAAAAGACGGCCGAAATCTAGTAATTTGCTCGAATCAGAATGAAAACGTTCCCGTCGCGTCAGTAAATCTAAGTTGGAAATGCGATTGGGAAAGTGGACATAAACAGATTGATGAGCAACATCAGGAACTCGTAAAACAAGGTGATCTTCTCATTCACTTGTCTCTTTCCAATGCCGGTTATAAAAAAGTATTGCATCAGTTGGAAATCGTATTAAATCATATCGTAGATCATTTTGATGCTGAGGAACAAATTTTGAAAGAGATCGGGTATCCTGATTATGACGAACACACCTCCATTCATAAAAATTTAGTTCAACAAGCCTTAAAACTCAAAGAAAACTATCAGAATGGAGAACTCAAATCATCTGCCTTCTTTTCATTTATCGTTGATGAAATCGTTATGGGGCATATGTTAGAAGAAGATCAGAAATTTTTCCCTTATATTCCAAATTCAAAAAAAGTTGCCTGTTCCCTAATGCAATAATCTCCTGTGCATTGGGGAATAAGAACATCCATTCATTATAGTAGTTGATATCGAAAAAATTCCAAATAACAAGCCATAATAGGAGATATTTGGGATTTTTTGATTTGAACCATTATCCACCTCTCTTATTTTCTCATAGCCTCTGAAAGTATATACGTAAAGAATTTTTCGATTTTCCTTTACGATCCTTTCTTTCTCTTCACTAACATGAATTCCCATATGAGGGGTATTAAAATCCCATCTCTTATCTTCACAAAAATCATGAATATCATGAATATATCGATACCATTTAAGGAAAGCTTTTATATGTGTTTAACATCTTTTTGAAATAATAATGAAATTGAGTGAAGAAAATGCGAAAAAAAAATATGACAGCTCTTCTTTTATCTGTGACCATCATCCTTAACTGTTCAAATGTTTTTGCTAAAGATGGCGGTATAGGACTTCAAATTGAAATGCTACCATGGGAAAAAGTGTATAAGATTTTACCGAAGTACAGTAAATTTACCGTGTTGGATGTGGAAACTGGGGAAATGTTTCATGTACAAAGACGGGCAGGAAGTCGCCATGCGGATGTTCAGCCGTTAACCCCAAAAGATACGAGTACCATGAAAAAGATATATGGTGGAAAATGGAGCTGGAAACGTAGAGCGATTATTGTGATTCACGATAATCAATGGATTGCAGCTTCCATGCACGGAATGCCACATGGCGCAGGTGCATTGAAGAATAATTTTCCTGGTCATTTTTGCATCCATTTTTACGGAAGCCAGACCCACCGCACAAACTCCATGGATTTATCACATAAATTAATGATTTTAAAAGCGGCAGGTAAGCTACAAGAATATATTGCGGGTGCTGATCCATTTGAGCTCATTCGCGCCTATGTAGCCGGATTTAAACAGCAGGATCCATTGATCATCTCGGCGATTTCCCTACAGCCTATAGATTGGGCAAAGAAAACTCACTATGTTGAAAATATGAGTTTAAATCGGATGACCGTTCTTCCTTTTAATGACTATACGAATGCAATAAACCTTACAGTACCCGTTGAAATCGAATGGATCGACCAACAATCAAATAGAAAATTCTTTAAAGGGAACATTCACTTATACCGTCTATCCCCCACAGACCCATGGAAAATAGATAGCAACCGCTTTTTAAAAGAGTGCTGAAACAGAGGGACGGTTCTTCCGTCTCTTTTTAGCACAAAATCAGTTATCTTAAATGATTCTGTATAGGAATAAGAGGTTTGTTTAGATTCTAGTCCAGAGGTAATAATTTTGAACAGTTAAATCTATTTTTAATGTTGATGTGGAAATGAATTTATTCCGAACATAAAGGAAATACTTTACATCTTTAACTGCTTGTGAAAAACTTATTTGTTTGAATTTTTCTAAGTGATGATATTTTAGGTATTCGATTAGAGTCTCTATTTTAATCGATTCAACATTACAGATATCTGTATACTCATAAACAAACCAAAATATTCTATCTAATGAATTCCTAGGACGTTTTAAGTTAGTCAACGTAACTTTATATTCTAATTGATACTGAAATTGATATTTCAGCCTTTCTTTTCTTCGATTTAGAACTAAGTCTGATGCAATATGACAATTTGTCATTCTTCCTCTGTTCATCTATCATTCTCCTCAAATAGTTAAAATTACAGATCGATAATTAATAGATGTCACTCTTCTTTTAGTTTTATGGTTTAGGATAAAATATTACACTACGATAAAAGTTTTGGCTTCGAAATAAAATAGCCTTGAAGTAAATGAACGCCTAATCTCTTTGCCGTCTTTAAATCCGCATCTGTTTCAATACCTTCTAATACTAGTTTCGTTTTTTCGTTTGTATACTCTAAAAAAAGCTCGATCGTTTGTCTGTTTCTCAGTAGAATTTGATAAACCTTGTGCCTTTGTATGATCTAATTTAATAAACTCTGGTGAAATAGCTTCCATTTTATCAAAAGAAGTCTTTGCTACAGGCAAATCATCAAATGCAATGCTAAACCCAAGGGACTTTAGAAAGGATAGGCCTTCTAGAAATACTTCTTGTCTCCAAATTCCCTCTTCATTTGAATCCTCATTAATTTCAAAAACGATACGTCCCCTAATATGAGGATAGTTAACAAGTAGATTATGAATAAAATTCTCAAATTCATCGTGAACGATCGTAGATGGTAGTATGTTAATAAATAAGAATTGTTGTTGTAAATAAATATGAGGGTATTCTTTTATGGCATTCGTAATGCAGACAGTATCCAAATCATACAAATTTCCATTACTTCTGGCATGTTGAAATATAATAGGGGGTGCTATTCGTGGCTTAGATCGCATTAATGCTTCATATGCGAAAATGGAAATATTACCTGAATTTGCTACAGGTTGATACTCACAGTACAATAAATTTTCCTTAATAAGCTTTGTAATATCAGGTGAGCTCATTTTAATTCCTTCCTTCTCTTTAAGCCGTTTTTATCTTGTTGTTATTAAAATGATGAAACGGGCTCGTTCATTTCCCCTTTATCACTACAATACTAGTAAAAACTCATTGAATTCGCAATTTTTTCTTAATTATGTTGGATGATAGGGTCCAAAAAACATTGATCGTTCTAGTACTTTCGTCTATTATTATCCCATAATAATCACGCAAAAGGTATTGTGGTTTTACGCAATCGATTATGCGGTGTAATACAGGACATTGTAATTGTGCTATAGTATTCAGGGGGGGAATTCAATTGAGTGCTGGCCATTCTACGTTAATAAAAAAGTCCATATACCATATTGTCAATGAGCAAATAGACCAAAATGAGTTAAAAGAACTGATCCTACAATTTGTTGATTTTCAATCAGAAAAAGGATTTCCTTTTGGAGAACTACTTATTTTGCACTATCGGATGTTTAACGGTGTAGAGACCGAAGAAATATACTCTGTTGCTGCTGCAGTGGAAATTTTAATCTTATCTTTCGATATACTAGATGATTTTGAAGATGAGGATAGTAGTGAAAACCCTTGGTTAACAGAACCAAAATTAGCATTAAACACAACAACAGCTTTACAATTTGTGAGTTTACGTGTTATTCAAAATAGTAGTTTGAAGAATAAGGATAACTCTCTCTCTCTCCTGATGGAATATGCTCTAAAATCGATACATGGTCAGCATAAAGATCTTTTAAATATTTGTAAGACCGAGTCTGATTACTTAGAGATGTCCATCGAAAAATCTGGTTCCCTGGTTGCTCTTGTATGTGAAATAGGTGCTGTATTGGCAACCGATAACTATCCAGTAGTGATTGAGACTTATGCAAAAAATATTGGATTGATCGGACAGATAAATAATGATCTAGAAGATATAAAAATTAGGAATCAGAAAAATGACTTATTGAATAAAAAATACAGTCTTCCCATTATCTATTTAATGAATTGTGAAGATGAAAAGGCTCAATTGATTCGCGACTATTACCAAAATAAGGTAAGCAAAGAAGAAATCATAATGAATCAAGAGCTAATCCATAATAAATTTGTTGAAACAGGAGCCATCGCTTACACAGAAGTGATCAAGAAAATCTATCAAAACAAAGTGTTGGCTCAAATAAAAGGTCTTAATATTGATCAATGTTACTTTGATCAACTATTAAAATATATTTATTAACGAATAGGAGACAAAAAGAATGCAAGATGTTATTCAATTTCTCATCAATAACGCCGATGTTTTACAAATGGTAAAAGAGGGAACAGCAAGTCTTGTTGGAGTAAGCCCCGAGGAACTTAAAGCTATTTTGGAAGTATTCTCTGGAAATCAAATCCTTCCAAAGGCATATTTCTGGGTGTAGAGGTTAAAAACCGGGATTTCGTATCCTGGTTTTTTTAAAAGGAGAAATTATGAATTCATTTACAAAAAAAAATATAATAGTCTTGCTTCCAATTATTCTTATTTTGTGTTGTACCCTTTATTTCTCAGTCATTAACTTTAAATATCCGTTAGTTGGGATAGAAGTAATGAATCAAAATGATCAATGGTTGGTTAAAGATATCTATGAAAAAGGTTGGGCAAATGACCAACCGATTGGAGAAGGAGACATAATAAAACTTGTAAATGGAGAAAATCCAGAAGTCCATTCTACGGTTTCCTTTTTTAATAGAATAGAAATGGCAGAATCAATAACCATTAAAGGTAAAGATTTAAAAACAAAAACATTTTCTATTGAATATAATAATCTGGTTTCTCAATATGTCATATACCTTCTGCTTCCCTTACTATTTAGTCTTACAACCATTAGTTTGAGTACTTTTCTTTTTCATAAAAAGAAAGAAGATCCATCAGTCATCATATTAATTTACTTTTTATTAATAGTAGGTCTTTGTTACCATAGTGCATCGATATCAGCAAAAGGGAATCTTATCGGCAGAATATCGATGATCGTAACTCTACCAGGTTCTATTGTACTTTTTATTCATTTCTTTAAAAGTTATTTTTCTAGATATAGTTTAGTATTTATCAAACACAAATCCATGGTTATATTATATGCCTTTTATTGTATTTATTTATTAATAATGGCTATCTTTATCCCGCTTTTTGGATTTAATTCAATCATAATAAATACGATATTATTAATATTTTCCTTATTTTTAATTGTTTTTTTACTATTATATCTTACTAAATTTTATCTACCAAATAAAAATTCTGATATAGAAAGCATTTTAAAAATCCTTTTAGTTTTTTTATTATCAGCTTTTAGTCCTTTTCTCTTTTTATATGCGATTCCAACTATCTTTATAAAAAAAGAGCTTGTTTCAGCTGAAATAACATCCATTTTCATAATCATTATTCCGCTAGTCTTTGTTTATCTGCAACTAGCTGAAAAATTATTTGATATTGAATTTTTAATAAATCGGTTGCGGTATTACTCTTTACTATCTTTTCCATTCACTCTTTTTATCATTTTCATGTTAAAACTCATTCTTAATATAAAACTACTATCGAGTTTTACCTTCACAATCTTTTTGCTTTTATTTACTGGCACGACCCTTTTCTTATATGCAAAAGAATATTTTGATTATAAAATGAGTCATCATTTATTCTCGCAAAAGAGTAATTTTGATAGTAGTTTATACAAATTTTTTCAAAAGGCGAAGGATGAAACGAAAGTAAAAAGTTTGATCCATAATCTGATGAAAGAAATCAAAGATGTGTTAATGGTGAAAGAGGTTGTATATATTGAGATAATCTCAGAAGATAATGGAGAACATTGGTTACTGAAAAATAGAAATAACTATCCACCGGCCTTTGCTGGAGAGTTAGAAATGATCAATTGGAATCATTGTCGAACCGGATCACTTATCGAAATAATAGACGGGTTTGGCATTGCTATCGGAGGAGACTACAAAAATAAGAATATTATATTTTGTGGCTTGAAGAATTTTAAAACAACCCTAAATATACAGGAGCGAATATGGCTAGAAACTTTAGCCTATATTTCGAGTATCCTTCTTGAAAACTTCCAATTAATTGAAGGCCTTTTTCAAAAGCTTGAAGATTATAAAGAGAAAAACGAAGCAACACACGACAATTATCCTTCCTGGCTTTCAAGATTATTATTTACGATATCAGAGAAGGAACGAGCGAATTTATCGATCGATTTACATGATTCTGTTCTCCAGGATTTATTGCAACTGTTAAGAGTTGTAGATAATATTACAGAAAAAGTAGATGATCCAGAGATCAAAGTTAATTTATTCGATCTAAAGGAAAGTATGCTTGATAATATTCATTTAATCAGAGAAACATGTAATGAGCTCCGACCTCCTTTTCTAAGTGAATTAGGAATTATTGAATCCATTCAACTTTTATTCGATCAAACAAAACTGCGTTCTAATTTCATGTTAAACTTTGAATTAGACCCCTCTATTCAGATGATTAATAAAGAGTACGAGTTACCATTGTATCGGGTTGTACAAGAATTATTAAATAATGCCATGAAACATTCTGAAGCCTCTGTAGTCAATATATCCCTAACCCAACCCAATCAAAACCTAGTTCTAATATATCAGGACAATGGAATTGGGATGGATATGACGAAGCTAAAAGACTCTTTTAAAACAATCGGACTCTCAGGAATCAAAGAAAGAATAAAAAGTATAAGTGGAACAATGGAGATCAACTCTACTCCTGATAATGGAATGAATGTATTAATTGAAATTAAAACTGGAAGTGATGATAGTGATTAAGGTATTGATTGTGGATGATCATCCCGCAGTTGGTGAAGGTACGAGAGCGATTATTGATCAAGAAGACGATATGCAAGCAAATGTGATCGCTGATAGTGAGAAGTACTTAGAGGCAATCAGTAAGGAAAAATATGAAGTCTACTTGATAGATCTATATATGCCAAAATTAAATGGGATTGAACTGACCAAGCTCATTTTACAAAAAGATCCAGATGCAGTCGTCCTCATTTATACTGGTTTTGACATCATGGCACACTATAACCTATTGATTGAGTCGGGAGTATCGGGGTTTATTAGTAAGACGGCAACAAAGGAGCAGTTGATCACGGCAATCAGATGTGCGTTAAGGGAAGAAGTAGTGATCCCGCTACAGTTATTAAAACAACTAAAAAGAGTTGACACAAGTCCTACAACGAAAGAAGGGCAACACGATTTAGGCGCAATCTCCTTATCGATTAAGGAGCAGCAAATACTAGAGGGCGTTGAAAAAGGCTTAACCAATAAAGCCATTGCAATCAATCTATCTATGAGTCAACGCACCATTGAATATAACTTAACGAAAATTTTCTCAAAACTTGGGGTTAATTCAAGAACTGAAGCCTTGATGAAAGCACGCGAGTTCGGTTTATTATCTCGACTAACTATGCAGAAAAAATAAGAAAAAGAATAGAAAAAACAAGTGAAGCAGTCGTAATAAAAAACGACTGCTTCTTTATAATATGAAAGATATATGTAAAAGGACATCAAGTACTTTAAGACTTGATGTAAAAATAAGATCAATGGCTTACCAACCAAACCTTATTTAAAATTATCATAACAGATTTGACTAATTAAATCATTGGTAAATGTCGTAAAATGTCGATTATAGTCGAATAGATGGAAACGAAGGGACGGTTCTTTTGTATCCTTTGATAAAGGCTACAAAAACCTTCTTCATTTCTACACTAAAGCTGTTGGCTTTCCTAAACTCTGGCCCCAATATTCTTAATAGTTTCAGCAAACCAAATAACAGTCGATAAGAACGTTCTTGAAAAACAGAAAAAACTGCCCAAAGTTTGGGCAGCGATTTTCCTTTTCTAATTATGATCATCCATTGTACCAAGAGAGTCCATATGGCTCGCTATCATAGCTATAATGGTACTCGCCTCTTCTTTACTAAATATAAAGTTTGTTTCATCCTTTAACATATCATCATCTGTCCATATACGGTTGATCCTTTTTAATACACCATCCCTTGTCTCCTGGATAATCCCGAACTGATAAGTGACTTCTACTTCATTTTCTTGATAATAAGCAGTTACCTCAGGAGTTTCCCATTCAACCTCAACTTCCTCTAATAAATTTACGTCATCTTCATTAAATTCATAGTACTCGGTTTCATCTACAACCATTTCTTCTTCAGAAAGATCATCATCCATAAAAATATGAAAGCTTTCGTGAATAGCATCCACAATATCCTCTATATCAGCTAGCACGATCTTGCTGGCATAGCCAAGATCTGGATCAAAAGATTCTAAATAGAATTCTTCATTATGTGGATCAAAAAAAAGTGTACAAAAATACTCTCTGTCAACCCCTTCATTTTCTATGAAAAAGTCTATCGTAGGATGCTTTGCCCCACGCTCAATTGACATCCTGCCATTTTCATCATATTTGCTACAAATTGAATCAAGACTATCCTGCAACTCACCGCAAACTCGATCAAACCATTCTAAGTCCATTTTTAACCGCCCCTTTCAATTTGAACATCCTTATTATGACCCTATACTAAAAATCCTTACAAATCTTCCAGTAGTAAATTTTTGGAATTTATTCTTTTCTCCTAACTTATTATGTTCTGTAGGTAACTATATATGAAATGAAAGTTATTGCTTCTATTTGTTATCGTTATCCTTCTCTTGGATGCAAGAATACAACTAGGATTATTTCCCATTAACATGCATAATTAGATTATAAGCTGAGCAAATTTGATAGCTGAAGTACGGAAACAATTCACTTTTTAGGCATATCTAAATAAATAGAGATTATAATGAAACGAATAATCTTTATTTCAAGAGAGGGAGTCTACTATGTCATCAATTGAAGATCGATTTTATGGATTGCCGACAACAGGAATTTCAGATGCTTTAAAGGGATTTAACCATATGAATTCAGTGATTAAACCCTTAAAAGAAAGTGACAAAATTGCTGGCAGAGCATTCACAGTTAAGATTCCAGCAGGAGACAATACGGGAATTTTACGAGGATTAAGAGAAGCAGATCCAGGCGATGTTTTGGTTGTTGATGGAAAAGGCTATACAGAGCGAGCAGTTGCCGGTGATTTTGTAATCAGTCTTGCACAAAATCTTGGACTTCGAGGAATGGTCATTGATGGAGCGATTCGTGATATTCAGGGAATCCGCAGCTTAGACTTTCCCGTTTTTTGTCGTTCATCAACCCTAGCAGCAAGTGTAAAAGCCGAGAAAGGTGAATGGCAAGTTCCGATCTCATGTGGCGGGGTGAGCGTTAATCCAGGTGATCTCATTGTTGGGGATGCAGATGGTGTGATTGTCATTCCAAACGGAAAAGAAGAAGAAATTCTACAAGCAACTCTAGAAAAATTAAAAAAAGATCGTACTCGAGAAGAAAAGTATATTGGCAGCCGCGAAAAAGCTCTTCAGTATTTAGATCAAGTACTTGGGGACAGTAAATAAAGCATATAAGAGTAGAAACGGTGAATACATCAACAACAACACTAACAATGACACGTCTTTTTGATGTTGCAGCGGAAAGAGTTTTTGACGCTTGGTTGAAACCGGTAAAATTAATTACCCCATCCTAAAAAGAAAACAACTGGACTACAGAGGGACGGTTGCTCTAATTAAAAAACACTAGAACCGTCCCCTTGTATTCCTTCTAAGCTTCTTTGTCACACGGTATAAAATAAAACTTAACACTAGTGTTATTACGGAAAAGAGCACCGCAATACTGGAAAATGCGAGGATGTATGCGTTATATCCAGCCAATGTTTGTATAAATGGATAACTATCGAAGCCAAGAACTCCAGCAGCTATGTTTATTAAAAATAGGAGGATGAACATAGTTAATAGTCCATTTGCAGACCCATGAATATCCTCTTTACTTAAAGCCGTATGCGACGAAATACAAATAGCGACCACTAGAAATATCCAAAAGAACGGATTCAAAAGATTATGAAGTGTAAAAATGCTTTTGCATAGCACGAGGATGGTTTCCCCTATTATTTTTAAAACTCCTATCGTTAACTCTTCTAATGTAACCTGTTGATGTATGTATGTTGCAATAGATTCATAAGATTCAGGCAGCAATAGATACAGTCCTAACATCAGTGAGCCAATTCCACTAAAAATGGGGCCTATCCCAATAAAAAAATTCCCTATCCTTTGGTAGATACTATTCCGATTGTATTGGTGTTCCACAAATCCTAAAACACCATCACCTTGATTCCATTGCAATAACTTCACCTTTGTAACTCGATGGCCCCAAATGAAACACTGAATCAGATGCCCTATTTCGTGAATAGGAGTGCCTATCCAAGCAGTTAACAGCAGTCCGCGCGTACCAAAAGCCCGAAATAAGTAAGCATTGGAATATCTTTCAAGAATACCTATCACCAAACCAACTAGGATTATAACCCCTAAAAGGGAGAACAATTCGATAAAACTAAGTAGCATTGAATTTAATATAGAGGATAATACACTCATATCTTTCATTTATTCCCTTCAAGATACATATTCGTTAACCAGATTATAGCATTTTGTGAATGAACAAAGAGAAGGTTCTCCTTTTTCTAATAAAGAAAAAGGAGAACCTTCCCACTATCAACTTACTTTTGGTCCCATAAAAAATTTACAACTGCTTCATATTCTTCCTCTGATAAGGAACCGGGTGCTGTCTTTGGCATATTCTCTGAAACAAATGCTAAAAGATCCTCTTGATTCGAAAAATCGGTATGGATTTTAGCTCCATCAATCATTCCTTGACCTCCAGCAATGTCTCCAGAACTGTGGCAAGTAATACAGCTCTTTTGAAATACTTCATCCCCAGCAACAACAGTATCTGTTCCTACTGATGTTTGATCTTCTGATTCTTCTGTTTCTTCATCTGGAGCACTATCCTTTTCATCAGCCGGTTCAGTTGTTTTCTCCTCCGCAGGTTCAATAGCAGGTGCATTTGCTGGCTCCTCTGCAGGTTTCTCATTGTTGCATGCACTCATGACTGCTAACAGAAACATTAACACAACAATACCAAAAGTTTTCTTCATTTAAGCACCTCTATCCTATTAGTTATTAATGGATTGCCCTATTAGGATGTTCTACCGATGTGTATGGCTCAAAGACACAGATCCTAGAAAAAGCAATGCCTAGAATTGTAATATTGGCTATGTTCCTTTCATATTCCTTTATAATAAATATAAATTTTCTGTAAATTCAGTTTTTTATTATTAAAATAAAGCAAAATGACCGTTCTACGACTTCTCTATCTATAAAGATATCTCAAGAACACCGCCCCTTTCTTTATCCTCCTCACCTTTTCAAATCCATAAAAACTTCCTTACCTTGCATGTATAGATCGGGAAGAACTTCTTTATTTCGTTCAATTCTATTAGCAATTAGAGGTTCATCAGGTTGGAGAATAAACACTTTATTTTGTTTTTTCATTTCTTTAAGCATGTCCATCGTCCAATTATAGATTATATGCCTATCCTTTAGTAATCTCCTAAGCTCGGGATCGTTTTTACATATACTTTTGTAAAACTCCTAAAAAAATTGCCAGGCACCATCCAAAAAAATGGATAGTGCCTGGCAATTTTTATTTCTTTTTATTTATTTTCCAATAAACATTTGAGTCCAGTAATTTCCTTGTGCAACATGTCCTATACCAATATGTGTGTAGTTTGCATTTAAAATATTTTTACGGTGACCTTCACTATTCATCCACGCAGTGACAACTTCCTGTGGTGATTGTTGTCCCATTGCGATGTTTTCACCTGCTGTACGGTAAGAAATACCAAATTTTTTCATCATATCAAATGGAGAACCGTAAGTTGGGCTGTTGTGATCAAAATAACCTTTTGCCTGCATGTCACGAGATTTTTCACGTGCCACTTTACTTAATTCTACATCAAGCTTTAAAGCAGGGACGCCAATTTTAGCACGCTCTTGGTTTGTTAAATCTAGCACTTGTTGTTCAAAAGCACTTACTTGTGAAGAAGCTGGTGCAGTTGTTTGTTTCTGTTCAACAGCTTTTTGTGTGGGTTGTTGAACCGTTTTTTGCGCTGGTTTTTGAGCCGGTTGTTTTACTGTTTCAGTTGGTTGTTTTACTTTAGTAGTCGTTGACTTCCCATTCGTTAGTTCTTGTACATTTTTCGTGTATTGAGCAAATGAAAGATTACCATTCAAGTATTTTTTAAGAATACTATTCATTTGATCTTGATTGAGATTACCCGTTTGATAAACATATACTTTAGATTGTACAGAAACTGGTGTTGCTGCTTCCGCTTTATTCATACCAGGTGTTGAAGCTAGTAATGCTGCAGCTGCTGCGATTGAAAAAATAATTTTCTTATTCATATATTAAATCCTCCCAGATGTTTGATAGGCTAAAGTATTTTTGTTGCTGTCTTGCCTGCACAAACATCGTAACATATGAATTTTGTAATATTTTTGGAAGGAAATAACATATTACTAGAGTGATAGATTAATGGTGAAAAGATTGGTAGGAAAAACTACGAAAAAAGCTTTCATGATGACGTTCACACATGCCAGCTCTTAACTTGGTTTTATTTTACAATAATGGAGATTATCTAAGTTCATTTCCATATTTTATATAGAAAGTAAGGATTGACAGTTTTTTGACGAAGTCGTCTATTTTACTTTTATTACAATGGTGAAACAATTGAGTCATTCATGAAAAGAAGAGATTTTGAGTTCATGACTCGTTATAAAGAAAACTTCCATTTTGCATTTGGAGAATACAGCCTATTTAATTTAATTTTTAGAAAATTAGAGTAAATCACTATTGCTAATTCCGAGTATATGCATTAGAATAGTTGAAAATGTTAATAATATAACTTATTAAGTGAACCACTTAATTGTTTTTCATTAGAAACCATGTTCGTTGGATGGCTGATACTAATTTATGAACGATAAGAAAGGGGAATGTAGGATGAATACAGAAATAGAGCTAACTGTTAACGATTATTTAGATTTGTATCTTTTTGCTGGAGACTTAGGCGAGACAATATGGCAACTTGAAATTATCGAACAACTAGAAGCTTTAACTACTGAGAAGCCCATAAAAAATCAACCTTTAGACAAGGATATTCTTTGGAAAAAATACAAACTTATCAATGAAGAAATTTATCAACTTTATCAGCACATCAAAAAACACTCTACAAATCATGAGTTACAAGAAAAAATGGGAAATCTCAAGCAAGAACGGATTTTATTAGGGCGCCAATTAGGTTTAACTAAAAAAGACACTCTCAAAAATTAATCATTTAGCTTATGGGTGCAAATTCAAAAAAAGAGGTACCTTTATGAAAGGCACCTCTTCTCCGTTTATTAGCAGTTTTCTTTCATTTTAATCATCATGTTCATCATCGATGTCATCATTTCATCGCATTCTTGCATTTTAGACATCATTTGATCCATTTCCATCATCATGTCCATATCACACATCTTATCCATCATCATTTTCGTACAATTCATTTCACACATCATTCTTTCCATGCAAGTCATCATCATCATACTCATACACATTTTTTCCATTCTCCATTCCTCCATTATAAAAATTTATTTATTGATAATAAGAAAGCAAAAAAAGCGCCTAAACATTCTCTTAGATATTTGTTCATTGAAGTAGTAGATATCTAGACTTTCTAGTTCTAAACTTCAATTCAACAAAATTCTTAGAGGCATTTTAGCGCTTCTTGTGGTCAAGTCAGCTTTTCCTTATCTATCAATAAATTAAGGATAGCATGTTTTCATTAAAAATCCAACCAAATTCAGAATATTAAGAATATATTTACAATTTCTTAACATTCAATTCACAAAAAATTTCAGGCTATCTTTAACAGGATTAGCATTTGCAAACTTTACCTTCTTTATATATAGAAAGCCGAGTTTCCTATTATAAGGAAAGCCGGCTTTTTGTTTATTTTGGGGTAATGGAACAAGGGATAATAGTAGATTTCAATTTATTGACGATAACTTTCTTTTTCGTGTTCATTTCCGTACCTTAAATAGTTAAAAAAGAGGAATGTGCTCTCCCCTGAAAGAACCTAAAAGAAGAAAGATACATCCATCCCTCACTTGCCCAAATTCGCACTTAACGTGTTTAATTGGACCTTCGATTTCTTAAAAAAGTTGGAACCTCAAATAAATCTTCTTTTGAAGGTTGTCGCCTTCTATCTTTTTGAACGGTTTCTTGACGTTGCTGTGGATGACTATCTTTATGATGTCTATCTAAAAGTGAATGGGTTCTTCTTTCCTTTGAAGAACGCGTAGAAATTTTTAACGGTGGCTCTTCTTGCTTCTCAAAACCAGTAGCAATAACCGTTACGATGATTTTATTTTTTAGATTTTCATTAATAATCGAACCAAAAATCATATTAAGTTCCTCGTCTGTCGCAGAAGTAACGATATCTGCTGCTTCTTGAACTTCGTATAGGCTTAAATCGCTCCCACCCGTGATATTCATGATCACACCTTGAGCTCCATCTATCGTAGTTTCAAGTAACGGACTCGATATTGCCTGCTTCACGGCTTCTACCGCTCTACCTTCTCCTTCTGCTATTCCAATGCCCATAAGTGCTGTTCCTTGGTTGCACATGATCGTTTTTACATCAGCAAAATCCAGGTTGATTAAACCAGGTACAGCAATTAAATCGGAAATACCTTGTACTCCCTGCCGGAGGACATTATCCGCTTCACGAAATGCTTCAAGCATAGGTGTTTTTTTATCCACAACACCCAATAATCGATCGTTTGGGATGATAATTAAAGTGTCCACAGCTTTCCTCATTGCTTCTATACCACTTTCCGCATTTCTTGAACGCTTGCGGCCTTCAAATGTGAACGGACGTGTGACAATCCCAATGGTTAGCGCTCCTAATTCACGGGCAATTCTGGCAACTGCAGGTGCTGCTCCCGTTCCTGTTCCACCGCCCATTCCAGCCGTAACAAAAACCATGTCTGCCCCTTCTAGAACTTCTTCGATCTGACTTCTACTTTCCTCTACTGCTAGTTTCCCTACTTCTGGATTTGCACCTGCTCCTAAACCTCTTGTCAATGTAGCACCAATTTGCATCGTAATCCCTGCTTTTGAATATTGAAGTGCTTGTGCATCTGTATTTAAGGCGATGAATTCTACACCTTCAACTCCCTCTTCGATCATACGATTCACTGCGTTATTTCCTCCGCCGCCAACCCCAATTACTTTTATACGAGCATTCTGATCTAAATTCTCATCATAGCCAAACATCCCATTCACCTCCTATAATCTGTTCATACACACTATTCGTGCCCATACTTGTGTAGCATAAGAAGTCTTTTTATTGTTAGAATATTCAGACTTTTAATATTAGATTTACAGATTAGGATCTTATTCTTAAATATTTGTTCATTCTGCATGAGAACTTCAGTATCTATATATTCTAGCTGACCTCTTACGATACCTGCTAACAAAATATATAATCACAAAAAATATTTTTTATATGTGCTACGATTCTAAAAATAAACACAATACTCCGAGATGAAGAACTTAATCGTTAAAAATTAAAAAGGGATCCATCAATGAGGACCCCCATTTATCGTTACATTTAACTTTTCTTCAACCGCTTACTAATATCAATTAATTATATGCCTCCATTTATTTTCACTTATTCTTATTCCTTTTCTCCTACTTCCTATTAAATAGGTATTTCAGGATTATTGACTCTAACGAAAAAAGTTCCCTAACTTAAATAACGACATCCAATACAAAAACTACGATCATGATGAGCTGAATAATCACTTTTGCCAACGTTCCACTTAAAAAGGCCATAAAGGTAGCAAAAGCCACTTTAAGGGATTCTTGGAATGATTTCTTTTGCATCATTTCGACGATTAATACTAAAGCAAAAGGAACAATAATCACACCAATTGGTGGAATTACAAAGCTACCAACAATTAATCCAATTGTCGCCACTCTCATCCCCCATTTGGAACCTCCTGCTTTATCAACAAAATGAAGATTCGCAAAATAATCAGCTAAAAATAACAAAAGTGTCAATATTAAAAGCATTGTCAAGGAAATCCAAGAAAGCTCATTTGAATTAATCCCAAAATGATAGACCGCAACTCCAACCCAAATGATTAGAACCGACGGAATAATGGGATAAACAAGTCCTACGAAACTTAAGATAAAACAGGCTATAATTATAATCCAAAATACTATATCCAATCGTTTCTTCACCTCTTTTCTTCTATTATAAATAATATGTAGGAATTTAAAAGGTTTTAAACATCCCTTCAACCCTAACAATGAACATAATGCCCATTTATTAGAAAAAGCGTGAAAAAATGATGGGCCTGTCACTCCAACTCTTCTCACGCTTTCAAAAACGATGTTTTTCCAAATTTTTTATCTAAGTTACTTTTCTCTAAATATCTAATTGCTCCAATTTTTCAAAAATCTTATCCCTTTCAAGATTATGAGACTGCCAAGAGTTTCTATTCATAGAACCCCTCTCAGCTTTACTCTGTTTTAGTCTATCTTCCAATCCAGGAACATCAGGATTCTTTTCATAAAGCTCGATTAGTCCAAGGATTCCAGTTGATGACAAGCTGTTTAAATAGTGGATATCTATTTTTCCTGTTGTCTCAAAACGGGCCATATTTTTATCAACTACGATCTTATCAAGGTTTGCTGTATTGATGCCAACATAATAAATGAGTGATGCAATAAAATAAAAATGAAACAAGCTAAGCTTTTCAAGCCATATTTTGACGAGAGTATAGGCAAGAATGACCATAAGGAATATCATGAAGGAATGAGCCAATACCCGTGAAAAGGTGAAACCATATGCATCCTCATACATGGAAATACGCATGATCGCTGAGACAAGTAGAACTCCGCTCGATAAAACGAGTACAGTCATGGCCAAGCATATTGCTTTTTTTAAAAGACCATAAACAGTTTTCGTTAACGTAATAACTGCTATTGATATAGATAGGTTAATCAACGTGACAAATAACAATTCAAAAAAACCTCGGCGTGCATATTCCGCATATGTAAAGCCATCTTCAAGTGTACCGCTAAAGAAGTACTTAAATTGGACGGCAATAAATAAAATATACACGAAATTAAATAGAAGTAGCACAGTCAAGGTAATAATTCCATCCATTCCTATAGGCTTAATGGAACCCTCTTTTGGAACAATAGGATTCTTGTTTTGCAAAAGAACCTGCATGAACCCAAAGAAACCAAATGTATAAATAAGAATGATAACCAAACGAATAAAATATTCTGCCCTGAAACTGATTAAATGAGGAAGGGTGCTTATCAACCTTTCAAATTGAGTATCCGCTTCAATTAACAAATTCAAAATAATAAATAAAAATGGAACGGAGATCAGGATCCCAATAAGGATCTTTTTCCAAACATGCAAATGTTTTTCGTTGTTACTTCGGATAAACAGTTTCGAAATATGGTTTATGAATTTGGACACTATAACGAATTCCACCAACTAGATGATTCACAATGTAATAGAAGAAAAATAGATTACTCCATTCTATTTTTTTCGGTGAAGTAATCAATGCTAGATGAAAAATGACAAGTGCTGGGATTACAAGGATATTTAGTCCATAAAAAACGGTTGTGTCATATAGATAGTAACAGGCTGCCAATAGCCATATAGCAATCAACACTAAATAGCCAAGTCTCTGATGCGAAAACGAAAACGAACGAAACCTCCAGAAAAATAGAGTATAAAATATAGCGATGAATACAAAATAGGAAACACCAATCTGATTCCTAAAGAATGATTCTTCAGCAACAATACCCGTTAATAGACAAAAGAGTAAAAAGATCCAGTCTATCTTTTCCATTTTTAATTCCATTTTCAATCCCTCCACATTTATATTGTTATTGTTTATACATAGAATTTCTATGTATATGATCAAAAAAACTTAGCTCTCTTTTAGTTATTATATATATAGAATATCTAGGTAGTTAGCAAAAAGAAAAAGCTCATACAGAAGCTTTTTTCCCCCACCTGTAACTGATTAGGCAAACTGGGTATAAAAGGATGGTCAAAAAAATACAGACTCCTATAAAGGTCTCCGTCAATAACGGATTGAACCATTCATGGGGAATGATCCTGAATACGGTTAAAATCATTAGTGTAAGATTCGGTATCAACGCTAAGAAAAATGTCCTTTTCATGATCTTCTTGCCTTTATAACCAAAGCCTCTGCCAATTTCATAGCCTAACAAGGCCCAAAAAAACATGTAAAACAACGCAATCAAAATCGGAATGGAAGTCAATTGATCCCATAAAGTTGTGAGCCAGCTCCAATCAAACAAATTATGTGCAAGAGTGAGAACGGATCCCCCTCCGAATAAAAGGATATTCACTAAGATAAATAGCCATTTCATTTTGCTTGGCGTAAGCGACAACTCTTCTTTCCACATAGCCGCAATCTCTTCAGGAGTCCCGAACCTCAAATAGATTTGATCCCTTACCTCACTTTCATCCTTTAGTTCGTATAGTTCCTACAAGGAGTTCATTAAGATGTGCATCGTATTCCCTTAATATTGATTCTTTCTCCTGATGATTACCGAGAGCTTGTGCAAGCTTTGCTAAAAACTCACTCTTCAGCCGTTCCATGTTTTTTTCTCCCCATTACCTTGTTCATGACTGAAACAAAGTCGTTCCATTCACGGGTTTTTTCAAGTAGCATTTCTCTCCCAGCAGTTGTAATACGATAATACTTTCTGGCAGGTCCCTTCTCCTGATCCTGCCAATAGCATTCGATATATTCCTGCTTTTCAAGCTTGTGAAGTGCTGGATACAGTGTTCCTTCTTTGATAGAAAATTCATTACCACTACGTTTCTCCAGTTCTTTTACGAGCTCGTATCCGTACATGTCCCTCTCCCCGAGCAATTGAAGCAACAAAAGAGATGTACTTCCTTTTACCAATTCACGATTAAACATATTTTCACCTACCTAGAATTATTAGGTACATAGAAATTCTACAATCTTTCCTAGAAAATGTAAAGGATAGGTTTTCCTTTTTTCTAATTTTTTACTTAATATGCAGCTCTGGGTAAGTCAACAATATTAATGAACAAAGCCTAAAAAAAGAATCAAAGATACTTCAACAATATGAATTTCATCTATTGTCAATTATAAAGTAAGCCGGATTTTCCAATATGAAAAATCCGGCTTACCTTTTTTACATGAGTGTAGCGAAAATGAGTCCACTTCAGCTTTAATGAATTTCCACCGTCTCACCCTACACTTTTAGACGATTCATACGAAAAGTCGTTTTGTAATAGACACGCACAAAAAGTGTTAACCTTCGTTTCCAACTGTGAATGTTGTGGAAGTGACCACGTCGTACCCACTACCATAGAAATAAACGAATTTGTAGGTTGATCCTTCTTTGTAACGATCAGGATGGAAATTCTCACTTGGATCATAAGTGAATTTTACAGTAGCTTCCGTAACTTGCGTATACATCCACCAGATCGAAGCGATGTTTCCTGGGTTTTCATTTACTTCATATAGACCGATCCAATCGCTTTTCGGAGCTCTTACATGTTCCACTGTTACCTCAACTGGTTCCTTAACTCCATTTAAATTAGTTTTAGAAAGGGTAATCGTAACATTTTCTACAACCCCATCAAGCGTCTTTCCTAATACCTTTAACGAGTCCTTACTTTCATTTCCATATGCATCAAGCGCAAATACTTCTATCTCGTATAAGGTATTCGGGACTAGTCCATCAATCGGCAGCATTAGAGGATTCGGAATAGGATCTTTATAATATTCGGAAAAGGCAAGCAGTTCTTTTTCCACTTTATCATGATCAGAATGCTTCACAACGATTTTATAATCATGTACAAGAAGATCATCTTTAGCTTGTGTTAACATAATCGCTAAACTAACTGCTGTGGTTTGATCATGTACAATGGAAATCATTGAATTATTTGTAAAGTAAGGAAGCTGTTTGTTCCTTCTTTTTTCAGTATACTTAAAGTTTTCCTTGTTTGCTGGAAAGCTAATTTCAAATGGTTCACCTGTCCAGTCATTATTGTGGATATCACGGCGTTTGAGTAGCACTTTGTTATGATAAACTTCTACAATCAGGGCTTGATTTAGGAAATCCGCTCCTTCAGGTACTTCTCCTTGAATTCTACCAGCATCCATCCACAAATAAGCACCTGTAGAAGTTCCTATACTCGTAAAATCTTCTTGATGAATAATTCTTGGATCATCTAATGGATAATGCGTATGTCCAGAAAAAGATATGACCTGCGGATAAGGTTTCAGCGTGTCGTAAAATAGATCTCGATTTTTAGAGAAACCCCATTCACTTCCATAAACCGTTCCTTTTATGGGCTGATGATGGAATACAAAAATGGGCTTTTTCGAATCATCAGCGTGGGCTTCTTTTAACTGCTCTTCTAACCATTTAATTTGTTTAACCGAGAAGGTTCCTTCTGTTAATCCATCCTCAGTACCAAGAATGATAAAATGATAACCTTTAATTTTTTTGTGAAAATAGATCGTTTCCATCCCTGTTTTGTTTAGAAAAAGCGTTTGAGCATCAGCTTCGGATAATCCATTCCAATAATCATGATTTCCCATCGCCATCATCGAAACAACTTGTGATTGTTTTCCAGAATCATATACAGACATAAATCGATCATACTGAGCTGCATCTCCATATTCTGTCAAATCACCTACAACCACAAAAGCATCCTGATTCGGAGCAACTTGATTCAATTGTTTTAATGTTGTTCTAAACTTTTCTAGGTTCTTATGATTATCTGAATAAATGTGAACATCACTAATAACTGGGAAAATCAATTCAGGTTTATTTCCATTTGATGACAACACCGATGAACTTGAAACCGCGCTAACAGGTACTTCGTTGAATGAACCTACTAGTGTTGCTCCTAAAGCCACTCCAGCCATTTTAGTCGTTTTCCCTAAAAATGAACGCCGATCCATCCCCCTCTTAAAAAGGACATCTTGAAGAGATTTTTCTTCTTCACTTTTCTTTTCGTTTTCTTTCACCATTATTACACCCTCTCAATGAATAGAGAAATAACCATTTCTCCAAAATATTATGAATCTTAAAATACTGATCCCTTTCTCAAAATACTACTTGTTAACTATTAACCACATATTAAGTTAGAATGAATAATTGTTAGTTATAGATTAACTTTATGAGTCAAAACATGGTCATGTATCACTTATGTAAAAAAACTTAAAAAGCCAGACCCTCGTTATTGGAATATAACGAAGGCCTGACCTTATGAATATAGAAAAATATCCGCTCATTATGCCTGTTTACTCGTTATGATTGTTTCCCATCAATCATTACGTTTTTTTACCCCAAGACTGAATACCGTCATCTTCATCAAATTCTATTATAACGTCCGTTACCCCTTTAATTTCTAGAATCCTTCCTTCAATACGATCTTTTATCTCATTTGCTTGTGCTACTGTTAGAGCTGGATTGATTTCCAGTTTCATTTCAATATGATAATCTTCCCCTTCTTTAATGGCAAACAGAGTCTTTATATCTTTAATTTCCGGATTTGTAAATATGTACTGGGCAATGATTTCTTCTAAATCGTCATCTGCTTCACCTAGTGCACCTTTAGCATTATCTAAAAATACTCTTCCTACTACATAAAACATCATCAAACCAATTATGATTGAAGCAATTCCTTCTGCAGCACGAAGACCTCCAAAATAAGAAAGCAGTATTCCAATAATAGCTATGATCCCACCTAATGTGGCTACAAAATCTTCCATAAAAACAAGTTTTGTGGCTGGTTTAGCACGTTTTAAACTGCTAAAGCTTTTAGCCACTATTGCAAACCCCATTGCGTCAGTCTGGGTCTCATGAAGAACTTCCTTCATCGCTTTATAAAGGACGAATGTCTCCAATATAACTGCTAATGCCAAAACAGAAAGATTGATCACAATTCCAGTTGATTCTGTAGGATGCAGGATATGGTGGTATCCCTCTTTTATGGTTTCATAACTCATGATTCCGACAATAATGACCGCACCCAATAAAACTAAGTTTACAAGTCGCCCGAACCCATTTGGATAGCGATCTGTCGGCATTTTTTTACTTAGAGCACTCCCAATAAAGACGAAAAATTGGTTTGCTGCATCGCCTAAGGAGTGCATGGTTTCAGCAAACATGGCAACATTCCCCGTATAAAAATACGCAACCCCTTTAATGATGGAAATTACCGTATTTACAATGGCAGCAATAAGGGAAGATTTATTCCCATTCTTTAGTAAGCTTTTCTTTTGTGTCATATTTTCCTCCATCAATCAAACAAATGTAATCTTTGTTTTCTTTAGTATTCTTCCATTTATTAAAATTTATTTAAAAAATCACCGAAATCCTGCAAAATGAATGACATGAATCCCATTCAAATAGCGAAAAGGTGCCTTTACCATTCTCAATAAAAAATAGTTATCTACAATTAATATATGATATAGTCAACATGATCATAAAAGAAAGGAAACATAAAAAAATGAAATGTTTTTCAATTGATTTAGACGGTACGCTACTAAACTCCAATCATGAAATATCCCTTGAAAATTTGGAGGTTCTCCAGACTTTACATAATCAAGGTCACACCATTATTTTTAACACTGGTCGTGCTTTTGAAGATATCATTAGGTACGAAGAGATTCAAAAATTAGAAACTCCCATCATTAGTATTAATGGAACAATTTTATATTCAAAAACAAGAGAAGTCCTATACGAAGCTTCTTTACCGATATCCATCTATAAAGAGTTGTTACCTATTTTAAAAGAAATAGGAGTATGGATTATGGTTTATACCAATCAAGGTGGCTTTCCATGTCGAAATCCAGAAATTCAAGATAAAAGTCCCGAAGAGATTGAACGCATTTTCCATAATTACGATTACGATCAAATCCTTGAAAAAGATCATCTCAAAATCTACAAAGTGATGGCTGTATCACGTTTGGACCAAATTGAAAAAATCGATCAAGTTAAACAAGCAATCGAAGGGAAATTTGACTTATCCATGGCTTCATCACACCCTAACAATGTAGAGTTTACATCCATTGAAGCAGATAAAGGTGCAGCTTTAATCCGGTACCAACAAATGATGAATCTCCAATTCGATGAAATATTTGCGTTTGGAGACGGAGGAAATGATCTCGCTCAGTTCAACGTGGCGACCACCTCTGTGGCAATGGGCAATGCCCCTCATCCTATTCAGCAAGCGGCCGATATCATTACAAAAACAAACGATGAAAACGGCTTCGCCTATGCAGTCCAATCTTTATTGTGAAACAATAGCGAGAAACAAGGGGACGGTTCTTCTGTCTCCTTTATCGTTTTTTTCAAATGGTCTCATTTCTATTGATTGATTCAGCAACTTTTCAGTAGATTTTCGTTTCCCTCATCATTTTACCTTTTTTGTAAACTTCTTACAATTTGTAGTTTCATTTATCTTAGATCCTTTAAACACTTATTTAATAGTGTGCTACCGTTATGGGTGATCGTGCGATATAAATTGGTAAACGTAGTTGGTTTAGACAAGCCTGGAACTTTACCATTCTAGGAATCGAGCATATATTAACCGGATATGACCATGAAAAAATGATGATGAAATTTCATTTAAAAAACTCAAATCAGCAGATTCGAGTTTTTTCCATTTAATCTCTCTTCAAGCATGTAAAAATGGTTTGGATTGACATATATGCATACATAATAGCTGCCACTCTACCCTTTTCGCTCGTAAGACTAACTTTTGGGCGAAGACATTTCCGAAATTTCTTGTCACAATAACACTGCGAATGGCGTTTAAGACATTCGTCATGGCCTTGACAACAAGTATCTACATCATTATACGGACCACCAGGACCACTGCAACCAGGTCCACACCAATTATATTTTGGAAATAGACAATAGCCAGCTTGAGATTTCCCTTTTATATTTTTATTCAAGTTCAAGTCACCCTTTAAATGATTTACGATATTCTATGGTTTAGTTGTACAGAGTGCTTGTACTTTTGTTACAAGGCATTTGGCTTATTATGAAAGCAACTCAAAGTATCTGTTAGGCTATTAGTCAAAAAAAGACTGCCGCAAATCCGATTTTTTCAGATTTACTGGCAGTCCTTATTTATAAAAAATTTTCATCATATGTCTTGTAAATCTCTGTTTATCATTTCTTAAATAATAAACATCATTACTCTACTTCTAACATAATTGACTCCACAAATCCCTGCTATCATGAACTGAATTATTTTCAATGATTGAATATGCTGCATCCGTAATGGCTTCTGCTAACGTATCACCCGTTGCAATTATGTTATTAAAACGAACCTCAGAATCACCATTTCTTATAAATTTATACCCAAACTTTTCTAATTTTTCTACGACTAGCATAGCATGACCAAGGTTTTTCTCAGGTTGAAATTCATAATCATGAATGAAAATATCCTTTTCCGAATCATACCATCGATCCCATCTATTTAGTTTCCAGCCTAATATTCTACGTGCAATGGATTCTGTTTTATTCATATTCCATTTCCCCTTTTCTCCAAAGTTTTTTGTTATATAACAACTTTATTTATTTAACTGAATTATATAACAACTTCAAAGTGATTACTAGTATTTATTTTGTAAATTTTCAGAAAATTATTGAATAAGAAGATTTTGTTTGTTCTTTTTGTTGAAAAACATCGTTTTTAGCCCATTCATTCGATCAGCAAATTCACTAACCTTTCATAAAAAAACTCCCCTTACTACAACGATGAGAAATTTGTAGTAAAGAGAGTTATTTTTGAAAGCTGATCTATTTTTTCATAAGGTATACAGTAAATTAACGCTGATATTTAATGAACTATTTCATTTATTAAGCATGGATGGATTTTTAGACAATTTTTCTTTTAATCTTTTAATTTCCAGATTCATCATATAATAATAAGTTAGACCATTGAATCGCATTTCGATAACATTCTGAAATTTCATTTGCAGTTAATGGTAGATCTGATATATTCCAATTACATTTTTCAATTTGAATGGTCCAGTTCAAAACCTTTCCAATTTCATTGTTTTTTCCATTTATAGCATCCTTAATTTCATCTGATAATGGTAGCTTTTGTAATGCATCATCTAAACTACAATGTAATAAATTATCTATTAGAGAAAACATCCCTGCTAATAAATAAGGAGAGGAATCACTTTTTCCAATCTTTTGTGAGAGTTGTTCACAAAGATGGGCCCGGATAAGGGAGAGTTTAATCACTTCCTCCTGACCTGTATTTTTTTCGTGGTCAATTTGCTTAATAGTAAGCACATAAATCCACTTTTTGAACTCCTTTAAACCTATAAATACCAATGCATGTTTAATGGAATTTATTTTATTTCTTGTGAAAAATGCCGCTGTGTTGATCAATCTTAACAGTTTATAAGAAAGTGCTACATCCTGCTCAATTTTAGAAGCAATATCATTTATATTGGGCTCACTTCTTGAGAGCTCCTCTGAAATTTGATAGTGAGTTTGAAAATAAGCTGGAATATCATGAGTTGACAGTACATCGGGCTTACTAAAAAAATATCCTTGAAATAAATCAAAGCCATCTTTTAATGCTATTTCAAATTCTTCTCTCGTCTCGACTTTTTCAGCGAGAAAGGCAACTTGATGACTCTTATAACGTGTGATCATTCGTCTTCTGTCATTTAACGGTGTTTGAAGAAAATCGATCTTGATGATATCTATATATTTTAGTAACTCGGGTAACAAATCATATGATTCTTGAATGGCAAAGTCATCAAGTGCAATCGTGTATCCAAGCTCCTTTAATTCTTGACAAATGGATACCAACTTTTTATTAATTGGAATATCCTCTAAAATCTCTACAACAATTGATTTTGGTTCAAAATAAGTAGGTAACTTTAAATTTAATAAATTTTCAGTGAAATTAATAAAGCATTTTTTTCCTTCTGATAGTTCCTCGACCCCAATATTGAAAAAGCCATTTATAATTACATCTGCAGTTGCTTCATCTCCATCAATATGAGTAAAAGAATTGATTTCACTTTTTCGATACAATAATTCGTAGGCAACACTCTGTTCCCCTCTATTAAAAATTGGTTGCCTTGCAACAAATACATTCATTTAACCCACCCTAAGTCATTCGTATTGAATTCCGATATGGTTCATTTTTAATAGTCCAATTATATCATAAAATAGGACTTTTGGGAATATTATACCAATTCAGCAAGAAAACATAGTAACTTATACTCGGAAAAAAATAACGATCCGCAAATTATTGAATGATTTGATTGACTGGAACTCCATAAATTTGCGAAATATGCCAAAGTGTATTTCCAGGCTGAACAACATAAACTTACCTATTGTTGAACAAATAGCAACGAAGAGGATTTAATCGTTTACTTGATTTGAACAAAATAATCCCGCTTGCCTTCAATCAAACGGAAGCGGGATTATTTTTCATCTATTCTCACTTTATGATAGAATCTACGTGCTTACAATTTAGTCATCTGTCATTTCATGAAGAATTCACTAAAAATCAGATCTAAATATGATTATTTCTTCTTTTTCTTGTCTTCTGCTCGCTTCCTATTCTCATCGACTCGAAACTGAACAATTTCTCTTATTAATTCATAAGGCAAGGGCTTGTCGATCGGAAACTGAATGGCTCCTTTGGACGTTTTATATTCTACTAATTTATCTGTAAAAGCAGCGACTCCGCTTGCAGCTGGATAAAATCCTATATGGTTTTTATAGGCAGCGAAATGCACTAGATTTCCATGCATAGCAAACGTTGGCATTTGATAACTGATTTTTTCTGTTGCTTCAGGTGCTGATTCTTTTATCACCTTTCTTAATGTTGTCAATATATCCTGAATCTCAGAAGGATATAGACCAATGTATTCATCAATTGAGTTAAATTTGACTTTGTTATCTTCCATCATTTTTGCCTTCCTTTACATGATTTTCTTTGATTTATGCTTTTATCCACACTTATTGTACAGTTTTTAAGCTACTAAATTATCCTCTCGATCCAAACGTCCAACTTCTGCATATATTTTTCATTCTTTTAACATTATACAACCTTTTCAAGTTAATTTTTGTGCTCTTAAAATATCAAACTCCATCGTGGAAGCAACGACGTTTGCTCTAGCATCAGTATAAATATTTTTTACCCCTTCAAAATTCAAAAACTCTCTTTCAAAAGAAAATATAATAAAACAATTTCAAAAGTCCATGCTCACCAAATTCTCTACAGTAATTCCAAAGAAATTTTTAAGGACAAACTGGTTGTTCTTTCTCTAACTTTTACGTTATCATTCTACTGGATACATTAGAATAATCCTTGTTTGTGGATGCAATCACCACTCATTTGATGATGATTTTCAAATATATCAAAAATTAAGTTATATTTATATGATGAAAACGTTGAAAATGGTAAAATATAAAAAAAGGGAAAAGGGGACAATGATTGATGAACAAAAGAGATGTTATTGCACGTAGAATACTAGGATGGAAATTAAATAGATGGGATCGATGGTTTGATTTTGAAAAGGGAATTTTCATCGACGAATCTGATTTTCAACCCGAGAAAAACCTTGAACATGCCATGCTCATCGTTGAAAGATTAGAACATCTAGGGTTTACATATACAGAAAAAGAGGATATTGAAGTATGTTTTAATAATGATTTTAATAAAGTTTGCGAAACTGGAGATACGCTAGCACAGGCCATCACTAATGCAGCATACGCACTAGCAGACGATAGTTCACTTGCGGATGCATGGCTATAAGACCGACATTCACATGATCCATGGAGTTTAATTGCATTTCATACGTGAAAATTATCACCTAAAAATAAAGCCAAGAGAACAGTAAGCTCTTGGCTTTTCACTTTATTCTTCAAACGCTTGCATTTTGCTTCAGTACTGAACCCCAAATTTGTAGTGATTCTTTGTATTTTTTTTCATATTTGTCCACTCTTACATTTACTTTATCGGACGTTCAAGTGTTAGAATTTCATCCTCAAGTGAAGAAAATTGTTGTTCAACAACCTGCTTCACATCATAGACGGCAGCGTTATAAAAATGAGGGGCCAGTGACTCCTTAACAAAATCTAATACCCTTTCTGCAGCAAATTCAGTGATCTCTTCCTCCCTTTCCTGTGAAAAGAAATACTGAATATCAGAAATCATTAATTGTTGTTGCTCTTTCGTAAGCTTAAAAAACAAATTGAAACACTCCCTCCCTTAATAAAACCGATTACTGTCATTATAGAAAGAAATTGAATGAATTACACGTAATTCCTGTGAAATTTCCACAAACGGCCGAAAACCCACTAGATTTTAATAGAAAAAATAAGCGACCACAGGATTTCTATTTGAATCCCCGTGGTCACTCATTTATTATTTTCTAAATATAACCGCATCATCAAGAAGTCGATTTCTTTAAACAAGAATTAATAGATTTGAAAGTACTTCGGATGACATCCCCACGACTAATAATGCCAACTAATACCCCTTTTCTCTCGACCGGTAATTTTTTGATTTGTTTTTTTCCTAAAATGGCCGCGATATTTTCAATTTCCTCATTCCAGGCAACCTTATGCACTGACTTTTTGGCAATTTCCAAAACGTTTAAATCCATGATTCTGTTTGCCCTATCCTCAAACGCCTCAAAGTCCCCTTTAAATAATTGTGTGAAAAAAAATGCACCCAAAACAATGTCATCATGCTTACCTATATAACGCAGGATATCTCCATCACTGATATAGCCGACCATTTCGTTTCTGTCATTTACAATGGGCAGACCGCTAATACCGTATTCAATAAATTTCTCAATCACAAAGCCTACATAATCATATTCCTTCACTTTAATAACATGGTGTTTCATAATTTCATGTGCTTGCATGTTTACTTGCACCCCCACAATATTTAGATTCCCATGTCCACACCTTTCACAAGAATAATAGAAACTTTCAATTATTCTTTTACAAGTTGCACAGTATTCTGATTGTGCCTGATTACACCATGATTGATTTCATTATGATTCTATACTCTTTTTATGTTCTGATTAGAAATCTGTATCATTTCACACTAGTTAAGCAGTTGTTTCTACCTTTTTTACTCTCACTTTATCCGCCTTTACTCTCGAAGCAAAATGATCTGTTTCAACAAGGAATGAGACGAACAAACTACCAACAATGGCCCAAAGTGGAGCACCAATATTAAAGAAATTCACACCTGACATCCCAATCGTTAAGGCAAAAAAAGCACCCATTTGAAATTTACTATCGGAAAATGCAGTTTTAAGAGAATTGATCAGAACACCTAGCATGGCTAATCCAGCAATCACTGTAACGATTACACTCGGCATGGCGATAACTAAAGGCACAACGAATGCGGCAAATAAACCAAATGTAGAAAAGAAAAATCCATTTGCTACTGACGCTGCATAACGACCTTCTTTTTTTCCAACTTCTTTTGCCGAACAGATGGCCGTCATCGGCCCCGCAATATTAATCGCATGTGCACCGAAAAACGAACCGATAAGACCAACGATTGAACCATAAACCGCCATCCCACTATTCGGTGGCTTGTAACCTTGTGCCATTAAAACACCTGTTGCTTGAGCATTTTCCGTACAAATGATTAGTAAAGCAAGTGGAATTCCAATCGACACAATGGCATCCAGACTAAATGCAGGCATCATTAATTGTGGAAGCACAAATGAATCCTGAACATTCTGAAATTTAAATTCACCCATCAAGACTGCCAACACAACCGCTACAACTAATGCAGTTAAAACAGGTGGTACCTTTTTCAAAAATCGTGATGAAAGTAAAAATACTAAAATAGCAGAGCCTGCGAGTATCGGTGCAACTGTCACAGATGTAATCATTTCAGTCGTAAAACGGATCATTACTCCAACAATCATCCCCATGACAATTGGAACTGGGATCCATTTCATCACTTTATCAATTAAGCCTGATGCACCAAGAATAATGACAAGAATATGGGCTACGAGATAAGCACCTATCGCTTCATTTAATGAAAAATGAGTCAAAGAACCCGCAACTAATACTGCACCAGCGATGGAATGGGCACCGGAAATGGGCTGACGATATTTTAAAGATAAAAAGATCCCTAGTAATCCACTAAAAAAATAAACAGCAAATATCCAGCTTATCGTTTCAGCATAGGTTAACCCACCACTTGTAGCTCCTCCAATAATAATTAACGCAGGACCTGTACATCCAAATATGGCTGCAACTAAACCAGCACTAACTGTATTAACATTTAAATTCTGTCGTAAGTCTTTAAAACTTGTACGAAAATGATTCTCTTTCATAGCTACCTCCTAATTCTATTCCTACTTTCAAAAAGTCTTATGTGTTAATAATATGGATAATTTTCAGAAAAATCAAACATTTGGTTTGTGATACTACCTCATTCTCCTCCTTTCGATTAAAATCGTTTAGTGATATTCTATAATTAGTATGATAAATCAAAAAATTCCCTTTGTACTCATCCAATTGGATGGATCTAAACTAATCCAATTATCAAATCGATATTAATCATCAACAGCGAGGTGAATCAATAATGGAATGGGAAGTCGATCGTGAGGCTGATAAACCTCTCTATCAGCAAATTTTTGAAATTATTGAAGAAAAAATTGCCTATGGAGAATTACCTTCTGGAAGCTTACTGCCTTCAGAACGTAAATTAGCCGAACAATTAAAAGTCAATCGGATGACCATCGTTCATGTCTACGATGAACTTCAAGCGTCTGGATTGGTGGAAAGAAAAAAAGGAAGCGGGACCCGAGTCAGCACACATAAATGGGGGATTCTTCCAAAAGGAGTAACAAATTGGAGAAAATACATAGAAAGTGGTTCATTTTTACCTACTTACCCTTTAATAAGACGCATTCGTGAGGAAGCGAAACAGATGAAAGATGGATTCAATTTATCAAGTGGTGAATTATCGGCTGACCTATTCCCTGCTCGTTTTTTACAAGCTTCTTTTGCTGAACAAACCTTTCCTCACAATTTAGGTTATGAGCATCCACAAGGACATTTGACCTTTCGTAAGACTTTAGCAAACTATGTAAAGGAGTACCATCATATTCAGACTACTAGTTCTTCTGTTCTCATTACATCTGGGGCACAACAAGCTTTATATCTCATTACTCAATGCCTGCTAAATCCTGGAGATGCTGTCGCGATTGAAGCTCCTTCCTACAGCTATTCTCTGCCATTGTTTCAATCTGCTGGACTAAGAATATTTGCTTTACCAGTTGACGCTAACGGAATAAATCCAGAAGACATTATGGCACTTCATCAGAAGCATCAAATTCGGATGATTTTTTTAAACCCAACATTTCAAAGTCCAACAGGAACTGTTCTCTCGGATACTCGTCGAAATAAATTATTGGAGATTTCTTCACAGTTAGGGATCCCCATTGTGGAAGATGACCCAGTTAGTTTGCTTTCTTTTGAAGATAAGAAACACGATCCGATTAAATCCTTTGATCAGAGCGGCAACGTCCTGTATATCGGATCGCTTTCCAAAGTGGTTGCATCTAGCTTGCGGGTTGGCTGGATTATTGGCCCACAATCTGTCATAAACCGTTTAGCGGATGCGAGACAACAAATTGATTTTGGCATCAGTATTTTTCCGCAATTAATTGCGAATCAATTCTTACAATCACCTGAATATCCAAAACATCTTCATTTCTTGCGGCAAGAGCTATATGAACGGAGAAATGAAATGATTTCTGCATTAAAAGAATATCTTGGCGAAAAAGTTGAATTTTCCATTCCGACTGGTGGTCTACACATCTGGTGTAAACTAAATCAGGATGTCGATGACCATAAACTAGTTGAAGAAGGGATAAAAAACAAAATTTTATTTATGCCTGGAAGTGTGTACGGTTCACCTAATGGTTATGTTCGACTCACTTATGCCCACTTACCACGAGAATCGATAAAAGAAGCCATCTCAAGGTTTGCTGAAGCTCTATCTCGTATATAATATAATGCTTATTCTTATATAACCATTCTCTTATGATGATTCGTATTCATTTGGAGGTATTCATTACCTCCCCTTACTTCCTATCTATCCTTTAGAGGAGCTATTCTTTCTTTTTCTCTTTCTCTCTTTTCTTAGATTCTATGAACGCTTTAAATTCCTCTTGAGTAACATCAGATGCCTTTACCTCTTTAACAATTTGAAGCCATTCTTTATCAAAATGATTCATTTTCATTCTTAGCCTCCTCGATCATGTACTTTTTATACAATACTATTAAATAAGTAATTTTTTAGGGTGTTTTTATAAAAATAATTCTATTTTCCTACTAAATAAGCCTAATGTACCCTCCTCAAGTCTTTGAAATTCAGAAATAGCATTTAGTTTACGATCTATGTAAATTCAAATAAATCAAATATTTAATAGGACAATTTAACTATATTAAAATATTATTTATTCAACCCCCTAAAAACCCTCGATTCTATTCGAATAGATGTATTAACTAAGTGGCCGCTTAAATAACTTTGGGTGATCATAATGAAATTCCGAATCAACCAAAATAAATAAAAATCAATAAAACGAGTTCTTACTTCATATGATATAATTTCAGTCTGGAGGTGAGGCTCATGCTCTGTTTATTATTTATGGCAAAAAAACAAAAAAGTTCACTTGAATCTAAAGTTCTATTAATTCAACAAGGAGATACCACTCTACAAAATGAACTTATCCATTCATATAAGCCATTTGTTGCAAAAACAGTTTCTTCTGTTTGTAAAAGATACATACATGAATCGGACGATGAATTTAGCATTGGTCTTATCGCCTTTAATGAAGCCATTCAAAAATTCACTCCTGAAAAGGGGAACTCATTAATCAGTTTTTCAGAAGTTCTCATTAAACGTAGAGTCATTGATTACATTCGTATGCAATCTACTAAATATAAAACATTAAGCATGGATACGATAACACAAGATGGTCAAGACAATTACGAGCATCATTATATTGATATGGAGCTTTCAATTGATGACTTCAAGCAGAAAAAAGATGAAGAATTAAGAAAAGAAGAAATCCTTCAATTCAGTGAAAAAATCCATCAATATGACCTTTCATTGAAGGATTTAATTCATTATTCACCTAAACATGCAGATGCTCGAAAAAATGCGATCATGGTGGCAAAAATCCTAACAGAAAATGAATCACTTAAAAATAGTTTAATAAAAAATAAAAGGCTTCCCATGAAGCAGCTTGAAAGCTATGTACCTCTCAGTCGAAAGACACTCGAAAGAAATAGAAAGTATATTATTGCCATCTCACTTATTTTAATTGGTGATTATGTTTATTTAAAAGATTATTTAAAAGGGGTGTTGGAAACGTGAAAAAAGGAATCATTATGGAAGTACATAAACGTTTTTTAACGATTTTAACCCCACAAGGTGAGTTTTTACGTGCTCGTAATTTAAAAGAAAATTATCAAATTGGACAAGAAATCGATTTTTTTCCAATTGAACAAAGGAAAATAAGTAAACGATTATCCTTTTCACTTTTTCAACCCTATAAAGGCAAGCTTGTGGTTTCAACCGCATTAGCACTCATGCTTCTCATGATCTCGATTCTTCCATTCAAACAAAATAATCATGTTTATGCTTACTTATCCATCGACATAAACCCAAGTTTAGAATTAGGTGTTAATAAAAATTGCCAAGTCATTGAATTGATTCCGTATAATGAGGACGGCGAGAAAATAGTAAGTCTACTACATGATTGGGAAAAGAAGGATATTGAAGATGTGACTAGTGAAATTATGGATGTAATCCAAAGTCAAGGCTATCTGAAAGAGAACCATGAAGTAATCCTCTCTACGGTTTACGTAAATACAGATAAGCAAGATCATAACAAACACATAGAAAAAGAAATAGAACAAGAATTGGATAAAGTTAAAGAGATCGTTCAACAAGAAGATCTTGAGGTAACAGTTGTGATTGGCACACAAAAGGATCGAAAGGAAGCAATGGAGAAGGGTTTAACAACGGGCTTATATAAAGAAATAAACAAGAATACAAATAAAAAAGAAAAGAAACAAGAAACAAAAGAAGAAAAAAAGGAAATAGAAATTCCGATACAACAAAATGAACGACCACAACGAGGTAATTCAGCTATTCATCAAAAAGAACGACCACAGCAAGGTAATTCAACTATTCATCAAAAAGAACGACCGCAGCAAGGTAATTCAACTATTCATCAAAAAGAACGACCGCAGCAAGGTAATTCAACTATTCATCAAAAAGAACGACCGCAGCAAGGTAATTCAACTATTCAACAAAAAGAACGACCGCAGCAAGGTAATTCAACTATTCAACCAAAAGAACGACCGCAGCAAGGTAATTCAACTAATCAACCAAAAGAAATATTAGAGCAAGGTAATCCAACTATTCAACAGAATAAACAAGTTGAGACTCAACCAATTAAACCAAAAGAGAAAGTTAATACGGTTAAGGAAAGTACCCCTTCCATTCCTCCAGGCCAAAATAAAAAGGAAGACAATCCCAATGGGAATTTTAGAGAGACAGAAAAAATAAAAATTGAGGATCCTATTGAAAAAGAAGACCATGAAAAGCCGAATAATAGTATGAAATCAAAAGAAGATAAACCGAAACAATGGAATAAGGAAAATCAAGGTAAAATCGTTGAGCATGACAAAGAATCTAATATGGAATCGAAATAGAAGTAAATGATCTCTATATTCAATAAAGAAGCGCAAACAACCGTGTTGGGGTGTCCCTTTACACGGTTGTTTATTTTGAATCTTTCAATTGAATATTATCCCCCCTCTCTTTCATCATTTTTCAAAATCATTATTTTCATATAAAAAAGAGATGATCTACTTTGATCTCTCTTCTTCTTAAAATATAAAAATATAAAACGAGCATTTCACATGAAATTACCTTAAAACCCAAATGATAAATTCGACAAAATTATGTACAAAAATTACAATGAAGCAAACTCTAAAGTATTTGGCTTTTCAGCATTAAGTTTATCCAATTCGGAAAAAATATTTTTGTATTCAACGATTGATAGTTCACCATAAATATAACTTTTTTGAAGATAATCGAGTAATTCATTTACATGTTTTGGTGTACGCTTTTTTACTTGTACAAACTGATTTTTTAACTCTTCTAACATATTCATCCACTCATTTCATTTATTAATATTAATAACTTGTTAACGTTAGTATAACATGTAAATGCTTTCATTTTTATTATAAAAAAATTCAGACTTACGACATTATTTGACAATAATTTTATAACCATTATTTTATAGATTTAGCAAATACATTAAGATCATTTCAATCAGTACAACTGTTCCAAAAATGATCGCTAGAGTACCCTTTTCCGAAAAATATAATGCCACTGCTGCCGAACTAAATAAAATAATCTGTAGAAGTATTCTGATTGGAACTGAAACTGGGATGGATGCTTTAGGAGCAATAAATGTTCCCCAAATGATAGCAACTAGTATGGGAGTTCCTATTCCAAATAGAATTTTAACAAGCAGGCTAGTATCCAAATGAAAACCCCAATACATAAACGAAACGAGCATGGCTATCTCAAGTAAGAAAAAGATCGAAATAATTGCATATTGAACAACCATCATGATTTACACACCCTTTTAAAATTATAAAGCTATTAATCTCTATAATACCTTATCTCTTGGTATCAGTAATATTCTTTTAAAAAACGACTTATTTTTTACAAAACCTTAATAAACATGATTGTTATGTTCATTTTTCCAAGCCAAATATCCTAGGTTTTCTTTCCTTTTTTTGTAAGAATGTTATTTTCCAACCTTTTCACGTTACTTACGTTTCATTTAAAACACGATTTTTTTCTTAAAAAATCATACTTTTGATTGATTTTTCATTGTAAATGAGGAAGTTACAGTATTTTCATAAACCTTTTAGATTCATCTGTTAACTTTAAACATAGAGCTTACTTCAGAGAAAAGACAATCCGCGAAAAAATTAGGTATATGGAGGTAAGTTTAATGAATTTTAGCAATAAGGGTATGGATAGACGTAATTTTTTAAAAGTCGGTGGAATGAGTACTGTCGCATTAACTTTAGGAACAACTGGATTATTCTCACTAACCAATGCATCAAAAGGTTTTGCAGCAGAGGCTACTGGTAATCCAACAAGCGGATTTGGCGGTTATGGTCCACTAGTAAAGGATCCAAACGGCATTCTTAGATCTTCCAAAAGGCTTCCATTACAAAATGCTTTCTAAAAGCAGGAGATCTTATGCCTAATGGCGATAAAGTTCCAGCTATGCATGATGGAATGGCTGCTTTTAGAGGAGAGAAAAATACGACCATTCTTGTACGAAACCACGAAAATAGTACAAACTCAGATTTACCCTGTAAACGGTAAAAATCCTTGGAGCACTGGTGCTGCAGGTGGAACAACAACTTTAATCGTTGGACCAAATAGAGAAGCTTATTGATCAATATGTATCTAGCTCAGGTACTATCCGTAACTGTGCTGGCGGTTCTACTACATGGGGTACTTGGTTAACAATGGAAGAAACTCGTAATATGGGACATGGCTTTGTATTTGAAGTAAATCCACTTGATCCTGAAAATGAAATGTCTAGAACACCAATCCGTGATATGGGATACTTCTCTCATGAAGCTGGACATGTTGACCCTTCAACAGGTATTTGGTATTTAACAGAAGATGCTAGCCCAAGTTTCCTTTATCGCTTTACTCCATATGACAGAAGCCAAACATTAGGTTCTCTTCAAAAAGGCGGTATCTTAGAAGCAGCGGCAATTGATGAATTACCTAGGGCTAGCTCAAATGGCACTGGACAAAAGTTTGGTGTTGTTTGGAAACAAGTAAAACCTGAAATTGCACAAGCAGATGCAAAAGCAAAGGGTTGTATTGAATTTAGTCGTTTAGAAGGTGCTTATTTCTCTGAAGGTACTTTCTGGTTTGATGATACAAGTGCAGGTGACAAAACGCCTTGGTCGTGTTTACCGTTACACTCCAGCTACGAACACATTAGAACTTTTCTATGAATCTACTGATAAAAATGATTTAGAAGCACCTGATAATATTAACATTACTCCTTGGGGAGATCTTTGGATTGCTGAAGACGGCGGCGGCAATAATCGCATCATCGGTCTAACTCCAGAAGGAAACGTTTATATATTTGCCGACAAACAATAACAGTTCTGAGTTTGCGGGCCCACTTTCTCACCAGATGGGAATACTTTCTTCGTGAATATGCAAACGCCAGGTATTACTTTTGCGATTTGGGGACCGTTTGCCCGCAGAAATTCTACTCGCAGACGCGCGATGAACTTTGCTCAACCACCAGCAAATTTGGGTCCAATTGTATCGGACAAGCTTGCTGCCTTTGCTGAAGATCAAGGTATGTCTCTATTAGAAGCAGCTGCATTAGAGCGTCATGGTATGCCGATCATTTAATAAGGTATTTCCTACAAATGAGACATAAATAAAAACAATAGAAGGTGTATTATGTTACAAAATATTGGGATCCCAGGCTTAATCATCATTTTGGTCATCGCTTTAATTATTTTTGGACCATCCAAACTACCGGCTATAGGACGGGCTTTTGGAAACACGTTAAAAGAATTTAAAAGAGCAACGAATGACCTGGTCAATGATGACAACGAAGAAAAAAGCCCTCCCTCAGATAAAAATAAAATAGTAGCCATTAAGAAATCAGAAAGTAAAGCTGAAAGATAATCTTATTATCTAATTAGATTACCTTATCATTTAAAAAAGGTGCTAAGTTTCCATCCGGAATATGGATGGACCTAGCACCTTTTTTATAACTAAATTACATAGCTCTAAAGAATAGATTTCCTTATTCATCTCTCTTTGATAAACAATAATCACATTCCATTAAGTAAGATTCTGCTTGCTCTTCGATGATTTGACCACATTCACAACATTCCTTTTTAGGAACATTTCTAAAAAATTCTACTGGACTTTGTAACATTTTCACCACTCCTTTTTTTGTAAAACAGAATTTATTCCCTCTGTTGTGTTATAGTACAGTATATGTAGTTTCACGAAAATAATGTGGGTTTTTAATAAAATATTTTAGAAAAAGTGATCCTTTTTTAAACATGATAAAATTGAATTTTAATTTACTTAGCAGTTGAATTATTCGTGAATCAAAATGAAAAATTTGATTAAACTCGTTTTTGTTTCAAACGGATAGTCAAAAGTCGACTACTCAGAGCAATTGAATAATTTACTAAATGAAACGTATCCTAAGATATGTTTAGGAGGTGAAAATTTTGTCAAACCAAAAAACTAATAGTCAAAAATCAAATAAAAATGCAATAATTAGCCCGCAAGGATCCGGATCAGAATACCATAGAAAACATGCGAGCAATGTTCCAGATTACGGAGCCAATAATATCGATCCAAATGTGAAAATGAGCAATATAACTGACCATACTGACCAATAAATATTTGTTAGACGCCCCTTGTGGCGTTTTTTCTTTGCCCTAAATTACGACCTTATTTGAACTTTTGGTCATTCGGACATATTTTTTCAGTACTTTCTTGCACTATATTTTAGTATTGTTTGTTGATATTGTTGTTAACCTATTTTTACACTCGTCCGATTGAAATAGACCTTTCAATCCCCCTTCAGCAGCTGAAGTGTTGCTGTAAGTTCAATAAATATTTTCGGAGAAAGCAAGTTTGCCTCAAACCATTTCTTGAATTTACAGCAGTGATAAATCAAAAACAACATTATTTAACATAGCCGATTATTGAAATGAGTCCATTTCCTTATGTCTATTGTCCACTCCTTATCTTTATTCCAGCATATTTATATAAGGACATTAGGAAAGGAGGAATAAAAATGTCTAATGAAAGAAGAGATCGTGATGATCGTGAAGGAACGATCATTATAAATGTGGATAGAGTGATTATCCGCGCAAACGAGATTATTGTTGAAGACAATGATAACAAGAGACGCCGAAGATTTGATCGAGACGATGTAGCAGATGTTTCTGATCGAGATGACAAAAAAGATCGAAGAAGAGACTCTTGGATTTAATTTTTTACTTTTCCTCAAAGGCTAAAAAGAGGGGCGATTCCATAAGGTATCAAACATCTGATGGAATCGCCTCTTCATTCATTTTTTATTAGAACTTTTTAAAACGAACAACTGCACCAATTTTCACATAAATTAATTTTATTAGGTATTAAAGACTATTATAAAACCTCTTTTTTTTGTAAAATAGAGGTTTTATTCACCATTTTTGTGGAACTTTTATTGCATGAAATTGGATAGACATTTGAAATATAACCATTTTTACTACATAATGTATTAGGTTGACGGAAGGAATTGAACAGATCTACTTCATTAGACTTTTTAAGACAAGAGAGGATTGATTAATATGGAATTAAACAAAGATTGCATGTATTGTATGGAAGACGAAAGACGAGATAACCTGATGATTGAAATCGGTAAATTAAGTGTTTCTACCGTTTTTCTTTTCAAAGAACAAACGTATAGGGGCAGATGTAATGTTGTCTATAATGGTCATGTAAAAGAACTATTTCAACTGGATGATCAAGAATTAGTGGCGTACATGAAGGATGTAAAGAAAGTAGCAGAAGCTGTAGACAAAGCTTTTCAACCGAATAAAATTAACTATGGTGCATATGGGGATACATTGCATCACTTACATATGCATCTTGTTCCTAAATATGAAGGAAAAGAAAATTGGGGCTCTACGTTCGAAATGAACCCTGGTAAAACCTATTTAACCGAAGAAGAATATCAAGAAACCATTGAAAAAATAAAGGAAAATCTCTAATTTTACTTATCCGTGGAGCTTGTTTACCCCATTAAGGAAAAAGACTGACATGAATCCATTTACGAAAAAATCAATTGAAATAATTAAGTCCATTCCAGAAGGATCTATTATGACATACGGTCAAATTGCTCGTGCTGCTGGCAGTCCAAGAGGAGCAAGGCAGGTGGTGCGAATTCTACACTCGATGAGCCATACCTATGATTTGCCATGGCACAGGGTCATTAATGCAAAAGGGGATATTGCCATTAAAGACGATGAATCCCATTTTGTTCAAGTTTCACTTCTTAAAAGTGAAGGGATTGAGATCGATGAACATGATCGAATTAATGTTAACCGTTATCGATATGAATGGCATGATACAAATAAGATAGAGACGGATTTCATGGATCTAAAATAATCAAAGCACCCCCCTATAGTTCAACTGTAGGGGGTGGTTCTTTTAAATGGATCGTCTAAACTAAAATAATACTAACTATTAACTCGTTTTTTCTCTATTATCCATCATTTTATTTCTTGAGAAAGAATTCTGTTTCAAACTCGCTAATATAGCACCGCCGATTGTAATAATACCGCCTATCCATGATATCCAAGAAATTTGTTCGTTAAGAATCATAATTCCTAATACGATTGTCCAAACTGGCAGCATATTAATATAGGGTGCCGCTTTACTAGCTCCAATGATTTTCACTCCTATATTCCACGCTAAAAAAGCAACAACCGAAGCAAAGGTACTGACATAAGCTAAACAAATCCATGCAATTGGTGTCATATGAATCAAACTCACATCCACCGTACCAATACAACTGATGGCACTAAAAATTGTTCCATAAAAAGCTGCACCGGCAGTCATAGTTAGAGGATCCATATCTTTTCCAAATCGTTTACCAAGGACGGTATAAATCCCCCACATTAAGCAAGATAACACGACTGCAGAATTCCCGATCAAGGAACCTTGGGTAGAAGAAATATCCGTCTTTCCTTGAAATAAAATAATCACACCTACAATGGATATGAAAGCCCCCAGCCATTCTTTTGCCTGTATCTTTTCTTTTAAAATATATGGAGTGAACAAAAGAATAGCAATCGGAATACCTGCTGAGATCATCCCTGCCTGGGAGGCGCTAATACTGCCTAAGGCCAGGTAAGTTAACGTCGAAAAAGCAAAAACCCCAGTAAATCCAAGAATAGATAATTCCTTCCACTTTGAAAAAAATGGTAATTTCTTTCCTTTACCTATTAAAATTCCTACAAGTATTACAGTTGAAATAGCCCACCGAACCGTGTTCAAGAGTGTTGGAGGCAGTGCATCCCCTAAGTAACGCCCACTAATGTAATTTCCAGCCCAAAGTATGGTTGCAATGAGGAGCAATCCAATTCCGCGTTTCATAATAAGTTTTTACCCCCCTATTTATTTGAATCTTTCTCTACTTCTACTATACCACTTTAAAAAAAGACAAAAAAAAGACCCTCCATTAAGAGGGTTTCTACATTAACAATTTTGGAGACCCAACCATCATCATCGGCTGATATGCGAACATTTTTTTACTAGTTGTGAGCTATACTACACTCACGATAGTATGGCTATTCAGCCAATTGTGCTTGTTCCGCACAAGTATTAATTCATGATCTCTTCATTTGATTTCCATATTTCGATCAACAAAGTAAAACTAAATGAATAAAGGTTATTGGGATTCTAATCATATTACTCATTGCAAAACGTCCATTCTGCTTTTATTCGTATTATGATTTTTAGGAACTTTGTTATAAATTAGCTTATCAATATTGGCCGTTTGTCAAAATGATTTTACAAATCAATTTACCATTCATCTGCATCCATTAATGACTTTCTTCAAATAGATAAACTCACTCTATCACATGATTCCGTCAGAGCCCCCTTCCTTATATTCTTTTTTTACTCCCTTCCATTCTCTGAATTGCTTTCCCTATCCTTATTAACCGAAATAATTAGAATACTCTTTGCAAAACACTTTGAAAGGTGTAGCTTTTCGTTCTCAAATTTACAACGGAACGAACACTATCTGGTTGAGTCTCCAAAACTGTTAATGTTTCTTTTATCTTTATTTATCTTTACTACACTTATAATATACATCATTTTTCATAAAATGTAAACGCTTTAATTTAAAATATTCCGTTAATATTATTATTCTATTAAATGAATGCAAGGTTCATAAGTTTACATCAAATGATTTTGTTCATCCATTTTTATTTAACTTACTTACAATGAAGGGAAAACAGGATCCCTATTCCCAATTCGACAATCGTAAACACAAGATTGTAAAAATTCACAAAATGTTCACAAATTGATCACAAAATATAAGCGCTTACATGTTAATATAAAGGAGAATTCTAAATGGGAGAATTCTAGAAGATTATTTTATATGGGAGAGGGGAATTAGTTATGGAAATTTTTTGCGTTAAATGTAAAGTTGATTTTAAAGATGAGGATCCAGTAGTTTTAGACATTATGAGTAGGGTCACACATGAAGATTGTTTTGATGACAATCCTGGTTTCATCACTACTTCAGGAACATACAAAGAAATTTCAGAATCATATGCGAATTTAGTTGACTAATATCTTTAATTATTTTTTGCTTTATTTTAAATATCTCTAATAGTAAAGCCAGGTGTTCTATAAAGAATACCTGGCCTTTTCAATTACACATAACTCCATTTCTATTAAATACATTAAATCTATTTTGTTAAGTTTGCTCTTCTATATTGATATTGCTTCCATTGAAATAGGATAAAACAACCAATACAAAAACCTAAGATCGCTACGAATGCAGCTATGGCAACGATTATGGTAAAGACGTAACCCACAGTATTCCACCCAAACAGAAAACTTAGAAATCCAGCTCCCAAGCAGAAAACGGCAATTTTTTGATTAAACTGCTGTTGTTCCCAATCCTCAGGAATATAGCTCTCCTTAGGCTTCTTTAGAAATTGTTTTGCGAATTGCATAATAGGATTATAACCAAATGCTACTCCGGATAGTCCTGCAATAAATGGAATCAATAAAAACCACGGGCTGCCTGTAATCCAAGTTAGTACGACGCTTACGACAATCACCCATTGATTCGTTTTAACAAGTGGACGCGGAATCGAACGAATATTTTTAGACATAAATACCAACCTTTCCAATTGGATTTATTTATTTCTTTTCATTCTATTACTATATGCAGATTTGCACAGTATTTTGCCTCTTATTATTCGATTGGATTTTAATCAAATTCTTGACCATCCGAAACTTTGTTTTTTTTGAATACCACTTAAAATATTCCATTTTAGATGATTGAATTTTACAAAGTATCGAAATTGAATCATAATAATAGATATCAGATATTTTATTTTTGAAAGGAAAAGTCAAATATGCAAAATGCAAAAAGTATAGAAAGTATGGAACTCCCTGTTTTAAGAAATATTAATCGTAGTACCTTTATTTTATTTTGGACTGGTTTAGTTGTTTTATGTTCTTTATATGTGACAATCCCACTATTATCAGTCTTCGCTTCCACATATGACCTTTCAGCTAGTCAAGCTGCATGGGCAGGTAGTACATTTTCATTTTCATTCGCAGTGGGCTGTTTATTTTTTGGTGCCATTTCGGATCGCTACGGAAAAAAGAAAGTAATGGTTATTGGTTTATTCTGTTTATCCATTGTGACATTTCTTGTTGGATTAACGAACAGTTTCAATCAACTTCTTATTCTTAGGGGGATTCAAGGAGCTACTGCGGCAACCTTTTCACCTGTAGCCCTCACCTATATCAGACTCATGTTCCAGACGAAAAAGAAAGTCACAACAATTGGAATTATAGCTCTGGATTTTTAATTGCTGGAATTGTAGGCCAACTCATAAGCACTTTAATCGAATCCACCTTTAACTGGAATATGGTTTTTTATTTTTTTAGCATCATCTATCTCATCACAACTATACTCCTTTGTTCATCATTTTACCAACTGATCGCATTAAACAAGAAAATAAAGATATTTTTGCGGTCGTAAAGAAATTTATTCTACCTTTCAAGCAAAATACACTTATTTTATGTAACAGTATCGGTGTAATGGTATGCTTTCATTTGTAGGTATGTACACTGCTTTTAGGTCATTATTCGAATGCTACTTTTCATTTTAACGATCAAGAAATCTTCTATGTCCGAGCAGTGGGGATTTTTGGCATGGTTTTATCTCCATTAACCGGAAGATTTGTTCAAAAGTTTGGAATGAACAAGGTATTAACTACTGGACTTCTCTGTGCAGTATTGGCCTCCTCTTATGGGATTCCATAATCATTTATGGATCATCATTTTGATGAGCATCCTCTTTGTTTGTGGCATCGCTATTGTTGTGCCTTCGATGCACTTGTTGGACAATTATGGGGGAAATGAAAAAGGAATAGCTACTTCTGTTTACACCTTCATTTTGTTCATTGGAGCAAGTATGGGCTGCTTCCGCCTTCTTATCTTGCAAACAGGAAATACATCTCTACCTTTTTGTTTTTGGTTGTTTACTAACAATTGGACTATTTCTTTCAACGATTATCCATTCTTTGATCAGAAAGAACAACTCATTTCCATATAAACTCCTGATGTAGAGGAACGAAACAGAGTTTGTTTTCGCATTTTCATCGAAAAAACTCGCATAAAATGATGATCATTTTATGCGAGTTTTTTCCTATTCATTTTAAACAAAAAGAGGAAGCATCAATCGTTTCAACATATCCCTTTTTGGATGTCTTCCATTAATTTGAAAAGCGCTTCATCTTTTCTCTTTGCCTCAATCATGCAATTGATTTAAACTGTTCACTCCCCTTGACCTCTTTTAAGAATTTGAAAAACATATCGACGTCTACAAAATCAGAATGATGTCGAAACTCTTTCTGGCTTCGACTGGATATGTGCACTTCTTGTAACGGGAAGAGGAGAATCAATAAATCACACTGTTGCACAACACGATCCCAATGGTCTTCCCAATTGACATGACGATGATGTGCAAGGTGATGATGATAATCAAAAACCAGCGGTATCCCTATTTTTTCACATAAATAAAGAGTATCCTCTAAGGTAAAAGAAGTGTCATCATTTTCTAGCATGATCATTTTTCAATGGCTCGTGGAATTACCATCCAGTTGTCAACAAATCATTCGTTGGAGTTAACTTCCGTCTCCTTATAATTCCCCCCCACATGCATGACACAGCGATGTGTAGAATCAATGCCCATCCCCTTTAATAATAAATAATGCATTTGTAGCGTTTTGATAGAATTTTAAAATGTGTTTTTGTAAGGAATTAATAAGAACAAAGTGATCCGGATGAAAGTCAATCCTTATGTCATTTTTTTTAGCAAAATCCCCCACTTCACGAAGCATCTCATCTAAAGGCTCCATATAATTCAAATGAGAAACTACCTCATGATTTGCTAATGGAATCAGTCGAGAGGTCAATGGATGAATTTGAATATCAGAAGCCGCATTATGTTTTCGTCGTCTCAGTGTATTTTGTAAATTCATTAGTGAGATCAGTTATTGATCTACGAATGGCAGCTTCGCAGATTTTATTTTCTCAAATTGAGTAAACGTCATGGTTTTCAATAGGGAATGCATTTTTCAGTTCCATACTCATAGCTACATAGCCAAGACGAAATAATTGTCATTTTTCCACCTCAATGTCTATATCCATTTTTCA
>CAVXVN010000020.1:0-24955 GCA_963765265.1 uncultured Bacillaceae bacterium
GCCATTTCACTAAAAAATAAATAATAATCAATAAAACGAGTTCTTACTTCATATGATATAATGTTTTCTGAATCGAGGTGAGGCTATTGCTAAGTTTATTGTTCATGGCGAAAAAGACAAAAAAGAGACGCTGGAGGAAAAGGTTCACTTAATACAACAAGGTGATTTGACATTACATAATGAATTGATTGATTCATATAAACCATTTATTGCGAAAACAGTATCTTCTGTTTGTAAAAGATACATATATGAATCTGACGATGAATTTAGCATTGGTCTTATTGCATTTAATGAAGCCATTCAAAAATACAATTCAGAAAAAGGGCTTCTTTAATTAGTTTTTCTGAAGTTCTTATTAAACGTAGAGTCATTGATTATATCCGAAGTCAATCACGAAATATGAAACTTTAAGCCTAGATATAGTAATACAGACTGATGAGGATGAAAATGAAGATACATCAATTGACATGAGTTTCCTTTGAAAATTTCAAGCAGGAAAACAGAAGAGGAATTAAGAAAAGAAGAAATCCTTCAATTTACGGAAGTATTCAGCAATTTGACCTTTCATTTAAGGATTTACTTGAGAACTCTCCAAAGCATGAGGATGCAAGAAAAAATGCGATACTGGTAGCAAAAATACTGACTGAAAATGAGGAACTTAAAAATATTTTATTAGAAAAAAAAAGGCTTCCGATTAAACAGCTTGAAAGCTATGTTTCCTGTCAGCAGGAAGACCATAGAGAGAAACCGAAAGTACATTATGGCGATTTCTCTTATTTTAATTGGGGATTATGTTTATTTCAAAGATTATTTAAAAGGGGTGTTGGAAACGTGAAAAAAGGAATTATTATGGAAGTAGATAAACGTTTTTTAACTGTTTTAACCCCAGAAGGTGAGTTTCTACGTGCTCGTAATTTAAAAGAAAATTATCAAATTGGACAAGAAATCGATTTTTTCCCAATTGAACAAAGGAAAATAAGTAAACGATTATCCTTCTCACTTTTTCAACCCTATAAAGGCAAGACTTGTTGGTTTCAGCCGCATTAGCACTCATGCTTCTCATGATCTCGATTACTTCCATTCAAACAAAATAATCAAGTTTATGCTTACTTATCCATCGATATAAATCCGAGTTTAGAATTAGGTGTTAATAAAAACTGTCAAGTCATTGAATTGATTCCATATAATGAGGACGGCGAGAAAATAGTAAGTCTACTTCATGATTGGAAAAAGAAGGATATTCAAGATGTGACTAGTGAAATTATGGATGTAATCCAAAGTCAAGGCTATCTGAAAGAGAACCATGAAGTAATCCTCTCTACTGTTTACGTAAATACAGATAAGCAAGATCGTAACAAACACATAGAAAAAGAAATAGAACAAGAAATGGATAAAGTTAAAGAGATCGTTCAACAAGAAGATCTTGAGGTAACAGTTGTGATTGGCACACAAAAGGATCGAAAGGAAGCAATGGAGAAGGGTTTAACAACGGGCTTATATAAAGAAATAAACAAGAATACAAATAAAAAAGAAAAGAAAAAAGAAACAAAAGAAGAAAAAAAGGAAATAGAAATTCCGATACAACAAAATGAACGACCACAACGAAGTAATCCAGCGATTCATCAAAGTGAACGACCACAGCAAGGTAATTCAGCTATTCAACAAAATGAACGACCACAGCAAGGTAATCCAGCGATTCAACAAAAAGAACAATCACAGCAAGGTAATCCAGCGATTCAACAAAAAGAACAATCACAGCGAGGTAATCCAGCGATTCATCAAAAAGAACAATCACAGCAAGGTAATTCAGCTATTCATCAAAAAGAACGACCACAGCAAGGTAATTCAACTAATCAACAAAAAGAACGACCACAGCAAGGTAATTCAACTAATCAACCAAAAGAAATATTAGAGCAAGGTAATCCAACTATTCAACAGAAGAAACAAGTTGAGACCCAACCAATTAAACCAAAAGAGAAAGTTAATACAGTTAAGGAAAGTACCCCTTCCATTCCTCCAGGCCAAAATAAAAAGGAAGAAAATTCCAATGGAAATTTTAGAGAGACAGAAAAAATAAAAATTGAGGATCCTATTGAAAAAGAAGACCATGAAAAGCCGAATAATAGTATGAAATCAAAAGAAGATAAACCGAAACAATGGAATAAGGAAAATCAAGGTAAAATCGTTGAGCATGACAAAGAATCTAATATGGAATCGAAATAGAAGTAAATGATCTCCATATTCAATAAAGAAGCGCAAAAAACCGTGTTGGGGTGTCCCTTTACACGGTTTTTTATTTTGAATCTTTCAATTGAATATTATCCCCCCTCTCTTTCATCATTTTTCAAAATCATTATTTTCATATAAAAAAAGAGATGATCTACTTTGATCTCTCTTCTTCTTAAAATATAAAAATATAAAACGAGCATTTCACATGAAATTACCTTAAAACCCAAATGATAAATTCGACAAAATTATGTACAAAAATTACAATGAAGCAAACTCTAAAGTATTTGGCTTTTCAGCATTAAGTTTATCCAATTCGGAAAAAATATTTTTGTATTCAACGATTGATAGTTCACCATAAATATAACTTTTTTGAAGATAATCGAGTAATTCATTTACATGTTTTGGTGTACGCTTTTTTACTTGTACAAACTGATTTTTTAACTCTTCTAACATATTCATCCACTCATTTCATTTATTAATATTAATAACTTGTTAATGTTAGTATAACATGTAAATGCTTTCATTTTTATTATAAAAAAATTCAGACTTACGACATTATTTGACAATAATTTTATAACCATTATTTTATAGATTTAGCAAATACATTAAGATCATTTCAATCAGTACAACTGTTCCAAAAATGATAGCAAGAGTACCCTTTTCTGAAAAATATAATGCCACTGCTGCCGAACTAAATAAAATAATCTGTAGAAGTATTCTGATTGGAACTGAAACTGGGATGGATGCTTTAGGAGCAATAAATGTTCCCCAAATGATAGCAACTAGTATGGGAGTTCCTATTCCAAATAGAATTTTAACAAGCAGGCTAGTATCCAAATGAAAACCCCAATACATAAACGAAACGAGCATGGCTATCTCAAGTAAGAAAAAGATCGAAATAATTGCATATTGAACAACCATCATGATTTACACACCCTTTTAAAATTATAAAGCTATTAATTCTCTATAATACCTTATCTCTTGGTATCAGTAATATTCTTTTAAAAAACGACTTATTTTTTACAAAACCTTAATAAATATGATTGTTATGTTCATTTTTCCAAGCCAAATATCCTAGGTTTTTCTTTCCTTTTTTTGTAAGAATGTTATTTTCCAACCTTTTCACGTTACTTACGTTTCATTTAAAACACGATTTATTTCTTAAAAAATCATACTTTTGATTGGTTTTTCATTGTAAATGAGGAAGTTACAGTATTTTCATAAACCTTTTAGATTCATCTGTTAACTTTAAACATAGAGCTTACTTCAGAGAAAAGACAATCCACGAAAAAATTAGGTATATGGAGGTAAGTTTCAATGAATTTTAGCAATAAGGGTATGGATAGACGTAATTTTTTAAAAGTCGGTGGAATGAGCACTGTCGCATTAACTTTAGGAACAACTGGATTATTCTCTCTAACAAATGCATCAAAAGGTTTTGCAGCAGAGGCTACTGGTAATCCAACAAGCGGATTTGGCGGTTATGGTCCACTAGTAAAGGATCCAAACGGCATTTTAGATCTTCCAAAAGGCTTTCATTATAAAATGATTTCTAAAAAAGGTGACCTTATGTCTAATGGCGATAAAGTTCCAGCTGCGCACGATGGAATGGCTGCCTTTAGAGGTGAGAAAAATACGACGATTCTAGTACGAAACCATGAAAATAGTACAAATTCAGATTACCCTGTTAACGGGAAAAATCCTTGGAACACTGGTGCTGCAGGTGGAACAACAACTTTAATCGTAGGACCAAATAGAGAGCTTATTGATCATTATGTATCTAGCTCAGGTACTATCCGTAACTGTGCGGGCGGTGCTACTACATGGGGTACTTGGTTAACAATGGAAGAAACCGTAATATGGGACACGGCTTTGTGTTTGAAGTAAATCCACTTGATCCTGAAAACGAGATGTCTAAAACACCAATCCGTGATATGGGATATTTCTCTCACGAAGCTGGACATGTTGACCCTTCAACAGGTATTTGGTATTTAACAGAAGATGCTAGCCCAAGTTTCCTTTATCGCTTTACTCCACATGACAGAAGCCAAACACTCGGTTCTCTTCAAAAAGGCGGTATCTTAGAAGCAGCCGCAATTGATGAATTACCTAAAGCAGCTCAAATGGCAACTGGACAAAAGTTTGGTGTTGTTTGGAAAAAAGTAAAGCCTGAAATTGCTCAACAGATGCAAAAGCCAAAGGCTGTATTGAATTTAGCCGTTTAGAAGGTGCTTATTTCTCTGAAGGTACATTCTGGTTTGATGATACAAGCGCAGGTACAAAACGCCTTGGTCGTGTTTACCGTTACACTCCAGCAACAAACACATTAGAGCTTTTCTATGAATCTACTGATAAAAATGATTTAGAAGCACCAGATAATATTAACATTACTCCTTGGGGAGATCTTTGGATTGCTGAAGACGGCGGCGGCAACAATCGCATCATTGGCCTAACTCCAGAAGGAAACGTCTATACATTTGCCGACAACATACATTCTGAGTTTGCAGGGCCCACTTTCTCACCAGATGGTAATACTTTCTTCGTGAATATACAAAGCCTTGGTATTACTTTTGCGATTTGGGGACCGTTTGCCCGTAGAAATTCTGCTCGCAGACGTGCAATGAACTTTGCTCAACCACCAGCAAATTTGGGTCCAATTGTATCGGACAAGCTTGCTGCCTTTGCTGAAGATCAAGGTATGTCTCTATTAGAAGCAGCTGCATTAGAGCGTCATGGAATGCCGATCATTTAATAAGTCATTTCCTACAAATGAGACATAAATAAAAACAATAGAAGGTGTATTATGTTACAAAATATTGGGATCCCAGGCTTAATCATCATTTTGGTCATCGCTTTAATTATTTTTGGGCCATCCAAACTACCGGCAATAGGACGGGCTTTTGGAAACACGTTAAAAGAATTTAAAAGAGCAACGAATGACCTGGTCAAGGATGATAACGAAGAAAAAAGCCCTCCCTCAGATAAAAATAAAATAGTAGCCATTAAAAAATCAGAAAGTAAAGCTGAAAGATAATCTTATTATCTAATTAGATTACCTTATCATTTAATAAAGGTGCTAAGTTTCCATCCGGAATATGGATGGACCTAGCACCTTTTTTATAACTAAATTACATAGCTCTAAAGAATAGATTTCCTTATTCATCTCTCTTTGATAAACAATAATCACATTCCATTAAGTAAGATTCTGCTTGCTCTTCGATGATTTGACCACATTCACAACATTCCTTTTTAGGAACATTTCTAAAAAAATCTACTGGACTTTGTAACATTTTCACCACTCCTTTTTTTGTAAAACAGAATTTATTCCCTCTGTTGTGTTATAGTACAGTATATGTAGTTTCACGAAAATAATGTGGGTTTTTAATAAAATATTTTAGAAAAAGTGATCCTTCTTTAAACATGATAAAATTGAATTTTAATTTACTTAGCAGTTGAATTATTCGTGAATCAAAATGAAAAATTTGATTAAACTCGTTTTTGTTTCAAACGGATAGTCAAAAGTCGACTACTCAGAGCAATTGAATAATTTACTAAATGAAACGTATCCTAAGATATGTTTAGGAGGTGAAAATTTTGTCAAACCAAAAAACTAATAGTCAAAAATCGAATAAAAATGCAATAATTAGCCCGCAAGGATCCGGATCAGAATACCATAGAAAACATGCGAGCAATGTTCCAGATTACGGAGCCAATAATATCGATCCAAATGTGAAAATGAGCAATATAACTGACCATACTGACCAATAAATATTTTTTAGACGCCCCTTGTGGCGTTTTTTCTATGGCCTATTCGGACATATTTTTTCAGTACTTTCTTGCACTATATTTTAGTATTGTTTGTTGATATTGTTGTTAACCTATTTTTACACTCGTCCGATTGAAATAGACCTTTCAATCCCCTCAGCAGCTGTAAGGTTGCTGTAAGTTCAAGAAATATTTTCAGAGAAAGCAAGTTTGCCTCAAACCATTTCTTGAATTTACAGCAGTGATAAATCAAAAACAACATTATTTAACATAGCCGATTATTGAAATGAGTCAATTTCCTCATGTCTCTTGTCCACCCCTTATCTTTATTCCAGCATATTTATATAAGGACATTAGGAAAGGAGGAATATAAAGTGTCTAATGAAAGAAGAGATCGTGATGATAATGAAGGAACGATCATTTTAAATGTGGATAGAGTGATTATCCGCGCAAACGAGATTATTGTTGAAGACAAAGATAACAAAAGACGCAGAAGATTCGATCGAGACGATGTAGCAGATGTATCTGATCGAGATGAAAAGAACGATCGAAGAAGAGACTCTTGGATTTAATTTTTTACTTTTCCTCAAAGGCTAAAAAGAGAGGCGATTCCATAAGGTATCAAACATCTGATGGAATCGCCTCTCCATTCATTTTTTATTAGAACTTTTTAAAACGAACAACTTCACCAGATTTAAATCGACCAGTATTTTAAACAATTAAAAAGTCACGATAAATTAATTTTATTAGGTATTAAAGACTATTATAAAACCTCTTTTTTTGTAAAATAGAGGTTTTATTCACCATTTTTGTGGAACTTTTATTGCATGAAATTTGATAGACATTTGAAATATAACCATTTTTACTACATAATGTATTAGGTTCACGGAAAGAATTGAACAGATCTACTTCATTAGACTTTTTAAGACAAGAGAGGATTGAATAATATGGAATTAAACAAAGATTGCATGTATTGTATGGAAGACGAAAGACGAGATAACCTGATGATTGAAATCGGTAAATTAAGTGTTTCTACCGTTTTTCTTTTCAAAGAACAAACGTATAGGGGCAGATGTAATGTTGTCTATAAAGATCATGTAAAAGAATTATTCCAATTGGATGAACACGAATTAAATGCGTACATGAAGGATGTTAAAAAAGTTGCAGAAGCAATCGACAAAGGCCTTTCAACCTAATAAAATAAATTATGGTGCATATGGGGATACATTGCATCACTTACATATGCATCTTGTTCCTAAATATGAAGGAAAAGAAAATTGGGGCTCTACGTTCGAAATGAACCCTGGTAAAACCTATTTAACCGAAGAAGAATATCAAGAAACCATTGAAAAAATAAAGGAAAATCTCTAATTTTACTTATCTGTGGAGCTTGTTTACCCCATTAAGGAAAAAGACTGACATGAATCCATTTACGAAAAAATCAATTGAAATAATTAAGTCCATTCCAGAAGGATCTATTATGACATACGGTCAAATTGCTCGTGCTGCTGGCAGTCCAAGAGGAGCAAGACAGGTGGTGCGAATTCTACACTCGATGAGCCATGTCTATGATTTGCCATGGCACAGAGTCATTAATGCAAAAGGGGATATTGCCATTAAAGATGATGAATCCCATTTTGTTCAAGTTTCACTTCTTAAAAGTGAAGGGATTGAGATCGATGAACATGATCGAATTAATGTTAACCGTTATCGATATGAATGGCATGATACAAATAAGATAGAGACGGATTTTATGGATCTAAAATAATCAAAGACCCCCCTATAGTTGAACTGTAGGGGGTGGTTCTTTTAAATGGATCGTCTAAACTAAAATAATACTAACTATTAACTCGTTTTTTCTCTATTATCCATCATTTTATTTCTTGAGAAAGAATCCTGTTTCAAACTCGCTAATATAGCACCGCCGATTGTAATAATACCACCTATCCATGATATCCAAGAAATTTTTTCGTTAAGAATCATAATTCCTAATACGATTGTCCAAACTGGCAGCATATTAATATAGGGAGCCGCTTTACTAGCTCCAATGATTTTCACTCCTATATTCCACGCTAAAAAAGCAACCACCGAAGCAAAGGTACTGACATAAGCTAAACAAATCCATGCAATTGGTGTCATATGAATCAAACTCACATCCACCGTACCAATACAACTGATGGCACTAAAAATGGTTCCATAAAAAGCTGCACCGGCAGTCATAGTTAGAGGATCCATATCTTTTCCAAATCGTTTACCAAGGACGGTATAAATCCCCCACATTAAGCAAGATAACACGACTGCAGAATTCCCGATCAAGGAACCTTGGGTAGAAGAAATATCCGTCTTTCCTTGAAATAAAATAATCACACCTACAATGGATATGAAAGCCCCCAGCCATTCTTTTGCCTGTATCTTTTCTTTTAAAATATATGGAGTGAACAAAAGAATAGCAATCGGAATACCTGCTGAGATCATCCCTGCCTGGGAGGCGCTAATACTGCCTAAGGCCAGGTAAGTTAACGTCGAAAAAGCAAAAACCCCAGTGAATCCAAGAATAGATAATTCCTTCCATTTTGAAAAAAGTGGTAATTTCTTTCCTTTACCTATTAAAATTCCTACAAGTATTACAGTTGAAATAGCCCACCGAACCGTGTTCAAGAGTGTGGGAGGCAGTGCATCCCCTAAGTAACGCCCACTAATGTAATTTCCAGCCCAAAGTATGGTTGCAATGAGGAGCAATCCAATTCCGCGTTTCATAATAAGTTTTTACCCCCCTATTTATTTGAATCTTTCTCTACTTCTACTATATCACTTTTAATAGTAGAGAATATCATGCTACCATCCTGAACGAGCTTTCAAACGTTATGCAAAACCTAGTGTCCAGCACTTGAACGATCCATTGATTTAAAGTGCTCCATTTCCATTTTGAAGTTACCAACTATTCCTATATTTTCTTCTCCTTTGGCATCCGTGCTCTGTTTTTAGATCCTCTTTGAAATAAAAATACAAACAAAAAAAGAAACCCTCCATTAAGAGGATTTCTACATTAACAATTTTGGAGACCCAACCATCATCATCGGCTGATATGCGAACATTTTTTTACTAGTTGTGAGCTATACTACACTCACGATAGTATGGCTATTCAGCCAATTGTGCTTGTTCCGCACAAGCATTCATTCATGATCTCTTCATTTGATTTCCATATTTCGATCAACAAAGTAAAACTAAATGAATAAAGGTTATTGGGATTCTAATCATATTACTCATTGCAAAACGTTCATTCTGCTTTTATTCGTATTATGATTTTTAGGAACTTTGTTATAAATTAGCTTATCAATATTGGTCGTCTGTCAAAATGATTTTACAAATCAATTTACCATTCATCTGCATCCATTAATGACTTTCTTCAAATAGATAAACTGAGTCTATCACATGATTCCGTCAGAGCCCCCTTCCTTATATTCTTTTTTTTACTCCCTTCCATTCTCTGAATTGCTTTCCCTATCCTTATTAACCGAAATAATTAGAATACTCTTTGCAAAACACTTTGAAAGGTATAGCTTTTCGTTCTCAAATTTACAACGGAACGAACACTATCTGGTTGAGTCTCCAAAACTGTTAATGTTTCTTTTATCTTTATTTATCTTTACTACACTTATAATATACATCATTTTTCATAAAATGTAAACGCTTTAATTTAAAATATTCAGTTAATATATTATTCTATTAAATCATGCAAGGTTCAAAGTTTACATCAATGATTTTGTTCATCCATCTTTATTTAACATACTTAACATGAAGAGAAAACAGGATCTCTATTCCCAATTCGACAATCGTAAACACAAGATTGTAAAAATTCACAAAATGTTCACAAATTCGTCACAAAATATAAGCGCTTACATGTTAATATAAAGGAGAATTCTAAATGGGAGAATTCTAGAAGAATATTTTATATGGGAGAGGGGAATTAGTTATGGAAATTTTTTGCGCTAAATGTAAAGTTGATTTTAAAGATGAGGATCCAGTAGTTTTAGACATTATGAGTAGGGTCACACATGAAGATTGTTTTGATGACAATCCTGGTTTCATCACTACTTCAGGAACATACAAAGAAATTTCAGAATCATATGCAAATTTAGTTGACTAATATCTTTAATTATTTTTTGCTTTATTTTAAATATCTCTAATAGTAAGGCCAGGTATTCTATAAAGAATACCTGGCCTTTTCAATTACACATAACTCTATTTCTATTAAATACATGAAATCTATTTTGTTAAGTTTGCCCTTCTATATTGATATTGCTTCCATTGAAATAAAATAAAACAACCAATACAAAAACCTAAGATCGCTACGAATGCAGCTATGGCAACGATTATGGTAAAGACGTAACCCGCAGTATTCCACCCAAACAGAAAACTTAGAAATCCAGCCCCCAAGCAGAAAACGGCAATTTTTTGATTAAATTGTTGTTGTTCCCAATCCTCAGGAATATAACTTTCCTTAGGCTTCTTTAGAAATTGTTTTGCGAATTGCATAATCGGGTTATAACCAAAAACTACTCCAGATAGTCCTGCAATAAATGGAATCAATAAAAACCACGAGCTGTTAGTAACCCAAGTTAGTACGACACTAAGAACAATCACCCATTGATTAGTTTTAACAAGTGGACGTGGAATCGAACGAATATTTTTAGACATAAATACCAACCTTTCCAATTGGATTTGTTTGTTGTTTTCATTCTACTACTATATGCAGTTTTGTACAGAATTTTGTCTCCTATTATTCGATTAGATTTTAATAAAAATCTTGACCGTCTGAAGCTTTTTTTTTAATAACCCTTAAAATATTCCATTTTAAATATTTGAATTTTACAAAATATCAAAATTGAATCATAATAATAGATGTCAGATATTCTATTTTTGAAAGGAAAAGTCAAATATGCAAAATGCAAAAAGTATAGAAAGTATGGAACTCCCTGTTTTAAGAAATATCAATCGTAGTACCTTTATTTTATTTTGGACTGGTTTAGTTGTTTTATGTTCTTTATATGTGACGATCCCACTATTATCAGTCTTTGCTTCCACATATGACCTTTCAGCTAGTCAAGCTGCATGGGCAGGTAGTACATTTTCATTTTCATTCGCAGTGGGCTGTTTATTTTTTGGTGCTATTTCAGATCGCTTTGGAAAAAAGAAAGTGATGGTTATTGGTTTATTCTGTTTATCCATTGTGACATTTATCATTGGATTAACGAATAGTTTCAATCAACTTCTTATTCTTAGGGGGATTCAAGGAGCTACCGCGGCAACCTTTTCACCTGTAGCCCTCACCTATATAGGACTCATGTTTCCAGATAAAAAGAAAGTCACAACGATTGGAATTATTAGCTCTGGATTTTTAATTGCTGGAATTGTAGGCCAACTTATAAGCACTTTAATCGAATCCACCTTTAAATTGGAATATGGTTTTTTATTTTTTTAGCATCATCTATCTCATCACAACTATTTTTTTGTTCATCATTTTACCAACCGATCGCATTAAACAAGAAAATAAAGATATTTTTGCGGTCATAAAGAAATTTATTCTACCTTTCAAGCAAAATACACTTATTTTATGTAACAGTATCGGTGTAATGGTCTTACTTTCATTTGTGGGTATGTACACTGCTTTAGGTCATTATTTGAATGCTACTTTTCATTTTAACGATCAAGAAATCTTCTATGTCCGAGCAGTAGGGATTTTTGGCATGATTTTATCTCCATTAACCGGAAGATTTGTTCAAAAGTTTGGAATGAACAAGGTATTAACTACTGGACTTCTCTGTGCCATTATTGGCCTATTCTTTATGGGATTTAGTAATCATTTATGGATCATCATTTTGATGAGCATCCTCTTTGTTTGTGGCATCGCTATTGTTGTACCTTCGATGCTTGCACTTGTTGGACAATTAGGGGGAAATGAAAAAGGAATAGCTACTTCTGTTTACACCTTCATTTTGTTCATTGGAGCAAGTATTGGGCCTCTTTTGGCCACTCTTATCTTGCAAACAGGAAATACATCTCTACCCTTTTTTGTTTTTGGTTGTTTACTAACGATTGGATTATTTCTTTCAACGATTATCCATTCTTTGATCAGAAAGAACAACTCCGTATCCATATAAACTCCTGATGTAAGAAGACCAAACAGAGTTTGTTTTCACATTCATCGAAAAAACTCGCATAAAATGATGATCATTTTATGCGAGTTTTTTCCTATTCATTTTAAACAAAAAGAGGAAGCATCAATCATTTCAACATCTTCCCTTTTTTGGATGTCTTCCATTAATTTGAAAAGCGCCTCATCTTTTCTCTTTGCCTCAATCATACAATCAATTTGAGCTGTACTCCCCTTGACCTCTTTTAAGAATTTGAAAAACATATCGACGTCTACAAAATCGGAATGATGACGAAACTCTTTCTCGCTTTTAGGACTGGATATGTGCATTTTAACGGGAAGAGGAGAATCATTCCATGTTTGCACAACACGATCCCAATGGTCTTCCCAATTGACATGACGATGATGTGCAAGGTGATGATGATAATCAAAAACCAGCGGTATCCCTATTTTTTCACATAAATAAAGAGTATCCTCTAAGGTAAAAGAAGTGTCATCATTTTCTAGCATGATCATTTTTTGAATGGCTCGTGGAATTACCATCCAGTTGTCAACAAATCGTTCAAGTGACTTTTCCGTCTCCTTATAATTCCCCCCCACATGCATGACACAGCGATGTGTCGAGTCAATGCCCATCCCCTTTAATAATAAATAATGCATTTGTAACGTTTTGATAGAATTTTTCAAAATGTGTTTTTGTAAGGAATTAATAAGAACAAAGTGATCCGGATGAAAATCAATCCTTATGTCATTTTTTTTAGCAAAATCCCCCACTTCACGAAGCATCTCATCTAATGGCTTCATATAATTCCAATCAAGAAGTTCCTCATGATTTGCTAATGGAATCAGTCGAGAGGTCAATCGATAAAAATGAATATCAGAAGCCGCATTATGTTTTAGTAGTCTCAGTGTATTTTGTAAATTCATTAAGTGAGATCCGTTCTAATTTACGAATGGCAGCTTCGCGGTCTTTTATTTTCTCAAATTGAGTAAACGTCATGGTTTTCGATGGAGATGCATTTTTCAGTTCCATACTCATAGCTACATAGCCAAGACGAATAATTGTCATTTTTCCACCTCAAAAATTCATTTTTGAATTGAGTTTCACATCTTGGTGTACAGGATCTTTTAATGAATGAACCTATATCTGTACAACAAAGGAAATTTTAAACCGGTTTATTTACCTAGTTCCACACTTCGAAATCAAACGCGCCTCGGCGGCATGTTGGCTTCCAGATCATATTATCGAGCTCGCTGCGATAAAATTCCTTTTTAAAAATCTGGGCATCCGCCGGAGAGTTTTAACTTGATTCAGTCGGGGTTTAAACCCCTTCTGAATTGGTAAAAACCGGCATTCATCTCACCATTTATAGAATACCAATTTATTCTTCCATTTCCAAATATAATATTTTCCAAAAATCACGTGAATAATTTCGTTTCTTTTTTGATTATTATAGTTGATCCGTTGCTTTTATATAATTGAAATTAACCATATAAATCGATATCCTATTAATAGGAAATATTAAAGTTTAAAAAAGGAGAAATGACTGATGAATATTGTTACATTAAATAATGGTGTAAAAATGCCACAGTTAGGGTTTGGTGTTTGGCGAGTGGAGGATTCACAGGCAACTGCTGCGGTTTCCAAAGCCCTTGAAGTGGGATACAGATCCATAGATACAGCAATGATCTATCGTAACGAACACGGTGTTGGAAAAGCCATTCAAGAATCATCAATTCCACGCGAAGACCTATTTATTACCACAAAGGTTTGGAACAATGATCAGGGTATGGAAAATACGCTATGTGCTTATGAGAAAAGTCTAGAAAGACTGGGTCTCGATTATGTAGACTTATATTTAATTCACTGGCCTACTCCGAAATATGATCGTTATGTCGATACATATAAAGCTTTAGAAAAACTTTATCAGGAAGGTCGGGTTAGAGCGATTGGAATTTGCAATTTTGATATTGTTCATTTGGAGCGCATTTTAACTGAGTGTGATATAAAACCTGTTTTAAATCAAATTGAGTGTCATCCTTATTTTACCCAAAAAGAGATGAAAGATTTCTGTGCAAAACATAATATTTTTGTTGAAGCATGGAGCCCCCTTGAGCAAGGAGGAACGGTTCTTCAAGATTCCATTATTCTAAAGATTGCTGAAGCACATGGGAAATCTTCAGCTCAAACGATATTGCGTTGGCATTTACAAAATAACACCATTGTCATTCCTAAATCTGTGACACCTTCGAGAATAGAAGAGAACCTAAATGTCTTTGATTTTGTACTTACCCAAGATGAAATGGAAGAAATTGATCAACTGAATCGCAACCTCCGTAGAGGCAAAATACCAAGTGAAAATAATCAATTACAACTATAAACATGACTCTAGATATTAAATAACAAAGAAGCATCCACTATTGGATGCTTCTTTGTTATTTAGGAAAAGGTTGTAGACGAGAAACCCCAACTGATGGAAGACTTCTTTGTTCTTTAAATGGCCATTAAATATTCATTTGTTTTTTCTTTTGCATATTTAAAGGCATCTATTTCTGTCATTCGTTCTTTGTATGGTAATTTTCGATCCGAATCGAAATAGTGTCTAAACTCCGGATTTAGATCTTGCATGACATGACGAAATTCATGAAAAAGAGTCTCAATTAACGGAAGATATTCTTCAAAATCAAAAATAAATATGATTCCTAAATCTCTCCAATAAATTCCGGATGCAAATCGTAAATACTCATCCTCTTCATCACCTAGTTCACTAATGATCTTATTTGCTTCATTAATCGTGCAAAAAATAACTGGTATATGGAATTTTGCCTCTATATGTTTAAAAATAGTATCATGTAATTTTTTAAGGTTCCAAGAGAATTCATCATCCAATACATACCAGTTCTTATATTGTTTTATAATATTTCGTTTTTGCATAATTTGATTTAAATGCATAAACATGACCTCCAATACATTTTCATCAAGTTTTCTATATAGAATATCACCAAAATTTACGAGTTTAAACGCTTTTTACTATTGTTATTTTATTGAATTAATTTAGAAAATATTATCAATTCAATAAAATAATCTTATTTTTTTAGTTATCATCCATAATTGCTTCTTCATTAGCAACTGTATTTATGGGTTGTACTTCAAATAAAAAAAGAATTTTTCTTTCGACACCTTTTGACCTTTTCTTCACTCTATTTTTCACTCTTAAACACTCATTAAATTTCAAATTTATTGGAAATCCCTAAAATCCCTGTACTTAATAATAAATAATAAAATACAAAAAACCTATAATAATATAATATTGTTGAAACGTGTCGTTAGTTTGAATTTTATAATAATTATCACAACAAAAATCACATGTTATACTTCATTTAACAAGTTAGTTATAAAAAATCAGTATGAAAGAGGGAATTAATATGTTAGTTGATAACCTAATAAGCCGTTTTAAACTAGTTAAAAATCGCAACCCCTTACATGCCAATGAATTGCTCGACTATGTTCAAAAATGTTATATTGAGGAAGAAATTACGATTGTTGAATACAAAAAACTTTATTTTGAACTAGATAAACACAAAGCAGAAAAACCTCAATTCTATTTTATGAATTTTACTCCATATGAAAATATGATTATCCCAAGCTAAAAGAGCGGAGAAAAATCCCCCGCTCTTTTTTTATGATTTCATTTAAGTAAAGTTACTTTTGCACATTTAATTTATTTATGCATTCAGCCTTCATACTTCTTTATATGCTATAATCCCAAAAGTGTTTTTTTAAGATAATGATTTGACTGATTATGAATCTCTATAGCTTCATTTCTAAAAACAGACCTCAGAATGATTTAATCGGAGGCCTGTTTTTTCCAGTATTCATATATAAATTCTTTAAACATTTCATTCAAATTCTTATTTTTTTGCTTATGAAGCCATTCAGTTTGATCGATTGGTAAATTTAATTTTAGATTAATATTTTTATTAGGCATTTCAACATTTCTTATTTCTTCTATTGTCATACCATCTTCGATATTCGGAAATGATGAATCATTTTCATTCACCCGATCGAACCCCTGATACTCATCCATGTCTTCAATTTCACAAAATAAATTAAGTTGTGGCAATCCCTCTGAGAAGATTTTCAGATACATAATGGAGCTAATGATTCTTCCATCTTCTAACTCAATCTCCATAATTAAATTGTCTTCATTCCTATATTTATTCAAAGTCACTTCACTTACAATTATATCCAATTCTAAAGTAAGCCTAGAATCTGCCTCAAAGATATAGATCGCACTATTAAACACATGAATACTTTCACCATCAACTTTAACTGATTGAACGGCAACCATAAACATTCCTCCTGAAAAAAACCTGATCCCTATTCATTATTATACATAGTTGTAGACAGTATATTAAGATTCAAATATGAAATAATCTCAGAACACAAAATAATCTGAACATTTAACTTTCTAGAAATCCTTTTTTGTGTGACGTCATCTAGTAACCATTCATACACGTTTGGACGTAAAAAACTCGAATCTGAAATAAATCAAATTCGAGTTTTTATACGATATGAGTACTCTGTCTGAGGTTAGATTGTTTTTAAAGTACGTTTTAAGAATTTCCTTGTCCGTTCACCAGTAGGATTATTGAAAATTTGCTCTGGACTTCCTTCTTCAGCAATAACTCCTTGATCCATGAACACGACACGATCAGAAACTTCTTTAGCAAATTCCATTTCATGCGTAACGATTAACATCGTAAGACCGGATTCAGCAAGTTCCTTCATGACTTTCAGAACTTCTCCTACCATCTCAGGATCAAGGGCGGACGTTGGTTCATCAAACAACATCACATCCGGTTCCATCGATAGTGCTCTGGCAATGGCTACACGTTGTTTTTGACCACCAGATAACTGTTTAGGTTTAGCATTTACATACTGATCCATACCAACCACTTTTAAATATTTCATTCGCTATTTTTTCAGCTTCTTCTTTGGAACGTTTTAATACTTTTACTTGTCCGACTACACAATTGTTTAACACATTATGATTATTAAACAAATTAAATTGCTGAAATACCATCCCTAAGCTTTGTACGGTAAGCATTAATATCATGCTTATCATCTAAAATATTTTCATCCATGATAAATAATTTGTCCACCACTTGGTTTTTCTAAAAGATTCACACAACGAAGAAGAGTTGATTTACCAGATCCTGAGGAACCAATGATACAGACTACTTCTCCTTTTTTTACTGAAAAATTAATATCTTTTAATACTTCATGGGTTCCAAAGGATTTGCTTAAGATGTTGAATATCAATAACCTTATTCCATAGATTTCTTCCCTCCTCTTTTACTATTTATTTCCATAGTTATTATTTTGTCTAGAGAGCATATCTTCCGGTGTTTCCACTTGCATTTGATTTCCAATCATAATCATATCGTAATTGTCAGGTCCATCTAATTTTCTTTCAACATAACGTAAAATTCTTGTTACAGTAAAAGTCATGATTAAATAAAGAATACACGCAACGAAAAAGGATTCAAAATATCTGAAGTTGTTTCCGGCAATTGATTTTGTTTGGAAAAATAATTCTGATACAGAAATAACATTTAGTACGGACGTATCTTTAATATTAATAACAAATTGATTTCCCGTTGCTGGTAAAATATTACGAATGACTTGTGGTAATACAACATTCATCATCGTTTGAAAATGATTCATCCCAATAGCATGTGCTGCTTCAAATTGTCCTTTATCAATGGAAACAATTCCACCACGAACAATTTCAGCCATGTAGGCACCTGTATTAATGGATACAATAAAGATTGCTGCAGCTATACGGTCCATATCCATACCAAATGCTAATGCAGAACCATAATAAATAACCATTGCTTGCACAATCATCGGTGTTCCACGGAAGAATTCAATATAAATAGAAAGAATAACATTAATCACTTTTAGAATGCCTCTTTTTGCTCCACGTTCAGGCACAGGAATCGTCCGTATAACCCCTACTAATAAACCAATGATCGCACCAATAATCGTACCAACTAATGAAATTAATAGTGTCACTCCCGCTCCACGAAGGAACATTGGCCAGTTTTCTGGAATAATTTTAACTACCCACTCAAAGCTCATGGTTCTCCTCCTAACATGCTCGTTCACTTATAAAACCAAAAAATAAAAACCGACTGCATTTTAGATGCAGCCGGTTTTTACATAATCGATTATTTTGCTGCTGGTTGATTCTTAATGGCAGCATCCATAATACTATTACGTTCTTCTTCTGAGATACCTGCTAAGATTTCATTGATTTTTTTTGTTAATTCACTGCCTTTTTCAAGTCCAACAGCGATTGCTGTATCATCCTCGGATGTTTCAAATCCATCTGAAAATTCTACCATTGCAAAGTTTTCATTTGCAGCTGAAGCACTAACTGCTTCTGGACGTTCTGAAACATAACCATCAATCATTCCTGACTCAAGTGCGACTCTCATGGCTGGGAAGTTATCCATTGCTGGCTGCTTTTCTACACCTTTAATTTGATCAATCACTGAATAGTGGAATGTATTTAATTGAGCAGTTACTTTTGCTCCTTTAAAATCTTGAATCGAAGTGGCATTTTCATATTTTCCACCTTTTTTTACAACCATAACTAAATTTGATTTATAATAGTTATCTGAGAAATCAATGGTTTCTTTACGTTCTTCTGTTGGTGACATACCGGCAATAATTGCATCAATTTTACCTGAAGTTAATGCAGGTACTAGACCATCCCATTCAGTTTTAACAATCACTAATTCTTTTCCTAAACCATCAGCAATTTTTTTAGCGATTTCCACATCATATCCACCAGCATATTCTGCACTGCCATCAAATTTCACAGCACCATTGGAATCATCCATTTGTGTCCAGTTAAATGGAGGATAACCGCTTCAAGACCTACTTTAAATGTATTATCTTCTGAGTACTTGATCCTTCTTTATTTTCTGAACTATTTGACCCACAACCTGCTAATAGAATGATAGCTGTCAATGACATAATAATAAATAATAATATTTTGTTTTTCATTTTTCTTTCTCCCTCTTTTTAAGTATTTTAACGATTGACCATTAAAATACTATCTATCCTTTTTGAATCATTGAGACATTCCTAATTTAAAAACGACAAATAACCCGAGGTTAGCTCAGGTTGAATGGACAAATTCGTCCCCTAATCCCTCTCCTTTCCCAAATGAGATAGCGCAACTCAATAAACAAGGGAATCAAGTTTATTGAGACAGTCCTACAGCTCTTAACTGTAGACCCAGCAAGTAATACTGAGAAATACTACTTCCTTCGGCGACATTTCCTTCTCTTTAGCATCATTGCCTTCTCAAACTCCACTAAAGACTGTTAAATATCGCGCCTCTACCTCACAAAAAGTGAGGTAAATATTAAATTTAATTATTAGACTACAGTAACCCATGCTTTCTGTCAACCCATTAGAAAAATGAATAGATCAAACGATTTGTTTATTATTGTTTCACAAACAAATATTGGCACAAAAAACTAGCCCCCGATTGGAGACTAGTTTGTTAACAAGTTTATAGCCGCATTTGTCGTAAACGGTTTTAAGAAAGTTTTAAACCACCACTCCTAAAAGTGGGTGTTCGCAGAAACATTTTTGCATGTCCTCCTTGTCTTATAGACAGAGGCTTGTCATTCATGTTTCAATGTGAAACTCCCTATTACAGCTTAAAGGTTAAAACTTTATTATTGTTACGTACAACGCAGCTTATGTGTTTATAATAATTGATTTTCTTTCATTTATCAATAGAAAAAATTCCCATATATACTTTTAATATTTTGAAAATGCTTGGTTACTTTTATTACATTAAGATAACATTTCATTTAAAAATGAGGGATCATGCAAAATTCGACAAACTCTGTTCATTGGCTTATTTATAATGACTTTTAGAGTAAGAAAATAATTAACCCAGAAAGAGGAAAAAATAATGGAAATTATATTTTACATAAGTTTATATGCATCTGTTGCTCTCAGTTCTCTTTGGCTTATTAATCTTGCTTTTGATCTTTTTTTAAAATAAACGATTCTTCACTTAGAATTCATTCTCGATGCTTATTCATTTAATGCTTTCTATATCTTTTTTACTTATTTGCTTTCCTTTTCATTTCATGTTATATTTATGAAGAATTATTTTTGTTCAGTGTAATAGATAGTATATATATATACGTTTTCGTCTAAACTCGTCGAGCAAGGATAGTAATACAATGTGTGAATGCACTAGGAGGCAACAAAAATGGAACAAGGTAAAGTTAAATGGTTTAATGCAGAAAAAGGTTTTGGATTTATCGAACGTGAAGATGGAGACGATGTATTCGTACATTTCTCAGCTATCCAAAGCGAAGGGTTCAAAAGTTTAGACGAAGGCCAAAGCGTAACTTTCGAAGTTGAACAAGGTCAACGTGGACCACAAGCTACTAATGTACAAAAAGCATAATAAATAGCCTATTCAACAGACTCTGAATAAAGAGTCTGTTTTTTATTATCTAAAAAATCATCTAAAAACTCTCTTAACATCTTTCCTCATAAGATCCTTATTTTACATTAGCCTATTTAATGAACATCTCTAAACTTGATGCTTTCAAACTGGCGCATGTCTTTTTTCCTTTACTTTGTCCAAATGAGTCTAGCCCCTTCATTCCTTTCTTCCATGTATATACACCAAAACTTAATAAATTATTCATATTAATAATATTTTATTTGCCTTCTCTATCATTTCTTGATATACTTAGGTAGAATTATTTTTGTTCGGTGTAATGGATTGTATAAGTGTGAGCTTTTCGTCTAATTCCCTTGAGCAAGGATAGTAATATATTGTGTTTAATAAGCACTAGGAGGCAACAAAAATGGAACAAGGTAAAGTAAAATGGTTTAATGCAGAAAAAGGTTTTGGATTTATCGAACGCGAAAACGGAGACGATGTTTTCGTACATTTCTCAGCTATCCAAAGCGAAGGGTTCAAAACTTTAGACGAAGGCCAAAGCGTAACTTTTGAAGTAGAACAAGGTCAACGCGGACCTCAAGCAACTAACGTACAAAAAGCATAATAACGACCTATACAACAGACTCTTTCTTGAGAGTCTGTTTTTTTGTATTTAACTATAAAGAAAACTTCCATCAGTGGGGGTTTTTCGACGCACAGGATGTGCTAGTGCAGGCGTTGCGACAGGACGTCGCGTTTTTAGCCTGCCTCATCCCCACTATGGTTAGCCACACTATCCTTTTTGTTTTTTAGAGGCTGGAGCCCTGAGAGATGGGGGTATTACAGCCTGTTAAACCGGGATAAAAAAATCCCCACTCAACATGCGAGTAGGGTAATGAACCTTTATTTATAAAATACCTTATCGATATTATATTTTGATTGAAGTGTGTTAATAATATAGGTTTCGTATATTTCTCTGTCCATTGGTTCTTCTACGTAACAGATATCAATTCTATACACTTCATCACGGTACATTTTGATTGGTGAGACAGTATCTTCAAAGTGTTTTTTTATTCTTTGTCTTAATTTTCTTGCCTTCCCAACAAAAAGTAATTCATCGTTGATATTGTAGAATAAAAAGATACCGCCTTTATCTCTTGGGATCAGGTGGAAGTCAATAAATCCATAAATAGGCTTGATTTCCGGTTCATTTTCTTTAAAATCTTGTTTACGTTCTGTAATGGTAAGATCTGGTTGAGGTATTTCAATTTTTATCACTATTCTTCACGTCCTCTTTCTATTAAAAGTAAATAATACCACACATATTCAAAAAAAGATATTTTTGTAAGTAGCCATTAGAATACGCTAAAGGTAAATCTTACTGGCTACTTTTTAATATCCCATTACAATTAAGATGAATGTAACGGGTTATATAAAAATCTGACTTATTGTATAGCGACTTTTTGATTTGTTTACTTCTTAACTGTCCGCAAGCAGCATCAATATCTGTTCCATGTTCTTGGCGAATTTTACAATTAACGCCTCTCTTTTTCAACGTATCATAAAATGACAACACTGATTCTTGCTCACTTCTTTGGTATTGACTATGTTCATCCACAGGATTATACGGAATTAAGTTCACATAAAGTTGATCTTTTTTATCACTAAGAAGATCGGCAAGTTGCTCAGCTTCTTCCTTATGATCATTAATTTCCTTTAACAGAATATATTCAATCGTAAGTCTACGGTTCATTTTTTCTAAATAATACTTAAGTGACTCCATTAGTTTTTCAATTGGAATGGCACGATTTATTTTCATGATCCGTGTTCGAAGCTCATTATTTGGTGCATGCAAGGATATGGCTAAGTTTACCGGTATTTTTGTATCTGTAAATTCATAAATTTTGTTGGCAAGTCCACTCGTCGATACTGTGATACGTCTAGCAGCAATAGCAAGTCCTTTATGATCCATGATTACATTTAAAAAGTCTAACAGATTTTCAAAATTATCAAATGGTTCACCAATCCCCATCACGACAACATGGCTCACGACGTTCGTCTTGTCCCATTTTATCTAGATGAAGTTGAACATTCATAATCTGTTCTACAATTTCTCCACTTGATAAATCACGACTTTTTGCAAGTAGGCCACTCGCACAAAAACTGCAGCCAATGTTACAGCCTACTTGCGTTGTGACACAAACCGAGATACCATATTTATGTCTCATCATAACGGTTTCAATCAAATTACCATCCTGTAATTTAAACAAAAACTTAATTGTTCCATCTGCTGACTTCTTGCTTTATATGCTCATTTAAGGTTTGAATGGCAAAGTGATCTGCCAATAATTGAACACAATCTTGATTCACATCTGACATGTCAGCGAAATCTGTACACGCTTCCTATAAAGCCAATCCCAAACCTGTAATGCCCTAGACTTTTTATGACCATGTTCCATAAGCCACGCTGTCAATTGATCTATTGTTAATCCATAAATGGACTCTTTATTCATTATGATCCTCTTTTCCCTTAATATTTATATCAAAATAACTACACCGGTAGCTTAATTTGTATTTTCCAACGAACCTCAAAGATTCATGATACGATTATAACAGTATAAAATAAAATAATCGAACCTTCTTGCCATAAGACAAGCTAGGTTCGACTACCTTTTGTGAATATTCCCAAACACTTAATTAATTTTTTTATAATTTTTATGATTGACTACGGTTTTTATGGGTTCATCTGTTTTAGAATTGATCCCAATTTCCACAATAACAGAGTTTTCCCGCAACACAACTACTTTTCCTTTTACCCCTTGCTCGACACCTTTCTTAATCTGAATCATATCTCCTACATTCACTTTTTTAATCGCAGGGGTTTCTTTCTCGTTTTTTGTTAATGTTTTTTCGTCTTCTGCCATTTTCTTCACTCCTTTTTATGATTTTAAGACGGGACAAAGTTGGCATTTCCTTATAAAATATTAAAGATTTCGTTTTTAGTATAACCGATTCTTCCGACATTAAAAAAGGTAATTTTATTACTTTTACCACATTATTCTATGTTCTTCTTCATACCGCCGCATACTTCTCTTAATATTTTGGATCTTCTTCTTTTTAAAATCAAATTCGCTCCGTCGAATTTGCGCCCGGATAATACCTGGTTTCACTCGATAAATTCCCCTTAAAAATCGAAAGGCTCGCCGGAGGCTTAACTTTATCAGTCAGGGTTTGAACTCCCACTGAATCAGAGAGCCTATTTGCTTTCATCCTTTAACTTTAGAAGTAGAGGACTTCTGCTGAATGAAGTTAAATCTAAAGTCCATTCACTTTATTTTTTCAGCCTTTATCTCATCATATAAGTTTTTGTTTCCTAAAAAAAGAAAATTCTTCATTCCACCTCATAGTTTTGTAAAACTTCGTTCATATTAAATTTATAGGCTGACTTTCTACAAAAAAACCAAAATGATGATTTATTTTCACGCACAAATTGGAAAATGAACGATCGTTTATTCTTCTAGTATTTTGACATGTTTCCATGGAGGGAATCCAATGGTTAAAAGATTTATTTTCAGTTTTTTCTTTTTAAGCCTTTGCTTCCAATTATTTATTCTAACAGTAAATGCGGGTGATATAAATACACAAAAGACAATCACAAGAAACATTCAGCTTGATATTCCTTTACTTAACCAAATGGATCATCCTAAACTGTACAACGGTTGTGAAGTGACTAGCTTAGCCATGATTTTGAATTATAAAGGCATAATGAGTAAACTAAAGAATACATTAGCCGATAAAATTGCTAAAGTTCCCATAACCTATCATAACGGGAAATCCGGAAATCCTCATTTTGGATTTGTGGGAAGTATGGAAGATGGTCCAGGACTAGGTGTTTATCATGAACCTATTTTTTCCTTGGCAAAACAATATGTTTGGTGATCGAGTTGAGGATCTTACGAATCAAGATTTTGATCTCATACATAAAAAGGTAGCAGAAGAAAATCCAATCTGGGTTATCACTATTTCCACCTTCACACCGTATCGAATATACAAATTTGGCATACGCCACAAGGTTCAGTGAACATCACCTATAATATGCACAGTGTTGTGATCACCGGCATTGATGACGATCATATTTTTATTAATGATCCATACGGCAATAAAAACAAGCCCGTAGATCGAGAAAGCTTTACAGAACCAGGAACAAATGGGTAAACAAGCTATTCTAATTAATTAGAATTTAATCCCATCTACCTTAGAAACGACATAAAGAAGAGATCGGAAAGGTCCATACTCTTTTTACTTTCTT
>CAVXVN010000021.1:0-24949 GCA_963765265.1 uncultured Bacillaceae bacterium
GAATCAAGAGGATCTTTTAGCATTTGTTTCAGAGAAAATGCCGAAGACAGCACCCGGCTCCTTATCAGAGGAAGAATATGAAGCAGTTGTAAATTTTTTATGGGCCAAAAGTAAGTTGATAGTGGGAAGGTTCTCCTTTTTCTTTATTAGAAAAAGGAGAACCTTCTCTTTGTTCATTCACAAAATGCTATAATTTGGTTAACGAATATGTAACTTGAAGGGAATAAATGAAACATATGAGTGTATTATCCTCTATTTTAAATTCACTGCTACTTAGTTTTATCGAATTGTTCTCCCTTTAGGGGTTATAATTCTAGTTGGTTTGGTGATAGGTATTCTTGAAAGATATTCCAATGCATACTTATTCCGCGCTTTTGGTACGCGCGGACTGCTGTTAACTGCTTGGATAGGCACTCCTATTCACGAAATAGGGCATCTGATTCAGTGTTTCATTTGGGGCCATCGAGTTACGAAGGTGAAGTTATTGCAATGGAATCATGGTGATGGTGTTTTAGGGTTTGTGGAACACCAATACAATCGGAATAGTATCTACCAAAGGATAGGGAATTTTTTTATTGGGATAGGCCCCATTTTTAGTGGAATTGGCTCACTGATGTTAGGACTGTATCTATTGCTGCCTGAATCTTATGAATCTATTGCAACATACATACATCAACAGGTTACATTAGAAGAGTTAACGATAGGAGATTTAAAAATAATAGGGGAAACCATCCTCGTGCTATGCAAAAGCATTTTTACACTTCATAATCTTTTGAATCCGTTCTTTTGGATATTTCTAGTGATCGCTGTTTGTATTTCGTCGCATACGGCTTTAAGTAAAGAGGATATTCATGGGTCTGCAAATGGACTATTAACTATGTTCATCCTCCTATTTTTAATAAACATAGCTGCTGGAGTTCTTGGCTTCGATAGTTATCCATTTATACAAACATTGGCTAGATATAACGCATACATCCTCGCATTTTCCAGTATTGCGGTGCTCTTTTCCGTAATAACACTAGTGTTAAGTTTTATTTTATACCGTGTGACAAAGAAGCTTAGAGGGAATACAAGGGGACGGTTCTAGTGTTTTTTTATTAGAGCAACCGTCCCTCTGTAGTCCCGTTGTTTCTTTTGGATGGGGTAATTAATTTTACCAGTTTCAACCAAGCGTCAAAAACTCTTTCCACTGCAACAACCAAAAGACGTGTCATTAGTTAGTGTTGTTGTGATGTATTCACCGTTTCTACTCTTATATGCTTTATTTACTGTCCCCAAGTACTTGATCTAAATACTGAAGAGCTTTTTCGCGGCTGCCAATATACTTTTCTTCTCGAGTACGATCTTTTTTTAATTTTTCTAGAGTTGCTCGTAGAATTTCTTCTTCTTTTCCGTTTGGAATGACAATCACACCATCTGCATCCCCAACAATGAGATCACCTGGATTAACGCTCACCCCGCCACATGAGATCGGAACTTGCCATTCACCTTTCTCGGCTTTTACACTTGCTGCTAGGGTTGATGAACGACAAAAAACGGGAAAGTCTAAGCTGCGGATTCCCTGAATATCACGAATCGCTCCATCAATGACCATTCCTCGAAGTCCAAGATTTTGTGCAAGACTGATTACAGAACGGCAACTGCTCGCTCTGTATAGCCTTTTCCATCAACAACCAAAACATCGCCGGGATCTGCTTCTCTTAATCCTCGTAAAATTCCCGTATTGTCTCCTGCTGGAATCTTAACTGTGAATGCTCTGCCAGCAATTTTGTCACTTTCTTTTAAGGGTTTAATCACTGAATTCATATGGTTAAATCCCTTTAAAGCATCTGAAATTCCTGTTGTCGGCAATCCATAAAATCGATCTTCAATTGATGTCATAGTAGACTCCCTCTCTTGAAATAAAGATTATTCGTTTCATTATAATCTCTATTTATTTAGATATGCCTAAAAAGTGAATTGTTTCCGTACTTCAGCTATCAAATTTGCTCAGCTAATAATCTAATTATGCATGTTAATGGGAAATAATCCTAGTTGTATTCTTGCATCCAAGAGAAGGATAACGATAACAAATAGAAGCAATAATTCTCATTTCATATATAGTTACCTACAGAACATAATAAGTTAGGAGAAAAGAATAAATTCCAAAAATTTACTGCTGGAAGATTTGTAAGGATTTTTAGTATAGGGTCATAATAAGGATGTTCAAATTGAAAGGGGCGGTTAAAAATGGACTTAGAATGGTTTGATCGAGTTTGCGGTGAGTTGCAGGATAGTCTTGATTCAATTTGTAGCAAATATGATGAAAATGGCAGGATGTCAATTGAGCGTGGGGCAAAGCATCCTACGATAGACTTTTTCATAGAAAATGAAGGGGTTGACAGAGAGTATTTTTGTACACTTTTTTTTGATCCACATAATGAAGAATTCTATTTAGAATCTTTTGATCCAGATCTTGGCTATGCCAGCAAGGTTGTGCTAGCTGATATAGAGGATATTGTGGATGCTATTCACGAAAGCTTTCATATTTTTATGGATGATGATCTTTCTGAAGAAGAAATGGTTGTAGATGAAACCGAGTACTATGAATTTAATGAAGATGATGTAAATTTATTAGAGGAGGTTGAGGTTGAATGGGAAACTCCTGAGGTAACTGCTTATTATCAAGAAAATGAAGTAGAAGTCACTTATCAAGTTTGGGATTATCCAGGAGACAAGGGATGGTGTATTAAAAAGGATCAACCGTATATGGACAGATGATGATATGTTAAAGGATGAAACAAACTTTATATTTAGTAAAGAAGAGGCGAGTACCATTATAGCTATGATAGCGAGCCATATGGACTCTCTTGGTACAATGGATTATCATGATTAGAAGAGGAAAATGGCTGCCCAAACTTTGGGCAGTTTTTTTCTGTTTTTCAAGAACGTTCTTAGGGAAAGTTATTAGGTCTGCTGAAACTATTAAGAATATGCGGGGCCAGAGTTTAGGAAAGCCAACAGCTTTAGTGTAGAAATGAAGAAGGTTTTTTAGCCTTTATCAAAGGATACATAAGAATCGTCCCTTCGTTTCCACCTATTCGACCTTAATCGACATTTTACGACATTTACCAGTGATTTAATTAGTCAAATCTGTTATGATAATTTTAAATAAGTTTTGGTTGGTAAGCCATTGATCTTATTTTTCCATCAAGTCTTCAAGTACTTGATGTTCCTTTTACATATATTTTTATTTCATAAAAATAAGCAGTCGTTTTTTATTACGACTGCTTCACCTGTTTTTTCTTATTTTTTCTGCATAGTTAGTCGAGATAATAATCCAAATTCGTTTGCCTTCATTAGAGCTTCTGTTCTTGAATCAACCCCAAGTTTCGAAAAAATTTTGGTTAAATTATATTCAATGGTTCGTTGACTCATAGAAAGATCAATCGCAATCGCCTTATTGGTTAAGCCTCTTGAAACTCCCTCCAGTATTTGCTGCTCCTTAATTGATAGGGATATTCTCCTAAATCGTGTTGTCCTTCACTCGATGAAGGACTAGCGTCAATCCTTTTTAGTTGTTTTAATAATTGAAGGGGTATCACTACTTCTTCCCTTAATGCACATCTGATTGCAGTGATCAATTGTTCCTTTGTTGCGGTCTTACTAATAAACCCTGATACTCCCGACTCAATCAATAGGTTATAGTGTGCCACTATGTCAAAACCAGTATAAATGAGGACGACTGCATCTGGATCTTTTTGTAAAATCAGCTTGGTCAGTTCAATCCCATTTAATTTTGGCATATATAGGTCAACCAAGTAAATTTCATATTTTTCCTTACTTATGTCCAGTACTTTTCACTGTCAGCGATCATGTTTGCCTTCATATCGTCTTCTTGATCTATAATCGCTCTAGTTCCTTCACCAACGGCAGGATGATCATCCACTATTAATACATTAATCACTCTCATCACCTCCTGTTTTTATTTCGATTAATACCTGCGTTCCATTATTCGGGGTCGAGTTTACCTCTATTGTTCCACCTATACTGTTTACTCGTTCCCTGATTCCCGAGAGTCCGATCGTTTTAAAAGAATCATTTAATTTCGTCATATCGATTCCTTTTCCGTTGTCACGGTAAAGTAGCCAGGTTTTGATTGGGTTGGGTTAGGGATATCATGACTACAGAGGCTTCGGAATGTTTCATCGCATTGTTTAATAGCTCCTGTACCACTCGATACAGGCAATTCGTACTCTTTATTAATCATTTGAATCGAGGGGTCCAAATCTGATTTTAACATGAAATTCCATCGTAGCTTTGTTTGATCGATTAAATGTTGAAGGGATTCAGTGATTCCTAGTTCACTTAGAAAAGGTGGTCTAAGTTCATTACATGTTTCTCTGATTAAATGGATATTGTCAAGCATTCTTTCCTTTAGATCAAGTAATTCATCTTTGATCATTGGAAATCATCTACCTTTTCTGTTATCTTTTCTACTTCCCTTAGCAGCTGCAATTGATCTTGGAGAACGGAATCGTGTAGATCGATCGATAGGTTTGCTCGTTCCTTTTCTGATATCGTGAATATTAATCTCGAAAGCCAGGAGGGATAGCTTCGATGTGTCTTTTCCTTTTTCTCCTTGTAATCTTCCATCTTTTGAAAGAGTCCTCGATTAATTGGAAGTTTTCAAGAAGGATGCTCGAAATATAGGTCAGAGTTTCTAGCCAAATTCTTTCCTGAATATTTAAAGTTGTTTTGGATCTCTTCCATACCACAAAATATGATATTCTTAATGTTGTCGTCTCCACCAATTACTATTCCAAATCCGTCGATTACTTCGATAAGTGATCCGGTTCGGCAATGATTCCAATTTATCTTTTCTAACTCTTCAGCAAAGGCTGGTGGGTAGTTATTTCTATTTTTCAGTAACCAATGTTCTCCATCATCTTCTGAAACCATTTCAATATATACAACCTCTTTCACCATTAACACATCTCTAATTTCATTCATCAGATTAGGGATTAAACTTTTTACCTTCGTTTCATCCTTTGCCTTTTGAAAAAACTTGTATAAACTACTTTCAAAATTACTTTTTTGTGAGAATAAATGATGACTCATTTTATAATCTAAATATTCTTTTGCGTATAAGAACAGGGTCGTGCCGGTAAATAAAAGCAAAAAGATTGTGAAGGTAAAGCTCGATAATAGTTCTATTTTTAGAATAAGCTTTAACATGACAAGGATAAAGATAGTGAATGGAAAAGAAAGTAACGAGTAATAGCGCAACCGATTTAGTAAAAATTCAATATCAAACAATTTTTCAGCTAGTTGCAGATAAACAAAGACAAACGGTATAAACAGTAAGAAAATGGCTGTCATTTCAGCTGAAACAAGTTCCTTATTAAATAAGAAAGCTGGGATCGCATAAAGAAATAGAAAAGGACTAAAAGCAGAGGATAATATAAGCCAATAGGATTTTTAAAATACTTGTATAATCAGAATTCTTATTTTGTAAATAAAATCTAGTTAGATAATAAAGTAAAAATAGGATTAAAAATAAAAAAATACCCAAAAGTACTGTATTCATTAAGATATTAAATCCATCAACGTAATGATTATTGACATTGCCAATAAAACAGTACAACAAATTGTATATAAAATATTCATGGATTTGGGTTTGATAAAAACTAGATTGTATCTCGAAAGTAACTTTTTAAGAAATGAATAAATAGTACAATACACCTGGTCCACGTTATGATTAACGATACTCTACCTATAATGTCTCTCTCTAGCTGATGTGGTTGCGCTAAAATAACATACCCCTATTGATAATAAAAAGTAAATTAAAATGATTGCCGATCTATCTTCTTTCTTTTTGCGATAAAGAAAAGCGCCTAAACTAATCGTTGTCATACTAAAGAATAAGGGAAGCAACAAATAGAGAACATATTGAAAAATTAAATTATCATATGTAATAGAATATGTTTTTGTTTGTAGGTCCTTATCTTTAATGGTTATAGATTCTGCCTTTTCTATTCTATTAAAAAAGGAAACCGTAGAATGGTCTTCTGGATTTTCTCCATTTACAAGTTTTATAATGTCTTCTTCTTCTATGGGTTGTTCATTTGCCCAACCTTTTTCATAGATATTTTTAACCAACCGTTGACCATTTTGATTCATTACTTCTATCCCAACTAACGGATATTTAAAGTTAATGAATGTGAAATAAAGGGTACAACACAAAACAAGAATAATTGAAAGCAGACCCATTATGTTTTTTATTGTAAACGACTTCATAATATCTCCTTTTAAAAAAACCAGGATACCTAATCCCGGTTTTTAACCTCTACATCCAGAAATAAGACTTTGGAACGATTTGACCATCGAAGAAAACTTCTAGAATAGCTTTAAGTTCCTCGGGACTAACTCCAACAAGACTTGCTGTTCCCTCTTTTACCATTTGTAACACATCGGCATTATTAATTAGAAATTGAATAACATCTTGCATTCTTTTTGCCTCCTATTCGTTAATTAATATATTTTAATAGTTGATCAATGTAACACGGATCAATATTAAGACCTTTTATTTGAGCCAACACTTTGTTTTGATAGATTTTCTTGATCACTTCTGTGTAAGCGATGGCTCCTGTTTCAAAAAAAATATTATGGATTAGCTCTTGACTCATTATGATTTCTTCTTTGCTTACCTTATTTTGGTAATAGTCGCGAATCATTTGAGTCTTTTCATCTTCACAATTCATTAAATAGATAATGGGAAGACTGTATTTTTTATTCAATAAGTCATTTTTCTGATTCCCAATTTTTATATCTTCTAGATCATTATTTATCTGTCCGATCAATCCAATGTTTTTTGCATAAGTCTCAATCACTACTGGATAGTTATCGGTTGCCAATACAGCACCTATTTCACATACAAGAGCAACCAGGGAACCAGATTTTTCGATGGACATCTCTATGTAATCAGACTCGGTCTTACAAATATTTAAAAGATCTTTATGCTGACCATGTATCGATTTTAGAGCATATTCCGTCAGGAGAGAGAGAGATTTATCCTTATTCTTCAAACTACTATTTTGTATAACACGTAAACTCACAAATTGTAAAGCTGTTGTTGCGTTTAATGCTAGTTTTGGTTCTGTTAACCAAGGGTTTTCACTACTATCCTCATCTTCAAAATCATCTAGTATATCGAAAGACAGGATTAACATTTCGACTGCAGCAGCAACAGAGTATATTTCTTCGGTCTCTACACCGTTAAACATCCGATAGTGCAAAATAAGTAGTTCTCCAAAAGGAAATCCTTTTTCTGATTGAAAATCAACAAATTGTAGGATCAGTTCTTTTAACTCATTTTGGTCTATTTGCTCATTGACAATATGGTATATGGACTTTTTTATTAACGTAGAATGGCCAGCACTCAATTGAATTCCCCCCCTGAATACTATAGCACAATTACAATGTCCTGTATTACACCGCATAATCGATTGCGTAAAACCACAATACCTTTTGCGTGATTATTATGGGATAATAATAGACGAAAGTACTAGAACGATCAATGTTTTTTGGACCCTATCATCCAACATAATTAAGAAAAAATTGCGAATACGATGAGTTTTTACTAGTATTGTAGTGATAAAGGGGGAATGAACGAGCCCGTTTCATCATTTAAATAAGAACAAGATAAAAACGGCTTAAAGAGAAGGAAGGAATTAACATGAGCTCACCTGATATTACAAAGCTTATTAAGGAAAATTTATTGTACTGTGAGTATCAACCTGTAGCAAATTCAGGTAATATTTCCATTTTTGCATATGAAGCATTAATGCGATCTAAGCCACGAATAGCACCCCCTATTATATTTCAACATGCCAGAAGTAATGGGAATTTGTATGATTTGGATACTGTCTGCATTACGAATGCCATAAAAGAATACCCTCATATTTATATACAACAACAATTCTTATTTATTAACATACTACCATCTACGATCGTTCACGATGAATTTGAGAATTTTATTCATAATCTACTTGTTAACTATCCTCATATTAGGGGACGTATCGTTTTTGAAATTAATGAGGATTCAAATGAAGAGGGAATTTGGAGACAAGAAGTATTTCTAGAAGGCCTATCCTTTCTAAAGTCCCTTGGGTTTAGCATTGCATTTGATGATTTGCCTGTAACAAAGACTTCTTTTGATAAAATGGAAGCTATTTCACCAGAGTTTATTAAATTAGATCATACAAAGGCACAAGGTTTATCAAATTCTACTGAGAAACAGAAAACGATCGAGCTTTTTTTAGAGTATACAAACGAAAAAACGAAACTAGTATTAGAAGGTATTGAAACAGATGCGGATTTAAAAACGGCAAAGAGATTAGGCGTTCATTTACTTCAAGGCTATTTTATTTCGAAGCCAAAACTTTTATCGTAGTGTAATATTTTATCCTAAACCATAAAACTAAAAGAAGAGTGACATCTATTAATTATCGATCTGTAATTTTAACTATTTGAGGAGAATGATAGATGAACAGAGGAAGAGTGACAAATTGTCATATTGCATCAGACTTAGTTCTAAATCGAAGAAAAGAAAGGCTGAAATATCAATTTCAGTATCAATTAGAATATAAAGTTAAGTTGACTAACTTAAAACGTCCTAGGAATTCATTAGATAGAATATTTTGGTTTGTTTATGAGTATACAGATATCTGTAATGTTGAATCGATTAAAATAGAGACTCTAATCGAATACCTAAAATATCATCACTTAGAAAAATTCAAACAAATAAGTTTTTCACAAGCAGTTAAAGATGTAAAGTATTTCCTTTATGTTCGGAATAAATTCATTTCCACATCAACATTAAAAATAGATTTAACTGTTCAAAATTATTACCTTTGGACTAAAAATCTAAACAAACCTCTTATTCCTATACAGAATCATTAAAGATAACTGATTTTGTGCTAAAAAGAGACGGGAGAACCGTCCCTCTGTTTCACCACTCTTTTAAAAAGCGGTTGCTATCTATTTTCCAGGGGTCTGTGGGGGATAGACGGTATAAGTGAATGTTCCCTTTAAAATATTTTCTATTTGATTGTTGGTCGATCCATTCGATTTCAACGGGTACTGTAAGGTTTATTGCATTCGTATAGTCATTAAAAGGGAGAACGGTCATCCGATTTAAATTCATATTTTCAACATAGTGAGTTTTCTTTGCCCAGTCTATAGGCTGTAGGGAAATCGCCGAGATGATGAATGGATCCTGCTGTTTAAATCCGGCTACATAGGCGCGAATGAGCTCAAATGGATCAGCACCCGCAATATATTCTTGTAGCTTACCTGCCGCTTTTAAAATCATTAATTTATGTGATAAATCCATGGAGTTTGTGCGGTGGGTCTGGCTTCCGTAAAAATGGATGCAAAAATGACCAGGAAAATTATTCTTCAATGCACCTGCGCCATGTGGCATTCCATGCATGGAAGCTGCAATCCATTGATTATCGTGAATCACAATAATCGCTCTACGTTTCCAGCTCCATTTTCCACCATATATCTTTTTCATGGTACTCGTATCTTTTGGCGTTAACGGCTGAACATCCGCATGGCGACTTCCTGCCCGCCTTTGTACATGAAACATTTCCCCAGTTTCCACATCCAACACGGTAAATTTACTGTACTTCGGTAAAATCTTATACACTTTTTCCCATGGTAGCATTTCAATTTGAAGCCCTACATCGCCATCTTTAGCAAAAACATTTGAACAGTTAAGGATGAGGGTCGCAGATAAAAGAAGAGCTGTCATACTTTTTTTTAGCATTTTCTTCACTCAATTTCATTATTATTTCGAAAAGATGTTAAACACATATAAAAGCTTTCCTTAAATGGTATTGATATATTCATGATATTCATGATTTTTGTGAAGATAAGAGATGGGATTTTAATACCGCTCATATGGGAATTCATGTTAGTGGAGAGAAAGAAAGGATCGTAAAGGAAAATCTAAAAATTCTTTACGTATGTACTTTCAGAGGTTATGAGAAAATAAGAGAGGTCGATAATGGTTCAAATCGAAAAATCCCAAAAATTCCCTATTTAGGGTGTGTTATTTGGAATTTTTTCGATTTCAACTTCTATATTGGATGGATGTTCTTATTCCCCAATGCAAAGGAGATTATTGCATTAGGGAACAGGCAACTTTTTTTGAATTAGGAATATAAGGGAAAAATTTCTGATCTTCTTCTAACATATGCCCCATAACGATTTCATCAACGATAAATGAAAAGAAGGCAGATGATTTGAGTTCTCCATTCTGATAGTTTTCTTTCAGTTCTAATGCTTGATGAACTAAATTTTTATGAATGGAGGTGTGTTCCTCATAATCAGGATACCCGATCTCTTTCAAAATTTGTTCCTCAGCATCAAAATGATCTACGATATGATTTAATACGATTTCCAACTGATGCAATATTTTTTTATAACCGGCATTGGAAAGAGACATGTGAATGAGAAGATCACCTTGTTTTACGAGTTCCTGATGTTGCTCATCAATCTGTTTATGCCCACTTTCCCAATCACATTTCCAACTTAGATTTACTGACGCAACGGGAACGTTTTCATTCTGATTCGAGCAAATTACTAGATTTCGGCCGCCTTTTTTAGCACAATACAAGGCTTCGTCTGCTCGTTTGTACCAATTGTAAAATGTTTCATTTTTCTTTCTTGCGGCTACACCGAAACTTGCAGTTACTCCACCAACAAGGGGATGGTGAGTCTTTTCCATTGCTTGACGAATTTTTTCTGCAACAACGAGTGCAACATGAATATCTGTCTTTGGCATGAAAATAACAAATTCTTCACCACCAAATCGAGCCAAAATATCTGATTTTCGTACGATACTTTGTGTCAAATCTGCAGTCTTTTTCAGTACCTCGTCTCCAACAGGATGACCCCATATGTCATTAACTTGTTTAAAATGATCCAAGTCTAAAATGATCAAGGAAAGGGGGGTGTTCTGACAATCTGAACATTTCATTTCCTCTTCTAACCTTATATCTATATAATGCCGATTATAAAGACCAGTTAATTCATCTGTAACTGCAAGCGTTTCTAAGGATTCATTTTTCTTCTGCAATTCTTCAGCTAATTGGATCAAATTCATTTCCTTCAAGCGCTTTTCAGTAATATCTCTTGCAGAAGCATATATAAATTTCCCGTTTGGCTGGGAACGCCATTCTAAAAACCTGTAAGAACCGCCCTTGCAGCGAACTCTGTTGATAAAACTACTGATAGACTTTTGTTCTTCTAGATCCTTAATGATATTCAAAGTAGTAGGGATATCATCTGGATGCACGAGTGAAACAAAGCTTTCGCCTTCAAGTTCATCAACCGTATAGCCCAATACCTGTTCGAATTGTTGATTGACTTTAATGAACTCTCCATCTGTATTGGCAACACAGAGCATATCAGGATTTACGGTTAGAATTCCTTGTATTTCATTGTCCAGCATATATTCCCTTGTTACATCATTAAATATACAAGCAAAAATATCCGCCATCTAAAGGAAATACTGTGACTCGAATCCTTTTTTGTATTGAAACATGATGCATATCAAAATGAGTGCTCCTTTGATTCCGGATTGCTTCATTGAAGGTTTTCTTCCATTGCCATTCACCTTCCCAACCTTTTGGGAATACTTCATAAAATCTTTTATTTATTACATCGTGAGATTTAACACCCATTATTTTTTCATATGCCTCGTTGATTGCTAAAAATTCATAGTCATAAGGAATTCCTTGTTCGTCTACTATTTTCCTGTGATAGGAATAGGCGTTAGGTGATTTATTAAAAAACTCCTTAAAGTACAGCCCGTTCATAAACTTTCCTCCAATATATGTTGCTTTATATGTATATCTAAAAAAACATAAAGTTCTATCATTCTCCATGAAACAAAAATACATCGTCAAAAAATAGCGTAAGTATTGAACATACTTTATATAAATAATATCTTAAAATTATATAAAGGAAAAATTTTATCTTTTCTCTAAAATAATATTAAACAATTTGCGGATGATGAAATTTCAATAGTATGAGTTATTTATTTGAAAAACACAAGAAGTTATGTCACTTTTAGTAGGAATAATCACTATTTTCATAAAGTGTCTATAGACTTAATGAAGAGAGATTAATAGATGAAATACCTTTCAATAGTAGATATGAATTAATATTAAAAATCAATGAAGTCCACTTTAGGAAGAAACCAGACCATTGCTTACTATAAGATGTAGGCAGTCATACTAAGTATAGAGAATGTGACATTTCACAGGGCAGGGGGAGACTCTTTTGAAAATATTCTTTTTTATTATTAATGGAGCAGCAGGAAATGGAAGGTCGAAAAAAACATGGAGCCGTTTAAAAAGACTATTGGATAAAAAGAATATTTTATATCGATATTATTTCACACAATACCCCAATCATTCAGAAGTGATTACTAAAAAAATTGTTCATTCTGAACGGGGGAAAATAGCAGCCATTATTACAGTTGGAGGGGACGGAACGATACATGAAGTGGTGAATGGACTCATGAATTATTCCAATGTGAACATTGGTTTTATTCCTGCTGGTTCAGGAAATGATTTTGCAAGAGGGTTTCAAATTCCTAAGAATTCGAGCAAAGCCCTTGAATTTATTTTAAACTTTGATGGATCTATACCAAAGGTTGATGTAGGTTCATTTCAGCTAAATAATATGCCAGAAAAACGTCTATTTATTAATAGTTTAGGTGTAGGTTTTGATGCTGAAGTTTCAATGGAAGCAAACAAATTACGAATAAAAAAATGGTTAAACCTACTAGGAATCGGTAGTTTTACATACGTAGTGGCACTTCTTAAAAAAGCTATTACCTTTCAACCAGACAGATGTTGAGTTAACCATTGATGATCAAATATTGTATTGCCCGAAGGTTTGGTTTATTACAGTTTCAAACCAACCTTACTATGGAGGTGGAATGCAGATATCCCCTTCAGCTCTACCAAATGATGGTCTATTAAATATAACAGTCGTTCATGATCTTTCTCGTATTAAACTACTTCTTATTTTTGTAAGTGTATTTTTGGGAAAACATACCATGTTCAAAGAAGTAAGAACATTAACGGGTAAAAAGGTCACAATAACTAGTAATGAATCATTGCACATACATACAGACGGAGAATCAGCAGGGGTATCCCCAGTAAGTATTGAAGTGTTACCATCGTATTTTCAAGTCTATTCAAATTTGTAATCATAAAATTAACTTAAATGATCATAAATTGCTCTATCATTCAATCTTAACTGAAGGAAAACTGCAGCAAAGTTAGAGGATATGATGAGTAAAAAGACTGTGGTTCTAGGAGCAATAAATGCATGAACATTTACTGTTGTCCCTTGAACCACAACGATTTGTACTTTATTTTCTATTATATAAGTACAATGAAAATAACAGCAAAAGAATAGCGATCATTTTCTGTCTATCAATTGGAAAACGATTGCCACCAAAAAAGCCAAAATGGTCAATTACAGCACCAAGAATGATCTGTCCTACGATGACGGCCATTAAAGAGGCAGAAACCCCGATCTTAGGAACGACAATAACCTGAACCACTACATAAAAAGCTCCCAATAAACCACCGTTAATTGCCATTTTGGAACGGTTGAAAGGGCTGAAATATTACCGTTCCGAAAAAAAGTAAAATAAATAAAAGTGCTAATGTTCCCACTGAAAAACTAATAAACGAACCTTCAAACACACCGACTTTTTTACCTAATCCGCCATTAATTTGACCTTGCGTTGCTAGTGCCATTCCGCCGATTAGCGCCAGCAATGGAAAAATAAGTTTTAACATAAGCTAAATTCTCCTTTATTACTTATTATTTTAAAAAGATGACACGACAAACCTCCTATTGATAAATATCGTGAAGTGTCAATCCATTAGTATGATAAATCAAAATAATCTTTTTGTATTCATCCAATTGGATGGCAGGGAAGTAATCCAATTTTAAAATATCAAATTCACGATCAAAAGTGGAATTTAAAGAAGGAAAATTAGCAGAGTTTAAATAAGAACGAACATTATATTCAGGGCAGAGGAGCTGGAACCACTGTCTTTTTCAATGGAAGATAAGTTTGTTCTTTTTTTCACTTTAAACGATAAAATTCTGTTAAAATAAGAAGAATTATTTATTAAAAAAGAACTGGAATGGTGAACAAACCTTGAAAACATTCAAAAAAGTGTACATTGAAATTACAAGTGTTTGTAATCTTGCTTGTAGCTTCTGCCCTCCAACGAGTCGAGCGGCGAAGTTGATCAAATTAGATGAGTTTAATCATAGACTAGATCAGATTAAACCTCATTCAAAATATATTTACCTACATGTCAAAGGGGAGCCACTTCTCCATCCTAGAATCGATGAATTGCTGGATGCCAGCCATGCTAAGGGATTTAAGGTAAATATCACGACAAACGGGACACTCATAAAGAAAAATAGAGATAAACTACTAGGAAAACCAGCACTGCGACAAATGAATTTCTCGCTTCATAGTTTTGATGGACATGAAGGGTCTACGAATCGAGAAGAATACTTGTCAAATATTCTTTCTTTTGTCCGTGAAGCCGTGAAGCATAAGGTGATCATCTCTTTTCGATTATGGAATCTTGATCAAGATAATGCGACAAATGCGGAAAAGAGTAGAAACCGTGAAACATTAGCAATCTTAGAGAAAGAGTACAACCTAGATTATAGGATTGAAGAAAAAGTAGTGCCAGGTAGTGGGGTTAAAGTGGCAGATCGAATCTATATTAATCAGGATCATGAGTTCAAGTGGCCTAGTTTACAGGCACCTGAGGATGATGGAAAAGGATTTTGTCATGCCCTTCGTAGTCAAGCGGCCATTCTTGTCGATGGAACGGTCGTGCCTTGTTGTCTGGATGGAGAAGGCGTGATTGATTTAGGAAATATTAATCACACTCCTTTTTCTGACATTGTAGAGGGTGAGCGAGCAAATCAACTCTTTGATGGATTTTCTAGAAGAGAGGCTGTTGAAGAAATGTGTAGGAAATGTGGATATAGAAAGAAATTTGGGGGATAAACGGTTTCTCTTACCGTAGTGGCTTTAACAAATGAAATCGAAACATCATGTTAGAGGATAGCATTTGGCTATCCTCTTTATTATTGACAATTAAACATTTCCAAAGAATATTAAAAATGATAAAAATATTTTCATTTATTTATTGATATTCTCATTGAGAACGGTTATCGTTAATAATAAGTTATCAATGGTAGTAAAAGTATTATTAAGCTGAAAGAGGCTAGAAACAAATATCACATTAACTACTATTTCTTTACATAACTCAAACAGTGAAGTTCAGGATTTAATCATTTCGTATAAAATACAGACCTATTCGATTCTTATAAACTATGCATAAGGGATATTTGGGAGGGAGAGTTAAAGGATGGATGCAATTGTTGCTGCAAAAAACGGTATTGAGGTTCAGTGTTTATATTATGGGTATAATAAAGACAATCTCGTAAGCAATTCAAAAACGCTACAACATGGGGATATTTTAACTATTTTAAATCAAAAAAGATATGTCGTAGGGGTTGGATGGTTTGTTTTAATCAGTATTAATGAAAAAATAAAAGAATTTATGTCTGCGAAGGAACTAGAGAAAGCGATGAACTCTAATAAACTAATGTCTATTATTGATACGATGCTTGAATATTTTAATGTGTCTTATCAATTGGATAAAGCATTAGAATTACGTAATAAGCAATTATTTTTAAATCTTTTTGAACATAAAAAAGAATCATCTTTTCTTTATGATCGAATAGCCGGAAAAATACCCGTTGAATTATCATGATAAAATTATTTTGTGGAGTTAAAAATAAATAGTAATGAAAACGCTTTATTTAGACCTTTTAAGTAGATTATTTAATGAAACGATGTTCCAAACCCTTACAGATCTCAATTTTGAAGTAAAACTGATAGATAAAGGGTGTTTTGGAAAATGAAAAATGTATGAATCTCTAAAAGTATCATTTAAAATAATTCTAAAGTGAAAATTGCTATTGACTCCCTTTGTATAGTAGAATGAATTTAATTGAAATGGGGGTTTTTTCTATGTTGTCAAAGTTAAATAAAAGCGCAAGTACAAGTATTTCAACCACATTAGTAGAAGTATTAAATGATCAAATGAACTATGAATTCTATTCTTCCCATGCCTATCTTGCCATGGCCTCTTATTGCAAATTTGAAAATTATGATGGTTTTGCACAATTTTTCCAGGATCATGCTGAAGAAGAAAGATCTCACGGAATGAAGATTTTTAATTACCTTCAAGATCGTGGAGAACAAGCGATTATTTCTAGTTTTGAGCATCCAACAAATAAATTTGAATCTGTTTTAGATGTTTTTGAAAAAGCATTAGAACATGAAAAAGAAGTGACGAGCAGATTTTATAATCTTTCTGACATTGCTGGTGATGAAAAAGAGTATGCAACCATTTCCTTTTTAAAGTGGTTCATTAACGAGCAAGTAGAGGAAGAATCAGTATTTGATAGCATCGTCCAAAAATTAAAACGAATTAATAATGACGCTAATTCTTTATTTATTTATGATTTAAAAATGGGTAAAGCAGAGTAAGTCAAAAAATTCATTAAAGTTATAGGTGTGTGTACCCAATCGAATGGATATGTAAATATTCTATTCGATTGGGTTTTTTTAATTAGTAAAAACATATGTTACTTAAGGAATAAGAATTTCGTTGAAGCAAGAAGGTTTTTTTGGGAAAACGAAGAATATAGTACTTATCAATAGTTCATACAGTGGAGTAAAAACATCGATTGAAAAACTAAAGTTAATACATCTTGCTTTGGTTTCTTTAGGTTTTGGGACGAATGAATCATGTGGAAAATCAGCCAGTGTACAACAAAAAAAGTTGTCAAATCCTATTAGGGAGGTTATTTTTCATGGTTAGATTTATCTTTCAATTCGGTGCTGCCTCTGCTGTTTTTTTATTTTCTACGATTGCTGCCTGGTATGAAGGCAGTGCTATTCTGGATAAACCTTTGGAATGGCGAAATTCCACACCTATTACACAGTTGATGTATGGAGCTGTGCATGAATCAAGTAATATTTTGCAATGGGATTTTTTTATTTATGCGGCCAAATACCAGCCCACCTTTCCGATGATTATGACTGTGAGCGGTTTATATTTACTCGTTTTTTTAGGATACTATATATTTAAGAAAGTGAGGAAATGGTATGCCTTTTATCTATTCTTGATAGGTGGCGCTTTATTTTTACTAAGTTATTTCAGTTTTGAATCTTCAACAGTAGGTGGTCAAAAAATGTTTGTTCTGTTTACCGTGTGTGGTTCATTCTGTATTTTGACCGGGCTTATAACTTATTTAATGACCACAATGAGGATGAAGAGGGTGAATGATATGGAAAAGGGAAACACCTATTAGATCCGTCTAATGGATGTTTCCCTTTTGTTTTGTTGGTTTTATGAGCATCGAACTAAATTTAAATGATCGATTGTATTGTTTGTTTAAATAATGTAAGTATTAAATTACCCGAACTGTTACAGTGTCTTCAATTTGGTGGATATTTTTCCAAGCTAGGAATAATCTCACCGTTTATTTTATTTTCAATGTCAATCATTGTATAAGCGTAGTCTCCACGGCTTCTGTTTACCATGTCAGCAATGTTCAAGTTATAGGTAGAAATCGCAGAAGTAATCTGACCAACCATATTTGGAACATTTTTGTGAAAAACAGTTACACGACGTTTTCCTGTAAGGTAGAGAAAGCATTTGGGAAATTCACTGAGTTTTTGATGTTTCCTGTTTCAAGAAAATCCTTCAATTGGCGAGCCGCCATAATCGCACAGTTTTCTTCTGATTCTGTTGTAGAAGCACCAAGATGAGGAATAGCAACAACGTTTTTCATTTTCAACACATTTTCATTCGGGAAGTCTGTAATATACTTACCAACTTTTCCGCTTTCAAGTGCAGCTTCCATATCTTGTTCATTTACAAGTTCGCCACGTGAGAAATTCAAAATATGAACGCCGTCTTTCATGATGCTAAAGGTTTCTTCGTTAAACATTCCTTTTGTGCCGTCCGTTAACGGAACGTGTACAGTAATATAATCAGCGTTAGCAAATAATTGTTCAATCGTCATCGCACGTTGTACTTTGCGAGATAAGTTCCAAGCTGTATCAACAGAGATGAATGGATCAAATCCGATAACATCCATGTCTAATTCAAGTGCATCATTCGCTACATGTGCACCGATTGCACCCAAACCAATAACTCCTAATGTTTTTCCCTTAATTTCTTTACCAACAAATTGTTTCTTTCCTGCTTCAACAAGCTTTGGAATTTGTTCGCCTTCACCTTCTAACGTTTTTGTCCAAGTAATTCCCTCAAAAAGATTACGGGATGAAGCCATTAAAGAAGTTAGGACAAGTTCTTTTACAGCGTTCGCATTAGCTCCTGGCGTATTAAAAACAACAATTCCTTGTTCTGTGCATTTGTCAACTGGAATATTATTAACCCCAGCACCAGCACGTGCGATGGCTTTTAAATTTTTATCGAATTCCAAAGAATGCATGTTAAAGCTGCGTAGCATAATGGCATCAGGGTTTTCACTGTTATTGTCAATCTTATATTGATCGTTATTAAATACATTTAGGCCAGTTTCTGCAATATTGTTCAAAGTTTTTATTGTTTTCACTTTGCCTACAGTTATTGTGCTCATTTAGGTTTCTCCCTTTATTCATAGTTATAGTGTTTTAAATTTAAGCAATACTTCTACAAATGAAAACCTTCACAACAGAAAACAATCCTCACATATATCCCCTGAAAAATCCCATTAATAAGCATAAAGAGGTAAGGAACTACTTCCCTACCTCTGCCCAGGCGAACGGCTATTCGCACTATATGCTCCCTCGCGGTTATCCGCGTTCGCCAGTTACATATAGCCTTTTGATTTCACTCATTTTAACAAATTATTCAGTAAACTTCAAGAGAAAAGTTTTGATTATTTTTTTAATTTATTTTATTTCGTCATATTAGGAGGGCACCTGCTGACCGAGTTAGAATGAGATTGGTTATAACGTGCAAATACAAAACCCCCAGTGGGAATCGTTCATTATAGATTGATTGATCCAATTTGGGGGGATTATTCTTTTGTATTACTCCTCTAGACTGATGAGATTAGTAACTCTATCAAATATTTCTTCAAAAGTAGTATCTAATGAGATGGCTAATTCTGCAAATAATATATCTGAAACAAAAGTTAAAAGTTTGCGATCGTATTCATGAAATTTTTTTCCGCTCATTTCAATTTCATGCTTTTTCCGCATCAACGTATTCACGATTTTAGAAATTTCTTTGCGATTTCCTGCATTGACAATTTCAGAATAGATATGAGAACGTTGACTACTTTTTTCGATCCATTCTATACCTGGCCACTTGAAAGATTCCAAAATTTCTTCTGCTTCATTTTTATTAATAAGTGCGAGCATCACAACTGTATCATTATCTACAGGAGTACTTATGGTTAACTTGGGATCTTGAACTGGGTGTAAAACATAATACTTTTTCGTAACTCCTATAATGGACTTATCACATATTTCATCTATTTGACAAATACCATGTCCTGAATAGATGATCAAATCTCCAATATTAAACATTGCATGGGCTCCTATACGTATAATTGTCAACTAAGTTTACTATATTAATTCTACCTTAAAGTCCGAAAAATGTCAACTTAGTTGACATTAGTGGTTGGTTTTTGTATATTAAGTAGCGGATAAAAGGATTGAGGTGAAGTGGTTGAATTCTGAATTGCATAACTTAGATTTAATAGACTTGTTAAGTGAACATCATATTTTGCTTCGCAGAATTTCTGAGAAATTGTGGAATGATAGCAGTGATATTAATATTTCAAATTCTGAATGGTTTATAATAGCGAGGATTTATCAAAAGCAACCAACGATTTCATATGTATCAAAACAGGTAGACATTTCTCGGCAAGCAACTCATAAATTAATTAAAAGTCTTGAGTCAAAAGGACTTGTTGTCGTTAAAAATGTAGAAAATAACAAGAAAGATAAGTGCATAAAGTTAACGGTATTAGGTGAAGAATGCTATGAGAAAAACGAGTCTTTAAAGGCTACAATTGAGAAGAAGATCGCTGATCATATTGGTACGGAACAATTAATACTGCTCAAAGATATCTTAAAAGCAGATTGGGGATTATGAACTGAAGTGCAATAAAATCAATACAAAATTGGTTACAAAAGAACCGTCCTTTTGTAACCCACAAAATGAAATAGAAAGGAATACATATTAAGGCTTGTAATAAGAAAAAATAGATATAGAGGAGGTGTAATTATGCAAAAAATTGGAGTTGAAGGATCCTTAACAAATATTCATCAGGCGTTACGTGAAAAAGGTTATGATGTTGTTGAATTAAATAGTGGAACAGACATGCAAAATATGGATTGTTGTGTTGTATCAGGTTTAGATGCAGATGTAATGGGAATGCAAGATGCTTTAAGCAAAGGTTCGGTTATTGAAGCAAGCGGCTTATCAGCAGACGAGGTTGTCAAGCGAATTGAAAGTAAAATGAATCATTAAAATCAGTATCTAATTTTACTTTCATTTTTTTCAGAAACTGAAAAGTAAAAAGTTGATTAGCTTTAAAGCTAATCAACTTTTTACTGTAGGTAGACTTTTTCAATCCCTAAAAGCAAGATTGAACAGTTGTCATATCAATAAACTAACAAAATGAATATTTTATAAAATATTGAAAGTCATAATAAATGCATGTGTGCTTCTCATAAATAATTCTATAGGAGTCCGTTTCTCACTACGAATGAAAGGTGCCAGGTACCATCCAGTTTTCAGGATGATGCTTGGCACCTTTTTTGTAAATTTTGTTAATTTATTCACAAAGGAGTTCTAAATGATCTGTGATCATGTAAAATAGTAGTGGTGATTAGAAAAAGTAAAAATATGGAACAAACGGTCTGCGTTTGAGGGAAAATTCTGCCGCGTTTTCTAATTTTGAAATTGGATTTTGAATAAGTAATGACGGTGAAAGAACTTTTTGTATTATTTTTTGAATTTTCAGTATCATTATGTGTTTTTCATAAATAAAATCTTGATCCATATAGAAAAGAGGATACGATGTTGAGCTTAATGAAGGGTAAAAAAGGGTTAGTTCTTGGAGTAGCAAATGAGCATAGCATAGCCTGGGCGATTTCGAAGGTTTTATCTGAACAGGGAGCAGAACTTGCTTTTACGTATCAAAATGAAAAGACAGGTTCTTATGTCATCCCATTATTTCAATCGATTCAAAGTCAATTTTATGAAGTGGTTGATTTAACAAATCCAGAAGATGTGTCAGCCATGATTGAAAAGTTGGATAAACATTTTAATGGCGAGCTTGATTTTGTTGTACATGCGGTTGCAGGTGGCCCTAAAAAAGGGGAACTCTCAGGAAAGTATATGGATGTTTCTTTAGATGGTTTTGTCAATTCCATGGTGATTAGTGTTTATTCTCTTACGGATATTGTGAAAAGAACTTACAAAATGATGGAAGGACGTAACGCTTCTATTATTACTTTATCCTATTATGGCTCGGAAAAAGTGGTCAAAAACTACAATGTTATGGGCGTGGCCAAAGCAGCACTTGAAAGCAGTGTCCGCTATTTAGCGGCAGATTTGGGGGAATATGGAATTCGGGTGAATGCTTTATCACCGGGAACGATGAAAACACGAGCAGCAAGCGGGATTGGGGATTTTAATACGTTAGTTGATTATACGAGTCAACATGCGCTTTTAAAACGGAATGCAACGCTCGAAGAAATCTCAAACTCAGCACTTTTTCTTCTAAGTGACATGAGTACAGGAATAACAGGTCAAACCATTTATGTGGATGCTGGCTATAGTGTGAAAGGGGATACCCTTAATAACGGGTAAAAGGGGATAGGTATATGCAAAAAGAGTTGACGTATGAAGAGATTCAAATTGGGGATACCGCAGATTTTTTTAAAACGATTTCTGAATTTGATATTTATCAATTTGCAGGAATTACGGGTGATTTTAACCCGATGCATATCAATAATGAGTTTGCAGATACAACCATTTTCAAGGATCGAATTGCTCATGGTCTCTTAACTGGAAGCTTTATTTCGACTGTTCTTGGGATGAAACTTCCTGGACCGAACACCATTTACTTATCGCAAAGTTTTAAATTTAAAGCACCGGTCAAAATCGGTGATACGGTTACATGCAACGGTCGAAGTAATCGAAAAACAGGATGATAAGAAAATGATGAAATTAAAAACTCAAGTATGGAATCAACGTAATGAAATGGTAGTGGATGGGGAAGCATTAGTCATGAAGAAATATTTGAAGGCTACAAGGGAAAATTAGGATGGAGAACCAGATTGCAAAATGGGTAAGTGTGAAGAAGAAACGGCCGGAAGATATTTTAGCCCTCATTCACAATGGAGATGATCTGATACTTCCGATTGCAAATGGCGAACCCAAGTATTAATCGACATACTCGAGGATAATGCCGATAAATTTCAAAATATTCGAATTCATCAAATGCATGCGGTAAAGGAAAGAGCCTATATTCAAGGGAAAATGAAACCATCGCTTTCCTATGTTTCTTATTTTTTAAGCGGCGCTTCCCGAAAGGCCTTTTTACAAGGACAGTGCGAACTTGTTCCAAATCATTTTCGCCAGGTTCCGCGTATATTGCGCGAAACGACGAAATCGTCACTTATATTAGCTGCGGCATCACCGATGGATGAACATGGATATTTCTCTTTAGGTACGGGGGCAGACTATGTGTCTTCTTTTATTGGCAAAGTTCCTTTTTTCCTGGAAGTCAATAACAGGATGCCACGCACATTTGGAGGAAATCAAATTCATATTAGTCAAATCGAGGGATATATTATTGTCGATTATCCATTACATGAGGTACCGACTACTCCCGGTTACCGAAAGTGACCGACAGTATTGCGTCCTTTATTGCTGAGCAAATTGGGGACGGTTCGACGATTCAAACGGGCATTGGAGCCATGCCAAATGCTGTGATCTCTTTATTAGGGACCCATAAAAACTTGGGAATTCATACAGAATTCTATCTGACGGCATGATTGATTTAGTAGAATCGGGAGTTGTAAATGGAATTGAGAAAAAGACTATCCAGGGAAAATCGTCACCACCTTTGCGTTAGGTACCAAACGCTATATGATTTTCTTCACGAAAATACAGGTGTAGAGTTTCTTCCAGTCAAGGTGGTGAATGACCCACGAGAAATCGCAAAGAGGATAAAATGATTTCGATCAATGCAACGACAGAGGTGGATTTCTATGGACAATGTGCATCGGAAACCATTGGTGGAAAATATTATAGTTCAACCGGGGGGCAGGCAGACTTTGCCCAGGGAGCAAGTCTTTGCGAAAAATGGAAAAGGTTTTATATGTTTCCATTCCACTGCAAGAGGGGGTCGATCTCAAGAATTCGTCCTCCTTTACTACCGGATCAGTCGTGACAACTTCCAAAAATGATGTAGATCGGATTGTAACGGAATACGGGTCGCAGAGTTGCGGGGAAAAAGTATTGAACAACGAACGAAGGCCTTAATCCACATTGCCCACCCCAAATTTCGCGATGAATTAACCTATGAAGCAAGAAGGTGGAGACGGGGGACGGTTCTTCTGTCTCTTTATTTGGGTATGAAGATAAATAATTGTACTTAAGTAGGATTCAAAGTACTGAGCACCGTTTAAATTGTTTAACAATTAAAGTTTTTATTTCAGAAAAAAGGACACAAATATCATCCAAGATGGATGATACTTGTCTCCTTTTTTACTTATTACTTTTTGGATTCTCTAGCTGCTTTTTTTCTAGCTTTTTTACTTAGTCCTAACTCTGCACCAAATTCAGTATCACTTGCATTAGCTTGATTTCCTCCAGCATTTGCTTGATTTGTTTTTTATTGCGTTTTGCCATTTTCCTTCCTCCTTCATATGTATCGAACATTTTATTTAAAGCTACTTTATGAAGCTTTTCTAGATTAAGGTAGATTTAAGCAGCCTCAAACAAAAGATTTTAAAGGTGTTATGCCTTCAAAAGTAGCTCATATTTATTATGCTTCAAAATGTAAAAATATACTTAAGTAGGCTTATCGGAATTGAAGTGGCAAGGGGTTCGTATTTTGTCTGCAAATCGGTTACAAGAGAACCGTCCCCTTGTTTCCTTTAGAGGAAGAATATTACTCTATGAAGTTCATATACTTTTAATAGAGGTGATGGATATTGAATTTTGATAGAGAGAAAGCTGTTATGCTAGCGGAAAACATAAAAGGTTTTATCCAATATGTTCAATTACGGTATCAACTAAATAATAGTCATCTAATAAAACCAGATAAATTGTATCGACTAAAACTATTATTACATGAATTTAAATTTCGAATTATAGGAGATGAACTTTTAAGAATTAATCGATTTATTTTTGATGAGAAGTACACTTCTATTTTGGTCGATTGCTTTAGAAAAGGTATCCAAATTATCGGGGAATTTATTGAAAATAATTAATAATGATCTGTATATTTTTACCCCAAGGTTGTATACCTTAAGATCGATCGACCGTTCATTTTCCTACATTTAAATGATTGATTGTGATTTTTATTCCTACTAAAAAAGAAATCAATACATCTAGTAAACTCTGATTGTTATTTTACTCATATTAGTCTTTGAATCTATTTCTAAAATGATCATAATCCATTTTTAGGTATTGAAATAACTTTGCGTTTCCACCCTGATCTGGATGAGACATTTTTAATAATTTTTTATAACCAATGACCACTTCTCTATGACTCGCTC
>CAVXVN010000022.1:0-37581 GCA_963765265.1 uncultured Bacillaceae bacterium
TGAAATAAGCGATATCAGTGCTTTGCGTGGACTAACCAACCTTTTACATCTCCATCTAGACTCCACCGAAATCAATGATATCAGCGACTTAAGCGGTTTAACTAAACTTACGGTTCTTGCATTAAGTGACAATGATTTAAGTGATATTCATGCTTTACGTGGATTAACTAATCTTAACACTCTTAATCTAAATGCCACTGGATTAAGTGATATCAGTGTACTGAGCAGCTTAACCAATCTTACATCGCTTGAATTATCCTTAAACGAAATCAGTGATATCAGTGTATTGAGTAAATTAACCAAACTGCAAGGTCTTTATTTATCCGCCAACAAAATAAGCGATATCAGTCCGTTAAGCAAACTAGAGAATCTTCTATTTCTTTTTTTAACGGATAATGAACTTAATTCAGAAGCCCAAAAAGTAATCGAAAATCTAAAGGCACGCGGTGTAATCATCGTTTATTGAGGAAGCAGAGGGAAGGTCCACAGGAACTTTGTCCTGCTAATTTCTGGAAATAAGGCTAGAGTTTCTCGTCACAGCAACCATCAATAGGTTTTCTATGCCAGTTTTTCTTGAAACGGCGGGACAGCCTTGCCGTTTCAATAATAAAAAGAAGCATCTCTGTATAGATAACTTTCTGCAGAGATGTTTTTTTGATTTCTCGTGGTTAAATCTAACTATTCCTACTCCCATCATCGTCATAGTAGAAATGCGAGAATCGCCCCTGCGTACATTTAGACGTCTAGAGCCGCTGCTAAGAGATAGACCATTTCATCATATAGTCTTCATCAATATCTAAAAGGGTATCCCGCATTGGATTTAACCATTCCGTTAACTGTCTTGAGCTATATATCATCAGTTCCTTCATATTTGAATCTGTTTCATAGATCTTTACCAAACCAATCTGTGGGAATACTTCTTGCAAAGCAATATTCGGCTATAACCCTTGCCTCATTAATCTCTCTCTCAAAAATAAAATCAATGTCATTTTGGTGTTTTTTAATGGCACCGTTTCAGTGTTGGAGCACATTACAAATAAATGAAACAGTATTATCTTCAAGAGCATCGGGAGTAGAGGATTTGTTTAAAGTTTGATCTCATATCCCTCATAATTGAACAAGTTTATATTTATTGGTTCATTATTTTTACCAACTACTGATCCTGGTTCCAGTTCTCTAACGATTTTATGACCTCACAACTCTTAAGGATTAAATAATATATCGCTGGAGCGGTTTCTAATAAATCATTCCTCATGATTAACCATTCTGCTAATTCTAGAGAGATATCATCCAAAAGATTTTCTACAAAGCCATAGGTCAGACTTCACTACTGTAAGTTGCGTGTGCATGTTCTAAGTCGGTATCTCTAAAGAATAATCTTGTAAGCACGTTGGCCTCGCGTCTATGAGGCATCTTTTCAAATATTTTTCTAAAGCTTCCTCTGCAACTTGCAGCCGAATGTACTATATTTTCTATTTTGCTGATAAATTCATCAGAATTATAAATTAACATTTTCTTGAAAAAGTCTTCAAATTCATTTGAATTCATAGAATATAATTCCTCCTAAGATTTTTGGACCTTTATCTTGTTATAACAATAGCATGGGCAAATAATCAGAAGCAAGGAAGAGAACAAGAAGGGGACACCTGGCCAGTGAGGTCAGACCCCATTCAACTAAATCTTAAAGCGGTAAAGTGCTAAATTAAGAGGTAGTCGTTTTTAAGTGGGTAATTATTGCTTATTGCTACTTTAATATTTATCCTTTTCAATTAAATTTCCGTCACAGTGACCACCCGAACGCACTCCACATGTCTGGACTGCTGATTGTAGATAATGAAATTAAATTATAAATGTAGCTTTATTCACCTTTAAAAACCGTATTTTTTACGCCCTTTAATTTTACATATTAAATATGAATAAAAACGAAATAAAACGATTCTAAAAAGGATTTATAAACAAGCTTTTTTAGGATAATTTGAAAATTAAATTTACAGCCTTCTAAATGGTCGTGGTCAAATTGTGGTCAGAAAATAACGATAAATTATTATTAGTTGGAAATAAAGATGTATAAAATTTTAAATTAGAAAATCGCCAACATTCTTTAGATATTGGCGATTTTTTCATCTTTTGCTCTCCATTACCGGAGTTAAAATATTAAATTATAGTACTGCCGCCATCTATGATTAAGCTTTGTCCCACGATGATGCGGTGTAGCTGAGTGGAATAATATTTGACCATATCCAACGGTTCCGCGTATCTTCTTGTCAGGATCCACTCATCTTTTTTGTTTTGCATACTCTGCGAGCCCTTCTTCAATAGAAGGAATCATCCGGTTATTCACTTGACCTGGGCACACCGTGTTTACGCGAACTCCATAGCTGCGGTTTCGATCGCGGCTGTCTCGCCAAGGTGGACCGAGCCATGCCTGCTTGCTCCATAGCCGCTCATTTTTGGTGTTGACTGCAAGTCAGCAATCGATGCTGTATTCACCACAGCACCGCTTTTCTTCTCGATCATGATCGAGCAGTCACATGCTTCAAGCCCCAAAAAACACCTCGCTCGTTAATCTCATGACTTTATCGAAGCTTTCCACCGGAAATTCGACAATAGGCACCACTACTCTTCCCAACCGGCGTGGCACAAGAACATTCATGCAGGAACTTGATAGACCCATAGAAAATATGAAGAAGAGGATATCCAGCAATATATACATGAAAAGTGGGGAGAAGTGATCAAGGCGATTATCGTAAAAAACAGGAACCACACTTACAGCAAAAATTTCTATTGCACGAGAAGAACGAAGGACGGTCCCAAGTCTCACCTAGGTAATCATTCATATCTTCTAGATTTTTGGTGGAACTGGAGCAAACCCTTTTTCTGTAGAAAACGCATTTTTGTTAGTTGCAAAATTTTGATCCATAGGCGGAGCCAAATTAGTTGGCGATGCACCTCTGGTTTCTGGATTATATTGGTACACTGGATGACCGTTTAAGTAAACCTCGTACACCAGGAATCCGTCGTGTTGGCCCCATAGGAAGTACTGGACCTTGCCCAAAATCTCACCTTCCTCTGGTGGAGAAGATCAAGATCTAGAGAAAACTGTGCATCGATGTCAAAGGCTACATTTCGAACCAACCATTTGGTGGCTGCCAATGAAGCGGAAATAGTAAAGCGAAGACACCATATCTGGTGAATTTATCTTTATAAATTCAACTCGAAAGCGATCTGGGGTAACGACCTGAGTATCAGGCTTCGATATTGGCGTGACACCCGGTTTAATTTGCCACCACCAATCAGGCTTATTAGGGACAGGTTCAGTATCGTTGCGGTCATATTCATGCGCAACACCAAAATTAAGTACTGGATCACCGATAATCGGACTTTCACAGCCACCGATCGGGTTAGTAACGAGTTTTATGAGGGCGCGGTGGGTACCATCTGTCATCGAGAAATCACGGTTATCACCCCCCATAGACTGGCAAAAGAGCGTTAATATGAGTTATGAGGAACAATATAACTTGGAATAAAAAGACGAATTGTTATCTCTATGTTCTCCATATACATATAACGATCTGCCATAGCTGCATTAGGAACTGCACCAATGATTTTTTTTATCTGCTCTTGAAACTGATGAATCAGGTGTAGAATTTAATGAAACAACTCTGTCACTGTATTTAAGTGCAGCATCATTATTTAACTTATCCATTCGGTTCCTCTTTTATCTGAATTTACCATGGAAAAACTTGAGCAAAAACTTTTGCTGCTTCAGCATCATTTGTTTCAATTATTCTTATAGCTAATTCTTGTTTTTTAAGCTCTGCTTTTTGTAATTCGTTTGCTATTTTTTTACTTGCTACTACTTCATCTTGATGAATCCATGTGAGAGTATGTATCTAAAGCATCTCCCTGACCTAATAGTGCTTCTACAATAATTCCATCAGTTCGCAAAACATTTTTAGTTGCTGTTAATATTACTCCTGGTACAGTAAAATCATCATACTTACTTTTCTTATCTTTGTTTACTCTCCAATACGAGTCCTCGGCTGCCAATTGTTGTTGATTAATGAAATCTGCATGTGGATCATCTTTATAATCTAGAATAGGCTGAAGCTGCGCTAAAATAGTATTTTTTACAGTTTCTTGGTGGTCGGGTGCAATTACTTCCTCTAAAAGTAATTCCATTTTACTCAATGGCACTATTCGTTTTGATTCAGGATACCCGTTAGAGAAAGCAAGTTTAACATCTACAAGATGGAGGAGTGTAATAAACTCCTGGTTCAGTTGTCGAAAAACAAAATTTAATGTTGCGACTAACGTTAATATTCTCTAATTCACGTTCGATAGCAGTTTCTTCTCCAACTGTTTCTTCTTTACTTGTTGAACTGCTCTTGAGGGATTTTAATATCCGTTTTGGCAGAAGCTGTGCTTGCATGCTTTTCAGTAGAATTCTTTACATTTTTGCAAACTCTTCACGAGCACCAGTAGTTCCCACCTTTTACTCCTCCTTCTACTTTAGCACTTCTTCCGACTCCCCAATTAGCTTCTGCTTCAACTTCTACATGGTACTCAAAATTACTCAAGGAACTTTCTTATCCGATTGCTCACTCTGCAATGTACGTTCGAATTCAGTAGCACTAGTGTCTTGTAAATGAATCTAGTATACTCGATGACTGCTTAAATTCTTGTTCTGTTTTTTTATACGTTTTTATACTAATTTTCGTTTTTTCACCAGGTAGCAAAGAAAACGTTTTTATTGTTCTTCCCGCTCCGTAATCTCCTAAAAATGAAGTTAATCGATATGACTCTACAAGCGTGATAGACGGTTTAGGATTCTCTGGTTTTTTAACAATCTTGTAATTAGTATCCCCATAAACTGTAGTAAAAGCTTTGATTTCATTATTGTTGCCTATTGTATCAAGCATCGTGTAATCTATATGGGATCTATTCAATACTGCACCTTCTATAAATAGAGGTATACCCTCTGCTAATACAGTCTTAGCCTTTTCTTTTACTTTGATAGCGTACCCCGCTTCTTCACTAGGCTTCTGTTTGACAGCATCCACAAAATATTTAGGATCTAAGTCTAATGAAATATAATGATTACCACTATAGACGGTAGGTTCTGGTACGTTGTAATTTAATACTGGTATAATACCAGTATCGTCTCCAAACTTAATCAGAGGTTGGTTATTCATTTTAATTCCCCCATATACTTAAAGATTTTTATCGTAGTTCATTTCTAGGGCTTATCCTGAATTTCCTTAATTTATGGTATTTTTAATACTCCTTTATCTAGCTACTACTACATTACGATACACCGCCTTTAAATAACTCACCTCCAAATTACAATAATTTCATTGTAAAATTGAAATAAAGATACAAAACAAGCACAATATCTTCTCTTTGTTATTTAAATTAATCGTACCTGAAGATATTGCTTATACATTAATATGATTATTTAAATGATTTATACTCAATTCTTGTAAGCCGTCAATCAATCTCAAATTATGGCCAGTGGGGTCAGACCCCCACTTAGCTATAACAGATTGATAACAAATTGAACAAGGGGGAAACAAGTAGGCGGTTCTGGTGTTTGATATACAAACAAGAAAAAGGCCAACCAGTATCAGAAACTGGATGACCATATAATCTATTAGAAAAGGGAGTATATCACAAAAGTGATAACGTTTAATGGCTTACCAACCATTTGTCCTTATTATATACAAAAATTATTACGATTTAGTATTAACCACTTTAATAATAATGACAGTTTCATTTCGAGTTTATAGAATTTTGTAAAAATTAAACCAATATTTTCCACGTTTGAAAATTACATAAAAATAATCATAGATTATGGTCACAAAAAGAGAAGTTTCCCTCTTAATCCTTTTAATTCAAGAGGAAACAGGAGAACTGTCCGAGACCACTGAAAAACACATCCTAAAATATACTTCAAAATTCCAGAGAATCACTTTACTGTAAAAGTCCACAGCGGAGTCAATTATATATATTCTGTGATAAATGCCATCGATTCATTCCGTATATGAGGATTGAATAATAAAACAAATAATACATATCCTATTTTTGTCTAGGAGGTGAAACTTGATGGCTAATCAATCAAATAATAAAAACCAACAGAATAACAAAAGTGTAGCAGAGAGCGTTAAGAACGCAGATTGGGCTGCATTTCAAACAGTGCATACTAATGCAGAAACAACTGATAATGCTACAACGAATAATCTTGGTGGAACCAACGCAACAAATAAATCCAATCAATAATAAATGAGAAAAACGTCATTTCTGACGTTTTTTCATTTTTACATCTAATTTTGCTCTCGTAATAGCTCTGTACATCATTCCAAATCAAGGGAACGAGGGGACGTTCTGCTCTAAAGCTTGTAATGCAGAAAAAAGAAAATCTCTCCTCATTGATTGCTTTTAATATATATAAGAAAGAAGATAAGCAACTCTTTGAGTTAACATTAACAGAATTAGAACATGAGTATAGGAGATTCCAAGCACAATGTCATCCACATGATGACATTGGGTCCATCCAATGGTCTTTTAAAAAATCGCAGCAATAGGGTGTTGTACGTGTATTCAACTTCAATAACTTTAACTTATCAGTAGGATCAACTTTCCAATAATTGAACCATTTACCCCTAAAAGAAGCCCATAAGAATCAATTCGCATACCCAATAAACCACGACCCCAAATAAACGAATCACTAGCACACAATTAAAACGGCACGAATACGGACACAGCTTTCAAAATATGATGTTAGGCGTATTTATGCCTTTGATCGTTAATATTCGATCTGCTGTTAGGTACTATTATAGAAACTACCAGAAGGCACAAGGTCATTACTTATAACCATATGATCGTTTTTGGTGGGAAGGATGGGCAACAAAATTAGGTAATAAATATTACAAGGAGTGATGGGTTTCAAGTTAATAACAAGAAATGAACTGCACCTCAATAGTTAGACATAACTAACAATTGGAGGTGCAGTTCAGGTTGCATGTCTCTTTTTTGAATAAAAGGATTAACCCACCTGAGTCTCCTATTTTCTATGATTGGGTGGGTTGAGGTGACCTGTCCACATGGTCCCTTCTCCAAGTAGGTATATGGGAATAAGTCGGATTATGAATATAGCTATATAGTTCTATTCAGAATATTCGTGCGCCTTTTGAATGCGGGACTTAAGATTCCTTTTTTGTTCTTCTGTGATTTAAGTTACTGATAATTTGGTGTGATTTTCCATAGAATTTACATTAGGACACAACAAATTGTATAGAGGGTGGATATAATGCTAGGGTCAAAAGTAGTCTATAATGATGAAATTTATATCATTATCCATGAATATGGAAATGGAAGAATGGAAATAGAAAAAGAAAATTCAAAGTCTTGTTATCATAATGTTGAATTAGTTAAAAAAGAACAAGTACGATTTTTAAAAGTAACCCAATTACATTAAAAGACGGGGGGACGGTTCTCGTGTTTCCTTAGTGGATGGCCATTGTGTATATTGCGATCTGAATAGTAGACAAAATACATGCGGATTTGAACAAGGGTCCAGGGCTATAAGGCTCTGGACCCTTTATCATCTACTTACCTTTGTTATTTTATGGACAAAGGGTGTAGTTCAGGTTGCTTTTCTCTTTTTTGAATAAAATTAACCCCAAGAGTCACCTGTTAATCTAGGTGGGTCGTGGTACCTGTCCCCATGACTCTCCAAAATAAATTCGATATATTTAACAGTATTAAGAAATATTCTTTAATTCCTCTGTTAATCGTAGGAATTCTTCTTTGTTTCGAACCTCTAATGATCGGTCTATCTCTTGTAGAAGTTGCTCTTTTAGGAAACCATTGAGGACTTTGTTTAATACCATTTCAGCCATTTCAGCAAATTCAGAATCGACGACGTTTACTTCTGTTTCTGGTAATGTATTAAGCAAATTCTTTTCCATTAGAATCAACTCCTTCAGTTTCTTTTTATTATACTACAAATTTTCAGATTATTCTAATATTAAGCTTGGTAGGTTTAGGAAACAAGGGGGCGGTTCTCTTGTCACCCTTTTCCAATGTGTTAAGGTTCAGCTCACTGGTACGTCACAGTAAGTCTGATTGTGGATGGTCACAGGCATTGCGATCTAAAAAGTAGTCAAAATACATTCAGATATTACCAAGGATCCAGAGCTAAAAGACTCTGGATTCTTTTTCTTCTTGCCTTTGTTTTTTATGGACAAAGGGACGAGGTTGAACTGAACCTCAATTGTTAGACACAACTAACAATTTGAGGTGCAGTTCAGGTTACTTGTCACTTTTTTTTGAATAAAAGGATTAACTCCATAGAGTTTCCTATTGATCTATTATTTGGTGGAGCGAGGTACCCATGTCCCTGTTATTGTGCTGTATATCCACCGTCAACGGTTAATGTATTGCCTGTCATAAAGGATGAATCGTCCGAAGCCATGAATAATACAGCTTTTGCCATTTCTTCTGCTTTGCCCAGACGTTGCATTGGTGTAATAGAAGCAAGCTCCTTTTTACTTTCTTCAGGAATAATTGGTGTATCAATAAAGCCTGGTGCTAAAGAGTTCACACGAATATTTTTTGCTGCATATTCTAATGCAAGTGAGCGTGTTAAGTTGAGAACCCCACCTTTTGCTGCATTGTATGCTGCTGAACCAGGTGAACCGACCCAACCATACATAGAAGCTGTATTGACGATAGTGCCACCACCTGATTTTAACATTTCACGAATGGCTTCACGCGCTACTAAAAATACACCGTCTAAGTCCACATTGACTGTGTTGCGCCATTCTGCATAGGAAAGCTCTTCTGTTGGTGTTACACGTCCAATCCCTGCATTATTAAATACGATATCTACTTTTCCAAAAGCGTCCACTGCTTCTTTGAAAATATTTTGTACTTCTTCTTCACTTGTAATGTTCGCTTTTACAAAAAGCGCTTCTGCATTTTGCGCCTTTAACTCTGCTTCAAAGGCTTTCCCTTTTTCTTCGTTTAGGTCAACAAGAACTACTTTTGCACCCTCTTCAACAAATAATTTTGCTGTTGCAGCACCAATACCCGATGCGCCCCCTGTAATGACTGCTACTTTATTTTGTAATTTTCCCATGTTCATACAACCCCTCTTATTTAATAGTTTATAAAAAATCAGCCCTCTAAAATCTCAATCCTTTATGTTGGATTTTACCTTTATATACTCTTCAGAATTAGAAAATAAACCATGCTCAGAAGTAAACTGTTTTTATTTGGTTAAAAATTATAGATCTGAAATCATACCGCCATCTACAACAAATTGTGAACCAGTTGAATAGCTTGAATCATCAGAAGCAAGATAGATGACTAAATTTGATACTTCTTCTGTTTTCGCTCTTCTTCTTAACGGAATGTCTTGTTCGAGTTTTTTAATATATTCAGCCACATCGCCTTGTTCAGCCATTGGAGATTCAATAACTCCAGGGTGAACTGAATTTACTCTGATTCCGTATTGACCAAGTTCAGCAGCAGCCCCTTTTGTCATACCAGTAACGGCGTGTTTTGCTGCACTGTAAGCGATTGCAGTTGGCGCACTTACTAAACCGTCAACGGATGAGATATTTACGATAGACCCACCATTTGCTTTTTTCATCGAAGGTACGACTGTTTTCATACCTAAAAATACGCCTAATTCATCGATTTCAAATGTTAATCTGAAATCTTTTTCTGTAAGTTCTTCTAATGGTTTGAAAATACCAACTCCAGCGTTGTTGACTAATACAGTGACAGGACCGAATTTTTCTTCTGTTTTTTCTACGACTTCTTTCCAATTGTCAGCTTTTGAAACATCAAGTTTCAAAGCGATAGCATTTTCTCCTAATTCATCTGCTAACGTTTGTGCTGCTTCTAAATTAATATCTGTAATAACGACCTTTGCCCCTTCTTCAACAAATTTGCGAGCATGCGTAGCTCCCATTCCTTGTGCTGCCCCAGTAATAATCGCTACTTTATTTTGTAATTTCATGTTAAATTCCTCCCATTTCCTTTTTAAGTTCTCAGTTCACTTCTCGAATCTACAACTTTATGCTTCCCCAAGATTTTTCATTAACCACTTGTTTAAGAATTAATTTTAATAATGTTTAATTAAAAATTCCTTAATTCGAGATATTTGGTAGATCTTCATTCATTCATTTTGTTTTTAATCAAGGGGTAATCGCAACCATTTTATGAACTTTTTATGAACCTTTCGTTTACAAGGTTTATATTAATACCTATTTAAAATAAATGTCAACTTAAAGACTCTTGAATTCGAGGTATTTTAGGAGACGGGGGGACGGTTCTCGTGTCTCCTTAGTGGATGGTCATTGTGTATATTGCGATCTGAAAAGTAGACAAAATACATTCGGATTTGAACAAGGGTCCAGAGCTATAAGGCTCTGGACCCTTTATTATCTACTTACCTTTGTTATTTTATGGACAAAGGGTGTAGTTCAGGTATGCTTTTTCTCTTTTTTGAATAAAATTAACCCCAAGAGTCACCTGTTAATCTAGGTGGGTCAAGGTCCCTATGTCCCCCTTATGTCCCCTGTTAGGCAACGACTACCGTGGCTTTGAAAGGAGTGTCTTCGCTGGAGGTGCCGAGGTATACTGTGTACTCCCCAGGTTTCACAATGAAGTCACGTTCGCAGTAGTCCCAGACACTCATCGGATGGTTCGTTGCGGATGGATCGATCGTGATGGTTACATCAAGCGACTGCTCCGGCTCGAGAAACACCTTCTGGAATCCGACTAGGCGCTTAGGTGGCTGCCCTGTAACGGGAATGCCCAGATAAATCTGGACGACTTCTGCTCCTGCGACGTCCCCTGTATTAGTCACGGTCACCTTCACTGTGAGTGGGGCCTTTCCGTCCGACTGAGTCGGTGTTACTGAGAATCCGGAAAGCCCAAAGGACGTGTAGGACAGGCCGAATCCGAACGGAAATAGCGGCTTGATCCCCTGAGACTGGAACCAGCGGTATCCCATGTTGAGGCCCTCGGAGTAACGGATGACCGGGAAGCCATTACCTTCAAGGGTACCAGGATAGCGTTCAGGGTGGCCGGCGTACAAGAGATCGTCCTCGGATGCTGCATAGGTAGTAGGCACCTTGCCGGATGGATTGACAACACCGAAAAGCAGGTCTGCGACGACGTGTCCATCTTCCGTGCCTTGATTCCATGCTTCGAGAACTGCTGGAGCCTTGTTGATCCATGGCATCATCACAGGGCTGCTGTTTTTCATGACCAGAACTGTGTGCGGATTGACCTCCAAGAGTTCTTCAAGCATGGTGTTCTGATCGTTAAGCATGTTCGGACTAGGCAAATCAGCACCCTCAGATGCAACTAAGCCAGCCATTAGGATGACCAGATCGGCTTTGGTGGCAGCCAACTTCGCCTCTTCAAGGTTCGATAGGTCTTTGGCAACGGTGACCTTACTGACCAACGCGTTCGAACCAAGACCGCGCAGGACGTCCTGCATACCCTCTACCGGTGGAACCGTATAGAGCGGGGTAACCTTGGACGAGCCGCCCCCGCCATTGCAGGCGTCGTCAACGAACTCGGACTGGCCGATGATTACGATAGAGCCATAGGCATTAGGATCAAGCGGCAGCATCCCGCCATCGTTCTTCAGCAGGACGGCTGTCTGGGAGCCGATTTTTCGGGAGATGGCGCCATGGCCTTTCGCGTCGATGACACCAGGGTTGTAAGGTCGCTCGAACTGGCCGAAACGAAACATTTGAGTGAAGCGGCGAACGAGCGCCCGGTCGACGGTCTGAATCTCAAGGCTGGTGTCCTCAAGCGCATTTTTGACGTTGGTCTCGTTGCACCACTTTGCGTCAGGCATTTCATGGTCCATGCCTGCGTTCAGCGATCCGGCGGTTGAGCGACAGGACCAGAAATCGGACTGCACATAACCTTGGAAACCCCACTCGTCACGAAGAATGTCATTGAGTATGTAGCGGTTTTCGGTAGCGTAAACACCACGAACGCGATTGTAAGCACTCATCAGTGCGGCGATGTCAGCGTCCTTAACCAACATTTCGAACGGCAGCAGGTAGAGCTCGCGCAGTACGTGCTCATCCACCTCGACACTTGTGCGGAAGCGCTCGTACTCCTGATCGTTGACCACATAATGCTTGCCCATGGCGATAACGTCGTGCGCCTGGATAGCCTTGGTCATTTCGACACCCATCACCCCAGAAAGGTACGGATCTTCAGAAAAGTATTCGAAGTTGCGGCCGGCAATCGGGGTTCGGTGTAGACAAACGCCTGGCCCTTCAAGCACATGCTGACCCAGTGTCGCGGTCTCCGAACCGATGATGTCCCCGTAATCACGGGCAAGCTCAGGTTCAAAACCAGCAGCCAAACCGATGGACATAGGCAAGGCGGTAGCGGGCGGACTCGGGTGTCCGTCGCCCATACCCACACCTACTGGGCCGTTGGTAATCCGAAAGCGAGGAATCTCCAACTCCTCGATACCCTTTACATGGCGCTGCACTTGAATCTGAGCCATGAACAGCTCTTGTTCCTCTGAGTTCATGGCATTTATTTCATCCGCAGACGGCAAAGTATAGATATTGATCGTCTCCATGGCGCCGTGAAGCTGGGCGATCTTCTGCTCCAAGGTCATGGCGGCAACGAGCTTCTCGGCACGTTCATGTGGAGACAGCGACTTATCCATCCACGGAAGCGTATTCATTTTTGTGTCAGTAGAATGTTCATTATTCATGGTAGAATCTCCTCACATCATATTATTTCATTAATCAATCGTACTAAGACGACTCTAATCAGGTAGTATACTAGTACTTTAGGTTACCCTTTTATCATATCTTATTTCTGAAAAGATAGAAAGAACCAAACGGGCCACGGGGACAGGTTTCTTGTCCCACCAAATAATTCCAAATAGGTATGGTGAGGCTTTTGGTAAAGGCACGCCCCGAAAAATCTTGTTTCACAGAGTGATGGTTACGTGTTGTCAGACGAATATTCCTAGCTAAGGACCTGCCAGGTTTTATTAAATCCTGATTTAATTCCGGTTCCAAGCATCAAGTGCGCAGAGGAATCAAACTCTGCAGTCAGCTATTGCAAGGTAGAGTGAAATACCCAGTTGAAGTTGGGTTCTAATCAAATGCATCTCTATACTCATTAGCATATTTCCAACTTCTTAAGTGGTGAGATGAACGATAGTTTTTATCAATTCAGTACGGGGGTTAAACCTCGACTGAATGAAGTTAAAGCCTCTGGTGGATGCCACAGATTTTAAAAGGAAGTTTATCGAGCGAGTCGATAAAATCTGCAAAATACGCCGAGGCGTATTTGATATTTTTTCCTCGCAATTGGCAAACTGTGCATCAACGAAAATGAATATTGTCCTTTTTAAAAAGCCCCCTAAATTTCTCCCTATCTTCTGATGTGAATGATTTTGGCCCTTTTGTACACTTAAACGAATGAAAGATCCATCTCTGGACAATATTAATATGGAAGGAGTGTGGAACATGAAAAAGCAAAATCATACTAAGGAACCGACACTTGCTGAAGGAATAAACACTGAAGACGAACTAGATAGGGAAGCCACTTCACAGGAAATAGCTGAAGGGGAATATACTAAGGTAGTCACTTTATCTTTAGATGAAAACGATCCAAGCTAGTTTTCATTTCCATTTCGATTTAATGCTTTATCGATTGAATAATTTGAGTCAGAAAAATGCGGATCGTTTTACTATGAACTGCACCCCAATGGATAGACACAACTAACAAAATGAGCAATAAAATTATTATTCAGTTAATTTTAGGTGAACCGTCACTAGTGAAGCCCAAACCTGGTAAATTATTTTAAAGTAATAATATTCGTTACAAAGAAAATTCCGTTTCAACCCAGGTATATTAATACAAAGTGAAATTCCTGAGCTATAAACCTGATACATATAGGCAAATAGAAAAAACAATATAAAAAAAGTTAAAATAACATTAACAAATAGTTAATGTTATTTATGTTTTAGGTAAACTAGATAACGTATAAATTATCTTGTGATAGACTCTGAGAGTAGAATTTCTTAGCATACAAGTCTCACTTTTACATATTTTTATAGTATTTGTAATGGTTGCACGTAAAGTCTTTCGCGGATCGCTAATAAGTCGAAGGCTAAATTTTTCTAAAAAGAAAAGGAGATCAGATTACATGAGTAAGAGAATATGGGGAAAACCATTAAAAACAGTATTGGCTGCGGGTTTGGTAGCCAACTTATTGATACCAGCCATTCCATTGACAACAGAGGCTGCGACCAATGCCGCTGACTTAATTATTTCGGAGTATATTGAGGGAAGTGGCTCAAATAAGGCCATTGAACTTTACAACGCTACTGGTGAAACTGTTGACTTAAGTAAGTACACGGTGGAAATATATACAAACGCTGCAACAGGAACGCAGCGAAGGCCTCCAGTAGCTTTAATCAGGAACGTTGGAAAGCGGAAAGACTTTTAGTATCATGTGAAGATGCAAATAGTGGTTCAGGATCCTGTAATTCTTGGTTTAACTGACTTGTCAAACAATATAGTCGCAAATTTCAATGGTGATGACCCTCTTGTTTTAAAAAAGAATGGTGTTATTATTGATTCCATTGGTCAAATTGGAACAGATCCAGGAGACAAACTGGAGTGCAAATGGTGTAAACACATCAGAAATGACTCTTGTACGTAAAAGCACAGTAACTACGGGTGATACAGATCCAAAGGATGTATTCGATCCATCTGTAGACTGGATTGCTTATCCTCAAAATACTTTTTCATACTTAGGCTCCCACACAATGGAAGCATCAGGTCCAGTAGATCCTAATACAGTTGCGGCTGTAACAGCGTCTTCTACATCTCAATATGTTGTAGAAAATACTGAAATTAAATTATCAACTGAAACTGCTGGAGCAACGATTTACTACACACTTGATGGCTCTGATCCAACCTCATCAAGCACTCTTTATTCAGATACTGCTCCTATCAAACTGGACGACGATACGACCATTAAAGCCATTGCGATCAATGGAGAATATCAAAGTGAAATGAAAGAATTTAACTATCAAGTCGTTCAATCAGGATCCGTTGCGGATGCTCGTGGAACCGCAGATGGTGAAGTCGTACAAATCGAAGGTATCGCGACAACTCATACAGGGTTATGGGGAAATAATACTTTATACATTCAAGATGAGACTGCAGGTATGTTTGTCTTTAAAAGTCCAAAAGATATTCAACCTGGAGACAGAGTTAAAGTAACCGGTAAAATGACTAGTTATAAAAACGAAAAAGAAATCGACGTAAAAGAAATCGAAGTTCTATCATCTGGAAATCCTCTTCCTGAAGCTCAAGTGGTTAATCCATCCGATGTCAATGAGGATACACAAGGTGAATTAATTAAATTAGAAAATGTCACCATAACCGATTTAACAACTGACAGCTATGGTACGGCTAAATTCCAAGCAGTGACAGAAAGTGGCGATGGGGTCAAAGTCATTCATGATAATCGTACAGGTGTTGACTATACTGAACTTGTCAAACACTATAAAGAAGGTGAAAAAGTTCATTTAACTGGTATTGGTTCAGTCGATAATGATGGCTATCATGTTAAAACTTTCGGCCTTGATAGTTTTGAGCTAGTTAACAAACCAGCTGTATATCCTTCAACGATTGAAGGAACCGTTCCAGTTAATTCTGTCATTGAATTAGCTTCAGGGATAGAAAATGCTGAAATCTACTATACTCTTGATGGATCAGAACCAACAACATCTAGCACTAAATATGAGAATCCTATCACGCTAACTGAAACAACTACGATTAAAGCCATTGCCGTTAGTGAAGGTACAAATAGCGAAGTATTTAGCTTTACTTACACGATTTTAAAAGCTGAAGGGGTAACGATTTCAGAGATTCAAGGGAAAGAACATACCTCTCCATATAAAGGTGCGTCAGTAAAAGATGTCATAGGTGTTGTCACACATGTTATTGATGGCACAAATTTTGTAATCCAAGATGTAGATACACCAGACAATGATAATGCTACGTCTAATGCTATCCAAGTGAACAAATCATCACATGGTGTTGCGGTGGGTGATAAAGTAACCGTTGCAGGAACAGTAGAAGAAAGCGGTTCTGGAGCCAACTTAACAACGACACGTATTAAAGCAACGAACATTCTAAAAGGTGGAAAAACTGACCTTCCGAAGCCAATTGAAATTGGAAAAGATGTCACACCGCCAAACAAAATCATTGATAATGATCAGTTAACAAAATTTGAACCACAAGAAGATGGCATTGATTTCTGGGAATCATTGGAAAGTATGTATGTGTCATTCCCAAATGCAAAAGTAGTCGGAACGCCGTACAATGGAGAGTTTCCAATCATTGCTGAAGGTACAAACAATAACGAATTGAACGTTTTGGGTGGTCTGAATATCGCTAAGGATGACTATAATCCAGAAAAAGTCATGTTAGATATTAATAAAAACTCCTTTGTTGTGAATTCTGGTGACTATTTTAATGGCGATGTCATGGGTGTCATTTCATATGGCAGCAACGGTTTTAAGGTATTAGCAGAGGAATCGAATCTACCTGAGATCACTCGTTTAAATAGAATCAATACAGATGATGTCACACATATTGTGCCAAATGAAGATCAATTAACGGTTGCATCATACAACATTGAAAATTTCTCTTCGCAAACTTCTGATACAAAAGTAGAAAGAATAGCAAAATCATTTGTGACTAATTTAAAATCACCAGACATCATTACATTAGTTGAAGTTCAAGATAATGATGGTGAAATAAATTCAGGTCAAACGGATGCCTCAGAAAATTATATGCGTCTCATTGAGGCGATCAAGGCAGCTGGCGGTCCAACTTACGAATGGACGGATGTTGCACCTGAAAATAATGATAATGGTGGAGCTCCTGGAGGGAATATCCGCGTAGGATTCCTTTATAATCCTGAACGTGTGACATTATCCCAAGGAACAAAAGGTTTATCAGACCAAGGAAACGGTTGGGATGATAAAGGAAACCTAACATCAAATCCCGGCGTACTGGATCCAACTAAATTCCCTGATACACGTAAACCGATAGCTGCTCAGTTTGAATTCAAAGGGGAAAAAGTGGTTGTGATTGGAGCGCACTTAAACTCTAAAGGTGGGGACAGTTCATTATGGGGTAAAATCCAGCCTCCTGTCTTAGCTTCTGAGACAGAACGTCTTCGATTAGCTACAACCGTTAATGCGTTTATTAAAGAGGGTATGGAGAAAGATCCTAACTTAAATGTAGTTCTTGCAGGAGACATGAATGACTTCGAATTTACACCCGTTCTTGACACTCTTAAAGGTGACGAATTAACGAATATGGTGGATAAAGTTCCTGCTGAAGATCGTTTCTCTTATTTCTTCCAAGGAAACAATCAAGTACTAGACCATATTTTAGTATCGAACAAACTAGTGAATCACACGGCTGTGGATATGATTCATATCAACGCGAACTACACAGAAGACCAGGGTCGCGCATCTGACCATGATCCAGTTTTAGTTCAAATTGATGTACTTGGTGCAGAAGAAGAACCGATGGGTGAACTGGACATACCTGCACTGAAAAAACTAGTAACAGAGTTCCATGCAATGGGCTGGATTGATAATAAAGGCATTGCCAACAGCTTACAAAAGAAGCTGGATAATGGACAACTTCAAAGTGTAGTAAACCAGTTAAATGCCCAATCTGGGAAACATGTAACGGAGGAAGCTGCAACTATATTGATTAAGAACGTGGAGTATCTTTTGCAGTCACAGTGACACCCGAAGGAGACGGGGGGACGGTTCTCCTGTTTCCTTTTTCCAATGTGTTAAGGTTCGGTCCACTGGTACGTCACAGTAAGTCGGATTGTGGATGGTCTCAGTGCATTGCGATCTAAAAAGTCGACAAAATACATTCGGTTTTTACTAAGGATCCAGGAGAGCAAAAAGCCTCTGGATCCTTTTTCTTATTGCTTTGTTTTTTTAAGAATAAAGCGACGAGGTTGAACTGCACCCCCATTGTTAGACACAACGAACAATCGGAGATGCAGTTCAGGCTGCATGTCACTTTTTTGGGTGGGACAAACCTGTCTCTCTGTCCCGGCGCCTCCCGATCAACATTGTTACTTGTGCCATTGTGATGGGCAACGAGGACTTTTTCCTGTAGGCAAGGTATTTGGGCACCCATGAAACATGATATTTTTCCTTGAATTTTCTTAAACCTTGAAAGTGGTAGAACACTTGCCCATGTAAATAGATCTGGGCAGCTACTTTCTCGCTGAAAAACGAATATTTGGAAAGCCCAACATTGGAAAGCGGCGCCATTCCTAAATTAAATTGGGTATACCCTTTTTCTTTTGCCCATTCAAATAACGAAAGAAATATAAAATCCATTGTTCCTGAGGGGGAACTAGGTATGAAGCGCATTAGGTCCACGGAAACCGTTTGATCCTGATCATAAACAGGCATTAAACTGGCAAAGCCAATCACTTCTTCATCAGTGTTTTTCAAAATGGCTACTTCAGATTTGTTCAGGTAAGCCTCATCGAAAAAGCCAAGTGAAAACCCTTTTTCCCTTCTACCTCCAAGCCACTCATTCGATACGGTTTTTAGCTCTTGAAGCAAATCATCACTAAATGGCGGTTCGATGATTTCAAAAATAAAATTTTCTCGTTCAAATTTATTTTTGACGGCCCTCAAGGCTTTCATCTTTTTACCAGAGACAGAGAAATTCTCTAAATCGACAAATGCCTCCTCCCCAAGTTTAAAAAAGTCAAAACCATTTTCGTGAAAAATGGGAAGCATGTCATTACTACTTTCATAAAAAACAGGCGTATACCCATATAAATCGGAAATGATGAGGAATTCCTCAATCGCATGTGGAAATTCAGATTTCTCTCCAGTGAGATCACCAAGCACCACAATCTTGTCCGCGAATTTTTGGAATGAAAATAAAACATTGCCTTTGCTATTCCAGAAAATATATTTATCATGCAAAAAGATTAAATGTGTGAGTACATTTCCGTTATATTTGTGAATGTGCTCGTAAATTTTGTCCTCATGATTTTTCGATGACTCCATGAGCCATTTCTGCGATTTCCCCATAAAATTCCCAATGAGAAAAATAATGATGGCAATCATCAGGCCAATGAATGCACTATAAAACAGGTCATGGTAGTCCGTAATGATATAGGGCAAATATTTTGCCGGGATACTGAATTTCGATGTAGGCAAATTAACATACCCGATCAATAGATACATAAGGGTAATGAGGATAATGGTGAAAATATCAAAGGTCATTTTCCCCCAAGTCAAAACATAACTTACTCGATAAAAGCGAGCTTTAGAAATTCGAAGCATCAAAGCGACTACGAGTAAAAAAATGGCCTCCTCATAGTCAAATCCTTTGAAAAGAGAAAATAGCACGGCCAAGAATAGTACGACAATCGTTAGATAATAAACGCGCTTTACCTTGTATTGAATTCCCCTTGATAATCCAAGGAGAATAAAGCCAGTGGCAACGGAAAGCTGATGAGATAAACTGATGATCGGAAGAGATAAAATTTCTTCGGTCATTTTTACCCTTTCCATGATGCCAGGCAATGCGGCAGAGAGAAGCAAGATTAAACCAGAAATAAAGATCAAAATGGTTAACAACCAATGACTGATCCGTTGTATGAATACATTCGGTAAATTACCCCAATTTGTATTCCACTTTTCCCAATATATTTTTAAAAAAAAGAAGGCCCCCACAAGGAATGGAATAAAGAAGTATCCAATTCGATAGAGCAAAAGAAGCACAACAACCTTCTCATTCTGAATCCCTAAATATTGTGATCCCCATATGAAAGTGAGGTCAAAGGATCCGAGGCCTCCTGGGATCATGCTGACAATTCCAGCACAGGCAGCAACAATAAAAATGGCAAATAAATCACTAAAAGGAATGGAAATATTCATAATAAATGACAAGAGCCAAATAGCTAAAAAGACAGCTGACCATTCTAGGAAAGAAACGAAAATAAGCAAAAATTTCGTTTGGATCGTGATGGTTGGATCAGGCTCCTTTTTGTCTCGCCATAAAGTAATGACCAACAAAACGGGGAGGTACAACCCAACAACAATAACCGCTAGGTAAAGCCATTTCGTTTGTCCTAAAAGAGGAATATTTCGATATCCCACAAGGAGGATCAAAGAAAGTAAAGAAATACCCGTAAGGAAAAATAAAGAAACAACCGCAATGGTTTTCAATAAATGCCCTTTCTCAAATTCATCTCTTTGATAGAAATAACTTCTAAGCACTACCCCGATAATGCCACCGAAACCAATCAAATTTGAAAAGGAATTGATAATGAGTGATTGCTTAATAAGCTGCCTTTTGGGTATCTTGATCCCTAATCGTTTGATGATAATGGCATCGTAGAAAAACATCGGAGTAATGGCCCCAATGGTAATGAGTAGGACAACGACTAACTCTGCTAGCTGTATTTGACTTATTTCATGTTGGAGTAATTGAATGTCGAGGTCCTTGGTGAATTTCCATATTTCAATGGCAGCAAAGACTAATAATATGAGAGGAAAAATAATTTTAATCAATTGAACTGCTTTATCTTTTAAATGATGTTTACTCAAATTGAATAATCCTTTCCATCTGCTATTTTTGACTATCTGTCAACCTCAATCAACCATCCAAATGAATCGTACTTATCGTCCTTGTATTTGTCAAGACAGGGAAGACAAGGGGACGGTTCTTGTGTCTCCCCTAACTTTTACAAATTAGAAAGGATTGAACGTTCCCACTATTCATCTTGGGTCATGGGTACCTCGACCCACCAAATATAAATAGGAGACTCTATGTGGTTGATCCTTTTATTCAAAGCTAATGCGCTGCGACCATCTACCCATGCATTGGAAAAGGGAGACAAGAGAACCGTCCCCCCGTCTCTTTGAGCAAATTGTTAGAATTTCAATAAAAATAGGAATATAATGAAAGTATTCTAATAAATGTATTTAGTAGAATAATACTTTATAAGGGGGAAAATAGACATGAGCGTTATTGCAAAAAATGCTATCGATACAGAATATAAACTATATATTAATGGTCAATGGGTTGAAGGTTCAGAGGGTAAAAAGATGGCAACCTATAGTCCTAGCACTGGAGAAAAACTTTCAGAATTCATAGATGCAAGCCATGCCGATGTTGATGCGGCGGTAGAAGCTGCACAAGAAGCTTTTAAAACTTGGAAAACGGTTGGCGTAGAAGAAAGAAGTAAACTATTACTTAAAATCGCTGATTTAATTGATGAAAACAAAGAACATTTAGCAATGGTTGAAACGTTAGATAATGGTAAGCCTCTAAGAGAAACAATGGGTGCTGACGTGCCACTTAGTGCAGATCATTTCCGCTATTTTGCTGGTGTTATTCGTTCAGAAGAAGGAACAGCTAAAGAATTAAACGATACATCAATAACAATAACTTTGAAAGAACCAATCGGTGTAGTTGGACAAGTTATTCCATGGAATTTCCCATTGCTTATGGCCGCATGGAAAATAGCTCCTGCTATTGCTGCAGGTAATACGGTAGTGATTCATCCATCATCATCAACACCACTTAGCTTATTAGAATTAGCTAAAATCTTTGATCAAGTACTTCCTGCGGGTGTTGTAAATGTAATTACTGGTAAAGGTTCGGATTCTGGAGATTATATGCTCCATCATGAAGGATTTGCGAAATTAGCCTTTACAGGTTCAACTGAAGTAGGCTATAAAGTGGCTAGAGCTGCTGCAGATCGTTTAATTCCTGCAACATTGGAATTGGGTGGTAAATCAGCTAATATCTTCTTTAATGATGCACCTTGGGAAAGAGCGATTGAAGGAGCACAATCAGGTATCTTGTTCAATCAAGGGCAAGTATGTAGTGCAGGCTCTCGTATCTTTGTTCAAGAGGGGATTTACGATAAATTTGTTAGTGAATTAAAAGAAAAATTTGAAAGTCTAAATGTCGGTCTTCCTTGGGAAGAAGGCGTCCAAATGGGTGCCCAAATTAATCAAGGTCAACTTGACAAGATTTTAAAATATGTTGAAATTGGTCAAGCAGAAGGTGCCACACTTGTAACAGGTGGTTATCAATTGAAAGAAAATGGATTAGAAAATGGTGCATTCATGGCTCCTACGATTCTAGCTGATGCATCAAATGATATGAGAATTGCCCAAGAAGAAATCTTTGGTCCTGTTGCTACTGTAATCAAATTCAAAACAGAAGAAGAAGTCATTCGTCTTGCAAACGACACTGAATATGGACTTGGCGGAGGCGTATGGACAAGTGATCTTAACACTGCACTCCGTGTCGCTAGAAAAGTTGAAACAGGACGTATGTGGGTAAACCAATATACGAACTTCTCAGCAGGAACTCCTTTTGGCGGATATAAAAAATCAGGTATTGGCCGTGAAACATATAAGAGCATTTTAGATGCCTATACACAAACAAAAAATATCTTTATCAGCACAAAAGTAGAAAAAGATGGTTTATATTAATCTCTTTTAATCACAAAAGAGGTGTGACACCCGAAAAATTGTATAAAGAAGAGGAGAGTATCCAAAGCGATACTCTCCTCTTCTTATTGGGAAACAAGGGGACGGTTCTCTTGTCTCCTGATTTCTCCAGCTAAATAACTTCGATTACAGTGGCCACCCGAGGTTTTGCCGAATGAAAAAGTTAGTCCTATTTATATGATAGAATAGTTATAAATAGGTAGAATACTGGAAATGTACCAGAAACAAGGAGGATATTTTGAAAAAGAAAAATAGGATCATAGTTATAGGTGTCACCCTAGTCTTGGTAGCACTATTCCTTTTCCTTCGCTTTGGGGGAGTTTGGTTGGTGGAGGAAGATGATATCGAAGAAATCGATGAGGCAGTGATTGTTCTTCTAATGGGCAGTGTCGGTGATCGGGCGCTGGGAGCGGTTGACCTTTATGAACAGGGAAAGGCAGAGAGCATTCTCATGGTGCGATCCCATTTACCGGGTTATGAAGAGCTGCAAGCAAGAGGAATTACGATTACTGGGGATGTAGATAACAGTAACATCGTATTAACTGAATCAGGAGTAGCAAAAGAAGATATCATTATTGTGCCTGGCAATGCCCAAAGCACGCAAGATGAGGCTGTTGCGATTGCACAGTTTTTAAAAAATAGACCGGATGTCGATACCATTCTTCTGGTTACCTCCAAATTTCACTCACATCGCTCGGAACTTATTTTTAATAAGGCATTGGCTGATTTAGATGTTGAAATCTACTCCGCTCCAACACCCTATGATCCTTTTCAGGCAAGGGGATGGTACAAGGATAGAGAAGATATACAAAGCGTTGTAACGGAGTATATTAAACTTACAAACTATTTTGTGTTGGAACAGTGGTCACTGTGAAGACCCAAAGTTTGTCGGGATTGGTCTAATATTAGCGTTTAATTCAACCCAGAGAGCGATTGACGATCCAACACACTCTGATACGATTAAAATAATGAATATAAAATGGGGAATGATTTATGAAAGAGATTATATTAATCGTAGCAGAAATCATTAACACCACGCATGATATTATTCTGGATCTAACGACATTTGCAGGCTTAGATCTAACGGATAAAGATCTACATCTATGGATTATGGGAATGATCGGAATCTGTATATTTGGCTGCACCCATGTATTCTTTAAATATCTTTCCAAGTATGGAATCACGGCGATTTCCTTTGTCTATACTCTTACAGTCATGGTGGTTATTGTATTTGCCATCGAGATCCAGCAACAAATAACAGGGCGTGGGGGGATGGAATTTGACGATGCCGTAATTGGTTTATGGGGCTTTCTGCTGTTTTTTGCCGTATTTATTTTAATAAAAGCGATTTATAAAAGGATTCATTCCCTTTTGAAACGAAAAAAGTGAAACAGGGGGACGGTTCTCTTGTCTCCTTTTTTGAATAAAAGGATCATCCCTAAAGAGTATGCCAGTAATCAATTATTTGGTGGGGCGAGGTACCTGTCCCCCTAAGGCAGACTTCTATAGTCTTCGGTTCCCTTTTAAATAAAGGATAATAATTACCACGATGATAAATCCAATAAATAATAAAGGACCAACACCTGAACTATACACGAAGTAAATTTTAATGTGGTGTAAAGCATTTACAACAAGGTATATAAGCAAGAAAAGGCACAAGAAAAGAATTATAGGTATATGGTTATTTCTTTTCAAAGCAAACAGCCCCTTTTTAGTAGAAGCTTAGGACAGAGGAAGAAATGGGCATCAAATCATAAAATGTTTTGTAATAAGGGATGGGCGAATTAGGTGTAGCAGATACCATTATTTTTTTCGTTCTTTATTAATACACTATGTTAACCACATCTTGTATTATTCCTTGGGACATAGGGTTTCTTGACCCACCAAATTCCAAAATTAAGTCTTGGTTATAGTGCATTGCGATCTAAAATAGAAGACAAAAATACATTCGGATTTCACCAAGGATCAGGAGCTAAAAAGCCCTTGGATCCTTTTTCTTCTTGCCTTTGTTTTTTATGGACAAAGAGACGAGGTTGAACTGCACGCCAATTGTTAGACACAACAAACAATTGAGGTGCAGTTGGGGTTGCTTGTCTCTTTTTTATAATAAAAGGGTTAACCGCATAGAGACTCCTATTAATCTATTATTTGGTGGGGCAAGGGATCTTCCCTCAGTCCCATGGTTATGTAAAGAAGAAAAAGTCTAAGACCTATTTCTTCTTGTACCTTGTGTGGGAGAATCCAATCGTATTGTTTCATTTTCAATGACAAGGTTATTATTCAGTTCCTTTTTTCTCTTATCCCGTTCTATTAACTTATCAAGTCTATGAATGGCCTTATAAAGCTCTAGTTTCGTTAATTCACCCTTAGCATATAAACTGCACAACATTCCATAGGCAATCCCTTTTGTATCAATATCTATATTGACAGTTAGATCTACATCTGAGTTTCCACTATGTCCAACTAATGTATTTAGTTTATTTTCACTGGATCCATACATGTCTTCCCCTCCTTAAATAAAATAAAGGGGATACTAGATACTAATATTTCTAGAACCAAGTATCCCTGACTAAGGATCCTAATATTTGTGTTTTCTTTGTTCTTTTTCTTTTTCTTTTTCTTGCCCTTGTTCTTGCTCCTGCTCTTGCTCGGAATCAGCATCAGCTTTTGAGCGTACTTTAGCACGTGAATCGCTATCAACGTTAATGTCTATCTCTATCTCAATTTTAGAGTTTCCACTATTATAAATTTGAGCTTTTGCCATGTTTGCGTTTTTGTCTTTTAGAGTTACATCTGTATCATTTTCTGCTTCGTTATCGACTCTAGAATCGAAATCAAAATCTACATCAAAGTCATTACGTACGTTAGAACGCTTCTTTCCATCTGAAACCTTAGAGTTTCTCCATACTTTGCTCATCGATATTTCCCCTCCTTTTCATTGGAATACTATACCTTATTCTTATGTCGGTTTTTTTGTTTGGACAAACATTCTAATTTCTAAAAAAAAGGAGACGGGGGGACGGTTCTCGTGCAGTTCAGGTTGCTTGTCTTTTTTTATAAAGGATCATCCATAAAGAGTATTCTATTCATATTTGGTGAATCGATGTACCTGTTCCTATGCCCCATATGTCCCATTTTCAAAATAAACATATTATTCTGTTAAAAATAATAATTAAATGTTAGAATGAATATTGTCTTAAGGAGTTAAGGAGTTAAGACCCAGTTATGATAAATAAATAATACGAAAAGGGGAACGAACATGAAGAATATTGCGGTACTTGGAGCAGGTATTATGGGGCATGGAGCTGCTCAATTATTTGCTCAAGCAGGAAAGAATGTACGCATTCAAGCTAGACGCGAGTCATCACTAGACAAGGCAAGAGAACTCATAACGAATAGTTTGAAGATTATGGTTGAAAAGGAAATGCTGACTCAGAACGAAATGGATCAGACATTAGCTCTTATCACGTATACAACAGACTTACGAGAAGCAATTCAGGATACTGACTTTATTCTTGAATCCATTCCGGAAGTTCTTGAGCAAAAATTAGATACATATGAAATTATTGAAAGCGTTGTATCCGACAAAACCATTATTTCATCTAATACTTCCACTTTCCCATTAAAAGAATTAACTCAAAGATCGAAGAACCCTGAGAGATTTGTCATTACTCACTTCTTTAACCCGCCACAACTTGTGCCAATCGTAGAAATTGCTAAATTCGAAAAAACAGATGAAAATGTAGTACAAACAACTTATGATTTAATGAAAGAAATTGGAAAATCTCCAGTAGTTCTGAAAAAAGAGATTACTGGCTTTATCGTTAACCGCGTTCAAGTAGCTTTTCTACGTGAGTGCTTCCACTTAATTGAACAGGGAGTATGTACGGCAGAAGATATCGATATCGCTGTGAAAGGAAGCATGGGCTTTAAATGGGCTTTCTGCGGACCAATGGAAAGTCAGGATTTAGCAGGTCTGCAAACAACACAAGCAATGGTTCACAACATAGAACAAGATCTATCTAATACAAGAGAAGTTCCTACGTTCTTAAAAGAAATGGTAGAAAACGAACAGCTTGGTATCCGTTCAAATAAAGGATTCTACAATTATGATGATAATGGCGCGAAAGCAATCCATTCACGTGATGACAACTTCCTAGATCTACTAAAGTTAATACAGCAAAAAGAAGAAAACAAGGAAAAAACTGAGGTATCTGCTAAATAGAGAGACGGGGGACGGTTCTCTTGTCTCCCTTTTCCAATACGTTGGTGGATGTACATAGTGCATTAAGATCTAAAAAGTAGATAATATACATTCGAATTTTTACCAAGGATCTAGAGCAAAAAGACTCTGGATTGTTTTGCTTTGTTTTTAAGGAAATGGGGTGCAGTTCAAACCTGTCCCCTTGTCCCTAAAATTTTTCTTAGTAAATATATGTTTATACAAAATATATTCAATTAGATTTCTTTTAAAATGTAATTTATAATTCAGATTAATTGAAAATTTAATATTATACGAAAATATATAATTTTCAAAACCGGAGAGCGCAAAAAGGGGATGCGCATCTCGAATAAATACTACAAATATTATATAAGGGGGAAAGGGAAATGCCATTATTAATAGTCGCACTTGGAGTTATTCTATTAATTGTTTTAATCACAGGCTTCAAATTAAACGCATTCATATCATTGATTATTGTTTCGTTCACTGTTGCGTTAGCATTGGGAATGCCACTAGGGGATATTGTTACTTCTGTTGAAAAAGGATTGGGTGGTACTCTAGGACATATAGCGTTAATCTTAGGTTTCGGAGCGATGATCGGTCGTTTGATCGCCGATGCGGGTGGAGCTTATCGTATATCGATGACATTAATCGATAAATTCGGACAAAGGAATGTTCAATGGGCAATTGCTGTTGCTTCCTTTATCGTAGGGATTGCTTTATTCTGGGATGTTGCTTTTATTCTATTAGTTCCAATCATCTATATGATTTCTAAGGAACTAAAGATTTCCATTACACACTTTGGTCTTACGATGGCAGGTGCTTTAGTTGTCGCACATAGCTTCTTGCCCCCACATCCAGGAATCACTGCTGTTACTCAGGAGTATGGAGCAGACCTCGCCATGGTATTGGTGTATGGAATCATTATTGCGATTCCAACTATTGTGGTTGCTGGGAGTTTGGTTCCCTAAAATCAGCAAAAAGTGGATTCCAAGTGCTTTTGAAAAAACAGGCAATGCGGAAGCAATAGGAGATCAAAAACCATGGAAATTAGAAGAAACACCTGGATTTGGTATCAGCGTCTTAACAGCGGTATTTCCGATCCTATTGATGTTTTCTGCAGCCTTTTTAGATATTTTCCAAAAACAATCGGGATTTGCCGATAATCTTTTAGTAGTAATCATTCGTTTTGTCGGAAATGCTCCAGTAGCTTTGTTAATCTCACTAGTATTAGCTATGTATACAATGGGAATTGCGAGAAAGACTCCAATGAAAGACTTAACGGCCTCTGCCGGAGCATCCATCAACGCGATTGGTTTGCTAATCTTAATCACTGGTGGCGGTGGTGCATTCAAACAAGTTATTATTGATGGCGGAGTCGGGGAGTACATTGCTGGTCTCTTTGATGGTGTTACGATTTCTCCAATCTTACTTTCATGGGCGGTTGCCGTGATTTTCCGTATTTGCTTAGGATCAGGAACTGTGGCAGCATTATCAACTGCAGGGATCGTCCTTCCAATGCTAGAAGGATATCCTGACGCAAACTTAGCACTTGTCGCTCTTGCAACTGGAGCTGGAACAGCCTTTGCATCACACGTAAATGATCCAGGCTTCTGGATGGTAAAAGAATTTTTTGGCTTATCATTGAAAGAAACATTTGCAACTTATACATTATTATCATCAACGGCCTCTATAGTTGGAATTATTCTCATCCTATTAATGGATGCATCCGTAATTCTAGCAGGAGTAGCAATCGTAGCTATCCTAGCCCTTGCAATCGTTATACACATGTTTGAAGGAATCAGAAAAAAGAAAAACGCTGTTGAAGATATAGGGGCATAAACTTAATTTGAATGAAGGGGACGTGGGAGAGGTCCTTTGAACCACCAATTAGTACTACAAATTAAGTCTTGCTTCACAGTGGATCAGTATGTAGAATTGAGTCGAAATTGTACATTTTTATTTAACTTCATTCAGCAGAAGTCACCCACTTCTATAAGTGGTGAGATGAATGACAGCTTTTATCAATTCAGTGGGGGCTCAAACCTTGACTGAATGAAGTTAAAGCCTCCGGCGGATGCCACAGATTTTAAAAGGAAGTTTATCGAGCGAGCGAAGGTATTATCTGGGCGCAAATACGCCGAGGCGTATTTGATTCATTTTTGTACATGGAGACAGGTTCTTCAACCCACACAATATTTACAATTAATAAAATAGATTTAGCCTTGTGGAGAGAAATATCTGCGAGGCTTTTCTTTTTCATGAGAACTGATGAATAGTGACCACCCGTAATAAATCTTGTTTCAAAAAGAATGTTTCAGGGAATATTGATATAAGAAAAAGGAGAGCATCACGATGCTCTCCTTTTAAAGTTGGGATAATTTTTTCGGCTCATTCCGTCTTCCTTATTTTAAAATCATTTTAATTTTGCCTACTAAATCTCCATCCAATTCATTCCTTTCAACCATTTCATCGATAATGGCCCAAACTTTTTCGACTGGCATGGTCTTTCGGTAAGGTCGTTCCTCAGTCAAAGCCTGGTAGATATCACAAATGGCCATGATTCGATCAAGTTCTCCGATTTGGTTTCCAGACAAATGGTAGGGATAGCCGCTTCCGTTTAGCTTTTCATGATGATTGGAGGCAAACTCGGTAATTTCTTCAAATCCGTCGATTTGCTCTAATATCCATCGGGTGTAATAGGTATGTTTATTTATTTCATAGCGTTCCTTCTCCGTTAGCTTTCCATGACTATCAATAATATCATTTGATATCGCTAACTTCCCGACATCATGTAATAATGCAGCAATATACATTTTATTTTGTACGTCGCAATCATAGCCTAACTCGTTGGTTACTTTGCTTACGAGATGAGCAATCCCAGCAGAATGTTGGTAGGTAAATGGACTCCTCCTATCGATGATTTCTGAAAATGCATGGGCAAACTCTTTTATCGCTTCAACATCCAGAGTGCTCCCTTGAACGTCAATTCTTCTATGTAAAATCGAGCTAAATTCCTGATGAAAATAGTCTAAAAGGAAATATTCCTTTTCGATCAGTTTATGAAGAGCAGCCAATATTTCTTGATCAAATAGTTCTTGTTTATCCTCCAGCCAACTTTTCATTTCATTCAATGCGCCGAAATCGACATTTCTTAAGTCTCCAAATTGAATGTCAAAATAATCTGCTATACATATGATTTGAGCAGGCAAGGGAATTTCTTTTCCCTTTAATTTAAATGGACCAGTACCGTTTAGATGCTCATGATGGTAAAAAACATAGTCTGCAAGAATCCTTTTTACGGGAAGTTTTAAGACGATATCCCTGCCAAATATACAGTGATCTTCCATTGAATAGGCATTTCCTGCCCCTATGTCGTGCAAAAGGGCGGCATAATAAATATCTTTTTGCTGTTCTGATGGTAATTCTAATTCTTTAGCTATCATAAATGATGTATAGGCTACATGTTTTGCGTGAGAAAAATAGGATTTCTCAGCCACATCCAAAGCATAGGACAAACCTTCTATCAGTGATCTTTCATTAATATTCATTTAGTATTCAAATCCTCTTTTTCAATATAGTATTTCTCTGTCATTTTCTAGTTTTTCATCTTGATAAAGTAGAAGTATGTATACTTATATTTTTAGGGCTAAAGTCACATAATGTCAAGAATTGTACATGCTGATTTTCTACAGTTTTTGCTAGAATAGGCCTAGTTGTGAGGATCTCAAGATGAGAGGGAGAAAAATATTTGGGTAGTTTTGGTTAAACGTGGAAAATCCCCAACTTTGGTAGTAGTTGGGGATTTTTCTTACTGTTCATATTTTCATACATAACGCAACAATTTTGAAGGTCTATGATGACTGTCATTTTTTTGAGTAAATGTAACCAGTTAAGTTAGGAAACATCGGAGCTAATTTGAGTTGAATTAGACAGGAAGGTTAACTAGGCATTAGTTACCTATAATATAGGTTATAAAGAATTAATTAAATATCCTTTTTCTTGGACGATTCCAAATCTTAATATAATATTCTTTATCCCTTGTTTTGAAAAATTTTATTCCGATTAATTTAAGTGGGGTCAAGATCTCTTTCATTTCGATTAAAGCCATAAATGTTCTCTCCTTAAAGATTGAATAATGTGAAATTTATTTTAATTATAACCTAAAAAAGAACATCTTTGTTAAAGTTTGTTCATAATAAAGAACATTTTTACAAAAGATGCCAAACAGAGGGACGGTTCTTGCGTTTGGAAACGCAAGAACCGTCCCTCTGTCTCCTCCTTGACATCTATAGCGTATTAACCATATAATACATTATATAGGGTGTATTGCATGGTTAATACATCTTGAAAGTACTGAAATATGTGGTTAATAGAATGTTCGTGTAGGAGTCAAATTATTTTTTGTCTCAAGTGTATTAATCTCTTAATACAGGAAGGTGAAGTCATTATGTATAAAAGGAGTTGGGTTCTATGGATGTAAAGTTTAACAATCGGGATCCTGTGTATGTACAAGTCATTCTGCATTTTAAAGAACAAATGGCCAAAGGTTTTTTTGAACCGGGTCAGGAGATTCCATCGAGAAGGGAACTAGCAAATCAACTGAAGATTAATCCAAATACGGCGCAGCGAGCGTACAAAGAAATGGAGGAACAAGGGTTGATTTTTACAGAAGGTAATTTGCCTAGTCGCATTACGAAGGATGAAGAGGTGTTGAAAAGGGTGCGTGAAGAATTGATTACTAGAGGCCGTTGAGACGTTCGTTCATTCGGTGCGGTCAATCAATATCCCTTTAGATGAAGCGTTGAATCTAGTGAAGGAAAAGTATGAAACGGGGGGATCCTTGTGATTGAAGTAAAAGACGTAACGAAAAAATTTGGCAGGAAGAAAGTGTTAAATGGGATTTCTTTTACTGCTGAAAAAGGGAAAATTACTTGCTTAATTGGGATTAATGGGGTCGGAAAAACAACGATTATGAAGGCAATTATGGCCTTAACTCCGTTTGATACTGGTGAAATTCTCATTGATGGTGAAAAAATTCATTCATTAAGCTATGAGCGGATTACCTTTATTCCTGATACGATCACGATGCTGCCGCAAATGAGAATCGGAGAAGCTTTTACCTTTATGGCGGATTTTTATGACTGCTGGAATCAGGATCGAGCCAGTGAACTGCTTCAGTTTTTTAAACTGAAAGAAAGTGATCGAATTTCCGAGCTATCGAAAGGAAATACAGCAAAAGTAAACCTATTGCTTGGTCTTGCCATGGATGTCGATTATATCTTAATGGATGAGCCTTTTTCGGGAATTGATATCTTCAGTCGTGAGCAAATTGCCGATGTATTTACAAGTCATTTAATCGAAGACCGTGGTGTGATTATCACGACTCATGAAATCAATGATATCGAGCATTTAATTGATAAAGCCGTCTTAATTGATGATGGGGTTGTTTTAAAAGAATTCAATACCGAGGAAGTCAGAGAAAATGAAGGAAAATCAGTAGTCGATGTCATGAGAGAGGTGTATAAAGCATGAGTCGTTATTTGAAATTAGTCAATTTTGAGTTCAATCGATTTTTGAAGCTATATCTTGTTTTAATCGGAGCGACGATTCTTTTGCAAATTGTGGGAGTGTTTGTTTCATCACAGAATTATTTAAATCGGGCGAATGAATTAATGTATAAGGAATTAATGCCAAAGGAAACATTTATTGAGCAATACGGGACCCTTTCTTTTTTGAATATTACACAGACGACTTGGTTTATTGGTCCGATTGCGCTTTGTATTGCCGTGTTAATCATTTATGTGTTTTTTATTTGGTATCGTGATTGGCTTGGCAAAAATACATTTATTTATCGGTTGTTGATGCTGCCAACGAATCGACTCAATATTTATTTAGCAAAGGCGACAACCATTTTACTTTTTATCCTAGGTCTGTTGGCCATGCAGTTATTGCTATTTCCAATCGAAGGTCAAATTTTACAATGGATGGTTCCAGATGAATTTCGCACCGATATGACGATTTTTGAAATAACGAAGCGTGATTACTTGAATGTCTTTTTCCCACAGACTTTTACCGAATTTGTTCTTTATTATGGTATTGGAATGACGGCTGTGTTTGTTGTCTTTACAGCGATTTTATTTGAACGTTCATACCGTTTGAAAGGAATCATCTATGGCCTTCTCTATTGCGCCGTTTCCGTTGTTTTCTTTATTGCCCCCATTTTGGTCGATCAATTTATGCTGAATAATTATTTTTACCCAATGGAACTATTTTTCATGGAAGTCGTTACAGGTTTAATCGTATTGGCAGGGGCCATTTGGACAGGTCATTTTCTTTTGAAAAATAAAATAAGGGTTTAATAGGAGGCTAGATATATATGAAACGCTATTGGAAAATCATCTTGCTTTGTTTCGTTGCGATTATAGCGATTGGGACTTTTTATATAAGATCAGGATTTGCTGATCAAAAGAATATAACCATTGAATTTGAAAAAGTAAGCGGTAATGAGGATGAACTAAACGACCTAACGATATTAGGGGATTATTCAGTTGGGAATATCTATCATTCTTTGAAAATCCAAAAAGGTGAAACGATTGATACCACCAATCAATCCTTTTTTGAACAATTAGATCGGACGAATGTTTCCCCAGTGTTTAAAGAATTAATAGGAAATTATAGCGGTTTTTTTCGGAGTAAGGATCTCGACCCTGGCTACTTTTTTGAAAATGAAGAATTACTAGTATACGCTGGTTTTGAAGGGGAAAACGTTTATGTAAATACAATGAGTGAGATTACTTTTGATATCGATGTGTTGAATAAAGAGACAAAGAAAACAACGTCTATCGAGGAGGATGTACCAGGTAGTAATCAATATAGTTGGATGGATGTTAGAGATGTTCAGGTCATAGATGATGAAATAAAAGTATTTATACAAGGCTATCGAAAAGACGATCGCAACGAGGCTAGTGATTTGTTAGTCTACACATTTAATATCAATGAGCAAAAACTTGTAAGTCATGAAACTTATTTATCAACACCAGAAGTAGAAAGCGGTTGGGCTGATATCAGAATGGTCAATGATCAAGATTCGATCGGGCAAGAAAAATATCATCTCATTCAAATGGAAACGTATAATGACAGTAATGTAAAAGGTATGGAGGGGGAGTCTACGTTAGTAGCCAACGAAGTCCTCATTTACAATATCGAAAATAATCAGTCAGAAAAATTAGCGGTTCCTGATGAAATGCTTGGAATGAATGATTCACCTACATTTACACTGTTAGATTCTACGATCTATATGTACAACCGAACAGAAAACGGACTTGAAGTGAATCACTATAATATAGAAACAAAAAAATGGGGCTGAAAAACAAACGTTCCATTTACCAAATCAAAAGCATGATGAGGATGCTCCATATTTTGAAACGCTAAATGGAAAGATCTATATCATTACCGCTATCGATAATGGTCATACACTTTCTATCAACGATGTAAAAACAGGAGAACCCTTATATGAAGGGAATCTATTAGTGAAAAATAAAAAAGGCCAACAAAAAGACTATCGCCTATATTTTCACGAGATACAAGGGGACGGTTCTCTTGTAACCTCTTCCTATTGAGTGAGACGGGGGGACGGTTCTTGTGTCTCCCTAATGGATGGTCACAGTGCATTGCAATCTAAAAAGTAGAAAAAATACATTCGAATTTTAAAGAGGTCCAGAGCTAAAAGCCTCTGGATCCTTTTTCTTCATGCCATGTTTTTAAGGGCAAAGGGACGAGGTTGAACTGCACCCCATTGTTAGACACAACAAACAATGGGAGTGCAGTTCAGTTTGCTTGTCTCTTTTTTGAAAAAAGGATTAACCCCATAGAGTCTCCTATTAATCTAGTATTTGGTAAGTGACGAGGTACCCTGTCCCTCCGTTAGGTTAGTGATTTTTTTAGAGAGAGGAATGGAGCTGATCTTATATTGATAGGGAATCCTTAATATCCAGTAATAACCACAGGAATCACCAAAAAGAAAGAAGCAGACTCTAAAAAGTCGTTATTAACGGCCTTTTGATTCAACCTCTTTTAAATTTTTCATAAATTGTTCTCTAGAACAGGAGAATTACAATTAACCTAATTAAAGGTTAATGAATGATGCTCATATAGCAAACTCTATTCGAAATTTTAGTGTTCCATGGAGGGGAAGAAAAACCTACAGGCTTTATAGGGCCTTACTCAAGGAAGAATGGAAGAATTTTGGTTTTTTTGTAGATGGTTTTTTGGTCGAACCATTACTTTTTGACTCTACACGGAAATACGTTTTATAAACATATGGTGATGTCATGGCAGAAAGCAAGGCCCCGTAATTAAGGGAAAATGGGACTTCATCACCTGGTTTTAAATGAACATCCTTTGCATCAAGGATAATATGATCACTGCTTGAACCAAGTATGTCTACAGGCTGAAGGGGGGTTAATCCTGTAACTAATACATCCTGTCGACCTACTCCAAGGATAGCCCGTCTCATCATCCCTTTGTCTGGAAAAGATACGGTCTCACCAAATGCATTTTTGCTCAGTTCTCCAAATGGCACAGACGGTTTCTTTTTGGATTCAATGACTTCGGAAATAAAGCGGAAGGCATCCGGGTATAACTCTGGTATTAATGTTCCGTTAATGGTTTCGCGACCTAACAAAATGGACTCTCCGAGACGAATATTATTGACCATTCCTGGGTCCTTCGTTTCTGTTAGCCAATTGTAGTTTGCTGAATTCCCACCTGAAACATAGGGGAGGGATAAGGAGAATTGCGTCTTCATCTCTCTTACAAATGAAGAAAATTCACACATCTTTTGTTCGGAAGGGATAACCCCTCCAAAGCAAGCAAAGTTGGTACCTAGTCCAACGATTTCTATACTTGGGAGCTTTTGCACTTCCATAATAAAGGAAGGAACATCCTTACATAATATTCCTTCTCTTAAGTCACCCATTTCCACCATTAAAATAATAGAATGTTGTTTATTTTGTTTACCAGCTTCTGCTGACAAAGCCCGAATGACTTCAAGCTCTGTATTCATGCTGATATCGGCAAATTGTACAACCTTTTCAATTTCGCTCATAGCAGGGGTTCGCAAAAGCATAAAGTTTGCCTTTAATCCCGCATTTTTCATTTTTTCAATATTGATTAATTTTGTATCTGCAAGACTTGTAATACCGCTTTCAATGAAAGCCCTCGCCACTTCAAGACTGCCGGCTGTGCATTTGACGACTCCCGTTATGTGAATTTCTTTTTTACTAAATAAATTTTTTAACACTTTTGCGTTATGTTTAATTTTCATTAGATCGATTTCGACTCTCGGGGTGCCATCCTTTATCATATAGCGATCACTGACTTCGCTTTTTGTTTTAATTCAGGAAAATATTCAATAATGCTGTCAACTACTTTATCGGAGCCCAATTTTAAAACATCTGTCGTTGGCAAATTGAACTTCTGCTCATATTCCATGATTGTTTTATCTATTTCCGGATCGGTCATTTCTTCGTGATTCAACGTAATTGCGATGACTTTTGTTTCGGCATAATGTTCAATGAGGTCTATTTCGCTCTTAAGGGTTGGCATTTTGACATAGGGAAAGTCACCTAGTACTTTTCTTTTTGGCGGATGTTGCACAATAACAGCTTTCGGTCTTGCTCCTCTTAAAATGGCACATGAACTTGCATAGGCAGGATTGCTTAATGCACCTTGACCTTCTACAATGATCACGTCAGGTTGTTCCACTTCATTTGCTTTGACGATTTCATTTTCTAATTCGCCAATGACAAATTGAAGCGGAAAAGCGTCTATGGCAAATCCATAAGAAGCCCCTTGGATTAGACCTGTTTGTCCAGTTGAAATAAAAGCTGTTTTTAGTCCTCTTTGCTGCAGTCCTTTTTCAACGATCATAGCGGTTGTCCGTTTTCCGCAGGCACCATCTGTCCCAAGTACTGTAATAATAGGAGTAGTTATTTGCATAATTCTCCCCGAGAATATATTCCAGTCTTTTTTAGGCTTCGGTTTCCGAATGTCATGAATGTTCACACTATTTTGTTTCGCATACTGCATCATTTCCTGATCTTCAGTAAGAAATTCCTGAAGTGGATTGACAATATTAAGACCAGCTTTCATTGCCTGGATCACAATATCTCGTTCATTTTCTTTTAAAAAAGCATCGGCGGGTGCAATTCCCAAAATAAAATAGTTTGGCTTTTTAAGTGAATCGGAATCGGATAGGGCATATTCAAGGTCTGTACATAAAGGAATTCCGTTCTCTTTTCCATCTAAGTATTGTCCCGAATCCTGGCCAGCCTTTGTGCTATCTATCACAGCAACAATTTCATATACACCGCTTTCCCGGATTAACCCGTTTGCAGTCTTTCCATCCATGGATCCAAATTGGCTTTCACAATAAACAATCGCACGTCTTTTCATTGACATTCCCTCCAGTTATATGTGAAAAAATTTTAACCACAAAAAAACATCTAACCAGCTTATGAAAGTAATGTGATGGTTACTTCCATACCAAAAAAGTAAGATGTTCATGAAAAAAATATTCATTTTTGGTTTTGATCGGTTTTACTTTTTTTTCCAGTGTGATCTTTTTCATTATAACAGACTTTTGCCTTTGAGTCACACCCTGAGGAAAACAAGGGGACGGTTCTTGTGTCTCCAATGGGTTGGGAACAGTCGCTCTGACCTTGTGTA
>CAVXVN010000023.1:0-26996 GCA_963765265.1 uncultured Bacillaceae bacterium
CGTCAGCACATCCTGTGCAAGTAAACATATATCATCATTATGGAAAAATAAGAGAAATTTTAAACAGTTTTCGGAGATATTAGTAAATTTTTCTTTCCATTTTGTTTAGATTCCACTATACTTTTTTCGTGTTTGCATTTAAATAGGATAGGGTAATATAAATGTATAAATAAATAATAGATGCCGAGCACTATGTGAAAAGACAAGATCGTGCCTGAAAGGGTCAGAAAAGATCCAAGAAGTCACGGGTAAAGGATTGTCGGTGCCAAGCGAACAAGAGGGGGAATAAACATGCGTTTTGATGAAGCTTATTCAGGCAATGTATTTATCAAAAGTCATCCAGTCTATAATGAAAGCCAAGTAGTTATTTATGGAATGCCAATGGATTGGACGGTTAGTTATCGACCAGGGTCTCGTTTTGGTCCAGCACGTATTCGGGAAGTGTCAATTGGGATTGAGGAGTACAGCCCATACTTGGACAGAGAATTAGATGAACTCAACTACTTTGACGCAGGAGATATTCCACTTCCATTCGGGAATGCAGAAAAGAGCTTGGTTCTTATTGAGGAATTCGTGGATCAGGTGCTCGCTGACGATAAATTCCCATTAGGAATGGGTGGAGAGCATTTAGTAACATGGCCCGTTATAAAAGCCATGTATAAGAAGTATCCTAATCTCGCTATTATCCATATGGACGCTCATACAGATTTACGAGAAGACTATGAAGGTGAACCATTATCTCATTCTACCCCGATTAGAAAAGCAGCTGGATTAATTGGACCAGAGAATATTTTTTCTTTTGGTATCCGTTCTGGATTGAAAGAGGAATTTGAGTGGGCAAAAGAAGTCGGTATGCAAATTTTTAAATTTGATGTACATAAGCCGCTTCAGGAAGTACTACCTAAACTAGCAGGTCGCCCTGTTTATGTAACGATTGACATCGATGTTTTGGATCCAGCACATGCACCAGGGACAGGAACCGTTGATTGTGGGGGGATTACATCTAAAGAACTTCTAGCTTCCATTCATGAAATTGCTCGTTCTGAAGTGAAAGTAGTTGGAGCCGACCTCGTTGAAGTATCGCCAGTCTATGATCATTCTGAACAAACCGTCAACACCGCCAGCAAGCTACTTCGTGAAATGCTGCTAGGATTTGTAAAATAAACCGTAAAACAGGGACAGCCATTGTCTCTGTTTTTATTTTCGGGGGAGCGATTCATGCCTGAAAATAGAACGAAGAGTGAAAACTGGTAAAGAAGGGAGTCGATTCGTGCCCGAAAAATGAAGGACGCGGAAATGACGGGAACGAAAGCGTCCATTCATCTCCGAAAAGGAAAAAAGTGGTCAAATATAGTACTTTATGCTGAATCCTTTAAATACAGTGGCATACCGGCTTTTCTCAACTTGAAACCAATCGGTAAAAAACTTATACTAATAAGGTTATAGAAAAAGAAAAGGGGTGTATGACCGTTGTCATCGTATCCAACGGAGCAAATGCCTGTTAAAATAACAGTAAAAACAGTGATCCGGAATGGTCAAGATAAAGAGGCGTACGAGCTTACAACTTTTGGCCAATACTATAAAAAGACGAACTCCATCTTTCTTCGTTATGAGGAAATCATGGAAGAGGATTTGGCGGTCAATACCGTTGTTAAAATATCTAGTCAGGAAGGGTCAATTTTACGAAATGGAGCCGTTAAAATGCGACTTCTTTTTCAAAAAAATGAAACCTTAACAGGCAGCTATGACAGTCCCTATGGGGTACTAGAGATGAAAACCTCTACAACGCGAATCAGCCACAAATTTGATGAAAATGTGAGAAAAGGTGAGATTGATCTATTGTATGATTTAAGAGTAGATGGTTCTCTTGCTGGTACATATCATTTAACGATTCTTTTCGAGGAGGATAAACATGAACATAGTCGAGCAAGTAAAGAGTAAACTAAAGCAAGAAATTAAAGCCGCCGTTATAAAAGCAAATTTAGCGACGGAAGACCAAATTCCAGATGTGATTTTAGAAATGCCAAAAGATAAAGTCAATGGTGATTACTCAACCAATATGGCCATGCAGTTAACTAGAGTAGCGAAAAAGGCTCCGAAAATGATTGCTGAAGAGTTGGTTGCTCATTTCGACAACACGAAAGCATCAATTGAAAAAATTGAAATCGCTGGACCTGGCTTTATTAATTTTTACATGAATAACAGCTATTTGACTGACTTAATTCCAGTGGTGTTAGAGGCTGGGGACAAATATGGAGAAACAACGGTTGGCAACCAGCAGAAAGTCCAAGTTGAGTTCGTTTCCGCCAATCCAACTGGGGATCTACACTTAGGCCACGCGCGCGGTGCAGCGGTTGGGGATTCACTTTGTAATATCTTAGCAAAAGCGGGCTATGACGTTTCCCGAGAATACTATATTAATGATGCTGGAAATCAAATTAATAATCTTGCGAATTCTGTTGAAGCTCGTTATTTCCAAGCGCTTGGCATGGACAAACAGATGCCAGAAAACGGCTACCATGGTGAGGATATCATCGGCATTGGAAAAACTCTAGCAGATGAATTCGGTGATAAATTTGTTGAAATGGATGAACAAGAGCGCTTCGATCAATTCCGTGAATATGGGATGAAATATGAAATGGCGAAGTTGAAAAAAGACTTAGAGGATTTCCGTGTTCCGTTTGATGTTTGGTATTCAGAAACATCTCTTTATCAAAATGGAAAAATTGATGAAGCCTTAAAGGACTTACGAGATAATGGCTATATTTATGAAAAAGACGGGGCAACATGGTTCCGTTCGACGGATTTTGGTGATGATAAAGACCGTGTTCTCATTAAACAAGATGGGTCTTATACATATTTAACACCAGATATTGCCTACCACCGCGATAAATTGGCACGTGGCTTTGAGAAGCTGATCAATATATGGGGTGCCGATCATCATGGATATATTCCACGTATGAAAGCAGCGATCCAAGCACTAGGGAACCAAGCAGACACACTTGAAGTGGAAATTATTCAACTTGTTCATTTGTATAAAAATGGCGAGAAAATGAAGATGAGTAAACGGACAGGAAAGGCTGTTACGATGAGAGATCTTGTCGAGGAAGTTGGTCTTGATGCGACACGTTATTTCTTTGCGATGAGAAGTGCGGATACACATTTAGATTTTGACCTCGATCTTGCGGTTTCACAATCAAATGAAAATCCTGTATTTTATGCGCAATATGCCCATGCAAGAATTTGCAGTATTATTCGCCAGGCCAAAGAGAATAATCTAACACTCGATCACAATCAAGATTTCTCTTCTATGACATCTGAAAAAGAAATCGATGTTTTGAAAAAGATCGGTGAATTCCCGGAAGCAGTTGGAGAAGCGGCAGAAAAAAGAATGCCACATCGGATTACCAATTATATTTATGAATTAGCATCCGCATTCCATAGCTTTTATAATGCAGAAAAAGTTCTTGATATGGAGCATGTAGAGAAAACGCAAGCACGCCTTGCTCTCATAAAAGCTGTACAAATTACACTGAAAAATGCTTTAGCCTTGATTGGTGTATCCGCTCCAGAAAAAATGTAAATAGAAGAGAGGCTTCCGATTGTGGAAGCCTCTTTCTTCGTATCTTTGGTGTCAGGCACCGCTATTTCATAAAGCGTGTCTACCATTCAATAGCAGCACCGCTGATTCTTTTTACGCCGCGAATTTTACTTATGTCCTCGACTAGTTTCAGCAGAGCTTGATCTTTCCTTTTGGCCTCAATCATAAAGTCTACATCTTGACCCAGTGAACGAAGATTTTTAAGTAAAGGCTGTATAAAATCGGGATCGACAAAATCTGAATGGGAACGAAAAGCGGATGGCGATTTGGGTGATGAGATATGTATCTTCGGTATCACTTTTCTTGTTTCCCATGTTTTAAAAATTTCAGGTAGTAGATCATCTAAGGAAGCTTCTCCCGTATTTGCCATATGGTGATGATAATCAAACAAGAGTGGAATTCCTTCAAGCTGACACATTTTAAGGGTTTCATCTGCTGTATAGGTTTTATCGTCATTTTCAAGGGTCATCACCGCTTTGATCTCGGAGGGGAGGCTCTTCAAATTCTCTCGAAAACGTTCTAGCGTACTTTCCTTATCCCCATAAGCTCCACCAATGTGAATATTAATAAGACTTTCTTTTTCAAGTCCCATGGCTTCAAGCATTTGATAGTGGTATTCCATATCGATCACGGCATTTTTTGTTACTTCCTCACGAGGGGAAGTGAACAAAGTAAATTGATTTGGATGGAAACTAACACGTAACTGATGTTGTTTGACCAGGTTTCCCAGTTCTCTCCACTGATCACGGAAGGGAGAGAGGAAATCCCAGCGAACTTCCGGATGGGTGGCAAGCGGAACAAGGGCGCTTGAAAATCGGTACAGTTCAATTTGATGTCCAATGTTGTAGTGGAGCATCCTTTTAGCATTCTTTAGATTGGAAGCCGTCACGTCTAAAAGCTTTTCTTTCCGCTCAAGAGAACTTAATTGTTTATATCGTGTAAATGTAACGGTACTTGAGGGCGATGCATCCCACAAATTCATAGACATGGACACATAGCCAAATCGAATCTTCATAAAAAGGTCTCCTTTACTACATACAAAGCCAAAAATGCTTCATTTCATATCCACTTATTGATATATCGTTAACTTTTCAGAAATATCGTCGACTTTGTGCTGTATATCGTTAACTTTTCAATTATATCGTCGACTTTAAGTCATATATCGTTTTTTCGACAAATATCGTCAAAACCTCAAATCAAGCATCGACTTACAAAAAGAACGACAGCGCTCCAGCGACCATTTCCTTGCAATAGCTCCATGGGTTCATGTGATTAAGATCTTCCAATGTTAAAATTCGTGCATGGTGTTGATCTTTTTTCAGTAAGCCTAGAACTTGTTCAATAAAGCGTTTATCGTACATAAAGCAATTGATTTCATAGTTTAGATAAAAGCTTCGTTTATCAAAGTTTGCCGTGCCGATATCGCAAATGGTTTCATCAATTAAAAGAGTTTTGGCATGATAAAAGCCCTTTTCATACTGATAGACGGTTGCGCCTAAGCCAGATCAGCTTCCGCAAGTATTTATATGAGGCTTCTTTCACTAGGGGGTGATCCGCTATGGAAGGAACTAAGATTTCCAACTTTACCCCTCTTTGCAACGCCGCAAGTAATTCAGGAAAGACCTTTTTACCCGGAATAAAATAAGGTGTACCAATTAGGATTGAGTGTTCAGAGTTACGGATCAAAGTAGAGAAGGTATCTTCAAGGGGGAAGCCTTCGGACGCAAAGAACTGATGGCGAAGAGTTCCTTTCTCTAATGGTGGAAAATAACGACTTTTCTTTTGAAAGGAAAGATATTCGGTTTTTTCCCAATCCTTTAAAAAGATCTGTTGTAAATCTTGAACCCCTTCACCTTGAATTTTCAAATGGTAGTCACGCCAAGGATTCAAGATGGGATCTAAATTGATGTATTCCTTTCCAATATTAAAACCTCCAACGTAGCCCATTTTACCATCAATGACCGTAATTTTTCGATGATTTCGCACTTGAAGGGTATAAAAGAGAAAAGGAGGCTTAGGAACATGACAAAAAGCATAGATAACACCCGTGCAGTCAAGCTGACGGATAATCATCTTCTTTCCCTTTGAACTTCCCCTCCAATCGAGTAAAAGGCGCACTTCAATTCCTTCGCTCGCTTTTTCCTCTAAAATACTAAGGAACTCTAGACTGAATTCATCATCCTTTACAATGTAGAATTGAATATGTATATGGGCCTTAGCCTTTTTCAACTCTGAAAACAGATCCGAAAATAACTCAGGACCTGAAGAAAATAGCTGAATCGTACTTTCGCGAATGGGAAAGGGTTGATGTTTATAAAGATGTAAATGCCTTTTTCTGCCCATGGAAAAATCAATAAATAACCAGCCAACAAATAATAAGAGGATGACGATAATCGTTGATAAAATTTCCAATGATAGCTGCCTCCCGTGCCTCTTTACAATGATTTTTAACTTCATTCAGTAGAAGTCTCCACTTCTATAAGGGATGAGATGAATGCCGGTTTTCACCAATTCAGTAGAGATTCAAACCTTGGCGCAAATACGCTGAAGCGTATTTGATTAGTATGTACGATAAAATCGATTCCTATGTTTTTTGGTGAAAGGGGGATAAATTCGTTCGTTGCCCAATATATAATAGGATTAAGAATTAAATCAGAAAATTCAATCTTCGAGCGATGATAATGACCAAAAAAGGAGGATGAATCGGAATGAATGGGTACCTATGGATCAATTTTATTGCTTTTCTTTGCGTAACCGTTTACGCAATTAGTCTATTTATCTATTTAATCAAAACGAGAACGATGTATATCAAACTCGGTAAAAAAGTGGAGTTTGAACAGAATGCGAAAGAAAGGCTTCATAAAATTTGGGTCAATGTTTTTGGACAAAAGAAACTATTAAAGGATAAAAAAAGTGGAATCATGCATGTCATGTTTTTTTATGGATTTATTCTTGTTCAGTTTGGAGCCATTGATTTTATGATAAAGGGCATTCAAGCCGGGCACCCATTTGCCGCTTGGACCACTTTATCCAGGGTTTACCTTTTTTCAGGAAATCGTCACACTCGTTATTTTAGTGGCCGTTGTTAGCGCCTTTTACCGTCGTTATATTGAAAAGCTTGTCCGTTTAAAAAGAAACTTTAAATCCGGATTGGTTTTTATTTTTATTGGTGGATTAATGTGTTCCGTGTTGCTTGGAAATGGAATGGACATGATTTGGCATGGATATGAAGCCAGATTGGACAGAACCTATTGCTTCTATTGTTTCCATCGCTTTCTCATGGATTGGTGAACGTGCAGCCATTGTCGTCTTTTATGTGACCTGGTGGGTCCATTTATTGATCCTGCTTACCTTCCTAGTTTACGTACCGCAATCCAAACATGCTCATTTAATTGCCGGACCGGTAAATGTTTATTTTAATCGATTAGAAAAGCCAGGAAAGTTAACAGCATTAGATTTTGAAGATGAAACCCAGGAATCATTCGGGGTTGGAAAAATTGATGAATTTACGCAGCATCAGCTGATTGATTTATATGCCTGTGTAGAATGTGGGCGCTGTACCAATATGTGTCCTGCAACAGGAACAGGAAAAATGCTTTCTCCAATGGATTTAATTGTAAAAATGCGAGATCATCTTACAAACCATGGTGCCGCGGTTACCTCCAAGCAACCATGGGTACCGACTTTCGCATTTGCACATACAACAGGAAATCAAATGGCCTTAGCAGCAAGAGGCCAAGGGTCAGGAGAGGCCTCAGTAGGACTTGCATACAACCCAAGTTTAATTGGCGATGTCATTACAGAAGAAGAAATTTGGGCGTGCACAACCTGCCGAAATTGTGAAGATCAATGTCCTGTCATGAATGAACATGTAGATAAAATTATTGATCTACGTCGTTATCTTGTCTTAACAGAAGGGAAACTGGATTCTGATGCACAGCGAGCGATGACCAACATCGAGCGCCAAGGGAATCCATGGGGAATAAATCGTAAAGAAAAAGAAAATTGGCGTTCAGAGAGAGAAGATGTTCATGTGCCTACCGTTAAAGAACTCGCTAAAGCAGGTGAGACATTTGAATATCTTTTCTGGGTTGGATCAATGGGTTCATTCGATAACCGAAGCCAAAAAATTGCCTTATCCTTTGTCAAATTATTAAATGAAGCTGGCGTCAAGTTTGCGATTCTGGGCAATAAAGAAAAAAATTCTGGTGATACAGCAAGACGGTTAGGAAATGAGTTTTTATTTCAAGATCTTGCGGCCAAAAATATAAGTGAGTTCGAGAAATATGGTGTTGAAAAAATCGTTACGATTGACCCGCATGCTTACAATACGTTTAAAAATGAATATCCTGATTTCGGATTAAAGGCTGAAGTGTATCACCATACGGAATTGCTGCATTCTCTTATTAAAGAAGGCAAGTTGCAACCGAAGCATGCCGTAAATGAAAGGATTACCTTCCATGATTCTTGTTATTTAGGTCGTTATAACGATGTGTATGATCCACCAAGAGAGATTCTAAAATCAATCCCTGGTGTAACACTTGTGGAAATGGAACGTAATCGTGAAACGGGCATGTGCTGTGGAGCTGGTGGAGGCTTAATGTGGATGGAGGAAGAAACGGGACAGCGCATGAACGTAGCACGGACGGAGCAGGCATTAGCGGTAGAGCCTTCTGTGATCAGTTCAGGCTGTCCTTATTGTTTAACGATGCTTTCTGATGGAACAAAAGCAAAAGAAGTGGAAGAGAATGTGAAAACCTATGATGTCGCAGAATTATTAGAGAAATCCATTTTTGGTGGAAACGAGGAAGTAGCTTTCTAAGATTAAATTCATTAGAATCGTTTTAGAGGTGTAATAGGTACGTTCAACGCAGGGATATCAGGGATTGTACCGATGTTCCTGCTTTTTACTTTGTAATGGTATAAAAGGGCTCACTCCGTCCGTAAATTGTGCTCGCTGAGTAACTGCTGTTTACGGGTGTAATCGTTTAAAAGGGTGGGAATTGAATCATGATGTATATAAAGAAAGTGAATACTGCATGAATTGTTTCTTTTTTCAGAAACTTTATAGTAAAATATAAATAAAGTAAAGCGCTTTCAATCCTATTTTTAAATAGTTAATCATGCACTAAGATTTTAACTTCATTCAGCAGAAGTCCCCCACTTCTATAAGTGGTGAGATGAATGCCAGCTTTTATCAATTCAGTGGGGGTTCAAACCCTGACTGAATGAAGTTAAAGCCTCCGGCGGATGCCACGGATTTTTTAGAGGTAATTTATCGAGCGAGCTCGATAAAAATCCGGGCGCAAATTCGACGGGGCGAATTTGATTTATACAACTGTAGCGGTGCAGGTTTTTGATGGTTATACAAAGAATACCCTTTTGAGAGGTTTATGAGGAATACCAAAGTGAAACAGATTCATAAAGAAATTAGGAAATCCAACGGCTTGTTATTTGACAAATGATGACAAAAGAATGTGCGAAATTAGAGTTAGGCAGGAGGTGGGGAAATGATGAAAAAACGTGAAGTGCATGCTTCGGTTAAAGATGAACGCCTCATCCAGAAGCGCCGTGATCAAATGATTAATGGTGCAGTGAAACTGTTTATAGAAAAGGGATTTCATCGGACAACGACAAGGGAAATTGCCAGGGCAGCTGGTTTTAGTATTGGGACATTATACGAGTATATCCGTGAAAAGGAAGATGTCCTCTATCTAGTGTGTGATCGAATTTATGATCAAGTAAGGGAGCGGCTTCAAAAGGTTCTTGACACAGAACAAGGGACATTAGAAGGTCTTCGAAAAGGAATTGCCAACTTCTTTTGTTTGATGGATGAAATGCAAAATGAAGTTCTCGTTATGTATCAGGAGGTTAAATCCTTAACGAAGGATGCTCTTCCCTATGTGTTAGAAAAAGAGTTAGAAATGGTAGACCTTTTTAAGAAAATGATGGAGGGTTGTGTCAAAAATAAAGAACTGTCCTTAACTGGAAAACAAATAAAACTGGCAGCCCATAATATTTATGTTCTAGGACAAATGTGGGCATTTCGTCGTTGGGAATTAAGAAAGTTATTTACACTTGAAGAATATATTGAATTACAAACAGACCTCATTATAGGTGGACTACGGTAGATAGGGAAGTTTACAAGGTTGGGATCATTTCTTTTCAGGAATAGGGATCAAAAAAGTCTTAATAAAAAAAGATACATTCAGAGATTTTTTTCACAAATATTAGCAAAAGTGGTAGTATAATCTTCTTAGGATGATGGGTAGAGGAAATGCCAATTGTAAATGTAAGGTTCTTTTTCGATAAAACTTAAGTTGAAGATATAGTTGAAAGGTTAAGGATATCTTGGCATCAGAGTTTTGTTGAAAAAAATGAATAATGATTCAGGAAGTGAAGATCTTGAAACGGTTTTTAAAGGGTATCATTTGGGCGGGGGCATTGACCGTTTCCTATCAATTATATCAACGACAGCTTGGATCCATTGCATTTATTCTATTATCTTTTTATTTTTTTATACATGCCAAAAGGGAATTTTCTAGAAGTAACAGACATGCCGTTGATGAAATGAAACGTTCAACTAGGGAGAAAAGCTAGAGGAATACAGAGGTTGGGCAAAATATATGATGGAATTTCACATCAAGAACTAGCATAATCACCAACAATTTGTTTATAATGAAGAATATGTATTTTGAGATAGTAGCACTTTCCGGCTCATTGAATAGCCATTCATGAATCAAGGGTCTTTCGGAAAGAGGAATGTGTTAAATAGAAAGGACGTGCGGATTTTGAGTTTACACCAATTTTCAAAAGAAGAGATAGATGAAATGTCTCTAATAGAGTTAGCGTACGAATTACTAGTAGAAAAAAAACAAGCCGTTTTTTTTAAAGATATTCTAGATGAAATTTCAAAATTAGCGGGTCTGACTGACAAACAAGTAAAAACGAAAATTGCTCAGTTTTATACAGAGTTAAATATTGATGGGCGATTTTTAGCCATTGGTGAAAATCAATGGGGGTTACGAGTTTGGTACCCAGTCGATCAAGTAGTAGAAGAAATCGTAAATCCAGCTAAAGCGAAAAAGAAGAAGAAAGCAAAGAAAGTGGTCGAAGAGGAGCTTGCATTTGATGACCCTGAAGAAATCCTCGATGATCTTGACATCTTAGATGATGATTTAGACGACGATGACGATGATGACGACGACCTAGATGATATCGATTTGTTAGATGATCTTGATGATGATTTAGACGACGATGATGAAGATGATGATCTGGTCGATGATGACTTAGTCGTTGAATTAGAAATCGACGATGACGACGATGATCTTGATGATAAAGAGGATAAAGAGGAATAATATCAGCTTGACTTTTTGATATACTACTTGTAGAATACTTTTTGGGCTCCTCGTAAAGAGGAACGGTTAAATTATATGAGTTGCGCTCCCTTACTTTATAAAAAGTAAGTGGGGCGCTTTTATTTTTTTTTATTTTTCCATAGGAAGATGAAGATTATTATTTTAACTTTATTCAGTCGGGGGTTGAACCCCGACTGAATAAAGTTAAAGCCTCCGGCGGATGCCACAGATTTTAAAAGGAAGTTTATCGAGCAAGCTCGATAAAATCCGGGCACAAATACGCCGAGGCGTATTTGACTAAAATAATCTTCACTTCACATGTCTTTGTTTTTTAAATAGACGGATATTTGTACAAACTGTTATAGAGGGGGAATTTTAATTATGACAAAATATATTTTTGTAACAGGCGGCGTAGTATCGTCACTTGGAAAAGGAATTACAGCGGCCTCTTTAGGAAGATTATTAAAAAACCGTGGTGTGAGCGTAACGATTCAGAAATTTGACCCATACATTAATGTGGACCCAGGAACCATGAGTCCGTATCAACATGGGGAAGTTTTTGTAACGGATGATGGCGCAGAAACGGACTTGGATTTAGGGCACTATGAACGTTTTATTGATATTAACCTTAATAAATACAGTAACGTAACAACTGGTAAAGTGTATTCTGCTGTTTTGAAAAAGGAAAGACGCGGTGATTATTTAGGAGGAACGGTACAGGTTATTCCTCATATTACCAATGAAATTAAAGAGCGTTTATTCCGTTCAGGCCGTGAAACCAATGCGGATGTGGTCATTACTGAAATTGGTGGAACGGTTGGGGATATTGAATCCCTTCCATTCCTAGAGGCGATTCGTCAAGTGAGAAGTGATATTGGCCATAATAATGTTATGTATATTCACTGTACACTTGTCCCATACATTAAAGCAGCAGGTGAAATGAAAACTAAACCAACTCAACATAGCGTAAAAGAATTGCGTAGTTTAGGGATTCAGCCGAATATTATTGTGGTTCGTACGGAAATGCCGATTACACAAGATATGAAAGATAAGATCGCCCTTTTCTGTGATATTGATAAAAAAGCCGTGATCGAATGTCAAGATGCAGACCATCTATTAGCCATTCCACCAGCACTACAAGCGCAAGGAATGGATTCAATCGTTTGTAAGCACCTTGGTCTAAATTGCCGTGAAGCAGATATGACGGAATGGACAGCGCTTCTTGAAAAAGTACGTAATCTTTCCAAAAAGACGACGATTGGACTTGTAGGGAAATATGTTGAATTACAAGATGCTTACCTTTCAGTTGTAGAAGCATTGAAGCATGCTGGTTATGCTCATGATTCAGATATCAATATTAAATGGATTAATTCTGAAGAAATAAATGTTGAGAATGTGGCTGAACAATTAGATGAAGTCGATGGAGTTCTTGTTCCAGGTGGTTTCGGTGACCGTGGAATTGAAGGGAAAATCGCAGCCATTCAATATGCTCGTGAACAAAAGAGACCATTCCTTGGGATCTGCTTAGGCATGCAGCTTGCATCCATTGAATATGCACGCAATGTTCTTTCTCTAGATGGAGCACATTCGTCTGAAATCAATCCGGATACGGCACACCCAATTATTGATTTACTTCCAGAACAATTGGATATTGAAGACCTTGGCGGTACGCTTCGTTTAGGTTTATATCCTTGTAAGTTATCAGAAGGAACAAAGGCGTTTGAAGCTTATCAAGATGAAGTTGTCTATGAACGCCATCGTCATCGTTATGAGTTTAACAATCACTATCGTCAAATGATGGAACAAGCCGGCTTTGTTTTCTCAGGTACAAGCCCTGATGGAAGACTTGTTGAAGTCATTGAATTAAAGGATCACCCATGGTTTGTGGCATCACAGTTCCATCCAGAATTTATTTCAAGACCAAATCGTCCACAACCATTATTCCGTGAATTTATTGGAGCATCCTTACACCATAAAGAACAATAATCATTTTTTTGTGAATGAAAAAAGCCTTGTTTCCACTGTGAGAAACAAGGCTTTTTTACATATTGAACACGGATAAGGTCTATATGTAGGAATACAACCAGCTTATCAGCGAAAAACTTACTGTAGGCACAAACAGTCTGTCACAATGTTATTTTTATTCATCAGTACTCAGCTAATATTTCTTCAATGGTAAATTTTAAGCCATAATAAACATAGAGGGCGGCCATTGAAGAAGGATATCCGAACCGTTCTCCAGCATCATTTGGAAGCAGGCCCTTTATTAATTGTAAATCAATATGGACATCCGCTAATTCTACGAGGGTCTCATGGCTTTCTTCGATATGAGTAGAAATGGCTACAAAGGGTATTTGCTTTTCAGTAAGTTTTTTGGCCAATTGGAGAGCTTGGGGGTCAGAGGAATATCGAGCAATGAGTAAAACTCGGTCCATATTCCCTAAGCGCTCTAATGATTCATCCGGATGCAAAGTCGTACAGTGGTTAAGTGGTTCTGATCCCGTAGTTGCTTCATGTGAGATTGCAGCCATTTCATTTGTCCCATATACATAAATAGTCCCTTCTGCAACGGACGCTTGGGATAAGAAGCCTGGCACCATCCTCTATCGACTCTATTTGGTTTTCTTGAATCTTTTTAAACAATCCGTTTAACTGTGTCGCAAACATTTTTAACAAAGGATCTCCTCCAAAATAGTATGGTAAAATGCATGATCATATAATATTGTAAACGAAAGAAGTAATTTTAAAAAATAGAAGGAATATTTGGAAATAGTCTAGAATTAACTTTAAGAATATTAAAAATTAGGTACAATTATAAATAACAAATCAAATTGCCAAACCTATACATTATTTCAATAAAGAAAAAGAGGTGCTTTATGAAAGAGAAAATATTAGTCGTTGATGATCAATTTGGTATTCGTATTTTATTGAATGAAGTTCTACAAAAGGAAGGATATGATACCTATCAGGCAGCAAATGGGCTTCAAGCACTAGAGGTTCTGAAGGATCATGTTCCAGATCTTGTTCTTCTTGATATGAAGATTCCTGGTATGGATGGGATTGAAATTTTAAAAAGAATGAAAGTATTACAACCAGACATTAAGGTAATCATAATGACTGCTTATGGAGAATTAGATATGATTCAAGAAGCAATGGATTTAGGCGCGATTACCCATTTTGCCAAACCTTTTGATATCGATGATATTCGAAAGGCAGTAGCAAAACATTTGAAAACCTCTAGCTCGGTATAATAAGACGAAGTGACCATTCCCTTGAGTCAGGAAAAGGTAAGGACAAATTCATCAAAAATAAATGCTGGATTAATAGCATTTTTTGTCAAGTTTTGATATGATACAAATGAAATTCTTATTGACAATTTATGATTTGACATTTAAGTAAGATTACATAGTTTAGACCGTTTATAAAATAAAGTAAGAACTTAAATGTTGGATTTGTGAAGGATCTATTTTAGGGGGATGAACGATGCCTTTAGTTTCAATGACTGATATGCTGAAAAAGGCTAAATCAGAAGGCTATGCAGTTGGACAATTTAATATTAATAACCTTGAATTCACACAGGCTATTCTTCAAGCAGCACAAGAAGAAAAATCGCCTGTTATTTTAGGCGTTTCTGAAGGTGCAGGACGCTATATTGGTGGATTTAAAACGGTTGTAAAAATAGTTGAAGGATTATTAGAAGATTATAAAGTAACAGTTCCTGTTGCTATTCACTTAGACCATGGTTCTAGTTTCGACAAATGTAAAGAGGCCATTGACGCTGGATTTACATCTGTCATGATTGATGCATCCCATCATCCATTTGAAGAAAACATCACATTGACAAAACAAGTGGTTGAATATGCACATGCAAAAGGAATTTCCGTTGAGGCCGAACTTGGTATGGTTGGCGGACAAGAGGATGATGTTCAAGCGAATGGTGTAATCTACGCGGATGCCAAAGAATGTGAAGAGTTAGTAAAACAAACAGGGGTTGATTGTTTAGCTCCTGCGCTAGGTTCTGTTCATGGACCATATAAAGGTGAACCAAACTTGGGTTTTAAAGAAATGGAAGAGATTTCAAATGGAACGGGTGTACCGCTTGTACTTCATGGTGGAACTGGAATTCCAACGAAGGATATTCAGAAATCCATTTCATTAGGTACAGCAAAAATTAACGTGAACACTGAAAACCAAATAGCTTCAGCAAAATGTGTTCGTGAAGTGTTAGCAGCAAATCCAAATATGTACGATCCACGTAAATATTTAGGACCTGCACGTGATGTGATTAAAGAAACGGTTATTGGTAAAATTCGCGAATTCGGTTCTGCAGGTAAAGCTTAATTGAAACCGCCTTTTTGGGGCGGTTTCACTGCATTATGAACTATGATCTCAGCTAGTACCTTAGATCGTACTAAAATGGACGTGTGTATTTGCATAAAAACTCGAAGTTGTAGGAAATAATCATTCAAAATTTTTTTCACAAGAGAGGGGTATATGTATGAAGTTTTTTATCGATACTGCAAATATGGAAGAAATTAAAGAGGCCTTTGAATTAGGAATCATCGCGGGTGTCACAACCAATCCGTCTTTAGTAGCAAAGGAAAAAGATATTTCTTTTCATGATCGTCTTCGTGAGATTACAGCGCTTGTTCCAGGTTCAGTTAGTGCAGAAGTGATTGCTCTTGATGCAGAGACAATGATCAGAGAAGGAAAAGAATTAGCTGCGATTGCTCCGAATATTACGGTTAAGATCCCTATGACTCCGGATGGAATGAAGGCTGTTTCTGTTCTTTCAAAAGAAGGAATTAAAACGAATGTAACCCTTATTTTTAGTGCGAATCAAGCATTAATGGCTGCAAGAGCAGGTGCTACATATGTGTCACCATTTGTTGGAAGATTAGATGATATTGGTCATAATGGCTTGGACCTTATCTCAACAATTGCTGAAATTTTCGTTATCCATGGGATTGAAACGGAAATTATTGCCGCGTCGATCAGACATCCTCAGCATGTAACAGATGCCGCTTTACGAGGTGCACATATTGCTACAATTCCATATAAAATCATTAAGCAATTATTTAATCATCCTTTAACAGATAAAGGAATTGAAGCCTTTCTTGCTGACTGGAAAACTTTAGCGTAGAAAAGCGGATATAACTTTGGTTTAAAACCTCTTATGCAAGCCGATGTAGCTAGACAATTAATAAGCGAAATCGACTTGCACAAGAGGAATGCAGATTAAAAGCTTCAAGATTGTACTATGAGAATACGTCTCTTACGTCCGCGTTATTCTCCTTCCCCATTGCCCTTAATAACCCTACCATTTCCAAATTGTTTTAGAAAACGAGATATAATAAGAGAAAATATTTTCCAATTCTATACACCAGGGTTGTTTTTTGTGTAAAATAAGGGAATGGAATAAAATGAGAGCTTAAAGAATGGCGTTGTCATATAATGAATTCTATCCTTAAATAATGGACGAGTATTTTTATCATTATTAAGTTTTGGAAGGTCCAGTACTGTGAATAATAAATGCTAGCTGGCTTTGCTACAGAAAAATTGGAATTTTCGAGGTAAGATTTTTTCCATGAAAACAATATGGTTACTTTACTGCGAAGGGTTCATGTAGAAAATGTCTTGGAAGGGAGTTCATAATGGAAAAATTAATGATAGCAGGTGGTTATCCGTTAAAAGGGACCGTTCGGATCAGTGGTGCGAAAAATAGTGCAGTTGCCTTAATTCCTGCCACCATTTTAGCCGATTCCCCTGTGATAATAGAAGGATTGCCTGATATTTCCGATGTCCAGATTTTAAAAGGACTACTAGAAGAAGTAGGAGGGAAAGTGGACTTCACGGACAATAAAATGACGGTCGATCCTTCTTCCATGATTTCCATGCCCTTGCCGAACGGAAAAGTCAAAATGCTGCGTGCCTCCTATTATTTAATGGGTGCCATGCTCGGCCGTTTTAAAAAAGCTGTGATTGGGTTGCCAGGAGGATGTTATCTTGGACCAAGACCCATTGATCAACATATAAAAGGTTTTGAAGCTCTTGGGGCAAGTGTGACCAATGAGCAGGGAGCCATTTATTTGCGTGCCGATGAATTACGTGGTGCACGTATTTATTTGGATGTGGTCAGCGTAGGAGCAACGATTAATATTATGTTGGCAGCTGTTCGTGCGAAAGGTCGTACTGTGATTGAAAATGCTGCAAAGGAACCGGAAATTATTGACGTAGCTACATTGCTCACCAATATGGGGGCAAAAATCAAAGGTGCCGGTACGGATATTATTCGTATTGATGGTGTTGATTCGCTTCATGGCTGTCAACATACCATTATTCCTGATCGCATTGAAGCCGGTACGTATATCATTCTGGCTGCAGCTGCAGGAGAAGGCATTCTCATTGATAATGTTATTCCGCAACATTTAGAATCGTTAATTGCAAAGCTTCGTGAAATGGGCGTCGGAATCGAAGTAAAAGACGATCAAATGTATGTGAGACCTGCGTGAAAAAATGAAGCCAATAGACATTAAAACCTTAGTCTATCCGGGCTTTCCTACTGATTTACAGCAACCACTTACTTCTCTATTAACAAGAGCAGAGGGGACAAGCATGGTAACCGATACCATCTACAGTGCCAGGTTTAAACATATTGATGAGCTTAGAAGAATGAGTGCAAGCATCAAAGTGGAAGGGCGCTCTGCTGTTATTAATGGACCTATTCAGCTACAAGGTGCAAAAGTGAAAGCAAGTGATTTAAGAGCGGGTGCTGCTCTAGTGATTGCTGGCTTGATGGCTGAAGGAGTTACAGAAGTAACAGGAATAGAACATATTGAAAGAGGCTATAGCCATATTGTTGAGAAATTAAATGGCTTGGGAGCTACGGTTTGGCGTGAAAGTTTGTCAAATGAAGAGATCGAACAAATGAAAAACGCATAATTTCGTTTGCAAGTGTAGACGAAAGCGATCGGAGGAAGAATAACGATGGAAAGAAGTTTGACAATGGAATTAGTCCGTGTAACAGAAGGGGCCGCACAAGAGTCGGCTCGCTGGATGGGACGCGGAAAAAAAGACGAAGCAGACGATGCCGCAACAACGGCTATGCGTGATGTATTTGATACGGTACCTATGCAAGGGACTGTTGTGATTGGTGAAGGAGAAATGGATGAGGCTCCGATGCTTTATATCGGTGAAAAACTAGGTACAGGTGTTGGACCAATGGTTGATGTGGCTGTAGATCCAGTCGAAGGGACAGAAATCGTAGCAGCGGGTGGATGGAATGCTCTTGCTGTTTTGGCGGTTGCTGACCGAGGAAATCTTCTTCATGCACCAGACATGTATATGGATAAGATTGCGGTCGGACCTGATGCAGTTGGAGTGATTGATATCGATGCACCGGTGATCGATAATATAAAAGCCGTTGCAAAAGCAAAAGGCAAAAATGTAGAAGATGTGGTCGTAACGATTTTAAATCGTGAACGTCATCAAGACATCATTAAACAAATTCGTGAATCAGGTGCTCGGATTAAGTTAATTGAAGCGGGTGATGTAGCAGGAGCGATCAACACGGCATTCGATCATACTGGAGTTGATTTACTATTAGGATCTGGCGGTGCACCAGAAGGAGTACTCGCAGCGGTTGCTTTGAAATGTCTCGGTGGAGAATTACAAGGAAAACTTCTTCCACAAAATGAGGAAGAGATTGAACGTTGTAAACAAATGGGTGTTGAGCCGAATACTGTTCTTCTTATGGATGATTTAGTAAAAGGCGATGACGCGATTTTTGCAGCAACAGGAATAACAGATGGTGAATTACTTAAAGGAGTCCAGTTTAAAGGTGGCCCAAATGGATACGCAACAACCCACTCCATCGTGATGCGTGCAAAATCAGGCACAGTCCGCTTTATTGAGGGTAGACATAGTTTGGCAAAGAAACCTCACTTAGTAATGAAGTAATAATCATCAAATACGCCTCGGCGTATTTGCGCCCAGATAATACCTGAGCTCGCTCGATAAAGAAGACTTCCATAAGTGGGAGACTTCTGCTGAATGAAGTTAAAAATGAACTGGCAACAGCTAGAAATTAGCTGTTGCGGTTTTCTATATAAAATACCTTTCATTCCCTTTCCTAAAATAACATATTGATTCATCTTTCCCTTAAAGGGTACAATAGAAATTGTTTTTGTCTTCGTTAAATCAATAAAAACTCACAAAAAAGACATTCTTCTGTTTCAAGATGCCTCAAATTAAATGTAAACTTTCCTTTTTCCTCAAACGTTTAACCTAAAATGTTCTGCTCGTTCGAGGGAATGATTGAAAATTCAAAAGAGTGGTGTAATCATGGGATTAACAATATCAATTTTAGAAAATATGAAGTTAAAAGAGTTATATGAGTTAGCTCGAGAATATAAAGTAACATATTACAGTAAGTTAACCAAAAAAGAGTTAATTTTTGCGATCTTAAAAGCACGTGCGGAACAAGAAGGGTACTTTTTTATGGAAGGTGTACTCGAAATCATTCAATCAGAGGGTTTTGGCTTTTTAAGACCGATTAATTACTCACCAAGTTCACAAGATATTTATATTTCAGCATCGCAAATTCGTCGCTTTGATTTGCGAAATGGAGATAAAGTATCCGGGAAAGTAAGACCGCCAAAAGAAAACGAACGTTATTTTGGATTGCTCCAAGTGGAAGCAGTAAATGGGGATGATCCTGAATCTGCAAAAGAACGCGTTCATTTCCCAGGTTTAACTGCCCTTTATCCTGACCGCCACATGAAATTGGAAACATCACATAGTAATGTTTCCACTCGAATCATGGATGTCATCTCGCCTGTTGGTTTTGGTCAGCGTGGATTGATCGTAGCTCCTCCAAAAGCAGGTAAAACAATGCTGATCAAAGAGATTGCGAACAGCGTAACAACGAACCATCCAGATGCTGAATTAATTGTTCTCCTAATCGATGAACGACCTGAAGAGGTTACGGATATTGAACGTTCAGTTAAGGGCGATGTTGTAAGCTCAACATTCGATGAAGTGCCTGAAAACCATATTAAAGTGGCTGAATTAGTGTTAGAACGTGCGATGCGTCTTGTTGAGCACAAGCGTGATGTCGTGATTTTAATGGATAGTATTACAAGGCTAGCGCGTGCCTATAATTTAGTGATTCCACCAAGTGGTCGTACATTATCAGGGGGGATTGACCCTGCGGCCTTCCACCGGCCAAAACGTTTCTTCGGGGCTGCCCGTAATATTGAAGAAGGCGGAAGTTTAACGATTTTAGCAACGGCCCTTATTGATACTGGTTCACGTATGGATGATGTCATTTATGAGGAATTTAAAGGAACTGGAAACATGGAGCTTCATCTTGATCGTGCATTAGCAGAAAGAAGAATTTTTCCAGCGATCGATATTCGCCGTTCAGGTACGAGAAAAGAAGAACTTCTTATTCAGAAAGATCAGCTTGATATGCTATGGGCGATCCGCAAGTCGATGTCCGATTCTCCAGATTTCGCTGAGAAATTCCTTCGTAAATTAAAACAATCCAAATCAAACGAAGATTTCTTCGCTCATTTAAGTGATGAAATGAAAACAAAACGGTCTTAAAGGGAAAAAGTAGAAATAAATTTTAAGTTGCAATTAGAAATAGACCTTGCTATAATATGTTGAGTGTGTTTGAGAAATCAAACGTATAATTCGTTGTAATAGATAACTCTGTTTCGAGAGAATCAGGGCGGAAGGAGCTGAAAAGAATGAAAGCAGGAATTCATCCAAATTATAAAAAAGCTACTGTAAAATGTGCATGTGGCAATGAATTTGAAACTGGCTCAATAAAAGAAATAATTAAAATTGAGACATGTTCAGAATGCCATCCATTCTACACAGGTCGTCAAAAATTCGCTGAAGCTGGCGGACGTGTTGACCGATTCAATAAAAAATACGGTATTAAATAATCTTGATAAATGCAATGTAAAAGCAGGCGGATACCCATTCTTGCCTGCTTTTTATCGTGGTGCGATTGATGGGGTAAAGAATTCTCCATAATATGAATGCTTATAGTTGATCCCCGTTTGGTTTTGACGGAGGATCTTGCCTATACTATAATGAGAAGGCAAAAATGCGAAATCCGAAGGGGATATCACATTAGATTGAGAAAAAGAGGTGTTTTCAATGTTTGATCGTCTTCAAGCTGTTGAAGATCGCTACGATAGGCTGAATGAACTACTAAGCGATCCATCCATAGTCAATGACTTAAATAAGCTACGTGAATATTCAAAAGAGCAATCCGATATACAAGATACGGTTTTGGCGTATCGTGAATATAAAGTGGTACAGGTACAGTTAAAAGATGCAAAGGAAATGTTGAATGAAAAGATTGACCCAGAAATGCGCGATATGGTGAAAGAGGAATTATCGGAGTTAGAAGATCAAGTAGAAGAGATTGAGGCTAGGCTAAAAATTCTATTGATTCCGAAAGATCCGAATGACGATAAAAACGTTATTATGGAAATTCGTGGTGCTGCCGGTGGTGATGAAGCCGCACTATTTGCTGCTGACTTGTATCGTATGTATAGTCAGTTTGCCGAAGCTCAAGGATGGAAAACAGAGGTTATTGATGCAAGCTCATCTGGTGTGGGTGGCTATAAAGAGATTATCTTTATGATTACCGGTCATGGTGCGTATTCAAAGTTGAAATTTGAAAATGGTGCCCATCGTGTGCAACGTGTACCTGAAACGGAATCTGGTGGACGGATTCATACGTCAACAGCAACCGTTGCCTGTCTCCCTGAAACAGAGGAAGTTGAAATTGAGATTCATGAAAAAGATATCCGTACAGATACGTTTGCCTCAAGCGGACCAGGAGGACAAAGTGTGAACACGACGATGTCAGCTGTTCGTCTCACTCACATACCAACGGGTACGGTTGTTTCTTGTCAAGATGAGAAATCGCAAATAAAAAATAAAGCAAAAGCAATGAAGGTCCTTCGTGCTCGTGTGTATGATAAGTTTCAACGAGAAGCACAAGCTGAGATTGATCAACAACGAAAATCAGCCGTTGGAACGGGTGATCGTTCAGAGCGAATCCGGACTTATAATTTTCCGCAAAATCGCGTAACAGACCATCGTATTGGCTTAACGATCCAAAAGCTTGATCAAATCCTGCAAGGTAAGCTTTCAGAGATTACCGATGCGCTTATTATGGAAGAACAATCCAGTAAATTGGAAAGCTTAGAGGATTAAGTCTATGGCTAAAGTATACGAAGCTCTTAACTGGGCTTCTTCTTTTTTAAAAGAAAAGGAACGAGATGAAAACGCGAGTGAACTTTTGCTGCGTTTTTTCTTGCATACGGATCGTTCAACGTTATTAGCCAATTTACGTGAGGAACTGGATTCTTCTGTCGCGGACTCCTTTAAAGAAGCGGTATTTCTTCATGCGGAAGGTACGCCTGTTCAATACATCATGGGTTTTGAGGAATTCTATGGCAGGTCCTTTCACGTGAATGAACATGTGTTGATCCCACGCCCTGAGACAGAAGAATTGGTGTTAGGGGCCATCGGGCGTATGGAAAGCCTATTTGGGCAAAATAGAGCGATTGATGTGGTCGATATTGGGACAGGAAGCGGAGCCATTGCGATCACTTTAAAATTGGAACGACCAGACTTACATGTAACGGCAAGTGATATTTCTGAAGATGCTCTAGGTGTGGCGCGAAACAAATGCGAAACGGCTTTCGGCAGAGGTTACATTTGAAAAAGGGGATTTACTGAAGCCTTTTCTTAAAAAAGGCCAAAAGTTTGATGTAGTCATCTCCAATCCCCCATACATCCCCATAAGTGATAAGGAAGAAATGTCTATTGTTGTCACAGATCATGAACCACATCAAGCTCTTTTTGCTGGTCAAGATGGACTGGATCTTTATAGAAGATTTAAAGAGGAGCTTCCTTTTGTTTTAAAAGAAAAAGCACTCGTTGGCTTTGAAGTAGGTGCCGGACAAAGCTATGCCGTTACAAACCTCCTGCAAGAAGCATTTCCAACCGCAAAAATAGAAACGGTCTATGACATCAACGGCAAAGACCGAATCGTCTTCGCCCAAATCGAATAGGGTGTCACCACCACATTTGGGTGTCGGTCACCGCAAAAGGACAGAATAGCTAAAAGTGTCCTTTTCTGGTGGATGGCACCGTCCTTCACTTTTGTTGTTTCTAAAAATTCTGAATTATTAGAGTTTAATATTTCGGGATCTTGACCACAATGAGTTAGTGAAGGGACGGTGTCTACGATGACAAGAAAAAATCTAGCAATCATATATATTTTATTATTATCCATTGGAACCCTATTAAGTCTTTATATTCCTAAAAATGAAGTCACTGCCAATGATGCCCTTATCATACCGAATGATGCGATTCGTTTACGTATATTAGCGAATAGTGATAGTAAAAGTGACCAAGCATTAAAAAGATTGGTAAGAGATGAAGTCAATAAAGCAATCACGGTTTGGGTCTCTGATTTAACCTCGAAAGAAGAAGCAAGAAAAGTGCTTCATACCAGGCTTCCGGAAATTCAAAGGATCGCAGAACAAGTGGTTCGTAAACAAAATTCCAAGCAAGATGTTCAGGTGGAGCTAGGGAAAGTAGAGTTTCCAACAAAGTTATACGGCCAGTTTCTCTATCCTGCAGGTCAATATGAAGCGGTCCTGATTACACTTGGCGCAGGAACGGGTGCCAATTGGTGGTGTGTCTTATTTCCACCGCTATGCTTCCTAGACTTTTCAAATGGTGTGGCTGTAAGTGAAGGCTTTGATGAGGAAGAAGAAAAGAAGGCAGAGGAACAAGAGCAAATGGATCCGTTAGAAACTGTTAAAAAAGGAATTGAAAAAGAACTAGTCGATCAGAAAACTGAACCATCACCTGTCTATACAAAATCAGATGAAGAACCAGTTGAAGTAAAGTTCTTTTTTAAAGAAATTTGGGATAAGATTTTTGGGTAGACCACCATTTTCTATACTCTAAAAGAAATACATTCTTATAATACAAGAAAGGGAAGAAGAGGTCCACCCTGAGGACCTTGATCTTCCCTTTTTGTATATGGCTGTTTTCGAAAGGATTGTTGTTTTTCATAATGAGCCTCCTATTCGATTCGGATCAAACTCGTCTAACCTGACTGAATGAGCTTATTATTCGGACAGGATACGGATCGAACTCGCCTAAGCAGTCTGAATGAGCTTATTATTCGGACAGGATACGGATCAAACTTGCCTAAGCAGTCTGAATGAGCTTATTATTCGGACAGGACACGGATCAAACTCGCCTAAGCAGTCTGAATGAGCCTATTATTCGGACAGGATACGAATCGAACTCGCCTAAGCAGTCTGAATGAGCTTATTATTCGGACAGGACACGGATCAAACTCGCCTAAGCAGTCTGAATGAGCCTCCTATTCGGACAGGATACGGATTGAACTCGCCTAAGCAGTCTGAATGAGCTTATTATTCGGACAGACACGGATCAAACTCGTCTAAGCAGTCTAAATACTCATTATTCGGACAGGGCACAATTGAACTCGCCAAACCTGTCTAAAAAGGTTTTTAATGGATACAAATTAGCTTAAAGAACAATAAAGGTTACGAAAAGAGCCTTGCTTATTGTACATTGCTTATTGTACATTACAGGTCTATTTTCCCCAAAGATTCATAAGTATAGAGGAAAAGGGGAAAATAAGGGGGCAAAGATTGGCTATGATTATTCGTCGTGCAACAAGAGAGGATTTACCAAGGATACTATCCTTTTTAGACCAAGCTAAGGTGGGAACGAACGGAGTAGAGAAAACCATTGATTGTTTTTTAATGATTGAAGATGAAATGGGGAATTTGCAAGCTACGATTGGGATTGAACCATTGGGGCAGGTAGGTTTAATTCGTTCACTTGTCATGAGTACACAAGCAACGGAGCAAGATTTTCACCTTTTATTTGCACAAATCGTACTTTTAGCCAAAGAGAAGGGGATAGAAGATCTCTTTTTGGCAACAAATAAAGCAGGTGCCGTGAATTTAATCGAACAATTGGGATTTCAATTTGTGGATAAGAAACAGCTTCCAGAGATATTATTTGGATCTGAACATGTTTTACACATCTTAACTGTGGATAACTCTATATTTTTAAAATTATCTGTCTAATTTCCATGTATATCCACAAAGTTATGCACAAATTGAACGATTTTATCCACAATTTGTGGATAACACTTGAGTTATGAACCATATTCTTTTATACTTTCAAAGGAAATTAGCCATTTATCAACATAATAATTGAATTTTTGAAGGTGAAAAAGAATGAACACAAATTATTGGACAGTGGATAAAGATGTGGATAATCTAGAAAGTTATCCACAAATTGAACAAGCCTGCTGATCTGTTAAGCAAAAATGAAGTGGTTGCTTTTCCGACCGAAACGGTTTATGGACTCGGTGGAAATGCAAAAAGTGATGAAGCAGTTGAAAAGATTTTTACAGCAAAGGGAAGGCCAAGTGATAATCCGTTAATTATTCATATCGCCGAAGAGAGTCAGCTTGAGGAGTTTGTAGAGGAAATCCCGGATAAGGCCTTAACGTTAATGAATCATTTTTGGCCAGGTCCATTGACGATCATTTTTAATTATAAAAAGGGAACTCTTTCAGGGAAAGCAACAGCAGGCCTAGAAACCGTGGCTGTTCGAATGCCGGACCATCCGGTTGCGTTGGCGATCATTAAAAAAGCAGGCTTGCCGATTGCAGCTCCAAGTGCAAATCGATCAGGAAGACCAAGCCCGACAAGTGCTCTGCATGTGAAGGAAGATTTAGATGGACGAATTGCAGGGATCGTTGACGGCGGTGTGACAGGTGTTGGTGTGGAATCAACGGTCATTGATTGCACATCGGAAATTCCTGTCATTCTGCGCCCAGGTGGAGTGACAAAAGAACAGTTGCAAGAGGTTGTTGGAGAAATCTGCTTCAGATCCGGCCTTGACGGATACAAAGGAAGCACCGAAATCTCCTGGGATGAAATATCGTCATTATGCCCCTGATGCCCCTCTTTATTCTTGTGGATGGAAGTAAGGGGTTCATTCAAGAATTAATGAAGGAAAGGAAACGGGAAGGCCTAAAGGTGGGAGTTTTAACAACGAAGGAAAACGAAGCCTATTACGATGCTGATTATATCTTTGCATGTGGAGAACGGGCCCATCTTGAAACGGTTGCCAGTTCCATTTATGAAGCGTTACGAAGCTTTAATAAAGAGGATGTCGATGTCATCTATAGCGAAATGTTCCCAAACGAAGGCGTCGGACATGCGATCATGAATCGCTATTGAAAGCGGCCGGCCAACGAGTGATAAAAAAATAAACTGTTGGTGCCAGGCACCAAAAAAGTACATGTTCACTTGGCGTGGATAAATGTCCTGTTTCTTACTGAATTTTCCTTGACTGCTAAACTCGAAAATGGACGTGCATATGTTGTACCGAGGGGGAGTGGGGATGCCGTCAATCATAGGAGAATTGGTGACGATTATCATTATGGCCTTTGCGTTGGGAATGGATGCCTTTTCTGTTAGTTTAGGAATGGGGATGTATAAACTGCGATTAAGGCAGATTTTTAAGATTGGGATGACGATTGGTCTTTTTCATATTATTATGCCGCTCCTCGGCATGATTACGGGAAGGTTTTTATCTGATCAATTTGGTGCAATAGCCACGTATATTGGTGGAGGATTTTGCTGATCTTAGGGGTGCAAATGATTTGGTCAAGCTTGTCAGGTGAGCGGGAATCCTTGATTACTCCCGCGGGAATGGGGCTTTTGTTTTTTGCCCTGAGTGTGAGCCTCGATAGCTTCTCTGTTGGATTATCATTGGGAATATTCGGAGCGAGAACGCTGGTCGTCCTCGTTATCTTTGGTGCGGGAGCAACTCTTCTGGCTTGGCTTGGGCTGTTAATCGGACAAAAAGTTCAGGGTCTGCTGGGGAAATACAGTGAAGTCTTAGGAGGATTCATTTTGCTGTTATTTGGT
>CAVXVN010000024.1:0-60847 GCA_963765265.1 uncultured Bacillaceae bacterium
AATAATGTATTTGGAACAACAGCCTTTACGGGATATGGACTATTTTGGTTCGGTGTCGGTACGACTTGGATGATTCAAATGGGGGCATTTGGTGAAAACCTACTTGCCAATGCGGATTCTAAACAGCTAGGTGTTGCATTCATCGGTTATTTAATCTTTACCTTGTTTATGACGGTTGGTGCAATGGAAACTCATAAAGTACTGTTTTTTATTTTCGTATTTATTGATTTCTTATTTATCGGATTGTCTTTAAGTTCATTCGATATCATGTACGAATTTTCACATATGCTTGCGGCCATCTCTGAACTGCTTGTAGCCTTACTTTCATTCTATGGTTCAGCGGCAGCAGTCCTAAACACACACTTCGGACAAGTCGTATTACCAGTAGGAAAACCATTCGGTATCTTTAAAAAACCAAATGAACAAAATAAAAGAAAAACGGTTGCTTAGGAAACAAGGGGACGGTTCTCTTGTCACCATCCATAACTGCAAAAGTGCTCTGCGTCATCCAGACATTGGATGGTGTAGGGCTTTTTTTTACTTTCTCGCCTGATCTGGATAGGGTGGTTATTCGGACAAACCCTAGAGAAAACCAGCAGGCCCAGTCTGAATAGACCTCGCATTCGGACAAACCCTAGAGAAAACCAGCAAGTCCAGTCTGAATAGACCTCTCATTCGGACAAGCTCCTGAGAAAACCAGCAAGCCCAGTCTGAATAGGCCTCACATTCGGACAAGCTCCCGAGAAAACCAGCAGGCCCAGTCTGAATAGACCTCGCATTCGGACAAGCGCTAGAGAAAATCAGCAAGTCCAGTCTGAATCGGCCTCGAATTCGGACAAGCCCCCGAGAAAACCAGCAAGCCCAGTCTGAATAGACCTCACATTCGGACAAGCTCCAGAGAAAACCAGCAGGCCCAGTCTGAATAGACCTCGCATTCGGACAAGTCCTAGAGAAAACCAGCAAGTCCAGTCCGAATAACCCCAGCATTCGGACAAACCCCTATCAATTTCCCGCTTACCTAGTCCAAATATAAACCTGACCCTCTCTTTGTGAATGTAATTACGATACTCAAGGCAGAATCCACATATTTATTATGCTATAAAAACTGTTTTCCCCCACGCCAACTGAACTACTACACTAGTAGTCTCACACCACTTCTGTATTTCCGCCGTCCTTCGCTTTGTTTGGTGACAAGAGAACCGTCCCCTTGTCACCCATTTATTATATTTACAAAACATTAACTTATTGAATAGATTTGATTAATATTTGGTTGGTAAATTGTATTTAGAAACAAACATAAAACAAAAATAATGAATGTTTGTTTTGATTGTGTTTGTTAGGGAGGCTTCAATATTTGGAGGAGATAAACATTGGCTAGGATTGAATTAAAGCATTTGTTTAAAGATTATATAGATTCAACTCATGCAGTAACAGATTTTGATTTAACCATTGAAGATGAAGAGTTTATTGTTCTAGTTGGTCCTTCGGGTTGTGGGAAATCAACAACATTAAGAATGATTGCAGGTTTGGAAGATATCACGTCAGGTGAAATTTATATCGACGGCAAAATACAAAATAACTTACATCCTAAAGATCGTGATATTGCCATGGTATTCCAAAATTATGCCCTTTATCCTCATATGAATGTGTATGACAATATGGCATTTCGGATTAAAAATGCGCAAGACATCAAAAGAAGAAATTGATCGACGTGTTCAAAATGCAGCAAGGATCCTAGATATTGAAAAATTACTTGAACGTAAGCCAAAAGAATTATCAGGTGGTCAACGTCAGCGGGTTGCATTAGGAAGAGCCATTGTTCGAGAATCAAAGTTATTCCTAATGGACGAGCCTTTATCGAACTTAGATGCAAAACTTCGATTTCAAACACGTGCAGAAATTACGAAATTACATCGCAGCCTAAAAGCAACAACCATTTACGTAACCCATGACCAAACAGAAGCCATGTCAATGGCTTCACGAATTGTGGTTATGAAAGATGGATTGATCCAACAAATTGGTACACCGAAAGAAATTTATTTAAGACCAGCGAATACCTTTGTTGGAAAATTTATCGGATCTCCTGCTATGAACATTATGGATATATCCATGATGGAAAATAAGTTTTAAAATAGGGGATTTAACGGTTGAACTTCCTCAATCCATTAAAGAAAAAATGAATAAAAAGGGATATTCCAACAAGGAAATGTTGATGGGCGTACGTCCTGAAAATATACAATTAGTGGATGGAAAAAGAGAAACTAAGAATGAATTTCATTTTCAAACAGAAATGGATATGGCTGAATTAATGGGCTCTGAAACTCTCCTATACTTTAAATTAAACGATCAAACCATTATTGCAAAAGTGAATAGTATGGAAAATTTCGATTCAGGTCAGAAATTGTCATTAGGAATTGAATTCGATAAAATTCACTTTTTTGATAAAGAAACAGGAATGAGAATCCCGATGAATGAAGAGGAAGTTAGGCCAAGTGGAAAGTGAAAGGGAAAAACAAAGGATAGTCTCGCCCTGCATGATGATGAAACTATTTCAGCAAGATTTTAAAATAAATCAATCGGCACATCAATCCCATCTGGTTTACCGGGTGTATGTACCTGAAAATATTCGGCACCTTCACATTCAATTCAACTACGGTCCAATCGTAGAAACAAATAAAGAAAGCATAACAAAAGCAGTTATTACGTGAAGGATTAAGTGAATCGCTTATTCAGGAAGATACGACTGTTAGAAACTTACTAACTCTCTCGATCAATGATCCGGATCACTTTAGAGGAGCCCATCATTATTTTCTCTGAAAAACAAGAGATTCAAATTGGTACAGAAAAGGCGACAGAGGGATTTATGGCTGGGAGAATCCAAGAAGGCTTTTGGGAATTTATCATAAGCTGCCATGGCGTTTTTTCAGAAGAAGTGATTGGACATATTGAGGTATTGGGTGTCACTGAATCGGAACGGATTCAAAAGGAAGAAACCATTCCATTGCAAGATCTTAAACTCCTGCAAAATCAAAAAGACCGCACACCAAAAGCACAGTCATATCAAACGAAACGAGTTGAACTTGCATAGTCATACCGTATCACAGTGATGCATCTCAAACAACAGAAGAACTTCTCACACAAGCAGAAAAGGAACAGATCGATTGGTTAGCGATTACGGATCATAATACGGTTACGTGCCATAATAGAGGCAGAAGCAACACAGCCTTTACAACAAACAATTAAAGGTCTTAAAAGGAATCGAGTACACCACATTTTATGGACACTTTTTAGTGCATGGTCCAATAGAAAAATATTATCATGGATTGGACAAACTCTCGAAGCAAAAGATATTCAATACCTTTTGAAGAAGCTTAAAGAAAGAGGATGTTTATATTACGATTGCTCATCCTTTTGATGGTGGAAATCCATTTTGTACAGGCTGTCGATGGGAATATATTTTGGAAAATCTTAAAATATGTCGATGCGATTGAAGTGTGGAATGGGACAAATCCTCATGATTCATTATCAAATGAAGATGCCTTTTATCAATGGACGAAGGCTTTTAGAACAAGGGTATGAAATTGCAGCTTCCAGCTGGCAGGGATTGGCATCGATTGTATCCGGGTGAAGCCATTGCCTACACTTATATACTTGTATCCAGATGATGAAACAGAAGAGGATCTATTGCAACTCCTTGGAACTAGGAAGAACTATATTTCATCTCGACCTCAAATTGATTTTAAAGTAAATGAGTTTCATATTTTAGGAGATCGAGTTGAAGATGTCACGGGTGAATTTGAATGTTTCTATTGTACATATAGGATCAACTTAAAGGTGGTGATGAACTACGTTTGTATTCACAGCGGGGTCTCATTTTTGAAAAAGACTTTACAGATGAACATGAATGGAAGGAGGAATTCCGGCTCCAAAATGATGGATATCACTCTTTTAAGAGTCGAAGTGTTAAATGAGAAGAAAATGAAAGAGTGGCCTTTACAAATCCAATCTATATCCATCGAATAATGAGAAGGGAGGACATAATTTTGGAAAATCTTGTAGTTCATAATGGCGTATTAAAAACAAAGGAAGAACTTGAAGTACATTATAATCCAGTCAAAGAAAACATTTGGACAAAAATAAAAAAACATAAGGTATTTTATATCATGCTTCTCCCTTGTCTGCTCTTCTTTTTAATCTTTTCTTATTGGCCAATGGGTGGTTTGATTTTGGCCTTTAAGGAATATGGCTTTAATACCGGAATTTTTGGAGGAGAATGGGTTGGCTTCAAGTATTTTGAACAATTCTTTGGAGATTCAAGAAGCTGGTTTACGTGAAGAACACCCTTATTATCAGTGTTCTGAAATTTTGTTTATAGCCTTACCATTTCCAATTCATTTTAGCATTGATGCTTAATGAGGTACAAAACAATAAATTCGAGGTGAGCTTTCCAAAGTATCACCTATTTGCCTTACTTTATCTCTTGGGTTGTTGTCGTTGGATTAATGAATAGACTCTTGCACCGAATACAGGGATTAATTAATCAGGCGATTGCGTCATTTGGTGGAGATGGAAGTACATTTTTCATGATGGAAGAAGGATTATTCTATCCATTCGTATTTATCAGTTATCTTTGGAAAAGTATTGGATGGGATTCAATCATTTACTTTTCGGCGATTGTTGCGATTGTTCCGACTTTATATGAAGCAGCAGCTATTGATGGAGCAGGAAAATTACGTCAAATTTGGCATGTAACCTTACCAGGAATATCGGCAACGATCATTATTCTTATTCATCTTGTCACTAGGAAGTATTTTATCATCTGGATTTGATCAAATTTATTTAATGCAAAATCCAGGAAATGCCAATGTTTCGGAAACGATTGATACGTATATTGTTCAAACCGGTTTACAAGGAGGACAGTTTGGTTATGCAACTGCCATTGGGTTAATGCAAGGGATTGCAGGCTTAATTCTAACGATTATTGTTAATAAAATCACAAGTAAAAAATTCGGAACTTCACTTTGGTAAAAATAGGAGGAAACACACATGATGAAATCATCTTTTAAGAAGATTATTAATCACTACTTTTAGCTATTGATCACTGTATTTGTCAGCAGCATGTTCGAATAAGGAAGCAACAATTAATACAGAAAAACCAGAAGGTGCACCAGATACATGGATTGCTGATCGTACGATTACAGGATTAGTTTTTCAATCAGCAAATGATGCTGGAGTTGAAATGAACCCTGAAATTAAGGAATATATCAAAGAAAGAACAGGGATTACATTAGAATTACAAACTGTTACAAATGATAGATTCAACCGAAGCATTAGCAGCAGGATTAGCAGCTGGAGATTTAGCTGACTTTGTTGCTTTCTATTTAAATAACAGTGGTCGTCCGGAAATGCATTTATTACTAAAAGCAGCAAATGAAGGAATGTTCACGGATTTAACACCATTAATGGAAGATACAAAAATTTACTCTAAATATTTAGATAAAGATTATTTACCAGCAGATACACGTGATAATATTATGTTCAGAGAAGAATGGGATGGAGCTTCTTATTTAGTGCACATGGCTATTAATCGTAATGCGTGGAGATGTAGGTCGTCCAACCGTTGGTGGACCATATATTAAAAAAGAAATTGTTGATGCTTTAGGAATTGATCCACTTGAAATTAACACAACGGAAGAGTTATATGATTTAGCTGTTCAAATTAAAGAAGGTAAACATTTCACAGATGATAATGGTAAAGAAATCACAGTCGATTGGACCAACAGCATGGGGCGGTTCTGACCGTGATTGGTTATACAATGACCTCGTTTGGACAGGCGTTAGTGGCGAAAAATTCATGAAAGATGAAAATGGAAAAATTTTACATGAAGCACAAACAGATTATGGAATTGAACGTGTAAAATTTGTTCAGAAATTAATGAAGGAAGGCTTAATGACTCCTGAGTATTACACAATGGAAGAAACTCGTGCAAAAGAAGGAATTGTAAATGGTTCATTTGCTATTGTTTCTGATATGCATAACTATATGCCTGAAAATAATGATATGACTTATATTCCACTTGGACCGGTTCAACGTGTAGACGGTACAAATGATATGGTGATTTCTTATAAATCAGGTTATGCAGGTTGGGCTATTCCATCTACAACTGAAATGCCAGAACATGTGATGCAATTTGCTGATTGGTTAGCAAGTGAAGAAGGAAAAAGACTTTATTTCTACGGTCTTAGAAGGAAGAGATTATGATTTAGATGAAAATGGAAAACCAGTTGTGAAACAAGAAGTACTTGATTTAATAGAATCAAATCCTGAAGAAGCGAAAAAACTTGGTTTCCGTGGAGTTGGTGCTTATTGGGGTGAACATTTAGCTTATACAGATATGGACAATCTTGCGGACTTTGGTGAAATCAGCTATGGAGATAAAGTCAGAGGTGAAGATACAACTGCAGCGTACTCAAATTCTAGATTTATATAAATATGATGAAAAACTTGAGAATGCTAGAGTCATTGATGGTATGACCGTTCAATCCTTCCTATACGAATTTGAAGGTGATGAAGGTGGACTTAGCAACTGCATTAGAATCGTTACAATGAAGATCTTCTTCGTGCTTATTATGCAAAATCGATCAGAAGAAGCTCAAGCAATTCTTAGATGAATCTCTTAAAAATCTAGAAAAGAATGGATTACATGAATTTCTTGAATTTAGTTGAACAAAAAGAAGCAGAAGGTGTAACGATTAAGTTCTAATTTTAAAAAGAATAAATGAGGCTGTCCAAAAAAGTGTCAGTCACCAGGATACAAGAATCTAGTTCCATCTAGCATGAATTGCCTAGATAAAGCTGATTTAATGGTGTCGATCCTAATGAAACAGCCTCACTTACGATAAGGAGAATACAGTGAATGAGTAATAGTATGAAGAGCTCAAAATATTAAGAGTACTTAATATTCACATTAATTGTATTATTTTGTTTAGCCATTATTCTGCCATTTTTGCATGTATTAGCCATTTCATTTAATAGTGGAATTGATGCACAAAAAGGTGGAATTGGCTTTTGGCCAAGAGAATGGTCAATTGAAAATTATTTAGAAGTATTTAAACAAGATAATTTATTAAATGGTTTATTTATTTCGATTTTTAGAACGGTTGTTGGAACAGTCAGTCGGTGTAGCGTTAATGTCAATGGCAGCTTATGCAATGACAATTAAAACCATGCCAGGAAGAAAGCAAATTACCATCTTTGTTTTCTTTACGATGCTATTTAGCGGTGGAACAGTTCCTTATTATCTTAGTGTTAAACGAATTAAATTTAACGAATACGATTTGGGTTTATATCATTCCAAGTTTATACAGTGTAACGAATATTTTATTACTACGTACTTCATTCAATCAATTGCCATTTTCTGTAATTGAAGCGGCAAGAATTGATGGATGCAGTGAGTTTAAAATTTTTAGAAGTATCGTCATACCTATGAGTAAACCGGTACTTGCAACGATTTCTCTTTTTACAGCAGTTGGTCATTGGAATGATTGGTATTCTGGTTCATTTTTTGTAAGAGATGCAGCCTTTAAAACCATTAGCAACACTTTTACAAGAAATGCTAACAAGACAAGCGGCACTATCTGATATTTTACTACGATAATTCAGGGCTCAATGGCCTATGCCAGCTTGATAAAATGACTGTGACGGGTGACTCATTGCAAATGGCGACGATCATCGTTGTGATGCTGCCAATGGTTATCGATTTATCCTTTTATTCAAAAATATTTTGTTAAAGGAATTACAGTTGGTTCGATTAAAGAATAATTACCTGAGGTGAAAAAAATGAAACTAAAATATCGTGAAGATGGCACATTTAAAATTGTACAATTAACAGACTTGCATATCGGTTCATTCCCACATCATGAAGATGACTATAAAACGTTTGATTTAATTGATAAAGCTTTTGAAAAATTGGATGCCGATTTAGTCATGATTACAGGTGACTTAATTTGGAGTGATGGTGTTCCAAATGCGGATAAAGTTTTTACGGAATTATTAGAGCGTATCAACAAGCATGATGTTCCTGTTGCCATTACGTATGGAAATCATGATTCAGAGGATGAGTTTGTTCGTTCTGACATGAGAAAATTGGAAAGCATTTTAGAAAACTTTGTTGAAAAGAAAAATGCTTTTATTGTGGATGATCGTGAGAGTTATACAGTTGAAATTTATGATGACAAAGGGAAAGCATTCAAACATGTTCTTTATGTGATCGATTCTGGTGCAGATGCTCCACTGCCAGTTGGTGAATATGATTGGGTTCATCCAGAACAAGTGAATTGGTTCCGAGAAGTTTCAAAGCAGTACAAGCATGGACAGCGGAAATAGAACAGATTTAATCTTTATGCATATTCCACTTACCTGAATATTGGCAGGCAGCTGAAAATATTTTATCAGGTGAATGCAATGAAACAAATGATATGATTTCAGCTCCATATATCAATACAGGATTATTTGCAGCTGCTTATATGAATGGACAAATTGAAGCTGTATTTTGTGGACATGACCATGATAATAATTTTGTCGGTGAACACCATGGCATAAAACTTAGTATATGGGCAGGTGAGGCGGTTATCAATGTTATGGGGATATGGAAAGAGGTGCACGAATCATTGAATTAACCGCAGAATGGCATGGAGACGAAAACGATTGTTCAAAGTGAGTTCTAATTCAGGATCAGGACCATCGAATCAAGCATTCTGATATTCCCCGTTTTCAAGTCTTGTTTTTACCAATATTAATCGAACAACTTATTTAGTATGCTTCTAGGGAATATCGATGTACTGATGCTCAGTCAATATAGTGATGATGCTGTTGCTGCAGTAGGACATGGCGAATCAACTCATGCATGGTTGGATTGATGATTCTTAGGAATTGTTTCATTAGGAAGTTCGGTTCAGCTTATGCAACTAGTTAGTTCAACAAAGACGACCTATACTTAAAATCTGTTATCAAACACTCGATTTATTTAAATGTGATGATTTCCATTTGTTTAGCCCTTCTATTTCTACTATTAGGACGTACATTTTTAACATGGATTCAGACCCCAGTCAGAGTTATTGAAGGTGCCTATTTGTATCTAGTTATTGTTGGAGTCAGTCTTATTTTTCAATCTGTAATGACAAGTATGAGTACGGTGTTTCCGTAGTTTTGCCTTTGTGAAAGTAGTCATGCTGATTTCGATTCTCACGAATATATTGAATATTATCGGAAATTATATCGTTATTTTATCTCCATGGGACTTTCTGGGAACTGGGATTAGATGGGGTAGCCAGATTCAACCTTAATTGCCCGTTTCATTGGATCTGTATTAATTGATAATTTGCTTTTATAAAATTGCTGCCGCAATTATCGGGATGTCGTTTAAAACTTTGAAGTTGGACAAGGAATCGATTTCATTCCATTTTTAAACTTAGGATTTCCATCTGCAATGGAGAATATTTCCTATACGACATCTCAAATGATTATTACAGGAATTATTGCCACTTTTGGAACGGCCATGATGACCTCAAAAATTTACACCCAAAATATTACGGCGATTATCTTTACGTTAGCAGCGTCCGATTTCAATGTGTAAATCAAATCATTGTTGGACGCTATATTGGAATGAACTTAAAAAAGGAAGCAAAATTTTATACAAATAAACTCTTGCACGTTCGGTTAGGTACAGCATTACTTACTTCTTTTATTCTTGGCGTTATCAGGTTCGTTTATTATAAAATTGTTTACAGACGATCCAGTTATTCAGCATACGGTTTTAACATTAATTTGGTTAGTATATTACTAGAACCAGGACGAATGGTGAATGAAATCATTAATTGGTGCTCTTAATACAGCAGGGGATGTCAAGTATCCAACGACTATAAGCATTCTTTTGACCTACATCTATTTACTGTACCAATGAGTTTTATCATAGGAGTCTATTTGGGATATGGTCTAATAGGCGTGTGGATTGTCTTTATTTTAGACGAATGGACAAGAGCGGTTATTCTGTATAATCGTTGGACCAATGAATCGTGGCAGGACATCCAGATATTTGAAAAAGAGAATCTTGAAATGGAAACGAGGGGTTAACATCATGAAAAGAGACGGTCATACACATACAGAGTTCTGTCCTCATGGTTCAGGCGAAGACGTGGAGCTCTTTATTCTAAAAGCGATCAAACTAGGATTTACAGAATACAGTATTACGGAACATAATCCACTTCCGAAACGTTTCTATGAATAGTGCAGCAGGAGAACCTGAGGCCTTAGTAACAGGTGGAATCAACATAAATGATGTTGAGCCCTACTTAAAAAAGATGCATCATTTAAAAAAGAAATATGAAAGCGAAATTAAGATTAATGTCGGGTTTGAGGTTGATTATTTACCAGGATTTGAGGATTGGACAATCGATTTTTTAAATGAGTATGGAGAACAAATCGATGACAGTATTCTTTCCTTACATTTTTTAGAGGGAAATGAAGGATTTCGATCCGTTGATTATAGTCCTCAGGATTATGATCGTGGCATTGTGCAATATTATGGTAGTTTTCAAGCAGCACAAGAAGCCTATTTCTCAGGTCTTATTCAGTTAATCGATGCAGACTTAGGTCCTTATAAACCAAAACGTATTGGGCATTTAACTTTATGTCAGAAATTCCAAACGTATTTTGAACACGAAGAATTTGGAATATCACGGACGTCCTTGATGTTAATTGATCAAATTCTCGATAAAGTGAAAGTCTATAATTATGAATTAGACATTAATACGGCTGGACTGTATAAAGAGCATTGCGGTGAGATCTATCCTCCGGTTGATATCATGAAAAAAGTGCAAGAAAAGGGAATACAGTGTGTATTTGGATCAGATGCACACAGTCTTGATGCTGTTGGAAGAGGTTATGAACACTTTTTACGATTATATGAAAGAGAGAGGTCGTTAAAGTATGCAGGGATTACACAATAAACTAAATGATGTTGGAGAATGGATTTATCGTTTAATCTTCTTGAATTTCCTTTGGATAGGTTTTACTATTTTAGGATTAGGCGTTTTCGGAATCTTTCCAGCTACAAATGCCCTTTTCTCTGTGTTACGTAAGTATTTACTGAATAAAAAGGACGTTAAACTAGCCTCTGATTTTTACCATTTTTATCGTAAAGATTTTTTGAAAAGCAATGTGCTTGGATATGTTCTATCACTTATTGCAGTGGTCATATGGATTGATTTTCGTTATTTTATGTCGATGACAAACTTCGGAATGTCTATAGTGGGGAATGTGATGCTAGTACTTTTGGTCTTCTCTCTATTATCATTATGCGTTGTTTTTCCGATCTTTTCCCAATATGAGATGTCTGTTGGACAATATATAAAAAATGCTTTGCTGTATCCTTTTACCCATCTTTTAACGATGATCCTTTTAGTGGTTTCTATTATTCTATTTGATTTGATCGTTTATCAAGTACCAGGGTTTCTACCATTTGTAGGAATAAGTTTCCCTTGCTTTATCATGATGAAAATTCTACTGCCCAATTTTCAACATGAAAAGAGCGGAGCGAAGGGCTGGTTTAAGAGACACAAGGAAGAAACGATCTATTATTAATGAAAGATGGATCCCTTTAGAAGTTATCCCAAGGCCCTTTCATAAATGAAAATTGTATAGAAAAAGAAGGCCAAGATCGCTTTAGATAAACCATAACCTTTTTGATCGTTTGATTAGAAAAAAGGGCCTTACAAAAGAAATCCTTTTGAGTTTGAACATATACAAAACTTTAATACTCGTAAAATAATGATAAGATATGATTAATTAGGAAAATTAAATTCTACTTATTAGAATTATCATGATAGCATTGACCATTTGGATGTATGGAGGGGTCTGGAATGAATAAGGACGACCGGCAAAGTTTCATTTTAGAAAAATTGGATTTCGACCATAAAGTAATGGTCATCGATTTAGCCCAATTTTTAAATGTGACTCCAGAAACAATCAGAAGAGATTTAACTGAAATGGAAATGAATGAACAATTAACACGTATCCATGGTGGAGCAGTAGCTTTTAGTCCGATTCATAAGGAAATGGTCTATGAGAAAAAAATGCTGCTACATATTGAGGAAAAGAAAAAAATAGCTAAGCGAGCGGCGGAACTGATTCAACATGGAGATACGATCGCAGTAGATGTAGGCTCTACAACTGTTCATATTGCGGATATGATTGAGAATGTACAAGGGTTAACGGTTTTAACCAATTCACTTAGCGCCGCAAATCGATTTAATTTGGCCATTGAAGAACATCGAATGACAGGACAAGTGATTATGTTACCAGGTGCTACGAATCCATATCAATCATCCGTAAGAGGAACGTACACAGTTGAATTTTTAAAAAGGTTTCATTTCAACCTGGCCTTCATATCGTGTGGTGGTGTAACGAAGGATGCAGTATATGACTTTGATATGGATGAATCCCTTGTCTCAGAAACCATGATTAAGTGTAGTCAGGAAGCCATATTACTCACCGACTGCTCCAAATTAAATAAAAAATCCCTATTTGAAATAGGCCCACTATCCAACCTATCCAAAATCATCTGCAACCAAGAAAAACCACACGACTGGAATCAAAACCAAAACCAATCCGAATGGATAATCGCCTAGGTTACAGGGGGACGGTTCTCGTGTAACCAACTAGAGACAAAGGGAAACAAGGGGACGGTTCTCTTGTCACCATTTGTGAATAACCCTACGGAGATCACTCTTCGTAGGGTTATTGTCTATTAATTTACTAGAAATGATAAAGATCTATTTATTCTTGAAAGAAGCACAAGTGTTGAGCGGAAACCTGAAGAAAACTGCTTTTTCCAACATAGCTACTACAGGTTATTAAGAAAATATAGAATCACTTCTCAGTCCTATTTCGATTTTAAAGATATATATAGGTTATCCACGAAACCCTTAGGTTAATTGAGGAAGATTATTTTTATATAGTGCCGGACGGCTCTTTGGTTACATGAGAACCGTCCCCCTGTTACCAAATTCCTACAAAAATTTACACAGTTAATGAATAAATAATTAATATTCAATCTATATTAATACCTGATTAATAGTTTACAAGTAGCATTTATTAATAGAAGGGATTATTAATAATATTGCTATCTACTTTTTATCATGATGATGAAAAGTAAGGGTAAGATAATTGCCTATTCTAATCCTCTCGAACAACAGGCCAATAATCTAACCTTTGAAAGGGGTACAATCAAGATGAATGAGAAGAAGGGTTCGAACGAAGTAGATCAACCTTTACAAGATGAATTTAATAAAAAAGGAATGGATCGACGCTCCTTTTTAGGAAAAACGACTAAATTGGCGGGAGTTGCTTTAGGTGCATCCCTAGTAGGTTCTTTTAATGGATTGCCAGTTGGTGCTGCTTCAAGTTCTTCAGTTATGCAGTCAAAACGAAAGGCACCAGATTTAGTTTTTCCAGTCATCAGTGATGTTCACATTTATAGTGATAACGATCAAAACCTCAATAAGTTTAAGACAACTTTAGACCAATTAAATGCAGTGGCACCAAAGCAAGATGCCTTTGTTGTAGTGGGTGACTTAACAGAGTGGGGAGATGTTGCTCAATATGATAAGTTTATGTCTGCCTACAATGCTAAAAAGCAATCAAAGGCTGTTTCTATGATGATGATGGGGAATCATGATTATTGGAACGGTTTATCAGTAGACGATGCTCAAAAACTTTTTCTAAATAAAACGGGCATGGAGTCCACTTACTATCATAAAGTCATAAAGGGCTATCATTTTATCATCTTAGGTACAGAGGATGGATTAACTGAAGGAAGATTTTCAGTCAACCAAATTAAATGGTTGGGTGAACAGTTGAAAATTGCCAATGCGGATGACCCTAAAAAACCTATTTTTGTCTTCCATCATCAACCATTGACAGGGACTGTTTACGGCAGTGAGTGGGGATTCACTGAAAATCGAGATCTCATGTACGATACATTGAAACCATATCCACAAGTCGTTACCTTTTCAGGACATACTCATTATCCATTAGATGATCCAAGAATCATTCATCAAGAAGATTTTACAAGTATTGGAACCTCAACAGGTGCCTACGTATACCTTGATGCAAATCGAATTCAAGGAGAAGTTCCTGAGGGTGCGGATGTTCTTAATCAAGCTTTAGTTGTTGAGGTTTATAAAAATAAAGTTTTGCTTAAACCTCGTGATATACATAACAACGACTGGACAGGGGAACCATTTGAAATCAGTTTACCTGCAAATAAGAATAGCTTTAAATATACAGAAAAAAGGCGAAACAAAAGGGCCCCTTATTTTACAAAGGATGCTATGGTGTCTATTGTTCCTGAACAAACTACAGGTTTTAGTTTAGCCGTTATGTTAACGCAAGCGAAAGATGACCTTCTTGTACACGATTATAAAATCATTGCGAAGCGGGCAGACAATGGAGAAGTCGAAAAAGAAATACTAGCCTTTTCAGAATTCTATAAAGATCCTGTTCCAAATCCGATTACCTTTCCCATTGAAGGATTAAAACCTAATTCTTTATATGAAGTAGAAGTATTTGCGCTAGATGCATATGGAAATGAAAGTAAGCAGTCTTTAAAAACTTTAGGAAAGACAATCGATGGAAAAGAAGTCTCGATTACTCTTTCAAAAACGAATTTAAACGGAATTAAAGATACAGTAGAGGTCACAGTAGAAAATGTTAGAGCTCCGAAGAGTGATTGGATTGGAGTTTACGAAGTGAATGAAAATCCTGGAAGTATTGCTTCAATATGGTGGATGTGGACACAAGTAAAGGATGGAACCGTAAAATTCACTTATGATCCGAATAATAATGAAGATAAAGCTCGATACAAAGAGGGATCAACATACAAATTTGTTTACTTCTACGGAAGTGGATACGAGGCTGTCGCTTCAACTACTTTCACTGTAAATAGCGAAGGATAACTATTTTTGCTGTTCAAAACAGGAGACAATTAAATATGATAACGGAAAAGCCGGCCTGTGTGGGACCGGCTTTTGCGTTATCATGTAACTGTCTATTGATTTATCGTATTGAATTTTTGTATAGGACACTTAGTTTGCGTCACAGGGACCACCCGATAAAGGTCAAATTATCATGACCCTCCCACGTAAGTCAAGAAACACATTGCATGAACACCATCCAGAAAATTAGGAATTCCCGCTAGTAGATCTATTAAGATCGCTCTGTGGAGTTGAAAATCTCTGCAGGGCTTTTATTGAATTCAGGAAACGGGGGGACGGTTCTCTTGTTTCCCTTTTCCAACGTGTTAAGGTTCGGTCCACAGGGGGTGGGACATTAAACCTGTCCCTGCATCCCGCCTGTAAAATTAAAATGAATGGATCGTATTGTGTTGATTGTCTATAAAGTACGGAACGATCTAATTTGTTATTTAATAATGACTCTAGTACCATCAAATTTGGTGAGGGAAAATCCATTAAAGTTCTCATTATAGGTCTTTCTAAAGTCCCTAAGAATCTCGATTGCAACTGCTTCTCCTAATTTTAAGCCCTCAATCCCATCAGAACGCCAATGGACACCGGCAGTATCTCTGCCCAATGCGATATTGGATGCGAGTTTATTTAATTCTCCTCCTACTGTCAAAGGAGTGTCTTCGTAAGAAAATAAAGCTGATCCATCAGATGTTACTTGTACCGGTTTTGGTATGATAAAGGTTTCATTAAAAAATGCTTTAAGAACTGTAACCCCTGCACCAATAACGCAAGCGTGCCCCGCAGGATAAGCGGGATGAGTAGGGCAACCTTCTGGATACGCCATTGGCAACAAATAAGTACCAAACTGTTTGTAGATTTGATTAAGGGCTTTAGAATTCAATAGATCTGTGTGGATGGGGTAACTAGCTCTCCCAGTTATTGTATTATGGACATGTCCCCCGAATTCTTCCGGTCGAAGTCTCCGATGAACCAAGAATTTTTGAAACCAAGCAGCTTCAAGTGCAACTCGGGCTACCTTAGCGACTAAATCTAGAATATGGGCTGAACCAAAAGTGACAAAGCCTCCCTCAGTTGTTGAATTCAGGTACGGATTAGAGCGGTCAATGGCTCCCTTTCCAAAGCCTAGTAATATTAAGCAAGCGGTAAGTGAAGATTGGTAGGTGAAGTCTTGATGAACATATTCAGACAAATCGCGACCATTACGGATATAACGAGATAAAGGATCAAAAACCGGATCCACAGAAGCCGCACCATTTTGAATGTTTAACCATTCATCGTAGTTCGTCATATAATCCAAGCCGGCTGCTGTAGTGCGATATTTCTGAGTCACTTTTTTAGCGCCGAAAGGAATGTCCATCCAAAGAAACTGCGATATATAGGGTCCTGCTAGATCACCAGGTGTATCCCCTCGGAACAACGTCTCCGTCGTAACAGCTCCACTCACTTTTGGACCCCGAAAATCTGATAGTCTTGATAGATCAGATGCCGCGGCTACCGTAAGAGGGTGGGTATCGTATTCTGAAAAAGGTATATCACGAGTGAGGGCCTGCCAATAAATTTCTGTCATTTCCCCTGCCGCCCATGCACTATTGAAAGTGGGTGGAACGGCTAGACCCATTTTGTGAGAATCAGCTCCGATAAGATCAAATACATAAGCTGCTTGTGGATTAGCAAGCTTTACAACACCTCCCAGGGGAATGGAATGAAAGTCGTCCACTTTACCGGAGTTCAGTGCCTTAATAAAGAGATCATAGGATTTAATGTCCACTTCACCAAGACAATTATGTGGTAGACCTTTTGAAAAGTTTCCTATTTTGTTAGGATACAAATATTCGTCACCATTACATAGATGTTCTAAAATTGGAGTATTAAACTGTACTTGTGCTGCTTTTTTTCGAACTTTATATGCCTTCTCATTACGCTTGTCCGAATCTAAAGGACCAATCAAACACTTATTATTAATGCTTTTCTTGTTTCCTTTTTTTTTCACATGATCACCTTATTTATATATAATTTTTAACAACCAATAATCTATTATTCTCAAATATCTGAAGCATCTATATAAATCCCATTTATTAAACCAACATAAGAAACGGTCGGTCTGCTTGATCGAGCCTTTATTTACGCAGGAAATAACAGCGAAGTGAAAGTAGGTCGACCGACCATTCATGTCGAAAAACTAAGTAGGACTTATATAAGTGCAAATTAAGATATTATTCTTCATCATATGCAGTTCATAAGCAGGGAACACGGCGTATTACTAAATTAGATTAGTGTGGGATAAGGGGGCATAGTTCACAGGTTCCGTGACCCACCAATAGTTCCAGAATTAAGTCTTAGGTAGCATCAATGGGAAATATCGGCATAGTTTTAGGTATCTGTGCATTGCGATCTAAAAGGTAGACAAAATACATTCGAATTTTACAAAGGATCCAGAGCTATAAGGCTCTGGATCCTTTGTCTTCTTGCCTTCGTTTTCTAGGACATGGGTGCAGTTCAGGTTGCTTTTCTTTTTTTGAATAAAAGGATCAACTCCAAAGAGTCTCCTATTCATATTTGGTGGGTCAAGGTACCTGTGGCTTTCCTATTCATTCGAAGAAAGGGTTCGAATGTTATGCCGATTATATTCCTCTGCAATATCAAAAGGTAGTGAGCTGTCTGTAACGATAAGATCAATATTCTTTAATGGACAAATCGTAATATAAGACGATGTCTCAAATTTGGATGAATCCGCCACTACAACTTTGTATTTTGTTCGTGAAAGAATGGTTTGAATAACGCCTACTTCATGCATTCTAAAATCCGTCAAACCGTGTTCAAGTGATAATGCATTTACCGTGATAAAAGCAATATCAATATTAAAGTGAGAAAGTACTTCTTCACATTGTTTCCCATACAAAGTATATTCCTCTGGATTATAAAAACCACCGGTGAGGATGACATTGAAATTTTTATTAGCTCCAAGAATACTTAATATACGAAGATCGTTTGTAATAATGGTTAATCTCTTAAACTTTTCCACAAGTACTTTAGCAATTTCAATGGTTGTTGTCCCACCGTTTAAAGCAATGGCTTGCCCTTCTTCAATTAATTCAATGGCTAATGAAGCAACTTCTTGTTTTTTCTCTAAATGATTGACTTCTCGTTCGTTAAAAAGTTTATTTAGAACATTATCTTTCTTTTGCTTTAAAATAGCTCCTCCATGTACTCGTTTTAAAAAGCCCTTTTTTTCAAGAACCTCTAAATCTCTACGAACAGTATCTATCGAGACATTCAATAATGTAGCAAGTTCAGAAGCTTTTACAGCTTTTTGTTGCTTTAAGTAGGATTCAATTTTTTGGTGGCGATGTTCTTGTAACAGTGCCCTTACCTCCGTCTCATTCACCCATAAATAGTGATATTTATTAAATATCTAAATCATAACATTTATTATAAAAATGCAAAACAATGCAAAAAGAAGCAAAATGTAAAGTGAAAGTTATATATTTCTAGTGTAAATATCGTAAACTCTGCGTTAATAATCTGTAAAACCAGTTGTGATACTGCAAAAAAACAACTATTCTTGCATTACGGAGCAAAAAACAGCAAAACCGTGAATGGAAAAATAAAAGTAGAAGAAAGGGTATGAATCATGGGAAACTACTATAATCCTGTAAAAATTATAATAGATCGTATGGATGTGATTGAAAGTGTGTTGAATAATCTGAATCCTCAAGTAAAGAATATTGTACTTCTTACTCGGGGAGGAGATTTCTCACAATCACAATCCGGGCAGACGATCTCCAAATGTATCGAAAAGTTTGAAGTGCAAAAAATAGAAGTAGAAATTTCTAACCCAGATATTGAGGATTTATTTTCCCTTTATACACAAATTAAAAATTTTGATTACCAATGTATTATCGGAATTGGCGGCGGCAGTGTTCTTGATCTTTCGAAATCATTATCTGCATTAAAGAATATGGAGATCGATTCTACCTCAGCTTTACGTTCTGTGATTGAACAAAAACTTTATAAAGAAAATCCAAACATCGTACCATGGATTGGAATCCCTACAACTTCAGGTACTGGTTCTGAAGTTACTTGCTGGGCAACGATTTGGGATCGCGCTAACGGAGTGAAATTGTCAGTTGATAGTGAAAAATTATATGCACATACAGCAATCATTGATCCAACTCTAACAGCATCATTACCGAAAAGTTTAACGGCTTCAACAGCTTTAGATGCTTTATGTCATGCAACTGAAGCTTACTGGTCAAAAAACTCTAATGAAATTTCAAGAGTCTATTCATTAGAAGCAATTAAACGCATTGTTAATAATTTTGAAAAAGTATTAAATCATCCGAATGAAATTGCATTAAGAAAAGAAATAGCTTTGGGGAGCTTGTATGCAGGTCTGGCCTTTAGCAATACAAGGACAACGGCATGCCATTCCATATCATATCCTCTGACATTGGAACTTGGAATGGTTCATGGTATAGCGGCAAGCATCACGTTGGCTAAAGTGATGGAAATCAATTTTGATTCTATTATTGAAAACGATAAGTTACTCCAAGCATTCGGTGTAAGCAGCTGCAGCGAAATTCAAGAGCTTATCGAGCATTTCCATCAGCTATCAGGTTTCTCAAGCAAGCTCAGAGATTACAAGGCCAATGAAGAAATAATCGAAACGATTGCCGCAAATGCCTTTACGAAGGGCCGGATGGATAATAACCCAGTTGCTTTAACGAAGGAAGATGTCACACAAATTCTTACTGTCAATTTATTAATGAAAAGGAGAGAAAAAAATGAAGACTAAATTTCTGTTTGTAATGTTTTTAATATTAACTGTTTTGTTAACGGCATGTGGTGGTGGTAACGGAGATACTGCAAAAACTGGTAACGGCGGCAATGCAGAAGTGGATGATGTGATTAAAATGGTTTGGTATCCGAACGAGTCTGGTGAAGATATGAAAGCATCTCGAGATGAAATTGGCAGACTTATTTCAGAGGCAACAGGTAAAAAAGTTGAGCATCAATTAACAACTGACTATGCCATTGCGATTGAAACGATGGTTAACAACAATGCTGACCTTGCATTTATGGGATCACAAAGTTATGTCGAAGCAAATAATAGGAATAATGCTGTTCGAACAATAGCAGTAAAATCTGGCAAATCCGGTACTTTGGATGATGCCAAATACTATAGCTGGTTAGCGGTTAATTTGGACGAACAAGACAAGTTCAAAGAAAATGGAGAATTCTCACTTGATAAAATAGCAAATACAAGGTTTTCATTCGTATCTAATAGCTCAACATCAGGATTTAAAGTACCAACTGCAAATATTCTTGCTCATTTTTCACAACAAGAAAAGTATGCAGATTTAACGGCAGAGGATTTAATGGAAGGTGGACCATTATTCTCTCAAGTATTATTTGGTAACTCTCACCAAGGCTCCGCAGTAAATTTATTATCGGGTAAAGCTGATGTTGCGGCATTCTGTGATACTTGTGTGAAGGACTATGTGGAGATTGCTGAAGGTGATGAGAATACAGTCGGTGCTGTTTATAAAGTTAAAGATGATGCTGCAGAACCTTTTAATACAGTTACAGGTAAAGAATTTACATTAATGAGTGCTACACCAGTATTAAATGAACCATTCGTAGTGAACATGGATACAATCGGTCAAGAGGATTTTGATAAAATTCAAAAACTATTAACTTCAGATGAATTTGCAAACAATGGAAAAATCTTTGTTCCTAAAGATTCAGGACAGACAGCTTTATTCTCTAAAGAAGGTAAAGAAAGACTACTTGCTGTTGAAGATGAATGGTATGATCCAATCCGCGAACTTTCAAAATAATACACTTGCCCATCATTAGGGAAAATGAAAATAGTAAGAGTGTACATATATTTATATGCACACTCTTACTTATTAAATAAGCTATAAAAAGGAGTCAATTCACATGTCATTGTTAAAGGTAGAGGGACTCGGAAAATCATATACATCAGACATAAAAATATTAAAGAATATTAATTTTGAAATAGAAGCTGGAGAATTTGTTTCGATCATTGGTCCGTCAGGTGCTGGTAAATCAACCCTGTTACGTTGTATGAATCGAATGGTTGAATTTAATGAAGGAAAGATTATTTTTAATAACAACGATGTAGGAAGTTTGAATAAAAAGGAATTACGCAAATTGCGAACCAACATTGGGATGGTCTTTCAGCATTACAACCTCGTACCTCGTTTGACGGTTATTGAGAATGTGCTGCATGGCAGGTTTGGGTATAAAACAACGATGCAAGGAATTTTAGGTAGATATACGGAAGAGGAGAAAGAACGTGCCTTTTACTTGCTAGAGAAATTAGGCATTCATGAACATGCTTATAAACGCTGTGACCAGTTAAGCGGTGGTCAGCAGCAACGTGTAGGTATATGCAGAGCGCTTATTCAAGAACCGAAACTGGTTCTATGTGATGAGCCGATTGCTTCGCTTGATCCGAGTTCCTCTAAGATTATCATGGACCATTTAAAATCTATAAGTACGGAGATGGGCATTACCTGTTTAGTGAATTTACATCAAGTTGAAGTGGCGCAAAATTATTCAGATCGTATCATCGGTTTGAATAAAGGTGAAATTGTATTTTCTGGAACGAGCAGTGAACTTTCTGAAGAACAAATTAACAAAATTTATGGTACAGAAACGAAAGACTTAATAATGGCATAAGGAGCAATGACAGTGAATGAAAAAACGATGCGAAAAAGCAGGTGGCAGACAGTAATCTTTCTTCTCATTATCATCGTTCTCACCTATTTATCATCCGCTATCACACAATTTAATTTCATAGATGGGATGGCGACAATACCTGAAGCAGTAGGCTGGATTTTTTCAAACTTAATGATTACACAGGAGTCACTTGGCAAATTGCCAAAGATACTAGAAAAATTAAACGAAACCATCTTAATGTCCATTGCTGCGACAACAATAGCGGCAGTTGTTTCCCTCTTTTTAGGATTATTTGGATCGAAAACGACCAAAGTAAATAGCTTCTTAAGTGTATTTGCTCGTTTTATTGCATCCGTATCAAGAAATATTCCAGTTGTTGCATGGTCGTTGATTTTGCTCCTTTCTTTTGGACAAAATTCAGTGACAGGATTCCTCGCTCTATTTGTTGGGACGGTAGGGTTTTTAACGAGAGCGTTTATCGAATCAATTGATGAAGCTAGCCAAAGTGCTGTTGAAGCATTAACAGCAACGGGTGCAACCTATTTCCAAATTGTCAGTAAGGCGGTCATTCCACAATGTTTACCACAGATGATCAGCTGGATATTGTTCATGATTGAAACGAATATTAGAAATGCAACATTGGTTGGGATATTAACGGGTACAGGAATTGGATATACATTTGATATATATTATAAGACCTTGAATTATAATGCTGTAGCACTTGTGACATTATGTATTGTCATTGCCGTTCTTATTGTAGATTTTATTTCAAACTATATACGGAAGGTGATTCTATAATGGAAGCAACGTACATTAGAAGAAAGAATGATGGCCGTATTAATATAAAGTCGGGTAACAAAGTTGATCAAGTAGTAAGATGGACATTGATTCTTTTGACGGTCTTGACGATCGTAGCCTTTATCTTTTTTAACTATGCAGGACTAGATTTAAGCTCAGCTATTACTGATACAGCTAATAACTTAAAAGTGATGTTTCTCGAACCAGCATTGAGTCATTTCAATTGGGGAGAAGCAACCTATCAAGTTGGAATTACACTTGGTTTAGCCTTCTTAGCTACAGTTATAGGTGCGATTATTGCTTTTTTTCTTTCTTTGATGGCCGCAACGAATTTAGCTCCTGTATGGGTATCGAGAATCGTTCGTATATTTGTTGCAATTACTCGGGCTGTTCCAACAGTATTATGGGTGCTAATCTTTGCGATTGCCGCTGGATTAGGAAGTGAAGCAGCTATTCTTGGTATGTTATTTCATTCTATTGCTTATTTAGTTAAAGCATTTTCAGAGGCATTTGAAGAAGTGGATAAAGGAATCTTAGAGGCGCTGCAAGCAACTGGTGCCAACTGGTGGCATATCGTGAGAAGTGGTGTCTTACCGTCTACTTTTACCTATTTATTGTCATGGGTTTTCTTGCGATTTGAAATCAATTTTGGTGTAGCCGTAGCAATGGGCGCAGCAGCTGGAGCAGGTGGAATAGGATTTGAACTTTTTATGGCATCTGAGCTTCTACTTCGATCTGCGAGAGGTTGGATTTATTACCTATGCGATTCTCATTATTGCGTTTGTATTAGAAGTTATTTCAACCCGTTTGAAAAGTCGTTACTTCCCAGCAACTTCTGACTAACTCGTGGATGATTAGAAAAATATGGATTGATGATATTTTCCCCTTTATGTAGACACTGTAAAAACAAAGAAATCTTGTCTTTTTACAATATCTTTGTTTAGAACTATTTCTTCATCATCTTAGCCTCAAGAATACGTTTAGCAAGGAGTGTATGTAGAACCATGGATCATTACAAACTTTTAACACCTGGGCCATTAACTACGACAAGCGCAGTGAAAGAGGAAATGCTCTTTGACCGTTGTACTTGGGACAATGATTATAAAGCTATTACACAAAAAATTAGATCTCAACTTCTGGAATTCGCAGGTGCTAAGAAAGAGGAGTATACGGTCGTACTTATGCAAGGAAGTGGTACGTTCGCAGTTGAATCCGTCATGACTACTGCCATAACGAATGATGATAAGGCCTTAATCATTACAAACGGTGCATATGGTGAACGGATTGTAAAAATGGCTAAATGTATTGGTCTTAAATTCAGGGAATATAGTGTGGAATACAATGAATATCCAAATGAAGCTGAAGTAAGGGGTATTTTAGAAGAAGATCAAGAAATTACACATATGATCATGGTTCATTGTGAAACAACGACAGGAATATTAAATCCGATTGAAATGATTTCAAAACTATCGAAGGAATTTGGTAAAACGTTAATCATCGATGCTATGAGTAGTTTTGGTGGAATGGAAATCAATGTACCTTCCCTTGGAATTGATTATTTAATAAGCAGCGCCAATAAATGTATTCAAGGTGTACCTGGATTTGGCTTTGTCATTGCTAATCTTGAGAAACTCTTAACATGTGAAGGGAATTCTCGTAGTCTATCATTAGATTTATATGATCAATGGAAGGAAATGGACAAGGATGGAAAATGGCGCTACACGTCACCAACACATGTAGTGGCTGCCTTTTCTAAAGCGATTGATGAATTAATTGAAGAAGGCGGCATTCCAGCTAGATTTAATCGCTACCAAAATAATAATCGAATTTTAAGAGAAAGACTTGCACGTATGGGAATTCATGCCTATATTACAGCGGAAAAACAATCACCTATTATTACAACCTTTCTATTTCCAAACGAACAATTCAACTTTGAAGACTTTTATTCATTTGTGAAAGAGAGAGGGTATGTGATCTATCCAGGGAAGCTAACGGATGCAGATACATTCCGAATTGGGAACATTGGTGAGATCTATGAAGAAGATATTCAAGAATTATGTAATATTATCGAAGAATACATGGGAGTGTTGACAAAATGAATAATATTGAAGGCGTACTATTTGATTGGGCTGGGACAACGGTTGATTTTGGCTGTTTTGCACCAGTAAATGTATTTATTGATATTTTTAAGAATGCGGGCGTTGAAGTGACGATGGAAGAAGCAAGAGCACCAATGGGGATGTTAAAGATTGACCATATTCGTGCCATGCTGTCTATGCCTAGAATTTCTACTGTATGGGAAGAAAAATTTGGGAGAGTATTTAATGAGCAAGATGTGGAGAACTTGTATGCTGAATTTGAACCTGCACTCCTGTCTTCCTTAGTAGAGTATACAGACCCCATTCCAGAGGTTATTGAGACTGTGCAAGCCTTGAGAAATCAAGGGTTAAAAATTGGTTCGACAACAGGATATACACAAACCATGATGGATGTCGTTGTTCCTAATGCTTTGAAAAAAGGCTATGGTCCAGATTTTTATATTACCCCTGATGGAACAAATTCGCTTGGAAGACCTTATCCTTATATGATTTATCGAAACATGGAAGCATTGAAACTATCTGCAGCATGGAAGGTAGTAAAAGTAGGAGATACCACTTCTGATATTAATGAGGGAGTGAATGCAGGTGTTTGGTCCGTTGGTGTCATCATTGGAAGCTCTGAAATGGGATTAAGTTTAGATGAATTTAATGCACTTTCTGAGTCAGATAAAGAAGGAATCATATCTAAAACAGAAGAATCCTTTTTGAAAAAGGGAGCTGATTTTACGATCAAATCAATGAGTGAGCTTCCACAGCTAATTGAGAAAATCAATGGTCTGATTGCAGAAGGGAAAAGGCCTGGTGTAAGTTTAAAATAAGCTAAGGTACGATTCTTGTGCTTGATTTCAGTCCCGATGTGTCTAATCTTTAAATGGATAGTTGAAACTAGCAGGGGACAGAGGATAAGTAGAGAACACTGAAAAGTCCATTTACAGAAAAAAGAGGTTAATCATTGTAATGATTAACCTCTTTTTCAATTTATTTAATCAATAATCGTTACTTTCACGTCTTTTCTTCCCCATTGTAGAGCGTCATTCTGCTCAGGGACGAACACATCAATTCGATTTCCTTTGATGGCCCCGCCCGTATCTTCAGCGGTTGCATATCCATATCCTTCTACATAGACTTTTGAACCTAGAGGGATAATAGATGGATCGACTGCAATTACTTTTGCATCCGGATTTGCATTTAGATCAACGCCTGTTTTCGTGATTCCAATACAGCCTTCACATTCAGCAGTATAAGCGGTTGCTTCGACAGTGATTTCCTTACCTGCGGGTTCAGAATTTGTTGGTTCAGTTGGTGCAGATGCAGGCTCAGACGCTGGAGCAGGTGTAGTCTCAGGTTCTGGTGCCGGTGCTGGAGTAGTCTCGGTTTCTGGCTCAGGATTACTTTGAACGGGTTGTGCATTGGTTTCAACCGTTTCTGTGTTAACAGTTTTGCCATTATTTAAATCAGTATATATGGTTAAATCCAAACCTGGATGGATTAAATCTGAAGATAGGTTGTTCCAATTCTTTAAATCTTCTACCGAAACTCCGTAGACTTGAGAAATATTCCAAAGGTTATCGCCTGTGCCTACAAGTAGGTGTTTAATAGGTGATACTTCGAGCAAGTCATTCGGATGAATGATGTCAGTTGATAGATTGTTCCACTTTTTAATAGATTCGACGGATGCTCCGTATTGTTTTGAAAGATTCCACAGAGTGTCTCCCTTATGTACGACGATTTGTTCGGCTTGTACATTTGTGGCGGTTATGATAAAAAATGTCGTTGCTGCAATGATCGATAATAATTTTCTGTTTCAATTTGTTTGCCTCCCATCGGCTGTTTGTATCATGTTTAATAGCTTAACATAGTATTCTTACAGCAAAAGAACAGGGAGATATTAATTAGATGACGATCATAACAGATTGATAACAAAATGAAAAAGTGGGAAACAAGGGGACGGTTCTTGTGTTTGCTAATAAAAACAAGAAAAAGGCCACCAGTAACAGAAACTGGATGACCTTATAAACTATTAGAAAAGGGAGTATATCACAAAAGTAAAAAATGTTTAATGGCTTACCAACCATCTGTCCTTATTATATAGAAAGATTATTACGATTTAGTATTAATCAGATTAATAATAATGACAGTTTGATTTCGAATCTGTAGAATCTTGCAAAAATAGAACCAATATTTTACATGTTTGAAAATTACATAAAAACTATCATTGATTATGGTTACAAAAAGAGAAGTTTCCCTCTTAACCCTTTTTAGATAGTTAGGACATTCAGAACAGTATAATGTGAATCGATTGAAGTAAGAGGATGTTTCTCTAGATTCTTTTTATTCAAGTGAACATTCGGTTAAAGAACCTTTATCGAAAAAGTAGACCTATTTCGTGCTTTTTATTATCGATCTGCTTTTTAATCGGAGTTTAATATGTTTGTCATAGTTCTTAACTAGTTTGTAATGGTCCACTAATGTTGGAATGATACCATTAGACTTGTACCAATTAGAAATCGAATTAAGGAGTAATCCATGATGAAATTAAAAGCGATCCTATGTTTTTTTCATAGACATCACAAATATAGCTACTATACAGATGAATGTATTAGATGTGGTAAGAAAAAGAAAGCGTAAGAAACAAGGGGACGGTTCGAGACCACTGAAAAAGCACTCGCGTTGAATAATCATCAGGTACTTTCATCAACATACAGTAAACAAAAGAAGCCAATTATCTACATATAGTAGGTGATTGACTTCTTTTTTTCTTTAACTGGACTTTTTCAGTGCCTTCGGACGGTTCTTTGGTTACATGAGAACCGTCCCCCTGTCACGCCCCTGTTTTGTTAAAATTTAAAAAATATTTACACTGTGTTTATGTTACTTTTGGTATACTATAAAAGGTAAAATATTCTATATATAAATGAAAAAGGGGGTAAAAAGTATGGGTATTCGTTTTATAAAGATCGCAGCAGTGTATTTTATACTAGCTGTTTGTCTTGGTCTTGTTATGGGGATCATTCATGACTTCAGGTTTTCATCTGTTCATGCGCATTTAAATTTATTAGGTTGGGTTTCAATGGCATTATTTGGTCTTATTTATTCGATCTTTCCAAATGTAGGAGAAACAAAATTAGCTAAGTCTCACTTTTGGTTACATAACATCGGCCTTCCAATCATGCAAGGGGCTCTATTCCTTATGCTCGTTACAGGACATCAAGCCTTCACCATTGCAATGATTATTGGTTCATTGATGCTTGTAGTGGGTACACTTTTATTTGTGATTAATATTTTCAGAAAGATCTAGGAGACAAAGGGACGGTTCTCTTGTCACCAAACTATGAATAACCCTACGGAAATCACTCTCCGTAGGGTTATTTTTCAACTATATTTCATTTTAGTAGAAATAGTTGAAGGACTATAGAACGATTTGTAGAATACTATTTTTGTACTGCTAAACCTCTTGATTTCTTATCGAATGTCCTCCCTTTTTATTCTTCTTTTTCTACTATGTCTGTTTCATCCTCTAGTTCATTCTTTCATCTTCTAAAAAATTCATTTTCAAGTAAGGAGTTTTTCTATATGAAAAGTATTTGTTTGATCGCACTTGATCGCTATCTCAGGCAAGAAAGAGTACTGTCGGTAGTCGCAACAACTAGGCAACGGGAACACACTCTTTTTAATAGAAAGTCGTCCACTTTCTTCAATGAAGGGAGGAGCTAAAGATGCCTCGTGGTCCTAGAGTAAAAAGTATAAGTGGAATCTATCATGTCATGTTGAGAGGCGCAAATAGACAGGAAATTTTTCATGATGATATTGACTGCATGAGGTTTCTGGAAATTATCGAGAAGTATAAAAAGGTGTCCGGAATGAAAGTGTATGCTTGGTGTTTAATGAATAATCATGTTCATCTACTTTTGAAGGAGGGCATTGAGGATCTATCTATTACGATGAAACGCATAGGCGTGAGCTATGTCACGTACTACAATTTGAAGTACAACACAACAGGGCATCTTTTTCAGGATCGATTCAGAAGTGAAAATGTTGAATCCAATGTAAATTTGTTCAGGGTCATACGATACATTCATCAAAATCCAGTAAAAGCTGGAATCGTCAAACGGACTGATGAGTGGAGATGGAGTAGTTGTACGGGATACTATGGTAAAAACCCTCATCCTAGAAATCTATTAGATGTTGATTTTATTTTAAAAAAGCTTTCTACAGATATAACGAATGCAAAACAACTATTTCAAGAATTCAATGAAAGAAAAAATAATGATCAGTATTTAGAGGATAAAATTGGTGAAAAAAGATTATCAGACGATGAGGCAAGGCTTGAAATCAAAGAGTTGCTTGGTACGATAGAGATTGCACAAGTAAAAAGTTTGCCGAGGATAAAAAGAAATGAGGTACTGCGAAAAGTAAGATGTACCAATGGTTTATCACTACGCCAGGCAGCAAGAATATTAGGCGTTTCTCATAATCTAATATTTAAAGCATAGGGAGACAGGAGAACCGTCCCCCTGTCAATTAAAGAAAATCGAAGCTTACGACCTTATATAGGTTGTGGGCTTTTTTAGTTTCTGTAGAACCATTCAGAAACTTTCACAGCCATTTTCAAATATGTTCATAATTTATTCATTTCTTTCCGCTATGCTTGACATGTAGTAGAGCAGTACGAATCAATAGGATGAGAGAAGGGAAATCGATTTGAATAAAAATAAATTCATTTCTTGGGGAGTTCGTTTTGGAAGTATGTCATTCGTAGCTGGAATCATCGCTTTTCTAGGATTTACAAATGGAGGAGCCTCAACACAAAATCCTACAACCACTGCAAGTTTAAATCCATATAATCAATCTCAAGATCATAATAGAAAATTTTCACAAGAGCAATGGGGAAGTGGACAACCATCCCAAGAACCATTTATTCAGGGGGGAAATGACGATTCCTCCTCCTCATATGGAAAACTCGGGTCTAGTTCAGGTCAAGCGGGCACTGAAAATCATTTGCAATTTCAAACTTCATCTGACCAGGACCAATATGACACAAGAACAGGGGGTACAAGCTTTTGAATCGACATCGTATAAGGGCGTTTAGTACAACCGTTGAAATCGCAGTTAGTGATCATATTTTACCGGGACAACTTTTGGATGTTTATGATTTCATGGAAGGAGCGGAAAAAACATTTAGTCGATTTCGTACCAATAGCGAGCTTTCATGGTTAAATGGGCAGATAGGAAAAGAAGTCATCGTATCGAATGAAATGTATGATGTGTTGCAGCTCGCGTACCAATACTATGAAGAAACAGGAGGGATTTTTCATCCTGGTATTTTAACGTTATTAGAAGGAGCAGGTTATACCCAATACATTGAACATAGGGAGGATTTCTCGAATGAAACTTTTCTTTATAGACCTTATAAAATCAGTGATCAGCCTCCCTATCAGTTAAATGCTGAACACCATAAGGTTACTCTTTTTACAAAAATTGATCTAGGAGGAATTGCGAAAGGATGGATTGTAGATCAATCCGTAAGAATTCTTGGAGATTGCGGGTATGGGTTTATCAACATTGGCGGTGATATTAGGGCGTTTGGTGAACTCCCAAGAGCACTCCATATTGGAATTGAGGATCCTTTTAATCCTGAAAATGTAGTAGCACCAGTTGATGTGGCTTTTGGAGGGGTAGCGACTTCATCATCAATGAAACGCAGATGGAGGGTAGGGGGAGAATGGCGTCATCATCTGATTAACCCTTATACCGGAAAACCTACAAATAGCACAATCGTTTCAGCAACGGTTTTAGCTCCAACCTGTACAGAGGCAGATATTTGGGCAAAAACCGTTTTAATGCTTGGGAAGGAAAAAGGATTAGCGAAGGCAAAGGAGAATGGGCAAAAGGCCCTCCTGATCGATATAAATGGAACCATCTATCGAGAGGGGGTCATCTAATGACAGGAAAACGGAGGGGCGGTTCTCCTGTTTGTAGGTATCAGCAGATACTTTAAATGAGCGTTGAACCTAACCGAATCATCTTTATTTCACGATTTTCACAGAAGATGAATAAATGAAAAGGAAAGCCATCGAAATGTTTGGCTTTCCTTTTCATTTATGATCGATTTCTCAGTTTATAGCGGAGTTGCCGTTAATTGCTTCAAACTTGATTTTCCATCTTCGACCATGAAAGAAGCTCGTGTGCTTATTGGTGCACCTGGTCTTGATACATATGGAACCACCATATAATCTGTTTGCCATGTTTGTTGAGTCAGTTTGCATCTTACATATCCACGATGGTTATTAAAAAATTTAATATGTGGATTTTCTTGTAGGTATTGTGCTGTGTTGCTATTAACATCAGACCCGTCTCCGTTGGAAGTAATAGATGTCCCAACAAACTCTACCGCTACATTTTCTGAATTAGCGTCATGAAAGTCAACTTTGATTTCATTTGCCCAGTTGGTATGAACATCCCCAGTGAGAACAACGGTATTCTTAATGTCCTTTTCAGCTAAAAAGTCCACAATTCGTTGGCGTGCAGCAGGATATCCATCCCAACCATCCATACTTACATATTCTTCACCTGGATCAAAATCACCATCACGGTGGGCGAAAAAGACCTGCTGAGCCAATACCTTCCATTTAGCCTGTGACGCATCCAGCCCATCTAATAACCAACGCTCCGATGCAGAATCCACTCAAAACTCTATTAAGGATAAAATGATTGGATATTATCAAGACTTAGTAACTTCATTCTCTAGCTTTATGAACTTCTTAAAGTAATAGGGACGCCCGATACATGTCGGTAGTAGTAAGATTTGATTTTAAGATATACCTAAAGATATGTTAACTATGAATAAGTGAAAAAAAGGAAATGAATCACAAGAGTGGATTCATTCCCTTTTCTTTTGAAACTAATTCAGTTACAGTATGCACCTTCCATCAAGAGCCTCCATTTTGTATTTTATCAGAACCTATCTGAGGAAATTCCTTATTTAACAAGAATTTTTGGAATGGGGTTTATGGAATTCTTTTTCTTCCCCATAACCAAGAGGAATGACTTCTGTTTTATTATAATCCTTCAATAGTTCCTTTAGCTCGTTATCTTTATCGATCATATATTCAACGACAGGGAAAGCATGTAATAATTGTGTTAATGATTCAGGTGAGGTAGCTGTTTCTTTTGAAGGAAAGGTATGACTTGGAATGACATATTCAACGTTTAATAAATGTTGGACCGCATAGGCGGCTTCTTTTGGCCCCATGGTGAAATGTCCCGATGAAGAAAGGATCGCGATTTCAGGCTGATAGACGTCTTGAATCAGTTTCATATCGGTCATCAAAGCCGTATCACCAGAATGATAGAGGACATAATCATCTTTAAAGTCAAAAATATAACCAGCGGACTCACCGGCATAGATAGGAGCTCCACCTTCTGTTTCCCTATAGGAAGAGGTATGTTTTGCTTGTACCATTGTGACCGTTACATCATCAAAGGAAACAGAACCGCCCGTATTGATCGGAAAAACATTCTTTATGCCTTGATGAAGAAGGATCAGCGCCAGTTCATATTGAGCCACAATCATAATATCAGGCTTGTGTTTCACTAATCTGGAAAGACCGCTCGTATGATCAATATGTCCATGTGTTAAAAAGACACAGTTGATGGATTGGTAGAAATCAGCATGGTTTAATTCTTTTGGAAAACCAGGATTTAATTCAAAAAATGGATCAATCAGATACTTTTTTCCAGCAGTACTTTTTAACACATACATAGCATGGCCTAATCGCAAAATGTTCATTAACATTCTCCTCCTAATATATGACAGACTCGATCTATATTATTTCGGAAGATGTAAAAAAAGAACTTGCAATTGGATGATTTAAGGAAACAAGGGGACGGTTCTCTTGTTTCCTCAAACAGAGCCGCCCCCTTATTTACCTAGACATAAGCAAAGACACCTATCAAAGATAGGTGTCTTAAATGCGTTTGCGGCAATGGACCGGACGACCACATTCGTGCGTTTAGCCCTAAGGCATGCCCATTGACTTATGCAAATTAGCTCATCGCTTAATAAATATAACATCTCTTTTGATTTTTAACAAGTTGGATTTGGAATTTCCATATATTAATAAATGGAAACGGGGGGACGGTTCTCATGTCTCCTTTTCTCTCAATGGAAAAACAAGAAGAACGAAATGGCTAACGCGACGGCTTTTTAACAGAACTCTGAATAAAACAGATAAAAAACAAATAAAATGTGCATACTTGAGGTATTGTTCAACGACTCAACACCCGAAAGGCAACTTTCCCAAGATACAGAAACAACCTTGAAGGGGGCGGTTCTCATATCTCACTTTCACACGATTGTAAACACAAGAACCGTCCCCTTGTCTCCTCTTGTTTCAATCTTAACGAATCTTTACTTTTGTATAGTGTGAAAATTAATAATCTACTGTTAATTTTAAGAGAGTAGTTTATTAATCGATAGATGGGAGAGGTTCAAATGAGAGGGAAATGGTTAATCACACTTAGTGCACTTGTTATGGCTGTTGGAGTAACGACAGGAGGAGGTGCTGTAATGGCTAAAGAAAAGCATAAGGATATCCTTAATGTTTCACACCGTGGTGCATCGGGATATGCTCCGGAGCACACACTTGTATCTTATGATATGGGAGAAAAAATGCACGGGGATTATATTGAAATCGATTTGCAAATGACAAAGGATGGCCAGTTAATCGCGATGCACGATGAAAAATTGGACCGGACAACTGACGGGACAGGTAATGTTAAAGGTTACACGCTGGAACAAATCAAGCAGCTTGATGCAGGCAGTTGGTTTAATGAGAGATACCCGCAATATGCTAAACCTGAATATGAAGGATTGAAAGTACCAACTCTTGAAGAGGTTTTTCAAAAGTTTGGTAAAAATGCAAACTATTATATCGAAACCAAATCACCTAATATTTATCCAGGGATGGAAAAAGAACTTTTACGTCTCGTAAACGAGTATAAAATCAATAAAAAGACTCTTCTTGTTCAATCTTTTAGCCAAGAGAGCTTGAAAATCATGCATGACCTAGATTCTTCAGTAAAACTTGTACAATTGCTTTCTTATAGATCATACGCTACGGTTACGGATGCTCAAATCGCTGAAGTGAAAAAGTATGCCATGGGAGTTGGACCGAACCATACGTATTTAAATGAAGAATATATCCAAAAGATCGTGGGCAGCGGTCTTGAAATTCATCCATACACAGTCAATGACAAAGAAAGAATGAAACAACTAATTGACTGGGGTGTTACCGGAATGTTTACAAACTTCCCAGATCTATTACATGAAGTGAAAAAAGGAAAATAAAAGGAAACGCGGGGACGGTTCTCTTGTCTCCTTTTCAGACAATTGGAAACAAAAGAACCGTCCCCCTGTGTTCCAAAAAAAAGACGAATGGCCATTTAGGCTATTTGTCTTTTTTGCCGATTTTGATAGATTTGATAGAGCAAAATATGAAAAAGGATGAATAGATTAGTATTCGTAATCTGTTCATCTTTTTAATCATGGATCATAGATTAGGGTGTAGTGGACGTAACAGACTTTTCCAGAGCGTACCAAGATGCTTATATAAATGATTCAGGGTGAAAGACTGCGTCCAATAGTTTAGAAAGATGAGTGGGGAATGTACCGAATCAATAAGTAGTTGTAATTGTAGATATTCAATGGTCTTGTCTTCTGCGAATTGAAATGCATCCACTTCAGTAATACGTTTTTTGTAAGGCAATTTTCGGTCAGAATCGAAATGATGTCTAAAATCAGGGCTGAGGTCCTGCATGACATGACGAAATTCATGAAAGAGAGTTTTAATTAAGGGAATATATTCATCATAATCAAATATAAAAATAATTCGCGATTCTCTCCAATAAATCGCCGATGCAAAACGTAAATATTCTTCTTCATCATCACCTAAGTCGCTGATAATTTTATTTGCTTCACGAATGGAACAAAAAATAACCGGGACATGATAGCGTGAATCTAAGTGCCTAAAAATGGTATGGTACAAGGTTTCAAGATTCCAAGAAAACTCTTCATCCAGTACATACCAATTCTTGTATTGTTGTAAAATAGCATGTTTTTCAAGAACTTGACTTAACATTTTAAATACAACCTCCAATACATTTTTCCGCATACCGAGCACGAAGCGCGGTCCGGATCATTGACTTTATGTTATATGTTTCATATTACATCCTCTCCATAGCAAGAAAAATTAATAAATACACCTAAGTGTGAAATACATCTAAGTGTAATTTTACACTACATTACAAGAATAACAAAAGGAAACAAGGGGACGGTTCTCTTGTTTCTTTTCGGTGATTTGGAGACAGGAGAACCGTCCCCCTGTCACGCTCTTTCTTCAATAAACGCAATCAATTCTTTATTAAACTTGTTTCTCTCCTCCCAGACAGGACCATGCCCACTATATTGGAAGGGAATTACATGTGAGTTTCGTATACTTTGATTTAAAATTCGAGATTGGGAAAAAGGAATGACTTGATCATGAGTTCCATGAATGATTAAAGTTGGAACAGATATTCTTTCAAGATCAGCCGTTACATTTTCATCTCTAAGGGAAATGATTGTTTTCAAAGTGGACCAGCTAGCAGCCGCTAACCCTAGTTTGAAAAACCATTCTGAGAATGGGGTACTGGTGTATTGAAAGAAAAAGATATCCCCAACGCCCTTAAGCATATTAGGTCGATCGTTTCTTGCTTGGGTAAAGAGACGATCGGCAGTTTCCTTTGTAAAACCAGTAGGGGCGGCGGCATCTACAAGGACCAGTTTGGATACTCCATACCCATTGTGCCTCGCCATATAGCGGATGGAAATCGCTCCTGCCATGGAGTGACCAACAAGAGTGATGTTCTGCAGTCGCAGTGCCTGAATAACCATTAGAAGATCATCCGCCATCCGATTGTAGTCATATCCTCTCCAGGGTTTATCCGATTGCCCAAAACCTCTCATATCGATTCCAATACACCGAAACCCCATTTCAGGAAGTGAATTGTATTGATATTCAAATAGGTGATGGTTTAACGGCCATCCGTGAACAAACAAGATGGTCTTCCCTCCTTCTGGATTCACATCCTCAACATAAATGTTAACGCCAGGTTCCGTTCTAATAAAATAGCCCACTGGAAAACCTCCCTAAAATGCCCTTGAAATCATTGTATGAAATAGGGAGAGCGCTAGAACCAGGGAAACGCGGGGACGGTTCTCTTGTTTCCTTTTCGTTTTTTTGGAGACAGGAGAACCGTCCCCGTCTACCCTTGTCTAAAGGTATTTAAAGCATTAACATGATCTTATAAAATAGCAAAATAGGAAGAAGGTATTTTAAAATGGCCGTTTCAGAAGAACAAACACCATTACAAACAAAGCTTGTCGAATATCGAAGAGAACTACATGAAAATCCTGAATTATCCATGCAAGAATTTGAAACCACAAAAAGAATCCGCCATTGGCTTGAAGATGCAGGCATAACCATATTGGATTATCCGCTTGAGGTAGGGGTTGTGGCTGAGATTTCCGGTGGTGAACCAGGTCCGACCATTGCCTTGCGTGCGGATATTGATGCGTTGCCCATTAAGGAAGAAACAGGCTTACCGTTTGCCTCTAAAAATGAGGGGGTTATGCATGCATGTGGTCATGATTTTCACACATCCTCCATTATCGGTTCAGCGATTCTTTTACAAGAACGTAGAGCGGAATTAAAGGGAAATGTAAGAATTATATTCCAACCAGCTGAGGAGATCGCACAAGGTGCAGTCTTCGTTGAAAAAGCTGGCGTACTTGACGGGGTCGAAGCGATTTTTGGAATGCATAATAAGCCAGACTTACCCGTAGGAACCATTGGAATCCGTGAAGGGTCTTTAATGGCTAGTGTCGATCGATTTGAACTTGATGTGATCGGAGTGGGCGGACATGCAGGGATTCCAAATAATAGTATTGACCCAATCATAGTGGCCAGTCAGATTATTACTGGACTACAAACGATTGTGAGTCGAAGTCTTAGTTCGTTTGATAATGTGGTTATCAGTATCACACAAATCCATGCAGGAAATACATGGAATGTCATTCCGGAAAAAGCAACAATGGAAGGAACGGTTCGTACTTTCCAAAATGAGGCTCGTGAAATCATTCCTGATTTAATGAAACGTACAGCGGAAGGAATCGCTAGTGGATTAGGTGCTAAAATTGATTTTCGCTGGTACCCTTATTTACCAGTTGTGAATAATTCAGCCCGTTTTAAAAAAGTGGCTGCAGAGGCCGCAACAGAGATTGGGTATCGTGTGGCAGAAGCTCAGAAAAGTCCAGGCGGAGAGGATTTTGCCTTTTATCAAACGAAAATCCCTGGATTCTTTGTTTGGATGGGTGTAGATGGCCCTCAGGAATGGCATCATCCCGCTTTTACCTTACAAGAGGACGCCCTGACAGTGGCCGCTCATTATTTTACGAATCTTTCCATTAAAGTTTTGGATCAATGGCAGTAAGCGAGCATTTCTTAACCTCGTTTTGCTGAACATTTCAAGAAGTAGGAATTTGGACTGCTGAAAAAGGGCAGAAGTTGTGTAACCCTAGAATTGATTTGTAGATGGTCAACTTCTTTTTCTTATTTAATCCAAATGATCTGTTTCTGTATTTTATCTATGTATCGTTCAAAATTCACATAATATATTCAGTTTATTCAATTTACTTAACCCTTCAGGTCATTAAATAAATCTTTTTACATGTAAAAAAAAGATTAACCAATGGGAAAAAATTGAATAAATTAGTGGAATAGCATGTGTATGAACCCAGATAAGATATAGGAGAGATACAATGGATATTACAGAATATATTAGACCAGATGCGTTCATTTTAATTCCTGTTTTATATATAATTGGTATGTTCTTGAGACAGACTCCGCGCATCCCTTTTTGGAGCCATTCGTGGATTAAAGTTATTTTTGCAGTCATTGCGTGTCTTCTCCATTATGGTTACCAAATCGAATCCGTGATTCAAGGGATTCTTGCAACGGGTGCCGCGGTTTTATCCAGGGATTTGCTCAGTATCACGGTGAATGGAATCGATCAGAGAAAACAGACGAGGTTGGATAAACAAAAAGAGAAAGAAAAAGAAGAGGCTGGAAAGGATTCCTGAATTTTAGCAAAACGAAGGGACGGTTCTTTTGGAAACAAGAGAACCGTCCCTCTGTAATCTTATCTTAAAAAAACTATAGTCATTTAAAGAATAGGTGTAAATAGCATGCAAATACGAATGAATCTTATAGACAGTTGGATTGAAATGGAGAGGAAAATCAAAGGAAATGGCTTTGGATCAATAAAGTTTTTTCTGGACATGCATAAAAAAACAATTTTTCATAATACCGACAAAAATAACAATAATGTTATTCACCTCATCGACATACAATGAAAACAAGAGGGCGGAGAAACGGAAACGATCCCTCAAAAATGGAAAGAAGGTGCCGTGATGTCAATCGCTCAATTTGATGAAATTTATGAAATTTGTTGTGAAGAGGAAGACGAAGTAATCTTGTTGGTTAAGGTAAAACTCCCCATTAAACATTCAAAACTTATGAAAGATTGTATTCCAGATTCCAATCGCTGGTGGGAGGGGGTAGCGAAAGAGGTTCAAAAAGAGAAGGAAAGTGAATTGTTTTATGTATAAAACGAAAAAGAATTTAGGAAGGATAACCCTTCGTTTGTTCCGTAATAAGGAATGATGGAGGATTATTTTTTTTAGGAAGTAAGAAATAAAGCCCTACTCACGTGAGGGGGGCTTTCATCATTAGGTAGTTGCTCTTTGCTTATTTAAAAAAAGTAAGAATTCTGTGAATCTTATTTAGTGACATCCTTTTTGACATCATCGATTTCTTCTACGATATCACTTGTAAGTTCACGAGCAGACTTTTTAAATTCACCCAATGTTTGTCCAACTGCACGGCCAAGTTCAGGTAGTTTTTTGGGACCAAAAATAATAAGGGCTAACGTAAGAATTAAAATTAAACCAGGTATCCCGATGTTAGATAGCATCATTACATCTCCCTCACTAATTAAATATCGTACAACCTAATTCTATTTTAGTCAGGATGGGGTATCATTTCAAGTAAATTTTTTGGGTGCAAACCACAAGCACGATCCGACTCTGAAACCTCGGTAGTACTCAAATTTATATGAGTAGCTTTTTAAATCGAAATGCAAAGACACCTTCATTCGTATTATAATGATCTAAAGGAGTTGTCATTATGATATTAGTTGTTGGTGGAGCCGGATATATCGGTAGTCATTTGGTAAAAGAATTAGTGAAAGAAAAAGAAGTTGTGGTGCTTGATAATCTGTCAACGGGTCATAGATGGGCCGTTGATGAGAGAGCGATATTGGTTGAAGGAAATTTAGGAAATCAAGCAGATTTGGATCACGTATTTTCTACATACTCAATCGAAGCGGTTATGCATTTTGCCGCATACAGTTTGGTCGGCGAATCCGTCGTAGATCCAATGAAGTATTATGAAAATAATGTGGCTGCCACTTTGACCTTGTTGAAGGCGATGAAGAAATACGATGTGAAGAATTTTATCTTTTCCTCAACCGCAGCAACCTATGGAATTCCCGATGTGGACATGATTACAGAGGAAACAATGACCAACCCGATTAATCCGTACGGTCGTTCTAAGTTAATGGTTGAACAAGTGCTGGCTGATTACGCTCGAGCTTATGACCTTCACTATGTCGTGTTGCGCTATTTCAATGCCGCAGGTGCGTATGAAACGGCAGAGATCGGTGAAGATCATCATCCTGAAACCCATTTGATTCCAATTATTTTGCAGCATCTATTAGGAGATCGGGAAAGCATCTCTGTATTTGGCAGTGATTATCCTACGCCAGATGGAACCTGTATCCGTGATTATATTCATGTGACAGATTTAGCCAAAGCCCATATTTTAGCTTTGGATGCCTTATTATCAGGTAAAAAAGAAACAGCCACCTACAATCTAGGGAACGGCTTAGGCTATTCAGTTAAAGAAGTCATAGAAACCTGTGAAAGAGTAACAGGAAAAACAGCAAATGCCATCATGGCCGATCGTCGAGAAGGAGACCCAGCACGTCTTGTGGCCTCTTCTGAAAAAATCCTCCAAGAACTAGGCTGGAAAGCACAATACTCACTAGAAAAAATCATCTCCAGCGCATGGAATTGGCATTCAAAATAAGGAGACAGAGGGACGGTTCTTGTGTTTCTAAAGTACTGTAAAGAAACAAGAGAACCGTCCCCTCGTCTCTTTTAATATTCGCAATATTGACACAATTTACAATAATTTAGATCCTAAAATGTCATATAATAATGGTAAGAGGAAGATGAAGAGGTAGACGCTCCTCAAATCTAGAAAGAAGGTGGCCATGATGTCATTCGCTCATTACAGTGAAATCTATGATATTTGCTGCGGAATGATGGATGAGGAAGTGTTGGTAAAAGAAAGAGTTTTGTTTGAAAAATTGGATCCGATGAGGGAAACGATTCCTGATCCCAATCGCTGGTGGGAAGAAGCAGTAAAAGAAGTTCACAGAGAACAAGAATTAGAAAAAGCCAAAGAAAGAGAGTTGCTACATGTTTAAAACCAAAAAGAATAATAGCTAATCATCCACCGTATTCTCAAAATGAAGATACGAGAGTGGATGATTTTTTTGTGTTGGAAAGGAGACAGAGGGACGGTTCTTGTGTTTCTAAAGTACTGTAAAGAAACAAGAGAACCGTCCCCTTGTCTTTTTTAATATTCGCAATATTGACACAATTTACAATAATTTAGATCCAAAAATGCCATATAATAATGACAAGAGGAAGATGAAGACGCTCCTCAAATCTAGAAAGAAGGTGGTCATGATGTCATTCGCTCATTACAGTGAAATCTATGATATTTGCTGCGGAATGATGGATGAGGAAGTGTTGGTAAAAGAAAGAGTTTTGTTTGAAAAATTGGATCCGATGAGGGAAACGATTCCTGATCCCAATCGCTGGTGGGAAGAAGCAATAAAAGAGGTTCACAGAGAACAAGAATTAGAAAAAGCCAAAGAAAGAGAGTTGCTACATGTTTAAAACCAAAAAGAATAATAGCTAATCATCCACCGTATTCTCAAAATGAAGATACGAGAGTGGATGATTTTTTTGTGATGGAAAACTAGGTTACTTCTATACGTAATGAACAATTGGAGATAACTTCGCAGTAAGTCTATTGACAAGGTATAGTGAAATATCCAGTTGAATCGTGTTTAATCAAACGTTTGTTTAAATTCTTTTACCTCGCAGTTGGCCCCTATTGCTAAAAGCGATGATTCATAGGAACATCAAAAGAATGAATTCAAGAAATTAAAGCATTTTGTTTAAATGGATTCTTTTATTTCTCTTCTGTAAAATCAAGGCTTCTAATGTACCAGATCCAAGGAGTACAGCGGATATGATTAGCAACAATCCGATAAAGTGTGCAGGTACAATGGTCTCGTGAATTAAAAGTGAGGCACCGACGACAGAGAAAAAAGTACTCAAGTTCAGAAAAATAGACGCTTCGGCAGCTCCGACCTGGCCAATGGTGTAGTTGTAGACGGTCATCCCAACGCCTGTCGCCACAACTCCTGAGAGAATAAAAGCGATCCAAAGGATAGGCTTTGCCGTTATAAGTGTTTCGATTCCACCTGGTTCGACACCTGTGCTGATGACAAAAAGAACAAAAGATCCAATCAGGAGCATATACCCGGTTAAAAGAATCGAATCCATCGTTTTTGTGGCTTTATTGATCAGGATAAAACTGCCTGCTTGCGATAGAATGCACAGAAAAATTTCCAAATCGCCTAGATTAATAGATTGAAGACGGCCAGAGCCAAACAGGACAATGACACTAACACCAATCCCACCGAGAATAAATCCCAACGCCGCAATCAGAGTCGGTCGTTTTTTGAAAAATAACATCGATAAAAGAGCCGTTAATAGTGGTCCCATTCCTAGTATTAAACCGGCATTTGTCGCAGATGTTTTGGTCAAGCCATTCGCTAATAAATAATGATGAAAGATCACACTCAGACAGGATCCCGTCAATATGTATACCCACTCTTTTTTATATGGCCAACGAATACGGCGCTTATATCCAAGAATCAGAAAAACAGTTAGAGCAGCAATAAAAATGCGAAATGAAGTCACCGTGATGGGAGCGACATTTTCAACAACCAGCTTCAGAATCGAAACGTTAAATCCCCAAATAATCATCAATCCAAAAAGAACCATATAAATTTTGATCGAACCCATAATATGCAAAACGACCTTTCTTATTAATTTATCAATATTTTATCACTATTCCGAAAAATCAAAACAAATTTGCTCAAAATAAGGTTACAAATAGAGACCAGAGAACCGTACCCATGTTCCCACTTTTGTTGTAGAATGGAGAGAGTGTTTTAAATTTGGTAAGGGGTGAAGTGGAAAGTGAATGGTACAGCACATACAGCAATTGGAGCTGCGACAGGGTTTATCGTAGCGAATACTTTTGAGAACGAACCTTCTGTGACACTTTTGTTAGTCGGATTAGGTGCTGTTTCTGGTTTAATGCCTGATCTCGATATTGATGGAAAGTTGAGAAATAAAATTACCTTATCTCATAAGGTGATTCAAGCAGCGGCTCAATTGATTGGTATTTTATTGATCATTTATAGTTTTTATGAAGAAAGATAATATGGAGAGATGGATGGGGATTGGAATTGGGTTTGGAATGATGATCCTCTCGGCTTTTATTAAACAGAAACATATGTTAATTATTTCAGGAGTGGGTGTCCTAGCAGGAGGATTATCCTTGCAAGAAAATTGGTTGCTCCTTCTCGGAATCTACATATTAATTGCCTCTCTCGTATCGCATCGCAGCTATACCCATTCGATATTGGGCATTGTGTTTTTCGGGTTCATCGCTTTCAATTTAGAGCGATCCGTCGGAATCGAAGGTGTTTATTATGCTTGTCTGGGTGGATACATCAGTCATCTGGTAGCAGATATGAAACTATTTCCCTTTAATAAAAGAGGAATCAAGTTGTTCTTGCCTCTTTCTTCAAAGGAGATATAGATCGTTAACTAGATTGGTATGAACCATTCGTACATATTATTTTTACTCAATGCCCTAAAAAAAAGAAAAGGAGAAGGTCATTCTCCTTTTTTAGGGCTAACTGGGACGCTCAACTTTGTTGAAATTTCCTTGTTTAATATTCATGATAAAAAAATGTGGCTTTTCTGCATCAAGTTTATCTAGTTCGAAGAATAATTGTTTATACTCACAAATGGATAATTCACCAGAAATATACTTATATTGAATAAAATCTAGTAGGTCATTGGCATGTAGTGGGCTACAGTTTTTCTTTGTCTTAAAATCGATGATTAAGTTTTCTACTAACATAGTTATCAACTCATTTCATTAGGATTCTTTAAGCACGTTTTGTTCTAAATAAAGTATAGCACGCGATTTGTATTGGAATTATTTTCTGAAAATTAAAACTAACGACAACTTTTTACATTATCGTCATAAAACTAGGAGATTAGTAGCTGATTATTGAACAATAATTCCATTTTTTGGTTAATCAAATGCAGATTTATGTCATATTAAGCTGAACGATTTTTTTAGTGAAACAAGGGGACGGTTCTCATGTCACCAAAAAGTACTGTAAAGAAACAAGAGAACCGTCCCCTCGTCTCCAAAAATCACCATGTCCTTTTTACCTTTTTCTTTATATAACAAGAGTGAAAGGTGGTGAGAACATGGCACAAGCAATCATGACTGATTCAAAGTTACGCGTAAGTTACGAAACAGGTCTTAATGAAAAAGGAGAACCGATTTTTAAAACAAAGACGTATGCAAATGTGATCGAAACAGCAACAGCGGACCAACTGCACCAAGTTGCACAAGCGTTAGCTTCACTTTCGAATGATCCGTTAAGTGGAGTAGAAAGAAATGATTTATTCGAATTAATCGGGTAAGGGAGTGAACTTTAAAAGGAGAGGGTGAATAGAATGGCGAAAACCATTGAATTGCATTTTACAAATAGTGTAGGAAAAATAACCAAGTTAACTGTAGAAAATCCAAAGGAACCAATCGATCCGGTCGCTACGAAAGCAGTAATGGAACAAATTATTGCCGCTGGAATTTTTGGTGGTAGTAATGGAACGCTAGTTAGTGTCCAAGCTGCAAGATTAGTTGAACATAATGTTAGTGATTATGAATTAATCTAATTTCTTTTACTAGATGTACGCATACAGAGGGAGGCTGCTTTCTCATAGGAGGCAGCCTCTTTTTAAAAAAAGTGTATTCCATTTAAAATAACGGTCTAGTTGAAATGAGGTGTGTATGGTGGAAGAATTAATCCCTTTAATTAGTGATGTGGGATTTCCGATTGTCGTCACGCTCTACTTGCTTTATCGGATCGAAGCAAAGCTAGATGTGGTTGTACAATCCATTCAAGGCCTTCCAGAACGAATAAAGGATCATATATGAAACGAGGGGACGGTTCAAAGTCACTGAAAAAGTCCTGTTAATGAAAAAAAGAAGCCGACTACCTACTGAATGTAGATAACCGGCTTCTTTTGTTTACTGTATGTTAATGAAAGTATCTATTGATTATTCAAAGTGAGCACTTTTTCAGTGGTCTCGGACGGTTCTTGTGTCACCAAAAAGTACTGTAAAAAAACAAGAGAACCGTCCCCTTGTCTCCTTTTACGTGCCAAATATAATGGCGATGAGTTCGTCTGTGGTCATGCCGCTTTTTACTTCGAATATGCCTGGTTTTAATTGGTTTGAAAGGCCACGAGCTTCTACTTGATTAGAGAAATCGCTGGCTTTACTAATGATTTTCATCTGTTCGAGTGCTTGACCGACGTGGATGCTGGTCATCCCTGAAGATACTGACAACATGGCATGATATTCAACTGTTCCCGTTTCAGCGGGGGCTTCTTCTGTAGGTGCTGTGGCTATGTTCTTTTTCGCTTCTTCCACAGCAACCTGTTGTTGATTCCACTCTTCTTCGGTTTGGATCACATAACCCTTATCAGTTAAAGCGATTTTCATCTCGTCTTCGGATGGCGCTTTGACAGTTTGAGAAGTTGTCGTTTCACTTGGTGCCAAATAGTAAACAGCAGCGAACACGCCAGTAGCAACCAAGAGTCCAATGGCAAAGCTTTGGATTGAATTAGATTTCATTCGTTACGTTACTCCCTTCATCTTTTGCTTTCAAATAGGGAGTAAGCAAATGCTCGACTTCATAAGGAGTCAGTTGTGTCCTTTGAGCGATGCTTTCAAAAGAATATTTACGCTTATACAAATCAAGCACTTCACGTAATAAAAGTCTTTGCTTAGATGTGCCAGGTAAAATACCCGCCTCTTGCGCCGTAATTTCAGCATCCAGCTCCATATTGCGGATTTGCTCTTGAAGCTGCTTCATTTCATTTGTAAAAGAATAAGAAAGCTCTTCTATTTGTTGATCCACTGTTTTTGATGATTGTTTTGCCTTAACAAACGATAAAATAAGCAGCAATAGGGCTGCAGCAAACAAAATGACGATCGTCCATTCCATTTTTATAGGGTCCTCCTCGACTAAATCTATTACATACATTTATTCATTATACATGCATTTTTGAAAAATTTGGCTTAAAAAGTCGAAAATACCACTATAGTCACATCTTTTGGATGATCCCACTCTTAACAGGAGGTTCTTATCATTCAAATTTCATGATTGAAATGCAAAGTAATAGCATTTCTTCATTTAACAAAAGGGTAAGTCACTTTTCCATCTAGCAAAAGTGATCGTAGTGGCCTGAAAAGTAATAAATGAGCGTCGTCAATTAAATATTTCTGAATTCGTGTCAATTTCCGTTTCTCGTTATGGTTAACGTAACCCGGGAATACAAGAAAGGTGCACCGTTCAGAAAGGCGTTCAGCATGAGCGATTTTGAACAATTGGCGACACAATATTCTAAAATGATTCACTCGATTATCCATACGTTACACATTTATAAAAACCAAGATGAATTCTATCAAATTGGTTTGCTGGCTCTTTGGGATGCAAGTAAAAATTTTAATGAACAAAAAGGATCCTTTTCAACCTATGCCTACAGCTATATAAAAGGAAGAATGTTGAGTTTACTGCGCAGTGAAAAGAAACGAGAAGACCACACCCTGTATCCTAGTGAGGATTATTGGAACCAATTAGAGTGTGAGACAAATATGATGGAAAAAGAAAATCTTCTCAGCTACTTTCACCATTTAACAGACAAACAGGAAAAATGGGTTCTATCCTATTTTTACTTAGGATTAAGCAATAAGGAAATCGCATTGCGAGAAAATGTTAGTCTTTCAGCAGTGAAAAATTGGAAAAAAACGGCGATGGAAAAAGTAAATACTAAAATATAGAGACAATGTCCATTCCAAACGAAAAAACAAGAAGAAGTGTCCATAACGGGTGTCAGGCACCGAACTATGGACACTTCTTTTTCATTTCCAGCGTGATACGAATAACAATAAATTGAATTTGTGAAAAATAATACAAATTGTTCACAAATATTCAATTTTCGATATTGATCTGAATAGTTCAAATAAGGATAATGAAGTGTAGGAAAAAGGTTATAGGAATTTAGAATGATATTTTAGTGGAATTTATCATTTACCCATCCATCAAAATTTCATTAATTGAAAGCGTTTTCATAATTTGAATGAAAATGAATCATTGAAATAAAGTTTCATAGAATACACATCACACTTAGAAAACTAGCTATAAGTAAGAAGGAAAAAAGAATGATCGTTGAAGGAGGTGGGAGAAATGTAGAAAAAAGAATGAGGAACCCAGAGTGAATAGTGTCCGGTAAGACAGCACTCTGGTTCCAACGGGGTTAAAGGATATACCCAATGTTAGTATATCCTTTGACAGAGATAAATCAATAGAAAATTCATAATAAGAGAAGAGGCTATTAGCTGTGGAAAAGGAATTTATTATCGATCAAAAGTTCGTTTGTATGCAAGGTGAGTATGATCAAAGGGGAAAATTGTGTTCAAGAGTGACAGAAGGGAAAATCAATTTTCTTGTGGATCAAAGTCCGGTAGAAATTATAGATGCTACATTAAAATACATAGGTTTTGATTTAAAAGGAGCGAAATCGGGTGCAAGAGCCATTCTTGGAAATGTGAAAATGTGTCCGATTATAGTTCACTCTGCCCTTAATATTTGTCTATTTCCACATAAGTCATCAACGAATCATGATGCGATCTGGTTTAATGTAGACCATATTGTACAGACCCGCCGCCTAGGGAAAAAAACACAGGTTGATTTAAGCAATGGAGTGACGATGATCATTGATTCAACGATCACAGCTTTTAATGCAAAAATAACAATAGCCAAACAATTAAAAGATATTACGGGAAAAAGAAATCAACCTCCCATGAAGGGCATGAATAAGAATCGCAAGCTTTTTGGGGAACGGAAGGGCGGGATTCGTTACCGTAATTGAGGGAACGCTAGTTTTATGGTCACGAAAGGCCATGATTCATTACCGTAATGGAGAGATCACTAGTTTTTCGGGGCAAGAGGTCCCAAATAAGACCAAATAGATGAGCTGCAAGAAAAGAGGTCCCCCCTATTTCAATCAAAAAAGATTAAAGGCCCTGCTTTCTATTAAAAGTACCATCATGGCCTCCTATGAAAAGAAATCTAGGTTCTCGTACTTAGGTTTCTTTTTGATATGGTTTCGTCATGTGCTCCTAAATGTAATTGCACGGGCACTAAACGAATTTAGCTTTTAAACAACATACCTTTTCTTAAAGGAAGAAAGCAACTTCTCTTGTAATAGATAGGTCTTTCATGATGTTTCCACCAATGACAAGAGAAAGAGACATTTACAATCCTTAATTAAAAATTAACAATCCCTAAGTATTAGAAACGTAATATTAGGATATGTAAAAATTTTGTCAAAATAAAGGAGGATATTGTGAAAAATAGCATAATAAAACGGTCATTATCGTATTTACTTATTTTTTGTCTCATTCTGATTCAAATGGTACCAGCTGCAGCAAAGGTCCAGGCGGAAGAAACACCGGAAGATTTCAATGGCTATCCGCCACTATTAATCACGGAAATCTCACCAAATTCGAAGGGCACTGATTCCTATGAGTTTTTTGAGGTCTACAACAACTCAAATCAACCTCTTCTATTAAACAACTATTCTTTTAATTATCTTTACACAGATGGAAGTGGTGCAGATAAAGCCTTTCCGATTCCAGAGAACACTGTGATACAACCACAACAAACACTCACTTTTTGGTACAACAATGAAAGCAAGACTCCAGCAGAGTTCAATACTTTCTTTGGAAGTAGCATACCTGAGGAGAGAATCATCTCCTTTAAAAGATGAATTTACAGGCTTTTTCAATGGCGGGAACAGAGGATTAGCCATTAAAAATAAAGCAGGTCAAACGATTGTTTCAGCCAGCTATCTTGCAGGCGAAACAGATAATACTGGAAAAGTGGTTCAATACCAGTATTCAAAAACAAACGTAGAAATGGCCAAGCTTGCCACAATGGCCAACCCAACACCAGGAACATTCGAACCGACTCAAGTTCCCACAACACCTGTGAACCTGGACAGTATTTCAGAAGATCTTGTGGCACCGGTGATTGAGCATTCACTTGTGACAGCAAGTGAGGCCTATACGGATATTACCATTGAAGCAAACGTAACAGACGATGCATCCGTTCCCTATGCCACTCTTTATTATAAAAAAGAGGGAGCAGAAAATTTCACTTCACTATCCATGAACGCTTCAGCAGAAAATCCTGCCAAGTTTACTGTAAGCATTCCAAGTATCGAAGTTGAATCAAATTTGATCTATTACATCGAAGCATCAGATGGAAAAAATACGAGTAGAACCGTAGAAAATAAGATTACCGTGGCTCAGCCTAATCTTGATTTTAATAAACTGCCAACCTTACTCGTTACGGAAGTGGTACCAGATTCATCGAATATAGATGGCGCTGATGGATATGAATTCATCGAAATCTATAATAATAGCAATCAAGAAATTCTTTTTAAAGATTATAAGATTCAATATCGTTATGGAACAGATCCAGAAACCGATGTGATTTGGGAGTCGGTGCCAGATGACTTTGTGATAGCTTCAAAAGAAACCGTCGTGTTCTGGATTATTAATGATAAAAATGGATCCAAAACGGTAGCTGATTTTAATGCAGTTTATAAAACGAACCTTGTGGAAAATAAGGACATCGTTAAAATTTATTCCGCAGGGATGGCAAACGGCAGCACAAGAGGAATCCTTATTGCCACGAACACAGATATTGAAAGTTCAGTTGCCTATTATAATGAAGAATCAGGCGTAGATGACACGAATGCAAATAAAGGGATTTTTTATAAATATCCTGTTGATGGAACGAATCAAATGCAAAAAGTAAGTGCAGGGAAAGAAGCGGCAACACCTGGAGCCGTTATGGCCTCACAAGTTCCAGCAAAAACGGTACAAGTTCCTGCAGATACCATCGCGCCAACAGTTGAAGATCTAACAGGAAAAACCGAAATCAATCAAAAAGAAGATTTAATCATTACAGCAGATGCAAAGGACAATTCAATCGTCAAAACCGTTGCTTTATATTATAAAAACAACGAGCAAACGGAATATAAAAAGGTTCTTTTACAGCAAGATTATAACAACCTACTCTATCATTACACGGTTTATTCGCCAGATCTGATTGCGAAAAAATCAATAGAATACTATTATGTCGTTTCAGATGGCAAAAATGAAATCAAAAGTGACACATACAAAGTGAATTTGACAAGCGATCGTAATCCGGATCGATTAAGACTTAATGTGAATAACGAAGAGTTCCTTTCAGGAGAAAAAGCAATCAAAGCCTCATCGGATGATGCCACAGCTGAAAAGGTAAACCTATTGATTGATGAAAAGGAGATCGTCGAAAACACGTACCGCTCACTTGAAAGTGAAAGCTATTTTGCCTTTGAAGTTAGTGGAGTGAACACCTTTTTCCAAAATGGTGTAACAATGGGGGATGAAATTCTGCGTATTGTGGACGATGGAATTCCGCAATGGAAAACAATCACGGTTCCAATCGAACCAGATCGACTAAAAGAAGGCTCCAATGTCTTTACGATGCGTTCAGGTGATAAAGCCACTCCGTTTCCTACTGGTAATGGAGAAAATAGAGATGATTACAGCTTACGAAACGTAAGACTTGTGTTAGAGGATGGGACGGTCATCCAGGATCCACAATACAAGGATGCTGAAAAAGTGATCGCCATGAATGATGCCAATGCAGCCGTTGACTTTACTTTAAATATCCCGGCGGAAAAAATGCTTTCGAAAACGTATAAATGGGACACGACAAAAGTGGCAGACGGAGACTATACGATTCTTGCCAAAGACGCTGTGAACCCTGATGCAACCGCAGTAGTGAAAGTGGACAACACCGCCCCTGTGATTGAGACAAACATGGAAAAGAATAAAGAATACAAAGGGGCATTCACAATTGAAGCAACTGTAACAGATGCTTTAGCTGGTTTGGAAACAACCGAAATCAAGTTGGATGATGAAGTGATTGCCGTACCATATGAAACGTCATCCGCAAAATTAACACCTGGCAGTCACACATTGACCATTTCGGCTCAGGATAAAATTGGAAACACGCTCAGAATTAAAGGTTCCTTTTTCCGTAGTGGATGAATTGCCGGCGAAACCGGAATTGATTTCACCAAAAGTTGGAGCAGCTGATGAAAACAAAGTCGCTCATTTACAAGTAAAAGTGACAGATCCAACCCAAGATGATCTAAAGGTTTCTTTTTACAAAGGATTCCAGTACAATGCTGCGAAAGTGGATCAGATGAAAGTGTTTAAAAACGCAGCAGATACAGAACCGCCAAAAGAGAGTATTCCAGCAGGAGAAACAGCGCTTGTGAGTGAGGAAATCGCTAAAATTACGACTTCAGATGACGAATATTTGGTAACCGATTCTGAAACACAATTCCCTTATCACCGTTTTGATGTGACGATTGACAGCTCAGTGGATGAAACCGATATCGTGGAATTATCATGGGAAGGTCATTCCTTAGAAGGCAGAAAAGTGTCCATGTATGCTTGGAGCCATGAGAAAAATGATTGGGTCTCATTGGCTACAACGATTGCGGGGAAAGAAGATTTTACCTTGAAGCAAAACGTTGAAGTAGGAGAATTTGTGAAGGATAGCAAAATCAATGTCCTTGTTCAAGATGAAATTCCAGTTTCTCCAGATGACTATGATTACAGTTTTGTCTGGATGAGTGATACCCAGTATTATTCCGAAAGCTTCCCGTATATTTTTGATCGACAAACACAGTGGATTGTGGAAAATCAAGAAGCGATGAAGATTAAATATGTCTTCCATACGGGTGATTTAGTCGATGAAAGTGATAAAGAAGAACAATGGAACAATGCCGATCAGTTTATGAAAACATTAGATGATGCCAATGTTCCCAATGGCGTTTTGGCAGGAAATCATGACGTCGACCATAAAACATCGGACTACACACAATATTACCGATTCTTTGGAGAGGATCGTTACAAGGACCGACCTTATTACGGGGAATCATACAAAAATAACCGCGGACATTATGATTTAATTTCAGCGGGTGGCAATGACTATATCATGGTTTATATGGGCTGGGGCGTGGATGATGAATCCATTGCTTGGATCAATCAAGTATTGAAAGAGCATCCAGACCGGAAAGCGATCTTAAGTTTCCATGAATATTTATTGTCAACGGGAACAAGACATCCGCTTGGGGATAAATTATATAACCAAGTCGTCGTTCCAAATAAAAACGTGATTGCCGTTCTATCTGGGCACTATCACGAAGCTCAAACATTAATCGATGAGATTGATGATAACGGAGATGGAACAGCCGATCGTAAAGTCTATCAATTGCTTGCTGATTATCAAGCAGGTCCTGAAGGTGGACAAGGATATATGCGTTTACTCCACTTCGATCAAGATCAAGACCGAATCATCGTAAACACGTATTCCCCATACATGAACGATTATAATTTTTACGATAAGGACAAGTACGGGGAAAAAGACGAATTTGTCATCGATTTAAACCTAGATGCTCAGCAAAAACGAATTGCCACGGACAGTTTTAGTGTCAACGTGTACACGGATTCGTTGATTGGCAAGAAGGAACAGGTGAAAAGCGGTCATACCGCACAAGTACCATGGAACCAATTAGAATTGAATCAAAACTATGCATGGTATGCCGTAGCAGAAGATGATTATACGGGTAGAACAGTCTCAGACATTTGGACTTTTTCAACCGGTAATGGAAATAAGGGTAAAAAATAGGTTTCGTTACATTCATAATGGAGAAGTTTGCTTTTTAGAAAAATGATTTAGATTATAGTGGATTTTTAAGAGCTTGATACCGCGCAATAAAGGTATCAAGCTCTTTTTCGTTTCATGCCCGAAAATCGAGAGGAGTGGAAAAACGGTGAAGAAGGAAGCCTATACGTGCGCGAAAATGGAGGGAGCGGGAAAAAACGGTAAAGAAAGAAGCCTATTTCGTGTCAGAAAATAGGCTTGAGCATAGCTGGACATAGATATTCGCTATAATCCAATTTAGTTTTTAGGAATAGCAGTATGTGCTTAAGATTCATTTTTAGAAGCTTGATATCTTGCAATAAAGGAATCAAGCTTCTGACTTAATTCAAGCGTTTTTTCGTGTGTAAATCCAACTTGCATTCCACTATTGATCAGTTCTTCACGAAGGGATTCTATCGTTCTATCAACCCCTGATCGATTATCCAAAGTCAATACTTGTTTCATCGTTAATCTCCTCACAAATATGGATGGTAACCATTTTAATAGAATGGATAATACTTATTTCAAAATTGTTAGCCCGTTTACGAATAAAGTAGTGGCAAAAAAAGAATCCGACAAATTGCCGGATAAGGCCAATTAAGGATGTAAAGAAAGGTTTTTATCATGAATGCACTTTAACAACTTAATATGTATAAAGTTAAAGCCTCTACCAGATGCCTTTCGATTTTCAGAAGGAAATTTATGAACAAGCTAAGGTAAAATCTGGGCGCAAATACGCAAAGGTGTATTTGGTTGAAATATGATAAAAAAGGTATAAGAGCTCTTTGAGGTACGATGGTTGTATGGACTCTCTTCAAAGATGATTGTATTATGCGTTCTTTTTGGTTAGTCTTTTCCTCGAGGTATTCCAGAATTTAATATAAATGGCACGATCACTACTTTTAAAAAACCGTATCCCTAGGGAGTTTTAACGGAGTAGTAATCTCTTTCATGGCTAATAAAGGCACAAGGGCTCTCTCTTTAATGATTGAATTATTTGATAAATTCGATAATTAACTCTATTATACATGAAAGTTAAATTTTTATGTTGTATTTTGTTCTGAATTAGTAAGAGATTGGTAAAGAATATATTTTGAATAAAAGGCATTTTTACATAATATTTTTGATTAAACCTGTAATCACTGTCAAAATAATATCATTTTGATAGTTCGGTAGTGGTGTAAGCGTTTTTTTCGGGGAAATTATATAGGATGATAGAGGAAAAAACTAGTGAGGTTAGTCAAACTGGTCTTATTGAGGCTTGATCGTGCGAAAGAGAGAGGTAAATCGAAAGCATGGGAGGTAAGAGAGCTAGATCGTGCCCGAATAGAGAGGCAAATCAGAAGAATAGGAAGGAACAGAGCATGATAGCACAAAAAAAGAAAGGAATCGAGGCCTGATGCCAAGTGTTCCTTTCCTATTTCCATTTTTCCCTCAAGTGTTTGGCTCACTTATTAAAATAAGTTATCTCCGATAGGTCTTCGATGATACGGTGTAGGAATCAACCTGTCGGCGGTTGACCTCATAGCCGATTCCTGGTCTTTCGGGAACTGTAATGAGTCCATCCTGAACGGTGACTTCGGGCTCGATGATATCCTTTTCCCAATAGTGGGAGGATGCGGCCGTGTCTCCCGGCATCGTGAATTGATCCAATGTGGTAAGAGCAATGTTATGTGCTCGTCCCACACCAGCCTCCAACATGCCGCCACACCAAACAGGAATCCCATGAGCTTTGCACAAATCGTGAATTTTGACAGCCTCCGTTATGCCACCGACTCGGCCAATCTTGATATTAATCACTTTACAGCTTCCAAGTGAAATGGCTTTTCGAGTATCTTCCACGGACGTAATGCTCTCGTCTAAACAAATCGGTGTCTCAATGAGGGCTTGCAAGGTAGCGTGATCGATAATGTCATCGGTCGCTAAAGGCTGCTCGATCATCATGAGATGATAGGGATCCAGTCTTTTGAGAAGATTCACATCCGCAAGGGTATAAGCAGAGTTTGCATCGGCCATTAATGGAAGATGCGGAAACCTCTTACGTACCTCCTCGATCACTTCGATATCCCAACCCGGTTTAATTTTTATTTTTACACGACGATAGCCTTCTGTTACATATTGATCAATGATACGCAGGAGGTCATCGATACTTTTTTGAATGCCAATGCTAATGCCCACTTCAATCTTTTTCTTTTTCCCGCCAAGAGCTTGACTCAAAGGGATCCTTTGTTTTTTTGTATGCAAATCCCAAATGGCCCCTTCAATCGCAGCCTTGGCCATGTTGTTTTTTCGGATAAAAGAATAGCGTTTGGACAATTCATCTGGATGATCAATGGGAAGCTGCAAAGTAACCGGCAACAAAAAATCCTCTAAAAGATGCCAATTGGTTTTTAGTGTTTCTTCGGTATACCATGGGGAACGGAAGGCAACGGATTCTCCCCAGCCTGAAACGCCATCCTCATCAATGGCCTCGACTAAAATAAAGTCCTTCGTTGTCATCGTACCAAAACTCGTTGTAAACGGTGTCTTTTGTTCCATTTGTAAATGCCTTAAAACCACTCGATTTAGCTTCATTTTTTTGCCTCTTTATCATGATTTATTTTCCGCAAAACAGTGAAAATCTGTCTAGATATCGCAGAATGTTTAGATCTGTTAAAAAAGGATATATGAGTGCTTTGCTTCTATTATAAAAATGAATCAATGACAACTCTCCAGACTAGCACGGCGAAACCGATTCCCTATCTCATAGAATGACCAAGTTCAGACTACTATATGAACCTGATTGAAAAACGTATCCTGAATTAAACGAGCTTTATTTTTGAAAAAAGGAACGAGCTTTATCAGGATGATATCGATCGCCGTCCCCGCTTACCTTTTTCCATACTGAAAGGTTTTCATCACCGTTTTAGCGAGAATTTCAATTCCGATTAAAATATCCTCCCGGTGAAACGTCATGTCAGGGTGGTGCAGTCCAGGCTGGAGGTCACACCCGAGCCCGAGCATAGTCGTTTTCAGATCCTGTTTCATAAGTGAATAGAAATGGAAATCTTCACCGCCCGATGTCACGACAGGAGGGGCACAAAACTCAGGTCCAATTACTTCTTGAATCGCACTCTCCATGATTTGTTGCGCAGTCAGATCGACTTCGGCTGCAGCCAGTTTGATTTCAGAATGCAACTTAATTTCGGCATCATAGATCATGGAAATGCCTTCAATCATTTGCGTTAGTTTGTATTCTAATTGGTTCATCACATCATTGGTTTGCGCACGAAGATCAAGCGTAAATTCGGCACGATCTGGAATCGTATTTCCGTTCGGGCCACCTGCATGAATTCCCGTCATTTTAATCGACGCTGGAATCTGGGGATCTATGTGAATGTTGCTCATTTCCTGAACCAGGCTACTTGCCACTTCAATCGCATTGACGCCAAGATGGGGTCGCGCTCCGTGGGCCATTTCCCCTTTAATTTCCCCTGTTATGTACTGGGAAGCACCGTGTAATATGGCAGGGGAGGCATAGCCGCTCCGCAATTCCTGGATCGGACGTAAATGAACCCCATATAAGAAATCAACGTTATCCAGGATCCCTTTCTGGAGCATTTTAAGCGCACCCGTTCCTTTTTCCTCAGCCGGTTGAAAAAGAATCTTCAGCTTACCAGGTGGTTTGTACTCCATTTTGTTGAATAAAAGGGCCACTCCTAGAGCCATTGTGGAGTGGGAATCGTGTCCACAAGAATGAATGGCTTGCCATTTTCCATCTTTTTCTTGCCAAAGCGCATCCATATCAGCTCTTAATGCAACTGTGGTATCTCCTTCGCCAATTTCCCCGACAACCCCTGTGCAATCATCAAAGGTCTGAACTTGGTATCCCTCTTTTTCCAGTATTTCTTTTATAAATTGAGTGGTTTGAACTTCTTCCCAACTAATCTCAGGGTTTTGATGGAGATGATCGAAAATGGAATAGACCTCTTTTTCGATTTGTTTTAGAGCGGACTTCATGAAGAATCATCTCCTTTCCGTTTTGTCAGATTTTCTATAAAAAATGCTATTTTGTTATTTTAGTATGAAAAGCATTGTCTTATGCCTCTTCGTTTTGATCATAAAAGGAAATCGCTGCCATTTTGTTAAAAAGAGGCATCCTTTTCATTTGATTCTTGTTCATATTTTAACAAATAATTTTATAGAAATATAGAATTGGATTCATGATGGATAAAAGACAACTTTCTGGAATCGCTGATAAAAGGATCGTTTTCGTCGCTGGAAATGAAAAGATGATCATAAAAACCACGAATTCGATAATAAAAAAACCGTGGTCGAAAATCTAAGGCTGAACCCGAACAATGGATACTTGAACAAGCAGAACTTGAGATTAAATGATTAAATTCATGCATCTGTGTTTAGAATCCAAATCTAAAAAGCCTAATTTCTCTGTGTTGTTAACGAGAAATTAGGCTTTCATTACTTTACAGGATCTTATGGCATTTCGTTAAAAAACGCCACATCCTCAATAGGAAGACGTGTAGTCGGATGTCCTGGTTTTGCTGCTTTTCCGATCGCAATGAGCATGACTGGCACATACTGTTCGGAAATTCCGAAAGCTTCAATGAACTTCGCTCGATCGTACCCTCCCATTGGAACGGTGTCGTACCCTCTGGATCGGGCGATAAGCATAAGCTGCATCGAAATAAGGCCTCCATCCGTATATACAATTCGGCGCGCCGCTTCAGGCTGCAAGTTGGAGTACGTTCCTACCGTACGCTCGATGAATGATTTAGCTGTATCCTCCGGCATAAAGCCTGCTTCAACAGCCTGTCCATAAATTTTGTCGGCTTTCTTGTAGCTTTCCACGTCACCGAGCACAGCAATAATGGCAGAAGCCTCCACGACCTGCTGTTGATTATAGGCAATGGGCAGAAGCTTTTGTTTCAACTCCGGTTGATCGATGACTAAAAAACGCCATGGCTGCAGATTCGACGACGAAGGAGCCAATGTTGCTAGCTCTAGTATTTCGGTCATTTCCTCGCGTGAGATCTTTACAGTTGGATCATATGAACGAACCGAACGACGTTCTTGAATAACATCCAAGAACAATGGTGGTTCGAGCGTATGAAGTGTTTGTGAATTTGTCATGATAAATCCTCCAAATCATTTATGCTCTAAATTATATACAAAATAATATAAAGATCATTTTGGCACAAAAAATAATTTCAAGCAAACATAGAGATCATTCATCCTGTTTGCTCGATCAATTTCAACTACATGATGAATGTCCGCTCCGTAAATTTTAATATCATTCAAGTATAGAATCGCGAATCGTTCTTAAAGACGACGGTATACAAACCTATTATAATAGATCTGGGATAGGGAAAAGAAAGCTAGAAGAAAGGACCACTAATGGCTGTATTTGAGCCATGAAATGGTTTCTTCAAACGAAAGTATAAATGAATTTTTAACAATAAATGTAGAAATCCTCGTCTACACTTAGTATGAGTTTATCAATTCGAAAAAACACAACAAATTCATTTGAAGTATTACGAACATGGCCATACTAAATATAGAGAATGGAAAGGATATCCGAATGAAAATAAATCAATTAATTGCGAACAATATTAACAAATTAGATGCAGCACTTCCGGCAGATCAATCGTTAGGAATTGCTGGTTTGTCTGGATCTGGTAAAACCACTTTTTGTCAAACCATTGGTGAAGAATCCAAGAAGCGTCTCGTTTCCTTATTGCCAAAGGCTGAATATCAGTATTTATTTCCCAATATTATGGAAACGAATTTCAGTGCCATCAAGATGGAAGAAATGCCTTTAGTACTTTTTCTCGGAAGATCATCCATTTCTTCCAATCCACGTTCAACCATTGGCACACATACTGGCGTTTTTAAAGAGATTCGCGAGCGGCTTGCTGAAAAATTTAATCTTTCTCCAGAAGTGTTTTCCTTTAATAATGCATTAGGCTGGTGTCCTAAGTGTAAAGGACGAGGTACGACCAAAAATGTCGAATGTCCAAAGTGTAAGGGCAGGCGTTATAATCAAGAAGTTGAGCAATATAAGATTGAATTATTTGATCAACCACATACTATTTCCGATATCAACAACTTAAGCATTGAATCGATTCTTTCACTAGCAGAGGATTTACATATTAGTGAAGCGAAACAACATATTCTCAAAAATATTATCAATATGAATATTGGTTACTTAACATTAAATCGAATTATGGGTACATTGTCAGGTGGAGAATTAACACGACTTTACTTGGCGGAATTCATGGCAACAAGTGAAAATACGGTTATTATTATTGATGAAATCTCCGTGGGACTTGATCACGAAACACTATTGAAAATTTTAGAACAGATTAAACAATTAGGCTATAAAAATCAAATTTGGCTCATTGATCATTCTGACACGGTGCTCGATACAACGGATGAGCAATTGTTCTTTGGACCTGGCAGCGGTAAATATGGCGGGAAAATTGTTGAAGAATCACCACGTCCACAACCAATCGATTGCGAACGAAATCAGGCAATGCCAACAGAATACTATCAATTTCATGATCTTTACTGCCGTAATATTCAAATGGCTGAAATTCAGATTCCCAAAAATAGACTGGTAACCTTTACGGGTGAGTCTGGATGTGGTAAATCTACACTTGTCAATGAGTGTATCGCCAAAGATTTTCTGAAGCGATATCCAAAAGATAAACTGGTTATGGTAGGGCAAGATCGAAACCAATCGATTACCAGTCGGTCAACCGTTGCGACTTTTCTTGATATTAAAAAGAAACTCACAAAATATAGTGAAGAGATTGATGATATTTTTCGAGCGCTCGATTGAAGATATTATTGATGAACTGCCAAATGAAGACATCGCTCATAAACGCTTGAGCTTATTGATCAAACTTGGACTTGGTTATTTGACATTAGAAAGAAAAACACAAACCTTATCGACTGGTGAATTTCAATGTGTTCATTTAGTTTCTGAGCTGTTTGCGAACTCAAGAAACCCACATACGCTTTTTATTTTTGACGAGCCTTCAAAAGGTTTATCACAAAATATTTTAAATCAATTCATTGATAGTATCAGAGTGATTCTGCAAGATGAATCTGTCTCGATCATCATGATTGAACATAATGCTTATATGCTGGAAAACTCTGATTTTATCGTTGATTTTGGTAAAAGACAGCTGGGACCTGTCACGCATCTTGATGTTGTCAGTCATGATGATTATTTTCGTCCTTAAAAATAGAGAAGATATCGCGCTGCCATTGCCTATTTCTTCCACACTCAAAGCCCAAAATGGGATTAACTACTTAAAAGAAAATCATATCGACTATTTTAAAAAGGCAGAAAACGTCTATAAGGGCGGCATCTTAAAAAGCTTATCATCAATGGCCCGTTTGATTTATGGTGAATACGAATCTGATACCATTGCACCTGTCATTGCCATTGATCTGGAACGACACTTGTATAGCCAATATAGTTTTCTCTATGAAATGGGCGGACTGATCAACCATATTGTGGCTGCACATCCGACCAATAAAGATACGAGAAGCTTTGATTTCTATTATCAAGAAAATCATTGTCCATAGCTGCTCGGGCCGCCGGGTGATTGAAAAATTTGATATCGATGTTGTTATTCAGGACAAAACCGTTCCATTCTGGGATGGCCTATTGCATCCAGACGTGATGGAGGTATTAAAATATTATCAATATCCAAAATTGCAATTCCTTTTTGAAGAGATTAAGAATGAGCTCGGTCACGATATGAGTAAAAGCTATAATGAGATGACAGAAGCAGAAAAGCATACCTTTTTATACGGATATTGGGAAAAGTCATTCTATGATAAAGCAGGCAAGACACGGAGAACATGGGAAGGCTTTAATCGCATCATTGGGATGTATATGTTCATTTCGAAATCGATTATTAAAGAGCAAATGAAAGCATCTAAAGAGATGATTACATGTCCGATTTGCGAAGGAACCGTGTTAAACCATCATAAACAGCTCAAATTTGGTGACACGGATATTCGTGAGATTATTCAGCAGCCGATTGATCAAGTTATGAAAACAGTAGGAGCGTTACCTGAACTTGTAAAATTGAAATCTATTGTTGGCGGCGATATGACTTTGACGGAAGATGTCTCGCTGCTTCCTAGGGAAACACAAGTCGCGCTGAAAATGCTTGAATTGGAACTGGCAAGCTTTGTTGGCTATGAAATGGTATTACAAAATGTCCTGCCATTCTGGGACAGAATTAGAGGCAATATCGAATCCATCAGCATCAATAACCAGGTTACCATCTGTGATTTTGCCAATATCAATGAGACGAGAGAAACCATCATTGATAAGTATTTCACGAATGGAAAATACAAAAAACTAACGTATGTTTATGAAGCATTTGGTTACAAAAAAATTGTCACCCAAATTAATAAGATTAAAAAAAGTCATCCATGTCCATTCTGTAAAGGAAAGAAAGTCATTTCAGAAGATAATCTACATGACGGCGTATATAAATTAACGATTCCATGTGTGAGTTGTCATGCAAGTGGCATCAATGATGAAGGACTTAAGGAAATCGTCGATGGTATAGAAGTACAAACATGGCTAACTGGCAAAGTAAGTGATGTTGTTGCTGAAAGCTTCAATACTGAGGCTGTTGCCGATATTCCAATTTTCAATCGTATTCGTGAGTTAAATAAACGAGATATGATGGCGGTTTATCAATGCCTTG
>CAVXVN010000025.1:0-24908 GCA_963765265.1 uncultured Bacillaceae bacterium
TAATATGCCCAAAAAAAGATGAATTAAACAAGTAATTATTTGATTAATTCAGAAGTATAATGTATAAACCTAATTAACCAATTATTATATTGATTAATTAGATTTATTGTTGTATTCAATTTGAATGAAGTTGATTACTTAAATTTGTAAATGGGGGATTGTAAAGATGCTGATCTTATCTGTTATTCTTTTTGCTGTTGCTGCGCTTGGTGGTCTGGTGCTTGGGGTTTTAGGGCTTCGTCAGAGGGGTTTACCGATGTGGTTGTCGCTTATCCATGGTGTTGTTGCAGCTGCTGGACTTATTACGTTAATTCTTGGGGTCGTGCAGGGAAATGCAGGGATCACTTGCGATTATCTCATTGGTTCTATTCCTCATCGCTGCACTTGGCGGATTCGTGCTGTTTTCTTACCATTTACGCCAGAAGCCACATCCTAAAGGTCTAATCGTCATTCATGCTTTAGCTGCAGTTATTGCATTTGTCCTTTTACTTATTGGAATCCTGTAAGGGGAGGACGTTAAATGAAACAACGGAGTAGACTTAGGCTGTTTGGCCATCCGGTACACCCTGTCGTTACGCATTTTCCAATGGCCCTTTTACCGGTATCGTTACTTGGGGATTTGCTTGGAATCTGGACGGATGCTTCGTTCTGGTGGAGTTTTTCATTTTATAATCTTGCAATCGGACTTGTCCTGTCCATACCTGCGCTAATTACCGGAATTATTGACTTTCTGGCCATCCCTAAGGAGGGGATTGCCGATCGCGTTGCAATGAGCCATATGATGATTATGATTACGAGCATAGCGATGTTTACGGGAAGCTTTTGTATTCGTTTTGGTGCTGAAATTCTATCAGGTTGGCGGTTAACGAGTTCCGTTTCCCTCTCATTGTTAGGGCTTATCCTACTTCTGATTGGCGGATGGTTTGGCGGCCAACTCGTTTACCGGCACGGTGCAGGCAGCGATCCAATTAGTGAAAAGTCAGAATCGGAGAAATCTTAATGTAAATGGGTTTTATTAAGGAGGCTATTGATTTTTCTTTTTGGAGTTTGATCCTAAGAGTTCAGGATCCTTTATTATTTTTGCAGACAGCTATATATGATAAAATAAGGGGGCAATGGACTTTCTCCTACCATTTCCTATAACAAAAAGTCCCTGTGACAACCCGAAAAATCTTGTTTCACAGGTTTGTTCCACGAAGTTTTCAGCAAACAGCCCAATCATTTTCGATTGGGCTGTTTCTTATTAAGATATGCATTTCAAAAATGTTTCTTTTATATCGAAAGTCTATTTAGTTCGTCACATTCTATTACAAGTTGGGCCACACACTCAATATGTAGAATAAAATTTAATTTTACCTCACAATAAAATATGTTGTCAACAAGAAATTTGTAATATTTTCAAAAAAATGTTATAATAGTCTTACAATTGTTTTTTCAATCGTATTCTGAATTCCGCTGTATTTTTTTGCAGATAGAATTATGGATACGTTTTTTTAATATCTTTTTTAAACCGAAGAAAAATTCAAACAGTTGTGTGAGCTTTAAAGGTAAGTTAGTTGAATAAAATTATCAATTTACTATCTAATAGTAACCGAGTTTTTATTCTACAAGGAGGACTAGAATAATGAATCTAATCAATAAGAAAGTTACACACAAGCGTTTTGGCATGGGTAGTATAGTTAAACATAATGATTCTAGTATTGAAATACATTTCGCATCGGAAAATAAAAAGTTTGTTTTCCCCGATGTATTTGGAAAGCACCTAAAACTGCATGATAAAAGTGTTGCTAATTCACTTGAAAAAATTATACAAAAAAAGGAAATGGAACGAAAAGAGGAAGAATTGAAGAAGGAAGAGGAAAAAAAACTACAACGAAAAAACCAGGAACTTCGCTTGGAACATGAAAAACTTATGAAAAATCATAAACTTCATCCCGAATCACAAATGGTTTTTTGGTGTGACACAGAAGAACAGAATAGTTCTTTTTCAGAGTGGAAGGTTTTTTCAGGCGAAATAAAAAGTGGTAATAACAAGGGGAAGCCAAACAAACCCATCCGCTTGCACCAAAATAGTGCTGTCCTGTTAACAGCAATAGATTCCAGCATGCCTGAAAAAGACAGACGTATCTTAGGTGTCTATATGGTGAATGAAGATTTTATCGGTAAGCTTTGTGAAGATGGATATATTCCTGCTCATTCAAAATACAGACTCCAACTTACAGAACAGGAATCGGATCAGATGCTTTTCTGGAAATATTATGTAAATGAAAAATCCCCCCAAAAAATGACATGGAATACAGGTAAATACCGTTATTTTGATAATTTATGGATGGCTCAAATTTTGCTTGATATCGTTTCGTTGAAAAGTGACCCAAAGGAACGAGAGCTGGCACAACAATTTTTTGAACATTTTTGTAAAATGAATCAGATAACAGATCAAGAGTTACCAAAGCCTAATGGCGCATTAATGCGTATTTAGACGTTAGCCCAAAGATAATAAGAATGACAGGGGACGGACATATTTTTCCCACCCATCACTAATGGCGAACCGTTTTTTTTGTTTCAGAATAGAGTCTATCGTATTTTGACCTTTTTTGACTAATCAATAAAATGAAGGTGTGGAAAGTCTGAATAATTATTACACTGATGGCATAACCTTATTTCATTATCGTTTTTGAAATTATTTTTGCCATTCAACTCATGGTCGTTATCGTATTGAGCTTAAAAAAGTCAGAACAATAACAAAGTGGCCGAAATCTAAAGCTTCAAAAAGGAATTTTTCTTCTGAAATTCCTTTTTGAAGCTTTTTTGTGAGGAAATAAAAGAGCGTATTAAAAGAGAAAAGCAAAGCATAACAAACGGAAGATAATGTGTGGTTTAGTTAATGTATATTTTTTCTTTTTATGCGAATAAAGTGGATAGGAAGGTCAACGAAATAAAAGGCGATAAAAACCTTGAGCAATATGAGCCGAATATGGAACGAAATCACTTTTATAACTGAATTCCCCGATAATAGCTTAGGTATTTAAATAAATGTAGAAAATATTTCACTTTTGAAATAACAATACTATATTATAATTAAAGCAATTATTGTTAATTATTTCACATAATTAGGTTTATCATAATAAATTTACATTTTAACGAGGAGTGATTTAAATGCAAGGGAAAACAGCGATTATTACTGGCGGTGGCAGTGGATTTGGAAGGGAAACCGCTATAAAACTTGCCCAAAGAGGAGCAAATATTAGTGTTGTGGATGTATCGAAAGAACAGGGAGAAGAAACAGTAAAACTCTGTAAACAATTAGGTACAGATGCTATTTTTATTGAAGCGGACGTTAGTAAGGTAGAGGATGTTAAAAGATATGTATCTCAAACAGTGGAACGCTTTGGAAAAATAGATTTATTTTTCAATAATGCCGGTATATCAGGTTCAGGTGTACGCACATTAGATTGTTCAGAAGAAGAATTTGACGCAATTGTGAATGTGAATTTAAAAGGTGCCTTTTATGGCTTGAAATATGTTGTAAATGAGATGTTAAAAACTGGCGGTGGTTCCATTGTTAATACAGCATCGTTAGGTGGTATTGTTGGAATGCCAACGTTAGGACCCTATTCTGCAACAAAACATGGAATTGTTGGATTAACAAAAACGATTGCTGGGGAATATGGAAGAGATAATATACGAATTAATGCGATTGCTCCAGGTACGAACGAAACTCCTATGGTAAAGGCCTTTCCACCAGAAGCTATTAAAGCGATGGGTGAAGCAGTACCAATGGGTAGATTAGGTCAGCCTCATGAAGTAGGAAATGTCGTTGCCTTTCTACTAAGTGATGAAGCATCCTATATTCACGGAGCAGTGATTTCGATTGATGGTGGATCTGCAGCACTATAATTGCTGGGACAAGGTGTTTGTTCCGCAGAAAATCTGCAATAACGAGGTTAGGCACCTCCTCTTACTCGATATTTTGAAAAATGCGGATTTAGGGTGCTTGGGAAAAAGGAGTGATTCGAGAAAAAGACCCTACGGAAATCTCCGCGGGTCATCATTTTTAATCTTGCCAATCAAGAAATAATAAACAATCGATTTATATCCTTTTGTATTTCAAACCACTCTTTACCCTCTCTTGATATCCTCTTTTAACCATGAACGACCATGAAAAAAGATAGATATAAGACAGGAAAGGAAATCTTTTCTTACTCTTTCAAAAAATTAGATTGTAGATTTAGAAAATAGAAACTAAATATAAAGATGCTGGGAATTTCCTGGGAGTTTAGGGAAGAAGCCCTCCCTTGCTCTTTTTACCAGGACTACTTCCGTTTTTTACCAGTACCTTTTTTACCAGTACCTTTTTTACCAGTACCTTTTTTACCAGTACCTTTTTTACCAGTACCTTTTTTGCCAGTGCCCTTTTTACCAGTGCCCTTTTTACCAGTCCCTTTACCAGTGCCTTTACCAGTGCCTTTACCAGTGCCTTTACCTGTCCCTTTACCAGTGCCTTTAGCAAAAGCTATTGAGAAAGGGTTTTGCATTAAAAAATCATCAAGTCCATTATATTCCGCTTGGTTAATTAACTCTAAAACATGGATTCTCTCCAACTAGAGAACCCCCTTTTCTGTTAAAATTACCTTAAATGTAAGGTACTGTATTGTATGAAATTTTATTAAGGTTGCTCTAGATTCCTGTCAAATTTTAATACCTTTATTATCAAATATTTTCTTACCCTCATAAGATGGAATATCAAATAATAAGGGAATGATTGAATGACACAAAATATACCTACCATCGGTATTATGATTAAGCCCCGGCACTATAAAAAACTGATGAACAATGTATGGAACGAGAGGCTACTACCTTCCAAACTGGTGATAGACGGTAATGAGTATGAAAGCGGTATTACCTATCGGGGAGATCACATACGGACGTTTCCAAAAAAATCGTATCGAATTAACTTTGAAACATATAATCAGGAGTTTAGCGGGAATGAGATTCATCTTAATGCAGAATATCGTGACCCGTCATTGATTCGTAACAAACTATCATTTGATTTTTTCCAGACGATTGGCTGTCTTGCTCCAGATTCTAGACATGTTTTTGTAGAGCTCAATGGAAAGCCTGAAGGTATCTATTTACAGCTTGAATCCGTAGATCAATGGTTTTTACAAAAAAGACAGCTTCCAGATGGGCCGATTTTTTATGCAACGACATATGAAGCAAATTTTTCATTATTAACACCAGAAGATGGACCAAAATCCTCCCTTTTCACCGGATATGATCAGAAGGTTGGAAGTGAAAAGGATATTCATGATTTAGAAACATTCATAGCAAAAATTAATACGATTCCTCGGGAAAAATTCGGTGAGGAAATAACCAAGTACTTGGATGTAAAGAAATATCTGATATGGCTTTGTGGCGCGGTTTGTACACAGAACTTTGATGGTTTCATTCATAATTATTCCTTGTACCGCAATAGCGAAACGGGATTGTTCGAGATGATTCCTTGGGATTACGATGCAACCTGGGGGAGAGATTGGGATGGAGAAATAATGGAATACAATTACGTCCCCGCCCGAGGCTATAATACGCTCACAGCACGCCTACTAGATCATAAGGAATTCCGTGATCAATATCGCCTCATGCTTGAAGAAATTCTGGATACCTCATTTACCATCAGTGCATTGGAACCGAAAGTGACAAATATGTACAATCAATTGAGAACTTATATAACTTTAGATCCATATAAAAGCAGAAAATCCATCAATCTATTTGAAAAAGAGCCAGAACTGATCCTTCAATTTATTTCAAATCGGAATAGATATCTTCTAGAACAGCTTAAGAATTTGACATAAGGGAGGCCATATAGTGGGACCAATTGTTATGAGAAATACAGACAAGTATGGCAGGGGGATATTTGCGGATCGTTATATTAAGAAAGGTGAATTGATTGAGGAAGCCCCAGTGATTATTATTCCTAAACAAGAATGGAAGCAAATGAGGAAAAGTGTGCTACTAAACTATGTATTTCGTTGGGGAAAGGATAAGGCCATCGCTTTAGGATATGGTTCTTTATTTAATCACTCCTTTACTCCTAACGCAAAGTATATTACCAATATTAAAAACCAAACGATAGACTTCTATGCCAGGCAAGATATTCAGAAGGAAGAAGAAATATTAGTAAATTATAATGGAGATCCAAGTGATCAGTCGCCAGTATGGTTTGACGTTTTCTAGGGTGCTTTTCATCACCCGAGATGCAGTGCATATTACCATCCGAAGCCAAAGGATCTCCTAAAATAGAAGAGGAAAATTGAGGGAAACCGAAGAAAACATGTATTTATAGGTGCTGTCAACTGTACCATAAGATTAAATCCTGTATTTTTCAGTAATTTATAAATAGTAACTTTAATCGGACAAATTACAAGGGTATCCCCTGGCTTTTGGTTCATTGAGCCATTCAATCGGACAAATTTCAGGGGGACCACTTGGTTTTTGGTTCATTGACCCTTTCTCTTAGATAATATAGATTTTATATATATTTCTAAATAAATAGGAAGAACAATAATAACCTCATTTTGATACATTACGGTGAACCGTACCATAAGTAAATGAGGTTCGGTAGTTTCAAGTAAACAATCGTACTAATTGGTTAAAAAAATAGAGGTACTGATTGCAAGAATTTTTAATACCCCTAATTATTAACTAAACCCACTCCTTAAAGAAGAGTGGGTTCTTTAGCATTTTTAACATAAGCGTTGCAACAAAACAGGTACAATTAACATTGCTAATAGGATTGCCTTAAAAGTAATTGTGTACTTATCTTTGAATGACTTGTTGATTTTCTGCTTTATAGGCATCTAGGAATAGTTGTCCAAGATTACCCTTTCCATTGAAACCTAAATCACGTAGGCCATTATCGATCACTGTTAATACAGATAGAACTTTTTCAATGAAGGCATTTTCACCCATATGACCAATACGCAAGATGACATCTTCATATTGCGCCAAAGAAGTAGCGATGAATAGGTTGTATGTTTCTTTGATGTGTTCTTGTAATCGTAATGCGCCTATTTCTGCTGGAATGATGATGGCAGTTACCGTATTGGAGCATCCTGATTCTAAGAATAATGTTAGTCCATATTCTTGTATAGATTTTCGCACGGCGTTTGCAATTTTCGCATGTCGCTCATAAACCGCCAATTGTCCTTCTTTTAAAATATTGTCCAAGGCAACATCTAATGCTTCAATATTGCCAGCGGGCATCGTATAAGGCAAGGTTCCTTTTTCCATATATCCCTCGAAAATTTGTAGGTTTGCATAATAGGAAGCAATTGGTGTTTTACGGTTATTCATCGCTTTTTTAGCGTCCTCACTAATGGAAACGATAGCTAAGCCAACAGGTGCTGAGATCGCCTTTTGAGTACCTCCACAGCAAATATCGATTTGATTTTGGTCGACATCGATTGGTTCACCAACCATACCAGCTACTGAATCAACCACTGTTAGAATGCCATATTCTTTTAGTAAGGGAGAGAGTTGGCTAACATCATTTAAGATGGACGTTGGTGTATCACAATGAACAAATGTTGCATATTTGAAGTCATGATCTTTTTCTAAATAGTTGCGTACTTCTTCAACAGGTATGTCTTTATGATAGTCAAAACTTAAGACAACAGGTTCTCCTCCATACATTCTGACAAAATATTGAAAACCTTCACCATATATACCGTTATCGAGTATAAGGACACGGTCACCAGGTTCAGTTAAGCTCGCACAGGCAGCTTCCAAAGCTAGAATCCCTTCTCCGGCAAGCAGCAGTACTTCATTTGTAGTACCCATGACCTGGCCCATCTTTTGGCATACCTCATGGTAATAGTGGATGAAATCTTTATCAAAATCAGTGTTATTTGTTTTTTTAGCTAACGCCAAGCGTACATTCTCACGTACGTCCGTTGGTCCTGGTGCATAGTTTGGTTTAAATCTCATATAAATCGTTCCTTTTTAAATTAGTGTATTTTATGGGGTAACATTAGCAAATAATTGGTATATTTTTCTTATTATACATCATTTGTTATATTCGGGCGAGATTATATATTGATAAGATTGCAATAGAAAATTAATTAAGATAATGGTTAAATTGTTCCCAAACATTTTTGTTTTAGTCGAAGCTATGTATTATAGGGAAAGTCAAAGACCACTCCAACAATACTTTGAAGTGGTATAGGTTATCATATGATATAAACCTGATGGCCAAAATCAACTGTGTTCTTTAGGGAGTTTTCGTCTCTAATATTAATTAAAGTGAACAGTACCATAACCAACATGCTAACTCTAATTTAAAATACAAATAACTCCTGAAAGGCTCCCCCTAAATAAACGAGGCCCTATACGGCTCCGTTTGTATTTTTGGGAATAGCGGATTATGTGAAAAAAATGGGACAAGGGGACAGTTTTTTGTACCGCAGAAAATCTACCAATAAGGAGTTAAACAAATGTAAAAAGGTGGGACACCATCCCCCCTGTACCTTTCGACGCTTTCTTTCGATCCTTTGTTGCGAGGGAATGACTTAGATTTCTTGGTAGACCAATATACAAAAGACAGAAGGTGCTTTAACCTGTTACCAAACGATCAATTAGGCTCTCATAAAAGTGGGTCAGTGTGAAAGCGTATAAGAAAATAGAGGCATTAATCTGAAAAATGTGTCGGATTGGATTCACGACTAAGGATTTGGCCTTTAATCTTCAGATGGGTGAACGGTATGCCCAGAAGATTGTGGCTGATTTGTGTAAAGTGAATTTAGCTGAATATATCGGTGAGGAGTCACCTCACTCTCGTGAAAGGCCAATTAAAGTGGGTCATGGTGGGTCATGGGGACAGGTGATTTGTCCCAAAAATGTTGTGAATAATAAGAAGGTTAGGACCATGAACAGAACTGCATCCCAATTGTTAGTTGTGCCTAACAATTGGGGTGCAGTTCAAATAGATTGTGAAGCTATTTCATTTAATAACGGATTAGTTTAGCTTATGAACCGAAAATAAATCTCCAATAGTAATCACTACTTTTACAACTGCAATCTGGTAGTAATTTTTGGAATTGTAATCCACATAGAAAGAAACATTAATATCCCGAAAAGGTCAGAAACAATAACATTCCAACCGATAAATAAATGTTCATAATGAAATAATGGGGTATTATAAATAGCAATAAAAAATGATATTGTCATAAATATAAGACTAAGCTTGTTTTTAGTTATTCTATAAAAGCAATATATTAGTGCAGAATAAGCCCAAAATTGTGAATCATACCAAGCGTGTGATAACCTAATCCCTGCTTTGCTATGGAAATAAGTTGCAACTAAAACAATTAAAACGAGAAGGGCTAATATTGGGGAAAATTTCACGAATTGTAAAAGTCTAAAAAAGCGTTTTTTAAAATTTGGTGTGTGGATATTTGTTGTTTGTAAATTTTTTGAAATAAAATGATTAAAAAAAATAAATACCAAACTACAAGCAAAAATTATATACTGCATTACTTCCATCTCCCCCTAATTTTTCTCAAAAAACCTATAAATACATTAACATATTACAGGGATATTTTGTATTATTTTTCATATTTAGGAAAATGAAAACAGGAGTTTTTAAATGTAAATAAGGATAAACAATAAGGGCGGTTCTTGTTACACAAGAACCGTCCCCCTGTATCCAATATTAATCTTATAGACTAGTTGTCTAAAAAATTTAAAACATGTTGGTTTACAACAAGTGGCTGTTCCAATGTAACCCCGTGACCAGCTTGTTCAACTAGATGTGTTTGTAAATTGGGGATTAATTTCTTTGCCCGTTTAATGGCCGATGTAGGATCGTATTGTACGTCATATTCTCCAATTAATAATAAAGTTGGGTGTGGAATCTTTTCTAATTCTTTATCCGTTAAAAAACTTGCATATACTTTCATTCGAGGTATACAGTTTTGCATGGCAACCATAAATTGATTTCTGACCGTTTCATCAATAGTATTTCCTTTTGCACACATGTAATCCATTAACCGGTTTATATTGTTCTCTGATGGAAATAACCCACCGATTAGGCATTTCATAAAAAAACTTTTCTTTTGTTTTTGTAATGAAGCACCAGGGCAGATTGTAATCAGTTTGTTAATTTTTTCTGGAACAAGGATAGCAAATACGAATGCCAAAAATCCTCCATATGACATCCCCATTACGTTTGTTTTTTCAATTCTTAGTTCTTTTAAAACATCACAAAACCAATTTGCACAATCCATTTTACTTTCAATTTGCCTGGTGGCTTTACTCTTATTGATATCTCCAATAAAGTCCAGTGCAAAAACCTGGTATGTTTTGCTCAAATCCTTAATATTATCCTTCCACATGGTAGAGCTAAACGCAAAACCATGCAATAAAATAAGAGGTTCTCCATCTTGTGGTCCGGCGGTGATGACATGTGTTTTTCCAAAGCGAGTATCAATATATAGGCTTTTGTACTTTACTGCCCATTCATTTAACGTTTTTTCGTAGGCCTCATTCAATAGCTTTTCACTATGATCTGTCCGAAAGATTGTTTTCATCATCCACCCGCTCCTTTATCCTTTTTTAATGATATTTGCCTCACAAAAAAATTCAATATATTCATTCATGCTTCTCTCGATTGATTCTGTTTCTTTGTCATCTATTCGTAACATGATATAGATTTCGATCATTTTAAAGAGAGGATATTGATACTCCATTGCCAGCAATTTAGGATTCAAAGGCTTGATTTGTCCAAGCGAGATGAATTTACTAAATGCAAATTCAATAAAATGTAGTGTTTTTTCAACTATATCGTGTAAATAAATATCTCTGGCTATGCTGTTACGGTATTGTTCTAAGAAAATAATCAGCCAAATTTTTTCTATGACAGGATCAGAAATATGGTTTTTAAAATTTTTCAAACCTTCTTCGAGGAATTCTTTTGGTCCCATAAAAGTAAAAATTGTTTCCAGTTGGTCTACTGGTGGCATGATTTTAGCTGTTTCCATTCGAAAATTCCAAAAAATGGTTTCCAGTATTTCATCTTTTGATTTGAAATGATTGTAAAGTGAACTTTCTTTAATTCCGACACCTCTTGTTATGTCTCGTACAGAAACTGCATTAAATCCTTTATTTGAGAAAAGGTCAATCGCCGTATTTAATATCTTTTCTTTATTACTGTTGGTAATAGGTTGTGATTTCAGATCGATGTAAACTCTTGGGTGAGCAGTTGGTTGCACTGTTACTCGCTCCTTCTTTTGTGATATTTATGTTGGATTTATTCGTTTCATTAAGGTTTAATCCATTATTCAATGTTTAAGGAGAAACAAATTAGACTGGACAGGACGAATTTTCTTTCCGTAATTTAGAAAGAACTGGTTCATCAGAACGTTATATTTTTTATTAGTCAAATAATTTTAAAAAATAAAAAAGTATTTACTAACGAACGATCGTTAGTTTATAGTTTAGCATATAAATACTAAAGAACGTTAGTTATTCATTTATTTACAAAGGGGGAAATTTGTCTTAGTTTGATGTGTTTTTTTAGTCATGATCCAATATTGGATAAATAAACTAAAGTATTGACCATTAAGGAGAGATGGAAGATGAATTAATTTGTAAAAGAAAGACCAATCGTTGATGAAAAAGGAAATGTGAAAAAAGCAGTATCGCTGTATTAGAAAAAGTAACTTTAAAAAATAGTTAACATTTTTTCCAAAAAAAATCATTATTAAAAAATTGTGGTTATTTAGAAGAAGCGGAGGAAATGATATGAATTCTAGAATTTGGTTAAGGGAATCGTGGATTGTTGCCATTTTAGGACTTGTATTTTTCTTTTTTTCGAATGTAACTTATACGATTCCACTCGCCACCTGGCTTGCACCCATATTTTTAATTCGCTTTGTAAGAACCCAAACGAAGGCGAGAGGAGTAGTATTCCTTTACTTTGTCATAGTCCTGTTATCTTTTATCCAATGGAAAGGCATTATACAAGCTCCAACGGTTCTTTTCTATCTAATCTCATGGCTTAACACAACCATATTATTCATTCCGTTTGTACTGGATCGGGTATTGCATAAGAAGCTAGGGAGCTTCGCTTCAACATTTGTCTTCCCACTCTCATTAGTTGTCATTGAGTTTTCGACTTCGGGTTGGGGGCTTCACGGAACATGGGGAGCGCTTGCTTATACGCAACAGTCGAATATCGTCCTTTTGCAGTTGCTATCGATTACCGGCATTTACGGGATTTCGTTCCTCATCGGATGGACTGGTGCCATGATCAATTGGCTTTGGGAAACAAAATTTCAGTTTAACCTGATAAGAAAAGGACTTTATACGTATCTTGCCGTTCTGGCTACCATTCTATTATTTGGGAGTATTCGGGTTTATGTTATGCCGGACCAGGCTGACACAGTGAGAGTCAGTGCGATTTCCGTACCACAGGCGGTCGAAGAGCTGGACAATAAGGCTCTTGAAGATGTTATGACGAATTCGAATCCATCGGTCGAAAATCTGAAAGCAATCAAAGACTATTGTGACTTTATGATTGATCAATTATTCCAAAAGACTAGAGAACAGGCAAGTGCCGGTTCAAAAATTATTTTTTGGTCTGAATTGAATGCCTCTGTTTTTAAAGAAGATGAGTCTGCCTTTTTAAATAAAGCGGCCAATCTAGCAAAAGAAGAGCAAATTTATCTCATGGTTGCCTATGCTGCATTAGTCAAACCAGGTGATCCCTATGTGGAAAACAGAATCGCTGCCTTTAATCCGGAAGGTCAACCAGTACTTAGTTATATGAAAACGAAGATTCCACCGGGAGACAAAAATAAGATAGGAGACGGTATCCTTCAGACATTCGACACACCCTATGGAAGAGTAGCAGCAGCCATTTGTTATGAAGAAGAATTTCCTGGATTTATTCATCAACTGGCTAATAAAAAACCGGATATTTTGTTAATTCCAAAACAAGATTGGGATGCCATAGTCCCTTTACATTCTTATCAAGGATATATGAGAGGAATTGAAAATGGCTTTGCAACTGTACAAGGAGTTTATAACGGATTATCCATTGCGTATGACTATAAAGGCAATCAACTTTCCAAAATGGATTACAATAAATCGAGTGATAAAGTACTTGTCTCTGAAGTGCCAACAAAAGGCACGACCACCATTTACGGCATGATTGGAGATACTTTTGCATGGTTATGTGTGGTCGTTCTCGTTTTTTTGGTTGGATCAGCAACCATTACGTGGAGAAAAAATAAACCTATTAATCTGGAAAAATAAATATATACAGCAAGTTTACCATTATGCCGCATAGGTTTTCTTAAAAAGAGGGGGAATGTTAATTGAATACGTTTCAAAAAGGGTTAAGTAGTTTAAATCAAGAAGTGGAAGTTGAAAACTTACCGATTCAGGGGCAAATTCCGGAATGGTTGTCTGGAAGCCTGTTTCGAAATGGTCCTGCCTATTTTACGGGAGGGCACTGGTTTGATGGGCTAGCGATGATCCATAAGTTTTCATTTCAATCCGGAAGTGTGTCATATTCCAACCGCTTTCTGCGAACAGATGCCTATCATGGTGTGATGGAATCTGAACAACAAACAGGTGGATTCGGTTCAGCAGGAACAGCAGGAGGAAAAAATAACACCAACGTCCATATCATGAAATTGGATCATCATTTTTTGGCTTTAACCGAATCTCCAGGAGTTGTCGAGTTTGATCCGCATACTTTAAATACCGTCGGAGTTTATCAATTTGAAGATCCTATTCCAGCTCATATGACCACAGCTCATCCTCATCTAGATTCTCACACTGGTTCACTCATCAATTTTACGATCCAATTTGGAAAAACAACCTTCTATCATATTTACACCATCGATCCTGTGACAGCGCGTCGTCGATTGATTGGTAGTATTGAAACAGATCGACCCGGTTATATGCACAGTTTCGCGATCACCGAACACTTTATTATCTTGTTGGAATTTCCTTTGATTATTCAACCCATGCTATTAATGAAGGGGAAAGGATTTACAGACAGCTTAACTTGGAAGCCAGAGCAGGGTCTACGCTTTCTCATTGTCAGTAAAGCAGATGGGAAGTTGCATAGAAAAGTAGAAAGTCAAGCCGGTTTTGGTTTTCACGTAATCAATGCGTTTGAGCAAGGTGAAGATATCATGATTGATGCGTGTATTTCAGATGAAGCTTCAGCAGTTACGAACCTTATCATTGATCAACTTGCAGGGGATTCCTTTAGAGGAGCCCACCCCCAATTCAAGCGTTATATCTTGAAAGCAGGTAGTTCTTTCGCAGTAGAAGAAATTTTATCATCAGAAAGTATTGAATTGCCATCCATCCACTATCAACAGCATAATGGACAAAACTATCGATATGCCTATGGTGTAAGCACAAATCGACTCCATCCAGAGAATATAGATAACCAGTTGATCAAAGTGGATACAAAGTCAGGGAATTCTAAGATTTGGTCGCAAGAGGATTGCTATCCTGGTGAACCGGTATTCGTAGCTACGCATGATGGTACTAAAGAAGATGATGGGGTCTTACTATCTGTTGTCCTTGACGGAATGAAGGGACGCTCATTTTTATTGGCATTAGATGCTCAAAACATGGATGAAATCGGAAGAGCAGAGGTTCCACATCATATTCCATTTGGGTTTCATGGAATGTATACAATGGAGAAATTTTAATATGAAAAAAAAGCAAATGATTCGAGGAGTTATTCTTTCTTTACTGATCAACGGGGGCTTGCCTCTATTGGTTTACTTGCTTTTACTGGGTCATGTGTCCAATGTCTTGGCACTAACGATTGCGACACTCATTCCAATGCTTGAAACCGTGATCCATTTTCTAAAGTATAGAAAATGGGATGTGTTTGCCGCGTTTATGTTCGTTGGGTTTTTTCTAGGAATTTTAGCTGCCCTCATTGGTGGCGATGAAAGACTCATTTTGATTCGTGAATCTTTTGTCACGGGAATCCTGGGATTCATTTTCCTGGGTTCTCTTGTCACTCGAAGACCGTTAATTTATTATTTTGCCTTGCGGTTTACTGTCGGAAAAACGAAGGAAGAACAGGCTGCCTTTGCTGATAATTGGAACGTTCCTTACGTTCGGAGAGTTCTACGAATCCTAACCGCAGGATGGGGCATTGTCTTATTAGGGGAAGCGTTATTGAAAGTAGCGCTTGTCTATAGCCTTTCAGTTTCTACGTTTTTAGCAATCTCAAGTATCATTACATATGGATTCATTGGACTTGCGATTGTTTGGACAGTTATTTACCGTCGAAAATCAAGTAAAAAACTAGATGAATTAAAAAGATAAAAAGGCTCTGGTACAAATTAAGGGGAATTCATACAATGCTAAAACCCAAAAAGATCCCTGTGCTCCTTGATTCGGTTTTAATCGATTGCTTTTATGAGATTAACCTGTACTTTCATCCTTGTTTATCTCCCTATCTATGAATATATTCACATATAAATCCTTAACTTAACTCTTGTGCACACCTATTCTTTTTGTGTAAAATTATACCAAATAGTATGAAGGGGGAACATAACGGTGAAGCGAAAGTGGGTAAGGCATGAAGACCCAAATAATAAATATGGTGCAACATTTACATTGGGTAACAAAAACGTTGATTTACCGAAAGATGCAGTTGTATCTGTAACGAGAGGAGAAAACTTTAATATTCCCAGACTAATAGTAAATGGAATGTTAAATCAATTTATAATGAAGTCTATGGTTAAAAAAGAAAACCTACTATATGCGGAATTGACTGGGCAGTTACAAAATGGTGTAGGTCAAACCCTTACTGTATGGAAGGACCCAAAGCAAATGAATACATTTAGAACAAAAGGTTTTCATAATTTCTCTAGGAGATTTTTTAGTTGGGTTTTTTATAGTGGACGTGTAAACGCGTATTTCCTTACTTGGAAATTGACAGAAACAATTCCATCATCGAAAGAAGCAGCAGAATTTGTTAAAGAGTATGGTAGATATTACGAAGGAGGTAAGTTGATCAGAAAGGCTAATCCTCCAAAAACAAGTTAATATCCTGCAAATCAAAAATTGTAGATGTTCCAGAAATTTCAAATTTAATAGGATACTTAATTGGTCCAAAAGGAAAGTTGATTGCTTACGAAGCTAATTTTCATGCACCGTATGTAAAAAATAAATGGAAATAGGGAGGTGGATGGCATTTGCTTCAAAAAATAGCAATTAAATTAGGTTATGAGAAAGATAAGCATTTGGAGTTTTTGAACAAACGGCTTTGCGGATTATGGCTATTATGGATTGGCGTAACCATTATAGTATCGACAGTGGTTGGCGGAACCTATTTAATCAATCCATTTATCTTTGGTATCGGTTATTTTGTTGGATTCGCATTTATTTTGGGAAATAAGTCTTTACGTAAACGATTCTCATATGGTTCGCCCTCTAAATTTCAATCCAAAATGTCTAATCTATCTATTGTTTTTATGCTGTTTCTTATGTCATTGATTTCTGGAAGATACTTTGGCCTTCATGATTATCGCATGATATGGCTTGGAGCCTTACTTGCAACAGCAATTCATTTCATTCCATTTGCAATGGTACATGGAAAAAGTATGATTTTTCTTTCTATTCCCTTGATGATAAACGCACTTTTAGGAATGATGCAACCACGCGTTCCGTTCCTGTATTTTGGATTTGTTGATGGTGTAATAAAAATGCTATTTGGAGTTGTATTATTGTTATCTAAAAGCCCGAGAGTAGGGGCTAAAGACAACTATACAACATCTCTGTAAAGATCTTCATTATCAAAAAAATATTATTAAAAGTGATAATAATAAAATTTTATTTATTTCTTTACTCCTTTATTATCATTTTTGATAATAATGAAAACCAGGGAGGAATAGGATATGAAAGATACAAAGGCAAAATTAAGTTTACATCCCGTTCGCATGAAAATTATTCAACTGCTTGTGAATGGTAAAAGAATGACTGTGCAGAAGTTTGTTGAACGGATGGAAGAATAAATAGAGCTAATGACCAATATGGGTTTGATTCTCAAAAAAACACGATCCAATGAACCGAGTCCAAGACGAAAAGCAAAGAATATCGCGACTATCATAATTCTTCGGAGGTGTTCATGATGACTAACCAATTTATTGAAAAGGAAATTGTGATTGAAGGAGAAACGAAGATTTTTGGAACTCTTAACATTCCTTCTGCGACTTCAAGTGAAGAGAAGTATCCTGCTATTCTATTCCTTTCAGGTTCTGGACCAATCGATCGAAATGCAAACGGACCTAAGGGCAAGTTTCAAATGAATGTATACAAAGAATTGGCAGAATATATAACAAAATTAGGGTTTGTCACATTTCGTTATGATAAAAGAGGAACAGGTAAAAGAGAAGAAGATTTCATGTCAGCTGGTTTTTGGGATTTTGTCAATGATTCAGAGCGAAGTTTTCTGTTCCTACAAAATCATCCGAATGTGGATCGTAATAAAATCATTGTCCTCGGACACAGCGAAGGAACTATTATTGGTACGGCATTATCTGAACGACAACCGATAAATGGTTTGATGCTCGTTTCAGCTGGTGTAGGAAATTTAGAAGAATTCTTAGTCCACCAACGAACATTAGCTTATCAAGAGCTGAGGGATTTAAAGGGTCTAAAAGGCATGCTGATGAGAAAGCTCATAAACGATGAGAAACAAGAAGCGAAAGTCGCTAAACAGACGAAGAAAATGTTCGATTCAAATAAGGATGTATATAAAGTGTTAGGGATTTTCAAACAACCTGCAAAGTGGTATAAAGAACATTTCGCATATGATCCAAGAAGTGCTTTACAAAAAGTGACTTGTCCTGTATTGGCCATTCATGGTGATAAAGACCCTTTAGTGGACAGTTCCTTGCTTGAAGAGTTGGCTTCCCTAGTGAAAGGGAAGTCTGAATATTACATCATTAAAGATATGGAACATGGTTTACGTGTTCAAACCGAAGAAAAATCCGTTCTAAATGTCAAGAAAATGTATAAGGTCATCAATAGGCGTCCTTTAAATCAAGCTGGTTTGGATGTAATCTCTAAATGGCTTGTTTCTAATTACAAGGAAGATGGTTTCCGTGATCAGTAATGATCAATGTTGTCAGGCACCGAAAAAAGACAAAATTTTTGGGGACAAGGGGTACCGCGTCCCAAACAATTCGTTATCACTGCCCAGAGTCTACCTGAAAATTGCATGATATTTGAGGAACAGAAAAAGCTCGTCGCTATTGACGGGCTTTTTTTCGTCTAGGGACACGGGGCAGTACCGCGTTCCGGTAGGTTTCAGTCACTAGTGACCACCCAAATATGTAGGGATTGTCGAAAAGACATGCTTTAAGACTTTTGTCTCTTGCCTATTAGGATAGAGCTACAGTTTCTTAATCTATAGGTAAGGGCTCAAGTTTTTATCTAGTACATACATAGGGACACGGTGCCCAATTAGTCTGTTGTTTAATGGTTTGTCCCCCTAAAGAGAACCCGTTATTAATTTAACGGGTTCTCTTTAGGGGGACAAAATAGGCAAATAGCATATAAAATCGTCCACTACTCACAAATTGTGAGTAGGTGTTTTTAATGATATAAAGCCATTTGTTGAACTTTTTTATTAGAAATAGCAATCATTTTAGCATAAAATTAGCACTGTACAATAGACATTGCACACTTTAGTTTCTTCGAAAGAGTGATGGACTTGAAAACAAATATCAAATATATTATTTTTTCTTTCTGTTTACTTTGTATTCTTTATGCTGGCTATCAATATTTTCATTACAATTCGCTACCGAATTACCAAACTAAATACAATGTTGATACTGAAATAATTAATGGAACAGAATGTGCAATTCATTAAGCATATTATAATCATTATATTTATAAGTCTTTTGGTCAAATGATGATTATGCTTTAGGAGAGGAAATTGGAAAAGCCGATAAAGAAATGGTTTACGCTATAAAGGGACATGAAGATATGATTGCAATTCAAGGAATATTTATGTCTGTTCCGACATACTTTAAGAAAATTAAATGAGATAACAAAGAGCTTGGAATTTTAAAAATCCAAGCTCTTTTTGTCGTTAATTACATTGCTAAAATGTCTGTTTATTCGTTACTCATTTTGTTTTTTTTGCTATTTCATTGCTGAAATCAGTACTATTTTAGTTGCTTTTTTTAACTTTTGTCTCCCAAAAGGGAACCTGTTAGGATTAATTATGACCTTTTTATTGCCCATAAGCATGATTATGTTAATGATCTTAAGGTAGCATTACGTGTCTTAAGCTACTTTTTTGAATGTACGAACATATACATTAAGTAAAAACGGTTTCCTAATTTTAAAAAACCACTTCTTTAAGTGAACTATTCATCTTAATTGATTCTCCGAAAAATGGATTAATGCCCTATAGACTTTTAACCCGACAAGCATATCTTAATTGTGAAAGTTAAAAAAATAATCACGAGGAGGATAAAAATAAATTTGTATAATCCTTATTATGGAATGCCTAATTATCAGCAATATCCAGATCCAAACCAGGGAACTCAGGTGGAACAGCTAGACTATAGACAACAGCCAGTTGGTACTCACCATCATCATACACACCACCATCATCACCATTATCACACAGGTACTTCAGGACATACAACACATATGGGACACACAAGTTAATAAAATAGAAAAACAAATAACACTAAAATGAAAAAAACTTGAACCCACTATATGGAACATTAATCCTATGTCCTCCACACTTCAGCTCGTCATAAGATACGTTGACAGGGTGAAGTGTGGGAGGTGTTTTTTGTAATGTTTTAAGTGTTGATTTAAAACACAGTTTGATGAAATCCTGTATTCAATATAAGGTTTTTCTTTTAACCCTTAAACCTCAGTTGTATTATTCAATTAAAAGGGTAAATACAAAAGCTAATCGCCAAAATGTGTCAACCAAAGAGCGAAGGCAACACCATTCCGATTACCCGAAATTCTTTAAAATAAGCATATCGTTATGATATGTTAAATAGTGGTAGGCAATTAAATCACTTTAAAATGGCGAATACTAAGTAGTAGAACTAATAATTATACCTTTAATGCGAATTTCGTTGAGATATGATTCTTTTTATAAAAATATATAAATCTAGCAAAGGGAGGATAATAAAGTGCGTAGGAGGTTAAACACTAAAGGGAAAATTGCGCTTTCCATTCTTTTACCCATTATGATTGTACTTTTATCTGGATTGATTGGTAATGATGAAAAGAAAGCAGTGAAAGAAAATGACTCTAATATAGAGAATTCACTGGAAATGTTATCATTTTCTACAGAGCCAGTGGTAGCTTTTGCTGATTCAACATTAAGTCAATCTATCATGGAAAAGGAAAGCGAAAAAAGAGAAGTCGCCCGAAAAAAAGCGGTTGCCAAGCAAAATAAAATAGATCAACAGGAAAATGTGATTTATCTTACATTTGATGATGGGCCATCAAATTTTTCGGACCAATTAATAGACATCTTAGACGATTATCAGATGACAGCAACTTTTTTTATGCTGGGTCCAAAAATAAAAGAATATCCTGAAGTTGTGAAACGTATGCATAAGGAAGGTTTTGGACTTGGACTACACAGTATTACTCATGATGTAGGGAAGATTTACAGTAGTCAATCTGCTCCATCAGAAGAAATGATAGAGAATCGGGGAATATTGGAAAACATAACAGGGGTACGTTCTGACATCATTCGTCTACCTTATGGAAGTATTCCATATTTAACAGAGGGTATGCGCTATGTACTAGATCAAAATGCCTTTAAAGTTTGGGATTGGAATGTAGACAGTCGCGACTGGAAATTAAAAGATAAACGATATGTTCAACATACTATTCAGGAAATACAAAAAAAGAAACAAGAAGGCGAAACTCCAATTGTCCTTCTTCATGATAAACAGGAGACAATGAAATATTTACCAGAATTACTATTTTATATTAAGGGACAGGGCTATAAAACGAAAGTATTGACTAGCGATATGCCTCCATTAACATTTCCGTGTGAAGGGCGTTGTCGTCCGATCTCTGGTTTAGCTATGGGAGGTAACCCCGGTTGAATCGATTAGCATTAGCGATTGTATTAAGTTTTATTGTTTTTCTAACTGGTTGTCATTCCGATAAAAAACAGGCTGCCAAAATACACGAAATAATGGAGGAGTCTGTAGAGTTTGAAAATAAATTCGCCGCTAATCAAACTGCACTAGATAAAACTAGAAAAAATGCACAGTTGATATACATTGAACTGATTAGTCTCGACATCAATGATAAGGACATAATTAATCAAAAGATAGATAAAGCCAATACATACACGAAAAAACAACAGAAATTATTAGAGAAAGCAGAAGAAAACTTTCAAAAGGCTTATAAGAAGTCTGCAACCATTGAGAAAAATATCAAAAAGATTAAAGACGAGAAACAAAAGAACCAAGCATCAAAACTAATAACAATTATGAACGAACGAAAGAAATTGATAGACACCTTTTTTGAAGAATACCATGAAAATTTGGAATTACAGAATACATTTTATCGACATCTTGAAGATGAAAAATTCAGCATAGAAAATCTTGATAAACAGATTAATGATATAAATAAGCGCAGTCAAGACATGGGAGAGATTATACAACAATTTAATCAATATACCAAACAGTATATTGAAGTAGAAAACGACTATTATCAAATGAATTAGCTGAAAGCCCAAAACTATGAAATTTTGGAATCACAACCTGCCAGGGTATAGGTTCTAAAAGTAGAGATGAAATAAAGGCAGACGTGGTAAAAAGCGTTTGCCTATTCAATTAACAGGCGCTTAAATGGAATAAGGATCACAGAAATGATCAAACATTTTTATAAAAGAATGATTCAATAAAATATAGAAAAAGCGTGTTTTATCAATTTTTTTCAAAACACGCTTTTTCTATTTGCTCTTTTATCAAGGTTGATACAGTTAATTTAATCAAAGTTTATTTGAAGGCTACACCATAAAAGATTTTCTTATTCCACTAACTTCAAATTGTTGAATATCCCACATTTTATTTTCCATAGTGGTCCCTGAAATCTAGAGTCGTTTCCGTACCCCTTTTCTGCCAGGATCCTCTGACTGTTCAATGTTCACTATTCTGCGTTTCCTCGTATAGTCCACATTTCACTACAATAATTAGCCTAGATTGGGGTACCACCACATACCCATCAAGCTAAGAAGACAGGTCACACCCAAAACGATAAAATGAGCTTCTTAGTTACAGGAAAGTCGAAATTTTGTTCTGAGGAGCTATAAGATGTTAACTTGATGGCGATGCGGGGATACCCCTGCATACAAAAAAACACTTTGAGGGGATTTTTTAAGCAAAAACTACTTATAGGGGTAGAATCCCGAAAATGCGGATTTACAACGTTAAGCCGTTTGCAACGTTAAAAATCAAGTATTTAACAACGTTAATACTTTTGAGACAAGTCATACGAGACACTAACAAGCCTGATTTGACGAAAAACAGCTTAAGTATCAATAGACTAGACTCTATTGATACAAACCTCATAGCACCTGATATGACGGCGTTTTTAACCTTAACGTTGTAAATTGTCAAAATCCTGACACTACCCTATATAGGAATACACATATCTAAATTTGTGATAGTATAGTGATGGAATATTAGAATGAAAAAGAAATACAAGAGATTGTGAGTGAATGAAATGATTGATTTAGTTCAAGGGTTGATTAGCTTTATCTTGCATATTGATGAGCATTTAGTTGATATTCTTCAACGATATGGTAGTTGGGCATATGGGATTGTCTTTTTAATCGTCTTTATAGAAACTGGCGTTGTTATTTTTCCGTTTTTACCGGGGGATTCGCTCCTATTTGCTAGTGGAGCTTTTGCGGCGTTAGGTGCCTTTAATTTATGGGTTTTATTGATTGTTCTCTTCTTAGCAGCGGTTCTAGGGGATTCTTTAAATTATGAAATTGGCCGTAAAGTAGGAACAACTATTACACCAAACAGTTTTTTAGGTAGAGTGATCAACCAAGAGCGCATAGATAAAGCACAACATTTCTTTAATAAATATGGCGGAAAAACGGTCGTTATTGCACGCTTCATGCCATTTATTCGTACGTTTATTCCGTTTATTGCAGGGGCTAGTAAAATGCGCTATCGCTATTTTTTAGTGTATAACGTAATTGGTGCAGCATTATGGGTTGCTCTTTGTACATTCCTAGGATACCTCTTCGGAAATATTCCAGTTGTGAAAAATAACTTTTCAACGGTTATTTTGCTCATTATCTTTGTCTCACTATTGCCAGTCATTTTCGGCTATATCAAAACAAAAGTAAAAAAATAATTCAGTATAAAGGTGCCATCCCATAATTCATGGAGATGGCACCTTTTTTTGTGAAAATGAAAAGTAGTAAACGGTGAAATGGATTCAATACCCCGTCTTTTACTATTCTTGTTAGACTATATCTCTATTCCCGATTATATATAGGGACAGACCCAAATCCTGTTACCGGTCTTCTGAAAACAGGTGTATGGATTGTTTTTTCAATTTATATATTAATCATCAATTTCATTGGTTTTAAAAGTGATGATAAAACGCAACTTCTTATCTACCCTCATTATGAAGAGGGTGGCTGAGTAGTTACAAATTATGGTTATACATAAAGAAGTATTTAAATACTAACCCAATCTACTACCTAAAAAATGAATGTCAATGTAAAGAAAGGTGTACTTTGGGGAATAGTTCTTTCACTGTTGTTCGGCTTATATTTTGCCTTTGAAACCTATTTTTTTTGGGACAAAGGGACAGGTTTTTTGTCCCGCAGAAAATCTACCAATAAGGGAGTTAAACAAATGTAAAAAAGGTGGGACATCATACCTGTCCCCCTGTACCTTACACTTAAACCTTCTATTTAGTATGATCGATGTGTTGGTTATTGTATTATGGATAATAGAACGACTGCCTCAATAAATATTTATAATATAAAAATTAAGGAGAATTACATGGCCTGGAGCAAATTGAAGCAAAATCTGGAGAGTTTTCTCTGTCCTGCATTATATGGAAGGGTTGAATACCGTGCAACCAGCTACCGTTATTTACCTGATAAAGCAGGACTTTGTTATATTGCGGTAGATAAAAAGAATGTACTCAATATGAGTGATATAACTACCTTAATCAGATGGTATCAGACGGAGCTGGAAATTAAGAATGATTCAGATATCCAAATTCCTATCAACAATGAGGAAATTGAAGCGGTAAGAAAAGAAACCAAGGGGATAGTTCCGGAGGATCGTCTACAAGTAATTGCAAGAAGTAGAAAAATATCAGAATATGCAAAGGAGCTTTTGTCAGCGCAGTCATCATTAAGTAAATCAAATTTTATCGTTGTAGCTAATAAGTTTTTATCCACTTCTATAGAGGAAAGCATAGAGAGCAATGATATCTTATTGAATATTCTAGCTTTGGTGGACAGACGGGTTGGAAAAAAACGAATTTTAAACATGACTGAGAAGATGAAGTTAAAGCATCCAATTGTGCAGTATTTTTATGAACTACGGCTTAGTACGTTATGATAGTGAACTACCACGAACCTAAAGGTATCGTGGCTTCTGAAAAAGAAGCTACATGGTTTTAGCTTCGTCCCTTTAAGGGTGAGTTCACCAGACTAACTAGTGACAAGGGGACGGTTCTTGCGTTTCCAAACGCAAGAACGTCCCCTTGTTTCATCTCGTAAATACATTCAAATTGCATTTTTAAACTCCGGCAATCATTGGAGAAGATTATGTAATGAAGGTTATGCTCAAAGTGAGCGGTGGTTAAGCAACATT
>CAVXVN010000026.1:0-12886 GCA_963765265.1 uncultured Bacillaceae bacterium
GTAAAACAAGAATTAATGAAGCAGACCAAACTGTTTACCGACAAAATTTCAATCTCTTGTTATCGCTTACATTTATTATCGAAAACCAAAATTATATATTCTAGTATACTAGAATAAAAAGTTACTTCTCTTTATAATTTTTAAGCGTATGTTTGTTTGATGTTTTGAGGATCTATGTGAATGAGACTCTTCTAATTACTTGTTTGCTCGTAAGATTGGGACAAGCTCTGGCTGGTGGTTTTGCAATTTCTGCTGTTGAGTATAATTCAGAATTCAGCTCAGAAGATTCAATCACAAGAAAAACTTGGTGCATATATAGCCTCGGTACTTTAGTTCCTGGAATGATCATAGCGATCATATTGATCTTCCTATATCCATTGACTAAGCAACACTTAACCCACTAACAGTTGAATTAAGTGAAAAGAGAAAAACTAAAAATTCAATTGGGCAATGAATATAAATAATATCGATTAGCTATCCGCTTTCTATTATGAAGATAAGTGTGACAAAAAAGGAAACAATGCGGAAATGTATTAAAAAAAGTTGTTTGCGCTTTCATTATTTGATTGAAATGCATATTAAAACATGCTAGTATACTAGTATAAGAAAAAAAGGAGGAACGAATAGGGATATTACAGAGGACTTTTGTAAAACATTTAAATGAGAGCGGTTAAATGAAAGCGTTATCTATGTCGAATGGTATATTTTATTTTTTCTAATATATAATAAAATTTTGGAGGAATATAAAATGGGTCAATCAATTCAAAAAGAAACAGGTACAAAAGGTAAAACAATACGTCCTTTTGGTATGAGAGATAAATTTGGTTATTTGTTTGGTGATTTTGGAAACGATTTCTTCTTTATTCTAGTTGCACGTTCTAATGGTATTTTACACAGATGTATTTCAATTAATCCAGCCATGTCGGGATACTATTCATGGTCGCACGTGTTTGGGATGCTTTTGCTGATATCACTTGGGGTCGATTCATTGATACAAGAAAAGCTAGCAAAAACGGGAAATTCAGACCTTGGATTTTGAGAATGTCATTCCCGCTCGTTATTGTTGGTATATTAATGTTCGTTCATATTCCTGGTATGTCTAATGGATTCTATCTTGCTTATGCATTTGTCACGTATATTATCTGGGGAACATTGTATAGTACAGTAAATATTCCTTACGGATCTATGGCTTCAGTTATTACAGCTGACCCAGTTGAACGTACTTCATTATCAACTTGGAGAACATTAGGTGGACAATTAGCTGGATTAATTATTAACGTAGTTGGTCCAATGATTTTATTTGTTAACAATAGACCAGGTGCTAACCGTTTCATATTAGCTGCATGTATTTTCGGTGTTCTTGCTATTGCTTGTTATATGGCTTGCTATAAATTATCAACTGAACGTATTGTAATGGATGAAACAGAAAGCGAAAAGTAAGCTTAGGAAAAACAGTAAAAGGTCTTGTGAAAAACAAACCATTAATTTCATTCCTTGTTGCTTCTTTATGGATTCATGATTGTCTTCATGTTAATTGGTGCTGTAAACGTTTATTTATTTAAAGATTACTTCGAAAGCGCAAAAGCATTATCTTTGGTTGGTCTACTTCAAGCATGTGCTGTATTTGTAGCAATGCCATTTATTAATCCCTTGGTTAAGAAATTTGGTAAAAAGGAAGTAGCTTCAGGCTGGTTTATTACTAGCTGCAATTGTGTACTCTGTTCTATACTTCCTTACCAGATTTACAGCAATGCAATTTATTGGAGTCTTAACAGTAGCTATGATTGGTTACGGTGTCTTCAATCTAGTTGTATGGGCGTTCGTTACAGACGTAATCGATTATCATGAATACTTAACTGGACTCCGTGAAGATGGGACAGTTTATTCTATCTACTCAATGGCTCGTAAGATTGGACAAGCAGTAGCTGGAGGTGTCGGTGGTATTGCCATTGCAGCAGTTGGTTACAAGCAGTGCTGCAAGCACAAACAGCAGATACTCTTCAAGGAATTCATACACTTGGAACATTAGTACCAGCTGTTGTACTTGGGGTTGGTCTTCTTAGTATTAGTATTCTTCTATCCATTGAACAAAAAACGCACTCATCAACTTGCAATTCGATTTAGTTGAAAGAAGAGCACAAAAATAAATCAACTAGATTCTAAAGGAAACAGAAGATAACTAAACATATTAGTTATCTTCTGTTATATAAGTAACGATAAAATAATGCATACAAGTATAATTGAATCTATCAAACTAAGATGTTAAAATGAAATATAAAAACAATTATGAAGTATCTTACTATTGATGAATCGTAAAGTATTAGGAGTGTAATGTGGATGTTTACTGTTTCAGAGAGATTTCGGGGCGAAAATAATAAAGATTATTCCTACAGAGTCATTAAAGAGGCGATCATGTCGTTAGAGTTAAAACCAGGTCAAGCAATCAGTGAAATAGAGCTGGCTGACATGTTAAATATCTCTCGAACCCCTATAAGAGAGGTCATGGCGAAATTAAAAGAAGAATACCTGGTAGAGGTTCTACCCCAAGTAGGAACGTATGTATCAAAAATTAAATCGCAGCTAATAGAAGAAGCAGCATTTATGCGCTTTACATTAGAAAAAGAGGTACTTAGGTTATCGTGTGAATCGTTTCCACAAGAAAAAATAGTAGAGTTAAAAAGGAATATTGCTCTTCAAGAGGAATTGCTCGGACAAATCGGAGTGGAACGTGAATTTCACAAATTAGATAAAAATTTCCATCAGATTATTTATTATGGAAATAAGAGAGAAAATGTTTGGGATTCTATTACTCGGCTAAGTACACATTACAATCGAATACGGTTGCTTTCTGAGATGGCACATAGTTTTGATGTGGTGATTGATCAACATAAGGAAATTGTCAGGATTATTGAAAATAAAGAAATCGATAAAGTTGAAAGTATTGTTCGAAAACATATTATTGAACCGATGAAAACATGGAAAGACTTGTATCATGCTGAAAGTCTCTATGCAGATTTTTTTGAATTTCCATATAAAGAACCCGTATTCATAGATTAATGGAATACGGTTTTTTTATTTTACTAGTTTTTCAATCACTCTAATCAAAAGTATTCACTAAATTGAAACAATCTTGTATTTATTAGTAGGAAAATCCATTTTATCCATTGAAAACTTATTTACCGTATGCTAGTATACAAGTATACAAAGATTAAAGCGTTTCCTAGATTTACAACTAGAGATACATACATAGAAAACAATTAAGAATCAGCAAGTAATTTAGGAAACGCAAAGATATCAGTAATAATGAATGCTCTAATCGAAGCGATTAAGAAATCCACTTAAAAACTTCATAAGCAAGAGAGGCTTTTGTTTCTCTTGCTTTCGTATGAAGAAAAGTTAGGTGTATAGTTTTGAAAGTTTTATACACCATAACTAAAGATTAAGACATTGCTAAAGAAAGTATTTTTTAAACTGGAAAAGGCATGAAATAGGATCAAAAATTTAGCTTTATTATTCGAAAATATGAGGTGACTTACTATGTTACAAAAATTCGAAGTTTTAAATGAAATGCACAAAGGGTATGCGGTTGCAGTTATTCGTGGGAAAGATAAAGAAGATGCAGTAGAGATTTCAAAACATGCATTCAAGGGAGGAATTCGCTCACTTGAAGTGACTTTCTCAACACCGGGAGCTGAAGAAGCGATCTATGAGTTGTCTCGTTTAGGAGAAAGCCAAATGATTGTTGGAGCAGGTACCGTTTTAGATGCTGATACAGCAAGAATTGCAATTATGAAGGGTGCACGTTACATCGTAAGTCCTCATTTTGATAAAGAAATTTCACTTATGTGTAATCGTTATGCCGTTCCTTATTTACCAGGATGTGGAACTGTAACAGAAATTTTACAAGCGATTACTTATGGTTCAGATGTTGTAAAACTATTCCCTGGTAGTCAAATGGGACCTTCTTTCATGAAAGATGTAGCAGGACCAATTCCACATGTGAAATTAATGCCATCTGGTGGAGTAAGTATTGATAACGTTGACAAATGGATCAGCAATGGTGCATTTGCAGTTGGAATGGGAAGTGCCTTAACAAAGGGTGTTTCTAACGGAGATTATAGTTCTGTTGAAGCAGTAGCACGCGAATTTATGGACAAAATCGCTTCTATTCAAGGGAAGTAATAGGAAGGAAGAATGTAAAATGGGAGCATTCATACATGATAACTTCATACTGAAAACGCAAACAGCCGTTGATTTATATCATCAGTATGCAAAAAATATGCCTATTTATGATTACCATTGCCACTTATCTCCAAAAGATATTGCTGAAAATCGAAAGTTCAACACGATTACAGAACTTTGGTTAGAAGGCGATCATTACAAATGGAGAGGCATGAGAACTCACGGTATTGACGAGAAGTACATTACCGGTGATGCAAGCGACAAAGAAAAGTTCGCTGCATGGGCAAAAACAGTTCCTTATACTTTAGGAAATCCATTGTATCATTGGACACATCTAGAGTTGAAAAATTACTTTGGAATTGAAGAGTTGTTAAGTGAAAAAAATTGGGAAAGTATTTGGGATCGTTGCAATGAATTATTGCAACAAGATGATTATTCTGTACAAGGATTAATCAAACGCTCAAATGTAAAGGTAATCTGTACAACAGATGATCCGACCGATGATTTATACTATCATGAACAAATTAAAAACATTGAGAACTTTGATGTAAAAGTACTCCCAACATTCCGTCCGGATAAAGGAGTAGAAATTAATAAAGATACGTTCGTTCCTTTCGTAAAACAACTCGAAAAGGTAACGAATAAATCTATAACATCTTTTACCGAATATGTACAAGCTCTTGAAGAAAGAGTCCAATACTTCCATGAAAGAGGCGGACGAATTTCGGATCATGGTTTAGGAGAAATCCCATTTGCTTCTTATGAAGAAAATGAACTAGAGCAAATTTTCCAAGCAGGACGTAATGGAGAACAGGTAAGTCTTGTAGATGAAAATAAATTTAAAACAGCCGCACTAGTCTTTCTTGCAAAATGCTACAAAAAGAGAGATTGGGCAATGCAAATACATTTTGGTGCTATTCGTAATAATAATACGAAAATGTTTAAGAAACTAGGTCCAGATTCTGGAATTGATTCGATCAATGACCAAGCTGGAGTAGCAGCACCATTGAATGCACTGTTAAATGCTTTTGAACAAGAAGATAGTTTGCCAAAAACAATCCTTTATAACCTAAACCCTACTTATAATGATTTGATTGCGAGTACAATCGCTAACTTCCAAACTGAAGCAGGTGTGGCAGGTAAGATTCAATTTGGTTCTGGTTGGTGGTTTAATGATACAAAACCAGGAATGATCCGCCAAATGTCATCTTTAGCTGATCAAGGTCTTCTTTCACATTTTGTTGGAATGCTAACAGATTCACGCAGCTTTATTTCATATAGTCGTCATGAATATTTCCGTCGCATCCTTTGTGACTTAGTTGGAACATGGGTGGAAGATGGAGAAATTCCAAACGAACCTGATTTATTAAAACCGTTAATTGAGAATATTTGTTTTAACAATGCGAAAAACTACTTTAGTATTGAATTAGATTAAAGGGCTTGTTAAACATGATTGTCTAACAAAGCCAAATAAAAGGAGGAAAAGAACATGGAAATGAGTTTCCGTTGGTATGGTAAAACAGATTCCATCCCACTAGAATATATCCGTCAAATTCCAGGCATGAAAGGAATTGTAACAGCAATTTATGATATCCCTGTTGGAGAAGCTTGGCCGTTAGAAAAAATCGAGGAATTAAAGAAAACAGTTGAAGATGCAGGTATGCACATTTCAGTTATTGAAAGTGTTCCTGTTCATGAAGATATTAAAATTGGTCTTACCAACTCGTGATAAATATATTGAAAACTATAAAGAAACTTTACGTAACTTGGAAAAGCAGGTATTCCGATTGTGTATGCTATAACTTCATGCCTATCTTTGACTGGACACGTTCTGATTTAGAATACCGTCTTCCAGATGGTTCAACAGCTCTTATTTTTGAAGAAGAAGATATTAAGAAAATGGATCCACTAAGAGGTGAATTATCTCTTCCAGGTTGGGATAGCAGCTACACATAAAGAAGATTTACAAACATTATTTGATCACTACAAAAATGTAGATCATGAAAAGCTTTGGGAAAACCTAGAGTATTTCATTAAAGAAATTATGCCTGTTGCAGAAGAAGCTGGCGTTAAAATGGCAATCCACCCAGATGATCCACCATACGATATCTTTGGATTACCACGTATTATTACAAACAAAGAAAATCTTGAAAGATTTATCAACTTATATGACAGTCCAAATAATGGACTTACAATGTGCAGTGGTTCATTAGGTGCTGAACCAAGCAATGATTTCCCTGAAATGCTTCGTTATTTCCTTGAAAAAGGCCGCGTAAACTTTGTTCATGCGCGAAACATCAAGCTTACAGGCGGAAAATCATTTGAAGAATCTGCTCATCGTATCTGAATACGGTTCAATTGATATGTATGAAGTCATTCGTGCAATGGCAGATTTCTAATTACACAGGTCCAATTCGTCCTGACCACGGACGAATGATTTGGGGAGAAACAGGAAAACCTGGTTACGGTTTATATGACCGTGCATTAGGTGCTACATACTTATACGGTTTATGGGAAGCAGAACAAAAAAATCAGAAAAAATAAATAAATAATTCAGAGGAGGAAATAAAAATGACAGTACCATTTAAAGTAGATTTAACAGGTAAAGTCGCTGTAGTAACAGGCGGTGGCGGTGTATTAGGATCTTATTTTGCAAAAGCTTTAGCAGAATGTGGAGCAAAAGTAGCGATTATCGATCTTAACCAAGAACCAGCTGATAAAGTAGCAACGAAATTAATGCAAGCAGGCGGAAAAGCAATCGGTGTTGCTGCAAACGTTCTTAGATAAAGAAGCACTTGAAAAAGCAAAAGAAATCATTGATAAAGAACTTGGTACATGTGACATTCTTCTAAATGGTGCAGGCGGAAACAATCCTAAAGGATCAACTGATGACGAATTCTATAATGCAGAAGAAGTAAAAAACAATCCAGAATTAAAAACATTCTTTGATCTAGATCCTAAAGGTGTTGGTTTCGTATTTGACTTAAACTTCTTAGGAACATTACTTCCTTCACAAGTATTTGCTAAAGATATGATTGGTAAAAAAGGTGCTAACATTATTAATGTATCTTCTATGAATGCTTATACACCATTAACAAAAATCCCTGCATACAGTGGAGCAAAAGCAGCTGTCAGTAACTTTACACAATGGTTAGCTACTTACTTTGCTAAAACAGGTATTCGTGTTAATGCGATTGCACCAGGATTTTTAGTAACAAAACAAAATGAAAAATTATTATTTAATGAAGATGGCACTCCAACAGCAAGAACAGGTAAAATCATTGGCAGCACACCAATGGAAAGATTTGGTGAGCCAGAAGAATTGATCGGCGGAATTCTATTCTTAGCTAGTGAAGAAGCAGCAAGCTTTGTAACAGGTGTTGTTCTTCCAATCGATGGTGGATTCTCTTCTTATACAGGAGTTTAATTTTTACGCTTTTAATCAGAATGAAGGTTGTTAGTCCATTTGTTTGGATTGGCAGCCTTTCATTTATGTAAGGAATAAATAACATTTTTTGGATAATCTTCTTCGTTTTTTCGAAAGATAGAAGAAGGACAAAATACATAGCCATTTAAAGAGGTGCTTAACAGATGAAAGATAAAATCACGGATTTTCAGAAAACAAAAGACTTTTTAGTATGTGTAGACTCTGACGGCTGCGCCATGGATACGATGGATGTAAAACACATAGAGGCATTTGGTCCAGAGGCTGTAAATACTTGGGATCTTCATCATATTAAAGATCGTTTTCTTAAAGTATGGAATGATATCAATCTTTATACACAAAACAAGAGGTATCAATCGCTTTAAAGGTGTTGTCACAACATTTGAAGCTTTAGAAAAAGAAGGAATTGAAATGCCGGATATCTCTTCTTTTAAAAAATGGGCAGAAACAACTACAGAATTATCAGCTCCTTCTCTAGAAAGAGAAATCGAGAAAACAAATGATGAGCAATTAAAGAAAGCGCTTGACATGGAGCCATGCAGTTAACCATGCGATTGAAGAAAAACTAGCTGGCAATGACAAGCCATGTTGAAGGTGCGAAAGAAGGCTTAGAAGCTGCTCAATAATGTAGCCAATGTAGCAATTGTTTCTTCAGCAAACGGTGCAGCGGTTTTAGATGAATGGACAAGACATGAACTTGCTCCGCATGTTGATGTGATGCTTGGTCAAGAAGCTGGAACAAAAGCCTATTGTATCGAAGAAATGAAAAAATTCGGTTTTGACAATACACATGTATTAATGGTGGGAGATGCACCTGGAGATTTAGATGCAGCTAAGAAAAACGGTGTATTCTATTATCCAATTCTTGTTGGAAAAGAAAAATTCTCTTGGGATCGTTTCCAAAATGAAGCATTAGGTAAATTTATTGATGGAAGCTTTGAAGGTGAATACCAACAACAATTGATCGAAGAATTTAATGCAAATTTAAAATAAGATAGCTGGAGGTATACAAAATGAAACATAAAAATCGCTCAAAATATCACAATGCCAAAAGTTGATTTAAAAGCAAAACCATATAATTTATCTGATGAAGATATTAAATGGGTAAAAGATACGATTTCTGGTATGTCAGATGAAGAAAAAATCGGTCAATTATTTATTAACTTATTTTTCTTTGGTGAAGATAAGTTTAGTGGAAATAACTTTAACAAACCAACAACTTCTTGAAAAATTCCACATCGGTGGAGCACGTTACCAAGGTGGTACTTCAGACCAAGTTCAAGATTTAATCAATGAATTACAAACGGATTCAAAAATTCCATTATTAGTAGCAGCAAACTGTGATGCAGGTGGTAACGGTGCAATGAACGATGGTACTTACGTTGCAGCAGCTGCTATGTGTGAAGCTTCAGGAGATGAGCAAGTATCTTTTGATGCTGGTTATGTAAGTGGCCGTGAAGAACATGCCATTGGTGTAAACTGGAACTTTGATCCATGTGTAGATATTTTGAAAAACTGGAGAAATACAATTGTTAACACTCGTGCTTATGGTACAAATGCCGAAACAGTCATTAAACATACAAACTCTTATATCAAAGGGTTAACAGAAAGCAATATCGGTGTATGTATTAAGCACTGGCCTGGTGATGGTACAGAAGAACGTGACCAACATTTAGTTTTAGGTGTGAATGAGTTATCTGTTGACGAGTGGGAAGAATCATTCGGTCAAGTATACCGCAATCACATTGACAATGGTGTTCATTCTATGATGGCTGGTCATATTGCATTACCTGAATATCAAAAGGCTTTGGTACCAGGTTTAGAAGATAAAGATATCTTACCAGCAACATTAGCACCTGAATTACTTAACGGTTTATTAAAAGGAAAATTAGGCTTCAACGGTTTAGTTTTAACAGATGCTACTCATATGTTAGGAATGACATCTGCTATGCGCCGTGAAGATTATGTACCACAATCGATCGCAGCTGGTTGCGATATGTTCTTATTCTTCAACAATATCGAAGAAGATTACGGATTCATGATGAACGGATATAAAAATGGTGTCATCACAGAAGAACGTCTTCAAGATGCATTAGAAAGAATCTTAGGCTTGAAAGCTACAATTGGTCTACACAAAGCACAAAAAGAAGGCACATTATTACGCACGAAGGAAGATCTAAAAGTAGTTGGCTGTGAAGATCATATCGAACGTGCGAAACAAGCTGCTGATAAAGGGATTACATTAGTTAAAAATACGTTTGATCAACTTCCAATTCGTCCAGAAACACATAAACGTATTCGTCTTTATTTCTTAGAAGGAGAAGTAGGCGGTATTTACGAAGCAAACGATACAAACGTTAAAATTCATCGTTTCAGAACTAGAACGTCGTGGTTTTGAAGTGACGGTTAATGATGGAAGCACTCGTGTGAAAGGTCCTACTTTAAAATACCGTGAAGAAGTAGATGCAGCCCTTATATTTGCAGATGTTGTTGGTTATGGTGCAGAAAACAACTACCGTATTAAATGGAAAACAGCGATGAGTAACGAAGTACCTTGGTATGTACAAGAAGTACCAACTGTATTCGTCTCATTAAACTTCACAACCCATTTAACTGACGTACCAATGGTAAAAGCATATATTAACGCATACAAAGATGATGAAATCACGATCACGTCAGTAATTGACAAACTCATGGGTGAATCAGAATTCAAAGGAACACCGAACGAAAATGTTTGGTGTAATAAATGGCAAACTAGACTATAAAATAAAGAACAATGAAGAGGCTGTTATTGCAACAGCCTTTTTCAATTCAAAAAGTAACTATTTTATGGTTAATAAATACGGGATCTTCAAAGGTAATATTAAAATTGAACTTTTTGTTACCGTTTTCAAAATACTAGTCAATACTTAATAAAATATGCTAGAATACTAGTATATGAATAAGGATACACTTTTTGCATTTTTAGAGAATAGATTAGACTTCATGAAATGGATAAATGAAAGCGGTTTATTTTTAGAAAATGCTAATTTGGAAAGCGGTAAAGAAATAATAATTGATAGTTAGGAGGATTATTTAATGGTAAAGGTAGACTTAAAAGCAAAACCTTATAATTTAAGTGATGATGAAATTACATGGGTAAAGGATACAATTTCAGGAATGAGCATTGAAGAAAAAATTGGTCAATTATTCATTAATTTATTCTTCTTTGGTCACGGATGAATATAGTGGAAATAACTTAACAAACCAACAACTCCTTGAAAAATACCATATTGGTGGTGCCCGTTACAAAGGTGGATCAGCAGAAAAAGTACAGAATCTGCTTAATGAATTACAATCTTCTTCAAAAATCCCATTATTAATAGCAGCGAACTGTGATGCAGGCGGTAATGGCGCATGTAACGATGGTACATATGTGGCATCTGCTGCCATGTGTGAAGCTTCAGGAGACGAACAAGTATCATTTGATGCCGGTTATGTAAGCGGCCGTGAAGAGCAGGCTCTAGGGGTTAATTGGAACTTTGACCCATGTGTGGATATCCTTAAAAACTGGAGAAATACCATTGTTAACACTCGTGCATACGGTACAACCGCAGAACCTGTTATTAAACATACAAATGCCTATTTAAGAGGTTTAGCAGAAAGCAATGTGGCTTCATGTATTAAACACTGGCCTGGTGACGGTACAGAAGAACGCGATCAACACTTAGTATTAGGTGTAAATGAATTATCTGTTGAAGAGTGGGAAGAATCATTTGGTAAAGTATACCGCAACCACATTGAAAACGGTGTTATGTCCATTATGGCCGGTCACATTGCATCTACCTGCATACCAAAAAGCACTAGTTCCAGGATTAGAAGATAAAGATATCTTACCAGCAACGTTAGCCCCAGAATTAATCAACGGTTTATTAAAAGATAAATTAGGCTTTAATGGCTTAGTTTTAACAGATGCAACTCATATGTTAGGTATGACTTCAGCGATGCGTCGTGAAGATTATGTTCCACAATCAATCGCAGCTGGCTGTGATATGTTCTTGTTCTTTAACAATATCGATGAAGATTATGGCTTCATGATGAATGGATACAAAAACGGTGTCATCACAGAAGAACGTCTTCAAGATGCTTTAGAAAGAATTTTAGGTGTGAAAGCTGCGATTGGCCTACACAGGTCACAAAAAGAAGGTACATTAGTGCGTACACAAGAAGACCTGAAAGTAGTCGGCTGTGAAGATCATATCGAACGCGCTAAGCAAGCTGCTGACAAAGGAATTACTTTAGTTAAAAACACTTTTGACCAGCTTCCTATTCGTCCGGAAACACATAAACGTATTCGTCTTTACTTTTTAGAAGGAGAAAAAGGCGGCATTCAAGCAGCAAACTCAGATGTTCAACAAATTATCGTTGAGGAATTAGAAAAACGCGGATTTGAAGTGACGGTTAACGACGGTACAACACGTGTGAAAGGTCCTACGTTAAAATATCGTGAGGAAGTAGATGCTGCTCTAATCTTTGCTGATGTTATTGGCTATGGTGCTGAAAACAACTACCGTATTAAATGGAAAACGGCCATGAGCAACGAAGTACCATGGTATGTACAAGAGGTACCAACTGTATTCGTTTCGTTAAACTTTACAACGCATTTAACAGATGTACCAATGGTGAAGGCATATATTAATGCTTACCATAATGATCGCATTACAATCAGCCAAACGATTGATAAAATGATGGGTGAATCAGAATTCAAAGGAACACCGAACGAAAATGTTTGGTGTAATAAATGGCAAACTAGACTTTAATAAGAAGAAGCAAGAGGCTGTTTGATTTAAAACAGCCTCTTGCAGATAAAATGAAATTCTCCAACTATTCATTGTCATTTACAAGCGGACGGGCAAATCTCAACTTTTCCAACGTAATTATAGTTGGTTTCAAAATAAATAGAAAAAAGTGAATTTAACAACTTTGGTAACGGTATCATTTTTTTCTTGGCATACGAAATAATATATGCTAGTATACTAGTATATAAAGAAAGCGAATACATTTTCATTTAAATGAGGTGTATAAACCAAGTGGAATACTTTTGGAATAAACATCTAACACGTGTCATTTAAACGGTTTTATTATCGAGCAAGCTCAGGTATTATCTGGGTGCAAATACGCCAAGGCGTATTTGATAGTGGTATAAATGAAAGCGTTATAGTATTGGTTATATTCTTTTATTTATTATAAAAATTTTATATTTGGAGGTAAAAAGAAATG
>CAVXVN010000027.1:0-6404 GCA_963765265.1 uncultured Bacillaceae bacterium
AAGAACCGTCCCTCTGTTTCACAACTCTTTTAAAAAGCGGTTGCTATCTATTTTCCATGGGTCTATGGGGGATAGACGGTATAAGTGAATGTTCCCTTTAAAGTATTTTCTATTTGATTGTTGGTCGATCCATTCGATTTCAACGGGTACTGTAAGGTTTATTGCATTTGCATAGTCATTAAAAGGGAGAACGGTCATACGATTTAAATTTATATTTTCAACATAGTGAGTTTTCTTTGCCCAGTCTATAGGCTGAAGGGAAATCGCCGAGATAATTAATGAATCCTGCTGTTTAAATCCAGCTACATAGGCGCGAATGAGTTCAAATGGATCAGCACCTGCAACATATTCTTGAAGCTTACCTGCAGCTTTTAAAATCATTAATTTGTGTGATAAATCCATAGAGTTTGTGCGGTGGGTCTGGCTTCCGTAAAAATGGATGCAAAAATGACCAGGGAAATTATTCTTCAATGCACCTGCGCCATGTGGCATTCCGTGCATGGAAGCTGCAATCCATTGATTATCGTGAATCACAATAATTGCTCTACGTTTCCAGCTCCATTTTCCACCATATATCTTTTTCATGGTACTCGTATCTTTTGGCGTTAACGGCTGAACATCCGCATGGCGACTTCCTGCCCGTCTTTGTACATGGAACATTTCCCCAGTTTCCACATCCAACACGGTAAATTTACTGTACTTCGGTAAAATCTTATACACTTTTTCCCATGGAAGCATTTCAATTTGAAGCCCTACACCGCCATCTTTAGCAAAAACATTTGAACAGTTAAGGATGAGGGCCATAGATAAAAGAAGAGCTGTCATACTTTTTTTTCGCATTTTGTTCACTCAATTTCATTATTATTTTCAAAAAAGATGTTAAACACATATAAAAGCTTTCCTTAAATGGTATCGATATATTCATGATTTTTGTGAAGATAAGAAATGGGTTTTAATACCCATCATATGGGAATTCATGTTAGTGAAGAGAAAGAAAGGATCGTAAAGGAAATTGAAAAATTCTTTACGTATATACTTTCAGAGGCTATGGGAAAATAAGAGAGGTTGATAATGGTTCAAATCAAAAAATCCCAAATATTCCCTATTATGGTGTGTTATTTGGGATTTTTTCGATATCAACTACCATACTGAATGGATGGTCTCATTCCCCAATGCATAGGAGATTATTTCATTAGGGAGCAGGCAACTTTTTTTGAATTTGGAATATAAGGGAAAAATTCCTTATCCATCTCGATCATATGTCCAATAATGATTTCATCAACGATAAATGAGAAGAAGGCAGATGATTTGAGTTCTCCATTCTGATAGTTTTCTTTGAGCCTTAAGGCTTGTTGAACTAAATTTTTATGAATGGTGGCGTGTGTTTCATAATCAGGGTACCCAATATCCATCAAAATCTGTTCTTCAGATTTAAAATGTTCTACGATATGATTTAATACGATTTCCAACTGATGCAATATTTTTTCATATCCGGCATTGGAAAGAGACATCTGAATAAGAAGATCACCTTGTTTTACGAGTTCCTGATGTTGCTCATCAATCTGTTTATGCCCACTTTCCCAATCGCATTTCCAACTTAGATTTACAGACGCAACGGAAACGTCTTCTTTCTGATTCGAGCAAATTACTAGATTTCGGCCGCCTTTTTTAGCTGAATACAAGGCTTCGTCTGCTCGTTTGTACCAATTGTAAAATGTTTCATTTTGCATTCTTGCAGCTACACCGAAACTTGCAGTTATTTCACCAACAAGGGGATAGTGAGTCTTTTCCATTGCTTGACGAATCTTTTCCGCAACAACTAGTGCAACATGAATGTCGGTCTTTGGCATGAAAATAACAAATTCTTCACCACCAAATCGAGCAAAAATATCTGATTTTCGTACTATACTTTGTGTCAAATCTGCAGTCTTTTTCAGCACCTCGTCTCCAACAGGATGACCCCATATGTCATTAACTTGTTTAAAATGATCCAAGTCTAAAATGATCAAGGAAAGGGGGGTGTTCTGACAATCTGAATAGTTCATTTCCTCTTCTACCTTTATATCTATATAATGCCGATTATAAAGACCAGTTAATTCATCTGTAACAGCAAGCGTTTCCAACGATTCGTTTTGTTTTTGCAATTCTTCAGTCAATTGGATCAGATTCATTTCCTTCAAGCGCTTTTCAGTAATATCTCTTGCAGAGGCATATATAAATTTCCCGTTTGGCTGGGAACGCCATTCAAAAAACCTGTAAGAACCGCCCTTGCAGCGAATTCTGTTGATAAAACTTCTGATAGACTTTTGTTCTTCTAGATCTTTAACGACATTCAAAGTAGAAGGGATATCATCTGGATGCACGAGTGAAACAAAGCTTTCGCCTTCAAGTTCATCAACCGTATAGCCCAGTACCTGTTCGAATTTTTGATTGACTTTAATGAACTCTCCATCTGTATTGGCAACACAGAGCATATCAGGATTCACGGTTAGAATTCCTTGAATTTCATTGTCCAGCATATATTCCCTTGTTACATCATTATATATACAAGCAAAAATATCCCCATCTAAAGGAAATACTGTGACTCGAATCCTTTTTTGTATTGAAACATGATGCATATCAAAATGAGTGCTCGTTTGATTCCGGATTGCTTCATTGAAGGTTTTCTTCCATTGCGATTCACCTTCCCAACCTGTTGGGAATACTTCATAAAATCTTTTATTTATTACATCGTGAGATTTAACACCCATTATTTTTTCATAGGCCTCGTTGATTGCTAAAAATTCATAGTCATAAGGAATTCCTTGTTCGTCTACTATTTTCCTGTGATAGGAATAGGCGTTAGGTGATTTTTTAAAAAACTCCTTAAAGTACTGCCCGTTCATAAACTTTCCTCCAATATATGTTGCTTTATATTTATCTCTAAAAAAACATAAAGTTCTATCATTCTCCATGAAACAAAAATAAAAGAAAAACCACATTTCAAAATCTTAGGTGAAAACGAAGTAGTGAGCACATTTATTGGAAATGAAAAAGATTAATGATTGAACAAAAATACATCGTCAAAATAGTCCGATAGCGTTAGGGCTGAACACGTTTTATATAAATAATATCTTAAAATCATAAAAAGGAAAATATTATCTTTTCTCTAAAATAATTTTAAGAAACAATTTAATGATATTTCTGACAAAAGACTATGTTTGAATAGCTTTTTCAATACGATCATTTGGGGTTGATTAGGATGTTAGCATGTTGTATACCTTGTTTTGATAATAAATTCTATTATAATTAAGTTATAGTTAAATAGTTTCCGTTTCGTTATAGATAGGAAGGTGTAAAAATTCAGTTTATGATCAAGAAAATAATAAAGAAAAGCGTATTAGAGAGATTCATTTCAAATAAATCAATTGATATTTCTGCAGGTGCTTTTATTATGGCAATGGGTATCTTTTTACTTGGGGCTATTAAACAATTTTCATTTATAGACGATCATTTAGGATTTATATTTACATGTATGATCATGTTTGTTTGGCTTTTTATGCTTTTGTCCTTTTTTAGATCTTTATTTATAAGTGAATATATACAAACCCTAATTCAATTCCCAATTAAAAGTTTTGGTGCAGGAACATGGATTGCATCATCCTCTGTTATGGGGACTTTAATCTTAGATCGTTTTCCTTCATTTCTTCCATTTGTCAAAGTACTATTATTTATAAATTTAATCCTTTGGGGACTCTTTATCGTTTTTTGTATAAAGCAACTAAGAGCAATTATCTTAAGAGGGTATATAAAAGATACTCATGGTATTCTTTTACTCTCGACCGTTAGTACGCAATCCATTGTATGTTTAATTCTAAATATCTATAAAACCAATATCGAACCGGTTCTCGTTATTGCACTTATCATGTTAGGTATGATCTTTTACTTGTTTTCCTTCATCTTACTAATCATCCGTTTTTCTTCAAATTTTTTCAACATTCATGAATGGAAAAATACGGATTGTATTATCCATGGCGCCGTTTCGATAACTGGTTTATCTATGACACTGTCGGGGTATTTTACTTTTTCTTCATTAATAAATGTATGGTATATAGCCTTCAGTTTGTTCGTTACCGTAGAAATAATCGAAGTCATTAGGGTCATAAAAAGAATGAAAGAGTATGGATGGAAGAAAGGTATTTTTACTTATCACATTTCACAGTGGTCAAGAAATTTCACATTTGGAATGTTTTATTTTTTCACGATGAAATTAGTAGATCAATATGCATCATCGGGTCGCTCTTTGGTATTTCAGACTCATTTTCTTCAGGTTTTAGGATGGCTTGTATTTGCTTTACTCATTATACAATCGTCCATATTTTTAGCCGCAAAAAAAGAAGAAGTACAAAGGAAGGATTTTGCTCAAGCCACAAATATATAAAACAGAGAATTGTATTCTTAAAGAATCACGTGAACTGAGAAGGGTGTAAATCACGTGTCCAGTCCTAAAAAAAATTCAGGTTAACGATGATTCGTTGTTATCCTGAATTTTTTTGCCGTTCTTTTCTTTATAGAAAAAGTGGGTGGAGTGATCTTAAATTAAAATACATTGATTAATAGATGAAATACCTTTCAATAAGAGCAACAATTCAGCAACATTTAATGTTGTCCCTTACTTTATTTTCTATTATATAAGTACAATGAAAATAACAGCAAAAGAATAGCGATCATTTTCTGTCTATCAATTGGAAAACGATTGCCACCAAAAAAGCCAAAATGGTCAATGACAGCACCAAGAATGATCTGTCCTACGATGACAGCCATTAAAGAGGCAGAAACCCCGATCTTAGGAACAACAATAACCTGAACCACCACATAAAAGGCTCCTAATAGCCCACCCGTTAATTGCCATTTTGGAACGGTGGAAAGAGCTGAAATATTACCAGTTCCGAAAAAAAGTAAAATAAATAAAAGTGCTAATGTTCCCACTGAAAAACTAATAAATGAACCTTCAAACACACCGACTTTCTTTCCTAATCCGCCATTAATTTGACCTTGCGTTGCTAGTGCCATTCCTCCGATTAGCGCAAGCAATGGAAAAATAATTTTTAACATAAGCTAAATTCTCCTTTATTACTTATTATTCTAAAAAGATAACACGACAAACCATCCTATTGATAAATATTGTGAAGTGTCAATCCATTAGTATGATAAATCAAAATAATCCTTTTGTATTCATCCAATTGGATGGCAGGGAATTAATCCAATTTAAAAATAACAAAATCACGATCAAAAGTGGATTTTAAAGAAGGAAAATTAGCACAGTTTAAATAAGAACGAACATTTTATTCAGGGCAGATGAGCTGGAACCACTGTCTTTTTTCAATGGAAGATAAGTTTGTTCTTTTTTTACTTTAAACGATAAAATTCTGTTAAAATAAGTAGAATTATTTATTAAAAAAGAACTGGAATGGTGAACAAACCTTGAAAACATTCAAAAAAGTATATATCGAAATTACAAGTGTGTGTAACCTCGCTTGTAGCTTCTGTCCTCCAACGAGTCGAGCGGCGAAAGTTAATCAAACTAGATGAGTTTAATAATAGACTAGATCAAATCAAACCACATTCGAAATATATTTACCTACATGTCAAAGGGGAGCCACTTCTCCATCCTAGAATCGATGAATTGCTGGATGCCAGCCATGCCAAGGGATTTAAGGTGAATATAACAACAAACGGGACACTCATAAAGAAAAATAGAGATAAACTATTAGGGAAACCAGCACTGCGACAGATGAACTTTTCGCTTCATAGTTTTGATGGACATGAAGGGTCTACGAATCGGGAAGAATACTTGTCTAATATTCTTTCGTTTGTTCGAGAAGCTGCTGAAGCATAAGGTCATCATATCGTTTCGATTATGGAATCTTGATCAAGATAATGCGACAAATGCAGAAAGGAGTAGAAACCGAGAAACTTTAGAAATTTTGGAGAAAGAGTATAACCTAGATTACAGGATTGAAGAAAAAGTAGTACCAGGTAGCGGAATTAAAGTTGCGAATCGAATCTATATTAACCAGGATCATGAAGTTCAGTGGCCAAGTTTACAGGCACCAGAGGATGATGGAAAAGGATTTTGTCATGCGCTTCGCAGTCAAGCAGCCATTCTTGTCGACGGAACGGTCGTCCCTTGTTGTCTGGATGGTGAAGGTGTAATTGATTTAGGAAATATTAATAGCACGCCCTTTTCTGATATTGTAGAGGGAGAGAGAGCAAATAACCTTTTCGATGGATTTTCCAGACGAGAGGCTGTTGAAGAAATGTGTAGGAAATGCGGATATAGAAAGAAATTTGGGGGATAAACGGTTTCTCTTACCGTAGTGGATTTAACAAATGAAATCGGAACATCATGTTAGAGGATAGAT